>NZ_PKUU01000009.1 GCF_002899675.1 Clostridium sp. chh4-2 | reverse complement strand
GAGCCGGGAGAGGAAAAGCGCAGGGGGCTGTCCGGGGCGCTTTTCCTCTCCCGGCTCCGCCTCCCCATTCCGTGCTGGTTTTCGCTAGCCTGATTAAAAACAATAGTTTTGCATCGGTATTTATGTAGTATCGCGTTTGCATAGATCGCCAAAAGATTTTCAGCTCTCACTTTATATGTCAAGTCATTTCACGAGATGCCTTCACCCTTTACATTAAATCCTCAAGGCTTTTCCGAAAATGCCTTCACCCTTGATGTAAAAACCTACTCTCCCATCCACCAAATCTTTTTTTCCTCAGCTAGCCAAGCAACAGCCGGAAAGAAGGGGAAACCTGGGCGGGCGGCGGACATAGAGAAAGACAGGGGATCGTGTGCAGACCCTTAGTGATACTTGGCCGGCAAGAGCGGAAAAAGGCAGACAAATACTGAATTCCGAATCAGTATTTGAGGCGCCCTTGAGCGATGAAGTCATCAGGAGTTCATCGCGAATGGCGCCGCGCTGCCTTTTTCCGCTCTTGGCGGCCTAGTATCACTTAGGGTCGTAACTCGAATCCCCTGTCTTTCTCTATGTCCGCCGCCCGCCCAGGTTTCCCCTTCTTTCCGGCGTACCTTACTCAGTTAAATAAAGATTTGCCCCCCATATTTATTGGCCCAGGATCATTACGTGGCAGTTGCGGTCGCGCACTCTATTTTGGTCCCAGTCGATGAAATATATGTAGCCTACTGAACCGGTCTTTAATTTGCCGTTCTCTAAAATAAAGGATTCGCTGGCTCCGAATAAGGATCCCCTTATATGTGCATCACCATTTAAGATGGTGCGCGGGTCGGCCGGATAATTCGGATCGTCCAGGCTCATCAGGAAATCCACATGCTTGGGCCCGGGATATCTGTAGTCCCGGTCTTCTGTAACCTCCCGCGGTACAATGCGGTCCAGAATGCGGTTTAAGTCCACTTGGAGGAACTCATCGCCGTTGAAGTCGGTATCGTGTACAAATTCTTCAAAGATCACCGAACATGTGGTATGCTGGGACTGGACTACGCAGAGTCCGTTGCTGATTTCGCTTTTTTGTATGATTTCATTTACCTGATCTGTAATATTATGATAAGACGGTCTGAAACCGTTGGATGTCACATGTACTGTATCGTTATATATTTTCATTTATGCTTCCCCTTTTATCTCTTTTCCGGCTTTGTCTAATGCCTCCATCATCTCTTCGAGCGCAGCAAAAGGATCTTCTGCTGCTACAATCCCGCTGGTAGCCCCTGTTCCGTCCGCGCCTGACATAATGGCTGCATAGACATTCTCCCCATTGCTTATCCCTGCCGCCTGTAATACAAGTGTCTTTGGAGAAACAGATTTAACCGCTTCGTTGGTAGATTTCATATAAGCTTCCCCGCTGACCTTCCCTGTTCCAATCAGTCCGGACGGTTCACACACCATAATATCCGGGTGAAGTCTGGCAACCGCTTCTGCTTCTTCCGGAGTATCCGCGCACACAATCGTTATTATTCCCAATTCATCTGCTCTGGATATGGCCTTTGCCAATTCACTGACCGTCATAGGGTGTTCCACGTGATTTAAGAAAACCGCCGATACTCCTGCTGCCGCCAATGCTTCAGGAAGCACATGCCCCATTCCTCTTCCGGGTACGATGCCGTCCATATGCTGAGCCGTAATGATCAGATTCTCGGTCTCTCTTTTAATAACCGGCAAATCCACCAGCTGAGCGGTAAAGAAAACATCCACGCCATATTTTGCTGCCAGACGGTCTGCATATTTTGCCAATTTCAGCGAATCTGCACCATATAAATAAGCTTTGGGGTTCACTACAAAAAATGGCCTTTTTATTGTCTTTTTCATCATTTCCATCTCTCCCGTCATCTGTAAAACACATTAAAATAATGTTCTAATATCTGAGCCATCCCCTGATTTGCCGCTTTTTTAAGGGACAGATAATCTCCCGGTTTTTCTTCGTTAATCTTTTCCATAGCTCCAAGCAGAAAATCCGTAAAAATATTGATCTTCGTGATTCCTTCACAAGCACAACGGTAAAGATTTTCGTCTCCGGAACCGGAACCGCCGTGAAGAACAAGCGGGATCGGAAGGGCATCTGCCAGCTGGTGAAGGCGTTCAAAATTAAGCGCCGGTTTTTCCATTCCCTTATAAATTCCATGAGCCGTTCCTATGGAAACAGCCAGGGAATCCACTCCGGTCCGGTTCCAAAATTCCACAGCTTCTTCAACCTCAGTGTATACGGAATCCGAATTCTGGTAATCCGTATAATTCTCTCCTCTTCCCACATGTCCGATTTCCGCCTCAACGGTAACTCCTCTGGAATGGGAAAACTCGACGATTTCTTTTGTTTCTCTCACATTTTCTTCAAAGCTCTTCATGGAAGCGTCGATCATAACAGACGTAAAGCCCGACTCCACCGCCTTTTTTATGTAATCTATATCTTCGCCATGATCCAGGTGAAGCACAACCGGTATGTTTGCTCTTTCGGCCACAAATCTGCCCACAGCTGCTGCTTCATCAAGAGCTATCACATCATTTAGCACTTGGGCAAAAGACAGGATAATTGGCTTTCCCGCTTTCTCCGCCGTATTAACAAATGTTTTCGCTGAATCCAGATCCACATAGTCAGGCGCCAGAATGCAGTATTTCCCGGATTTGGCATTTTGCAGAAGTTCTTTGGAATTTACAATCATTTTTTGTTCCCCCTCTCGGTTATTTGTTATAGACTCCGTACTTTTTTCCCACCTCGTACATATGGAAAAAGTTTTGAATGGGAACATCGATTTGAAAATGATTGGACGGAGACAGGATATACCCTCCATTTTTTCCAAATGCATCGATCCGCTTCTTCACATCTGCCTCAGTATCTTCCAAGGTTCCTGTTAAGGCGCACTGGATGTCCACTCCTCCGTGGAAAATCAGCTTGTCACCAAATTCTGCCTTTAAATCCTCAGATTCCATCTCAGCGGCCAAAGGCTGAAGCGCGCTTTGGATATCCACTCCCATCTCTATGAAATATGGCATCAGCCGCTTTACGCTTCCGCAGCTGTGAAGAAATATTTTCACATTGGGGGCAGCCTTTTTACAGGCATCAAACAGGCGTTTATGAGGTTCTAAAAAGAATTCTTCAAAGATAACGGGAGAGATAAACGGAGCTCTCTGTGTGCCGAAATCAGAAGAAAATTCAAGCCATTCAATATATGGTCCTACCGCTTCCAGATAATAAACATTCAGCTCTGTCAGTTTCTCCGTCACCTTTTCAATCAGCTTTTCCGCAAATTCCGGCTCTTCGTACAGGTCCACAAAAAACTGCTCTGTTCCTCGTAAATACTGGCATAATTCAAAGATGGTTCCTGAAGTGGCCGATGTGGCGGTGATCGCAAAATCCGTATTTTGATACCAGTCTTCCGCTCTCTCTTTCAGGCCTCTGACGCGGCCCTCATCCCTGATATCCGGCCATGGATACGTCTCCAGGTCCTCAATCGAGGCATCAGCTAAAGGATGATAACTGAGAGAAGGATGAATGCCGATCAGTTTTCTGCCTACACCCCATTCGTCAATAATATTCCCCGCCTCATCCACATAACTTTTAAATCTGTCCGGGCGGCCGATATTGATATGCCTGAAATCGGATCCCACATAATCACTGATCCTGTAATCTTCATATTCTGATGTGGAACCGGGGCGTATCCGTTCCCCCAATTCCTCAAACTTCAAGTATTCCGCCACGCTCAGATAAAATTCCGTATTCATCCGGCTGTCGGTTCCCCATAGATCCATAGGAACCCGGTCCGGTACTTCTCCGCGCAAAACAGCGCGTACACGTTCCCTGCTAGTCATCCTCCGTTACCTCCTCGTATTCACAATACCGTCTTCATTAACTGACTTCATCATAAAACAAAAATGAACATTTTTCAATATATTTACACAACAGTATTGCACATTTGTTCACAATGTTATACAATGACAGTAATCAAAAGAGAGGGAGTGTGTTAACATTGGAACAGAGTGAAAAAAGGAAGAATATTATTAAGGTTGCCAAACTGTATTATTATGGAAAGATGTCCCAGGATGATATTGCTCAGATGATGGGAATCTCAAGGCCCAAGGTTTCACGCATGCTGGCGGCGGCCCATCAGTACAACATTGTCCAGATTGTGATCAACGATCCGCTCTTTTCCAACACGGAAACCGCGGAAAAGCTGCGCGCTCATTTTGGCCTTAAAAAGGTAGTTGTCGTGTCTGCCGGGAATAATATGGATGAGGCGAAAGATAATATTGGAAAAGCTGCCTCTGAATTTTTGAATGAGAATTTGACCGACTCAATTCGAATCGGAATCGCATGGGGAACTACTCTTAATGCCTTTGTCAGCCGTTTTCAGGCCGCCCGGTCCGTTCCCAAAGCAAAAGTTGTGCAGCTGGTAGGCGGAACTTACAGTCAGACTATGCATATGGACGGCAGGGAACTGGTGAAAACTCTGGCAAAAAAATTAAAATGCCAGTTCAGTCTTCTGCAATCCCCGCTTCTGGTCCATAATCCGCATTTAAAAGAACTTCTGATGGAAGAGCCTGAAACTATGGAACATTTTGCCCTTCTCAAAGATCTGGATATCGCCTTTGTTGGTATCGGTTCTTCCAACTACAAAAACAGTGTTCTGTATAAGGCCAAATATTTAGATGAATCGGAGGCCAGGAACCTGTCCGAGATGGGGTTATGCGACATCTGCGGCCATCAAATCGATATCAACGGCCAGGAACCTGACATCGGGATCGCCGGACGTCTGATCGGCATCTCCTTAGACGATCTGGCTAAGATCCCTATGGTGATCGGCCTTTGCGCCGGAAACGACAAAGCCATGCCGATTATAGCCGGTATCCATGGCGGATATCTCAACGGGCTGATCATTGATGAGATCGCTGCCATTTCCTTACTGGAAGCTGAAAAAATCAAGTAAAAGGATAACGTTTATCCGGAAAGAAGAAAGGATTCCGAAAAGAAAAGGAACGCAGAAGCAGGTTATTTCATTTGATGGAAAATACCTGCTTCATCTAAAGCTTTATAGGTTTTACAATACAGCCGGTAAAGCTCATCGTAGATATTTCCGTTCTCTGCATTCGGTTCATAACGCTTATCCACTTTTACCATCCGGGCCACGCCTTCTTTAATGCCTGCAAAAGCGCCGACTCCGGCGCCTGCGCAGATGGCGGCGCCCAATGCAGCCGCATCCGTCACTTTCAAAGTTTCGCAGGGTATTTTATATATATCTGCCTGAATCTGGTTCCATATCTCCGATTTAGTGGCTCCTCCCACAATTCTGGCGCAGGAAAATTCCAGGCCGAATACGTCAATGCTTTCCATGATATCGCGCTGTTCCATGGTAATTCCCTCCACGCAGGCCCGGGCCATGCAGGCTCTGTCATGTGCCAAAGTAAGGCCGAGGAAACATCCCTTGGCCTCATTGTTCCATCTGGGCGCTGCGCTTCCCGCAAAATACGGAAGCATGAGAAGGCCTTTTGCCCCTGCAGGAATCCGTTCTATCATCTGATTTAAAGTCGTATATACCTGATCTCCATCCATATGCAGTTCATATGCCGCAATCTCATCCCGAAACCATCGGAATACTCCCGCCGCTGCATTTTGCAGTCCTTCAAATGTCCACATTCCATGAACTGCATGATTTGTAACCATCGCCTGCCCTTTCGGATCGCGGTAACAGGTGTTTAAAAGGGCTGTGGCCAATCCTCCGGTTCCAATGGATATGGAAATCATCCCGGGCTCCACAATGCCGGCTCCGATGGCAGCGCTGTTCTGGTCGCCTATGCCGACGCACAGAGGGGTTCCCGGGGCTAAACCGGTTCTTTGGGCGGTCTTCAAATTCACGGCTCCCGCTAAGGTTCCGGAAGGCATGATCTGAGGCAGCAATTTGGGACTGATGTCAAATGTCTCCAGCAGTTCCTTGCTGTAACAAAAGTTACGGCTGTCCCACAGACCAAAAAAGCATGCTTCCGGCTCATCACTATAATATCCTTCGGCCCCTAAGCCGTGCAGAATAAAATCCTGAAGCTGTACGATCTTTTCGGTCTGCTTCCAAAGCTCCGGATCGTGCTTTCTGGTGTGAAGGATTTTGGGCAGCATCCACGTGGGGGATACGGGAAGGCCCGTGATGTCATAAAACCGCTCTTTTCCCACCGCTTTTTCTATCTCCTCTGCCTCTTCTGCCGCACGGTTGTCCAGCCAGGAAATCATCTTTAACGGCTCTCCCGACCTGTTCAAAAATACTGTACTGCTTCTCTGCGCACTGATGCCCACTCCGCCGATCAGCCGGCTGTCAATTTCTGAGGAAGAAACTGCTCTTTGACAGCATTTATATACCGCCTCTAAAAGCATGCCGCAGTCCTGCTCCACCCATCCCGGCCTGGGATAAATGCACTCATACTCTTCATAAGCATATGATGCTGCATTTCCTTCTAAGTCAAATATGACCGCTTTTGTCCCTGTAGTCCCCACATCAATTCCCATCAGATATTTCTTCATCCGTTCGTCCCCCAATTCTGTTTACAGTCCGCATCAGGCTTTATCCATGTGTTTCATTAACGGTTTAATCTCCTAAATGCCGCTTCCAGACAATCGCAAATTGTATCCGCCTCTGTCTCTGTCATATATGAGCTTAATGAAATCCTGACACACCCCCGCAAGTATTCCTCCGGCACCCCCATTGCCCTGATCACGTAAGAGGGTTCCACGCTTTTTGTGTTGCATGCAGCCCCCATGGATATCAGAATTCCTGCCCTATTCATATAGAATACCACTGCCTCGGCCTCAATGCCAGCAAAACCAATGTTGCACACGGATGGAGCGCTGTAATCCGGTCCGCTGTTGATCAAAATACCTTCTCGTCCTGAGAACCGAGTTACAATCCGTTCTTTCAGCCGTTCCATCTGTTTTACTGATTTTTCACGGTTTTCTTTCAGCAGCATGGCGGCATGTCCCATGCCAATTAGAGACGGAACATTTTCCGTTCCGCCTCTCAGATGATTTTCCTGCTGTCCGCCTTTAATCAGAGCCGAAACAGGAATCCCTTTTCTGCAGTAAAGCGCCCCGCATCCCTTTGGCCCGTAGAATTTATGGGCTGAAATTGTCAGCAGGTCGACTTCCGTCTCCCTTACATCTACCGGCTGAGTGGTCATGGCCTGCACTGCGTCTGTGTGAAATACCGCGCCGGACTGATGGGCAATCCGGGCCAGTTTTTTAATATCCTGAACCGCTCCCGTTTCATTATTCACCCACATAACGGATACCAGAAAGGTATCCTCTGTTATGGCTTTTCTAAGGTCTGTTTCAGATACTCTTCCATACCGGTCCACCGAAAGATAGGTAACTGAAAAGCCTTGTTCCTCCAGCTGGCGGCACGGTTCCAGAACACCGTGGTGTTCAATTTCAGTTGTAATAATATGGCGTTTCTTGTTGTCCGGATGAAGGGTAACGCCCTTTATGGCCATATTATCGCTTTCCGTTCCCCCGCTGGTAAAGATGATCTCCTCCGCTTCCGCTCCAATGCAGTCAGCAGTCCGGGCCCGCGCCTTCTCTAGCGCCTCCCGGACCTGTCTGCCGGCCGGATAGACAGAGGATGGATTAAAAAACAGTTGGCTGTAATAGGGCGTCATGGCCTCCAACACTTCCGGCCGGACAGGCGTTGTGGCGGAATAATCTGCATAGATCATGATATCACTTCCTCATTCTTCCAGATGATTTACAATTTGTTCAATCAAAGCCTTTTCCCCGATATGGCTGATAAACGGTTTGCCGCTTATGACAGGACATTTTTCTTCCTCAAAAAACGGAAACATCTCAATGATAAGATCATATCCCGGGGTCACATAACTGGTTTCCCATAAATTTTGTATTTTTACGTGAATTTCCTGATTCCTTGTGAGGCAGCGTTCTTTAATCTTATCCGCCGCTGTCAACATGGTTGTCCCGCATAATCCTCCGGCAATCAGCACCTTTTTCATATTACCTCCCAAATTCCGGATCAGTCCTCCTGATACCGGCTGCCGGATTCCATGATCTCCATGAATTGCTCGGGCGTTTTTGAAGCATATAGGTCGAGAAGCATCTGTTTTTTACAAAATACATCCATCAAATCCTGCAGACCGCTCAGATGTTCCCCTTCTCCCTGAGCATTTGCCATAACAAAGACAAGCTTCACCGGCAGTTCCTCTGAATAATCCGATGCATTTTGGAACAAAACCGGAGTTCTCAGCTGGGCAACCCCTATCCCGGTCTTTTTTACCGTACTGCAAAATGCGTGGGGAACTGCGGTCATCACGCCTTCGCTGGGAAGTCCTGTGGGATAATCCTTTTCCCTGGCAATAACTTCATCATAGTAGTCAGGCCCCACATATCCCATTTCAACCATCTTATCCACCACCGCGCGGATCACCGTCTCTTTGTTCTCCGCCTGCAGATCCATTACAATCAGATCACGATCCAATGTTATCATCTAAATCCCCCTATCAATCATCTATTCAACAAAATTTATTTAAATAATTGGAATATGTATACCATCACTGCGCCCAGAGGATCACCGCCCATATCAAAGCTGGAATTGACCACTGCCTGATCTGCCAGCCCCAATAAGCCCATCGCCTGCGTATGGATCGGAGCCATGGCGGATGCAATGTAAAAGATTGGAATTGACCAGATCAGCACGAACAGGACAATTCTGAAAACATTTCCCTTCAGCTGCGCTGCCACCGCGCCGCACCAATAGGGAATTACGGCCAGGGACGCGATTGGAAGCATGGCATTACCGGGAAGCAATACCGCTAAAATCACGATCATGGGATAGAGTAAGACCGCAGATGCCATAACGGACGGATGTCCCAATAATGCTGCACAGTCCACTCCAACATAGACCTCCCTGCCTTCAAACCGATCCTGTACAAATTCTGTAATCGCATTGGCGATGGGAATGATGCCTTCACAAAGGACTGATACCGTCTTAGGTAAAAATACCATCAGTACGCCGATCTGAACCCCCAGGTTGAGCACTTCTCCGTACCGGTATCCGGCTAAAATACCGATGATCACACCGATAACCGTACCCATAACTCCCAATTCTCCGAATATTCCCATTCTCTTTCTTATATTTTCCGGAGATGCATTGATATCCCTGATTCCCGGTATCTTTTCTAAAAGACCGTTAAACGGTTTTGCAAAAAGAGCCAGAAATGAAACTGTACAAGGTACTGCGATTCCCGGCATGTCGTTAAACTCCTGATAATCTTTAGCCGTAATATCCGCAATTATGCTGCCGATTGCCAGAAAAAGGACTCCGGCCACCACGCCCAGCGTGATATTGCCGCCGGTCGCAGCCCACACAAAACCGCCGACCACGTTACCATGCCAAATGCTCCAGATATCGGTCCACATGGTTTTTGTCAGTTTTAAAAGTACCATCACGGCATTTACCGCTAAAATCCCCAGTATTACAAACGCCAAACCAGGCCAGGCAAAAGCGATTCCCGAAGATCCCCACCCCAAGTCAGTAACAGTCAGACCGGAATTGAAATTCTCCGAAAATGCCTGTATGGCCGGAGTGAGCGCCCCTGTTGCAGAATTCACCACCATGTTCAAACCAGCCAGACCAATTCCCGCATAGATTCCGCCTCTTATGCTGTTTTTCGCACCTGCGCGGAACACAAAACCTAAAATACACATTACAATAGCAACTAATACAGATCCCCCAAGGCTTCCCAGCACTGCTGATATACTCGCTGCAATATTTCCCATCCCCATATTCTCCTTTCACGACAACAGCCGTTTCCTTAACTCACGCTGATTTCATCCAATTTTTCCACAATCTTTCCTGCCAGCTCCTCTTTGGCCTTTTTCGAACCAATCATAAAAGGCAGACCCTTAAATCCAGGCGCTCCATAGGATTCATCCATCTGTGTCATCCAGACAATGACCATATTGGATCTGCCTTTATAAGGGCCGATATCTCCAATCATCGCATGAATCACCTGCACATCACTGCGCCCTTTAGACGCCAGATACTCCGATATCTTGTTTTTTGCATTCAACGACGTGTTAATTCCTGCACCGCATACACATAAGATCAATTTACCTTCTGCCATATTTCCCTCTCGTTCCGCTGCTGCAGCAGCTAATAAAATTTTTGGATACACCGGTTTTTATCTCTGATTTCATTCTATTTTAAATGTTACGTTTTTTCAATATATGCATCCAATAAAATTGAACATTTGTTCACTTTTTATTATAATATGAGATGATCACCGTACAGGCTGTAAGTATTTTCCGCACAAAAAAATCCCTCCAAAGCAGAAGCTCTTTTCATCTAAGCTGTCTGCTTTGAAGGGATTCTTTCCCGTTTTTTCACATTTTCACATTTAGCTATTGGAAAATCACCGGATTTTCCAGGAATTCTGTCTTTACGACGATATAGGGATATGACGGTTCGGTTCCCGTGTTTTCCCCGTTGCCCGGTCCGGTCAGTTCCGTATCGATGACGATGGAATTGTCGGTCAGATACAGCTCCTTGACTGCGATGCTGTAGCCGCCTGTGGGCTGCTGTCCGTAGCCTACCACTATGTACAGATTCTGGTCGTCACTGTAAGTAAGTTTAAAGCTCTGAGCCATTTTCTCGGTAATAATCTTCTGAAGCTCTTCAGGAATCTCTGTTTCGCTCACTACGGTAAATTCCAGATCCCTTACCTTGCCGCCGTCATCTTTACTGGCACTGCACCCGCCTAAAAAACGCGCCATCAATACCCATAGTATCATACTCACTAAAATTACCGCCTTCATGCTCAACGTTTTCTTCATAAAGAACCCCCTCCACAGATTGATTATTATCATTCTATGATTGGAAGGCGGATAGTATTACAATTATTTGTTGCTAATCTTCTTTTTTGCTGCACATCTGCAGTCTGTGCTGGTATTTCTCTTTGGTTGCCAGACCGCCTCTGATATGACGCTCAGATTTATTGATGTCCAGAATGATCCGGGCCTTGGCCGCCAGAGATGGATTGATGTTCTCCAGACGGTCGGTGACATCTTTATGTACCGTTGATTTGCTTATCCCAAATTTCTTCGCCGTCTGCCTTACCGTGGCATTATGGTCTATGATGTAGTTGGCGATAGCTACCGCACGTTCTTCGATATACTCCTTCAAAACTGAATCTCCTGAGGATGTTTTTTACATCATATTACAAGCCGGAGAATTTTATGCAGAAGCATCTTATATTTTTAATGGGAACGCCTTAATGTTCTTAAAGTTGAACCTTATGGGGTGCTTATCCTCCGTCAACATGGTTATGCATCCCCGTCATCCCTCACCCGCGAATGAAGAGTACGATATTGTTTCGGGGTGATTCCCTCATGCTGCCTGAACTTTCGTGAAAAGTTTGCAGCGTCCGTATATCCGCACTGTTCACGAATTTCTTTGATAGAAAGTTCTGTGTCCGCCAAAAGCTGCTTGCTTCTCGAAAACCTTTTCTGGTCGATGAACTGCATCAAAGATACGCCCTGCTTTTCCTTGAAATAACGGGTCAGATAGGATGGAGAAAAGGACAGATCCTGTGCAATTACATCCAGTGTTAAATCAGGAGAAGTATAGTGCTGGTCAATATAATTAAGAATTGCTGTTTCAAGGCTGTTGTTTAATCTGGTATTCTGCGTTTGGTAGATTGTATTTGCGATCATACAGCACAGATCGTAAACTTTTTTCTCCAGATAAGCAGGGGGCACGTAAAAGTTTTCATACAGAGTTTCCAACTGATAGAACAGCACTTCACGTTCAGAAGCAGGACATTTCTGAATCGTTTTTGAAAGCTGGGCCATCAGGTCAAAGTAAGCGATCTTATAATCGGCGAGAGAAGACCGTTTGACAACTTCAGAAAAGAAATTTGCGCATTGATTGGCTATGTCGGTGTGATTGCAGCAATTGATCGCCTGTATGATTGCGCTGATGCTGATTTGTGAACTGCTGGAACGGTTGCTCATATCTAACTGAGCAATATCGCTTTCCCGGATACAGCAGTTGGGGCGAAAAATATAATACCGGAAAGATTTTATCGCATTTCTGTATGCATGGGGCAGAAATTCTTTTCTCTTGACGATACCGCTTATGCTGCATGAAATCCTGAGCTGGAATTTATGCTGCAGATTGTCCCGTACCTTACATATAAAATCGTATTCGTCAGCATCGCTTGGAAGAAAACACAAGGCCGCATTGGCAAGAGATCCCGGCAGTCTTGCCATTATGCCATATCCGTCCGCTTGGCATTCTGATGCAAAACTTTCATGCAACTGGGACTGAAGGCAGGAAAGTTCATCGGAAGGAAGGGTCTGCGCATTATCAAAGCGAAAGATGCATACGCAGGATTTGTGGGCGGAATCGGAAAACAGGCGGTCGTATTTTTCTAACAGCGCATCGGAAAAGCTTGTGGCTCCGGAAAGCCCCATCAGAAATAAAATATACTGCTCCTCTTCCATCTGCGCGTGGGCCACTACAGTTTGGGACAGCACTTTTTGCTGTGAAAGCAGATTCTGAAAAGAGGAAGCGATCTGGTCAAATTCATTGCCGGAGGAATCATCGTCTTCAGGCAAACGGTCCTGAATGCGGAGGTCTTCCACAAGTGTATGCAGCGGTTTGGCGCTGTGTCTTGTAACGATCCTCAATATGGCAATGCCGAATATGAGAGAAGACGCACAAATACCGAGAAGAAGGTAGATGGAAGCGTTCAGGGAATTATAAAAAGTGCTTTGGGGAATGGATTGGAAGACAGTAAAAGAATACAAATCGCTGGTGTATTCAAAATGCTCGTCCTGATTTGAATCCGCATAGCCAAAACCATCCTTCACCCCCTGCTTCGCCTCATCGAAGGTAGGAAACGAGGTTCCGGAATAGAGAAACAGATCACCGAAAGGGTCAAAAAAATAGATATCCCCGCCGTATTTTGCAACAAGATCAGAGAAGGGCTTAATAAATTCATTCCGGTTTAAAAGGAAAAGAATGTATCCCGGGGATGAAAGGTCTTCCGGAAAAATGGGCATAGCGTACAAAAGATATTTAGGCGAGACAATATCATCGGTCAGAAAACAGGGCCCATCGATACCTTGAAGGCTGGTGAGCAATGTCTCGTAAGGAAGGCTGCTTTCGCATTGTAATGAAAGATAGCGGTCACCGCTGTATACGCCGGCATCCGTATATACGATATGGTTGATTTCTTCATAAAGAGAGAAAGTGTAAACAAAACCAATACTTTTTAAGCTGCTGATATATGATTTGAAGAGATTCAATTCCCGGATGATGTTGTGCGGATATGTACGGTTTTTAGATATATTATAGGCGCCGAGCTTGGAGTTATTCTGAAAGATCAGATCACAGCGCATGGCCCCATATAGAAAATACTCTATATTTTGGCAGGACTGCTCTAATGTGAGAACCTGCATCTGTTTCATCTCTTTTTTTGATTTCAAAATCGCCCGCGCATCCAATGTGCCGAATATGAGAACCATTGCGAAAAAAAGCGCAATTGAAAAGCGGAAAATTGGCTGAAACGCACGTGGAAGATGTTTTGTTCGCATAAAAACCTCCTGATCAGTGATATGTGAAGACGCCATAATAAACCGCTTTCTAGCAAATATTATACAATTATTAGGATAGGATGTCAATTATCAGGGATGTACGGCCGTATTTTTTGTATATTTCTAACAACGATATGACTGTCTGTTTAATGGCTGCTCTCCGGACTCATAACCGTTCAGCCTTCCGGAATCGGCACAGGCATCGGAAGGCTGAACGGTTACCCGGATTCTAATCACGCCAAAAACAATTATAGACAAAAAGTATCAAAAAAAGCAGCCGTAATAGTAAATTTATGCAATATAAAGCAAGAATTGCATGTTGTAACCGCAATACCCTTAGTGTAGTATGTACAATATATTCATGTTTTAGCCAAATATTTTATAAGGAGTGAACAAAATGAACAGACCGGTTACAAAAGCACCTCCTCTCAACTCCACTTGCCCACAGGGCAAAAATGGGAGATGGCATGGGATCTTGATGAAGCTCAATCGATCAAAAGGGTTGTACCTTTTCCTGCTTCCTGCGGTAATATACTTTTTGGTGTTTAATTATTTTCCAATGTACGGCGTACAGATTGCATTTAAGGATTTCTCTCCGGTTCTTGGAATTACGGGAAGCCCGTGGGTTGGGTTCCAGCATTTTGACAGATTCTTTCATTCATACTATTTTACCCGCCTGATAAGAAATACCCTGTTTCTTAGCCTGTACAGCCTGCTGGTTTCGTTCCCGATTCCCGTTATTCTGGCCCTGGCCTTTAACGAAATAAGCAGCGAAAAGACAAAAAAAGTGGTTCAAACGATTTCCTACGCACCTCATTTTATTTCGATTGTAGTTATGGTGGGCGTGCTTAATCTCTTTTTCAGCCAGAGCAATGGTCTGATCAACAAGATCCTCGTGGATCTTGGGATGGAAAAAATACCGTTCTTAACCAGTTCAAGCACGTTTCCTCATATGTATGTCTGGTCCGGCATATGGCAGAACACCGGCTGGAATGCAATCATCTACATAGCGGCGCTTACGGGAGTTGACTCACAGCTTCACGAAGCCGCTCAGGTCGACGGCGCATCCAGGTGGCAGCGGATTCTCCATATTAATCTGCCCTGTATCCTGCCCACAATAACCATCATGTTTATTATGAATGCAGGCAAACTGATGAATATGGGCTTTGAAAAAATCTTTTTAATGCAGAATCAGCAGAATATCGAAACATCTCAGGTCATAGCGACTTTTGTATATCAGAGCGGTCTTCTTAACGCAGATTATGGGTTTGCAGCCGCCATCGGTTTGTTCAATAATGTGATAAATGTTGTGATGCTGCTTCTTGTGAATAAGATTTCACAGAAACTGAGTGAGACCAGTTTATTCTGAGGAAAGTGAGGTTATAAAAATGCGGAAAACGAAAATAAAACAGTCGCGCACAGACAAAGTGTTCGGCACTGTCGTCGCAGCCATTGTTGCATTTGCAGTGTTTATCACCCTTTATCCGTTGGTCTTTGTCCTGTCGGCATCCATCAGTAACCCGATGGAAGTATTCCAGGGAAACGTATGGCTTCTTCCTAAAGGAATTAATTTTGAAGCGTATAAACAGGTTTTTATGAATAAAAAGATTTGGACCGGCTATAGGAATACGATTTTCTACACCTGCCTTGGCACGCTGATCGCAACCACTCTTTCCATAAGCGCAGCTTATCCATTGGCGCGCAGGAAATTATACGGCAAAAAGATTCTCATGACTTATTTTATGATAACCATGTTTTTTAACGGCGGAATGGTTCCCACTTATCTGATCGTTCAAAAGCTGGGGCTGTACAACTCTGTTTGGGCGGTCATTTTAGTCAATATGGTTACTGTTTACAATATTATTGTGGCAAAAACATTTATCCAGACCTCGATTCCCGAGGAACTGTACGAGGCGGCGGAGATAGACGGCTGCGGCGATATCCGCGCATTCTTTAAGGTAGTGCTGCCGCTGTCCACGCCTATTATTGCCGTACTGACTCTGTTTTATGGAGTAGCTTATTGGAACAACTACTTTAACGGCCTGATCTATGTGGGATCATCCGACAGATATCCGCTGCAGCTTATCCTGCGTGACATTCTCCTGTCAAACGCCACCAGTGAGATGGTTGATGCAATGGAAACGGATATCAACAAATTGATGGTTTCTGAAAGCTTGAAATATGCAGTTGTCGTTGTCTCCAGCGTACCAATGCTGATCCTTTATCCGTTCCTGCAAAAGTTCTTTGTGAAGGGAGTTATGATCGGTTCGGTAAAAGGTTAAAAGGGAACATCGGTCCGTATATTAAACCGATAAGGGGGTCTTATGATGAGAAAAAAATGAGCATTCAATCAGGGGGTATAAACGAAAATGAAAACAAAAATTAAATCAGGAGGGGTTTTATAATGAAAAAAAGAGCGATAAGTTTGATTCTTGCAGCGTCACTCTGTACCGGTATGCTCAGCGGATGCGGCGGACCGGCAGCAAAAAGTACCGAAAACACCGGCAGCGCAGCTTCGTCTGCAGCATCCCAGGAGACAGCCGGAGATTCCAATGTCAATAAAACCGGAATGCCCATTGTCAATGAGCCCATTGTTTTAAAGGGGATGGTGGCTCAGAATATCAATGTGGGCGACTGGAACGAGCATCCTGCCATCAAACGCATGGAGGAACTGACCAATATAAAGATTGAATGGGAATGTGTCCCCGATGCAGGTTTTAAAGAAAAACTGAACCTGGCATTCGCTTCCAACCAGCTGCCGGACATCATTATGCGTGCCCAGATAAGTCCGTCCGATGAAATGAAGTATGCCACCAACGGGCAGATCATCGCATTAGATGAATATAAAGATTATGCCCCTAATTTTTATGCGGTGCTGGAAGAATACCCTGCCATCGCTAAAGGAACGACGCTTCCGGACGGCCACATCTACTCTTTGCCGCAGATCAACTTCACCGAGGGCAACCTGATCATGCATCAGTGGATCAACAAGACCTGGCTGGACAATTTAAATCTGCCCATGCCCACAACAACGGATGAATTGTACGATACTCTGGTAGCGTTCCGCGATCAGGATCCTAACGGAAACGGCATTAAAGATGAGATTCCATATGCGGTTCCGGCAAAACAGTATGCCACCAGAATGTTTGAACATCTGCTCGGCAGTTTCGGACTTGGCGTAAACGGCACGCTGAATGTAGTGGATTATGACTTCACATGGCTGGAAGTGGACAAGGATAAAAAAGTTAATTTTATTCCGACAGAGGAGAAATTTAAGGCTCTTGTCGAATATCTGAATAAACTTTGGTCGGAAGGCCTTATCGATCCTGAATCCTACGCAATGGATGATTCTCAGGTTTCGGCAAAAGCCAATGCCGACCAGATCGGTTTTGTTAACCGAATGGGCAACACGCAGTGGCTGGGCGGCGTTAAAGACAATTATGTGCAGCCTCCGGTTTTGGAAGGCCCCTTCGGCGACCGTTATTACACCTACCACATCGGCAATCTTCAGTCCACCGGAACAGCAGTTATCACCTCTTCCAATAAGTATCCGGAAGCAACGATGCGCTGGCTGGATTACTTCTACAGCAAAGAAGGCACCACTTTGATGCGCTTCGGCATCGAGGGCGAAAGCTACGACGTGATTGACGGGAAAAAGGTATTGAGGGAAGATATTACGAATAACCCTGACGGTCTTTCTCTGGATCAGGCGCTGGGCAAATGGGCGCTCTTCCCAGGCGGCAAACTGCCTCAGTGTATTACAGACGACGTGGACGCCAGCGCGGCGCAGCTGCCCGCTACAAAAGAAGCTAATGATGTTGTGCGTGATTACATCAGTCCGGGCCCGGAGAATTTCCTCCGCGTAAATTATACGGCCGAAGAAAGCAAAAAGATGGATGTCTACAAAAAGGATATTCTGGATTATGCCAATGAAAATACGGTTAAATTCATTACAGGCGAACGGCCTATGAGCGAGTGGGATGCATTTATCGCTGAATTTGATAAAATGCCGGTGGATGAATATGTTGCCATCAACCAGACTGCATTGGACCGTTAAAATATTTCTGAAAATAACATAAAAAAGGAGCAGCAAAACATGAAAGAAATTCGTTTAGGAGTGATCGGATGCGGCAAAATCGCCAACGAGTACCATCTGCCCGCATTGGCGCGGGTAGATGGAGCAAAACTCGTTTGGGCCTGCGATCTGATTGAGGATCGTGCGGTAAATGCCAAAAAGGATTTTGGGTTCGAACAATATACCCTGGATTACCGGGACATCTTAGCTGACCCAACCATTGATGCTGTGTGCGTGTTTACAAAGATCGAAATGCACGCAACACTCTGCAAAGCGGCTGCGCGCGCCGGAAAACATATTTTCAGCCAAAAACCATTTGCCTACAACATTGAAGAAGGCCGTGATATTATCCGCACCGTTGAAGAATGCGGAGTAAAGCTGACGCCGTCATTTATGCATTCCTATATGGACGGTTCCCTCGCGGCACGTCAGATCGTGGAACAGGGGCTGATTGGAGAAGTCAGGCATATCAGAATGCGCAATGCAACCAAAAATCCCTTTGATTCCGCGCCGGGATACGGCGGCTGCATGATGGACATCGGCTGTCACGGCATGGATTTGATCCACACGATCTCCGGCGCCAACATTAAACAGGTATTTGCCCTGCACATGTCTCCGGAAGATGTAATGGAAAACCGGGGCTGCGGCGAAAGTGCTAATTTAAACGGCGTGGAGAATACTTCGATACTGAATTACCGCCTGGACAACGGCGCAACGGTATTCCATGAGATTTTCTGGACTCAGGTGGCATGTACCAAGCGCTTTGAAATGGAGATTTACGGGACCAAAGGCACTGTTTACTTATATAATCCTCACCGCAGCGATATCGTTTATTACGGATGGAACGCGGACGGCGATCCCCGCAAAGATGTGGAATGGAAGGCTGCTCCCGTAGAACCGCAGTTTTTCGGATATCTGCAGCATAAAGCCTTCGTGGATGATCTGCTGAACCATACCAGCAACAGCAAAACAGCGCGCGATGCCTTTGTTCCGCTTCAGGTAGTTGAAGCAGCACGGCGGTCACTGGCTTCCGGACGCATTGAAACAGTTCTTGGAATTTGAAAAGGAGGGCATTATGAATAAGATTGGATTTATTGTGGAGATGAAAGACTGTAAAGATTCCTCTGATCTACGCAAGTGGGTGGATTTGGCAGAACAACAGGGAATCGACGGCGTTGAGCTTTTATTCAATGCCAAAGCAGGACTGGATTTTGATGTCGATAAGATTAAGCCGGCATTTGAACATACCCCGGTGGTGCCGGCGGCCTGCGGATGCTGGTGGCTGAACACAATCAGCCCCGATGCGGATGAACGCGCAGAGGTTCGCGAAAAAATGCATCAGTTCCTCGATATGGTGGATCAGATCGGATGTAAAATGGCATTCTTTAATACCGGCGAATTCGATCCGGAAGATGTGGATAAGAACATTCAGGAATTCAAAAAAGAGTATCTGTCTTATAAACAGTACGCGGATGAGCGCGGCATCACATTGGCATGTTATCTGGGCCACGGCGGAAATTTCGTGCGCAGCCGTGAAATATTGCGTAAGTTGTGCGCAGAAATCCCTGAATTTAATCTGAAGGTGGACCCTGTTGGCATTATGCGCAATATGAAAGCCGATCCCTATGAGATCATCAAGGAATTTGGAGGAAGAATCGTCCATTTCCATGCGAAAGATATCTTCCGGTATGGAGACGATAACTTCGAGATTGAACCGATTGTAGGCATGGGGGATCTTCGCTGGAATGTGATGCTCGGCATGCTCTATCACCACGGTTACGATGGTTACATTGTGATCGAACCTCACGGCCCCATATGGGCAAAACCGAAAAACCGCTGGAAAGCAGTGGTTCTTGGAAAGCGCCATATTGAACAATTCATGGTGCGCTGACGGAAAGGAGTCCTGTTTTCGATGAACAAACATGTATTGCGAACGGCTATCGTGGGATGCGGAAACATTTTCCCGATGCATGCAGTGCCGGTTCAGAAGATGAATGAAGCGCAGCTTGTAGCCGTATGCGACTGTAAAGCGGACCGCATGGAGAAAGCGGCAGCCGAATTTCATTGTGCCGGTTATACGGACATGGATGAAATGCTTTGTAAGGAACATCCCGATGTTGTACATATCTGCACGCCCCATTATTTACATGCTCCTTTAGCTGTAAAGGCGCTGAAAAGCGGCTGTCATGTAATGACGGAAAAGCCCATGGCCATCAGCGATGCCGACGCTTTGGAAATGCTGAATACATCTGCACAAACAGGAAAGACGCTGGCGGTCATTTTTCAGAACCGCTATAACGCCGGCTCTCAGCTGATCCGCAAATGTTTGGATGACGGTTCTCTTGGAAAGGCAGCAGCCGCAAGAATGATTCTGACATGGGACCGATCGGAGGAATATTACAGCAAAAGCGATTGGAAAGGCACATGGGAAAAAGAAGGCGGCGGAGTGATAATTGATCAGGCCATTCATACGCTGGACTTGATGCGGTGGTTTATGGGCCATAACGTTTCCACTGTTCAGGCGGCATTTTCTAACTGGAACCATCCCGGCAGCCATGTGGAAGATACGGCTCAGGGACGGATTCAATTCGAAAACGGCGCATATGGATGCTTCTACGCCATGAATCATTTTTGTATGAATTCACCTGTATTTTTGGAACTTATCTGTGAAAAAGGCCGGGCAGTTATGGAAGGCCCCAGGGCGCATATCTATCTGAATAACGGACAGGAATTTATCGCATGCGAAGATCCGGCAGATATATTCGAATATGGCGACGTGAAACGCTATTGGGGCACAAGCCATGTAAAACAAATCCGCAACTTCTACCGTTATTTAACCGGCCGGGAAGATTTGTATATCAGAGCGGAGGACGCATATAAGACACAGCAAATGGTGTGCGCCATTTATGATTCAGCAAGAGATAATAAGGTGGTGCTGCTATGAAAGTAATTTATTTTGACATAGATACCCTTCGCCCGGATCATTTGGGGTGTTACAAAAGCCAATTGAACACTCCATGGATTGATTCGCTTGCGCGGGACGGCGTGCGCTTTACACAGGCATTTGCATCGAATACACCGTGTATGCCGTCCCGGGCGGCTCTGTTTACGGGACGTTTCGGAGTCTGCAACGGGGTGGAGACGCACGGAGAACGCGCGCTTTCTGTCAATACGCCGAAAGAGGACGCCTTGTGTTTTTGCCTCTGCGAACAGGGCGTGGAAACAGTGGGAATTTCCTCTTTCGGACGCCACCCGGCGCCATGGTATTATCAAGGCTTCTGCCAGGTGATTGATCCTTCATTCCGCACAGGAGGAGGACATTTTCAACGATTTTCGGGAAGTGAAGTAAACCGTGCAGCCCGGGAAGTGCTGACCACATTTAAAGGTGAAAATCTTTTTCTGCATCTGCACTACTGGGACCCCCATGGTCCGCTGGCGCCTCCGGATGAGATTCTCGCACAGACTCCTGCCCCCTCCACAGAACACATCCGGGATCAGGAACTGGACGCCCTTTGCTCCTCTAAGGAATATCGGGGCGGTGAGCACGTGGGAGTGAAAAACCGTCAGGATCTTTGCCAGCTTCTGCGCAGATATGATGCGGAGATTCTATACACGGACAAGCTGATCGGCGAAATGATTGAATTCCTGAAAAAGGAAGGGATCTACGATGACTGTGCGCTGATTTTAAGCGCAGATCACGGCGAGCAATACGGGGAAGCACAGATGCTGCTTGAGCATGGTACGGTGCATGACAGCTGCATCCACATCCCGATGATCGTAAAATTCCCACACCTGGAACATGCCGGGGAAGTGTCGGATTCACTTGTATACGGTTTGGACACAGCGCCGACAATCACCTCATTTTTCGGAATCGAGCCGGCCGAAAGCTGGGACGGCATAGCGCTGCAAAACGTCATAAACGCGGATGGGAAACGGGATTATCTTGTGTGCGACCACGGCTTATACACTTGCCAGCGGGCGGTGTTTGACCATGAATGGAAAATGGTGCACACCTTTAATTCCGGCGTATGGGATTTTCCTGAATATGCACTTTTCAACCGGAGGAAAGACCCGCTGGAGTTAAATGATCTGGCGGCCGAGAGGCCGGATATACTGCGCAGTTTTCAGGAAAAGGAAGCGGGCTGGCTGAGAGAAACCCTTCATGGAGAATCTGATATTCTGGAGGAGCTCGGAAAGGCAAACGCACAGCACGGATGGGTGGCAATTAAACGTTATCACGAAAGCTGAGATGTCCGGTAAATTATTGATAAAAATGAAAGTGGGGTTATAATGACTGGTAAAGAAAGGGTTTACGCACTCCTGAACGGAGACAGCTTCGACCGTCTGCCGGTAGGATTTTGGATGCATTTTCCGAAAGAATGTTTTTATGGTGAAAAATCCGTCAAGGCACATTTAGAATATTTTGAAAAGACAAAGACAGATATAGCCAAGGTTATGACCGAACATCTGATGCCATGTGATCACAGCATTCAATGTGCAAAGGACTGGAAAAATGTGCCTGTATACGATGAAAATGCACCGTTTATTCAGGCACAGGCAGAACTTCTGCGTGAAATTTTTACACAAAGGACAGACCTCGCTCCCATGGCTACGCTGCACGGAGTGGTGGCATCTGCATCCCATACATTGCTGGGGGCGCCGGAATACGATTCCATCGGAAGGTACGCACAGATGTATCATCTGCGCACGAATCCCGATGCATTTGAAGCAGGTCTGAGAAACATTGCGCAAAGTCTGTGCAGCATGGAAGACGCTTTTATTAAAGCAGGGGCCGAGGGAATTTATTATGCGGCACTGGGCGGGGAATCGGATGTATTTACAGCTGAGGAACATGCGAAATACATTGCGCCGCTAGACCGTTTGGTCATGCAGCATGCGTATGATGCGGGGGCAAAATTCGTTGCACTGCACATCTGTAAGCCGAGAGCGGATATAAAACGCTTCTCCGATTATCCCTGCGACATTGTCAACTGGGGAGTGCGTGAAAGCGGCACCAGTTTGCGGGAAGGTGCAAAGATATTTAGGGACAAGATTATTTTGGGCGGATTTGATCACAGGGAAGGGCCGATGATTGAGGGCGATATGGAGGGAATTGCGGCACAGACACGGAAGTTAGCCGTCTCTATGCCGGATATCCGGCTGATACTCGGCAGCGACTGCACGCTTCCTGGAGGATTGGATTATGCAAATATCGCTGCGGTGGCAGAATGCCTGGATGCGATGTGATTGAGTGGCAGAAGACAAATTGTATGAGCTGCAGAGAGGTCAAACATTCGATTGCCAGCCCCCCTGCAGCCTCATCTGTAATATTTATATTGAGCGGTTTAAATCCTAACAATGCAATTTCTCAGCTGATATCCTGGCTGTTCTTATACTTTGAAGGAGACACCCCTTTCACCTTTTTAAAAGCCCGGCAGAAATTTGCATTATCGCTGTATCCTACCCGCTCTCCGATCTCATACAGATTCAGATTGGTAGAATGAATCAGTTCACAAGCTTTTTCAATCCTCAGGTTCTGAATGTACTGGCTGAAGGTTGATCCCGTTCTGTTCTTAAACAGAGTGCTGAAATAATTGGGATGAAAGCCCAGATAACTGGCGGCGGATTGAAGGGAGACATCGGAATTGTAATTCTCTTCAATGTATTTTTTCGCCTTTTGTATGGTAAAATCATCATGCCCGCTTAATTTCTCCACGATTTGAGTTAAATACAAATCCATAATTTGAATCATATCCTTATAAAGCTGGCCGGCGGAGGTAACGTTTCGAATGGTCAGCATAACATCGTATTCCGTAAATTTATACTCGCTCACCGTCTGGATAAAAGAATTGCTCTTTCCCATGATGGAATACACCAGATTCATCAGCTGCTGCTTAAAATCCCGAACCGGAACCAGGTCCCTTCCGGCCTGCAAAAACATCCTCCCCAAAATTCCGGAAAACGCTTTCAAATCATACTCACAGAAACTGTCGGACAGCTGCTCCATCGTCTTTTCATAGGGAAACGGCTCTTTTAAACCATCGATTCCCATCCCGGTTCCCGGCATATCATAAAAGAACCGGTCCAGCTCCTGAATACATTTAATATGCTGTGACGGCAGATCCTGTATGGGTACAGGATTTTCGCAGAACCCGTATTTAATTCTGTTTATGTTGAAATATCTTCTGATCTCATCCACAGGAGGACAGCTCTGATATTTTGAAAACAGGATTACAGCCCAAAAGCCTTTATATTCTCCTTGTATCACCATCCATTTATCCAATTCCGCCATATGTGCGAAAGTATCCTCCAATTGGACAAACAAAAGCTGCCTGTCTTCCTCTCTGCCCAGGTTATTCTGAAATACATCCAGCGTGGCCAGCCAAAACAGCTGGCCTTCATCCAGAGCATATTCCTGTAAGGGAACCGTATCTCTGCCGGCTCCGCTCAAAAGCTGATTAACACTTTTTTGCTGCATAAAAAATCTTTTTTCCACATTTTCCAGAATGGAAGGCTCAAATCCGTGCATCACATTTCTGAGCTTGATTTTCTTTACACAGGATTTCAAAACCTCGGCAAACTCTTCCAGAACCAGAGGTTTCAGCAGATAGTCCACGGCCCCCATTCTCATGGCACGGCGCACCAGGTCATAATCATCAAAACCGCTGATCATGACAACCAGCCCCCGGTACTGCAGATCTTTCAGTTTTCCCAGCATCTCCACGCCGGTACAGAGAGGCATCTTCACATCCGACAAAACCAGATCGACCGGCTCAGAGCAAATCGTCCCTACGGCCTCAATTCCGTTCTCTGCTTCCGACAGGCGCACTTCCTCACCCAGAATTTCCCTTATATAGTTTATCACTTCAAATCTGATATTTTCTTCATCATCCACCACAAGAATATGCAGCATGTTATTTCCCCCCACTTTCAGGAATCAGCGGTATCACAACCGTCACCATCGTCCCATTCCCCGGTACAGACTGAATTTTGATTCCATATCCGTCTCCGTAAGACAATCCAATTCTCCTGTTTACATTTTTAATCCCAATGCTTTTAAAATCCTCGTTTTTTCCATACAGATAGTCATTCAGCCGTTCCAAAGTCTCCGGTTCAATGCCCTTTCCATTATCGGTAATGCGGAACACAATGTTGTCTCCGGACCGGCTGCCGATCACCTCGATAATCCCCTCCCCTTCAATGGACTGAATTCCATGGTACAGCGCATTTTCCACGATAGGCTGTAAAACCAGGCGGATCATACGGCAGGAATAGAGTTTCGGTTCAATATAGACATGAAAACTGACCCGGTTCCGGTAATGAAGCTTTTGAAGGCTCGTATAATCATTCAGATGATTCATCTCCTGTTCCACGGTCACATAATCGCTTCCCGACGTCACACCATACCGGAGAATCTTTGCCAGAAGATAGGCCATCTGGCTTAAATCCTCTTCCTCGTGTCGTTTTGCAGAAGCCCGTATGGTTTCCAATGTATTATATACAAAATGCGGGTTGATCTGGGCTCTGAGCATCTGAAGCTCCGTTTGAGCCTGAATGGTCTGTTTCTCATAGACTTCATGAATCAGACAGTCGATTTCCTTCGCCATCGTGTTGAAAGAATGGGTGAAATCCCCCAGTTCATCACGGCTGTTATCCTCCACGATGCAGGAAAAGTCACCGCTTTGTATGGT
The DNA here is from genome assembly GCF_002899675.1 of Clostridium sp. chh4-2. GTDB lineage: Bacteria > Bacillota > Clostridia > Lachnospirales > Lachnospiraceae > CHH4-2. Next base: position 186,775 of record NZ_PKUU01000009.1, on the reverse strand, counting down.
TTGGCACGCCTTTTCCATCCGGCTCAGAGGTTCGGTGATGCTGAGAATCATCCGGTTCATCAGCAGCATAATTCCCAGAAAAAATACCAGCAGAACGAGTAACGGCAGAGCCTGATACAGCAGGGCGGCGCGGATAATCGGTCCGTATGGCGTTTCAAGCACCGCCAGATATCCATTGGGAAACCGTGCATAATTATAGATATACCTCTGCCCATGTCTTTTAACGGTAATGTGGTTCCGGTCAATAATATCCCTGCTTCCAGAGAGTTCCAGCTTACTGTTAACGGCGCTGTATACAGATTCATCCACATTTCCCTGAATCAGGTCCCCATCCGGGCTGAATAATCCCATGGTCTGTTCCTGATAAGAACGGTTGCTCTCAAAATACTGCCGGCTGGACTCCAGGCTTATGCTGGCAATAACCAGCCCTACCGGCGCCCTGTGTTCTACGCGCATAATCGCCCTTGCGGCGCAAAGCCCGTTATCCGGCGGCTCCAATCCCATATCTCTCAGGTTGGCGGCCGGACGCATGGTAACCGATCCCATCTGCTCCAAAGTATCCCTTACCCATGGCAGATTCATATCCCCCTGAACCACAGTCGTCGCCGACACGCTTTGGCTCCGCTTCAGTCCGGCTCCATTTCTATCATAAACGGCGATGACGTCCAGATTGGGGTACAGCATCAGCATTTTTGTAAAATTGCTTTCCGTATCGGCATAATATGCCAGGATTTCCGCGTCACTATGCTCTTCTGAAGAGAGATATTTATAAAGATAAGTTGGTTCCGGGCTTCTAAGAACCGGAAATTTTGTTACGGAATCAAGCGCCGTAAACGCGCTGTTGATATCTTCCGCATATTCATTCATTATGCGGGAATTCAAAGAAACGGCCTGATCCTGGGAATCTTTCACATAGTTGAACATCATATAACTGCACCATATTGCCAGCAGAACCGTTATGACAAAATAAAGACACCTCAGCCTGGTTTTGATAGAAACCGTTCTGAGTACAGAGAATTTTTTCATGTAATTTCCCCCTCATACCTTCAAGAATAAAGGGAATTAAGGCTTTCGTCAACGGACATAAGCAAAAAAATATTTTTTCCATCATCTTACATCATGACAACAAATCTGAACTGCGGCAATTCACAGCAAGTCCCAATTTTGTTATAGTACTAACAGAGGTTAACAAAAACAAACGCAAGAAACACAGGAGGGTAATGATTATGAAATTAAAAAAGATAACCGCTCTGATCGCTGCAGCAGCTCTGGCAGCTTCCATGACAGCCTGCTCGGGAAAAAGCGCCGCACCGGCCCAAAGCCAGGGCGCACAGGGAGAGACAGCCGGGAAATCAGACACACAAACAGCCGCTTCAGGTGAAAAAATCAAATTGGAATACTATTCACACAAATCAGAAACAGAGGCCATCAAAGCCATGGATCTGATTATCGAGGCATACGAAAAGGAACATCCCAATGTGGAGATCACACAGACTTCCGTACCGGATGCAAAAACCGTTCTTCTGACCAGAATCGCTTCCAACGATATGCCGGATATCGTCAGCTTTTCCACCAGCGCCACTTATGACCAGCTGTTTGAAGACGGGCTTTTAACGGATATCACAGGACAGGATTTCTTAGATAATATCAATCCTACAGCAATCGAGATGGCAAAATACGACGGAAAGCTTTACCGTCTCCCCATCGCCCTCAGCTCTTGGGGTATTTACGCCAACAAAGATATGTTTGACCAGAACAACATTGAACTGCCTGCCACCTATGATGAGCTGATGAGTGCCTGCGAAAAGCTTCAGGCGGCCGGAATCACACCTTTTATCAATGAAGATAAGGAAACTTATATGATCGGTCAGCGTATGGAGCGTATGGTAGGAATTATCAATAACGACAGCGATACGGAGTTCAGAAAGATTGCGGCCGGAGAGATGTCTGCCGCCGATTCCGAAACATTAAAAACCTATGCCAAAGGAATTCTGGACATGAAAAAATACGGAGCTCCCGATTCCTTAGGAGTGGACCATCAGTCCGCCATTGCCGATTTTGTCAATGGAAAAGGCGCCATGTATGTCTTCGTAACTTCCGGTTTAGTCAGCATGAAGTCCAGCAATCCCGATATGAATATCGCCATGATTCCTTATCCGGATCCGGCCGGCGTAAACAAAAAAGTGCCGATCAGCATCGATACCAACTTCGCCGTATTTACCAGCTGTAAACATCCGGAAGAAGCCCTCGATTTCCTCCGCTTCCTCTCCACCACGGAAGCAGGACAGATCTATGCCGACAACGAAGGTTCCCCAAATATGGTAAAAGGCGTGAATTACAACGTTCCTGAATTCAAGGCAATTACAGAAAAAATGGATGCGGGCGACATGTTCGAATCCCCGAATGCCATCTGGCCAAGCGGTTTAAGAGAAGATATGCGCACTCCGGCCCAGCAGCTTTTAATGGACGGTGATATCGATACCTTCTTAGAATCCTGTGGGGAAGCTATCACAGCAAAATATAACGAAGAATAATTGTTACGGCGGTGCGCACATCTGTGCACACCGCTTTCTTTATCAAAAATTCTGCAGGAGGAATCATTATGGCATACCAATCCGGGCCGCATATTAGGAAACGGCCAAAAGAAAAGAGCATTACATTTGCCTGCTTTACCATACCAGGCCTGATTCTATACAGCGTATTTTTTATACTCCCCATCGGAATGGGAATTTATTACAGCATGACCAACTGGAACGGCATCAGCCCTCACTTTGACTTTATCGGTCTTAAAAATTACGCGAAGCTGTTTGCCGACAAACGTTTTTTTAAGTCTCTGACATTTAACCTTCAATACAGCATTCTGCTGATCATCGGCATTGTGGGGCTCAGCCTGATTCTGGCCCTTCTGCTCAACAGTAAGATTAAAGGAATCACCACATTCCGGGCATTCTACTTTTTACCGGCCGTATTGAGCGCTATGACGGTAGGGCTTATCTTCAATCAGATTTTCTACCGCATGCTTCCCGTTATCGGAAAATCCTTACATATTGAAGTTTTAAGCACCAATATACTGGCCAACCCCAATCTTGCCATCTACGGAATCCTATTCGTCAATATATGGCAGGGTTCGGCCATCCCTACCGTGTTGTTTTTGGCCGGGCTTCAGACGATTCCCATCGATTTGTATGAAGCCGCCGCCCTTGACGGCGCCAACAGCTGGCACCGGTTTAAGAAGATAACCGTTCCATTTCTCGTACCGGTACTGAGCGTAGTTCTGGTCATGGTCTTAAAAAGCGGAATCATGGTATTTGACTATATTAAGAGCCTTACGGAAGGCGGTCCGGCCGGCAAAACGGAAAGTATTGCCATGCTGATCTACAACCAGGGATTCGTGGAAAACCGTTACAGCTACAGCATTGCGGAAGCAATTATTACCGGTCTGATCATCTGCGCCATTTCGGTCGCACAGATTGCAATATCAAATAAAAAGAAGGTGTGATTGATTATGATACAGAAAAAAACTGCGAAATTTGCCATCTATCTGTTCCTGATTTTGGGCCTGCTGACTATAATGACACCGCTATATATCACAGTGGTAACCACATTTAAGACTGCTTCCGAGAGCACAAAAAGCTTTTTTACATTTCCCGGAAGCTTGTATCTGGACAGTTATAAGGAAATACTGAGAAATCCCAAATTCTACTATGCTCTGAGAAATACATTTGGCATCACCATAACAGCCCTTGCCGGAAATATGCTGATCATGCCGATGATGAGCTACGCGATATCCCGCTCTATGGGAACCAGCAGGATTTACCGCGGCATTTATTACTTTCTTCTTATGGGAATCTTCATCCCGTTTCAGGTCCGCATGATGCCTCTCGTAAAACTTATGAGCGCGCTTCATCTGACCAATGCCTTTGGAGTAGTCGTTTTATATATCGCCTATGCAACATGTGAAAGCGTATTTTTATACGTAGGATTTCTGGCCTCCATACCGACGGAATTGGAAGAAGCCGCTTATATTGACGGGGCTTCCACCATTCAATCCTACCGTTCTGTGGTTTTTCCGCTTTTAAAGCCCATGATGGCAACCGTTCTGATCAGGGAAGGTCTTATGATGTGGAACGATTTCATGATGCCCTTAGTCATGTTAAACCGCAATCCTTCCAGCTGGACCCTCACCATATTCCAATATAATTTCCAGTCGGAATTTAATATTGACTACGGCCTTACTTTTACCTGCTTCGTGCTCTCCAGCCTTCCGATCATCATCTTCTATATCTTCATGCAGAAAAATATCATCGGCGGCATGACAAGCGGCGCAGTCAAACTATAACTTCAAATGAAAGGATAACTGACATGAAAATAAAATATTATGGAACAGGGGCCGCAGAAGGATGGCCCTCTGCCTTCTGTAAATGTCCAGCCTGCCAAAAAGCCAGGGTTTTAGGCGGACGCAACATAAGAACCCGCTCCCAGGCGCTGATCGACGATACGATTTTAGTGGATCTTCCTCCCGATACCGCCTGCCATGAATTCTATCAGGGATTATGCCTTCCCGATATTGAAGAAATGATCGTCACCCATTCTCACGACGATCATTTCTATCCCCAAGAACTGATCAACCGGGCCGAACCGTTTTCCCACGGACTAAGCAGACCCTTGCATATCTACGGCAACGATTCCGTTTTCTCAGCCTACCAACAGGCCGCAAAACAGGATAAACGGCTTTACGATGCCACTTCCTTCCATCAGATTGAACCGTTCATTTCCTTTAAAGCGGCGGACCACATTATAACCGCCCTGCTGGCCAACCATAAAAAAGATGAACGCTGCTACGTTTATCTCGTTGAATTCCAGGGAAAAACCCTGCTCTATGCCAATGATACCGGGCTTTTCCCACAATCCACCTGGGATTATCTGAAAGGAAGACATGTGGATCTGGTCAGCATGGACTGTACCATGGGAAAACACCGGGACGGAAACTACCATATGGGCATTGAAGATGATAAAGAGATGGTGAGCCGTTTAGCCTCGTTTGGCTGTATTGATGACAGCACCATACGGGTTGTCACCCATTTTTCCCATAACGGAGAATTAGTCTATGATGAGATGGCCGAATATGCGGCCCAATACGGTTTTCTTACCGCTTATGACGGTTTTACGGTGGAATTTTAGGAATTCATAACAGATGGTAAAACAGACTGCCAAAAAACAAGGAAGAGGAACTGCCCGCTCCGGCTTCCTCTTCCCTGCTTATTCGTTCCACTCAATTACTCTTTTTAAACTCCGCCTTTTCAGCCTGTTTTATAATTATTCAGAAGCACCGCTGATCATGCTTTCATTGTCATCCACGCCCATTTTCGCATGAATAATCCCGTATTTTCTCCCTTTTATTGCATACTCGCTGTCCTCACCATTTGAATACATGCAGTAAAATTCCCTGCCGCTGTCCGTCGGAATTCTGTCAGGTTTTAAGTCTGTAACCGCATCAGGAATCCCTTCCTTAGAGGTATGATAGGACCGGCTTAGATACGTTTCTCCTCTATAAGTTGAAGTATATAAAGAGGAAATCCTTCCGTCCTCCAGACCGTCCTTCCATGTCCCTTCATCGCTGAATAAATCCTCCGGCACATCCAGACACATGGTCCAGTATTTACCGGCTCCATTTGGATAATCATCCTTCCATTCTCCGTCATAATAGCTGAGAAGCTCTTCTTCATATCCATAGGCGGCCCATATTCCGTGCCCTGAACGCCTGCCGTCTTCCAACGTTCCATAATAACAATGACCGCAGGGATATACCAAAAGATACCGTTCATTGCCCAACGGATATGTAATCACTTCGTCCGCCGACGCCGCCAGCTCCTGATATTCAGTTCCCTTCTGATACTCCCATACCGAGGCCCTGTCTGCCTGAGCCATCACCTCTGCCAGCCGTGTCAATGCCGGAATCTGTTTTATCAGGCGCTCATATTTCTCTTTTGCCTCCATAAGGCGGCTGTCCTGAGTCTGCTCATATCCTTTTTCCAGTGCTGAGACTGCATTTTCATAGCTGCCGGTTCCTGCATATGCTTCCGATAATTTCAGGTAGCTGTCCACATTCTTAGGGTCTATCTCGATTGCCAGGCTAAACGCGATGACCGCTTCTTCATAATTTTGTTCCAGCAGATACCGTTCGCCCAGGCTCATCTGCTCTGCAAATGCTTTTTTTAAACTGTCCGCCTTCACCGTTTTTGCAACGGAAAATACGGCTGCTATGGCAATCAGCAAAATTAAGACTGCCGCCGCAATTTTAGGCATGTTCTTCTTTTTCATATTCTCTCCTCCATTAATCTTCTGATCCTCGCCGCCAGCGGGATCACCATTAAAACCCACACAATCGGTTCCGCCGCGATAATTCCCCAGTATTTCAGAATTTTAGTAAGAATCACCGCCACAGCCACCTTTCCCGCCACAATGAAACTGGACAAAACCGGCGTTGTATGGTCTCCCATTCCCTGCAATGCGTTGCGAAATACGGAAATGGCCGACGGCACAAAATAAAACACGGTATTCACTTTCAAATACATGGACGCCGTATCCAAAACAATCCGGTTATGGGAACCGGTCACCAAATAGATCATCTGAGGCGCCGCCGTATCCCCCACCGCCCGCAGAATCGCCGCGCAGGCGTTATACAGCATGGTCATGATAAGCCCGGCCAAAATAATCCGTATATAAGCCGATGCCTCCCCCATCAGATCATCCGGAACATTTAAAAGCCCTAAAAAGAAGTTCAGACCGCCAATACAGACAACAGTCAGGAAACAGGCGGTAACCGCCCCCAGAAAAAGGCTTCCGGCCGCGTATCTCCTCACTCCTCTTTCCTGCCCCGCTCCAAATTCACGGGCGATTAAAAGGGCGAACCCATTGGTCAGCCCGGACAAAAATCCGATAAACAGCGTGCTGACCGAAGTCGTGGCTCCCACAGCAGCAAGAGCGGCTTCTCCCAGCGTGCTGCCCACTACCCTGGTATCGGCAAGGCTGTAGAATAGCTGGAATAAATTGCCCAGGGCTACCGGCAACGCAAACTGAAGCATCATTTTAGCCGGACTGCCTTTTGTTAAATCTTTCATACTCTATATTTCCTTTATCTTTTTTCCGGCTTCCTTTACCTGAATCCGGCCATAAAAAGCCATACCGCTGTCAGCCGGATCAGCCCCATCAGAAGAATATTGATCATATTAGGGGCAGCATTTTCAAAAAACCTGCTGCGTAATTCTTTGTCATCTTTTGCTTCCCTGTCTTTATGATTCATCTCATCCAGTTTTTTGGTAATGTGCTTCCAATATAATTCATCGGCGTTCATACCGATCCATATAGCGGCTCCTAAGCCGATGATGCCGGGTAAAATCACGGATACAGGCATTCCCCCGTACCTTCCGTAAGCTTCCCACTTTTCATACTGGCGCACCGCTATGGTTCCTAGTGCGCTGTTAATCAAGCAGAATAACATGCCTTTTGCCCACATTCCTTTATAGGCAAACCAATTTTCCCCTAAAAGCATGGCGCATAAATTAAAACGCGCCTTTCCCCCGCAAAGCTTTTGAAATCTGCCAATATAATACTGCTCATTGGGAGCCAGAAAATTCTTAATATCAGCCGCAAGATATCCCCCGGCCGGTTCTTCCGGCACCGGTATGCAATCCGGAACCGAAACCCTTTCGGCCTCATCCTCCGCCGGTTCTCCGGACCGCCGGCTCATCCGGTACACAAAAACGGCATTTCCCAGCCATACGCTGATCAGACAGGCGCTCATGGATGACACCGCCCCTGCGCCCATGCTGTATGCCACAAGAGTCATCGGAAATGCATATACAAGAATCACCGGAACCATGCCGAATACAGCGCTTGCCAGCACAGCGATCGCACACAGCAAAAGAACGCCGACAGCAAGCGGAAGGGGAAAAACCATCCCAAACAGCACTTCCTCAACTCCGTCCATCAGATCAAACTGAGCCACGCATCTTGTATAAACGGCGTTGATCCCCCATATAGCGCCCACAACCGCAATGCGCGCCAGAGTCAGCTCCAGCACATTCCAATAGGTTTTTAAATTTCTCGGCAGATAACACACGGCCATAATGAGCCCGTAAAGGGTACAAAAACAGGCAAAAGAAACAATATACTCTCTTTTCCGTATGAAATACACAGCGCATAAAGCCAGAATAAGAACCGGAAGCCCGTCTTTTATACAGGATTTCCACTCCGCCCCACTGGTTTTACGGATCACCATGCCCTGACGCGTTTGAATGACCGTTTCCCAAAGCCGTATGATTACAGCCGCCGCCAGAAAAAACACAGAAACAGGCATCAGCATAGCATTCATAAGATCCATGATCCCCTGTTCGAAAATGAATCCGAACAGCATAATGCTGACCGCTAAAGAGATGCCATACCGGTTCCAATGAGCCATGATCCGCCAGATCGGGCTTTCATCCCGGCATCCGAGTACGGCTTTTAAAAGAGGGCGCATCCGTGAAAATCCCCCGGAAACTTCTACCATAGCGGTACATATGACAATCATCAAAACACTTGCCAGCGTAAGAGATTCAATGCCGCCAAAGAACTGCCCGCCCAACACGGTCAGGTTATAACTTCCCATCTGCGGCACCTCCCTTTTGAAACAGCAAAACAAGATTTGCCGCACTTTGAATGGCAATACCAACGCCTCCGGCCAAGCCTGCGCAATAGCTGACTGATTTCGGAATATTGAGAGCCGGTGTTATGTAGTTCCGAGCAAGTCCCATCATCGCAACAGACGTTAGAATCAGCGCTGCCGCTGCCAGCAAAAACAGAATCTGAAGGACTAAACTGCACAGAATCCGCCCTTTTGTCATAAGCGCCTTATCCTGCGGCCCGCTGCGCCATACAAGGAACGATATTCCCAGCATAATCATATAGGTCTGTGTGAGCAGCACCATTTCCTCTGCCATGCCGAGTATTCTCCAGTCCCCGGCCGCCCGGACTATTGCCAGGCCGACGAACAATACCAGGCATAAACCGGCGCCCACTCCATATACTTTCCGGACTGCCGCCGCACATCCTGTAATCATTTTTAACATGGATTTACCGCTCCTTCTCTGCCTGAACAAAACAGAATTTTCTTTATTTACGCTAAAATTCTTTTTCATTATAAGCGAAAATAGGATAAAAGAAAAGATATGGCTGCATTTTGCCATACCTTTTCGTGACAGTTCATCCTTCAACGTCTGCCGGAAAGCCCCTGTTTCGTCTTTCTATATTCGGTAACCGAATAATACAGCATAACCAGCGCAGCTCCTAAAAAAATGCCGCCTAAAATATCCGTAAACCAATGAACGCCCGAAAGGAACCGGCCGATTACCACGATGCACAGCATTACAGCCGCAGCCGTTTCCGCACCGTTTCTTACCAAATTGGTCTTAAATCGGTCATGAAACTGCATCATTGCGGTTGCCATAATAAACAATACGGTCATGGTATGAGAGGAAGGATAGGACGCTTCCAGCCCTTCCGGCCCCATGACCGGTCTGTAATTCACGATAAACACTTCAAAAAGGATATAGAACCCTATCACAATCAGATAAAATACTCCCAAAATAATAATATCATCATCGATTTTCCTGATACTCTTTCTCTTGATCCACTGATACAGTCCGAGGAAAGCAAATCCAAGAGCCGTCATAACCGCCGCAGCGCCAAGCCATTCCGTAATCTGATACCAGAACAAATTCACTCCCAAAAAGCCGGATATGAATCCGTTTACGGACGCCAAGCCAACCAACGAAGCTTCCGGCCCGATTGGTTTTACATCAATTGTGCGTACCATTACTGTGAGCACTGCAAACAGGAGAAATAGGACTCCTGATACCATAAAATCTAACTGATTCTTTCTTTTCATCTTTTATCTCCATTCAATCCTTTTGTTTTTACATCTTTTGATAATAAGTGTTCCAAATGCGAAATCGCCTATACCATTTTTCTTTTTTTGAGACGATAAAGCAAGAGCGGAAAGGCCGCACCGGAGGCCTTTCCGCTCTTACCGTCTATGGATTATTATAAGTGAATAAAATTTAATCCGCAGTAAATAGTTCATCAACTGTTGTTTCTAATTCCTTTGCCAGACTAAATGCCAGCGCCAAAGTCGGATCGTATTTATTATTTTCAATCGCATTAACCGTTTGTCGGGAAACGCCGCATTTTTTTGCCAGTTCTTCCTGGGACAGCCCCCGCTGCTTCCGTTTATCTCGTATGATATTTTCCATATCAGCCGCCGTCGTTCATCGCCCGGCCATATCGCTTTTCTGCATCTTCCGAAAGATCCTAGTCAGCATACAAACCGCCGCAATGGATAAAACAAGTTCCGCCGTAAACTGCGCATAGGATAATCCATACAGCGGGAACAGATAATTGAGCACATAGAGCGCCGGAATTTCCAGCAGAATCTTTCGCAAAATCGCAAAGATAAGCGCCGATCTTCCCATCCCAATGGCTTGGAATACGCCCACCGCAATGAAATCCATGCAGAGAAACGGAAGTCCCAGACAAAATCCTCTGAGGAACCTGCTGCCATAAGCAATAATCGATTCATTCTTCATAAATGAGCTGATCAGCCCGCCGGCTCCGATGAAATAAACCAGAGAAATTAAAACCAGCAGCGGAAGCATCGTTTTCATCGTAAAGAAAACCGCTTCCTTCATCCGCTTATGATTCCCGCTTGCGTAGCTGTAACTGATAAGGGGCATAATTCCCTGAGAAAATCCCATTGCCACCTGCATAGGAACCATATTGATTTTCTGCGATATTCCCATTGCCGCCACCGCATCGGCGCCGAAGGAAGAGGTGAAATTGTTTAAAATCGTCATGCCCGTTACATTTAAAAGGTTCTGTATGGCCGCCGGAATGCCGACACCGCACACGCCCAGAACGATCACTTTTTTCAGAGAGAACTTCTTAGGCAGAATGCATACGTTGGTATTTTTCCTTCTCACAAACAGCAGGATAAAGAAATAAACGCACGCCAAACAGTTGGACAGAAATGTGGCCAGCCCGGCTCCTGCCGCCCCCATATTCAGCCCCCAGGGGAGAATAAAAATGGGATCGATGATAATGTTCAGCAGACATCCGCTCATGGTTCCAATGCTGGCATGAAGCGAAGCCCCCTCCGCTCTCACCATATAAGCCATCACCACATTCAGGATAGCCGGAGCCGCTCCAAAACAAACCGTCCACTTTAAATACTCTTCCGTAGCTGTAATCGTATTGGAATCCGCCCCTAAAACTCCCAAAAGAGGCTGTTTGAATACGATACAAAAAACAGAAAGCAATACTCCGCAAAAAAGCGCGCAATAGAATCCAAAAGCAGAGCTCTGCCGCACCGTCTCATATTCCTTGCGCCCCAGCGCCCGGCTCATCATGCTGGAACTGCCCACGCCAAACAGGTTATTGACCGCATTAAACGCCAAAAGCACCGGAGCCGCCAGCGTAACAGCCGCATTCTGCACCGGATTATTCAGCATTCCCACAAAATAAGTATCCGCCAGATTATAAAGCACCATAACAAGGGAACTTAAAACCGTAGGAACCGCTAATTTCATAACCGCCTTCGGCACCGGCATCTGTTCAAATAAAACTATTCTCTGATCATCTAACATACTAACCGCCTCTTTATCTTTTCTCCGTAAATACACCCTTTTAGCCTATCACATTGGAGAAAAGAATACAAGACGTATCAATTACAGCGTTTTCTCAATTGAAGAAACCGATGCTGCTCACAGCCCCGGTGAACTCTGCCGTCAGTCCCTCAGTAGATTAAACAGTTAATCCCATCACCAGATCAAAAAATCCCTGTCCAAAAGCCGCAAAATCCCTTCCGTCAGAAAATAATCCCCATAGATAATCGGCACCTGCCTGTCCGATTCCCTGTCATACCGGGCCGATCCATGGGACAGGATGGAATCCGTTTCCGGTTCCCACCGGCAGAACCGATCCGCAGCCGCCTTTAAGCAGCGGACAGCCGACTTCACATACAGCTCCTTTTCTAACGGCCCCACATGTTCGGAAAGCTCCAAAAGGCCGCATGCGCCGCACACCCCGGCCGTTGTGTCATAATAAACCGGCTGGGCCGGAGCTCTGAAATCAATCAGGGGTATATAATCACTGAGCGCCAGATTCGCACAGAAATAATGGGCCGTGCGCTTGGCCGCATCCAGATAAGCCTGATTTTTGGTATACCGATACCCTAAGGACAGCCCATAAATGGCCCAGGACTGCCCCCGGCTCCAGGAAGAACCGCTTTCATATCCCTGTCCTCCCGGATTTCCTTTATACTCCCCCGTAACCGCGTCGAATTCAACCATATGGTTGCAGGAACCGTCCGCCCTGCATATGTAGTTCAGCGCCATTTCCGTATGATTGACCGCGATCTGCCGGTAAGCGCTGTCATGGAGTTCCTCTGATGCCCAGTATAACAGTGGCAGGTTCATCAGACAGTCCACGATCGCAATCCCCTCTCTGGGGCCGTTCCAGGCCTTAATAAACCTTCCATTTGGATTATAACGCCCTGCCAGGATTCCCGCCGCATGAAGGCCCCTTGTCCGGGATTTCTCATTTCCGGTAAGGCGGTAATCCGCCACAGCCGTATGCAGCCAGAGAAATCCCAAGTCATGATCCAGCCTGGTGTATTCCTCAAATGCCCCGTCCAGCCGTTCTTCAATCCCAACGGCGGCATTTTTATAACATTCGTTTCCCGTCGCATGGTACATCTGCCACTGCATTCCGCTGTAAAACCCGTTGGTCCAGGCTGTCAGTTCCTTCTTTCCCATATCCTCATATCTGCCGTTTACCGGAACGTAGGGCATCATGGAGCCCAGACGGGCGCACTCCGCTTCCAGCTTTTTCTCCAGCTTCTCCCATACGTCTTCCGCCCATCTGCGGGTTTCTTCATCAATTCCGTAACGCATAGCAGTTTCCACCTCCGATCACGATCTCCCGGTCTGTAAATTCCGTTTCCACCAATGTTTCCAGTTCCGTTGTTCCCGGCACGATATCAAGCTGAACAGCCGGAATGAAGACGTTGGGGAAAATAAGGTTCAAATTGGGCAGAGCGGCTATGACCACTCCCTGTCCCTGACTGCTCTCTACCCGGCTCATCCCGTTCTCATCCGAGACCTCAGCTCTTTTTTGTTCCGTTTTCCGCTCAGTCTCCTCCATACAGTTAGGATAGGAAAAACCGCAGTCATACGCCGTACAGTTCAGGCTGCTGGTGATCCTGTGTCTCCGTTTGTGCCCATTTTTCACAGGAGTAATCCACGTTTCTACCTGTATTCCCTCCACCGGGCTCCATCTGGAATACACCAGATTCTCCGACACGGAATATTCCTCACACGTTCTTCTGATATAGATCATGCCGTGCACATCAAAAGCCAGCATGCTGTCGGTTCCCGCCTGTTCTAACTGATGACAGGAACGGGAAACGCAGAATCCGAACACAGAGGAATAAGCGAATTTGGCATATTTTTCCGCTGCACAAGGGTGTTCCATGACCGGATATTGCCCGGCAGTCAGAGCGGTCACTTCATGTTTTCTATGGCAGAGCAGCATATCGCATTCCTCCACCGCCCGGACTTTTTCCAGTTCCGGAAGTTCCCGGCTCTCTGCCAGCCAGAACGGATGGTCATCCGGCAGTGCCAAACACACAAAGGTTTTAAACGCCCAGTACGGGGAACCCGTCGCATTATAGCTCTCCGACATCAGCAGATTGGGATAAGTATACCCTACCGTGAGCACCCCGCCATTGTCAAAAACAGGCTGTTTCATCCAATAATCCATATGGCGTTCAATGATTCCCTTAATGACTCCCCAGGAAAAGCACTCCACCCCGGCCAGCGCACATGCGCTGAAAAAAGCCGCCTGGGCAAACCGATAGGTCAGGGAACGGCCAAACGGAAGCGCCTTCCCTTCATCATCGAACCAATATATGAATGTTTTCGCAAATACCCCGGCTCTCTTTTTAAAACGTTCTGCCGTTTCCGGGTCTTCCTTTTCCATAAATTTCGCATACAGCAGACAGTAAAAATGAATGCCAAAAGACGTATAATAATCCTTTTGTGGCCTGAGTCCGTCAGAATACCATCCGTTTCCCAGGTAAAAAGACTCATACCGGTCCATGGCGTCTTTTACCTGTTCCCTGCTCCATTTTTTACCCACGCTTTTCAAAGCCAGATTGGTGATCACTTTAAAATACTGCCAGTTGTTATCCGCCTGGGTATACAGATTGATCTGATACAGCCAGTCCGCCAGCTGTCCCTTCTCTTTTTCACCCAAAGGCTCCCACAGCTTTTCCGGCACCATCAGGATTCCGTAACTGATCGCCGCCATTTCCACCATTCTCTGATCTTTATCGTGCAGATCGCCCCAATATTCAGGGGACATCGGATCGGTTCCCGATGAAAGCCCTTTTTGATACACCTTCAAAAGGCTTTCATCCTCTCCGCCGCCTGCCCAGTAGGAAACCATTCCCCATAAAACGCGGGAAAACCCTTCCATTCCGGCGATCCGGTTTCCGTATCCGGCGGCGGCGGCCCCCAGCGAGAGGCCGGCACAGCCTTCGCTGTAGCGGCTTTTTAACGGTTCCACCATAGATAAAAGCAGTTCCTGATAATATGCTTTGTTCCTCATATCGTTCTCCATTCTGTTTTAAATTTAAAAGAGGATGATGTAATATGCAGCCGTTTCACAATGGCCTTACAGAACAGCCCGGACACTTTTGTTCCGTCTGCGATTCCATACGCATTTACAACATCCTCTTCAATTACGGTTCCTGTTTACATCTTACTTTGTTTTTAACTCGTCCAGAATCTCCTGATACTGTTCAACCAGTTCTTTTGCCGCTTCCTCCGGAGTGATATCTCCGTAAACAACTTCCTGGATCAGGTCTTTGCGGATCACTTCCAGTTCCGTATTGCCGCTGATCATGTTGTTGGTATAAGAATTCGGCTCGGAAAGCTCAACGCCTTTTTTCTGGATTTCACTCACAACTCCAGCTGCGATCAGGATATCGTCGGACTGCTTGGTCGGGCAGTATCCCACATCTGTTTTGCAAAGCGCAATGGCTTCCGGATCATTCATGAGGAAGTCCAGAAATTTGGCCGCCTCTTCTTTGTTTGCGGAATTGTCATTGATGGCAAATCCTCTGTCTCCGCTGTAGGCAACGCCGCTGCATTGTGCGTCTTTAATGACCGGCATGGGAATTACGTCTAACGGACTGTCGATGGAAGCGATATATTTCGGCGCGCTTCCGGTATAGTCCACGATCATGCCGATATTTCCGTTGATCCATTTGTTATTCTGGTCCGCCTGTCCGGCAAAAGTAGCCGCTTCTCCAAATGGTTCCAGCGTATTGGTTTCATACAATTCGATCACGTTCTGGAACGCTTCTTTTGCGTCCTCTTCCGTAAAGTTCATGGCATAAGTCTCTTCATCCACCAACGGTTTTCCGGTCTTCTGAGCCAGGTAAGGCTGAACGAATAAACGGTTCAGCATATCCGCATCGGCTGTCATCAGATAGGCGTCCTCATTCTGCTCATGGATGGATTTTCCCAGCTCTTTGATCTCATCCCATGTATAATTCTTAGTCAAATCAATTCCATAAGTCTTAGCAAAATCCGTATTCACATAGGTAACGGAACCGCCTACCGTACAAGGGAACACATTAGGCTCTCCGTTGTAAGTGCCTGCAATCTCCAGCAAACGGTCCTTCAATGTGGTCAGATCCACAGGAAGAGTGGAAAGATCGGCCAGGTAATGCTTTGCGCCCTGAATGTCCGGCAGCCATTCCTTGCTCAGCTGGATCACGTCAGGTGCGGTGTTACTGGAAAGAGTTGTCATAATTTTTTCATAGTATCCGTCGTATCCCTGATACTCGGCTTCTACCTTCACATTGGGGTTCTTTTTCTCATAGGCTTCGATTACTGCCAGCAAAGCCTGATGCCTGCTGTCGCTTCCCCACCAGGAAAAACGGAGCGTTACCGGCTCTCCTGAAGCCGCTTTTGTATCGGCCGCCGTATCAGAAGCTTCCGCGCCGGAACTGCTCTGCGCCGCAGCCGTCGTATCAGCCGCCTTATTATCCGTTTTCGAACCGCAGCCCATCAGGGTTACTGCCGCTACAGATGCTGCCATAAACAGGGAAATGCTCTTTTTCAATTGCTTTTTCATGAAATACTTCCTCCTACCTTCTTTTTGTTTTGCATAACATTTTATAATTGTATTTTACCATAGACATGGATTTTCAAGCCCCTTCTCAGATTACAGGTTCCTATCTTCAGATTCTATCTTCATTTTATCCGTCTATCATTTTTTTATCTTTTTGTTTTATCCTTTTATACCCCCGGCCGTAATTCCTTCCACAAAATATTTCTGCGCGAAGAAATAAAGCAGAATCGGCGGAATTAAGGAGATAAACGACATCGCCAATATCTGATTCCACGGGGTAGAAGCCCCCTGGCTGTCAATGGACATCTTTAACGCCAGAGACAATGTATAATTTTTCACGCTGCTTATGTAAACTAAATTATTGAAGTAGTCGTTCCATCTCCAAAGAGTCTGGAAAATGACAACGGAAAAGATGGACGGCTTCATAAGCGGAGCCAGTATTTTCACATAAACCATAAATGGGTTGCATCCGTCCATATAGGCCGACTCATCCAATTCTCTGGGAATTCCCCTTAAAAACTGTATCTGCATAAATATCAGGAACGGATAACAGGCCAGCACCGCCGGAACCCAGAACGGCAGATACGTATCAATCCAGCCGAATTTATTGAACACCACATACCTTGGAATCATGATAACCGCATCCGGCAGCATCAGGGTGGAAATCATCAGCATAAACAGTATCTTTTTCATCGGAAAACGGAATCTGGCAAACCCATAGGCCACAATTCCGGTGGATACGGCGGTAAATAACACGGTTGGAACCACCAGTTTAAAGGTATTTCCATAAAATGTCCAGTAGGAAAACTGGCCGCTTCCCTTCCATCCCTCTTTATAGGCCAGAAAAGAAAAATGTTCCGGCAGCAGCGTCATCTTTCCAAACAGCTCTTTGTTCTCCTTAAATGTGGCAAAAAACAGCCAGAGCAGCGGATAGATCATCACAATGCCCACAAAAATTAATATCACATATGCCGTAATATGGTTCTTCTTCATTTTCATCAGTCCATTCCTCCGTCATTATAGAATACCCACGCGCTCGATGAGCGGAATACCAGGAGAGTTATCAAAAGAATTGCCACGAACATCACCCATGAGGATGCGGACGCATATCCCATCTTCAGGTTTTTAAATGCATCTTCATAGATTTTCACGCCCATCAGGTAGGTTCCATGGTTAGGCCCGCCGTTGGTAATGATAAATGCGGATGTAAATTCCTGAAGCGCATGGATGATCTGCATGATCAGGTTAAAGAATACAACCGGGGTCAGCATGGGAAATGTAATATTCCAAAACTGAACCCATTTATTCGCCCCGTCCACCGAAGCGGCCTCATACAGTTCCGTAGGCACATTTTTAAGCCCTGCCAGGAATAAAACCATGGATGATCCAAACTGCCAAATCACCAGAAGGCTGATTGTTACCAGCGCAATATCAGGATCACCCAGCCAGTCAATTGCAGGAATATGCAGCACGCCCAGCATCTTATTCAGCATCCCGTCCTTCATAAACATGAATCTCCACAAAATCGAGATGGCAACGCTTCCGCCCATAATGGACGGCAGATAATAAACGGTACGGAACAGGTTGATCCCTTTTAAACGCATATTCAAAATCATAGCCACAATTAAAGCCATAATTAACTTCATCGGAACCGACATAAGCGCATATTTAAATGTCAGCAAAAATGACTTCACAAAATACTTATCCTTCGTAAACAGTTTGACGTAATTATCCAGTCCCACCCATTTTCCCTCCGACAATATGGAGAAATCCGTAAATGAGTAATACAGGGACATAAGCAGCGGATAAGCCTGCAGCACACAAAATCCAATTAACCAGGGCAGAATAAACAGTACCCCCCATTTCCAGTTTTTCGGATATCTTCTCACGACGGCCCCTCCCGCCGTTTTTGCTTTTAACAGTGACATAGATCCTTTCCTCCTTCGCTCATTTTCCATTCCTGTTGAATTGCAGCTCATTGACTGTATTCTATCACGCCGGGCTTTTTATGCGCCCTTGTGCCCGTTATGACCGTCTATCATTTCAATCTATCTTTATTTTATGGGGCTATCATTATTTTAGAGAAACAGGCTTTGGAGGCGATCCGTTTGACTGTGAAACTTCACCATGATATAATTTTTTCGTATTGATGAGTTGGTATGATCCGTTTGGGGAGGAAATGACATGTATGAACTACTGATTGTAGACGATGAGGCAAGTTCCCGCAATATTTTAGCGTCCTGTTTCCCATGGAATGAACAGGGCTTTCACGTTTGCGGGGAAAAAGACAGCGGGCAGGAAGCCCTGGATTTCTTAAAAGACAACACGGTCCACGTGATTCTGACCGATATCAGCATGCCCGGCATGGATGGAATCGGGCTGGCTAAAGCTGTTTCCGAACTGCAGGGCGCAAAGCCCATGGTGGTATTTCTCAGCGCCTACGATAATTTTAAATACGCGCAGAATGCGATCCGTTACGGTGTCCGCTATTATGTGCTCAAACCCACCAATTTTTCTGAACTGAAAGAGATATTCGGCACCATCAAACAGGAGCTGGACTTAAAATACAACGTAAATCCGGACGAAAACCAGAACCATTCTTCTGACGAAATCATTCAAAAGGTGTTAAACTACTGCAGTCAGAATTACAGGGAAGGTTCTCTGTCGGCCCTGGCGGAATCCTTATACCTGAATCCCTCCTATCTCAGCCAGCTGATCAAGCAAAAGACGTCCCAAACCTTTTCCGATCTGCTCAATGAGGCCAGGATGAAACAGGCCGCCCTTTTCTTAAAGGACCCGGATACCAAGATTTACAACATCAGCAATATGATCGGTTATGTGAATCCCAATAATTTTGCAAGAGCCTTTAAGGCCTACTGGGGCCTCACCCCCACGGAATATAGAAATCATGAAAAATAACGTACTTTTTGAAGATCTGAATAAAAAATACCATTCCACAAGCATCCGTTTTTTCGTCCGCAGCCTGGTGGTCAACAGCCTTTTGATGCTGATTCCCCTTTTAATCATCGGCCTGTACACCATCTTTCGGACCACCAATGAAAGCACCCGGGAAGCCGAGAAAAAGGCTTCCCTGATATTAAATCAGGCTGACGACATCATGGAGACCTTTTATACCCATGTGGACAACGCCTATCTCTTTTTCGCCTCCAATCCCAGAGTAACCCTCCAGCTGAAAAATGCGTTTGAAGAGCCGTCTCTCACCCTGGATTCCCTTAAATCCGTGGAGAATATCTCTTTAAACTTCCAGAACCTGATCTATACGGACGACTATTTGAGAAATATCTATGTCTATTATAAAAATGACTACAGCCGCATTTTCGTCCCGTTAAGTTCCAAACTGATCTCCTTTCCTCCCGACAGCGAGGATGAAGTTCTGGCCTCCTATAATCATGCCGGAACAGAGGACGTGTGGATGGATCTTTCCGACGAACCGCTATTGTATACAGAATACCGCACTCCCAGCCTTCTGATTTACAGAAAGCTGTACCGGAGAACAACGGATATTCAAAACGGCCTGGTCATATTCAGCTTCAGCGCCGACAAATTAAAAAATGAACTGAAAACCATGCTGGAATACGAGGATCAGCAGCTCTTCCTGATCGACTCCGCCGGACAGCTCGTGTGGCCCTCCTCCGATGATATTCCATCAGACAGCCTGCTGTCCCTCTCCGAACAGATGGCCTCCGCCGCCGGGGATTCCGCCGCCGAAACCATAAACCGGGATTACAAATCCTACACGGCAACTTATCTGCATTCCCCCAGGTCCTATGGTTTTTCCTATATCCTGCTGACCCCTAAGGACAAGATCTACAAAACCGCCATAAGCTTAACCAGCATGTACATCTTCATGACCCTGGCCTCAATCCTGGCCGCCTGCGTCACCGCATTCTTTAAAACCCAGCACGACTACAAATATCTGGGCAAAATAATCGATGTATTCAGCACCCCGGACGCTGCCGCGGCCATGACGGAACCTTCCAAAAAAGGAAGCTCCAGCCCGTTTGAATATATCCTTATGAATGTGATCCATCTGTTCATCGAACAGGATTACCTGAAAGTACAGGATTCAGAAAAAGCCGCCAAACTTCAATTGTCAAAAATGCAGGCCTTACAGCACCAGATCAACCCGCATTTTCTGCACAATACGTTAAATAACATCTATTGGGAATCCGTAAAGCTGACCGGATCGGAAAATAAATGCAGCCAGATGATCTCATACCTTTCCGCCATCATGCGCTATTCCCTCAGCGATCCACAGGAAAATGTAAAGATCCAGGACGAAATCAATTATCTGAAGAAATACCTGGAAATCATGAAGCTCCGGTATACGGACAAATTCCGGGTGGAATTCTGCGTCCAGCCGGACTGCTCCATCTATCCGGTGAAAAAGATGCTTTTGCAGCCGCTGGTGGAAAATGCGATTTATCATGGGATTAAAGAAAAGAACGGAAAAGGGCTGATACGGATTTTTGTGCATGCGAAGAAAGGCCGGATCTATTTCAGCATTTATGATACCGGGAATGGAATTTTGCCTGATAAGCTGGAATTAATAAGAAGGGATTTAAGAGAAACGAGTCAGACCGGCAATCAGCATATCGGATTGGTGAACACGAATTCCAGGCTGATTTTGTCTTATGGGGCGGAATCCGGACTGCATATTAACAGCTGTTATGGGATGTTTACTGTGATTTGGTTTTCAATTCCGGCTGATTCTTTAACATAAAAAAAGCCGCTGCCCAAAAGGCAGCAGCTTTTTTTACATTTACATTGCACAATAAATCATAGGAAAGTTCTATGTTCTTATTGTAACTTCTTTTATCTCATTTGGGTAATGTAAAGCAGAATATATCAGTATATAAATACTGATATATCATTATCTCTCCGCCGCCATATCACCAATGATTTCTTTTTTCACCATTTGAACTTCCTTTAAAAACATTTCATCATAAGCGCTAAGCTTATAGTGAGGACGGTATATCAGCACGTCCCGATATTTTCGGTCCAGATCAAAACAGGTTCTCTGAATCAGTCCATAGCTTTTCAGGCACCGTGCCGGCAGTGGAGATACCCACATATAGCCGTCCTCATTGGTCTGCAGAAGGTTGAACTGGCTTCCCCTCTCGTAGACATAGATCCGCTTTCTCTTCTCCCCGCTCCAATGCGCAGAAACATTTTTTATGGGCAAAGAGGAAGAAAGTTTAATATCCCCATGAAGAATCTCCAAATACTCTTTAAGCTGTTCACAGGTTATAACCTCTTCATCAGCCAGCGGATGATTCCCGGACATCAGAATCACCGGATCGTATTTCCAGATCAGACGGCTCTCCAGTTCGTGTTCTTTTAAAATCTGTGCGTAATATTTTTCAAATTCCTCGGAATACCGTATAATCCCCATCCGGCACTTTTCGTCCGCCACATCCGCCACAGTTTCCATCGAATTGGTTTCCTTGAGGCTTAAATTAATCTCTTTCGACCGGTCCATGCGCTTTACAAAACGGCAGAACGCTTCGCTGATATATGTGGCCCTTGGAATTGAAAGCCGGAATTCATTCTGCTCCCGCTCCTGACCTTTATAGACAGATTCCATCTCTTCCAGCTGCATCAATATATTCTTCGCATATTCCAGAAATATCTTTCCTTTTTCAGTGGGCACCACCCCTTTGGATGTCCGTTTAAAGATGGGCGCGCCCATCATTTCTTCCAACGATTTAATCGCTTTGCTCAAATTAGGCTGCTCCATGTACAGATTATTGGCCGCCTGGGTGATAGACCCCGTCTTCCCCACTTCCAGTGCATATTGTAAAAGTACTGTATTCAAGCCGGTATCTCCTTTCCCATCAACAGTCTCCGCCTCCATGCTCCAATAAGTATTTGGAAAGCATTCCTAAAGAAGCCGCCATATCTTCATTTTGAACCATCACATGTTCCGGAACAGATAGATGAACAGGGGCAAAATTCCATATGGCCCTCACTCCGCCCAAAACCATCCTGTCGCAGACTTCCTGGGCACAGGAAGCCGGCACGGCGATAATCCCGATGTGAACATTCAGCCTGGCGCACATATTCACCAGCTTATCGGACAATAAAACCATTTTCCCCGCCACTTTAGTTCCAACCACTTCCGGGTCATTATCAAATGCGGCCACGATCTCAATTCCGTACTGTTCGAAGTCCCGGCAGGACAGAAGCGCCTTCCCAAGAGCTCCGGCTCCCGCTAAAACCGCCTGGTTCACATTATTGTAGCCCAGAAAATCCTCAATATCCACCAGAAGCTCATCCACGGAAAAGCCGGCCTTCGGCTTCCCCGCCCTTTTGCTCACCAGCGCCAGCTCTTTTCTGACCTGAACTTCATTCAGATTCAAATCCGCCGCAATAGCCGGAGCCGATATATATGCCTGCTCCTCTTCTTTTTTCTGCTGTAAATAATGATAATATCCCGGAAGCCGTTCCAGCGTTTTCTTCGAAATTCCGGCAACCATCGTCTTTTTATCTTCCATTTCTATCCTACCCCAAGTCACTTACCGTGTTTCTTTCTCCAAAATTGCGGCATATTCTCTGCCAAAAATACGGGAAAATTCCTCTAATGCCCGTTCAACGATCTCATTTCCATGATTCCCATATGCTTCTTTCAGATATTCACCCATCACCGCCAGCATTCCGGATGTATGAAACAGGAAATCTTTTCGGAATCCGGTTCCCAATTTTTCTGCAAACTCCTGGCATCTCTGCTGCTCTTCCTGTGAAACCGCTTCACCCCAGTCAAATCCACAGGCCTCATCACCTCCACTTAAACAGGAGGATATCTTTAACTCCAATTCCGGATTAAATCCTCTGTACACACTCTCGTCGATCACTTTGCAGTAAAAAGCGCCGTAATCCGCTAAATCATATTTTTTCCACGCATCCAGCCATCCGCACCCGGATACGGATGTCCGGAAACGGCCGCCTTCAACCGAAGAAGAGGACTTGGAAGCTCCGGTAACCAGAGGGAGCTCGCCATATACCATATAGCTGCATGGATTCAGCCCGCATCCGTCTTTTAAAGCGGCCCGGGCCATCCTCTTTCCCCGGTCTTCCCCATATCTTCCGGTGGCCGCCAGCACATGAACTTCCCCCTGAGCAGGATCAAAAAGCATGATCTGTTTTGCCATCAGCGCATAAAGCACCGCATGGTGTTCCACCGTAAAATCCCTGCCTGTAATTTCCATCTTTCCCTCTCCTCTCATTTATCTTTTCGTGTTACATCTTTTCCACTGAAATATAGAAGATATGGCTTCCCCTGGCCTTAGCCAGCAGCCACGCTTTCACCTTATAGAATCCTCCGGCATTTCCTTTGCCAAATGGCTTCGTATGGACCTCCGCCTGCCCCTTTCCATCTTTTATGCATTCTTCCAGCATCTTTTTAAAATAGATCCTGTCCTCTTCAAATAAGCGGGCTAATACATCTTTTCTGTAAGGCTCATAATCTTCCCTCTTAATTCCCAGCAAACGGAGATAAGAATCATTGGCCTGAAGAATCTCCACCCGTTCCCCGTTATATTCAATCACGGCAGCTCCGCCGGCGAAATTATTGAAAATGAAGGACAAATCCGATTCCGGATTCCATAATTCCTCTACAAATTCGGCAGAATATTCTGTTTCTCTCCGCACAATCTCCCCGCCGGAATCCTGCTGCATTAACGTCTCAAACTCCTCTGCCGGCATGGGTCTGGCAAAATAATATCCCTGCATGTAATCGCAGCCAATGCTCAGAAGAAAATCCGCCTGCTGCTTAGTCTCCACGCCTTCGGCGATGATCGGAAGATCCAGCCAGCGCGCCATACGCACAACCGAGCTCAAAATCGTTCCTCCTCTGGATCTGCCGTCTCCTCCAAGGAATTTTAAATCCAGCTTCAGCACGTCCACCGGCACATCCTTTAAGATGTTAAGGGAAGAATAACCGCTTCCGAAATCATCCATCTCCACCGTAAACCGCCTGTTCTGAAGCTTCTTAACCACCGAAATCAGTTCGGTCGGATTTCTCATATACACGCTTTCCGTAATCTCCAGTTTCAGCAGTTCGGCAGGTATCCTGTATTTTTTCACCAGCTGTTCCAAAAACTGACACAAACTCTGATCCTCGATATCGATTCTGGATATATTGACGGACACAGAAATCTCCATCCCCTTATCCAGCCATTCCCTCATCTTCATGCAGACCTGTTCCCATACAAACCGGTCCAGACTCGCAATAAAACCATTTTTCTCAAATATGGGAATAAATACCGCAGGACTGATAAGCCCTCTTTCAGGATGCTGCCACCGTACCAGAGCTTCCGCCCCCGCCATCTTTCCGGTGGAATACCGGAATTGAGGCTGATAATAGACCACAAACTGCCCTGTTTCCAATGCCTGAGCCATCTCACTCGTAATCCGCTGCTCCAGAATCAGTTTATCCCTGAGCACCTCGTCATAATAAGCATACGACTCATTATACCGCTGCTTTATGGTTCTGAGCGCCATAAGCGCCCGGTCACACATCAGAGCCACGTCCAGAGAGGTATCGTCAACCATATAGATGCCAAGGCAAAAAGAGAAATTAAAATCCACAGGATAGGCATCAAACCACTGCTGAAGCTTCTGTGACAACTGTTCCGCATCGAATAAGCTCTTAGGCCATAAAGACACATAATGATCCGCCTGCAGCCTGCAGCTGATAACTCCGTCCCGGTCAAATTCTTTAAAAAACCGTCCCAAATCTCCCAACAGCTGATCCCCCATCAAGGTGCCGAAAATATCGTTAAACGCCTTAAAACGGTCGATATCGCACCTGACAACGGCATAACACCCTTTGGGGTCCTCATCCAGGCGCTCACGCACATGGACGTAGAACGCCCTTCTGCTGTAAAGCCCGCTCATATCGTCGTACTCTATCATTTTGCGAAGCTCGGCCTGGTATTTCTCATCCGCTATTTTCTGCGCTTCCAGCCTGTTTTTCGCATCATTCGCATTTTCCTTTTCTACCAGCGCCTGTTTCAGCTGTTCATTGGCCGCCTCCAGCCTCCTGTAATTCCGCTGTCTGATAATCATGATGACAACAAGCAGAGATATGATCATTATAATCAGAACCGACAGCGCATAAATAAATAGTTTAAACTTATAAAATATATCCTTCCGCGTCATTTTATAATTTTCCGCCATGGTATATTTCATAATAATATGGTTAATCTCTTCCTGTGTAAGTGATTCCATTGTTTTTTGAAGCACAGACACCAACAACGGATTATCACTGTTCAGGATTCCGATTGAAAATTCTTCTTTCAGGGAATACGCCGTAAATATATATAATTTCTCATAAACCGGACGCTGCAGGTTGGCATGGGCCGCAAAGATATTCTCAAATGTAATATCCGCCTTTTTATTGACAATTGCATTCAGGCAGGAAAAATCGTCGGCCTCGAAGATAATCTCAGCATTGGGGTATTTATCTCTCATATAATCTTCCGTATTGGCCATCAAATACGGCAGCACGAGTGTAAAAGAACCGGAAGGGTCAAAGGCTTCTCCCTGTCGGCCCACCAGCACAAGGGAACTGTCTACCTTTGCCGGAATGAACAGCATCTGATCCGATTCTATCACTGCCTCGGACCTCATGAGCGGCGCTGCAATCTGTGCCTCGCTGCTCTTTAAATACTCTACTGCCCTAAGCTCCCCCGGAAGTATGTTATAGGAAAATTTCAAACCGCTTTTCTCCGAAACCAGAGACATGACATCAATTGTGATTCCCGTAAAACTCTGCGATTGGTCATTATAATCAGAAAGAACATTTCGTCCGTCAGACAATCCCACCTGAATCGTTTCCGCATGGTCTATAAATGCCTGTTCCTCCCGAGTATAAGCGGGTACTCCGGTAAGAACTGAAAAATAATATTTTTCATATAAATCCGCATCAAAATAAGGATTTTGAGCCTTAATCTGCTCCATCGCATCATTCAGTTTCTGAAGAACCGCGGTATTGCCCTTTGTTGTGGCAAAATAATAAGGCGAAGGGGAAAACTGGGTGATAATCCGATATCCCGACATATTTCTGACGTTGCTCAGCATAACAGAGTCTACCTGATGATTATCCAGTGCCTCTAAAAGCTCTTTTTCCGTATTAAATGTAATCTTATTGACCTGAAAGCCCTTTTCTTCGCAATAGTTATCAAACCGTTTATTCCTGCTGTTTCCATTCAGAATTCCAACCGTCATCCCGTTAAAACCGGAAAAATCCTGGTACGCGTAACGGATATCGTCCTTTCGTGTAAACAAACAGGCCGTACTGATTCCCGAATGAAGATCCGCATAGTCAAAGATCTCCAGGCGCTCCGGCGTCATCTGGATGGACCCCATCAGATCGATCTCACCATTTTTCAGCATGGTAAGGCAGTCCCCAAAAGACGCTCTGACGTACTCGTAATTCCATCCCGTATATTTTCTCAATTCCTGCAGATATTCATATCCATAGCCGGAATAGTTGCCCTCTTCATCTATATTCTGATATCCATCCAGTAAAAAATATCCCACTTTTACGGAATCCGTATTGGCTTCTGCAAAAGCAGGATGGTTCTTTCCTATGCAAACGGCAATCACAGACACTATTAAAAAAAGTACAACTTTAAGTTTTGTACTGAAATCTCGTTTCATCCCATTCACCCACAAGTAAATTTCTGATTTTGATTCTCAAACTATTATATCATCTATTTTCTCAATTGTCTCCCTTTTCACATGAACCGTGAAGGCTTTTTCGAAAATGCCTTGAAGATCTATGTAAAAATCCAGGTAAATTATAGGCTATCTAAATACTGATATTCCTCCTTGTTTTTAAACAATCCAGAAAAAAACAGCACGGAATCGGGAAGCGGAGCAGACCGCTCTGTCCTGCTCCGCTTCCCGATTCCGTGCGTACCCTTTAGCCAACCGGTTAAAACCGGTTATATAATCCCTAATTCTTTCATTGCAAATTCAATTCCATCCTCTTCAACCGTCTTTGTCACAAAGCTGGCGTAAGGTTCCAATCCTTTATCATGTCTGCCCATCAGCACTGCATTCTCGGCAAACCGGAACATGGAAAGGTCATTCATACTGTCTCCAAATACATAAGCATCCTGAAGCGTGAGCCCATACCGCTTGAGTACCACATCCATGATCGTCCCCTTGGAATGCCCCTGTGGCACACACTCGAAGAAATCGCTTCCGCGGTCAATCACGTCGAAGTCTGCTTCCAAGGTTCGGAAAAATCCGTCTTCATCGCTTTCTCCATCCGTCAGAACGCAGAACTTGTCAAAATCATAGCAGTCTTCATCCCAGCCGTAATCACGGATTGCAAAATCCAGAGATTTGCTGATCCGTCTGACCTCAGCAAAGCGGGATTCCTTTTTCTGGACATAGCAGCCCCCGGCCGCCTCTAAAATACCGTCCAAATTGTATTTAACTATATCCTTCTTAATCTGAATTCCCCTCTCATGAGGAATCTGATGGGAATAGAGAACCTCTCCTCCCACCCTTGCATAGGTGCCGCAGCCGCAAAGATATCCGTCCACTTCCACCAATTCTTTGATCTTTCCCAATTGGCTGTACGTGCGGCCGGAATTGATAAAAACCAAATGTCCGTTTTTACGGGCCGCAGACAAAGCGCGTACTGCGCTCTCCGGCACAGTACGCGTTATCTCACTTAATAATGTTCCATCAACATCAAAAAACAATACTTTCTTACTCACAGTCATCTCCGCGGAACACAATCGTTCCTGTCTCCTCATCCATAGATTCAACAATTGCCAGGGATTCCAGACGGATGCCTCTGGACCGTATGGCGTCTCCGCCTACCTGGAAGCCTTTTTCAATAACTACTCCGGCTCCCACCAGTTCAGCTCCTGAATCCTGTACAAGGGAAGCCAGTCCCTCCAAAGCCTTTCCATTGGCAAGGAAATCATCGATCAAAAGCACCTTATCGCCTTCTCCAAGGAATTCCTTGGAAACGATGATATCGTACACTCTTCCATGCGTAAAGGATTCCACTTTACTGGTATACACATCTCCTGCAATGTTTTTCGTCTTCGTCTTTTTAGCAAATACTACCGGCACGTCAAAATACTGGGCAACTACGCAGGCAATTCCAATACCGGAAGCCTCAATAGTAAGAATTTTATTGACCTCTACATCCGTAAACCGTTTTTTAAATTCTTTTCCAATCTCTTCAAACAGATGAATGTCCATCTGATGATTCAAAAAGCTATCCACCTTTAGTACATTGCCGGCCTTAATCTTGCCGTCTTTTCTGATTCTGTCTTTTAACAGCTGCATACGAGATCCCCCTATGATCTGAACTATTTTTCCACTGCATTATCCGCTAGAAATGCTACTACTTTTTCTGCCATTAAGAAACTGTTTGTTGTTACTTCTCCAAAAGCACTTTCCATGGCGTCAACACTGCCATAACCTATATCTTTAGCAATTTCTTCCCGTTCCGTATCATTAAGAACAATGCCCTCCTGATCCGCAATCGCATCGATAATTAAGTTCTCCCTCGCCATTTGGGCAGCAGCCTGTCTCAACTGGTTCTGGAATGTAGACATGTCCATGCCGTAAAGAGACAACATTGTTTCAAGGTCCATGCCAAGAGCTTGAGCCCTGTTTGTACTAATAAGAAGCTGTCTATTGTATTCTTCTTCCAATGTTTTATCCGTTACCGATACTTCACTGTTATTTATCACTTCCGTAAACAAAGCATTTTTTTTCATTAAAAGAGCTGCAGCCTCTTTCTCTTTTCCAATCTGCTCTCTTAATTCTTCTCTAAATGCGTCCACATTCTTGGAAGTTTCCGAATGTGCAGCAACAAATTCATCATTTAACTCAGGAACAATTGATGTAAAGCTGTTAACAGTCACTTCAAATACCACTGCAGCACCTGCTAAATCAGCCTGAGGATAGTTCTCAGGGAAGGTGAGATTCAGATCTTTCTTATCTCCAGCCTTTACGCCAACCAAGCCTTCTTCAAAGCCCGGAATAAAGCTTCCTGAACCGAGTTGTAAATCCTGTCCTTCTGCGGTTCCGCCTTCAAATGCAACTCCATCTTTTTTTCCCACAAAATCGATATTGACCGTATCGCCGTTCTGAGCAACATGGTCTGCCGGCACCTCAGTGATCGGATTGCTTGCTAAAACATACTGCACCCTCTGTTCTACTTCCTCATCCTTTACTTCTTCCACCGGAACGGCTTCCACTTCAAGTCCTTTATATTCGCCTAAAACAACCTTATCTTCATCAGCCCCCAGCGTTACTCCTTCAATGGGCTCCATTAAATTACTTGAAAACGATGTCGCTTCTGTCTCCGCAGCACTTGTCGGCTCAACTGAATTCTTCTTTGAACATCCTGTTAACAGCACAGCCGCAGCCATACCGCAAATACATACCTTTGCAAATTTTCTCATGATTAATACATCCTTATTCTTTTCTATTTATTCGCATCTTTTTTCCCCTATGCGCCCTTTTGCTGGCTGTCAGTCAGGGACTCCCCTTTGGGGATACAGATAATCTAAGTTATACCACATAAGAGAGGGAAAAAAAAGTATTTCAGCCAAATTCACAAAAATTTCAGAATATGCTGTAACTGTTCAGGGGGCGGAAATATTGATACAAAAATCAGTGTCAAGCTTGCTTGTAAGCGGATTTTTGTACCAATATTTCCATCGGAGGAACCTCCGATGCTTCTTGTATGGCCGCAGGCCATGCAAGAAGATGTCCCCTCTGAATAGTTACACGATGTTATAAAATGCATGAAATGCCTTGTATGTATTATACACATCCAATTTGGAAGCCAGTTCAAATGGAGAATGCATGGAGAGAATCGGCACGCCAAGATCCACCACTTCGATATTCATCTGAGCCACATATTTGGCAATGGTTCCGCCGCCTCCTGCGTCCACCGCTCCCAGTTCGCCGATCTGCCAGTATACGCCGCCTCTGTCCATAATATCGATCACCCGCGCCATCAGCTCCGCACTGGCATCGTTAGAACCGGATTTTCCTCTGGCCCCCGTATACTTGGTTAAAACGCATCCTTTATTCATATAGCAGGAATTATTCGCTTCAAATACGCTTGGAAACGTGGGATCATACGCCGCATTTACATCAGAGGAGAGGCAGACCGCATTTTTGAAAACAGCCTTAGGATTAACCCCCTGAAGTTCTGCCAAATACTCAATATAATGAGCCACATAGTTGGAGTTCAGCCCTGTATTTCCCTCCGATCCGATCTCCTCTTTATCTGTCAGAACCGTTACCGTAGTGTATTTTGGCTCCTTCGTTTCGATCTCCGCCATGAGAGCCGTATAAGCGCATACCCTGTCATCCTGCCCGTAAGCGCCGATCATGCTGCGGTCCAGCCCCACGTCGCTGGCTTTCTGGGCAGGAACCATCTCGATTTCCGCACGAAGGAAATCCGCCTCCGTAATCCCATATTTCTCATTTAATATTTGGAGCGCAAGCAGTTTGACCGGCTCCTTAATCTCATCGTCTGCATACGGCACGGAACCGATCACGATATTCAGTTCCTCGCCTTTTAATCCATCCTTTAAATGGCGTTCATTCTGTTCCGCGCCCAGATGGGGAAGCAGATCGGTAACGCAAAATACAGGATCATTCTCGTTTTCACCGATGGAAATCTCCACTTTTTCACCATTTTTCTTGATAATAACTCCATGCATAGCCAGCGGAACCGTGCCCCACTGATATTTTCTGATGCCGCCGTAATAATGGGTTTTAAAGTAGGCGATATCATTTTTTTCATACATAGGATTGGGCTTTAAGTCCAGTCTGGGTGAATCAATATGGGCACCGTTGATTCTGAGACCTGCATCCACCTTCTCAGTTCCAAAAGTGGTGGCAATCAGCGCTTTATTTCTTTGAATCATATAAACTTTGTCGCCCGGTTCATATGTTCCATTCTCGTCAAACGGCCTGTATCCGGCATTCAGAAGCATCTGCTCCGCTTCTTTTACGCATTCCCGCTCAGTTTTTCCCGTATCCAGGAATTTTTTATACCCTTCGCAAAATGCTGCCGCCTGCTCCACCTGTTCAGGCGCCGCCTTTGCAATATGAGGGAATTTCCAGGTGAGTTCATCCTGTAATTCTTTTGCTGTCTTTTCCATCTTTTCTTCCTTTCTCTTTGTCATCGTTTCATCAGCTCTTCACTGTCCAGCACTATGGTAAATGGCCCGTCATTTAACAGTTCAACCTTCATATCGGCTCCGAAGCTTCCGTGAGCCGTCTTTTTCGCATACCGGCCGCACTGCGAAACCACATATTCATAGAGTTCTTCAGCCAAAGCAGGCGCTCCGGCCCGGATAAAGCTGGGCCTGTTCCCTTTTCTGCAGTCCGCATATAAGGTGAACTGGCTGACCACCAGAATCTCTCCGTCCACATCTGCCAAAGAAAGATTGGTCTTTCCCTGCTCATCTTCAAAGATGCGCAGCTTTCCCATCTTATCCACCATTTTATCCGCAACCGTCCGGTCATCGCTGTCTTCCACACCCAGTAAAATTAAAAATCCTCTGCCAATCGAACCAATCTCCTGGCCGGACACAGTGACTTTTGCATGAGCCACTCTCTGTATTACCATACGCATAATTCCAATTTTCTCCTCATTTCAGTCTCTCTATCGCAAGTTTCTATCTTCTGAATCCCTATCTCAGAATCAGACGCAGATATCCCAACAGCGTTTCCGTCGCCTCTTCCCCATAGATCAGCTCTCTGGCTCTGACCGGATAATCCGTTATGATATTATCCACGCCAAGGGCCTTTACCCGCTCCATCTCGCTTTTGCTGTTGACCGTCCAGGCATGAATCTCCTTGCCGGATTCATGGGCCAGCGTCACCAAACGCTCGGTCACAAAGCTGGAACGCAGACTGATAAAATCAATGCTGTCTTCTTCATAATAACGGCCGTAAGCCGCTGAAATAATATAACCGGTTTTAATATCCGGATTCAATTCCTTAATCCGCACCAAATATTTAAGGGCCGTAGATGTCACTACGCACTGTTCTTCCATCCCATACTCTTCAATCAGTTTTAATACCATTTCCGGCATCCGGCTGCCGCTTCCCGCATTCTTAATTTCTATGTTCAGATTGATCTTTCCCTTGGCATAGGCCATCACCTCTTCCAAGGTCGGAATCCTCTCACCGGCAAATTCCGGTGAAAACCAGCTTCCCACATCCAGCTCCATCAGCTGCTCAAAGGTCAGTTCCGACACATTGCGCTTAATTCCGGCCACCCGTTTTAAACTGCTGTCATGGCAGAGGACCAAATACCCGTCACTGGATTCCTGTACGTCGATCTCCGCATAATCAGCCAGCTCTTCCACCGCCGCTTCAATGGCCGCCATGGTATTTTCCGGAGCCGTTTTGGAACTCCCCCGGTGGGCGGTTATGCCTATATCCGTTATCACAGCTTTTGTGATCACGGAACCGTTCCAGGCCACGTCAAACATGCAGACAGCGCTGACAACACACATCAGAACGCCTGCTACCAGAGCATATTTTTTCTTCAAAACCTTTTGTCCCGTAAAATCAAAATCCCACCTGGGCTCACGTTTCAGCCGGCTGCTGTATTGGTAGTAAAGCACTGTCAGGGACGCAAAATTGACCATACAGATAATCGAGCTGAACAAAAACAGCAAAACCAGCTCAATCCTGTCACAGGCCGCGAGAAGAAATGCGAACTCCATCTTTTTATCCACTGCCAACACAACGATCAGAGCCGCCGCCAACACGCAGACAAGATACGTAATAATCATCAATAAAATAGCCGCCGCATTGCCCCCGCCCATCAGTATTACAGATGGAATCACATGGTCTTTCAAAAGTTCCCTGCTTCTTGCGCAGCTGTCCCGGAAAGATTTCTGCTCCACCATACATCCATACCAGACAAACATAACCGGAGCAAACCCGATTACGCAAAGCACCAGCCCAACCACCAGAAGCATTCTGGATACGGGTTCTTCCAAAATTGTGCGCATCATAAAATTAAGGGGTTTCACGTGGGTAAACACCCGGTAGATCAAATAGAGGTTGACCAGCAGGTAATTCACCAGCGCCATTAAAAGAATCGCAAAATTCTTTCGCCTCATTTCATCAATCAGCTTGTGCACTCCGCCGGACAGAATCTCCGTCCAGGGAAGCTTCAGGTAATAAGCCGCCCCTGAAAATGCGGTGATCAATCCGCCGATCTCAACGGTTAATATCAAAACGCCAACCAGGCTCACGCCTAAAAGAATCAGTATCGTCCCCG
Organism: Clostridium sp. chh4-2; assembly: GCF_002899675.1. Taxonomy (GTDB): domain Bacteria; phylum Bacillota; class Clostridia; order Lachnospirales; family Lachnospiraceae; genus CHH4-2. The sequence continues at coordinate 153,207 of NZ_PKUU01000009.1, read as the reverse complement.
GATTCAACAGGATTTTCCCCAGATTTCCCAATGTAAGAAAGCTGTAGCCGTTCAGCTTTAAAATAGCTTTAATCCCCAGGTCCATGAAACGCAGGTAAATGGGAGCAGTTACCAAACGGTAGATCACTTCAAACAGAAGCAGATTCTTGATATTAAATTTTATAATCTGACCTGTCTCTCTGAGAAGTCTCCACATATTATCCCTCGTCTCTCCGCATAAATTTACAGGAAGGGTGAAGGGATTTTTGAAAAAGCCTTAGGGTTTGGTTTTAAAACCAAATCACTAAGGCTTTTTCAAAAATCCCTTCACCTATTATGTTAAAAGTTCTCTTCGCTTCAGCCTTTACCCCTTTGTCTCTTCTTCAATAGCTTCTTCCTGTTGGTTCTGGCTGAGCGCAAGAATTGCTTCATTCAGGGAATACATCTTGGCATCCAGCATATCCACCATATCGGCGCAGGCTTTCAGCTCCTGCTGAAGATATGCAGGCGCATTCCCCTCAAATTTATAATAGATTTTATGTTCCAGGCTGGCCCAGAAATCCATGGCTACTGTCCGTATCTGTATCTCCACTTTCGTCTCTACCGGCCCGTCAGTCAGATAAATCGGAATTGTCACCACCATGTGATAACTCTTATATCCATTTGGTTTTGGATTTTTGATATAATCTTTTACAAATAAAACTGTAACATCGCTCTGCCTCGATATCATATCGGCAATCATATAAATATCCGATGTAAAGGAACAGATAATTCTGATTCCCGCGATATCATTGAGCTTATCAGTCATATTGTCAATGGTAACATCCCATCCGTAGCGTTTCAGCTTCTGAACAATGCTTTCCGGCGTTTTCAGCCGCGACTTAATATGTTCAATAGGATTGTAATCATAAATATGAACGAACTCATTATTCAGAATCTCAATCTTGGTATTGATCTCCTTTAACGCAGAGTTATACAAAAACATAACCGATTTCCATTGGTCAATCTGGTTGTATGTTTTAGGGATATTCATCATAATTTGATGCCCTTCAGTAAGTCGCCTAAGCCGGTAAAGGCGCTTCCATTTTCTTTATAGTCGAAAACCTCTGCCGGTTCATCTTCCGGCTCCAATGCTTTCATGCTCAGACTGATCTTTCCGTCTGCAACGCTTAAAATCTTAACAGTCACATTCTGGCCTTCTTTTAAAACAGCGCCCGGATGTTTAATTCTCTGATTGCTGATCTGGGAAATGTGAAGCAGACCTGATAATCCGCCTTCCAGATTAACAAATGCGCCGTATGGTTTCAGGCTGTCCACAACGCCTTCCACAACCTGACCTGCCTGTATCTTTGATAACTTCTCCTGTTTCTCCGCCTCTGCCTTTTCTTTCAGCAGTTCCTTTGCAGAGAGAACCAGTTTCTTGTTTTCAGGATCAACGGTGATAACGAGGGCCTCTACATATTTTCCAACCCATTCATCCAATTTCTCAATATATTCCAGTGAAAGCTGGGATGCAGGGATAAATGCCTTCATCTCGTCCACATATGCGATTGCTCCGCCTTTTACAATCTCTTTAATCTTAACCTTAACAACAGTACGGTCCTCTTTCATCTGGCCTAAATTCTGCCAAGCCTCTGCCTGAGGATCTTCTTCTGCCACATAAACCTGTTTGCTCCGTCTCTCGTCATATTCCTTATAAGACGCTTCCAGTTCTGCAGCGTAATCATCCATGCTTTCCATATCTTTTCTCATCTCGTCACTCATGTTTTTCTCCTCACTTTTCACAAAACTTTCTAATATATTAATTTATCATATCCTGCCTAATATTTCTATAGTTTTCTCTGAAAAAATATGCTATATTCTCATTAACGGTTACAATCAGCAGTCAGGCAGACGTTTTATCTCCTCCTTTGGCTTCCAAAGCGGAAATTCCGGTATGGTTATCCATGACAGTTGGAGCGCGGTCAGACTGTAACAGACCGTATACATGGAGGATAATCGATCATGATTAATTTTTTGAACCTGGAGTATTTCCTGACCGCTGCGGAAGAGCTGAATTTTACAAAAGCCGCAAAGCGTCTGTATATATCCCAGCAGTCCCTGAGCAACCATATCTCCAACCTGGAAAAAGAATTTGATGTTATTTTATTTAACCGAACCACCCCGCTGACCCTCACCTATGCCGGACAGGCTTTAAAAGCGAGAGCGCGGCAGTTTTTGGATCTCAGGGATGAAACGTACAAGGAGATAGCCGATATCAAGGATTTCTCCACCGGCCGCATTTCCATCGGCGTTTCTCATACCAGAGGGCGGAAGATCCTGCCGGAAATCCTACCGCTGTATAAAGAGCGCTTTCCCAATATCGAGCTTCATCTGGTAGAAGGAAACTCCTCAGAACTGGACAGCGATCTTCTGCACGGCAAAGTAGATCTGATCATCGGCATGCTGCCCTTTAAGGTGGATAACATAGAAACCGTCCCCCTCTGCGACGAGGAAGTCCTCCTTGCAGTCTCCGATTCCGTGCTGGAAAAAGCCTTCCCCGGAAAAGTGGAAGAAACGAAAATGCTGTTGGAACACAGCAATGACCTTTCCATATTAGACGGCTGCCCGTTTTTACTGCTTAATAAAGGAAACCGGGTGCGGACAATCGCCGATGAGATCTTTGAAGATTCGCAGATCACCCCGCGCATCATTCTGGAAACAGAGAATATAGAAACCGTTATGGCTTTAGCCGGAAAAGGCATGGGAATCACCTTTTATCCTAAGATGTTTATCGCCAGCCGGGGCGCTTTGGATACCGTTTTAAGAGAGCGGGGACCATTAAATTTCTACTCGCTCAACTACCCGAAAGCTCACGGTGTCTTGGCAATCGGTTATCATAAAGGCCATTACCTTTCACAGGCCACCAAAGAATTTATACGGATTGCCAAAGAAACGATCTGATATCTGCCAAAATGGGATTCGATATCCGCCCTTGTATCTTGGAGGTGAATACCGAATCCCATAACTGTTTCTTCTGCCACACTCTCAGATGCCTTTTAGAGTTATTGTCTCCTCATCCGCGTCCTTCTCCCGCGCCTATCGTTCGTCAATCGTTCAGAATTTTTTGAACCTCTTCACGGGTCAGACCTCCGGCCTGGGCGATCTCATCTATATCTTTGCCTTCTGCGTTCATTCGAAAGACCATTTTTGCAATGGTAATTCCCTGTTCCCGGCCACAGGCCAGGCCTTGTTCTCGTCCTTGACTAATTCCCCGCTGTAGTCCCAACTGCATTCCTTCCTCTAATTCCTCCGCAAACAACTCTCTTATCGCATCACACATTTCCTTCGCCTCCTCTGCTGCATCCCGGTTTGCCCTGAGTATAATATCCAAGTTTATCCCGTTCTTCCAGAAGCTCAATCTGAGCCGCTGCATAGAAAGCGGGATGCCACTGCAAAAACTCTGTGCTCATTCGTCTCTCCTTATTATATTATTTTTTCCTGACAGAATCAAGGCTGGCTCCTATCACCTCCCGCTTTTTATAATTAAAAATGGAAAACTGCGGCCGAAACGGCCTGAAGAATAAAAAGAATACAGATAAATTCCAACCATTATTATAACAGCAAACCCTATATTTCTCAATCCCTATATCATCCCCATATTTTCACGATAAATCAGGTAATTATCCCTTGACATAGATATTATTTTTTGTTATTATATTAGTAATCATTATTGTTATTATTTGCAAGATGATTCACAAGAATGAAGAAAGGAGAATTGTATGAAGACGCTAAAGTACAGTCGTCAACGTGAATCCATCAAAACATGTTTGATGGAGCGCAAGGACCACCCTACTGCGGATGCCGTTTATATGTCAATTCGCGAGGAATATCCTAATATCAGTTTAGGCACTGTCTATCGGAACTTGAATCTCCTGGTTGAATTAGGTGAAGTGATCAAATTAACCTGCGGTGACGGCGCGGATCACTTTGATGCAGATACTTCCCCTCATTATCATTTCGTATGCAGCGATTGCGGTCAGGTAATCGACCTGCCTATGCAGACCAGAGAAGATTTAAACCGGATAGCTGAAGAACACTTTGACGGACAGGTAAACAGCCACACCATCTTTTTCTACGGCACCTGCAAAGATTGTTCCGCAAAAAAGTTACATTAAAAGCTTGACATCGTTGGAAAAATATGTTATTGTAATATCAGTAATAATTACTATTATTTATCAAATGTATAGAATAATATAAATCAAAAAAAGAAAAGGAGAACACGAATTATGAAGAAATGGGTTTGTACAGTATGCGGTTATGTTCATGAAGGAGAAACAGCTCCAGAGTTTTGTCCAGTATGTAAGGTTCCTGCTTCCAAGTTTGAAGAGCAGAAAGGTGAATTAACATGGGCTGCTGAGCACGTAGTAGGCGTTGCACAGGGCGTTAGCGAAGATATTATTATGGATTTAAGAGCAAACTTCGAAGGTGAATGTTCAGAAGTTGGTATGTATTTAGCTATGGCTAGAGTCGCTCACAGAGAAGGATATCCTGAGATCGGTTTATATTATGAGAAAGCCGCTTACGAAGAGGCAGAACATGCTGCTAAATTCGCTGAATTACTGGGCGAGTGCGTTACTACCAGCACAAAGAAAAACCTGGAATTAAGAGTTGCTGCTGAAAATGGCGCTACAGCCGGTAAATTTGACCTTGCAAAACGTGCAAAAGCTGCTAACTTAGACGCAATCCATGATACAGTACATGAGATGGCCAGAGACGAAGCTCGTCACGGAAAAGCATTTGAAGGATTATTAAAGAGATATTTCAACTAATCCTGATTCCATATCACTGGCAGTTTACGAAAGAAAAGGAGAATTCATATGTCTAAATATGCGGGAACAAAAACAGAAAAGAATTTATTGGATGCATTTGCCGGCGAGTCCATGGCAAGAAATAAATATACTTACTACGCATCCGTAGCCAAAAAAGCCGGATACGAGCAGATGGCCGCTTTATATCTGGAAACTGCAGACCAGGAAAAAGAGCATGCGAAGATGTGGTTCAAAGAATATCACGGCCTTGGCACTGTAGAAGAAAACCTTACAGACGCTGCTGCCGGTGAGAATGAAGAATGGACCGACATGTATGTGCGCATGGCCAATGAAGCCGACGAAGAAGGTTTCCACGAGTTAGCGAATAAATTCCGTATGGTTGCTAAAGTAGAAGCTGCTCATGAGAAACGTTATCTGAAGCTGCTTGACAGCCTGAAAAAAGACGGAACCTTTAAAGGCGACGCTCCTTTAGGCTGGAAATGCCGTAACTGCGGTTATATTCATGAAGCTGCCGACGCTCCTGAAGTTTGCCCGGTATGCGCTCATCCAAAGGCTTATTTTGAGAGAAAAGCTGAAAATTATTAATAACATACTTAAAACGGGGCTGTCAAATGACAGCCCTTTTATAGTGCAGACAAAACCTGTTTTTACATCAAACTTTTTACATGAAGCGTGAAGGCATTTCTGAAAATGCCTTCACGCTTCATGTAAATTCCCTTCATCAGATCACCGGATTGGAGATACTTCCGATCTCTTCTATGGTACACTCCACCACATCCCCAACCTTCAAAAACTTAGGCGGCTCAAATCCCATACCGACTCCAGCCGGAGTTCCCGTGGATATAATGGTGCCCGTCTTCAGCGTCATCCCCTGGGACAACTCGCTCACGATATGATCGATTCCAAAAATAAGCAGGCTTGTATTGCTGTCCTGGCGCAGCTCGCCGTTCACCCTGGACTGCACCTGTACCTGTGGAGGATATGGAATGGAATCCGCAGTCAGAATGCAAGGCCCAAGCGGTGTAAAGCCATCTAAGCTCTTTCCAAAATACCACTGTTTATGATTGGTCTGTATTGTTCTCGCGCTCACGTCATTCATAATCGTATAGCCGAAAATATAATCCTTTACCTCTTCCGGCTTCACATTCTTCGCATCCTTGCCTATGATAACCGCCAGTTCTGCCTCATAGTCCAAACTGTCCACCAGCCCCGGATAACTGGGAATTCCCTCCCCGTTGCTGACCGTTCTGTTCACCCTCTTTGAGAAATAAACGGCATAGGGACGTTCCCCTCCAAACGCCTCTTTTTTGAATCTGGCAGACTCTTCCGCATGTGCCATGTAATTGATCCCTAGACAGATGATATCCTGACGCGGAACCAAAATAGGAGCCAGAAGCTTTACTTCCTCAACGGTTGCAGCACCGCGGATTTCGTAAGGATCACTTTTTGAAAAATGCTCTAAAAGCTGCAGTTCAGAATCACTGATTCCCTCTATTAATTCCTGCATCTCATCATAATCCATACCGCAAGCCTTCAGCGGATACACCCACGCCCCATCTTTGCTCATCATACCGAGCTTAACCTTATTATCTACTTCGTATGTTAGTAACTTCATTTATGCTCCTCCTGCCTGCCATAATATATTATCTAGTACTATACTACCTCAGGCAGAAGGAAATTTCAAATTGTTTGTCCCCGCTTTTTCACATTTTTATCCGCCTGCCCTCCGTTATCTGGCATTTCTGTACTTATTACTCGAAAAATAACGCGTCACCTCATCCGGGGAAATGCAGAATGCGGTCACGAAATCCTTGTCAAACTGGTCCTTTGACGTTCCTCCTAACAGCATGGCGCAGAAATCCACACCTGCATTTTTGGCGGTTTCCTGATCCACCAGGCTGTCCCCTATGTAAAGGATATCATGGCGTCCCACTCCCAGCAGTTTCATGGCCTTTATCATTCCGCTTGGGTCCGGTTTATGCGCCGGCACATCCTCGCACCCCAGTATCAGGTCAAAATACCGGCTCAGATTATATTTATCCAGAGATGCCATCAGTATATCATGAAGTTTAAGGGATAATAACCCAACTTTAATCCCATTCCTCTTCAATGTTTTCAGGCATTGCTCCACTCCCGGGAAAAATGTGGTCCGTTTCGGCATCTCTTCTCTGCTGATCGTCCGGTAATGTTCCCGCATCAAAAGCAGCTTCTGCGGATCTTTTTCACCGGTAACATAGCTCAGCATGATTTCATGAGTATTGCCCACGCATGGCAGCACTTCCTCATAGCTCTTTCTGGGATACCCGAAATGCTCCGCCGCATCATTCAGCAATGAGACGATCACCTGAGAGCTGTCAGCTATGGTCATATCAAAATCAAAAATAACCGCTTTATATAGTTTTTGCATACTTGTCCCCCTTACTATGCTTCGTCGTACAAGGAGATCAGATAATTCCCCAACTGCAGAGAATAGGTCAAAAGGGCGTCGATCACCGCTTCCGGCACTCTCATGGTCGCCTTATGTGTCTCATAAGCAAATACCCCCTGGTAATTGATCTTTTTCAATGTTTCCATGATCGGTTCCCATACCACGGTTCCGTGATAAGGAAGCAGATGGTCATCAATTACTCCATAATTATCCTGCACATGAACAGCAATCAGACGGCTTCCGATCATGTTAAGCGCCTGCGGCTGATTCAGTCCCATCTCATTTGCATGGCCGAAATCCCAGCAGATTCCCACATTATCATAATTTTCCCTCAGTGCGTCACATAATTCGATCACCTCGTCAGTTCGGGCCATATACCGGTCCCGGCGGAATCCTTTGGCCGGATCCATCTTATCAAACAGATTTTCCACAGCGATCTTCATTCCATATTTAGCCGCCAGCTCCACATGTGGTTTCAAATACTCCACATTGTCCTTCAGTATTTTTTTGTAATCATTATCGCCCAGATGAGTTCCGGCATGGATTACCGTTGCCTTTACCCCCAGTTCTCCGGCAGCGATAATCGACCGGCGGACCATCTCTTCCGTGTATTCATGATCGGCCACGCTTGACGGGTCTAACACATTATAAAACGGCGTATGGGCCTGGCTGGCAGTCATATGCAGTTCACCCAGCAGTTCTCTCATCTCTTTTACCCAATCCATCCATTTGTCATTGGAAAGTTCCAGATCATACTGGTTCATCAGACAAAAATTAAAATCCACATCCTCATAACCGATTTTATGCAGCCTTTTCACACAGTCTATGATGGGAATAACTGCCCTGCCTTCCGGACGGTCTCTGTAAATTGCTGTAGTTGTCGATAATTTCATAATTTAGTCCTTTCTCTTTTCAGTGATTCAGCCAATTGTATCTTTTACCATCAAATCAAAAAATCCGCCGGCCAATTCTATCGTTGATTCTCCTGATTTCATCAGGGTCCGCCTTATATTCATGCTGGTCCGTCAAAAGGCCATTAGTTTCCTGCTGAACATCGGTCAGCTGGGTATAGCAGAAACCACACAGCAGGTCAGAGCCGTCCACTGCATCCATAATTCTTTCATATTCCCGGATAAAACTCTCTTTTTCCACACAGGTATATCCCCATCCTGCCGTATCCGTTACGGAAATTCCTCCGCACTCCGTCAATACCACCGGCTGCCCGCAATAAGAATAGCCTTTCGCAAAGAGCGGGCGGGCCATAATCTGCGGCAGACGCCCGATATCTTTAAGCGCCTGTGAAAATACCTCCTGCCTCTCCTTATTATCCCTTTCCCCATGGCGGTAACTGTGAAATGCGCAGATATCGCTGTCAGTCATCTCCCAGCCGTCATTAGAGATAACCAGGCGGGTGGAATCCATGCTTTTTGCCATATAATACAGGGATTGTGCAAAACTCTGCTGCTGCCTGTCATCATAGATTTCCGGAACTCCCCAGCTTTCATTGAGCATGCCCCACACGATCACAGACGGGTGATTATAATCCCTCAGTATAATATCCTGCCATTCCCTCATAAATGCCGCCGCGCCGTCCGCTGTATAGGCCCAAAAGCTGGCCATAGCCCCCCAAACCAAAAACCCCAGCCGGTCCGCCCAGTATAAAAATTGGGGATCTTCCGCTTTTTCATGTTTACGGCAGCCGTTAAATCCCATCCGCTTGGCCTTTTCAATATCCTCTTTATATGCATTGTCATCAGGAGCAGTGATCAGGCTTTCCTTCCAATACCCCTGATCCAGCAAAAGTTTTTGATAATAAGGCTGGTTATTCAGCCAGATTCGTCCGTCAACCACATGAATTTTGCGCATCCCAAAATAACTTTTCACCCGGTCCGTCACAATCCCGTCATATTCCACCGACAGATCCGCATCATACAGATTCGGATGTTCCGGAGACCAGTAATTGCCGGTAAAATGAAACGCTCCCGCCATTGCCTTCTTCTTAAACACATCCACCGTTATGCTGCCGCTTGTTTCATCACAGAGAATGCTGCCGGAAAAAACCATTTTCCCCTGAAAGGTCAGATCAATCCGTACTTTGCATGGCAGGCTGCTTCCTTCCCTCAGCAGATAATCAATTTTAACTGTACCGCTGTCAATATCCGGCGTAAAATGCACCCGTTCAAAGGAAGTCCGCTCCACCGGTTCCAGCCAGACGCTCTGCCAGATTCCCGTACTCGGGGTATACCAGATAAACTGCGGCTCTTTCTCCCAAAACTGTTTTCCTCTTGGAATGCGTTCATCAAAAGGCGGATCTTGTGCCTCCACCCGGATCGTTTCCTCCCCGCCTTTTAATAATCCGGTGATATCCAATGTAAACGGCGTCTGTCCGCCCACATGTCCGCCTGCATAGCTGCCGTTTATCCACACCCGGCACCTGTAATCCACAGCCCCAAAGTGCAGAAGAATCCGTTTCTTATCCCAGCTTTCCGGTACGCAAAACGTTCTTTCGTACACTACGCGCTCTTCCCATATCGTTTCACCAATACCGCTCATGTCACTTTGGCACACATAAGGAACTTCTATAGTCCTTCTGTGATCCCCATAGCAAAAATCCCATGTACCATTCAGGCTCCGCCACTCTTCCCTGACAAAATCCGGTCTTGGATATTCCGCCCTCATAGCGCCGCCTCAGAATCTTCCGCCCAGATCAATGCACATTTCACCGCTTTTTTCCACCCTTTAATAAGCTGTTTTCTGTATTCCTCGTCGATTCTGGCACCATATCTGCGGTTGATCTGCCAGTTTCTCCGTATCTCCTCTTTATCCTTCCAGTATCCCACCTGAATTCCCGCCAGATATGCCGCTCCTAAAGCGGTCGTCTCTATACACTGTGGCCTGGACACCATGGTATTGATCAGATCCGCCTGGAACTGCATCAGGAAATCATTGGCGCTGGCTCCTCCGTCCACCTTTAACTCCGTCAGCTTTATATGGGCATCCTTCTGCATGGCCTCCAAAAGATCCGATACCTGGTAGGCCAAAGATTCTACCGTAGCCCTTATGAAATGCTCCTTGCTGGTTCCGCGGGTCACTCCCACGATCATCCCTCTGGCATACTGGTTCCAGTACGGCGCTCCCAGACCTGCAAATGCCGGCACCACATAAACTCCTCCCGTATCCGGCACCGCCTGGCAGTATTCCTCCGACTGGGGCGTCGATTTCAGCATTCTCAGCTCATCCCTCAGCCATTGGATCGCCGCTCCAGCCACGAACACGCTCCCTTCCAGGGCATACTCCACTTCCTCCCCGCAGGAAGCCGCTATGGTGGTCAAAAGACCGTGTTCCGAGTTCACCGCGTCGGTTCCCGTATTCATCAGCATGAAGCAGCCCGTTCCGTATGTATTCTTCACATCTCCCGGCTGGAAACAGCATTGGCCGAACAGGGCCGCCTGCTGGTCCCCCGCAGCTCCGGCTATGGGTACCTCCCCTCCTAAAACCTCTGCGGACGTCATTCCGAACAGATGGCTGGATGGCTTTACCTCCGGCAGCATGCAGGACGGTATTTTAAAATAGTCTAACAGCTCCTGGTCCCAGCAAAGCTTCCGGATATCAAACAGCATGGTCCTGGACGCATTGGTATAGTCCGTCACATGAACGGCGCCTTTTGTCAGGTTCCAGATCAGCCAGGTATCCACGGTTCCGAACAGCAATTCCCCGTTTTCGGCCCGTTCCCTTGCTCCCGGCACATGATTAAGAATCCAGGCGATCTTGCTTCCGGAAAAATAGGCGTCCGGGATCAGGCCTGTTCTTTGGCGCACCATCTCTTCCAGTCCGTCGCTTCTTAGCTTGTCAATCATTCCCGCAGTTCTTCTGCACTGCCAGACAATCGCATTGTAGACCGGACGCCCCGTCTTTTTCTCCCATACGATTGTGGTTTCTCTCTGGTTTGTAATTCCGATGGCCGCGATGTCCTCCGCATGGACTCCGTTTAAGCTCATCGCCTCGGTCAGCACGCCGAACTGGGAAGACCAGATCTCCATCGGATCGTGCTCCACCCATCCGGGCTGCGGATAAATCTGTGTAAATTCCTTCTGGGCTGTGCTGCAGATCTCCCCTTTTTTATCGAATAAAATACATCTTGAGCTGGTTGTTCCCTGATCCAGCGCGATTATATAATCCCCCATATGACGCTTCTCTCCTTCTGAATTATGAAAAAAGAGCGAAGAGGATTGCGCATTCACAAAACCTTCCCCACTCTTTATTCTCTAAGGTATTTTTCTGTCTGACCCTGCTTTATACTCGTTCCACATTCTTGGTTGCCACAATATCCACGCCCGTTGCCGCGCAGTCCGCTATGATCACATCTCCAATCTTAACCGGAGCATCCACATGAGTTCTGCGTATCTCTTCCATACACTCAAAGATCTTGTTTTTCGGAATATCCGATTTTGTTTTTACGGATACCTTCGCGATGGCTCCTCCGGATACGTGCACGCTGGACGTCACGATCCTGGTCGGGCTCAGCACCTCTTTCTTGGCGTAAGCATCTCCCCTTGCACAGGTATTGCCTTTAACGGTTATTTCATCTCCATCAATCGTTACGGTCATCGGACAGCCTAAGGGGCAGCCGATACATATCAATTCTCTCTTCTCCATATTTACCTCCGCTCTGCGTCTAATGCCTTACTGTTCTTCCGTGCGGATCACAATCTCCTTCAGATCCGGATAGGCGGAAAAGCTTTCTTTTTTCAGGACTACCTGCTCCATCTCTCCTGGCGCCAGCACCTTCTTTTTCCTTTTGGAAACCTGGACGCCGTCATAATATACGCAGATGGAACGGTCTTTATAAACGTCCGCCACGCGGAAACGGACGGTAACCGCATCCTGCATATGGCTGATATCGATCATCTGAGGCACCGTATAGCGCACTCCGTTTTCCGCCTTCAGCGGCACTTCATGGCGCTCAGACGTATTCTCTCCCTCTTTTACGTAACGGGCCGCATTTTCACCGGCAAGAGCCGCTTCCTGGGACACATAATCCACCAGATCATGCACGTGAAGAACATTTCCACATGCGAAAATGCCTTCGGCCTCTGTTTCCAGATGGTCATTGACTACCGGCCCGCTGGTAACAGGGCTTAAAGCGGCTCCTGTCTGGCGTGTCAATTCATTTTCAGGCAGAAGTCCTACGGACAGCAGCAGAGTATCGCAGCTGTAATGTTCTTCCGTACCCGGTATGGGCCGTCTGTTCTCATCCACCTCGGCCAGGGTAATTCCGGTTATCCGGTGTTTTCCCTCTATATTCACCACCGTGTGACTCAGCTTTAACGGAATACCATAATCGTCAAGACACTGCACGATATTACGCTTCAGTCCGCCGGAATAAGGCATCAGTTCCGCCACCACTTTGACTTTCGCGCCCTCTAAGGTCATTCTTCTGGCCATAATCAGCCCGATATCTCCGGAACCCAGAATCACCACTTCTTTGCCCACGCTCAGCCCTTCAATGTTCATAAGGCGCTGGGCGGTTCCCGCCGAGTAAATCCCTGCCGGGCGGTATCCCGGAATGTTTAACGCGCCTCTCGGACGCTCTCTGCATCCCATAGCCAGGATGATCGCTTTGGCTTTTATGGACACCATGCCGTCGCTGCGGCTGATATATGTAATCTCTTTATCCCTGGTAATGTCGATAACCATGGCATTTAATTTATAAGGAATCTCCCGTTCCCGGACCATATCCACATATCTCTGGGCGTATTCCGGTCCCGTCAGCTCTTCTTTAAATGTATGCAGTCCGAATCCATTGTGAATGCACTGGTTCAGGATTCCCCCCAGACTGCTGTCCCTCTCAAGGATCAGAATATCTTTTATTCCCTGGTCATAAGCAGCGGTTGCCGCGGCCAGGCCTGCCGGTCCGCCTCCGATTATAACAATATCATGTTCCGTCATCATTTCCTCCTTTTCCGCCTGTTTCCCGGCAGATTCTATTTTTCTCCGGTCAGCATTTCAGAACCGGGGGCATTTTTACAGATTTCTTCGATGGGCACATTCCGCTCGCGGGCAAGTATCTCCATGGTTCTCGGCGTACAAAAGCCTGCCTGGCAGCGTCCCATGCCGGCCCGCACCCTCCGCTTAATGCCATCTAAGGATACCGCTCCCAACGTCCTGGTAACCGCGTCCACGATCTCGCCTTCACTGATTCCTTCACAGCGGCACACAATGGTTCCATAAGCCGGATTTTCACGGATCAGCGCTTCCCGTTCTTTCTTATCCATCAGTTCCGGGCGCACAATCCCTTTTCTTCTTTCCTTAAATTCTGCTTTCTTCTCTGCTCCGGCTTTTTTCACCACCATCTCAGCCATATATTTGCCGATGGCAGGCGCGCAGGACAGTCCCGGCGACTCAATTCCGGCCGCATCAAAGAAGTTTTCGGCGGATTCCTTCAGGATGAAATCGTCGCCCTCCTCATGGGCTCTCAGGCCGGAGAAGGAGGTTATGGTTAAGCGGAACGGAATATTTTTCACGCTCTTAGCCGCTTTGCTCATGGCTTCCGCCAGTTCCGCCGCAGTAGTAGCCGTTCCTTCCTTATCCTCTATATCGGTTGCCGTAGGCCCTACCAAAAGGTTGCCATGAACGGTAGGGCTGACTAAAATGCCTTTGCCGTATTTGCCCGGAAGCTGGAAGATGGTATGGCTCACATAATTGCCCGCCTCTTTATCAAGCAGGCAGTAATCCCCTTTTCTAGGGATGATATGGATCTTATCTTCACAAACCATGTTATGAAATACATCCGCATAAACGCCGGCCGCATTCACCACATAGTTGGTTTTAATCTCTCCCTTATCCGTAACCAGGCGGTATCCGCCCTCTATAGGTTCAATCGCTTTCACAGCCGTCAGAAATTTAAATTCCACTCCATTTTCACAGGCGTTCTCAGCCAGCGCAATGGTCAGCCCAAACGGACATACGATGCCTCCGGTCGGGGCATAAATCGCAGCCACGACTTCTTCGGATAAATTCGGCTCCATCCGGCGGGCTTCCTCTCCTGAGATCAACTGGATATCCGGAACCCTATTGGCGACGCCTCTCTCATAAAGGGCTTTCAGGGACGGAATATCCTCTTCAGCAAAACAGAGCACCATGGAACCGTTCCGCTTAAAATCGAAATCCAGTTCCTCAGCCAGTTCTCCCATCACCTGGTTTCCTTCTACATTCAGCTTTGCCTTTAAGGAGCCGGTCACCGCGTCATATCCTGCGTGAACAATGGCGCTGTTGGCTTTTGACGTGCCGGAACAGACGTCCTCTTCCTTTTCCACCAGGCATACGCTCAGTTCATAGCGGGAAAGCTCTCTTGCCACGGCACAGCCGGTCACCCCTCCGCCTATAACGGTTACGTCATAATCAAACCCATTCATAGTCTCTCTCCTTTTTTTCATTATTATCTACATTTCCTCCACATACTTGACGCATTCCAACTGCCGGATTGTATTCAGCAGTTCAGACCGCATCTTTTTATCTTTCACTTCTATTGTGGCGATGGCAGTGGGGCCTTCCCCTTTAACCTTATTCTTGGAAAGTTCAAAATGAGCCAGTTTAAGCTGCCGGTCCCTTATTTCCGTAATAAAAGACGCCATATTCCGGTTGGAATCAAATTCCAGATACAGATCATAGATTCTGGCATACCGATGCACCAGACCATCCACCTTTGACATGACTTCCAAAGTGAACATCACCAAAATAAGGCAGATCACAGCGCCTTCGATAAAGCCGATTCCGGCCGCCAGGCCGATACATGCGCAGGCCCATAACCCGGCCGCGGTGGTCAGCCCCCGGACCTGATTCTTACCGGTTACAATAATCGTACCGACTCCCAGAAAGCCGACTCCGCTCACAACCTGAGCCCCCATTCTGGACAAATCCAGTCCTTCATCATAATTTACAAACATATACTCACTTGTCATCATAACCATGGCCGAGCCGAGGCACACCAGGGTATGAGTTTTGATTCCGGCCCCCCGCCGTTTCATCCCTCTGTCAATTCCAATCAGGGTTCCGATAATCAGAGAAAATATCATTCGGACCGTACACCCGCGGATGCTCCATTCATGGGCCGTATCCACTATGTAATCCCATGCTTCCAAAAATATCGCTTCCCCCTTCTCTCTAAAAAAAACGAAAAAAAGAGTAACGTTCACAAACAGAAATCAGCATTCTGTCTGTCAACCCTACTCTCTCATCTCAAAGGTTTCCATATAAAATTTATAAAATAATGATACCATAAACGCCTGAATGTTGTCAATGATTCTGTTCACCATCAAGGCTTTATATGTAACAGTTCAGCCTTTCGATACCTGCGCGGGTTCCGGCAGTTTCCATGGCCGTTCCTATGACTTTGCAGGGTATTAGCGATTCTTAATGCGCAGAATTTTTCGTTCAAGGAAAATGTCCACCTGTTTGAGCGTAGCGAGTTTGGACATTTTCCTTGGTCTTTAGAAAAATCCTGCACATTTAGAATCGCTTATGCCCGAAACCGGAATAGGAACGGCCATGGAAACTGCCGGAACCCGCACAGGTATCGGAAGGCTGAACTGTTACCTTTATATAAACCACAAATCTTCCCTGCTGGTCGACACCGCATCCACGCCCACGTCAAACGCAGCCATCACGTCCTTCTTATCAAAAATCAGGCCTCCCGCCACGATCGGTATGTCCGTATACTCTTTCATATGCTTCAGTATTGAAGGCATAATGCCGGGCATAATTTCGATGAAATCAGGCTGGAATACCTCAATCTGTTTTTTCAGCGTTCCAAGCGCTATAGAATCGATCAGAAAGGTGCGCTGACCACTGTACATTCCCAAATCCTGCGCCCGTTTTACCAGCATTGGTTTTGTGCTGATAATGCCGTCTGCCCTGGTATTCTGTTTAATAAAGTCCACCACAACTTCCTTGGAACTTAATCCCGAGATAAAATCCACATGTACAATGGCCGTTTTCCCCTGATTCTTTACCTGGTTCACAATTCCTGCAATATTGCACAGATTTCCAAACAGAATGAACACAACTTCACAGTCCGATTCAAAGCATTTTCTCAGCCCTTTTTCATCAATTACCGCAGCAATTACCGGCGATGTTTCCAGCAAATCTATAATTCTCATTCTGGTGTTCTCCATGGTCTCACACCTCCTTCCAAAACTTCAAAATATTCGTTTTAACAAAATCATATGATTCTCCCGTCCTGCCGTAATACATTAAATGCCGGACAGCAAATACAGCTATTTTCTTATCAGAAATAATAACTTCTAAAACAGGTGAGTTCTCCTCAAGGAGTTCGATTGGATACTTCGCCAATTCACCCAAAGATGGAGTTTTTCCATTTGAATTATATAACACGCTGCAAACTATATTTTTTTCCGTTAATAGCTCAATAAAACTCTTAAACGTTAATGAACCGTACAGAATCGCCATTCTGCACTGATGAGATGATAAAAAAGAGTTCCAAAAAAGATCCCGGCTTCTCATCAAAATGTCTTTGGAAACATAGGACAGCTCCTTTACGCTGGAAGTCGGATATGTGAAAATATCGGTTTCTATTACATCAATATGTAAATTGGTATTTAACCAGTTTACAAAAGACACGATACCCGTTCTGGTTCTGGACAGTTCTTTTTTACCACTGTTTCTTCGCGTTTTTTTATAAAATTCCATAAAACTATTATAGTCTGCGCAGAGCGCTGTATAATCGTCAATGCAAATATCTTTCGGGTATATTGGGGATGCCGGATTGATACCTATCAGCATTGCTTCAGCCGTTTTATAATCTCCCTTGCAGATTAATGGTCTGAGGTACGGCTTCTCTTTATCTACAACCAAATCCCGCTCGTTCAGATCAAGCCCCTTGTTCTTCATTCAACTCCTTATATTCAGAAACAGCTAAATTATTTCCCTTGCTCTATAACGTCTAACCACTTTCTGCAAAGGCCCGGATAATTTGTAATCGCCCCATCACATTTCCAGTCATACAATTGATTAAATTCATCTGTCGTATTGACAGTCCAGACATTTAACCCTATGCCATGGTTTTTGCAATTTTCCACAGCTTCTTTCGTAAGCGTATTGTAATATGGGTGATAGAAATCAAAATTATATTTTTCGCAGTAATAACCTGCATTGCCCAGTCCCTTTACTCCCAGCAGCGCGCCGCATGGAATCTCCGGAGCCAGTTTTTTCAATTTAAGAATAGACAGGTGGTTAAACGAAGAAAATAAAACCTTCTCTTCAAGATGATGGTGTTTCAGCACTTCCAGCGTCTTTTCTTCTATATCTTCGTAATAATACACTCCTGTTTTAATCTCGATATTGGTTATAATACCCTTTTTCGCTGCAAACTCGCAGTATTCATCAAATGAGGGAATCCCCTGGAAGCCAAATGCGCCGTCTTTAACCTTCCCTGCATCGAACTTTTTCAGTTCCTCCAGAGTGTAGTCCCTGACAAAGCCCTTTGTCCCCGTAGTCCGTTCCAGTTCTTCATCATGGATCACGACCACCTGGCCGTCTTTTGTCAATTGGACATCCAGTTCAATCCCGTCGCATCCCTCTTCCACCGCTTTTTCAAACGCGAGCATTGTGTTTTCCGGATAAGTTCCGCTGCTTCCCCTATGCGCAAATACTTTCATATTGCTGCCTTCTTTCCTGTTATATTATTTTTCAAATACATTCCCATCTCTTTTAGTGACTCAAAAACTGCGTCCGGTTTTACGTCTGAACCAACCAAATCTTCCAGTTTCGTCTCTCCGGTGAGAACCAGATATCCCTTTGCCCCGTTTTTAACTCCGGTGGCCACATCCGTATACAGCCGGTCCCCGACAAAAGCGATCCGCTCCTTCGGCACCCCTGTCTGCTTTAACACCATTTCCACCGTTTCAGGAAACGGCTTTCCCAGATACCTTGGTTCCACCTTCGTGGACAGAGTGATGGCGGCACACAAGCTTCCGCAGTCCGGTATAAATCCGTCTTCAATCGGACAATTGATATCCAGGTGTGTGGCCAGAAACATGGCGCCGTTTCTGATATAGGTACAAGCCCGTTCCAGCTTCTCATAAGTCAGGGTTATATCGAATCCAACCACCACAATATCCGGCATTCTCTGGGTTAAATGGATTCCGGCCTCTTTAAAGGATTCCTCCAGCGCCTCCGTCCCCACCAGATACACCGTTTTTTCCGGATAATAGGTTTTCAGAAATTGTATGGTAACATCTCCGGAAGTCATAATCTGCTGTCTTTTGATAAAACAGTTCATCTTCTTCAGTTTATCCAGGTACAGGCTCGGCGATTTTGAAGAGTTGTTTGTAAAAAATATAAACTGTTTTCCCGCTTCCCGCACCGCTTCCAGAAAATCCAAAGCGCCGTCCAGAAGTCTGTCTCCCAGATAAAAGGTTCCATCCATATCCAGAACAAAAAGATCCGTTTCCTCCAGAAGCTTTCTTTTTTTCAATTCCATAAGGCTGCCCAACGCCCCCTCTCAGCATTTACTATTCTTCTTTGTGAAGCCAGCTGTCATACTGACAGTTAACCTCATAATTTTTCTTGTCATCCATCACTACTTTAATAATACCATCATAATACGTTAAATAATACTCTGAACCGGCTTTTTTATAATTACTTCTCACCGGCATATTGACCGCCTGATCCAGCATTGCCACCGTTATCTGCGGTTTTACCGTTTCAATCCATTTTTTCGTGTTGGACGTATCCCGTCCATGGTGATTTGCTTTTATCACATCCGCCTGCAGTTCATCGCCGTACTGGTCAAGCAGAGTCCGTTCTGCAGCCGAATAAAGATCTCCGCAGAATAAAACCGTGGATTCCCCATATATGAACTTCATTGCCAGGGACTGATTATTCATAAAAGCTGTGCTGTTCTTAGGAAAATCCTTAGGATATTCAATCTCTTCCCCCGGATTATAAATCTTAATCGTAATTTGGTCCCCAAACGGGATCTCATCTCCGGCTTTCAGATATTCTGTGGGAATCCCATGTTTTTCTATGGCGTCCACATAATTCTGATAAGTCTGCGTCGTGTATTCCACCTCAGACCGGTAAGTTTTTCCGATTTCAAATTCTTCCGCAATTTTCGGAAATGCTCCGATATGGTCAATATGCGGATGAGAAGCCACAAAATAATCGATCTTAGTGATTCCCAAATCCTTCAGATATCCAATCACCTGGTCCGCACAATCGGGATGGCCTGCGTCTAACAGCATGGTCATGCCGTCGGGAGAAATAAATAAAGTGGAGTCTCCCGCCTTGTCCTCCGCATCTTCACCAACGCGGATATCCCAGCAATAAAAAGAAAGCTTGGATTCTTCACCAGAAAGATCCATAATCTCTTCATACCGGTCGACTTCGGGAACTTCCTCCACACTCTTTGTCTCAATCTGAGTCTCCGTCTCTGAACTTGTTGTCTGCTCTTGGGCCGTTGTCTGAACCGGCGCATCCGCTGTCTCCGGAGAGGAAGAGGGGGAAGCCCCTCTCCCGCATCCGGCCAGCAGCAGAACCGAAAGCAAACAGATCAGAATCAATTTAATTCTTTTCGCCTGCTTCATATGCCCGCCTTTCTTCTATTTCATAGCAGCTTTAGAATAACCGGTCAGCATATATTTCTGGAAAATGAAGAACAGAATAATAACCGGCACAACCGCCATAACGGCTCCTGCCATGATCTCATGGTTATTCATGGTAGCCTGACCAGCAAAGGTATTTTTCAGCTGTGCCAAACCTACGGTAAGCACGCGCCTCTGTTCCCCTTTTGCGATGATCTTAGGCCAGAAATAGGAGTTCCATCCATTTGTAAATGTTACCAGCGTTACCGTGAACAGGGTGGATTTGCACATTGGGGCCAATATCTTAGTGATAACCCCGATTCTGCCCAAACCGTCCACTTTGGCCGCATCCACATAGCTGTCATCAATTGACATGAATGTCTGGCGAAGCATGAAAATATAGTAAGGTGATACTGCCTCAGGAAGAATCAGTCCCATAAAGGTATCTGACATTCCCCAGTTGGCACACATAATGTAAATCGGTATAAATGTAATCTGATGCGGTATCATAAGCGCTCCCAGCACAAAGATGAAAGACGCATTCTGCCCTTTAAACTTACCCTTAGAAAAACCATAGGCAGCAAACACTCCTGTCACGATCTGGGAGATCAGGATACCTGCCGTCATAACTGCCGTATTAAAATAATACTTGCTGAAGTTTGCACGGTTAAAAACGTTGGTATAGTTTTCAAAATGGAATTCCTTCGGCCATAAAGTCGGCACGGTCAGCAGAATCTCATCCTGGGATTTTACAGATGAAATCAGCATCCAGTAAATAGGAAAAATAATAACCAGCACTACGGCAATCGCCAACGCATATTGAAGCACCGCTAAAATCATTCGTTTCTGTTTGGCAGCATTATTTTTGTCATGAATTTTTGCAATTGTTTGTTCTTCCATAACTGCCTCCTTTACGAATCATAAGTGACTTTGCCGTTGGATACCTTCATCGTGGATACGGTAACTATAAGCAGTATCACAAAGAAGAACAGAGCCATAACCGACGCCCGGTCCATTCTGAAATCTTCCATCGCATATCGGTAGATATTATAAACAAATACCTCAGTCGAACGGTAAGGACCGCCGGATGTAAGGATATCTACAGACTGGAATACTTTCATGGAAGAAAGGAACGTTGTTACAAATAAAAACAATGTGGTAGGCGAAAGCATAGGAAGGGTAATTTTCCAGAATCTTTGAATGGCGCTGGCCCCGTCCAGGGACGCCGCCTCATAGTAATCTCTTGAAATTCCCATCATCGCCGCCAGATAAATCATCATGCCGTATCCAACGGATCTCCATCCCGTAAGAATAAGTACGGAAAGCAGAGCGGTATGCCGGTTTCCAAGCCAGTCAACTTTTGAAAGGCCGATGCTTTGTAATACAAAGTTCAGAATACCTCCGTCTTTATTGTAGATCCACAAAAATACAACCGCGGCTGATGACATGGCGATATATTTTGGCATAAATACAATCGCCCTCATAATGGAGAAGGACTTGCTCATGCGGTTAAATACCAATGCAAAAATCATTCCCCCGATCAGCGTAATACTCAGTTCACCTATGGAGTACAGCGCTGTGACCTTTAAAGAATTCAACAGATATTTTAATCCGGTCCCAAAAAACAGCCAATTCCAGTTTTTAAAACCGACGTACTTATACTCCGCATTCAGAAGGTTCCAGTCGGTAAAGCTGATCCTGATCAGTTCCACAATCGGATAATAGGTAAACACAACCAGAAACAACAGAGCAGGAAGCACGCAGGCAAAATCCTTAAATGAAGAGACTGTCCGCGGGGTAATTCCCTTTTTCTTATTCACAGCTATCCCCCCTTATGCGTCACCTAACACATCATTGATCTCATCTACCATCTGCTCGATAATAGTGTCCATATCAACATCTGATTCCAAGAGCGCTTCAGACATACTGTTTTTCCAAACGGTCACCAGCTGGTTCCATGCTTTGTGCTGGATTCTAGGCTGAATCAGGTCCAGATTATCAAAGATACACTGGAAAGCAGGTTTTTCTTTCAGGAATTCAATACCTTCTTCTGTATCCAGAACAGATTTTCTGGTCGGCATATATCCGGTTCCTGTTGCCCATGTCATGTTAACGTCTTTGCTGCATAAGTACTGAAGGAAATCCCATGCGGCATTCTTGGTTGCCTGGTCATTCTTAGACGGAATTAAAAGAACGCAGCCGCCGATTTCCTGATTCTTTGTCTCTGCTCCCGGAAGCCATGCCATGCCTACTTCGAAGCTGCATTTATCCACGTAGCTGTTGTAAAGGGAGCTGGTATGAAGTACGGAAAATGCCTTTCCGTCAATATAATTCTGTCTCATAATAGAGGATGCGTCCGTTCCGGCTGCCCAATATGCATATCCTTTATCACACCACTCTTTAAATTTATTGGCGATAGCAACCGCTTCTTCAGAATCTAAGTCTGTAGTCACGCCGTCGTCGTTGATAATTTTAACACCATTGTTCAGATAAAATGTTTCGAAATACCACTGATCCCATCCCGGAATAACCGTTCCGTAAACCTCTGTCGTACCATCCGCATTAACTACGGAAGCAGCTTCCAAAAATGCATCCATATCGTCGAATTTCTCAGGAATGGTAATACCTTTTTCCTCTGCCATATCCTTATTGTAATACATTACCTGAGTGGAAATTAAGAATGGAAGAGCCACCTGTTTTCCCTCATACTGGGCTGCTAAAAGCATACCATCACCAAAGTCCTCAACATCATATCCGGTAGCCGCTATGTAAGGAGTCAGATCCTCTGTTAATCCGCCTGCCCCGTACTCTGCTACATATGGAGTATTAGCAACTGTAATTGCAGGAAGATCGGTTCCTGCCGCATGAGCTGCAACCAGCGCTTCATTGATCTGAGTATAGCTTCCGATATATTCCGCTTCTACGGTTACCATATCCTGAGAAGCATTGTAGTCCGCCACCACTTTATCCACAACGTGTGCATATTGGGATTCCATGGTATGCCACCACTTAATCGTAATCGGTTCTTTAATCTCATAGAGGGATTTGTCCACCTCTGCTGCGGTTGTCTCAGAATACCCCCCCCCCCGTACTTTCCGGTGTTTTGGCCTCTGCCGCTGTCTGATTGGCCTGAGTCTGCTGTACGGCTCCTGTTGATCCTCCGCCGCTGCACCCTGCTAATGATGCTGCTGTCATAGCTGCCGCTAGAACGATTGATAATGTTTTTTTCATAGAAATCCTCCTTCTTAAATGTTTTTAGCCCCACCCAAAGGCTTTGTTTGATTTTTGGCTGCTTCCACAAAAAAAAGCGGAATTAAAAAAGGGCATAGACCAAGCATTAACCGACTAGTCTATTCCCCTTCTCTTCCGCTCTCTGTTGGGATTATTTATCATGAACTCAGTATACTATAATTTTTGTGCATAATCAATACTTTTTTAAAATATTTTTCAACTTTAATATCACATTTGTCCAATTTTCATTCTATTTTCTATTGGCGCCTAATATTTTCGTTATTTTTTTATCAGTATATTTTTCCTGTTATATTATCTGACTCTTTTCCTCTTTTTTCAAATCTTCCATATATTTTTTAAATACAATGCGGTAAAAATATGAGGCAAAAAAGCAGGAAAGACCAGCTATTATGGGAAATGCCATGGGCATATACAGCATTGCCGCCGCTCCTGCCGCATAGATTGCCACAATTATGATGCTGACGTGAAGGTTCCCCACCGCCATGATAAAAGCATGTGCAATCAGCTGTTTCACCCGGACATGAAAGAAGGAAAGCAGTGGGAATATGTACAACATTGTTAATAAAAAAACAATAATAATGCTGATTATTGCGAAAAATAATCCGTTCTGTACAACGGCAGGCAGCATCAGCCTTCTGGAAAGATAGAGGTCAAAAGCTAAAAACACACCGGCTGCCAAAGCCAAAAGCCATACGGCCGTCGCCTGGACAAAGTTTTTGCAAAACGCCCGGATGAACGTTCTCCACACATACCCCTCTTCATCTGCCGCCAGTTTTAACGTGAACTGGAACAGGGCTGTGGTGGATGCTCCTATGGTAATGATCGGAATGCTGAATAAAAACCATAAGATGCTGATCAGAAATACATCCATTATCTTTGTCATGAAACTCCAAAAAGGGTTCTCCGGATTAAATAGTCGGTCCATATGGGCGGCTCCTTTCTTCCTTCATTTTTTCTATCATTTTTTAATTTCCTGTGGTAAAATAGGTTCAGCAGCTTTCCGTGTTCTATCATCCAGGCTGCAAAGGAGACTCCTATGAACCCCATACACAGAATGATTCGCAATTTCAGCGCCGATAAAAAAACTTTAAAAAGTTTGAACTGGAAACAGAAAATTCGTTTTTGTTTCGATTATTACAGAGGATATTTCTTCCTTTTTCTGGTCTTCTGCCTGTTCCTGTTTTACGTGGGTGACGTGGTCATTCAAAGCAGCCAGGAAACCGTATTACAGGGTTTCTTTACCAATGACAATTATAATTATTTCCCTGCTAAGGCCATTCAGGAAGACTTTTCTTCCTATATAAATTTAAAACGCGGACAAAAAGTATCTCTGGAGGATTCCCTCTATGTGGAACTTGGTTCCTCTAACGAATACATCACTTCCAGCCAGAGCAAAATCGTCGCCTATATCTCAGCGAAGGAACTGGATTTCCTGGTCACAAACCAGGAACTTTCCAGCTATTATATGGGCAATCTCCCGCTCTGTGATCTGGAATCCCTGATGGACAGCGGACTGTACGAGAAACTGAAAGATCATCTGATCTATCAGAAAGACGGCACCGGAACCGAAAAAGCCTGCGGCCTCGATCTGTCGGATTCCCGCTATATGGCCCAGGCTCAGGATGATGCCGGCCCGTTTATTCTGGTCGTTCCCTCTACCGCTCCCCATCCGGAAGCGGTGAATGCCTTTATCCGCTATTCCTACGGCCTGCCTCTTGAGTAAGAACGGCTTTTCTGTTAAATAAGAAAGAATCCCGCAAGCGGGATTCTCCGCCTGCGGCGGGTCGCGTAAACGACATTATACCTCACCGCCGCAGTGCGCTCCTGCCCGGAGGGCTTTTTTATATCATAGGGGCACTTTCCTATGATATAAAAAAAGAGCAGGAGGACATGCAGTTTCACATAATCCTCCTCACTCTTCATTCTCTCAAACTTTATTCTGCTTTTATGCTACCATTTCGGGAATTGTCTGTCAAGTTCTATTCCGGATAAAAATAGCGGGTTACTTCATCCAGATATTCCTGTTCTTTTCCCATATCCCAGATCAGCTGCAACAGCGAATAGCGGTAGCGCATATCTTTTGCGTATAAGACCGCATTCTGAAAGTCTTCCTTACTGATTCCCAGCTCTCCGGGAGTGCTCATCGCATTGCACGCTCTCAATTCCCCCTCTATAATTTCAGGTTTCGGCGCATAGACATCCACCGCTTCCATGATTTCGTCCAGATGTTCCATCGCTGTTTTCAGATGTTCCAAGCAGTTCCCCGGCAGGTTTTTCCCCAGCTCATCTTCCATTTTCAGCATATCGGCGGTTCCCGCCACGGGAAGGGCTTTTATCGTCTCATCCCACTTGCTTCTGGATCTTTTGTTAACCCTGGCCGCGCTGTCTTCATAGTCAAATGTTTCATTTCTGAATTTGCGGTACAAAACGCTGGAAACCACGGAACCTACGCCTACCGATTCACCGTGCATGGACATCGGCTGTCCGTGAAACAGCTGCATCAATTCCACCGCATGTGAAAAATTATGTTCAGAACCTGAGGCCGGACGGGAAGTTTTTACATAGTTCATCATCAGTCCGCACAGCACCAGAGCTTCCATCACATTCTGCAGGGCTTCGTCGTCTCCGTTTACCAGCCCTTCCACATTCTCCGAACATCGTTTCATGGCTATCAGCACATTGTCCGCAACCATCTGGCAGTATTCTTCTCCTAATATGATGTTTGAAAGCTTCCAGTCCAGAATGCTGATACATTTTCCCACGATATCGCCAAAACCGGCCGCTCTCATCCTCATAGGAGCCGTTTTTATGATATCAATATCCGCGATGATGGCCGCAGGTCCAATTGCCGGAAACGCGTATTTCAGGCCTTCCCATATCATTGGGGCCACCGTGGAAGCATATCCGTCCATGGAAGGCGCCGTAGCGAAGATGAAAAACGGCAGGTCTTTTTTATAAGCCACATATTTTGTAGTATCATTGAGCGTACCGCTTCCTACCGCTATTAAAAGCTCTGTTTCAGCTTCCACTTCCGAAAGCAGTTCTTCAAATCCTTCTTTGCAGCAAACCAGCTCCGGTTCCCCGGCAAAGCAGTGCACCTTCACCTGATATCCCGCATCGGTCAGCATGGACACCACTTCATCTCCCGCCACCCGTTTCGTGTTATCATCCATGGATACCAGAATGTGCCCCGTCTCTCCCAGATGTTTTTTTACAATGGGCACCAGCCGGCTTTTCGCCCCTTTTTCGATCACGATATCCTCGATCCCCGTATAATGGCGCATCCCGCATTCGCAGGTAAAGTCCATCCTGGCGATCTCAGATAAGGTTTTCCCTTCCAATAAATTCATGCAGTTTCCTCCGTTTCCCGTCTTCCGTAAAGATCCGTTCCCTTAATTCTATACTTATTTTTTAACCTGTTCAAGCACATCGTATAAAACTGCACCTTCCGCATCTTTCGGCACCGGAATTCCAAGCATCTTGGAGAGCGTTGGAGCCACATCGATAATTCTGGCAACCAGTTTTCTGTCGTAAGCTTCACTGATGCCGGGCCCGGCTAACAGCATCATGGCGTGCATATCATGAAGGGAAGGAAGGGCCAGATGCACTCCTGTAAAGTTTCTGCACAGCCCGGCCGGTTCGAACAGTTCAGGATTGCGGATCATCCGTTCCGAACCGTCGCGGTATTTCACTGCGGTGCGGTAGATAAACGGATGGGACATATAGCCCGGTTTCCATGCATAAACCACATCTCCTACCCTGTCGTATCCCAAACCGTCCACAATTCCCAGGGTGGCCGCCTCTTCTTTCGTCACCGCCACTGCAACCGCAGGCTCTCCGGTTTCAGGATTGCGGATATCATACAAAGCCCGGATGATCTCGGTCTGCACCTTTTCATAATCTTCCGGCTCCACAATACCCTGCGGGTCTCTTCCCTTTAAGTTGATGAAGATATGGGCATGGCACGGTTCCAGCGGATGACATTTGGTCTTTTCCCAGTTAATTGTAAGATTGCTTGGATCATCGGTAGTCAGATCCAAATTATAATCCAGCAGCCCATGGCGTGACAGGTGTTCCTTCACATATGGATTCCAATCCAGATGGGTGAATCCGTGATCTGAGATCACCACCACATAGGTCTCATTCAAATCGACCTGTTCCAGAATCTTTCCGATATTTTCATCCACCTGCTTATGTACGTTCCGGACCATATCCCAGCACCACTCCGCTTTATCCGGATCGTAAACTCTGGCCTTTGGCTCGATTCCGCCGTACAGAACGTGTTCGATATGGTCTATGGTGCCAACCCAGGTAAAGCCCATATCCCATTCACAGTTTTTAAACACATAGGAGGATGCATTGCCCCACCAGTCCGCATGGAATTTCAGCTGTTCCAGATAAAGGTCCGCCGGCAGCCATCCGTCCATAAATGCCCAGGGATCATCTACCTCCATAAACGGCCCGGCCACAGCCTCCACTTCAGCAGTCAGACTGGCCGGAACGGAATAGGTCTCCGCCGTATTGATCGCCGACTGATACAATTTAAAATGTTCTCCGTCCTTTGTTAATTCCAAAATCTGAAAACGGAATCTGCCGTCTCTTTGATAATCATTAGCCTTAAAATTCTTCACAATCCAGGGGCCATACTCCCCTAATCCGATATCGGTGTGGGCCTTCGATCCGTCTTTGCTCTCTGAAATCAAGATTCTGTCATATCCCTCTTCGGTGGAGGCGTAGATCAGGGCATACATCTTATATCCTTCAATGTAAGTCGGCGGAACCAGCATTTCAAATTCCAACGGAGTTTTAAAGCTCTCCGGCAGGTTCTCCCAGCCTTTTGCTTCCTGAGGCTGAAGGCGGACCGCTCTGCCCGGAATCTGATTGCAGTTCAGCAGCTGGTCGGAATAAACCGCGCTGGAAGCCGCATCCCATAAAGGCATATAAAAATACCGGAACGGCGGATTCAAAGCGCCGGCCAGCTGGACTCCGTCCTTTTCATCCAAACCTCCCAGCGGAAATGTCACCGGCCAGTTAACCATAGCCACTTTCTTTCCCTCTTTCACCGCCACATCCCACAGAGTCTCGCTAAGAACCTCATTCCGGTCAAATGACGTATGCCAATAGTCCAGATCCTCGCCGGGATGCTTTACCATCAGGCTGGGAACACCTGAACTTCCCGCTCCGGTTCCGCTTACGATAGCGGTCCAGCCCGCCGCAGTCAGAGGAGGAAACACGGTTTCCAGACGGGAAAAGACGCCCTGATCCATAATCCGCTTCATGTTCGGCATATTTCCCTCTGCAACAAATTTTTTAATCAAATCCGGCATAGCTGCATCCAGCCCTAAAAACAATATCTTCTTATCCATCTTTACAAGTCTCCTTTATTTTTATATCCATCATCACATCCGCCCGGTTTGTCATAATGCCGTCCACTCCCAAAGAAATCAAATGGCGGATCACCTCCGGATCATCAATTGCACTTCCAATCCCCCAGGCGTTGATTTTCAGACCGCAGGCGTGTATCTCATCCACCGTTTCCCGGTCCAACGTCTCATAATACGGATGAAGGTAATCCATTCCGATCTCCTTACCGTATTTTCCCGGGTTTACCATATTGCACCGGTATGGCACCCCTACGTTCATCTCCGGCGCCATAGATTTAAACCGGACCATCTGCGGGTGGTTGAAACCGGAAATCACCACCATACTGCTTCTGTCCTCTCTGCGGATTTTTTCAATCAGCCTCTCCTCCAGCCCCGGATAGCAGGCTCCGAATCCTTTAAATTCGATGAGCGTTATAATCTCCCGCCCACGGATCAGGTCAAAATACTCATCCAGAGTGGGGATTTCCTGAAATCCGGTTTTTTCCGCAAATTTCCATGAAGCGTCAAATTTCTTCAGTTCTTTCAGCGTATAATCGCTGATCTTTCCCGTGCCGTTTGTCGTCCGTTCAAGCGTCGCATCGTGGCATACCACGATCTGTCCGTCTTTCGTCTGGTGGATATCCAGTTCCAGACAATCCGGATGATATTCCAGCGCCTTTTCAAATGAAATGATGGTATTTTCCGGGTACAAACCGGAAAGTCCGCGATGGGCGATACATTTTGTCTGCATAAAATCTCCTTCTTTTTCCCACATCAGGAACGGTTTTTCAGTTTCGGGTCCAGTTTATCCCGAACCCAGTCACCCAGCAGGGAAACCTGCATGATCAGGAAAATCATTATAATGCTGGGAATGATGGCAAGCCACCACTGGTTTGTCAGATAATCACGTCCTTCTGAAATCAGCACGCCTAACGAAGTCTGGGGCGGCTGGATTCCCAAACCCAAATATGACAGGGAACTTTCCAGCAGAATATAAGAGCTCAGACTCATCGTAGCCCTTACAATCAGCAGGGAAGCCATATTGGGCAGAATATGTTCCAATGCGATGCGCAGACCGGATGCTCCCATGGCCCGGCTGCATTCTATGTACTTCGCCTCCTTCAGCTGAAGAATCTGGCTTCTCATCAGTTTTGTGTAGGCAGACCAACCGGTAAGGGCGATTACCAGTATGATCATCCCTTCTCCGCCCCCAAAGAAGCAGGCGCAGAAAATACCGATAAATGTGTTGGGAATGGACTGTCTTGCGTCGGAAAGGAAGGTTACGAACAAGTCCACCTTTCCCCCGCACATACCGGCCAGAATACCGAGTACGGTTCCGATTACCAACGCAAATACCATGCCGGTAAACGCGATCTTAACCGTCATTCTGGTGGCGTAGAGGATGCGGACCGATAAATCCCTTCCCACGCTGTCCGTGCCGAACAGGTAAGGGGACGAAGGATCTACAAAGCTGGGAGCCATCAGCCTGGCCCTCAGGTTTGTGGCCCCTAAATCAACCGGAAACAGCACCGGAGCCAAAAGGGATATCCCCACGATTAAGACAAATGTTATGATCAGGAAGAGGATACTGGGCGGTATTCCGCTTCTGATCTTGATTTCTTTTTTCTTCTTTGTGCTCATGATTTTCTCCCTCCTTAGCTGTTGTCCCGGCTGTCTCGAATGCGCGGGTCCAGAAATCCATAGGAAAGATCGACCGCAAAGTTAACAATTGACACAAAAATTACAATCATCAGTATCCCGTACTGTACCACCGGAAAATCCCTTCTCTGGGCGGCTTTGATAATCAAAGTTCCCATTCCGGGCCATGCAAATACATTTTCAACGATGACAGCGCCGCCGATCAGAATGCTCAGCTGGGTTCCCATCACGGTCACCACGGGTATCAATGCATTTCTCAGCGCATGTTTAAACATTACGATTCTTTCATCCACGCCTTTAGCTCTGGCGCAGTCCAGATAGTCCTGCCCGATTACATCCAGCAGTGCAGTTCTCGTCAGCCTGGCAATTGTGGTGGTGGGCGCCACCGCCAATGTTACCATGGGCATAATATAGTTCTTCCACGTTCCCGTACTGCCGCTGGGCAGCATTCTAAGCTTTAGGGAAAATACATAAATCAGCAAAATGCCGAGTACAAAGTTGGGAATCGTATTCCCGATTACGGTAATTCCGATACAGGTTCTGTCGTAAAATGTTCCCCGTTTAATGGCTGCAAACAATCCCATAGGCACGCCGATCAAAACTGCCAGCCCTAAGGAGCCTGCGCCCAAAGAAGCGGTTGCGCCGATTCTCTCGGCAAACAGTTCCGCCACAGGTCTGGAAAAATAGTAGCTGGTTCCTGCATTCCCTCTAAATAATCCGGTAATGGAAACAAAATATTGTTTCCAGATAGGAAGATCCAGTCCCAGACTCTCTCTCAGCGCGTTAATCGCCGCCTCTGAAGTGTCCTGGTCTCCGAATATCCATTCGATTGGATCTCCGGTAAATCTGGTGAGCACAAAAATCAGCGTCCATACAAACCAAATCGTCACAAGCACCTTAATTCCCCTGGAAATCACATATTTTTTCATGCTTTGTCCACCTCCTTATCGAACAGATGGCAGGCCACGTAATGTTCCGGCTCCACCTCATGCAGATGGGGCCTGCTCTCCTTGCAGCATTCCATGACTCGCGGACATCTGGTCTGAAACGGACATCCCAGAGGCGCGTCGATAGGACTCGGAATATCTCCCGTCAGCAATTTTCTCCGTCTCTTGTACTTTGGATCAGGGACGGGAATCGCATCCATCAGAGCGATGGAATAGGGATGCATTGTATGATCGAATAACTCCTTTTTCGGCGCTACTTCCATCACCTGTCCAAGATACATGACCATAATCCTGTCGCTGACATGGCGGATTACGCTCATGTCATGGGAAATAAAGATATAGGCCAGGTTTTTCTTTTTCTGCAGCTGTTTAAATAGATTTAAAATCTGCGCCTGTATGGAAACGTCAAGAGCCGATACCGGCTCGTCACATACCAAAAGCTTTGGTTCCAGCACGAGGGCTCTTGCAATTCCGATTCTCTGCCTCTGCCCACCGGAAAATTCATGGGGATACTTTTCCAAAGCGTCTTCCCTTAGTCCTACCAGCTCCACCAAGGGTTTGACGATATCCAGTTTTTCTTTGGCGCTTAAATTCGTATGGATTCTCAGCGGTTCCTCGATCAGCCTGCGCACGTTCATTCTGGGGTCCAGCGAAGAATAAGGGTCCTGAAATACCATCTGGATCTTCTGGCGCACCTCTCCTTTTACCTTCCTGCCGATCTCCTGTCCTAAAAAATGAATCGTTCCGCCGGTAGGGCTGTCCAACCCGATAATCAATTTTCCCAATGTGGTTTTTCCGCAGCCGGATTCCCCTACAACTCCCAGAGCCTCTCCCTCATGCAGTTCAAAACTGATGTCGTCCACGGCCTTCACATGGCCCAGGATTTTAGGAAACAGAAAGCCTTTCCGCACCGGAAAATACCGCTTTACGCCTTCCACTTTCAGGATTACATCTTTATTATCCACGGTTCGGCCCCCTTTCTCCTATCTCTTCGATCCGAAAGCAGCGGACCTCCCGGCCGTCCACATTGGACAGCGGAGGTTCACTCTGCCTGCATCTGTCTTCACAATATTCGCATCTGCTGGCAAACCGGCACTGCTGAACCGGGTGTTTGAATACCGGAACATGTCCTTTAATGGAATACAGTTCCTCTTTATCCTCTTTTATGCTGGGAATCGCGGCCAATAATCCCTGAGTGTAGGGATGAAGGGGAGTTGCAAATATATCGTCGCATTTTCCTTTTTCCACCACGACTCCGCCGTACATAACCATCATCTCCTCACACATCTCCGCAACCACTCCCATATTATGAGTGATAAAGATGACGCCGACTCCTGTCTTTTCATTCAGTTCTCTGAGCAGTTCCAGTATCTGCGCCTGAATCGTAACATCCAGTGCAGTAGTGGGCTCGTCGGCTATGATCACCTCCGGGTTACAGGCCAGAGCGATGGCGATTAAAACCCTCTGCTGCATACCGCCTGACATCTGATGGGGGAAATCATGATAGCGAAGCTCCGGCGCCGGAATGTGTACCAGCTTTAAAAGCTCCATCACCCGTTCATGCACCTTTTCTTTGGATATCTTTTCATGAGCCAGGATGGCTTCTTCTATCTGGCTCCCTATCGTATAAACAGGATTAAGGGAGGAAAGAGGATTTTGAAAGATCATGGAGATTTTCTTTCCCCTGATCCTGCACAGTTCCTTTTGGCTTAAATCCACCAGATTTTTGCCGCCCATCAGAACTTCGCCATCCTCAATTCTGGTATACCTCTCATCGATTAATCCGATAATTCCGCGCACAACCGTACTCTTTCCGCAGCCGGATTCTCCCACAATCCCAAGTATTTCTCCTTTTTTCAAAGCAAAGCTGACACCGTCCACAGCGGGCACTACCTTCTTTTGGGAGTAGTAATAAACTTTTAAATTATTAACCCGTAAAATCTCGTCCATAAACACGCTCCTAACGCTGCTTCCAAAAGCAGTTATTTGCCGGGGGGGCTTTGCGCCAGCCCTGATCTCTTCTCTTCTATTTTGCCTGGAAGTCTTCCGCACGGAGGGAAACAATCTGGAATTTTGTCCAGTAAGGATCCCAGTTAAAACTGCGGTCTGTGCGGATGCCCCAGATCTCTTCCGGAAGATACAGATAAGATGCGGGCACTTCGTCGTCCAGAATCTCCATATACCGTCTGGCAGCCTGTTTTCTCTCTTCCTTATCCATGCTGTTCTTTAACACGTCGCCTGCCTCCGTATAGATCTCTTTTGGAGGATTCGGCCAAATGATCTTTTCCAGATCACTGTCCGGAAACTGAATCCAGATTGCTCCAAGCGGGTCATTGTAACGTACCGCACAGGACCAGGTGCGCAGGCCGGGGAAGTTCTTTTCCAGTTTTTCCGTATATACAACCTGTACATTTATTCCAATCTGCTTCCACATATCCACGCATACTTCCGCAGCCTGGACATCGTTCATGTAATAATTGGGTACCACTTGAAGATCAATTACGCTTCCGTCGTATCCTGACGCAGCAACCAGTTCTTTGGCCCGTTCCGGATCATACTGTACCGCTTCATAATCGTCTATGTAATAATCACCAAATCCCTCAACCTGCCAGCCGTTAGGAACATAAGCGCCTTCTCCCCAAAGCGTATCCACCAGAAGCTGTCTGTCGATGGACATATTCATAGCCTGCCGAAGCTCTTTTGATGCGGTAGGACCTTCTTTGGTGTTGTAAACATACAGATGGAACAGTTCAACCGGCGTCACATGAGTTGCGACATTGGGCTCATTTTGGAAATTAGCCAATAAGTCGTTGTTAATATCATTGATAATATCAACTTCGCCGTTTAAGAGGGCGGTCATTCTTGTGGCATCCTCGCCGTATTTGATAAATTCAATGGTCTTTGCCTTAGCTTTTTCCCCGTAGTAATCATCAAAACGCTCCAGAATAATCTTTTCACCCTGCATGATGTTAGCAACCTTATAAGGTCCGCAGCCTACCGGAGCTGCATTATAGCCTTCCAGTCCGCCCACTTCTTCGTAATATTTAGCAGGAAGAATATATGCGGTACGGGTAGCTGCAAGCCTTGTTGGCATGATGGAATCCGCCCATTTTAAATGGAGGCGTACCGTATAATCGTCCACAACCTCCGCTGATTCCACAGATTCTACAACATTGGTAACCGCTGTTCCCACTTCACCGGATATTGCCAGATCGAAGGTAAACTTCACATCTTCAGCAGTCATCTCATCGCCGTTATGGAATTTCACACCCTCACGGAGTTTAAGCTCAAATGTTTTGTCGTCGATATACTCCCAGCTTGTGGCCAGCTGCGGCTTAATCTCACCGTCTTTGTCCTGGAACATCAGCCTGTCGTGGATATTGTAGATCATCCTCAGAGCCTGAATTCCCATATCCTTACATGGATTAAAGTTGTTGCTCATAGAACCTACGCCGATTTTAACGATCTCCACATCCTGTGCGCTTTCCGTCACAGGCGCCAATGACTCACCGCTCTCCGATCCAGCCTTTGCTGTTGTCTCCTGAGACTGCGCCGGTGCCTGTGTGGTGGGAGCGCTGCCGCCGCCTGAACATGCCGCCATCGTCGTCATAGCTGCTGCCAATACCAATGCCAATGCTTTCTTTCTCATGTAAATCCTCCTTTTTTTGGCAAAATAAAAAAGGAGCTTAGACTACGGCATAATGCCGATAGCTGAACTCCTTCTCTTTTACTCATGGTTGAGTTGTCATGCAGTCAGTATACTATATTTATTTTGATATTTCAATACTTTTCTTTATATTTTTTCACTTTTATTTATTTTACCTATCATTATTAGTATTTTCACAGTTTATGCAACAGTATAAAGATATATTAACCATTATTCTTATATCGTTATTTATTTTTGTTATTTTTCTGACAATATATAGACAGACTCCACCTATGTTCCATTTTTATACACAATTTTATACAAACCACAGTTCTTCCCGGCTGGTGGAGACCGCATCCACACCGGCGTCAAATGCGGCCATCACGTCCTTTTTATCAAAAATCAATCCTCCCGCAACAATTGGTATATCCGTATATTCCTTCATATGTTTTAAGACTGAAGGGATGATCCCCGGCATAATCTCTATAAAATCAGGGCGAAACATCTCGATCTGTTTCTTTAAAGTCCCTAAAGCGATGGAATCAATCATAAATGTCCGCTGTCCGCTGTACATTCCCAATTCCTGAGCTCTCTTTACCAGCATCGGTTTAGTGCTGATAATCCCGTCGGCCCTGGTGTTCTGTTTTATAAAATCCACAGCTACTTCCTTTGCGCTTAAACCTGCTATGAAATCCACATGTACAATTGCAGTCATTCCCTGGTTCTTTACCTGATTTACAATTCCGGCAATGCTGCATAAATTACCGTATAGAATAAAAACAACGCTGCATTCCGAATCAAAACATCGTTTAAGCCCTTTTTCATCCTTGACCGCGGCAATTACCGGCGACGACTCCAATAAATCTATGATTCTTTTTCTGACGTTCTCCATGCTGTCATTCCTCCCACTCATACTTTAAACAGATAAACAAAATTATTCAAGATGATTCCTGATTATCCGTTTCCTCCAACTGCTGTCAGCGCCAAATTTCTTTTACCTCATTTTAAACACCGGCTGCCGTATCCTCATATAACTGTTTCTTCTCTAAGCGCAAAATAAAGGGGAAGATAAACTAAGCATTTTCTGCATAGTCTATTTCCCCTTCTCTTCAACTCTGTACTGGGATCCAATACTGTGGTTTTAGTATACTATAGTTTTCATGTATTTTCAATCTTTTTTACAATATTTTACACATTTTATTGTGTTTTTCATCTACTCTATGTATTTAATCATATTGTCAGCAATTTGTTATATTTTTATCAGTATTTTTTGATCTTTTTAATTTTGTTTTTTACGGCTCATCCTCCGCATCCTCAGTCCATGCGAGAGCGCACTTCACCGCCTTTTTCCAGCCCTTTATGAGTTTCTTTCGATAGTCTTCCTCTATCTTAGATTCAAAACGCCGGTTGATCTGCCAGTTTCTCCGTATCTCCTCTTTATCCTTCCAGTATCTCACCTGAATTCCCGCCAGATATGCCGCTCCTAAAGCGGTTGTCTCTATACACTGGGGCCTGGACACCATGGTATTGATCAGATCTGCCTGGAACTGCATCAGAAAATCATTGGCGCTGGCTCCTCCGTCCACCTTTAACTCGGTCAGCTTTATATGGGCGTCCTTCTGCATGGCCTCCAAAAGATCCGATACCTGATAGGCCAAGGACTCCACCGTAGCCCTTATGAAATGCTCCTTGCTGGTTCCGCGGGTCACTCCCACGATCATCCCTCTGGCATACTGGTTCCAATACGGTGCTCCCAAACCTGCAAATGCCGGCACCACATAAACTCCTCCCGTATCCGGCACCGCCTGGCAGTATTCCTCCGACTGGGGTGCCGATTTCAGCATTCTCAGCTCATCCCTCAGCCATTGGATTGCAGCTCCCGCCACGAACACGCTTCCTTCCAGGGCATACTCCACTTCCTCTCCGCAGGAAGCCGCTATGGTGGTCAAAAGGCCGTGTTCCGAGTTCACCGCATCGGTTCCCGTATTCATCAGCATGAAGCAGCCCGTTCCGTATGTATTCTTCACATCTCCCGGCCGGAAACAGCATTGGCCGAACAGGGCCGCCTGTTGGTCCCCCGCAGCTCCGGCTATGGGAACCTCTCCGCCTAAAACCTCTGCGGACGTCATTCCGAACAGATGGCTGGACGGCTTTACCTCCGGCAGCATACAGGACGGTATTTTAAAATAGTCTAACAGCTCCTGGTCCCAGCAAAGCTTCCGGATATCAAACAGCATGGTCCTGGACGCATTGGTATAGTCCGTCACATGGACGGCGCCTTTTGTCAGGTTCCAGATCAGCCAGGTATCCACGGTTCCGAACAGCAATTCCCCGTTTTCAGCCCGTTCCCTTGCTCCCGGCACATGATTAAGAATCCAGGCGATCTTGCTTCCGGAAAAATAGGCGTCCGGGATCAGTCCTGTTTTTTGGCGCACCATCTCTTCCAGTCCGTCGCTTCTTAACTTGTCAATCATTCCCGCAGTCCTTCTGCACTGCCAGACAATCGCGTTGTAGACCGGACGTCCCGTCTTTTTCTCCCATACGATTGTGGTTTCTCTCTGGTTTGTAATTCCGATGGCCGCGATGTCCTCCGCATGGACTCCGTTTAAGCTCATCGCCTCGGTCAGCACGCCGAACTGGGAAGACCAGATCTCCATCGGATCGTGTTCCACCCATCCGGGCTGGGGATAAATCTGTGTAAATTCCTTTTGGGCGGTGCTGCAGATCTCCCCTTTTTTGTCGAACAAAATGCATCTTGAGCTGGTGGTCCCCTGATCCAGCGCGATTACGTAATCCCCCATATTCCAATTTCTCCTTCCCTTGTATTTTAATTAATCCTGGTGAAATGCAGCGATGGCATCCCCGTCCAATGAAATGAAAAAAGAGCAGGAAAGATATGCAATTTCACAAAATCCTCCTCGCTCTTAATTCTTTTAGGTATTTTTTCTACTTTTATGCTATCATTTAGGGAATTGTCTGTCAAGTATTATATGTCCGTCCCACTTAGAAAGAATAATAGCTGTCATACACAATTTCTTCCATAACAGCACAATCACTTTCGCTTACTTCATGCAGTATCTCCTTATCATCATCCACCACATAAATGGTGCCGCCGCTGTACTGATACGTATATTCTCCGTCCACTTGGTAGTATTTGGCGGAGGTCTGAACCTTTCCGGATTCATTTACCAGATAAAACTTACCGTCCACCTCAAACACCTGGAAATCAGAATCGTCATCCGCTTTCACCAGTTTGCCTTCATAATAGAGATAATTATCTTTTACGCCTGAATATCCGCCTCCTTTATTGCTTCCTGATGTATTAAAATAATAAGTACCCTTTTCGTCATTGCCGTCATAAACAGAGGTCTGTTTCCCAGTTCTCATGACCGCATCGTCCTCAGAGGTGCCAAAATATACCGCATAAACAGTGCCGTCAAAATCCAGTCCGATCAGTCCTGTCTGCATACAGCCGTACTCATCAAAGAAATAAGAAGTACTTCCTACCTTGCCCACCGCTGAAGAAACCGTGGCCGCAGTGGAGGACAAGTATTTTGGCGTGCCGTCGGTATCAAAATAATACCAATATCCATCCCCATCCTCCGGTTTATCCGTGCTGCCTGTTGTCATTTCCTCTGAATCGTCGGAATCTGTGGGATGTTCTGTCAGATACTTCCAGCCTTTTGCCATGGCTCCGTCATTGTCATCGCCAAAATACCTGAATTTGCTGATCCCGGTGGAATCTCCCTCTTCGGCCTCGTCCTCAATAGCCGCCCAGCCGGTCAGCATCACGCCGTTCTCATCAAAATAGTATTTGGAACCGTTAATGGATTTCTGCAAGTAAGAACTGCCGCTGTCCGCAGCCACCATCTTACCGCTGGACTGGAAATAGAACCACTTCGCGTCATCGCCTGCGCTTTCTGCAGTTCCGATATCCCCCTCTTCGGGTTCGTCATCCTCATCGTATTCCAAACAGACCCATCCGGTCTTCCTGCTTCCGTCCTCGCCCAGATAATACACATAATCATCGTCAAAATGCCATCCTGTGTACATTCTTCCGTCATCATCAAAACAATAATACTTCCCGTCGATCAGTTCCCAGCCATCCGTCACCGCTTTTCCGGTGCTGCTCAGGTAAAACCAGCCCTCTTCCTCACTGGACGGAGATTCCTGTCCTTCTTCCATATAGATCCACTGGTTTTTTAGCAAAACACCGTCTTCATTCACATAATAGGTATCGTCAACCCAGCTGTCTGTAACAATATACCCGTCAGATCCCAGATAGTAAGACTGGTCTCCCGACTTCTTCCATTCGTTTGTCACCCTGTTTCCACTGGAATCCAGATAGATCCAGCTGTCTCCTTCACTGCTCCAGCCGGATGCGGCCATTGCCATAACTGTACTTCCCATCGAGATCAATGCTGCAGCGGATAAAACTGCTGCCCATTTATATGTTTTCTTCATAAGATTCACACTCCTTTGTATTTTTTAGGATGATAGAATCTTAACCAATAAACCTTGAATCAACCTTGAAGACGGGAAATTGTATTTTGTATTTTACAGATGGATTATAAAAGAAGCATACGTTGTTTCATCGCTTTTGACTTCCACCTTTCCATGGTGGCGGTCTATGATTTCTTTCGCAATGGAAAGGCCCAGACCGTATCCGTCCGTCTCTCTGCTGTGGGAGGTTTCTTCCCTGTAAAAGCGTTCAAAAACCTGGTCTTTTGCGTTGTTGGCAATGCTGCTGCCGGTATTGTAAACTTCGATGCTAAGGCCCCGCCGCTCCTTTTTTACGGTTATTTCCACTTTTCCACCGGCCCCTGAATATTTAAATGCATTGTCCACAAAGATATGAAGCATTTGGCTCAATGCGTCCTGGTTTCCATGATATGTGATATCCGGGTCCACCAGATAGCCGAATTCTTTCATCTGTTCATATGCCATGCTTTCGTAGGAAAGCAGAATCCGGGTTGCCATTTTGCTGAAATCAAAGGATTGTTTTTCCATCTTCACCTCCGGCCGTTCCATCATAGCCAGTCTCAGCATATCGTTAATCAGACGTCCCATGCGCTCCACCTCCTCCCCAATATAGCCGGTCCACTGGCTTTTTCCGTAAATTCCCTCCAGCACGCTGGTATTGGAAGAAATCACGGCCAGCGGCGTCTTTAATTCATGGCCCGCGTCGGCAATAAATTGTTTCTGCCTTCTGAATCCTTCTTCCACCGGTTTCACCGCCCATGCGGAAAACCGCAGCACCAATACAAACAGCAGAATGATCCCAACCGCTCCGGCGGTCAGGCAGATGACCATCAGACGGTTCATATTACTCTGTTCACGGCTGCAGTCCAAAAATGCGATAATCGTGCCATAAGGCGTCTTTTCGGTCTGATACCTGTGGTTGCGTATCATTCCCTCCGTTTTCGGCCCGCTTCCTATCTGCTTTGCCAGTTCACTGATCTCATCCTCAGTCAGGCTGGAGCTTCCATTATCAATAATTGTCAGAATCTCTCCATTTTGATCCATTTTCACTGCAAACGTCCTCTTGATTCCGGAAATTCTGGCAATCCGTTTTCGGCCCTGGGGATCTTTATTCTCTTTTAGTGATTCAGGCTGGTCTCCATGTTCCGGGATCATCCTTCCATCCTCCCGGATTACCCGTTCCAGTATGGCGGCCGCTTCCCTCTGATTGCTGATATTCATGGAAATGTTGATGACCAGAAGATTCAGCAGAAAGATCGCTCCGACGCATGCCATCGCAATGCAGATAAATTTGCATCTCATTTTCTTTATCATGATCCATCATCTCCTAACAGATATCCCCTTCCGCGGACCGTCCGAATAGCGGCTTTGCTGTTCAGATATGTCATCTTCTTTCTTAAAAATGATATGTATACCTCCACGCTGTTATATTCCGCCTCACAGTCATATCCCCATATTTTTTCCACAAACAGTTCTTTTGTTATAATCTGCTGCCGGTTTGAGATCAGCAGTTCCATAACCTGATATTCCTTTGTTCCTAAGCTGACTTTATTATCGTTACACCTCAGCTCCCCGGTATTTTTATCCAACTCCAAATCCCCAAAAGACAGGATATCTCCCACAAAATTCCCCTGACGCCTTCCCATCGCCCGAACCCGCGCCAGCAGTTCCGGCACTGCAAACGGCTTCGTGAGATAGTCGTCCGCCCCGGCGTCCAGCCCTTTTACCCGGTCATCCAGCTCCGATCTGGCTGTCAAAAGCAGCACCGGAGTTTGGACCATTTCTTTTCTCAGCTCCTTAACCACGGTCAGACCGTCCTTCTTGGGAAGCATAATATCCAAAATGATCACATCATACAGTCCCGTCAAGCCATAATCCAGGCCATCCTCGCCGTCATATACCACATCTACACTATATTTCTGCTGTTTCAGCAACTCTTCCATGGCTGCCGCCAGCCGCATCTCATCCTCTACCAGTAAAATCCGCATCAGAACCTCCTGTTTTGTTTCATTCCATCCTTCTATTCAATCAGAGGTTCTTGAAATTTTGCTGAAAAAAGTATGTTTATTCTGTGAAATATAAAAAGACAAAAAAAGGAGAAGCAGCTTCGGCTAAGTTCCTTACTGCTTCTCCCTTTTCAATAATTCATACATTATTACTATTCCGCATAAGCGATCAGCTGGTTTCCATCTTGTGAAACGTCGATCATAATCGTATTTCCGGTATGAACTCCGTCGCTCAGAATCAGCTTGGCGGCCAATGTTTCCACATGTTTCTGCAGATAACGTTTCAGCGGCCTTGCTCCGTAAACCGGATCATAACCGTGTTCGCATACAAATTCCTTAGCTTCATCCGTCAGAGCAATGGACAGTTCCTTATCGGCCAGACGCTTATTCACATCGGCGATCAGCAAGTTCACAATGCCTCCGATATTCGCCTTTGTAAGCGGTTTGAACAGGATCGTCTCATCCAGACGGTTTAAAAACTCAGGCCTGAAATGCGCCCGCAGATCGTTCATAACCATGGTTTCCGCTTCCGGCCTGATGCTGCCGTTTTCATCAATTCCATCCAGCAGATACTGGGAACCGATGTTGGAAGTCATGATCAGAATTGTATTTTTAAAGTCTACCGTCTTGCCAGTGGAGTCTGTAATACGTCCGTCGTCCAGCACCTGAAGAAGCACATTGAATACATCAGGATGAGCTTTTTCCACTTCATCGAACAGAACTACAGAATAAGGTTTCCTGCGCACCGCCTCAGTCAGCTGGCCACCTTCATCGTATCCCACATATCCTGGC
Organism: Clostridium sp. chh4-2; assembly: GCF_002899675.1. Taxonomy (GTDB): domain Bacteria; phylum Bacillota; class Clostridia; order Lachnospirales; family Lachnospiraceae; genus CHH4-2. The sequence continues at coordinate 111,240 of NZ_PKUU01000009.1, read as the reverse complement.
GGAGCTCCGATCAGACGGGATACGGAGTGTTTCTCCATATACTCGCTCATATCAATTCGGACGATATTGGATTCATCGTCAAACAAGCATTCTGCCAAAGCTTTGGCTAGTTCCGTCTTACCTACGCCGGTTGGGCCTAAGAACAGGAAGGAACCGATCGGCTTGCTTGGATCTTTGATTCCGGCTTTGGAACGGATAATGGCTTCTGTCACCTTTTCCACGCCTTCGTCCTGTCCTACCACCCGTTTATGCAGTTCTTCATCCAGATGAAGGGTTTTGCTCTTCTCGCCTTCAGTCAGTTTGGATACCGGAATATTAGTCCATTTGGATACGATTCTGGCGATCTCCTCATCGGTTACGCTTTCATGCACCAGGCTCAGATCCTGGTTCTTCACGCGTTCTTCTTCCTCAGCCAGCTGTTTCTGAAGCGCCGGAAGTTTACCGTACTGAAGTTCAGCCGCTTTGTTCAGATCATACTGCTGCTGAGCTTCCTGAATCTGGCGGTTCAGATTTTCAATCTCTTCACGCAGGGTGGACAAGCGGTCTACGGAAGCTTTTTCATTCTCCCACTGGGCCTTTTGACCTGCAAATTCGTCATGGAGTTCGGCAAGCTCCTGCTGAAGGGCTGCCAGACGCTCTTTGCTCAGATTATCCGTCTCCTTCTTGAGAGCCGCCTCTTCGATCTCCATCTGCATAATCTTTCTGGACAGTTCATCCAGTTCGGTTGGCATAGAATCCAATTCCGTCTTAATGAGTGCGCAGGCTTCATCCACCAGATCGATGGCCTTATCCGGCAGGAAACGGTCTGTGATATACCGGTCGGAAAGTACGGCTGCGGATACCAGGGCGGAGTCCGTAATCTTAACTCCGTGGTAAACCTCATAGCGCTCTTTCAGGCCGCGAAGGATGGAAATCGTGTCTTCCACTGTCGGCTGATCCACTAATACAGGTTGGAAACGGCGTTCCAGCGCAGCGTCTTTTTCAATATATTTTCTATATTCATCCAATGTGGTTGCGCCGATGCAGTGAAGCTCGCCGCGGGCCAGCATCGGTTTTAACATGTTGCCTGCGTCCATGGAGCCTTCCGTTTTGCCGGCTCCGACAATGGTGTGAAGCTCATCGATGAACAGGATAATCCGTCCCTCGCTTTTCTTCACCTCTTCCAATACCGCTTTCAGACGCTCTTCAAATTCACCGCGGTATTTGGCTCCTGCTACCAGAGAACCCATATCAAGGGCAAATAACTTCTTATCTTTCAGCCCTTCCGGCACGTCTCCGCGCACAATACGCTGGGCCAGCCCTTCTACCACTGCGGTTTTACCAACGCCGGGTTCACCGATCAGCACCGGGTTGTTTTTTGTCTTTCTGGAAAGAATTCTGACCACATTCCTGATCTCGCTGTCACGGCCGATTACAGGGTCTAACTTCTGATCCCTGGCCCGTTCTACCAGGTCATATCCATACTTTTCAAGGGTGTCATAAGTCGCTTCCGGGTTATCGCTCACCACCCGCTGATTCCCTCTGACCGTCGATAAGGCCTGTAAAAATGACTCTTTCGTAATCTGATACCGGCGGAAGAGTTCTTTCATATTCTTATCCGGCTGTTTTAGCAGGGACAAAAACAGGTGTTCCACAGAGACGTATTCGTCTCCCATAGCCTTGGCCTCATCCTCGGCATTGATCAGCACTTTGTTCAGATCGTTGCTGACATAAAGCTGCCCGCCGCCGCTCACTTTAGGCAGCCGCTCCACCATCTGCTCCGCTTCGTTGACAAACATCTCTTTCTGTATGTTCATCTTGGTCATCAGTTTTAAGATCAAACTGTCTTCTATTGTCAGCAGGCTGTACAGCAGATGCTCTTGTTCAATCTGCTGATTGCCGTGCTCATACGCCAGTTTTTCACAGTTTTGAACTGCTTCAATTGATTTTTGTGTAAATTTATTAATGTTCATAATACTTACCTCCTAACGGTAATATTAATATCTTATATCTGTTATAGTCGTACTATAACACATGTTGTTAGCACTGTCAATAGATGAGTGCTAAATATTATTGTTTTTTTTAATGAGATGTTTTTCCATAAAAACATATGGGGTAGCCATCCACTGTAAAAGTGGCTGACCGCCCCATACTCTCGTCTGTCCCTTTTGATTATTTGATACTTTCTTCAACAAATACCATATCGATCTGCATTTGTGCCTTCGCAATCGCAAAATCCTCTAAATCATCCAAATATCCATCTATGGACTCTAAATCACTGCCTTGCACAGTTAATGGCAGCGCTTCTATTGTTTTTAGAATATCTTCCTTTAAAGAAGAAAGTTCCGGATAATCAGCACACAGTTCGACAGATTCATTGTACTTCTCTTTAGCCGTTTCATAATATTCAAATCCTTTATTAATATTATTGTATAAATCAGTCCCTGTTAACTGTATCACTAAAGCGAGGTCAGTCTGCGCATTGGCATACTGAAGATTATCCAGAATTTTTACAACCGATTCCTTTCCCTGATACTCTCCGCATCTTTCACAGATTCCAATCTCTGTCGAATGCCCTAATGCCTCCACGCCTGTCTCTTTGCAGACCGTACATATTTCCGGTTCCGTACAAGTTGCCTCCGTATAAGAGTGTCCCAACGGTTCTCCTTCCACGGCCCCGCAGACCTTACATGTTTTCGGTTCCGTACAAGTGGCGTCTGCATAGGTATGCCCCAAGGGTTCCCCTTCTGTAGCCTCACATTTTGTACAGGTTTTTGGTGTTGTGCAGGTTGCATCCGCATAGGTATGCTCATGGCCGCATGCATTCATGCTGGCCGCACACAGAACTGACAATAATAAAATCACAGCTTTCTTCATTTTCCCTCTCCCTTTTCTCATTATTTCTTTGTTATGCTTTAGGCCCTTTCGACCTCCGAAATCTCCATATAAACATAAACGACCGGAAAATCCAGTCAATAAACATCCCATACCAGATCCACATAATACCGCATCCCATCCCCTTAACGAACAGATATGCAAATCCAATCCTGAACAGCCACATGGACGCCACCGATACCATCATAGTATAAGACGCATCGTTGCTGGCTCTCAGATAATAAGGAATGGTAAATGACAGCGGCCAGATAACCATGGCAGCGCTGTGGGCAAAGACCATCTGCCCCGCCGCTTCTGAAGCAGCTCCCGACAAATTATAAATCCCCACCAGATCATGCCGGAAAATGATCATCAAACTGCAGATAACCGCCAATATACAATAATCCAGCACCATCAGTTTTTTCGTATAAGACTTGGCCTCGTCGATCTTTCCTGCCCCCACGCATTGCCCTACAATGGTGATTAAACCCAATCCCAGCGCATTGCCCGGAAGATACTGCAAAGTAACCAGGTTGCTGGCAACCGCATATCCGGCGATCGCCGACGTTCCCAGAGAAGAGACAAGGCTCTGAAGGGTAATTTTACCAAACTGGAACATGCTGTTTTCCAAGCCGTTGGGAATCCCGATCTGCAGAATCTTTTTAATCATGGCGCCGTCAAGCCGCAGCTCTCGAAAGCTCCTGATCCGAATGATATTATTGGGATTCTGGATCAGGAAAAACATCAGCATGGCCGCCACAATCCTGGAGACCAGGGTCGGTATTCCAACGCCTTCCACGCCCATGTGAAGGCCGTAGATACAGATCGCATTTCCGGTGATATTGATCATATTCATCACAATAGACGCCATCATGGACACCTTAGAGTTACCCATGGAACGGAACAGAGCCGCGCATGCATTGTAAAGAGCCAGAAACGGATAGGAAAGGGCTGATAAGAAGAAATACTTCATCGCATCCCTCATGACCGCATCTTCCACCTTACCGAATATCACGCTGAGTAAATGACGGTTTCCTATAAGGGCCGCCGCTGAAATCACAAATGATACCATCAGAGTGATCAAAACCAGCTGGCCTGCCGATTTACATGCCTGTTCCGGCCGTTTCTTGCCCAGATACTGAGCCGATACCACCGCGCCTCCGGTAGCAAGGGCGGCCAAAAGCTGAATGATCAGCACGCTGATGGAATCTACCAAAGAAACGCCGGAAACGGCCGTCTCCCCGACAGCCGCCACCATCATAACATCCACCATGCCCACCAGCACGGCCAACACCTGCTCCACAATCAAAGGAGCTAAAAGTTTAATTAAATCTTTTCTTGTAAACATAATTTGCCTGTCCTTTAGTTTGCCGTACTCTCAGCAGCAGTTTCCGCTGATGTGCTTTCCGTTGACGGAGATTCTAAAAATCCGCCCTGCGGATCTTCCGACGCGATCACATTGCCGTCTTCATCCACTTCAACCGCAAACAAAAAGGTTCTGGCATCATCCACCTCATAACTGCAGGTAACCAAGATAAATAAAGAATCGATATCCACATCCGGAATCTGAGCATAGCTGCAGGGTGCAAGCATCTCCTGTACAAATGCATTATAAGATTCCCTGGTCTTAAATCTGGTCTTTCTCACAATGGGCTGGGCCTTGTCATAGTAGGCCGATACCGCCTTCAGATGTATCGTCCGCTCCGGTGTGTAAATCTCAAAATACGGATGGGCCTCAAAATACTCTTTATCTTTATATTTCACCACGTCCTTAAACATGGTTCCATTTTTCATGTGATGGCCATACAGAATGTTGTTTCTTCCGCTGAAATCAGGGGTGCTGTCCATATCCAGATAGATGGCTCCGGCCTGGCTGCTGTTGCCTTCAAAGTCGGTGTGAAGGTAAGTGTCGTTATCCCCTTCTTTCCATACGATCGGATAGTCCACATTGGTATCCGGGATCTTAATCCATCCTACGGTGTCGGGATTGATCTCTTTAAGAGCTTCAAAGTCAATCGGCGAAACATAGGCCGTTGTCTCTTCCGTCTCCGGTTCTGTTTCCTTGGTCTCCGGCTGGGTGGTCGTTTCCTCTGTGGTCTGCACCATGGAAGCCAGACTTTCATATTTATCCTCAGTCTTTTTTCCGTCCAGATATTCCTTCAGCATTCCCACACAGCTGATAATGATGATAATTACCAGCACTCCGACTATGATCCGGTGGGTCCAGCTGTTTCCTCGTTTTTTCTTTTTTTCGTCCATAATTGCTCCTCATACTGCCGTTTATCAGCCGAAATACCCGGCCGGCGGTCTATTTCAAAAGTCCAAAAATTCTCCCCCGGCATGCCGGGGAAGAATTTGGGCAAAACTTAATATCTGTTATCAAATACTCTTGTTGATTTTTTCTCACTTCTCGGAAGCTCGCCGATCTCCACCAGCTTAACCACAGGAGTCAGACCGATCTTATATTTAAACTGCTCTCCGATCTCGCTTTCCAGAAGATAATGGTTTGTACCCGGATTTGCCTCCACAAACAGAGTCAGAATATCCTTTCCATATAAATGATCCACCATTACCTGATATTCGCTGGAAGCTCCCTTTATATTCTGAAGCATCTCCTCGATCTGGCTTGGGAAGATATTAACGCCTTTCACCTTCAGCATATCGTCGGTACGTCCGATCAGCGTATCGATTCTCGGGTACTGGGAACCACATGGGCATTCGCCGGTCATAATTCTGGAAAGGTCATGGGTTCTGTAGCGGATTAACGGAGCGCCCTCTTTTTTCAGCGTGGTAATTACGATCTCGCCCACTTCGCCGTCAGGAAGAACTTCCCCGGTTTTCGGATCTACGATCTCTATGTACACATAATCATCCCAGTAGTGCATTCCGCACTGGCTGTCACAGCTGATCGCAATGCCCGGTCCGTAAACTTCGGTCAGGCCATAGATATCATACAGGGAAACGCCCAGCTCATGAGCGATACGGGCACGCATTTTCTCGCCCCATCTCTCGGAACCGATAATTCCTTTTCTCAGGTGAATCTTTTCTCCGATTCCTCTCTTATCGATCTCCTCCGCTAAAAGAAGGGCATAAGAGGAAGTTGCGCAGAGCACCGTAGACTCCATATCCATCATCATGCGCAGTTGTTTATCCGTATTGCCCGGCCCCATGGGAATTACCATGGCGCCTAATTTCTCAGCGCCGTTTTGGAAACCGATTCCTGCAGTCCACAGCCCATATCCGGGGGTAATCTGCACACGGTCCCTGTTGGTCACACCCGCCATCTCATAGCAGCGCGCAAACATCAGCGCCCAGTCATCCACATCCTTCTGGGTATAAGGAATGATCACAGGGATTCCCGTAGTTCCTGAAGAAGAATGGATTCTGACAATCTCTTCCTCCGGTACAGCCATCAGCCCAAGTGGATAAGCTTCCCTTAAATCGCCTTTCCAGGTAAATGGAAGTTTTTCAAAATCTTCCTGTGACTGAATGGAATCCACATCAATTCCTTCCAGTTTCTGCTGGTAAAAACACTCTTTGCTCTTCAATTTCTTTAACTGCTCCTTGATAACAAGGAATTGTGACTCTTTCATCTTCATGTGGTTACCTCACCGTTTCATATTTGACACGCTGGCCGCTCCCAGTTGCAGCGCCTTGCGGTTCATATCCTTTAATTTATCCGGAACGCGGTTCATCACCGCATTTTCCATCTCTTCTATGGTAATTCCAAGCATCCCGCCTGCTGCCGCAGCTCCCAGCAGGGCCACATTCAGCACCTTTGGAGAGCCGCATTCCTTACAAATGGACGTTCCATCCACCAATACCAGGGATTTTACATGTTCTTTCAGATATTCCACCGCTTTGGTTCCCGAATACCCGCCGATCCCAAGGGATGCGGTAACCGGTAAAATGGCGTCCGGGCACACGATCATGCTGCCGCCTTCTTTCAGATACGGGATCGCCCGCATCGCTTCTCCCGGCTCAAATGCCATGATAACGTCCGCCTGCCCCATGGGAATTAAAGGGCTGTAAATCTCCTGTCCGAATCTTACATGGCTCACAACGCTTCCGCCTCTCTGGGCCATGCCGATCGTTTCCGCACTTTTTGCTTTCATGCCCTTTTCCATCGCCGCCTGAGCGATCAGTTTGGATGCAAGAACAGTACCCTGGCCGCCTACGCCGCATAATAAGATATTCTTCATCTGTCCTTCCTCCTCCCTAATATTCGATGGCTTCTACAGAGCAGACCTGGGTACACAGGCCGCATCCCGTACAAAGCGCAGAGTCAATGGTTACGTCCCCATCGCTGGAAACAAGAGCCGGGCAGCCGATTTCTTTGATGCATTCCTGACATTTTACACATTTATCCTGATTAATGCGGCATACGTGGTCCGGCTTCTTTGACAGCGCCACACAGGGGTATTTGAAAATAATCGCTTTTACGCCTTTTACGTCAGCCAGACGGCGGACCGTATCGATGGAAGTTTTTAAATCCACCGGATTCACGGTAACCACCTCGGCCACTCCGATTCCTTCCAATACTTTTGTGATATCGATCTTATCCACCACCTGACCCATCATGGTCTTTCCGGTGCCCGGATGAGGCTGATGGCCGGTCATGGCCGTGGTGGAATTATCCAGCACGCAGACGATCAGATTGGCCTGATTGTAAACCGCATTGACGATTCCCATAATTCCCGATGCAAAAAATGTGGAATCGCCTGCAAATGCGAAATACGTCTTATCCGGCTCGATCTTTCCCAGCCCCTGAGCTACGGTGATGCCGCCGCCCATACAAAGGCAGGTGTCCACCATGTCAAGAGGCTTTGCATTGCCCAATGTATAACAGCCGATATCTCCGCAGAACACCGCTTCTCTGCCTTCCATCGCTCTCTTTACCGCATAGAAGGACGCCCTGTGGGAACATCCCGCGCAGAGAACAGGCGGGCGGATCGGAAGATCCGGAGTGGGTGAAAACTGCTGTTCTTTCACCGGCATAGCCGGAATCAGAACGCCTTCCTCCACATCCAGGTAATCGCCGAGCACCTGGCGGACGGATTCCACGCTGTTTTCACCGGCGCACTGCACGTCGCGGGTCATCTTCCCTCTGATCTTAACCGGAAGATGGTATTTGCCGCATAAAAGCAACAGTTCCCGCTCCAGAACCGGATCCAGTTCTTCGATGGCGATGACTTCGTCCAGCCCTTCCAGGAATTGAAGCGCCAGCTTTTCAGGGAACGGATAAGGGGTTGCTACCTTAAATACCTTCACTCCCTCATAGCCGTTCAGCGCTTCTTCCACATATTCGTAGCTGATTCCTCCCGTTATGATTCCTTTGCTGCCGGAACCTTTGATCCGGTTAAAACGGTAGGAAGAAAATTCTTCTGATATATTAGGAGTTCTTTCTAATTCAATTTTTTTATGGTTCTGATAGGACAGTTTTGGGAAAATAACCCATCTGTTCGAATCCTTTATAAATCCTTCCGGAGCCGGATATTCAGGACGTTTTTCCATGTCGATAGTGGCATAACCGTGGCAGACTCTCGTGGTCGGGCGGAACAGCACCGGCGTGGAATATTTTTCCGATATCTCAAATGCATCCCCGATCATCTCATATGCCTCTTCCGGCGAAACCGGATCGAAGACCGGCAGTTTGCTGTAAGATGCAAATGTTCTCGTATCCTGCTCTGTCTGGGATGAGATGGGGCCCGGGTCATCGGCAACCATAATCACCATGCCGCCCTTTACCCCTATGTAAGACAAACTCATCAGCGGATCTGTGGCCACATTCAGCCCCACCTGCTTCATCGTAGCCATGGTTCTGGCTCCGGTATATGCGCCTCCGGCTGCCACTTCCAGACCTGCCTTTTCATTGGCCGACCATTCCACATAGACGTGTCCCGGATTATATTTTGCCACCGCTTCCAAAACCTCGGTGGACGGCGTTCCCGGATAGCCGGAAACCAGCTTGACGCCTGCTTTAATGGCACCCAGCCCAATGGCCTCATTACCCATAATAAATTGTTTACTCATGTGCGAACATCCTCCTAAGCTAAATGAGCGCTGCTGCGGTGATCAGACCCACACAGCAGGCCAGTGTTACGATATCTCTCCGGTGAAACGGGTATCTCTTATACCCCGACTGCCTGGTCCGCAGATCAAACCCGCGTATCTCCACCGACATGGCGCTGGCGTCCGCCTTCCTCACCGAAGTGATTAGCAAAGGCACGCACAGGGGCAGGATCAGTTTCATCTTCCTGATAATATTATTGGTATCAAACTCCACTCCTCTGGCCGTCTGAGCTTCCATGATCCCGTTCATCTCCGCGATAAACATGGGAATGAAGCGTACAGCCGTTGTCAGAGTGAATGCATACTTATAAGGCATATGCACCACATCCACCAGCGCATTGGATAAATCGTTCATCTGGGTCACAGTGAGCACCAGCGCCAACGGTATTGTTGCACCTATTAATCGTAACACAATTTTGCCTGCAAGTAAAATACCAGCATCCGTTATGAACAAAAAAATTTTATTTCCGTCTCTCACGAACAAAAGCTGGAGCACAAATAAGAATAAGCAAACCTTACAAAGCCCTTTTAAAAGGGAAACCGCCTTTGAAAATACGCCGCCGCCGGCTCCGATGGCCAGATCTAAAGCGATAATGCCCAGAAGAAACAAAAGATTGTCACTCATAAAACAGGCCACACAGATTGAAAATGACAACAGAATTTTGGTTACCGGATTCATATGATGCAAAACCGTATGGCCCGGTACATAATCTAAGATTCCCTTCATCGCCCTATTCCGCCTTTCTGATCTCAAATTCAAGAGCGTCAACCATCTCTTCCACCGTATCCGCATAGTAAAACCTGCCGCCCAGCCGGACAGCCAGGCCCGTGATCTGGGGTGGAATCAGGGACGCCCTGCGCATCACCACTTCATTTCGAAAGATTTCTCTCGTCTCTCCATCCGCTAAAAGAGTTCCTCCGGCCATTTCCAGCACCCGGTCCGCATAATCCAGCACCACTTCCATATCATGACACACCATGACCACCGTAACCTGTTTCTGCCGGTTCAGTTCCCTGACCGCATCCATGATCTGCTTGCATTCTTTATAATCAAGTCCTGTGGTGGGTTCATCCAGAATCAGTATCTCAGGCTCCACCACCAAAAGGGATGCCAGCGCCACCCGCTGCCTCTCTCCCCTGCTGAGCCGGAACGGATCGCGTTCACCGTCCAGCCCCAGCTTTAAAAGCACTTCTTCCACTTTTCTGTCTTTTTCTTCTTTTTTAAGATCCGTCACAAGATCCAGGCCGAAAAGCAGTTCTTCCCTCACCGTATTCCTGCAAAGTTGCCGGTCGGGATTCTGAAACAGAAAACCCACATGTTTGGCAATCCGGCTGGTTTTCGTTGTCCTGGTATTCCGGCCCATGACCGTCACATCGCCGGATACAGGCTTTAACAGCCCGTTTATCAGCTTTGAGGTGGTGCTTTTGCCTGCGCCGTTTTCTCCTGCCAGCGCCACGAATTCCCCTTTTTGTATTTCAAAGTTCAGCTGATGGATCATGATATTATCTCTGGAATATCCAAACGAAACATTGTCAAACCGTATCATAATTACCTCTCATTCTATCTGTTTTTGCCTTACATGGACCTGCGGACCATTTCTTCCGCTTCCTTTAAGTTCAGACAGATTCTTCCGTCCCCGTAACCTGCTTCCTTCATGGCATTTGATAAGCTCACCACTCTTGGACACTGGACTCCGATGTCCTCCAAATCCCTGCTGTGTTTCAGAACATCCCTGACCGGGCCGTGATAGACCAGTTTCCCTTTCGACAGCACTCCCAGCTCTTTTACAAATTCGCAGAGCAGCATGATCTTTTGTTCCACCACCACAATTGTCATTCCATACGTTTCATTCAATTCCCGGAGAAGGGAAAAGATCTGCCTGCTGCTCCCCGGGTCCAATTCCCCGGTCGGTTCATCCAACAAAAGGATATCCGGCCTCAATGCGATGATGGCCGCGATTGCCACCTTCTGCTTCTGCCCACCCGAAAGGGAATTGATGTCCCTGTAACGCAGCCCGGTGATTCCCACCATCTCAAGGGCCTCTGCAATCCGTCCTTCGATCTCTTCTCTTGGAACTCCGAAATTCTCCAGCCCGTACAAAATCTCATCTTCCACTATGGATGCGACCATCTGGCTGTCAATATCCTGAAATACGGTTCCCACCGTTTTAGATAAGTCTGTAAGGCTGGTATCAAATGTATCTTTGCCGTCTACCAGCACCGATCCATAATAATCGCCCTTAAAATGATGAGGGATTATTCCATTTACCGCATGGAGCAGTGTGGTTTTTCCTGCGCCGGAGGGACCGATAATTCCTAAAAATCCGCCTTGTGGAATCTCCAGATCAATTCCGTCCAGCACTTTCTTCGTTCCCGCCTCATATGTAAAATGCAGTCCATTTACCCGAATCATATGACACCTTCCTGTTTTATTTTTTAAGAGCCGCCTTTAACGGGATATATAAAATCTGCACGATAATGCAGTTAATAACGGCGGTACAAAGCACAATCGGCACATAGGCAACCAGGCTGGAAGGCGTGGCTCCCATGAAGAGGAACAGGCAGACCGTAAAGCTGCCGCCGCTCACTAAAGTCGCCAAAAATGTGCTCACTAACGGTTTGATATTCAGTTTTCCAAGGCTCATCGGCATCATCACAAGCGCCGCCATGGTAACTGCTCCAAGCAGTTCAGATATAAAATTGATATATGGGCTTCCCGGTAAGAACTGGCATACAGCGCCGGCTAACAATCCGATAACCGCTGCTTCCACTACCTTTGGACGGATGAGTAAAATTGCCAGACAATACATTGCGATAATAAAGTTTGGCTTCATCCCGAAGAAATTAATTACACTGCCTACACACAGTTTAAGAACGGCTCCAGCGGCCAGTAAAACCGCCACCAGAATCAGGTCTGAAATCTGAAGACCCTGTTTTATCGTTACTTCCATCACTCTCTTGTTTTCCATCGTTAAATCCTCGCTTTCTTTGATAAATAATAAGTTATAATGGCACTATTTTTCGTATTCATGAATCTGAGGGGGCCGCCTGTGATATTATGGGTTTTCCATACCGGTCTGGTTTTCCCCTGGTAACGTTTAATTCATTCATTTTATAAAAACAAAAAGACCTGCCCTAACGAAAGGGCAGGTCGAAATAAACGATACCTGCGGTGCCACCTTATCTGATTCACCAAAGAAATACTTTTACGAAAATGCCAACACATTCTCTGCCTTTAACGCAGGCCTACGTTCCGGGTACTTAAACACATAGATTTATATGTCTGTTCACCTTTCCCTCTGCGGTCCATTTACCGTCCAGCTTATCATAGGGCTCTCAGCTACCCCTACTCTCTGTGGATGCTCACTACGGCTTGATCTCCGCTTCATCGGTTTAACGTTATGCTGTTGTGCATCATTGCTGATGTTGTTTTTCATTATAAACGCTTTCAGGCAATTGTCAATATATTTTTTTAATTTTCTCTAAACTTAAAGCCCATAGCCTTTTTACCCACGGAAAGATAATAACAAATATTAATAAACTAAAAATCACTTTCGAGCAAACGGACTGAACAAATATATCTAAACTACCGCCTGACAGCTCCAAAGAGCGGCGAAAATTGCTTTCTATTAACGGTCCAATCACATAAGCGATCATGATCGGCGCTAACGGATAATTCATTCGTTTTAGAAAATAGCATATGATACCGACAGCAAGAGCAATCCAAAGATGTACAAAATTCTTCTTTCCGGCATATGTGCCGATAATCAAAAATACCATGATTACCGGTACCAATACTGATCCGGGCACAGACAATATTCTCGCAAAAAATGGAGTTAAAAGCCTTCCCAGAATATACATAGCTGCAACAGAAAGAAAAAAGCCATAATAAATTCCGTTCAGCAATTCAGGGTCTGTACTAAAAAGGCTTGGTCCTACCTTAATGCCATGGATCATAAAAGCCGACGCGATAATTGCAACCGCTGGAGCTCCCGGGATTCCCAAAGCCAGTTCAGGTATCAATGAACCTGCTACACAAGCATTATTCGCTGATTCAGGAGCAGCAATCCCCTGCGGCTCGCCCTTGCCAAAATTCTCCGGATGTCTGGAAGTTTTTGTTGTAAACAACAGGGACAACCACGATGCTATCGCTCCGCCTAAGCCAGGAAAAATCCCAATCACAGTTCCCATAGTGGCTCCCGACAGAATAGGTTTTGCCACATGGAAATACTCCTTTGCAGAAAGCCTGCTCTTCAACTGCTTCGCATCGGACACATAACGTATGTTAAGGCTTTCGCTCACCATAGAGAGGATCTCAGGAACCGCAAATATTGCCACTGCCATAGAAACGGTATAGATCCCATCTACTAAGCCCGGAATCCCAAGCGTAAACCGGCTGGCACCTGTAAAGCTGTCGGTCCCCACTGTACAAAGCATAAGCCCCAGCAGCACTGAAATCAGACCTTTTAAAATCTGAGTTGAACTTATGGTGATTATGGCAATGATTGCGATCAGCCCCAGCATACAGTAATCAGGCGCATTAAAGCGAAGGGAAAACTCCGCCAAAGGCTTGGTAAGCAGAAGCAGCGCAAATGCACCGAACAGACCGCCGATCGCCGAGGCAAACAGGGAATAATGCAGAGCTTTTCCAGGTTCCCCCTTCTTTGACATGGCATATCCGTCTAACGCGGTGGCTGCTGCCGAAGGAGTTCCCGGAATGCCCAGCGTAATCGAAGAAATTGATCCTCCATATTCCGCTCCCTGGTACGCAGCAAGCAGCATAACAATAGCAGACAGCGCTTTCATCCCATAGGAAAACGGAAGGAGCAGCACAATGGCCAGAGCCGTGCCCAATCCAGGCATGGAACCCACTAAAAGTCCTATGAAGGATCCGATAAATATCAAAGCCAGATTTTCTGCAGTCAGCAGAAGAGAAAAATCGTATTGAAACATAATACTGCCCCCTTATAATTTAATTCTCATCAGCACACCAAAAGCCAGGTAAACAAACACCATAAGAGATGTGCTTATCATCAAATTAAGGCAAATATTTTTTCTGCAAAAGCGCCCTCCCTCATTTCTGTAAGCAAATAAAAGCAGCAGTGAATAAATGCCTCCCCACATGTAAAACAAACCAAATTTCTGCCAGAGAAAAAGGAATCCACATGTAGCCGCCACAGTAACACCAGTCAGAGGAAAATTTGAAATTGTAAACGCTGTATTCTCCTCTCCGATTATAGTCTGAACGAGAACGATCAGACATAAAAGCGCCAGGACACTTCCGATGATTTTGGGAAATTCATAAGGACCAATAAAAACCATCTTATAGGCAGGCGCAGTAAAAGATTTATAGAGATAATAGCAATCCGCTGCCAAAAGTCCTATAACTACCAAAAGATTCATTTTTTTCTCTGTCATGCTGCCGCTCCTTTCAAAATTCAGCTGTCAGACCGCTAATCAGCCGTAAATCTGTTCCATAAGGCCCGTTTCAGTCAACACTTTTTCATAAAATTCATAAGCACTTTTTACTGTTTCCGTAAATTCTTCTCCATTCTGGAATGTTCCGTCTACCCATGCATTAGCATTGGTCAATGCTTCAATTACCTCCGGATCATTAAATACCTTCTCGAATGCAGATTTAAGTTTAGCAGTTACCTCCGGGTCCGTTCCTGCTTTCAAGCAGATCCCCTGGAACGCAACTCCTTTTGAAGTATAACCCAGTTCTCCGAGAGTAGGAATTTCTTCATATCCCTTATACTTGGTATCTGTAGTAAAAGCCAGGATTTTGAAATCTCCACTGTCAATTCCAGCCATACATTCAGAATAGCCCAATACCAGTCCTTCAATATGTTTTCCTAAAAGACCAGCCACAGTTTCAGAAGCATTGCCGTAATTAATCACATTATAATCCATACCGCTTTCCAGTTTCAGACCCTGCAGGCACATATTATGAACCGTAGAAGCCCCCGGTACGCCAAAACGAAATTTTCCCGGATTTTCAGCTACAAAGTCCTTCCACTCTTCAAAAGTACTATAAGGAGCATCCGCGCTCACAACCATAACCTGCGGCTGTGAAAAAACATTATAGAGCATCTCAAAATCAGTATAATCATATGTACAGTCTGAGGAGAATGGAGTCAGACACAAAAATGCTACCGCAAGACTTGCAATACTGTACCCGTCTGCATCCGCAGCCAATACCGGCATCAGCTCATTCATACCTCCCGCACCGCCTGCGTTTTCAATTACAATGTTCTGCCCAAGTTCTTCACTCAGTTTTGGTGCGATAATACGGGCAATGGTATCTGTAACATTACCTGCATCTTGTACGTACCAGGTTATTACCTTTTCAGACGGGTATTTACCGGCGGCCTCCGAATCTTTCTTTTCAGTTTCCGTACGTACCGCATCAGATTCTCCCTTTGATGAACCGGTAGGATTTTGTAATTCTGTTTCTGTTCCTGATTCTGTTTTTGCTGCAGCTCCATCTGCGCCGGAACCGCCGCCACAGGCCGTCAGCCCTGCAGTCATACTGGCTGCCAATAACACAGCAATTATTTTTTTCTTCATATGCATCCTCCTTGATCTTTCGTTAAATGTATTGTTCCTCAAGCTCCTTAATAAATGAAATGCACCTTCTTTCCTTAGCCTAAAACATAAAAGCACTGGTTTTCCTGTTTTTTCTTGTGTTGCCCGCCCTTGCAACTTATATAAATTAACTTTACTAAAGTTCATTTTCAGTATATAGGAAAATGCAAATATTTGTCAATATGTATTTGGTATTTTTTTATAATTCAGACTATATATCGCCTTGATATTCGTCTTTTTATACAAATTAATCAAAAAATATAATTGCTTTTTCCATTTTAGCCTGTTATAATTGCAATCAAGATATATAAAATACATTTACATATCTTCAAAAAACAAACTATCGTAAAGGAACTAATACATATGAAGAAAATGACAGCTTCCGAAATTCGGGATTTTAATCAAAGTCAGATATATAAATTAATATATCAATCAGGACGCATATCACGCCAGGATATTGCCGACAGGCTGCAGCTGAGTATGCCCACCATCTCACAGAATCTGAAACAATTGGAAGAAAAACATTTAATTGAACGCAACGGCATGTTCCAATCAACCGGCGGGCGCAAATCCGTCGCTTATACATGTGTCAGCAATGCCCGGATTGCAATCGGAACACAAATTACCGAAAATCATGTCCGTATTGCTGCCATAGATTTATTCGGCAAAATAATAAAACGGGAACATCATGAACTTAAATATTCAAATCATTCCGCATATTATGAGAAATTTGGAGAGATGGTAAATATTTTCTGTCGTTCTCTTAACCTCTCCGGCCAGCGGATTCTTGGCATCGGTATCGCTATCAAGGGTCTGTTGTCAGCCGACCGCACAACAGTCACGCAAAGTGTCCGGCTGGGAAGCGCAGGTGCCACACTGTCGGATTTTGCTGCCCATCTGGACCATCCCTGCAGTCTGGTTCACGATGCAGAAGCGGCTGCAGAAGCCGAAATTTGGTTTTCACCTCAGACCGACAACGCCCTCTATGTATCATTGAATTATGATCTTGGCGGAGCGCTGATCATGCATGGGCAGATTCACCGGGGCAAAGAATACCGGGGAGGCCTGATTGAACATATGATCCTATTTCCCAATGGCCGGAAATGCTACTGTGGTAATTACGGCTGCGTATCCGGATACTGTTCAGCACGTGTACTGCTCAGCGAAACCTTTCCATCCTATGAAGTTTTTTTCACAAAACTCCGCTCTGGCAATGCAGAGGCCGAAAAACAATGGACGGAGTATCTGAAAAATCTCTCACTTGCCCTGAACAGTATGCATATGATGCTTGACTGCGATATCATACTGGGAGGCAATATCGCGGGATACCTGACGGTTGATGATCTGCGCCTGCTGCAGGCGGAAATCCGCAGTCAGTCCGTATTTTCGCCGGTGTCTGATTTCATACGAATCGGACATACAGAAATTGACGTTTTTTCCTGTGGCGCCGCCCTGCCATATATACGTAACTTTTTAGCTAACTGCTGATTCCCCGGTAAAGACACGGGAAAGGAGGAATTTGATTTGAAACAACCTAATATTCTTTGGTTTTGTACAGACCAGCAGCGGTATGATACCATTGCCTCACTTGGCAATCCGCATATCCATACCCCGAATCTGGACCGTCTCGTCCAGGAAGGCACCGCCTTCACACGCGCCTACTGTCAGAATCCTATCTGCACGCCCAGCCGTTCCAGCTTTATGACAGGAAGGTATCCGCGCACAGTCCGCGCTTCCATCAATGGAAATGAACATTTTTCTAAAGATGAAACACTGGTAACAAAACTGCTGTCAGATGGAGGTTATACCTGCGGCCTGATTGGAAAACTTCATTTAACTTCTCACTATCGTCGCATGGAAGAACGGACAGACGACGGATATACATATATGAGATGGAGCCCTCAGCCCTGTGACGACTGGGCTCCCGGCCTGAATCAATATATAGAATGGCTAAAGCAAAAGGGGGTTGACTGGCATAAAGAATATGATATGCCTTGCGAATGGCCGCCCAGAAATGGTTATAAAATCCCCGAACGAATTCAGGGAATGGCCGAAAAAGATCATCAAACCACTTGGTGCGTAGAAGAAGCCATTGAGTTTATCCGCGGCCACAGTAAAGAGAAGCCTTGGTGCCTCAGCATCAATCCTTTTGATCCTCATCCGCCCTTTGACCCTCCGACAGAGTACAAGGACAAACTTGATATACAAAATATGCCGCTTCCTCTTTGGAAGGAAGGAGAACTCGACAATAAACCTGCCGCACAAAAAGACTGCTATCTCCACGGATCACAAAAAGGCATGGTGCGGGATACTGTTTCTATGACCGATGATGAGAAACGGGAATGCACCCGCGATTACTATGCTGAAATCGAATTAATTGATCACCAGCTGGGCCGTCTTCTGGATTTTTTAGATCAGTCTGATCTGAGAAATGACACCATCATCGTCTTTATGAGCGATCATGGCGAAATGTTGGGAGATCATGGCATTTACTGGAAAGGAGGATATTTTTATGAGGGTCTGATTCATGTCCCGCTGATTTTCTCCTGTCCCGGCCGAATTCTTCAGGGCGTCAAAAGCACTGCGCTGGTCGAATTGGTAGACGTGGCACCTACTCTCCTGGAATTGGCCGGACTTCCCGTACCAGAATATATCCAGGGAAAAAGTCTGTTAAATATATTGACTGGAGAAATGTCTCCGGATTATCATAAGGACCGCATCTACACAGAATTTTATTTTTCCACCATGCTGATGCATAGAATCTACGCCACAATGATGTTTGACGGCCGCTATAAGATAGCCATACACCATGGAGAGGATATCTGCGAGCTGTATGACCTGGAACAGGATCCTGACGAATTTAATAATTTGTGGAACAACAAAGAATTTGCCGGACTGCAGAACCAGTTAACCAGAGAATGCTTTGATCACTCCGTCCTGTGTAATATCGATAAGGTAATGGGCTGCCGCTTTAATTATTGATAACCTTACATACTGCAAAATTTTGGAGGATATTTTATGAGCAAATACGCAAATACGCGCCCCAATATACTGTTGGTTGTAACAGACCAGCAGCGGTTCGACACGCTGGGCTGTTATCAAAATCCATATGTGGATACCCCTAATCTGGATCGTTTTGCCTCAGAAGGCGTGCTGTTTAAGAACGCTTACTGTCAGTCTCCGGTGTGTACCCCCAGCCGGGCATCTTTCCTGACCGGGCGGTATCCCAGAACCACACGGTGCCGTGCTAACGGTCAGTCTATTCCGAAAGAAGAACGTCTCATTTCACGCGTGTTGGCAGACCATGGATATTACTGTTCTTTGTCTGGAAAACTTCATCTGGCGCCTTGCGGCCCAACGGCATGTCCGATCCATGAAAAACGGATTGATGACGGTTTTACGGAATTCCATTGGGCGCACAATCCTTCCGGCATCGGAAACGCCGGACTGCCGGAATCCGGGGGAACCTACTGGAGTGCTAACGAATACAGCCATTGGTTGTTTAAACACGGAAAAAAATATGAATATACAGATTATGATGAGAAAGGCTACGTTAAAACCGGCATGGAGGAAGAATATCATTTCACCAAGTGGTGCATCGGCAATGCTATCGACTGGATTCGTTATTCTGCGGAAGAAAAGCAGCAGATGCCGGACATTGTAAGCCCGCCTTGGTTTTATAATATCAACCTCTTTGATCCGCACCATGCCTTTGATCCCCCTAAACGCCTGTTGGACAAATATTTAGAGCGTGCAGAGGACCTTCCTCTTCCCGGTTATCGGGCCGGTGAATTAGACGGCAAGACCATTTTTCAGAAACTGGATCATCAAAGTGCTTACAACAACACCTCAGTCGCCCATCACTTCTCTTTTGACGAAATGAGCGATTATGAACATAGGATTATCAAAGCCGCTTATTACGCCATGGTGGAGATGATTGATATCCAATTCGGCCTCCTGATGAATGCCTTGGAAGAAACCGGGGAGGATAAAAATACAATCGTAATCTTCACCTCAGATCACGGAGAAATGCTGGGGGATCATGGAATTTACTTAAAAGGTCCCTATTTCTATGAAGCCATGGTACATGTTCCCTTAATTTTCTCCTGGAAGGATCATTTTCCGGGCGGAAGGCAGCTGGACACCCTGACTGAGCTGACCGATCTGACACCTACTATCGAAGAGTTCTGTCTGGGCACAATTGAACCGGGCGTGCAGGGCCGTTCTCTGGCTGCTATCCTGACCGGTGAACAGAATCCTGATACGCATCGCAGCAGCGTATATTCTGAATATTGTGAGGCTATGCCATGGCATACCAAACCGGAAGCATACGGCTCCATGGTATTTGATGGCCGCTATAAGCTTTCCCGGTACTGTTCATCAAAGGAAGGGGAACTTTACGATTTGTTGGAAGACCCTAATGAATTCTGTAATTTGTGGGATTCTGCGTCACATAAAGATATAAAAATACGGATGCTGGAACTATTAGCCGATCGTTTGGAAGAAACCGTCGATCCTCTGCCTTTGCCTACAGATAAATGGTAATATACACATTTTATTAGCTATTCATAATAAAAGCCGGCTTTATAATCGGCACAGAAAAAGACAGCAGCAAAATGTATAACTTCATTTTGCTGCTGTCTCCTAATATAGACTTCCGTCCAACTCCATATAAAACTTTCTCAAAGCTTATCTCTGTTCAAACTCCAGATTATCAAAAACCATAACTGTGCAGATTCCATCTCTGCAGGGCAGACATTCCAGTTTCACCTTATCTCCCGGTTCAGTAAGGGCCAGTTCATTGCTCAGATCATATGCACAAATGAAAATCCTGTCTTTTTCCTCTTCCAGAATCATCTTATATGTCAATCCATCTCCCAACGGCTCACTGGCAATCCTCAGTATCGTTCCGGTCACTGTCTCCGCATTTTCTCCGGTCACAATTCCATCTCCGTTATTGTTAATCACCTGACGGAAATTCCTGAGCGCACTGTTAATAGTCTCTCCGGTACCCACACTTGTATAATTCGCTACAGATACAAACGCATACTGTTTAATCAGTCCCGCATTGTCCTTCAATGTCATAAAATACGTGGGTCTGCCATCCAGATTGATAATCATCGGGAACGAAGCCCTGTATCCAAACTGCTGGACCTTACCTTGTGCGGACTGCATGGCCGCTGTCTCCGTAGCCCCGCTCATCTGGTATTTTCTCACCTCTTTTGTCACCATGTTGATCATCATAAATCCAATGGCGGATTCATCAGAGCCCACGCTGGTAAGACCGGTAAACAAGAAGCAGTCGGAATTATTATATACAATGATGTGTCCCTGGCTGGGCCTGAATTTATCCTGATTAGAGAAGTTCAGGAAACCGTGCACATATTCGCCCTGGTTCTGAATCTGCTGCATGATGAAGTCCTCCGGCTGGACACGGTCCACCCATTCCGGTATATTCTCCTTCTGATAATGGATTCCCTCGCCTGTAGTGGCGTTCACCAGCAGGATTCCGTCGGCCTCCGGCAGAGAAAACAGCCATTTATTCTTATAGCTGGTAAGCACCCAGTACGGATTACCGTCGTCGTCCAGCTCAAAGGAATAATCGGTCAGGCCGCGGAACAGACCTCCGTTGAAGAACCGCACATGGCGGTTTAAATCGTCGAAAATATAAGCATTGGGCTGGTATTTCAGCTTGTGGCTGCTGACCAGCTCCACGTCGTTTAAGTCAGTTGCGGAAACCACGATGTATCCGGCGGAACCGTCCATATTTTTCAGCCATTTAAAGAAACCGGAATGCTGAAGAGGTACTACCCATACCAGCTTGTCATTCACAGTCTGGATCACCGGTTCTCCCAACACCACCTGGCTTCCGAGGCCCGGATTTTCTCCAACCTTTTTATCCGCCAGCTCCCTGGCAAGGGCCTGATCCACGATGGGCAGCTGTGCAAGAGAAAGCGGCTGTACCGTATCGGTAAATTCCGACGTATCTGCATGGCCCAATTGATCCCTATAAGCAGGATAATTGAAAATAGGAGTGGACAGAATCATCACAACTATATACAGCACCCAGATCACCGCCAACAGGGTCACGCCCTTTTTTACCCCTTTGATACTGCTGTCCATGCTGAGATGCATCCTGTGATAAGCGTCTGTTTCCAGGCGCAGACCGCCAAGGGCCAGCAAAAAGTTGAGCCCCACATAGCAGCTCAATATGAAACACCATGCAAATGCCCCGTCTGAATACAATGGATTCAGATTCGGTCCGTTAATAATAATCATCACCAGGAAAAATACTGTCAGCAGTACATTAAATTGTAGCCGTCTCTTTTTAGTCATTTAGCAACCCTCTTTCTTTAAAACTTCCGGCTTCCGCCGCCGTGGCTTCTTCCGCTGGAAGATCTGTGGACACTGCTTCTTCCCGATCCGCCGCTTCTTCCGCTTCCTCCGCCGGATGAAGTATTTCTCGGTATAATCGCCTGTGTCACAAATTTATTGACCAGATTATCGGTCTGATTTCTGAAACTGAAACAGCAGTCCGCCCTGTAGGCCAGATTAAAATTAGCTGCCTGCTTCCGCTCGCTTTTCATCTCATACTTTCTGACAACCGAAAGGCAGGCGGAACACGCCGTAAACAGGGAGACCCCTAAGGCCAAAAGCCATTCATACCAGCGTATGCTTCTGTGAAAGCTTATCCTTCCGGTTTCCACATCATAGATATATTGCCCGGCCTGAATGCCCTTTTTGTAATATTTTAAAGTATCTTTCAAAAACTGATCCACACATCCCTTATAATCGGCGTCAGACGCGTATTCATAGATCCGGTCCAGCATGGATTCCACCCGTTTATCCGTCAGATAACGGCGCATGATTCCGCTGGTGGAGATGGTCAGCTCTCTGTTATCCATATCGATCAAAAACAGCAGGCCGTTATAATCATTCCCGGTTCCAAAGCCGCCGTAATCATAAAAGTCATCCGCATAAGCGACAGCGCTCTTTCCTCCTGAATCCCTTGTGGTGACCACCACCACGTCCATCTTCATCTTCTTCTGAAGTTCTGCAATCTCCGTTTCCATGGACGATATCTGGGAATCCGTAAACAGACCCGCATCATCGAATACCCTTTGGCCATCATCCGCTTTTTCAGCGGCATTTACCACCGCCGTCATGAAAAGGAACGAACAGAGAAATGCTGTCATCCATATACAGATATTTTTTCTTATTTTGCTCCAACTCATCATATAAAATACCCCGCAATCAAGAGAACAGCCAGAATCGGGAAAAATACCTTTGCAAACAGAACGGCCAGCTTGCCTTTATCCGCAGGCAGTTCCCCGCAGATCTTTCCCGTCTGTCCGTTACAAGCAAAATAATAGATCTTATTCTTAGCCTGATCCCTGTATGTCAGAGTCCATACCGGCATCAGCGCGTACTTCCAGCTTTCGTCATCCACATTGATGCGGCAGGACCTGACGTTTAAGGAATCATAGCCCACCACCTGATTTTTCAGGCTGCTCTGGGCATACTGGCGGATTTCCGTGTTGACATCCGCTTCAAAATCCTTACTGTTCATATCCCTGTTTTCCGCTATAAAACCGGAAAGATATCCGAGGGAAAAATCCTTCAGCCCCTTCATTTCAAAAGGCAGCACGCCTTCTACCAGCTGTTTGTTGGCCTTTTTCAGCGCATTACGGGTTACATGCTCCACTTTCATCTGCCCGCTTCTGTCCACCTGGTATTTCTGGGTTTCCGTATACCGGATATTGCCCATCACCCACGTTTTAATCTTCGTCCCCTCAGCCTCCATATCCCCGTCTACCTGGCAGCTGTAAAGCCAGTATGGAAAATAAACGCCGGATATTTTCTCAATCTGGTCCTTGGAGAAAAATGCGTTCGGAACATATTTTTTCTTACCAATCCATTGCGTGAATATCTCCACCGCCTTGTCCCTGTCAATAGCAAATGGTATCACAAAGTCCGGATGATATCCGCCTGTCATCCTGCCTGCCAGCACAACCGGATTGTGGCAGTAATAACAAAAGGATGCCGCAGTCGTCTCGTCTGTCACAATCTCAGCGCCGCAGCTGGGACAGGTATATAAAACCGTCCGGGATTCACTTTCCCCCTCCGGACCGGTTTCCGTTACAATCTGTTCGGCGCTTTCCGCCTTCTGAGCTTCGTCCAGCTCTTCCTGAGTGAATTCAGAAAGGCAGTAATCGCACTTATAATTCTGGGCTTCCGGATCAAATTCCAGGCCGCCGCCGCAGTTTGGACACTTGTATGTAATAACTGACATCGTTTTTAATCCTCTTTTTACGTCATATACCAGGTCATTTAATGTTAAGGGTGAAGGCATTTCACGAAATGCCTTCACCTTTTAATGTTAATCCCTAGGTCTGCCGCATTCGCTGCAGAATTTTCCGTTGTTCACCGTACCGCAGCTGCAGGTCCATGGTCCCGCCGGAGCCGGTTTCGGACTTCCGCACTCGCTGCAGAACTTACCATGATTCACATTCCCGCAACTGCAGACCCACTCTCCCGGAGCCGCAGCGCCCGCCTGTGGAGACGGTGCCGCTCCTGCCATAGCCGGAGCTGGGGCCGGAGCCTGCTGAGGCTGAACCTGAGGCTGGCCGTATGGCTGCTGCATCTGCATCTGCTGCATATTAGCCGCCGACGCCGCTCCCATGAAGTTTCCACCAGCATTCATTCCCATACCCATGCCCATGAATCCGGCAAGGGCGCCGTTTGCATTGGAACCGGCCGCTTCCATTCCGCGCGCCATAGCGCCCTGCACATATCCCTGGCGCACATTGGGATCACCCAGCATGGCGCCTTCATTCCGCATATTGATCAGTTTCATGGAATCCTCGTCATAAGAAATGCTGGCGATACCCACCGCCTGAATCTCCATGCCTCTGGCCCGTCTCCATTCCTCATCCAAAGTGGTAGCCATATACTGTCCCAATTCTCTGCCCTTAGAGGAAACAAACGAGATCCTGGTACCGTCTGCCGACATCTGGTTAATGGATGACTGCAGTGCTTCCAAAAATTCATTCAAATACTGTTCATTGATAGATTCAATCCCCACCCGGCTCTGATTCTTAGGAATAACCTCTGCATAAAACAGAATCGGATCAGTAATCTTAATCGAATAAGTACCATGAGCGCGCAAAAACAGCTCTGCATTATAAAAATTATCAAAATAATTAATCGGATGGCGCGTGCCGAACTTAATTCCCTTTATCTCCTGAAGATTGATAAAATACACCTTCTGGCTAAGCGGCGTCTGCCCTCCGTAACGTACTCTGTTAAATGATTCTTTTAACGTTTCCCCAAATTCCCCGTTAAATAAAGACGGCAGCGTTGAATTATTCACCGTGTAATAGCCTTCTTCCGCCGTATAATCCACTACCTTCCCGCCATCCACCAGCATCATAAACTGGTTCGGGTAAACATGTATAACGGAACCGTTGGAAACCGTATTGTCCGTTCCCTTGGTATTCTGGCCCTTTCTGATTCTCACCCCGCTGGTAAACACAGTCTGTGAATCCATGTCCCCCGCTTCGAAGACGTCCAACCACTGATCCGCCAGTGAACCGCCGATTGCGCTTGTAACTGCCTTAATAATTCCCATAGTATCCTCCAATCACTGATTTAATCATTCTAAGATGCGCCGGACAGACAGCTCCCCTGCCCGAATACAATTTGCTATTAGTTTATCATAATATCCCCAGAAAGTCTTGAACTTTTTCTTACTATAAATAGATTTGCAAATCTTTATTTAGTTAACTAAGAGACGCCGGAAAGAAGGGGAAGCCCAGGTGGGCGGGGGAAGTATTAAGATCAATGGGATTCGGGATTCGCCCCTAAGATGTACTAAGACCCGCGAGGACAAAAAGAGACAGGACCGCGCCCATTCGCAGTGAACTCTTGATGACTTCACTGCTCAAGGGGCGCTTAGAACCTGATTCGGAATTCAGTTTCTACCTGTCTCTTTTTGTCCTCGCGGATCTAAGTACATCTAAGGGGTTCCATACGATCCCATTGATCTTAATACTTCCCCCGCCCACCTGGGCTTCCCCTTCTTTCCGGCTGTTACTTGGCTAGCTAAGGGTAAAAAAGATTTGGTGGAGTAGTGAGTAAGTTTTTACATCAACCGTGAAGGGATTTTCAGAAATGCCTTCATGATTTAATGTAAAGAGTGAAGTCGTTTCGTGAAATGCCTTGACGTTTAAAGTAAAACCTGAAGTCGTTTCTGAAAATCCCTTCACGATCTATGTACGAACTATGTAAATGTAGTGCTACATAAATACCTACGCACCAAAATTGTTTTTAACCAGGCCAGCGAAAACCAGCCCGGAATCGGGAGGCGGAGCCGGGAGACGAAGGTCGGAGGGGCCGTCCGAGCCGGGGAAGGAAGATGCAGACAGATCGGATCGTATGGAACCCCTTTAGAACAACTAAGGCCCGTAAGGGCAGAACGAGGCAGGTAGAAACTGATTTCCGTGTCAGTTTCTAAGGCGCCCTTGAGCAGCGAAGTCATAAAGAGTTCACTGCGAATGGCGCCGGCCTGCCTTGTTCTGTCCTTACGGGCCTTAGTTGTTCTGGTTATGTAACAAATTTTGTGTTTTTGGAAAAAAATGACTTCTTTTTGGTAAGAATTACGATATGACAATTTTTACCAGAAAGGAGTCTTTTTATGGCGATTGCTAAGGAACAAGTTCAACAAATTCTGACACAAAATGATATTCAGAGCGTGTCGGATCTCTATTATTTAATGAGGGAAAGTTTTAAAGACATTCTTCAGGAGCTTCTTGAAGCAGAGATGGATGCTTCTCTCGGCTATAAGAAAAATCAAAAGGGGAAACGGTCCACATCCAATAAACGGAATGGCCATTCTACCAAAATTCTTAAAAGTCAGTTTGGTGAATTCCCTGTTGAAATTCCACGGGACAGGGACAGCGAGTTTCAGCCGGTTCTCATACCCAAATACCAGAGGGATGTGTCTGAAATTGAAGGCAAGGTTATCTCTCTCTACAGCAGAGGCATGAGCACACGGGACATTCATGACCAGCTGCAGGACCTTTATGGAATTGAAATGTCTGCTGAAATGGTCAGCCGGATTACGGACCGGATTCTTCCGGAACTTCAGGAATGGAAATCCCGCCCATTGGAACCGATGTATCCGTTTGTTTTTATGGACTGCATTCATTACAAGGTACGGGATGAGGGCAGAATTGCCAGCCGTGCTGCGTATATCATCCTGGGGGTAAACGTAAGCGGTCATAAAGAACTTCTGAGTGTAACCGTAGGGGTAAATGAAACCTCTAAGTTCTGGATGGGAATGTTAACAGACTTAAAGAACCGTGGAGTTGAGGATGTGTTATTCTTCTGTGTGGATGGACTTCCAGGCTTTAAAGAAGCGATCAACGCGGTGTTTCCTCAGTCTGAGGTTCAGCGCTGCATTGTCCATATGTTGCGTAATTCCTTTAAATATATCAATGATAACGACCGGAAGGAATTTGCCTCAGATTTCAGGAAGGTCTATCAGGCATCCACGGAACAGAATGGCCTGGCAGCACTGGCATCTTTAAAGGAGAAATGGGGAGAGAAATATCCTTATGCAATCTCAAACTGGGAAGAAAACTGGCCGGATTTAAGCGCCTTCTTCCAGTTTTCAAATGAAATACGGAGAATAATGTACACAACCAATGTGATCGAAGGATTAAACCGCCAATTCCGCAAGGCCACCAAAACGAAGAGCGTGTTTCCAAGTGACCGTTCATTGGAAAAAATGCTGTATTTAATAAGTCAAAATGTAACGAAAAAGTGGACACAGCGTTATACGAATTGGGATCTGGTATTAGGTCAATTACTGATCGTATACGAGAAACGTCTGGAACGATATATGTAAAAGGAAATGAGGCTGGCAGGAAAGACATCCTATGCCAGCCTCAAACTAAACTGTATTAGCATTTAGAGTATTACCATTTTCCCGTTATTTAATCAAGAAGCCAAGAGTAGGCATTACATTCAAAAAAATGGTATCCTGAATGCTTATTTGTGATGGAAAAAAATAGAAAAAAATCGTATAAGTTTCAGGAATCGGGTAATACTAATAGTAAGAATAGTAAGGAAGTAAAAACGACACGAATAACCGACACAATTCGCCTTTCCTCATGTACATATCTAATTCTTACCAAACGAAATCATCGGTCTCAGGACACAAAATTATTTACAGTCTCGTTGTTCTTAGGGGCGAATCCCGAATCCGATCTGGCTGCATCTTCCTTCCCCGGCCTGGACGGCTCCTCCGGCCTTCGTCTCCCGGCTCCGAATCCCGATTCCGGGCGTACCCTTTCGCCACACCCGTTAAATAACAATTTAGTGTTACAGCAAATCCTGCCGCATGATGTGAGCGATTTTTTCCGGGTTCAGTCCCCGGATCACCTCTACTGCCATCTTGACGGTTGATTCAATATCCTCTTTTGAGCAGAAATTATAATGGCTGTGCACGTATCTGGAAGGGATTCCCAGAACCAGAACCGGAACTGCCTGATTGGTCAGGCTGATCTTTCCTGCGTCTGTGCTGCCGCCGCGGCGCACCGCATCCTGGTATTTGATTCCGTATTTTTTGCCGATCTCATGAGCGTACTCGATGAATACCGGATTGGATACATAGCTGTTGTCCATATGGCGGATTTGAACGCCTCCGCGCATACAGCATTGTGCGATTCCCACGCGGAAGTAAGAATCGTCTGCCGGAGAACCCTCGAATACGATGGCCATATCCGGTTTTACCTGCTGGGCGGTCACGGTCGCGCCGCGCATTCCCACCTCTTCCTGGGAAGCGAATGCGCCTACTACGTCAACTGCCAGCTGATCCGATTCCTCTTTCAGCGCCTGCATGGTCTCGATGATGCACATGCAGCCCAAGCGGTTATCGAAGGCCTTGCCCATGCAGAGGCCGCGTTCTTCGTCATATTCAAAGGTAACGTCCGGCATAATCGGATCGCCCACCTGGATTCCAAGCTCATTTACCACTTCATCCCTGCTGACAGCGCCCACATCCACCAAGATGTCTTCAATTGCCAGAGAATTATCCGCTTTCTGTGCGGCAGTCATAAAATGCACCGGTTTTGAGGTCGTAATTCCCTTGATCTTTCTTCCGGAAGCGGTTCTTACAATCACGGTATGGGCCGGAAGGCTGGTCATATGAAAACCGCCCAGCGTGATGATACTTAAAAGGCCGTTCTCCTGAATCGCCTGAACCATGAACCCGCATTCATCCGTATGGGCATCCAGCATGAATACCGGACGGCCGCCCTTTTTGCCGGGCATGGATGCGTAAACATTGTTCATCGCGTCATTTTTAAGTTCCAATCCTTCACAGTGCTTCTTAACCTCTTTTAATACTTCCTCTTCAAATCCACTTGGTCCAAATGCATTGGACAAATCTTTGATAATGTTAATATCAGCCATGATAAGCCTCCGAAGTCCATTTTTTGATTTCTTCATCTGTTCCCAGAACATAATGCTGTCCGCCGATCAAATGCTGGGTTCCCACATTATAATCCACTCCTGCGGTACTGTAATCATAGCTGATCGCCGTCCTCGTCTTCTCAACATTGGGGTTGGGATGAGGAATGGCAGACAGAAGGGAAATGGTATACGGATGAACCGGATTGGAAAAGATCTCTTCCGTGGTTCCCGTCTCAACCAGGTGTCCCAGATGTAAAACACCGATTCTGTCTGAAATATATTTTACCATGGACAGGTCGTGGGCAATGAACATGATCGCCGTTCCTGTCTGGCGCTGAATCTCCTTCATCAGGTTCACCACCTGAGCCTGAATGGACACGTCCAATGCGGAAATGGCTTCATCCGCAATGATCAGGTCCGGGTCCATAATGAGGGCGCGGGCGATTCCGATACGCTGCCTCTGTCCTCCCGAAAACTGGTGAGGATAACGGTTAGCGTGTTCTTTCGAAAGACCCACCATCTCAAGAATCTTATAGACCTTTTCCTCCCGTTCCTTAGAATCCTTGTACATATGATGAATATCAAGCCCCTGGGCAATGATGTCCAATACCTTTTTACGGGGATTCAGACATGCCATAGGGTCCTGGAAGATCATCTGCATCTTGGTGCGGAGATGTTTTGTCTGCTCCGGCGTCAGCTTGCCGGATATATCAACTCCGTTAAAATCCAATTTGCCTGCCGTTGGTTCATACAGGCGGATAACGGACCGTCCGATGGTGGATTTTCCGCTTCCCGACTCCCCTACAAGACCATATGTCTCTCCCGGATAAATCTGGAACGAAACTCCATCCACCGCTTTTACCGTGAACTTTTTGCTCACTTTGAAATACTGCTTTAAATTGCTGACAACAAGCAGCGGTTTTTGTTCTCCATGCGCTGCGGAGGTGGTAGCATTTACGTCAACTGCTGTATTTTCCATACTTACTTCGCCTCCCTTAACATTCTTTCAATACGGTGCTTCAGTTCCACAGGCATCTCAACCTTAGGCGCCTTCTCATGGAGAAGCCATGTAGCCGCGTAGTGGGTGTCCGATACCTTAAACATAGGCGGTTCCAAACGGTAATCGATGTTCAGGGCATATGCGTTACGAACCGCAAATGCATCCCCTTCCACCTTCTCAACCAGGTTTGGAGGCGTACCCGGAATGGTGTAAAGCTTCTCGTCGGTGGTTTCCAAATCCGGCATAGCGGATAAAAGTCCCCAGGTGTACGGGTGCTTGGGCTCATAGAAAATCTCTTCGATCAAGCCTTTTTCCACGATTTTTCCGGCATACATAACGGCCACGTAATCCGCAACCTTAGCCACAACTCCAAGATCGTGAGTGATATAGATAACGGAAATACCCGTTTTTTCCTGAATCCGTTTAATCAGTTCCAGAATCTTTGCCTGGATGGTAACGTCTAAAGCAGTAGTCGGCTCGTCGCAGATCAGAATCTCAGGGTCGCAGGCCAGCGCGATGGCGATAACCACACGCTGTCTCATGCCGCCGGATAACTGGTGAGGATAGTTTTTCATTCTCTTTTCCGGCTGTGTGATTCCAACCAGTTCAAGCAGCTTCAAAGCTTTTTTATAAGCTTCCTGCTTGGGCGTCTTATAGTGATACATCATGCCTTCCATAATCTGCATGCCGATGGTCATCGTAGGATTTAAGGATGTCATGGGATCCTGGAACACCATGGCGATCTTCTTTCCGTTAATGCGGCGGCGCATCTCCTTCTTGGAAAGCTTTAAAAGATCCTCACGGACTTCCTCGCCGCCGTTCTGGCTGGTATAAAAGATGGTTCCGCTGTTCACCTTGCCGTTGCCGCTGAGGATTCCCATAATGGCTTTTACCGTTACGGATTTTCCCGAACCGGACTCTCCGACAATGGCCAGCGTTTCCCCTTTGTAGAGATCCAGCTTAACGCCGCGGATCGCATTTACCTCCCCTGCAGATGTCTGAAAGGATATGGACAGATCTCTGATCTCAAGTACTTTATTCTTTTCCATAATTTCCTCCTTACATCTCTTTCATCTTAGGATCAAATGCATCACGCAGGCCGTCTGCCAGCATATTGAAGCTTAGCATGATAACTGCCAGAACGATAACCGGTGAAATGATCATATATGGATGTGTCGTAAATGATTTAAATGCGTCGCTGATTAAAGATCCCAAAGAAGCCAGCGGAGCCGGCACGCCAAGTCCGATAAATGCCAGAAATGCTTCCGTAAAGATCGCATTCGGAATGGAGAACATGGACATAATGATCAGCTGTCCGAAAATATTCGGAAGAATCTCTTTAAATATAACATAGAAATCTCTGGCGCCAAGGGTTTTGGAAGCCAGGATAAATTCCTGCTCTTTTAATTTTAAAACCTGAGCCCGGGCGATCCTGCTCATGCCGATCCAGCCGGTAATTGCCAAAGCCAGGGTAATGGTTGCAAGGCCGGGCTTTAACACCAGCATTAAAAGGGTAACGATAACAAGCGTAGGGATACCGTTTAAAATCTCCGCAAAACGCTGCATTCCATTATCCAGTGCGCCGCCGAAATAACCGCTGATCAATCCGTAACTCATACCAAAGCACATATCCACGATAACGGCTACCAAAGCGATATACAAAGAGATTCTGGTTCCGGCCCATACACGGGTGAAGATATCACGGCCCAGCACGTCGCTTCCAAACCAGTAATACGTATCATCCAGTCCCAGCTTTACATAGTTGTTATTTTCCACTTTGCCGGTGGAGGTGTGCATTGTTTCAGAACCGTCGAAAACTCCCAGCTTTTCAAGGCCCGGCACGCGGGGAGCTAAGTTCTGCTCTGCGATAATCTGGCCGTCATAGGTATAGCCGGACAGATGCGGCCCTATAATTGCCATAATAACCACCAGTATAATTGCGATCAGGCCCACAATGGCGCCTTTATTCTGAATGAAAGTATCCAGTACATCTTTCCAATGCGGTTTGGCTTCATAAACCTTATCAATCTGAATGTTCTTATCTGATGCCAATTCAAAGTCATTGGGGAGAAATTCGTATGTATTCTCGGTATTATTCATGGTCATCCCCCTTTGCAAGCCGTATTCTAGGATCAATGATACCATACAGGATATCTACAACCAGCATGATACCTATATACATCGCACTGTAGATAAATGCGATGGTAATAATAACATTGTAGTCATTGGACTGGATGGCAGTAACTAAAAGGCTTCCGATTCCCGGAATAGAGAAGATCTTTTCCACAACCAGAGAACCTGTCATCAGGCCAACAATCAATGGAGCAAGCACTGTAATAATCGGAATTAAGGCATTTCTAAGGGCATGAACCACAATTAAACGCCCGCTTGAAAGCCCTTTGCTCTCTGCTAATAACATATAATCAGAACCCAGTACATCCAGCATCTCGGTTCTGGTGAAACGTGCAATCGTTGCCACTGTGAACATACATAACGAAATCGTGGGCAGAACGGAGGATTTTACCGCTGCCTCCTGCTGATACAAAAGCGGAAACCATTTTAACTGGAATCCAAGGGTATAGGATAAAGCTAATGCAAATACATAAGATGGAAGGCTGACGCCCAAAACGGAAATAACGGTTGTAATGGTATCAAAAATTGTATTGTGTTTTAAAGCTGCCACGATGCCCAGAATCAAACCAATAATCGTTCCCAACAGCACTGCCTGACCGCCGATGCGGACAGAAATTGGCAGCCTGGTTGCCAGAAGAGTGGTTATGGAAGTATTCTTGGAAATGGTATAGGACACTCCGAAATCACCGGTAAGCATATTTTTCACATAATTAATAAAACGAATAATGACCGGCTTATCCAGACCATACTTTGCGTTCAGAATTGCCACCTGAGCCTCATTCAGCTTCTCATCGTTAAATGGAGAGCCCGGCATAAATTCCAGCATCAAAAACAGGATCAGGAGAATGGCTAACAATGTCAGAACGGATATTCCAAGTCTCTTTGCTACATATTTTTTCACTGTTTTCACTCCTCTTTCAATTAACTGGCTGAGCAGGATATCCTGCTCAGCCAGTATTTATCAGACCGATACTATATTAATTCTTTGTAGTATTCTTGAAGTATCTGTTAATTGCAACAGAATGGTATTCAACATTTTCTACACCGGTTCTCTGCATAACCGCATTGCCCTTCTGATATACAGGACAGATAACAACGTCGTCGATTGCGATCTTTTCTGCTTCGATTAAGGCATCCCATCTCTTCTCTACATCGGTAGCGAGTTCGCCCTTCTGAGCGGACTGGATGATCGCATCATAATCTGCGTTAGACCAGAAACCGTAGTTGTTCGGGCTGTTTGTAATCCACATTCCAAGATATGTCATAGGATCTGCATAGTCAGGTCCCCAGCGTGTTAAGCCAAGTTCATATTCACCCTGCTGTAATCTCTCAACACGTGTCTTTTTCGGCATCTGCTCCAGTTCAATGGTAAGGCCTGGAAGTGTAGTCTGAATCTCAGCCTGAATGAACTGAGCTACGTTGATTGCTGATTCCGTATCCTCAACTGCCATGGTGTAAGTTAACGTATCAACACCCAGTTCCTGTTTTGCTTTTTCCCAATACTCTTTTGCTTTCTCTTTGCCTTCGTTGTAGAAGTCAGATCCTGCATCTTCACGGTAATCCGTTCCTTTTGGACTGGTTGCAAGCAGCTTAGGCACGTTGAAGTAAGCCGGGATGGAACCATCTTTTAAAATGTTGTTGCAGACAGCTTCTCTGTCATATGCAAGAGAAATTGCTTTTCTTAAATTTAAGTTCTCTAAACCTTTTACAGTCTGGTTTGGAGATACATACCATAAATAGCTTCCCATGATGTTCTTGAACTCAGGGTCTGCCTGGAACTGCTCAACCTGCTCGCCGGAAAGGGTTACAAGGTCAAGGTCACCGTTCTGGTATGCCAGCATCGCCTGCTGAGAATCTTTGATAACCTGATATTTAAGGCCTGCCAGCTGAACTTTGTCGGCATCGTAATAATCAGCGTTCTTCTCTAATACGATAGTGGTTGCAGCCGGTTCATAGCTTACCATCTTAAATGCACCGTTGCCAAGGATGGTGTCAGGTGTGCTTGCAAACTGATCGCCGCACTGTGTAAAGAATTCTTCATTAACAGGGTAGAAGGTTGGGAATGCCATCAGTGATTCAAAGAATGGCACCGGCACATCCAGCTCTACCTGAAGTGTCTTATCATCAACTGCAGAGATACCAAGATCTTCTAAAGGCATCTCGCCTGCAGAAATGGCATCTGCGTTTTTAACGCCTGCGATGCCGATAATATATGCATACTCACTTGCTACGTTAGGATCTACCGCTCTTCTCCATGCAAACACGAAGTCGTTTGCAGTTACCGGAGTGCCGTTCCACCATTTCGCATCTTTTAACTTAAAGGTATAGGTCAGTCCGTCTTCGCTCTTCTCTGCGGATTCTACCATGGCTTCTACCGGGTTTCCGTCTCCGTCCAAAGCGTATAATCCGTCGGTAATCGCAGCGATCACTTCAAATGAAGTACCGTCTGTAGCTACCTGAGGATCCATGGAAGCTACTTCCACATCAATATGTACGTTTAAAACGTTGCCGCCGTCGGCCGCTGCCTCTGTTCCTGCTTCTCCTGAAGCCGCTGTCGTTGCCCCCGCTTCTGTTGATGATCCTGCTGCTGTCGTAGGTGATGTTTTAGAACCGCCGCCGCAAGCAGTCAGTGCGCCCACCATAGAAACTACAAGACCAAACGCCATGAACTTTTTCAGTGTTTTTCTCATAATCGTTCTCTCCTCTTTTATTCTTTATAACTTTACCCCTTTAATCAAATAAAGCCTAAGTGATGCGAGCATACACTCAGACGCCTTTGTCAGTAAAGTTATGTTGCCATTTTATTACTAAAATTAAGTTTTGTCAATATAGCAATTACAAATGTCCGTCACAAAAAGATTTTTTCAGCCATTTAAAACCATAAAGTATGGGCTTGGTTTATTTATCAAAGTTGCACCGGCACGCCGGGAAAACGGAAGTTTGGAGATGGGACCAGGCAGGAAGATAAAAGCGTGAAAGAGCGGACCAAAGCCGTACAAAGCCCGGCTCCGGTCCGCTCTTAAAAGCATCCCTTTTGCTTATCATCTTCCCTTTTTCTTAGGAGAAATTGCCTTAATTGCCAGCAGCACCAGCAGCCCTGAAATCGCCAGCTGAATGCCAATGCTGATATAGATCCAGTTTTGCGTGATGAAATTGGCTTCATGGGCTCCAAACCATTGGGTGATATTGTTAACCGCCTGGTTATTGCCCGCCTGCTTGTTGATGGCCGCATAAAATGTGACGGCCGGATTTAAAAGCAGCAGATAAAGGAAACCGCCTGAATTAGCCTGCTGCGTCACACTTCCGATGGTATTGGCATAGCTGTCCACATTCATGCGGGCCATGGCAAGAACAAACGCGTTGATCGCATAAGTGCCTGCCGCCACCAGAATCAAAATTCCATAGGACACCACAGTCGCCAACGTGGACCGTTTGAATATGGCCGACATGCACACGCCCAGACTGCCTGCCAACAGCGCTACGGCCACATAACACAGGAAAAGCATCAGAATATCCGACGGCATCACTCCTCCGTATACAAAAACCAGCGCCAACACCGGAAAACTGGATACGATCAATAAAAACATGGTGCTGATGGAAGCTCCCAGTTTTCCGACCACAATCTGAGCCGGCGTCATCTTCGTAGTCATCATCAGATCCAGAGTCTGACGTTCCCGTTCTCCGCTGATGCTTCCGGAAGTGATGGCCGGAACGATGAACATCAGCAGCACAAATTCAATGGACGCGACAAATACATACAGCTCCAAAAACGAGGAATACTGAATCTCCGCAGTGATCTTAACCTGCTCAATTACGGAATACATATTGAGAAGGGCCACTACGGATAAAATTCCGTTAAATACCAATATAATAAGCGCCAGACGGAAACTTCTCGTGCTCACCTTCGTTTCTCTGCGGTATACCGGATTAATTTTCATGAGCGAGCACCACCTTTTCTACATCGTGATCCGTAATCTGCATGAACAGGGATTCTAGGCTGCCCTGTTCCCTGGCGAATCCGTGAATCAGCACATCCGCATCGATCAGCTGCTGTAAAAGCAGAGCTTCATCGTGCCTGTCCCCGGAAAATCCCACCACAATGTCCTGATCCTTAACCGTAATGGTCTTCACGGAAGGGTGGCTTCGCAGAACGGCCAGGGCCTGCGAAAGATTGCTGTAAACGGAGATAATAATCGGATTGCTGGTATTGATTCTGGCTAAAATCTCTTTCATGCTTCCGTTTAAAACCATCTTTCCCTGCTCGATGATCCCGATATCCGTACAAACCTCAGACAGCTCGGACAGCACATGGGAACTGATCAGAATGGTCTTCCCCTGCTCTCTCAGTTCATTGAGAATCTCCTTGAACTCAAAACGGGTTCTCGGGTCCAAACCTGACGTAGGTTCATCCATAATCAGGATAGAAGGATCATGGATCAGCGCCCGTGCCAGACAAAGCCGCTGCTTCATTCCCCTTGATAAACCGTCCACATAAAAATCCACTTTTTCTTCCAGCCCCACCTGTTCCAGCAGAGCCATATACCGTTTTCTGGCCTTCAGACCGTATATGCCGTAGCAGGATGAGAAAAACTCCATATATTCCATCACTGTCAGATTGTCATATACACCGAAGAAATCCGGGATATATCCGATCTTTTCCTTCAGCTGATCCGTCTTTTTCACCGCGTCAATTCCATCGATCAGAACCGTTCCGCTGTCCGGATACAAAAGGCCTGTCATAATCTTTATGGTCGTCGTCTTTCCGGCGCCGTTAGGGCCTACAAAGCCGTACAGGGCGCCGTCCTTAATCTCCATGTCCAATCCATCAAGGGCGGGGAATTTTTTATAACTTTTTTTCAATCCTTTAATTTCAAGCATTATCGTTCCTCCCCTATCACATTAATCATAGGCAGCAAGATATTCCAGCTGTACTCGCTGGTATTGTCATACAGATATTTTACCGTCAGGGTATTGCTGGGAGACAGATAAGGCGACAAGTCTGACGCAGTATATTCCGTCTTCTGATTATCCAAAAGGTCGAAAACGCCTGTATTATAATTATAAAAATACATATTTCCGGAAAATGCCGTCATATATCCGTATTTCTCATTGCTCAGGAACAGATCGGAAATCATGTTGAGCTTAATCCGGTCCACTTCGATATCATTGCCCAATGAATATTCCAGCACAACCGGATCGATTCCATAGAGGATATTGCTGTCCGGATCATACTGTCCGCTCACAATCTTAGGCCGTTTCATAAGCACCGATCTGGAAACCATCCGGTCCCTGTAGGAATTAACCGGCATAGACGATGTCACAACCGTTAACCCATCGTGCTCATAATCTCTGTCAAGGGTCAGATTCAGGTTGTCTTCCCCCTTTACAAATCCCATCACCCGGGCATCGGATGTATAGGATGTCATATAGTTATTCAGATAGAATATTAACGCATTGGTCTTTTCCAGTGCATCCAGATAATATTCGTCTTCAATATCGGCTTTCTTATACTGATTTCCACCGGAAATGGCTTCTGCCACCACATAGGACTGGCCTACCGGATAACAGATCAGTTCAAGGCCGTCCAGCCTCTTTGTCTCGCCCGGCTGCATATCCCCCAGCATTACCATGTTTCCATACATGATGAGCGCAGCATTTTCCACCGGATAGCCGAAGGAATTGGTCACCGTTCCGCTGATTTTACCGTCGAACAGCTTCACTTCTCCGGTAAAACCGATTTTGCTTTCATTGTACTCACTCTTTTCCAGCTGGAAGTATTTGGGTTCAAATGCAACTACGTTCTGGGCGGAAATCTTCGTTTTATCCTGTCCGTAGTTGATAGCGATGTTGTAGTCCTCCGTTCCTGTAAATCTGGTGGGAGAAGACATCATCTCATAATAATAGCTCCTCGTAACCGGACGTACGGAATAGGACGGGTTTAAGCTGACAGAATAAGGCTTATTATAAGGCGTTCTGATGTTAATAAACGTGGATTCACTTATCACGTCATCAGAAGCATCCAGAAATCTGGCATAATTATAAAACGTATCTTCAAACCTGGTCTTATTCCCCATCAGATAGATAATTCCGGTAAATAATATGGATAATACCACAACTCCCATCCGGTAATACTCTCTTAAATCCCTTTGTTTCAGGAATATATAGAGCCCCGGCCCGACTAACAGAATGTAAATGATGATCTCCATCACATAGAGCGGTATCTCCGGAAGCCTGTCGACATTGCCGGTATTGATCATGCTCTTAACAGACCAATACTGATTGGAATTTCCGCTGTAAACAGACTCTGCCAAACGGTTAATCCTGGATTCTCCCATAAGATTTGTAAATAATTTATCTACATAGGAAGGATTTTCCCGGCAGAATCCCTCGATATCCACAAAATCATAGGCAGCGACTGCAATTATCCCCTTTTCACGGCTGACTGACGACAGAAGCGGCATCTGGTCGTCGGAAAAGATCACATTGCCTCCGCGAAGGGACACATCCACACACGGGATGTCAATGTTGGAATCAAGAGGTCCGCTGGTATCGTATTCAAGGCCCATATTAACCGACATGACAGTGGGAAACTCATAGGAATCATCCAGCAGTTCCGGCGCAAAGCGCCCCAGGGTATCATCCACGCGGTTTCCGGTTCCAAGAATCAGAATACCTCCGTTTTTAACCCATTCCATCAGAATCGTGGTCTGGCGTTCCGACAGGTCCCGTATCCGGTAGTTTGTAATCAGGATCACATCCACCAGATCCAATCCGATCTCGTCTTGAGGAAAATTCTCTTTTGTCAGGTTAAATGTCTTCGTCTTCAGCATGCTGTAGCTCACGCCGATTCCATTTAAATAGCTGAGCCGTTCCGGTTTATCCGACAGCACGCCGATAAACAGTTCCGAAACATCCAGGCTGACATTCAGTTTCAGACGCTTTTCCACCACTTTCTGCCCGTTCCCATTGACCAGCGTGACAAACAGCTGGTCCGCCCTGTTGCCCAAAGGAATATAGACATGTTCTTTTACCGAACTGCCGGCCTCGATGGACACGGGATATTCATACCTGTAAATCTCATAATCCGATTCCATGGAAAGGATCTGGATCTTCCCTTCAAATGCCTGATCCGCGCTGTTGGCAAGATCAATCCAAACCGGCGTATACCTGCCGCCCTTTGCCGTATTGTCATAGCCGTAATTCACTTCCATGGTTATGGCTTCTTCTCCCAATACGTAAGCAGCTGCCTGGGAAGGTTCCATCCCCACAGCAGCTGTTTCCGACGCAGAAACCAAAAAGGTCCCGGCCACAACGAGTGCGGCTGCCAGGCAAAGGGTAACTATCGTCTTCCTCTTTTTCTGCTTATTCATTTGATCGCTCATCTCTGTCTCCATTAAACTATTTCTCACCCGGTATGCCGAAATTTTCTTTATTAACATCAAAATTCACCTTCAGTTTTACAGTGAACACAGTTCCCGTAAGATCGCTGGATACCGTAATAAGTCCGCCGTGCATATCCACAATGTTCTTGGCAATTGCAAGTCCCAGTCCGGTTCCCCCTGTGTTGGTTGACCGCGACTGCTCAACTCTGTAAAACTTGTCAAAAATCAGCGGAAGTTCATCTTTAGGGATCACATATCCATAATTGGTCACGGATACGGTCACCACAGTATTGGTAGCATGGACCTTGACTAATATTCTCTTACCCTCCGCGCCGTACTTGATCGCATTATTGATCAGGTTGTCGAAAAGGCGGGCCAAAAGGTTGCCGTCGGCAGTTATAATCTTGGCCGGAACATTGCTCTGCAGCTCGTAAGCCAGATTTTTCTCCGTAAAGTTAGGATAAAATTCTTCCAGCAGCTGACTGAGAAGCTTCACAATATCCACCGGAGCCGGCTTCATGGAGATCTTGCCGTAATTCAGCTTGGTAAACCCAAACAGATCCTCAATCAGCTTCTCCAGACGTTTCGCCTTGGTATAGGTGATATTTATGTACTTCTTCTGCATCTCCGCCGGGATCGGCGCATTACCTGACAGCAGTTCCAGATATCCTATGATGGATGTAAGAGGGGTTCTCAGATCGTGGGCCACATTGGTGATCAGCTCGTTCTTCGTCCGTTCCGACTCCCTTTCCTTGTCCATCAGCTCCCTGATATCCTCCACCATCTTGTTCAAATTGGCAGCCATAGTGGAAAATTCATCATCTCCCACAATCTCCACCATGGTGTTTAAATCGCCTTCAGAAATGTTCTGAATGGCAGCCGATATCTTGGAAATATACTTCATGGAACGCTCCTGAAGCAAAAGAAACGTGATGGAAAATACGCTGATTCCCAGAAGCACATATAAAAGAATAATCCAAATATCGGAGGATTTAAAAAGAATGATAACGGAATTCGTTCGCCCTGATGTTTCCATGTAATCGGCCAGCATGGCTAAATTGGTCACTACAAAGATCTCCACAAGGCAGGCGACCACCGCACTATATACAATGTTCATAATTACGCGGGTATGGAAACGCCGGTTCATATCGTTATTTTTCAATTTTGTATCCTACCCCCCACACGGTAGTGATGATCTTACTCTGTCTGCTGTCTTCTTTCATCTTACCGCGAAGACGGCGGATATGTACCATAACCGTATTATTGGCTTCATATACTTTCTCATTCCAGACTTTCTCAAAGATCTCATCGGTGCTGAACACCTTGCCCGGATTGGATGCCAGCAGATATAATATGTCAAATTCAATAGGAGTCAGTTTAATCTCCTCGTCATCCACAAGAACCTTATGGTTATCTTTATTGATCACAAGTCCTTTTATAATGATCTCATTCTTCGCGTTCTCATGGGCCGCGCTGTTGGGATTTAACTGAGTGTAGCGTCTCAGCTGTGATTTCACCCGGGCCGTCAATTCCAGAGGATTGAACGGTTTTACCACATAGTCGTCCGCACCGGTTCCAAGACCTAAGATCTTATCTAAATCAGTTGAACGGGCGCTCAGCATGATAATCGGGATGTTGTTTGTTTCCCTGATCTTCTTGCACATCTCAAGTCCATCCATTCCCGGCATCATAATATCAAGAAGCACCAGGTGAATCTCCTCATGCGCTAATATGGACAGCCCCTGTTGGGCGTTCTCAGCTTTAAATACTTTATAACCA
Organism: Clostridium sp. chh4-2; assembly: GCF_002899675.1. Classification (GTDB taxonomy): domain Bacteria; phylum Bacillota; class Clostridia; order Lachnospirales; family Lachnospiraceae; genus CHH4-2. The sequence goes on along the minus strand of NZ_PKUU01000009.1, from coordinate 69,954 downwards.
TCACTAACCAGATAAATTTCAACTAATTCGGCAATCTCTTTTTCATCGTCTACCACCAGAATATTAATCTGTGACATAGCCTTTCCTCCTTTGTCAGCCTGCAGCGCAGACTGGTTGTAGCATTCTCCACTATAGTGTACCACAAGAGTATACGTTTTGCCTTACTTTTTTATTACAAAGACCTAGGGAATTTCTGTCAAAATGCGAAGAAATATGGACAAATTTGTGGTTCGGGATGTTTGACGGAGACAAAAAGCCGGGGCATGAAAAACGGAAGCTGCTGCTGCATCTGCCGTTTTTAACGCCCCGGGCTTAGAGTGGGAATTATCCGTATTATTTTAAATATTAATCAAACTTCGAATATTAGGTATGACTCTCTATCGGGTGAAAGACACGTTTGTTAATAGGTTCGGCTTTTACTCTTTCTGCTTTGACGGCTTGGATGGCTTCCTGGCAGAAGGTATCCTGGGCGCAGATTAATTCTTTGCCGCGTTTGTCTACTTTTTCGTAGGTGCCGTCGGGCTTTAAAAGGTGGGCTTTTACGTTGTCTTTCAGCTGGACGTCCAGAATATGATAAACTTCCTCTTTCAGCTTTTCGTCCATGATCGGGAAGGTGATCTCCACACGGCGGTCCAGGTTGCGGGGCATCCAGTCGGCGCTGCCCATATAGAGTTCCGGGGAACCGTCATTTTCAAAGTAGAAGATGCGGCTGTGCTCCAGGAAATTGCCTACGATGGAACGGACATGGATGTTCTCGCTGAGGCCGGGAACTCCTGCCTTCAGACAGCAGATACCCCGGATGATCATATCGATCTGCACCCCTGCGCAGGACGCCTCGTAAAGGGCCGCAATAATGTCTTTGTCGCATAAGGAATTGACTTTGACGATGATGCGGGCCGGTTTCTTATTCCGGGCATTGTCCGCTTCGCGGCGGATCATGCGCATGAAGCGTTTGCGGAGCCAGATGGGCGCCACGCACAAACGGTTCCAGCTGAGCGGTTCGGAATATCCGGAAAGCATGTTAAATACCGCAGTGGCGTCCTCACCGATCTGGGGATGGCAGGTCAGAATACCGCAGTCCGTGTACAGTTTTGCGGTGGAATCATTGTAGTTTCCGGTTCCCAGATGAACATAACGGCGGATGCCGTCTTCCTCACGTCTCACGATCAGAGTGATCTTGCTGTGGGTTTTTAAGCCCAGCAGGCCATAGATTACATGGCAGCCCGCTTTTTCCAGCTTCTTTGCCCAGATGATGTTATTTTCTTCGTCAAAACGGGCTTTTAGCTCTACCAGCACGGACACCTGTTTTCCGTTGTCCGCCGCCTGGGCCAGGGCAGCTATGATCGGAGAATTGCCGCTGACCCGGTATAATGTCTGTTTAATTGCCAGTACATCCGGGTCCTGGGCCGCTGTTTGAATGAATTCCACCACCGGAGTGAACGTCTCATATGGATGGTGAAGGAGAATATCCCCTTTTCTTATATTGGTAAAAATATCGTCCTCATTCATCAAAGCAGGTACCAGCTGAGGCGTATATGTGGGCGTTTTTAAATGATCAAACCCTTTTAATCCATAAAGCTTCATCAAAAATGTAAGGTCTAAAGGACCGTTGATCTCAAAGATATCGGCAGCCGACAGAGCCAGCTCTTTTCTGAGGATCTTTAACAGGCGTTTATCCACCTTTTCTTCCACTTCCAGACGGATCGCTTCGCCCCACTGACGCTTTTTCAGCTGTTTTTCAATCTCCTGAAGAAGATCTTCCGCTTCCTCTTCGTCAATGGTCAAATCCGCATTTCTCATGATTCGGAATGGGTGGGCGCAGACTATATCATAGTTTAAGAACAGGGACTTGATGTTCCGTTCAATGATCTCCTCCAGGAGAATGATGGTGCGCCCTTCGCCTGTCAGAATCTCCACAATTCTCGGGAGCACGCTGGGCACCTGCACCATGGCAAATTCCAGTTCTCCCTTGCCGCTTTTCTTCTGCACCAAAGCGGCTATATTCAGGGATTTATTATAAATAAGCGGGAACGGGCGGGACGAATCCACCGCCATCGGCGTTACCACCGGATATACATTTTCTTTAAAATACTGGTCAACCCAGGCGGCCTGCTGCTCATCCAGGTCTTCGTGACTGGTAACCAGATGAAGTCCGTTCTGTTTTAAAGCCGGTAAAAGGGATCGGTTATAGGTGGAATACTGAACGCCTACCAGTTCGTGCGTTTTTTCGCTGATCTTTTCCAGCTGTTCCGCCGGTTTTAACCCTGCGATATCCGGCTTTTCATATTTGGCATGCACCATGTCTTTTAAAGATGCCACGCGCACCATAAAAAATTCATCCAGGTTGGATGCCGTAATGCTCAGGAATTTCAGGCGCTCAAACAGCGGCAGGCTTTTATCTCTGGCCTCGCTCAATACCCGGTAGTTGAATTCCAGCCAGCTCAGCTCGCGGTTTACATAATTCTCAGGTTTTAAAAATCTAGCATCTGTTTCAGCCATGGTCTATACCCTCCTTTTCTGTTTCAGCACCGGACGGATGCCCATAATTTCCTCAAAGAAATCCGCTTTTTGGAGAAATGATGTGGCTTCCAGCGTAATATCCTCGCTGTTGTCCGTGGTGATCACCAGCTGGCCGCCTTTCACCGCCATCCGGCAGTCTGAAAGCTTCAGATTATGGCTCCTGTCCAAAGCGTTGGCTAAACGGAGCATAGCGGTCAGCTTTCCGATCAAAATGGTTTCTCCTGACCGGATCTGGTTGTATCCGAATTCTTCCACGTTATAGCGGACCACATTGGCGATAATGGTCCTCTCCGAATGGGATAATCCGATGATCTCCGTGGCCATGATGATATAATATGCGCACTGGCTGGGATTTTTCATGCTGATAAACTTGCCGCAGTCATGAAGTATGGTTGCAATTCTCAAAAGCAGACGCTCCCTCTGTCCCAGTCCGTGAAACCGTTTTGTCGTATCGAAAATATCCAGCACATATTTTTCGATGATCTGGATATGGCTGGTGTGGCATTTGTACCGCTTGGACATGTTGCGGGACGCCACCAGAATATCCTCTTCAAAATTGTGGGATAACTTAACCAGCTTCTTTTCATCGGCGTATTCCGCCACGATTCCGTCGCACAGGCGGATTCCGGGAACCCAGAACATCTCCGCCCCCGTGATCTCCAATATCCGTTTAAAGATAATGGCGCTGGGCAGCAAAAGAGCCGCATATTCTTCATTTACGCCGAAACGCTCCTCCACTTGATCGATGGACAGGCCGATTAACCGGTCATAAAACTTCTGGAATTGTTCTGCGCTGATCCGGGTTGCAGGCTTTTCGCCGTCGCTCCTTTTTGCCAGATAGAGGACGCTCTCACCGATGCCAATGATATTTTTAATATCCCGCTCCTTTAAATACATCTTGCGGAATGTGAACAGCTCGTTATCCACCAATTCCTCGATCAGCTTCTGATGAACCGCCGCCTCGGCCGGTATTGTGGAAAATAATTCCCTGATTCTTAAAACGCCCAGCATCAGGTTCTGAGTGGACACGAGAGCCTCTTTATCGAACAGGGATATCTGCATGCTTCCGAATCCCACGTCCACAATCGCGGTGCCCTTCTGAATCGTTTTATCAAACTCAGCCGCCTTGGAGGCGATGGCTTTATAGCTGATAAACCGCTGCTCCGAGTTGCTGATAATCTTCACCTCAATGCCCGTGCGGACACGGATCTGATCCAGCACGATCTGGTTGTTTTTGGCCTCTCTCATGGCGCTGGTGGCATAGGCGCGGTACTCGGTAACTCCGTATGCCTTCATGACGCCGACGAAATCCTCCAGCACCGCACAGGTCTCATCCGCCAGTTCATAGCTGATTTTCCCCGTATTATAAGTATCCTTACCCAGGGCAATTACATGGCGGAGATGATCTACCTCCCGTATTCCATTTTTCGTAGTGATCTCATAGATGCCCAGTTCCAATTCAAATGAACCCACATCAATTGCTGCAAACATGTGCGCTGCCATAGTAATCCTCCTCCTGGTATCCGGAAATTAACAACCGTATTGCCCTACATCATAACAGATTAGCAAATATGTTTCATTAAATGTATGTAAAATCCATGTAAAATCCTAATAAAATCACAGGTCCATCTTGCCTAAAAGATGGGTGATAAACTGATTCGCGGTTCTTCCCGACAATCCTCCATGGCTCAGCTCCCAGCGGTTCGCTTCTAACAGAAGATCTTCCTCAGGCATCACCACGTTGTATTTTTCAGCCAGGGTCTTTACGATATGCTGGAACTGTTTTTTATCCGGCGCGCCGAAATAGATGCTGACGCCGAATCTGGCGGCCAGGGACAGTTTCTCCTGAACCGTATCATTTTCATGAAGTTCATCCTGGAGTTCTCTCTTGTCGCTGAACTTTTCGCGGATCAGATGGCGGCGGTTGGACGTGGCATAGATCAGCACATTCTTAGGTTTTCTGCCCAATCCTCCCTCAATTATCGCCTTCAAATACTTATATTCCGATTCGCAGTCCTCAAATGATAAATCATCCATATAGACGATAAATTTATAGTTTCTGTCCTTCACCTGCTCCAACACATCGGAAAGCATGCGGAACTGGTGCTTATACACTTCAATGATGCGCAGTCCCTGGTCATAATATTCATTGAGAATGGCCTTGATGCAGGAAGATTTACCTGTTCCGGCGTCTCCGTAAAGCAAAGCATTATTAGCCGCTTTCCCCTTAATAAATGCTTCCGTATTCTCAATCAGCTTTTTCTTCTGAAGCTCGTATCCGATAATATCTTTCAGGTAGACATGTTCCACGTTGGTGATAGGTTCGATATTCACGTCTTTCAGGTTTTCTTCCAGCCGAAACGCCTTGTTGAGGCCAAACTTGCCGACGCCGAACTCCCGGTAAAATTCCGTCACCACCTGTTTGAACACGTCCTCGTCTTCCGCTTCCTCCAGAGAAACGGCCAGCTTAACGATCCGGTCGCGGATTCTCTTGTTGAAAACCTTGCTGTTTCCATTGGCCGCACGGTAAGAGGACATGCTGTTCCAGATTCCGGTTCCTTCCCGGTCGAGACTGCGGATTTCATAATCAAACAGCTGTTTTAATATCTTAAAATCCTGCATTGCCAGGTCATTTAAACTGCCCTGGACCTCGCCCACGATCTCACAGGCCGTGCTGTAGGCGTTTTCGTGATTTGCCATACAGAAAGCCAGAAAGCAGTGCCAAAGATTGCCTTCAAATCCATATGTAGATGCCAGTTCGATCAGCTGGTTTGCGCATACAAACGAATCATTCTGCGCCGGTTCTCCTGCCAAAAGCGCCGCCATGTCGTCAAACAGCTGCTGATGTTTAAAATTGCGATAAATAACCAATTGTTTTGTTTTCATAATTCCTGCCCTTTATCCTTAATAATTGCCTAAAATTCTGAAATAGCTGGCCTCTTCTGAAATCCCTTTCAGCGAATTCTGTACGGAAGCATCGCTTAATTTCCCTTCGATATCCACAAAGAAACGGTATTCCCAATTCTTGCCTATAATCGGCCGGGACTCTATCATCACCATGTTCACGCCGTTATAGATGAAATTGCCCAGCATATTGTAAAGCGTTCCGCTGTGGTGAGGCAGTTCAAAACAGATACTGACTTTCTTGGAATCTTCACGGAAAATCCTGTTTTTACAGAGAACAACGAATCTGGTGGTATTATTCTTATTGTGATTGATGCATTCTTTCAGCACTTGAAGCCCATAGAGTTGTCCGGCTATAACGCTGGCAACAGCAGCCTGGGTCCTATCCTGGTCGTCGATCACCTTTTTCGCCGCCACCGCATTGTTGGGCATACTGATCTGGCGCCATTGGCGGTTGCCGTTCAGATATTCGGAACACTGCATCAGGCTTTGGGGATGGGAATAAACGGTTTGAATATCCTCAATGCCGGCGCCCGGAACGCCTAAAAGCGCATGATTGATCGGAAGCATAATCTCCGCTACAATGGTGTTGTCATATTTAATCATCAGGTCATAGGTGTCGATCACCGCGCCTGCGGATGAATTTTCAATGGGGATCACCGCATAATCGGCTTCGCCGTCCTGAACCGCTTTCATGGCATCCTCAAACATGGGGACATGATAAGCATTCACATCGTCTCCAAAATAGGAAAGCGTGGCCGCATGGCTGTAAGCCCCTTCCAATCCCTGATATACGACGCGGATATCCTCTGACGGAAGTTTTTCCACCTGGGAAAATCCCATCTCAAGCGACTGTCCGTGCTGTTCCAACAGCTGATACTGAAGTCTTCTGCTGATAGTCATAATCTGGGAAAACAGCTCTTCGGCGGCCTTTTTATTAAATTCTCCGTGTGCCATACCGGTCACCGCCGCTATCTTCTGCTGCTCCCTCTCTTTATCAAATACGGCCTTGCCCGTTTCAATCTTAAATTCCGCCACATCTGCACAAAGCTGCATCCGTTTTTCAAACAATTCTATGATCTGGGCGTCGATCACGTCTAACTGGCCCCTTATCTCCTGTAAATTCAACTCTTTCATGCGTTCAGTTCCTTTTCTAACATTTCTTCAATTACGCCTCTCGTATAAGCTCCTGCCCTCTTTCTCTGTTCCGGCTCCAATTCTTTTATCATGATCGGAGCACCAAACTGAATGGTAACATTGGAAGGACGGATAAATGGAAGATGGTTTTCAAATATCTCTGCCGTTCCGGTCAATGCCACCGGAATCACCGGACAGCCTGACTTTTCTGCTATTTTAAGGCTTCCCTCTTTAAATTCCATCATTTCCCGCACATCTTTATTCCTGTTTCTGGTTCCTTCCGGGAAAATCCAGATGGAAATTCCGCTCTTTACCTTTTCAATTCCGGTTAAAATGGTTTTGAGCCCTTCTTTCATATTCTTTCTGTCCAGAAACAGGCAGTTCACATTATTCATCCAATCCGACAACAGCGGATAGCGGAGCATCTCTTTCTTAGCCACAAAACCGGTCAGTCCCGGCACCGTCACATATCCGGTTAAAATATCAAAGTAGCTTCTGTGATTTCCCACATATAAAACCGCCTTATCCTTTGGTATATTATCTAATCCTTTAACAGTAATCCGAACCCCGGCCAGCACCAGGATAAAGCGGAATACTCTCTGTACGATTCTGAGACACTGTTCGTCTCTTTTCTTCGGACTTATCTTTCCAACAACCGCCTCAAACAGGAGAAGCGGGATGCTGAGAATTAAAAATACAATTACGGTAAGCGCCACCAATATAAACCTTATCATTTTCTTCTCTTCCTTCTGTGTAATTTTAAGCATTTATTCACTTTGATTATATGCTGATATCCTTCTTTCGTCAACGATTCTGGCGCTCTGAGTTTTCGTATTTTACGTTGGCGTAACGATTCACTGCCCCAAGGGCCCCGGCAGTATGGCCAGGCTCCGGCGGTTTCCATGGTCTTTCCCGTGACTTTGCAGGGCATTAGCGATTCTTAACGCGCAGAATTTTTCGTTCAAGGGAAATATCCACCTGTTTAAGTGTAACGAGTTTGGATATTTCCCTTGGTTTTTAGAAAAATACTGCACGTTTAGAATCGTTTATGCCCGAAACCGGAACGGGAAAAACCATGGAAACCGCCGGAGCCTGGCCATACCGCCGGGGCCCTTGGGGCAGTGAATCGTTATACATTATCTGCTAACGTTAATCTGAATTTAACCTCCTTTTCTCTTTGTAATCCGTTCAAACAGCAGACCTGTCCCAAACCACAGCGGCGCAAAATCCAATCGGATTAGCCCATGGATATTGGTATGACGTCCCGTATAATCCCAAGGGCAGATTCCTTTCGCCCTGAGCCAGGACCCCGAAATATACTCCGCCACAAAGATCAGAACCATATAAAACATCCCATGACGCACAGCCCGGTCCGTCGCATTCAGCCCGTCCGCCTGCAAATCGGGAATCCACTTATCCAACAAATTACCTATCGGCCCTAAAAACGCGCCCATTCCGTAAATCGGAAACATCAAAAGCGACGTCTTTCCCATCAACCTCCAATCCCCGGCCATAATCGATTCCACCGAAGTAAATATAACTTCCAGACACCATCCTGCGACCCCGCACTTAAAAAAATTAATCGGCAATTTTTCAATCTCTTTTATTTTTTCCATGCTACATAGTATGCGCTTTAAAACCCCTTGCTTATTCACGTATTCGATCAATTCTTTTTTAGTTAACTAAGAAACGCCGGAAAGAAGGGGAAATCTGGGCGGGCGGCGGAAAGGATAAAAGAATTGGTGGATGGAGTAGTTTTTTACATCAACCGTGAAGGGATTTTCGGAAATGCCTATGCACCAATATTGTTTTTAACCTGGCCAGCGTAAACCAGCCCGGAATCGGGCGGTGAAGCCGGAAGGAGACGATTGAAGGGGGAGCCGGGCTGCCGAAGGAAGATACAGCCAAAGGGGATCGTATGGAACCCCTTTAGAACTACTTAGACCCGGAAGAACAGAACGAGGCAGGTAGAACCTGATTTCGGTGTCAGGTTCTAAAGCGCCGCTGAGCAGCGAAGTCATAAAGAGTTCACTGCGAATGGCGCTGGCCTGCCTCGTTCTGTTCTTACGGGTCTTAGTAGTTCTTAGGGGCAAATCCCGAATCCCCTTTGGCTGTATCTTCCTTCGGCGGCCCGGCTTCCCCCTTCAATCGTCTCCTTCCGGCTTCTCCGCCCGATTCCGGGCGTGCCTTTCGCCCTCCCCGTTAAATAACAACTTTGATGCATCAGTCTATTTAATCAGGCTTGGTAGGAATAGATATTTTCGAGGATTTTAATTATATCTCTATTTTTATTATCTTCAGGCTTGAGGCTTCTGCTGTTCTTGTCCCCAAAATAAACACACAGCCAAAACGCTTTATACAATTCTGTTACTGAAACGCGTTCGCGCACGCAGCTGTCAGAGTGGCCGAGTGCAGAAATTAAGGCGAATGGATCTTCCTTTTCCGGCAGTCTCATTTGTCCCGAATAGTTCTGTGGGATAGCGTTTTCGACGTTTTGGTATGTATTACGGTATTCTTTATGCATTATTTCTTCTATATCCAGCGTTTGATAGGCAACCGTATTATATCCAAAAAAGTCAACTAGTTTTTCTTCCTCCTTGCGGAATGCATTTTGATCCTTAATACTAAATTTGCCCACGTCAAAAATGCCCTTCATAGAAAGCAGAAATGCGAAAGAAGCAAATTGAATGTCAATGCCCTTTATCCCCTGGTGCGCCATCCAATTTCTTGTCAGCCGCATAACTGCATAATATGCAAATTCGTAATAGCTGCTGCTGATTCCATTATTAACTTTGGGCCTTTCTATGCTTTCCCAAATTGAGGAAACCGTATCGACGATATTACCTGCATATATCAATTTGTTTTCTTGGGTTTTCAGGCCTGGAAAGTCGGTAACATTTCTAATGATGTTTTGAAGAAACTGCTTAATCGTTTCTTCTGTTATCGTGCTGTCTTCATCATTATAGATGCGCTGTTTTGCTAAAAAACTGCTGACATTTCCATGAATATTATTTTGCAAAATGCAGCACATATTTATGATTATGCGTTTAGCGATTGTAACGTCGTCCAATCTGGAATCTTTCCATTCTGTAAACAGCCAGCATTTTTTCTGACTTTCATCTGTAGGCTTTTCAAATGCAGGCGGCATTTTTAATCCGATCATCTCAAATTGGTTTCTTACGCTGCAGTATTTCAAGCCTTTCCTTTTTTGTTCCGGAACGCCACTGTTGATTTTTTCCTGGATTGTGTTTAGTTTTTTGATTTCAGAATTGATTTTTTCCGGGGTGAGGCCGGAAATAAGTTCGTCGCAGGTAACAATTCTTAGTTTTTCATCTATTATTTCCAGCTTCTTTTCTACAATACCTTCTTCTGAAAACAAATCCAGGTACCGCGTCTTATACAATGCCTTCTCGCGGCCGGACAGTGGTTCCTCATATTTTACTTTGGTCATTAATTCTTTTAATGTATTAACCGCGCTTAAATCTTCGTCATCGATATTGGCAGAAATGAAAGCGATATTATTCCAGTTGTAACCATAGCGGTATACCAATGCCATGAACAGTAGGATTCCCGACGATGCGTCTTTCATCACGTCGGAATTTGAATATTTTTCAAACATATTTTTCGTTATGATGTCTGCAAAATAGGTTTCATAGATATCGCTTTCAGTCATGACGCTGTCTTCGCTCAAAACAGGGAAACGTATATCTAATAGGACAGCATCGAAATTACTTCGGTTTTCATAATTATCCAGGTATTTTAAAGCGTCCTCCAATGAGTACAGCAATATATTATCTTCAATATCAAAATATTCCTGCCACACCTCCTGCTTATCCCATTGATCTTCACTGTCATCCCCAAAATCTTCCACCCATAGGTATCTCATACGCTTTTGCCCTCCTATGCTCTGTATACTAACCGCCTGTCCAATTTAATACATACAGAATATTGATTCTCTTCCGTTTTGCACACGATTCCTTCCCTTATACTGCTTCCAAAATTGATTTTATCGATTACCTTAGAAAGTGTTTTTATTCCTTTGCCACCTTTTCGGGCTTGACGATTGCTGCAATTATTGGTTTCATATATGGACATGCTTTGGAAATCGCCTGCTAACTCTATTTTGGCATCTCCCATTCCATGCAGTAAGATATTGGTTATCAGTTCAACCATGATTTCTGTCATTTGAGCTGCTGCAAAGCTTTCCTTATCCAATCTCACCGCTTTCCATTCATCAGAAATTTTCAAACTGATGGTCAGAAGGTTTTCATTTACCCATTCCAGCAGTTTTTCATTATCCTTGTCCCTCTTCAAAAATCTTTCCGTGTATTCTTCCCTCAGATCGTCGATATTTTCAAACTTGGAGCGGCATTTTTTCATCCTTCTGCTTGTATCGATATCCTCCATCATTAATCTGAGGATTACCATATCGAGGCTTTCGTACAAAATATGCTCTATGCCGACAATTCCGTCTTCTTTTGGGGAATCTATCACTAAAAATCCTTTTTTAAATTCTTTTCGCACGGTCTCTCTGTCCGCTGAAATCGAATACTGAAGCAGCTGTATTCCATGTTTCAAGGTCTGCTCGCTGTTATATGCCCTTAATAGTTTATTCGCCATGGTGATTGAATCATCATCTTCTTTGCCAAGGAGCGCTTCCGCTACTTCTTTTACGATTTTAGGATAGGATATATGTTTCCAGCTATGTGCATAGTAATCCATCATATCGATTTTCTCTTCATTTAAAGCTTCAATCTCTTTGTTCTTCTGCAGAAGCTCCCGGTTGGATACGAATATCTTATATCTTCCCAAAATGTAATTCTTACTGATTGAATCATATGGAACTGCGGGTAAGTGTAAAAAAGAATACCGATACAATACAGAAGAATCAGCTTGCGGATATGGCAGCACTTCAAATTTAGCATTCTCTTTTCGTTCATCGTCTGAACTTAAAAGCATATATCCGAGTTTTTCATACATGAAAGTTGTGTTTAGGTAAGTATTGCTGCTATTAACCGCACCTTCTGTTAATACTTCTGCGACTTCGCTGAAACAGTCTAACATCTTTGACTGCATCTCGATCATACTATCTGCTACATCATCCGGAAATTCAGTTTGGCCTGGCTGAAGGTTAAATTGGTACTTTTCGCTGCACTCTTTACTAAAATCCATTATCAATTTTACTGCTTGATCGAATCCATACTTATCGCTGATTGCATCATACAGATTATCGACGCCAACCTCATCGATATCCACTTCAAGTTCTTCCAATATCTTCTTTAAATACCACGTTACCATCTGCGTCATGTGATCTTTACCGGAAGTACAGCAAATATAGGGCATAGGGCTTTTATCCATCAGTGGGTAGTTTTTTACTTCCTGAATCGCAAAATCCTTCCACTCGTCCGACAAATTTTCGTAGTATTTCCAAACATTTTCTTCCATCAGATTTGATATATGTTTATCCGTTGCAATCGCATATGTCAGTTCCGACATTCCTTTTACAAACAAATACATGTTTGCAGCAGTGCATTTATCATCTACTTCATACGCCGATTCAAACCATCTGTAATCCTGTGTGGTAATTCCCTTATAGATGCAAAAAACGATGTCTTTATCATCACGCGTGGTAAAAAACGAGTTCAGTCCAAAATCCTTTTTCTGTAAAACAAAATCAAATCCTTCTTCGATATAGTAATTGCAAAATGCAGCTGCCAGCACATAGAAGTCATCTTCATCAAGAATTCTTTTTCCTTCATTAAGGATTTTAATCATTTGCGCATGATCCAACTCCACCCTTTCTATTGGCATAGAGTGGGAACAGTAATCGATTACGCCGAATTCATCTCCTTCACAATTCTCTACCGTAAATTCTTCCGATCTCGCTTCAAATATATCAGTTAATCTATCCACTAATTTCCTGAGTTTTTCGTTCATATCAAGACTCCCCTTACATGAAATGCCGCCATGGTTACCTTTATTCACTAAACGCAGAGATGATACTGGCAATGCCGCCAATCACTTTACAAGTTACTTTTACCACCTTAATTATGCCCATCAGTAACCATCCCTCCTACTCATTATCAAATATCTCTATTACCGCTATCACAGCTCTCGCAATATTTTTAACAATTCTGCTCACATCTTCAAATTCCATTATACATACCTCCTGCCTGCAAAAACTCCCGCCCAACATCATACACATCCAAACTTCCGGCCGGATCAAATATTTCTATTATCATTACCATCCTCCCTCATGCGCAGTCAACCAGCTCTCTAAATACTTTATCAAACACAAAAAGGGAAAATTACACCGGCCCCAATCTCTGACCGGTGTAATTCTGCATTAATCGGAAAACAGCCCCGCAATACTCCCCAGAGCGCCGCCAAGCGTTGCGCCTAAACCGGATGTAACGGGACCGCCAAGCGCTCCAATTGCCGCTCCGATGCTTCCTCCTATCGCGGCCCCAGTTGCTCCGCCTGTCAATACATCTCCACATTTGTCTTTAAAATCTGACATATCCATACCTCCTGAATTGAAATTTAACAGCTCCATAATTGTATTAATTTTCAATTCCCAATTCAGATTTAATCCCCTTTACCAGAGCCGCCGAGTAATTTACTGAATTTTTCTTGGCTAAAATATCTAACCATTCCGGTATTGTTACTGATTTCCTAACATATACTTCCTTGGCCATATTTTTGAAAAACGGCATCCAAACCTGAATGTAAATAACACCCTCCATTAAAAATGATGCTTCAGGCAGCTCACGTTTTTCTTCCAAATATCCAAGAATGCTGATTGCCAATGCCTCCTGCGCTGTTTTCAGCGCCTCGTCTGTCGAAGATGCTTCTGCGATAATTTCCGGGAAATCTAAAAAAGTAATTTCAATATTCCCCTGTTCTGTTTTTGTAAATACTGCCGGATATACGTAATTCTCTTTCATATTCTCTCCAATGCATATTGTAATGCGTATCATTGTTATAATGCGTATTGTAATACGTATTACAGTATTTGTCAATGCTTTTTATCTTTTGTCCGGATTTTTTCTTGATTTTTATAAAATTAAATCCTATACTAGATGTGAATATGCACGATCCGTAAACGTAGTAGAACCTTATTGTAACTATTAACTGTTTACAAAAAGGAGAATGCATATGAATTTTACATCACTTAATAATCTTGTTACAGAAAATGGTTGGACGCTTGTTCGCCAGTTGGGAAATGTTTACCAATACAAAAATAAAGAAACAGAAAAAGTATTTACCCTTTCTGTTTCCTCCACTTCCCCTGTTCCAACAAGCGTAATAAACCGACTATATAAAATAACTGGACTGACTCTATAAAGAGTTAGCCCAGTTATTTTATCTCTTACCAACAATTCTATTTCACCTCATTTTTACATTAACCCTCAAAGCATTTTCAAAAATGCCTTCACCCTTTACTTTAAATCCCTTACTAAGCCAGTACACAGCCAAGCCGGAGGGACGGCGGGATGGATGGAAGCCGGAAGGCCGGAACGGGCGGCGCCGCGGAACGGATGGAATGGCCGCAGAGTGCAGCGGCGGAAAACCATTTGGAGTGATTCGGAAGATGTTAGAGAAAAAAGCGGCTGATTCAGGGATGGGACATGGAATATCATTCCATGTTCCAAAAGCAACGCGGAGGAAAAATTCTTCAGAATTTCTTCCGTAGCTTTGCTTGTGCCCTGAATCAGCCGCTTTTTTCTCTTACATCTTCCCATCACGGAAACTGGTTTTCCGCCGCTGCACTCTGCGGCCATTCCATCCGTTCCGCGGCACCGCCCGTTCCGGCCTTCCGGCTTCCATCCATCCCGCCGTCCCTCCGGCTTGGCGTCCCCACCGCTACAAAAGCGGTGACAGAAGTCTGCTGCACTGCTCCTTCATGCGAATCCAAAGGCTTCTCTGTGCATAAAGCTCCTTCGTCACCTCATTACAATGCATCAGATCGTCAATAAAGAACTGTTCCAGCCGTTCTGTAGTCTCCTCATCATAAATGGTAGCATTCACTTCAAAGTTCAATTCAAAACTCCTGATATCCATATTGGCGGTTCCATAACAGCTCACCCGGCTGTCCACCATCACACCCTTTGCATGAAGAAATCCGTTTTCATACGTATAGCACCGTGCTCCGGCGGCCAGAAGATCGCCCACATAGGAATACGTCGCCCAATAGACAAAGGGGTGGTCAGGTTTGCAGGGAATCATCAGGCGCACATCCACGCCCGACTCCGCCGCAATCCTCAGGGCGGATAATATGGCGTCATCCGGAACAAAGTAAGGGGTCTGGATGTAGATGTGTTTTCTCGCCTTATGAAACAGCTGCAGATAATTGTTGCGGATCTGGCGGTTGGCCGCGTCCGGGCCGCTGGCGATGATCTGGACTCCGATGGGGTCCCTGCCCGGCTTTGGATGTTCCGGGTAGATCATACCGATTCCGTCGCGGAAGCTGTCAAAATAAGCCGCCTTTTTAAACAGATTCTCCTTCGTCGCATAGTTCCAGTCCAGGGCAAAACGGATCTGGAGGCTGAGGACCGATCCGCCGTACAGTTTAAGATGGGTATCTCTCCAATAACCGAATTTGGGATCTTTTGAGATATACTCTTTGCCCACATTGAAGCCGCCCACATATCCCACACTTCCGTCGATTACCACAATCTTTCTGTGGTTTCTGTAATTCATCCTCAGATGGAGACGGCCAAGAAATGCGGGGAAAAATTCCCCTACTTTAATCCCTTCTTTTTTAAGCTCTTCCCATCGGCGTTTGGGCATAAAACGGCCGCCCATTCCGTCGTAAAGGATTCTCACCTCCACGCCTTCCCTCACCTTATCGATCAGGATGGGGACCATGGAATTGAATACCTCGTCATTTTTTATGATGTAATATTGAATATGGATATAATGCCTGGCCTTCTTCATCTCTTCCCTGAGATCGGCGAATTTCTCCACTCCGTCAGTCAATATCTCCACAGAATTGTCCACAGTCAAAACGGCGCCTGAGGTCTCCAAGTTGTAGAGCACCAAATCTTCATAATCTCTGCTCAACGGATCGGATAAGGTCATGGCATAGTTGCGGATTACCTCCTCCTGGGTTTTTACAGAATAGCGGAGGCGGTCCTCCACTTCTTTTACTTTAAACATCTTGCTTTTATGGAAATCCTGGCATAAAAGCAGATAGAACACAAATCCAAAAATCGGGATAAAATAAAGGGCCAAAAGCCACGTCCAGACCGCTTTTGGATCACGTCTCTGGAAAAATACGATGATCACAGAAAGGAGCAAATTGATATAAAGCAGATGTTCCATCATCCACGCCCATACAGTTCCTATTCCATTAATCAGTTCGCTCATATCAAACACCTCCCTGCGTACTGTAATTGACTCTTTCCATCTCCTCCATGCTGATGATTCCCTGTTCAACCAGCTTACGGGCCTCATCCTGCAGCGTTTTCATATGAATTACATTTTTTACATAAGCGTTTAATTCCCCAAAGGATTTTCTGTCTGAGATCAGATTCCGGAAGCCTTCGTCGATTTCCAGAATCTCAAAGATTGCCACTCTGCCCTTGTATCCGGTGTTGTCACAAAAGCTGCATCCTTTTCCTCTGTAGCTTATTATGCCGGAATCAGGGTCCTCATACGGCTCTTTACAGTGGGGACAGATTTTCCGTACCAAGCGCTGTGCCACCACGCCGGTCAGTGCAGCCGACAGCATATAGGGCGGAAGTCCCATGTCTTCCAGCCTGATCACTGAGGATACCGCATTATTGGTATGAAGTGTGGAAAATACAAGATGACCGGTGAGCGCAGCCCTGGCGGAGACTTCCGCAGTCTCCCTGTCTCTGGTTTCACCTACCATTATAATATCCGGGTCCTGTCTTAACAGTGCGCGGAGGCAGGAGCCGAATGTGATTCCGGCCTTTTCATTGATCTGAATCTGATTTATTTTGGAAACATTTTTCTCAATTGGATCTTCAATCGTTGAGATATTGACCGGACGGTTGGCAAGATATTGTAAGATGGAATACAGGGTAGTGGTCTTTCCGCTTCCTGTTGGACCGGTGACATAGATGATGCCGCTTGGATGTTTTAACAAACGCAGCATCTTCTGGTAATTTCCCTCATCCATACCAAATGTATCATTGTGGTCAATCACCGTATTGGTAGTCAGAAATCTGAGAACTCCCTTTTCTCCGTAAGCGGTCGGGATAAATGAGACTCTGACGTTCACCTCATAATTGTTTAATGTGATCTTAAAATGGCCGTCCTGAGGGCGGCGTTTCTCTGCGATATCCATCTGTGCCAGAATCTTGGTTCTGGCAACCAGGCCCTGATGGATGACGGAAGACAGCGTCATATACGGAAGCAGCATTCCGTCTCTTCTCATTCTTACCGTTGTTCCCGTCTCAAACGGTTCCAGGTGAATATCGCTGACATTGGTATTATATGCCCGAATCAGCAAATTATTAAGGAGGCGCACAATAGGCGCCTGGTCATCCAGATTGCCTGTATCCGGCTGGATGAATATATTCTCAGGCGGAACCGCATTCCAAACCGCATGATCGGCGGCAATTCTTAAATCTATTTCCGAATAATATAACTCTATGGCATGGTCGATGTCTTCTTTGTCCGCCTGAACCAGCTTGAGTTCCATATTTGTCACCAGCCTGATATCCTCAATCGCATATAAATTCATGGGATCGCAAACTGCAACCGTAAGGCAGCCTCCGTCGGAAGCGATGGCGATTACGCTGTATTTCTGGGCAATCTGCTTAGGAATCTTCTCCACTGCCAGTTCATCTACGTGATATGCCGGCAAATCTACGCGGTCTATTCTGTACTTCATCATGGTCCTTCCTCCCTATAGCTGATATAAACAGCCTGGTCACTTGAATCCACGTATTTTTTCATATCCCCATTCATTATATAGCGGATTTTACCGCCGCTAATCCCCACGTTGACTAATTTTACCACAATATCGGAGGAATATAAAGACTTCCCTTTCCCGTCTTCCATCTTTATCGTAACCCGGAATACATCCGCCGGCGCGTCATTTTCATTTTCCGGTATGCTGCATACAAGCTTTTTATCATGGTAAAAGCTGTCGTTATAGAGTTCTTCCCCATCCAAAAGAACGTGACCGTTTTCTGAAAACTGGAACACATGGCACTCTTCTTCCGGCTCCACACCAACTGATACATATCTTGCAAATGTGATCTTGTCGGAGATCAGCCTGCACACGGAATCCGTAATCATCTGGTTTTCCGACTGTTCGGCGTATTTCGTGAAGCTGCCGGATGCAGCAAAAAAGACAGCAGTGCCGGCGCCCAGCAATATGAGCGCGATCATAAGGCCGGCCAGCAGTTCTACTGTCGTCATTCCTTCTTTACCTTTCATTTTGTAACTCATCACTTTTCTCCTGAGAACCTTCCCTTTGACGTTCATCCCCGGCTAAAACACGGAGAGGTCCATAACGTTTTATGGTTACGGTAATTCCAAGGTCCGTTCCTCCCGGCCGGTCCAGGCTCAACTGCGCCTGCTCTGTTTCATCGGGAACTTTGCCGTATTCCAGCGACAGCACGGACTGTTCCGTTTCCTGCTTTAATTTTCTCCCTCTTTCCATCATCTTGGCAGACATGGAAAAGCACTGCAGGGTCAAAAGCGCAAGGATCATTAAAACTACTCCGGCCGCCATCACTTCAACCAGAGAACTTCCTCTATTATTCTTCCAGTATTTCCCCATTCCCATTTTCTCCGTTTCTGTATCCCAACAGTCTCCATACGGACTCATCCAAAGAGGAGTTTTCGTCTCCCATAACCCCCTGCCTATGCAAAACCGCTTCTACTGTCTGTTCCTGATTCTTTAAGGTTACAGTTACTTTTAATTCAAGGATATCCTCTTCCTCGTCATATTTAAGGCGCAGAATACAGATTCCCATCTCTTCCGGCAGGCCAAGAATCTCTGTTTCCTCTCCGGTGAAAAGCTGATCCCATACAGCTTTTATAATCCCCGACTCTTCACCGTACACAATTTCATCCGCCAGCGCCGCGGCCACGCTTCTGGCCGTATAAAATGCCTGCTTCCTGTGTTTTTCATTTAAAATTCTGCTGTAATATCCAAACGACATGGTCATCACAGACGTAAGCAAAATCATGAGAACCATCAGCAGAACCATAAAATATCCCAGAACATATCCGTCTTTACCTTTTCCAGTCATTCTAACCTCGATTTCTCTGCCATCATATAACATACAATCTCAATATTAAATGTTTCTTCCCCACCCGTCGGGTTCACGGTAAATGATGTGATGATCAAATCTTTTCTGTCCGCCAGCTCATCCAAAAGATTATTAAATTCCTGAGCATTTCCAGTCACTTTAGCATTTATGGTTCCACTGTAAAATACCGGCTCCTGCGATTTCTCCTTCTCATACACCGGTTTGGCATCCTGGATTATCGCTTCCACCAGATTCAAACCGTTCTTTTCAAAATAATATGATATCTTCCGTTCCAATTCATAACTGTTGAGCACGGGGCCGAACTCTTCCCTCAACTCCATATAATACTGATGATAAGATTCCAACTCCTGTTTTGTATCCTCTGCTTCATTCAGCAGCCGGTCGGCTGTCCTGTATTCTGTCCGGGCCAGCTGGTTGTCCGCTTTGGCCTGAAATAAAGCGGCTTCTGACGGAAGTTCCATCAAATAATATCCTATTCCTGTCAGCAATGCAATGACTGCCAGAAAAATAAGATATTTCTCTCTTACCGTCAGTTTTTTCATAGGCCGCTCCTCTCTGACGTTTTCTTAATTATGCATTCCATATAGAAGCAATAAAGCCCTTTCTTTTCCACTCTATGATAGCCGGCGCGTTCAAAAACGCCGGTTTCTTCTAAACGGGAGGCAAATTCCGCCCCTTCTTCCAGTTCCTCCATCAGCGCAGTAAATGTCAGCTGTCCATTCATATAATGAAAATCACGGAATGATACCCTGCCTTCTCCTGATGCTTCAATCACTTCCATGATGTCTCCGCTGATCCTCGGATATTCTTCCATAACCGCGGATTCGCTTTCCATATACTCTTCAAACTCTTTCCACGCAGCAAGCTCGCTGCTTTCCTCCCTAGCCTCTGCCAGAAGCTCTGCATTTGCCGGATCATCCATAATCCTGTAAATTCCGGCGGTTTCTTTTTGAAGCCGCCTCGTTTCATTCAACCTCACACAGTACCGGCCGATGAACAGGCAGGCGACAGCCAGCAAAACGGCATGGCCAATTGCCCTGTGATATATTTCCTTCATTTCATTCGCACTTTTACGACGTGATGCTGTGATGAGATTCAGACATTTTTTATGATCACGGCTAATCAGATTACCGGATGCAAATAGATAGCTGCTCACATCCTCCCCGATCCCGTCTGCATGAAGTTCCAGACTGGCTGCGCTGACGCCCAAAGAAGTTTTAACCGAGGGATATAAATTCTCCTTTTCCCGATCGGATAATCCGCAAAGGTAAATATGTTCGATTTTGACGTCCTTATTCTGGCTTTCTCCAAACCGTTTTACAACGCCCATCTGTCCCATGATCTCAATACAGATTTCCTCTGTCTCCCGTTCTGAGACCAGTCTCAATCTGCTGGTATAAACATATTTTCCTTTTACATAGAGGGAAGAAATCATATTTCTGCCGTCCAAAACCGCCAGAATATATGTATTTCCCTTTAAAAGAGGAAGGGTTTCTGAAAAAATGGCCACGGAATTTAAGGCGGCGTCAACTGTTTTCACAATCAGGCCGCAATGGCGGAACATTCTGAAATAACCTTCCACTATTTTCCGCTGGACTGCGGCGCAGAGAATACTTTCCTGATTGATTCTTCCGTAATCATAAATCATATCCTCTTCGCCATTTACCAGAAAACTCTTCAATTCCTTTTTGGCAATTTCAAGAAGAGATTTCTCCGACATGGAAGGCACTTTCATCATTTTCGTAATTATTTTATTGCTGCCCAAAACAAGATGGACCCGGCCGGCATAACGGCGGTAAGTCTTTGCAATCATTTTCAGTACATCGGTAAAAGCTTCCTGATCGGTGATAACGTCATTGATCAAAGTACCTTTTGGAAGCTCATAGGTCTTACAGGTCTTGATCCATAGTTGTTTTCTGCATTTTCCAAGCACTACTTTAATATTATCTTCACCCAGATATATGATTAATTTCATTTGTATGTCAAAAAGGGCCTCCTATCCCATCATTTCGTAATATTGATAAATCGGAAGTATAACCGACACCATCACATATCCTGTCATAACTGCAATCAATACGATCATTATGGGTTCGATTAATACGGTCAGGCGCTTGGAGGCCGCTTCAGCTTCATAATCAAAACTGTCCGCCACATGAACCAGCATATCCTCCAGTTCTCCCGATTCCTCTCCAATAAAAATGCCTGTGATAAGTTTTTCATCCAGACCGTTAATTCCGGCCAAAGACGAGGCCAGGGATACTCCGTTGCTCAGATCATCCATCACCGGTTTGAATTGTTTCTCCAAAAACCGGTTGTTCAAAACAAGAAATGCGGAACTTACGGCGGATATCAACGGCACTCCGCTTCCATACAGGGAATTCAGGGTTCTTGCAAATCTGGCCGTATAGATCACTCTCATCAGACGCCCCACAACCGGAGCGGTAAGAATCACCTTATCCCTCCACAAATGAACCTTTTCATCCTGCCACATATAATAAGCAACCGCAAATAATGCCAGGAAAATCAGGATACACATATTCCCATACTGCAAAAGCATTTTGCTCAATCCCATAAGGATACGGGTGGACAGCGGAATTGTCTCCATGGAATCAAACAAGGTAAAGAACCTGGGTAAAATAACGGTAAATATCATAATCACAGATACAATCAGCATCACCATGAGAAATGCAGGATAAATCATGGCGCCTCCCACCGATTTTCTCAGCCGGTCTTCCCTCTCATAATAATCTGCCAGACGGATCACACTGTCGGAAAGCCTTCCACTCTCTTCTCCGGCCCGTATCATGCTCACCATCAAAGCCGGAAATACTCCTGCCTGTTCCTCCATCGCATCGGATAATGACATTCCTCTCGATAAAAGGCAGAAAAGATTCTCATATACCGCAGCAATTCCTGCATTATGTTCCCTTTGTTTCAAAATATTAACTGCAGACAGAATCTGGATTCCGCTTTTCAGCATCACCGCCATCTGTCTGGAGAAATCAGCCAGCTGATAAGAAGACAGCGGACTCTTCCTTACACGTTTCCTGTCTTCTTTCGCCTTCACAAGAAACAAATCTTCTTCCCTGAGATTCCGGTAAAGCTGGTCTTCATCCTCTGCTTCGGCAGTTCCGTTTATATTCCGTCCATCTATGTCCTTCGCCTTATAATGAAAGCACGCCATTTTACCAGCCTCCCTTCAGCACTCCTGTATACCAATCAATAATTCCACTGCCAAATACGTATGAAATCCAGATGCCCAATGCCAAAAACGGGCCAAACGGAATTCTCCTGCTTCTGTTTCTCCTATCCTTTATCAAAAGTGCCACAGCATAACATCCGCCTGTCAGTACCGCGATGAACATGGCTAACAGAATCCCTTTTGCTCCCAGCAGAAAACCGGCAGCCATACACAGTTTTACATCACCGAATCCAAAACAATTTTTAACCGCACAGTTAAGCAGTATCATGGGCACGCTGATCAGAAAGCACCCGGCCGCCCGTTCTGCCATATTCGGTATTCCTTCCGACGCACATGACCAGACGGCTATGAGTGCAACGGCCACTGTCAGTGAATTGGGAATAATCATCCATTTCCAGTCTATCGCAGAGATCATAAGCAGGATTATGGTCAATAATAATAGTTTCACTGGCATTTATCCTCCGTTTCCGGCTTAAACAAAAGCCGCCGCTGACGCGACGGCCTTAATAAGCTTTATCGGCAACTGTTCAGTACCGCTTCAGTTACCTCTAATCTTCATAGGTCACACCTTCCGAATTGATAGTGATCTTCTTCCCACCCTTGGGCGTATATTCAATGCTTAATACCTTTCTGGTTTCCGCATCGATCTCAATATCGCCAATCTCATCTTCTGTAATGTAATTGTCTCCAATCAATTCAACAATCTCTTTCTTCAGATTGTCCGGTTCACCATCTCTTTGTGTATACTCTGTTGCCACTGTCTGTGCTGCAACCAACACGGCTCTGGCCTGCACAGTATGGGATTTCTTTTGAGCATCTTTAATGAATCCGGTCATAGACGGAACGGCAACAGCGGCTAAAACCGCTATAATTACGAGAACGGCCAGCATTTCAACTAACGTGAAACCATCCTCATTCTGTTTCACTTTCTTCATCATCCCCATGCTTTCCCTTCGTTCTGCCGTTCATACGGCTTCATTTCTCTATTTACCAAAATATTTATCTTCTTTTTCTACGATTACTTCATGGTTCAGTTCAATCGATACGATATAGCCATCGATATTGTACTCAATACCGTCAAATTTATCGTACAGAAACATGATGTTGACAATTCTTCCCTTTTTGGTGATACTGCCTTCCAAAACACTGGTCAGCACATTTCTCTTATCCCCAATATCATATCTGGCTATGTCTTCATACAATTTATCATCGGGCACTATGCCATCTATTTCCTCTTCCAGCAAATATTGCTGAACGGCTGTACAGACAATCCTGGCCTCGGCAATGTAGCTGTCACGCTTAGCCTTCTCTACGAATCCTTTCATGGAAGGTACTGCCACTGCGGCTAAAACCGCAACGATTACCAAAACGGCCAGCATCTCAACCAAAGTAAAACCATCTTCATTATTCGTTCGTTTTCTCATCAGTACAAATGGCTCCTATACAAACTGGTTCAGTGCGGCATCATATTCATAATCTATGGTCTTTAACCGGTTTCTGAGCTCTTCCTCCGACAGATTCAGGCTCTTGCAAAGATCCTGAATATCGTCGTAAAAATCTCTTAGCTGAGTATTCAAATAGCTCAGCAGCATGACCGGATCATTCGGAATTTCTGCCATAAAACCATCCTTCTTTCTACGTCTCGGTTAATAACGGGTTTAATTTTATCATATAAATTTCAGTAAGACAATAATAACCAAATATGGATAATGATTTACAATAAATTGTTGTTTAGCAAATTGTTATCCTGTAAAATGCATGGTATAATAAACCTGAAAATCATACTAAAAATGCCACTGACGGAGGATATAAATGATGAAAAAGATTCTTATGATAGGAACGGGCGGCACCATCGCCTGCAAACGGAGTGACGACGGGCTGAAGCCTGTAATGTCATCCGACGAACTTTTATCCTATGTTCCCACAGCCAATGAATTCTGCCGGGCGGACAGCCTGCAGATCCTCAATATAGACAGCACCAATATGCAGCCTCAGCACTGGGTTCTGATTTCGGATACTCTGGAACGTTACTATGACAGCTATGACGGATTCGTCATCTGCCACGGAACGGATACCATGGCCTATACTGCCGCAGCCCTGTCCTATCTGGTGCAGAATTCCCCGAAACCGATCGTAATCACCGGAGCCCAGCGTCCCATCGATATGGACAACACGGATGCCCGGATCAATCTGTTAGACAGCCTGCGCTTTGCCGCCTGCGACCGGGCTCACGGCGTCAATATTGTCTTTGACGGAAAGGTGATCGCCGGAACCAGGGGAAAAAAGGAACGGACTAAAAGCTATAATGCGTTTTCAAGCATCAACTTTCCTTACATAGCTGCCATCCATGACGAACATATCCTGTTCTATCTGGATGATAAGGATCTGCTTGAAAAACCGGTGACCTTTTACCATACCCTTAATTCCAACGTGGCTCTGCTCAAACTGATCCCTTCCATGGACGCATCGGTTCTGGACTATATGGCAGAACATTACGATGCCGTCATCATCGAATCCTTCGGGGTCGGCGGCCTTCCTTCCTATGAATCGGGAGATTTTCACAATGCGATCGAACGCTGGACCTCTCTTGGAAAGGTGGTTGTCATGACCACTCAGGTGACCAACGAGGGAAGCAACATGTCCGTCTACGAAGTGGGCCGCTCCATCAAACTGCAGTTCGGCCTGCTGGAATCCTACGATATGACCTTAGAGGCCACTGTGACTAAACTCATGTGGATTCTGGGGCAGACAAACGACAGCAGCCGGATTAAGGACATGTTCTATAAGACCGTCAACAGGGATATTCTCTGGAAACAGTATTAGTTTTTTTGATTTTAGGTTTACTTTGACCGGAAATACAGCTCGAAAGAGCGGGCCGCCGCGGCCCGCTCTTTTTAGTATCTCTCACTAATGCATCGCTTCCCGAATTGTTTTCCATGCCTGGATAATTGTGGTCGGCACCGCCGCGAATACGACGATAGTAAGCAACTGCCTCACAGTCAAATCGGCTACGGAGAACAGGGTCTGAAGTCCGGGCACAAACAGCACTGCGGCCAGGAGAACTACGCCGGCTTCAAATGCCATCACGCTGTAAAGGTTTGTCTTGAATCCCAACCGGATGATGGAATGGGTGCTTCTGCAGTTAAATCCGTGGAACAGTCTGGCTAAGGTCAGGGTGCTGAACGCCATGGTGCTGGCTACGGCAGCCCCTCCGGTGGCTAAACCGGTATGGTATGCCATCATGGTACAGACTGCGATCAAACCGCCCTGTACAAACAGAGTGCCAAGGAATCTGGATGTGAGAATTCCTTCTTTTGGATCTCTGGGCTTCTGCTCCAAAAGGTCTTCCTCCGACGGCTCCATGCCGATTGCGATGGCCGGCAGGGAATCAGTCAGCAGGTTGATGAACAGCAAATGAACCGGGGCAAATGGAATCGGCAGCGCCAACAGGGAGGTGTACAGCACGCTTAAAATTCCTGCCATGTTGCCGGACAGAAGGAACTGGATGGCATTTTTTATGTTTCTGTATACATTTCTGCCGTTCTCCACGGCTTTTATGATGGTTGCAAAGTTATCGTCCGCCAGGATCATGGATGCGGCGTCCTTCGATACCTCCGTTCCAGTAATTCCCATGGCAACTCCGATATCCGCTTTCTTCAGCGCTGGGGCGTCATTTACACCGTCTCCTGTCATGGCGACGATGTTGCCGCGCCTCTGCCACGCTTCTACGATGCGGATTTTATGTTCCGGCGACACTCTGGCATATACGGAAATCCGCTCCAGTTTCTGTCCCAGTTCCTGATCGTTCATCTCATCCAGTTCAATTCCCGTCACCGCAATATCATTTTTGCCCATAATGCCGATCTTTTCCGCAATAGCGGAAGCCGTCACTTTATGGTCTCCGGTTATCATCACCGGTTTAATTCCGGCCCGTACCGCATTCTGCACCGCCCGTTTGGATTCCGGTCTCGGAGGGTCCATCATGGAAATCAAGCCCAGGAATGTGTATCCCTGTTCGCTTTCTAAGCTCATCGCCTCCATTTCACCACACTCCCGGTAAGCAAATGCCAACACCCTGAGGCCCTGTTCCGAAAAGCGCTGGTTCTGGTCTAAGATGGCAGAGCGGTCCGACTGTGTCATAACCCTTGGCCCTCTGCCAGTCAGCATCCGGTCACTCCGGTCCAGCAAAACATCAATTGCACCTTTGGTAAACAAAATTGTCGTTCCGTCAATGTTGTGTTTTGTGCTCATCAGCTTACGGTCTGAATCAAACGGAATCTCATCCAGCCTTGGTATCTGGCTTCTGACCCTCGACGCCTCGATTCCCTGACGTTTTCCCAATTCCAAAAGCGCAAATTCCGTAGGATCGCCGATAGCTTTTCCATCGCTCCACACCGCGTCGTTATCCAAAAGCGCCGCGTAGATCAGATACCGGTGCACCTGGTCTGTAATGTCCAGGTGGGTGGCCTGATAGAGTTTATGTTCTGCAAATACCTGCTGAACCGTCATCTTATTCTGAGTCAAGGTACCGGTCTTATCCGAACAGATTACGGAAACGCAGCCCAGACTTTCCACTGCCTTTAAATCTTTTATAATCGCATGTTCCTTGGCCATCTTCTGCGTACCCATGGCCTGAACAATGGTAACGATGGAACTGAGCGCTTCCGGAATGGCCGCCACCGCCAGCGCTACTGCGAACATGAGAGAATCCAGCACCGGCATTTTCCGGTAAATGCTGAGCACAAATACCAGGGCACAGATAATCATGATCACCGCCGCCAGTTTTCCGCTGAACTGGTCAAGGCTGATCTGAAGCGGCGTTTTTTTCTCTTTCGTCGCATTCATAAGGGAAGCGATTTTACCGATTTCCGTATCCATTCCGATGGCCGTTACTGCGATGACCGCCCTTCCTCCTGTCACGAGAGAGCTGGAAAATACCATATTGTACTGCTCGGCTAAAGGAACCTGCTTTTCTCTTATGGGAGATTCCCG
The DNA here is from genome assembly GCF_002899675.1 of Clostridium sp. chh4-2. GTDB lineage: Bacteria > Bacillota > Clostridia > Lachnospirales > Lachnospiraceae > CHH4-2. The sequence goes on along the minus strand of NZ_PKUU01000009.1, from coordinate 42,939 downwards.
TTTTTCCACATTGGCGGACTCTCCTGTCAGAGAGCTTTCATTGACCAGAAGCGAATAGTTTTCGATAATTCTTCCATCCGCCACCACCAGGTCTCCTGCCTCTAAAAGCAGAATATCTCCGGGAACCACCTGGTCGGACGGAATCTCCACTTTTCTGCCGTCCCGCATGACTTTTGCAACGGGCGCAGACAGTGATTTTAAACTGTCCAGCGATTTTTCCGCTTTTTGATGCTGTACGGTTCCTAAAATAGCATTCAGAATAATAACTGCAAAAATTACAACCGTGCTCTCCACATTATCGGAAACCATGGAAATCAATGCTGCGATGATCAGGATGATTACCAGCAAATCCTTAAATTGTTCTAAAAATACCTGCCAGGTTTTCTTTCTCCCCGCTTCCATAAGCGCATTTTTTCCAAATTCTTTCCGACGCTTATCCACCTGATCCATATTCAGCCCGCGCGTTGTCGCCTTCAGCTGATTTAGTACCTCTTCCTTCGATAACTGAAACCATTCGTTCATTGCAGACTCTCCTCTCCCATACCTAATGGTATGAACAAAAAAAGACTTTTAATGCATCGAATCACATAAACCTGTAAGATTTATGGAAACAGATGCATTAAAAGTCTCGTAACCCGATAGGTATGCACCGCCAGACTATAATCAGCCGCGTATGTTGACAATGCATTAAAACTACTCCCTCTTAACTGCGTGGTATCTATGCAGACACCAGTTAAAATATTCATTTACTAAATTATAAAATGCCGGGTTCCCTTTGTCAATCGCTCCCCTCATCCTTTAACGCTTTATTAACAGCTCCCTATTGTTCACTGCTCCGTTACTGTTCACTCCCCCGTTCCGAGTCATAATACATTCCCCATTCTTTTCTGATCCCTGTCATGATGTCCATCACGTCAATGGAATACGGCAGGAACATGGTGCTGCCGGAACGGATGGCCGCTTCCATATCTTCCAGCTCATATTTAAGAGCCATATCGTGACTTCCGGCCTCAATGACTTCCCGCTCTCCGGTCTGGGTGTGGACGATCACAGCGCTTTCCGCCCGCGGATATTCCATGATTTCAATATATGCGTATTCACATGCAATGACCACCCGTTTCGGCTGCTTTGCGTGAAGAGTCAGAGAAATAACGGCCATCTCTCCCTGGCCGTTCATCATCAGAATGCCGGACTGCTCGTCCGCCCCGCTGGGCGCATACTTCACCTGTGACAGCACCTGATCCGGCTTGGAGGTCATAAAATATCTGGCTAAAGAGATGGCATAAACGCCGATATCCAGCAGAGCTCCGCCCGCCAAATCCTTGTTAAAGAAGCGGTTTGTCATATCATATTCCTTAAAGCTTCCGAAGTTCAGCTGGATCATCCTCACCGGCCCCAGCCTGCCGGAATCCACGATCTCACGCAGTTTCTTATAGAGGGGCATATGATAGATGGTCATGGCTTCCGCCAGCACAAGCCCCTTCTCACGCGCCAGATCCACCGCCCGTTTCAATTCCTCACTGTTTAATGTGATCGACTTTTCACACATCACATGCTTTCCATTGGAAAGCGCCTGAATCATGAAATCGATGTGGGTATTATGAGGTGTGGTCAGATAGATTACGTCCACATCTTCGTCGGTAAACATCTCATGAAAATCATCATAAACCTTCCCGATTCCGTATTTTTTGGCAAATTCAACCGCTTTTTCATGGGTTCTGTTTCCTACCGCATACACGCTTCTTCCCCCGCTTTTAAGCGCCTGCGCCATCTCATTGGCAATCACTCCCGTGCCCAGAACCGCCCATCTGATCTCTCTGTTTTCCAGTGACATTCCGCTTATCCTCCTTTAACTGTTTGTGGTGAATTATATTTTACTATTCCATGGCTGTCAGCACGACGTCTTATGTCAGCGCCGGCTCCCTTCCATTATCTCCCCTTGCTTTATTTCCCCGTATTCGATATACTGGGTAGAGATATTTGCAAAAGGAGATTATGTACTGTGGAAAAGATAACTAGTTTTACAATCAATCATTTGAATCTGCTTCCGGGCGTTTACGTATCGAGAAAAGACCAGGCGGGCTATGCTGCCATCACCACCTTTGACATCCGCATGACCAGGCCGAATTTTGAGCCGGTTATGAATACGGCGGAGATGCATACCATTGAGCATCTGGCCGCTACGTTTTTAAGAAATCACCCGCAATGGAAAGAACGCATCCTGTATTTTGGACCGATGGGATGCCGCACCGGTTTTTACCTTCTGATGACCGGAGATTACCAGTCCCGTGAAATCATTCCACTCATGATTGAACTGTTTGAATTTATCCGGGATTTCAAAGACGAGGTGCCTGGTGCCGCTGCCAAAGACTGCGGAAACTATCTGGATATGAACCTCCCTATGGCAAATTACTTGGCCAATAAGTTCTTAAACGAAGTCCTTTATCAGATTGACGACGATCACTTGATTTATCCGGAAAGCTGATAACGTTATTGATACAGCCTTAATTATTATTTCCCTTACTCCCGATAAAAGCAGTGAAAAAGGGTGAACCTGGAAGGATGGCGTGATCCGGGGATGCGGTTTGGCTGCAGCCAAGCCGCGTCTCCAAAACGCCGCCATTCTCTCCGGTTCACCCTTTTATGTTTCGATTCCACAGGTTAAAATACAATTCTGTCACGCCTTTCCGATAAAGACCACAATCGTCCTTGCTTCCACCATAATCTGTTTCTGATTCTCAGCCGGCACTTCCAAGCCTTCCTCATATACCCCATTTACTTCCTTGGCATCCGTATTCAGCGCAATCCGCCATTTCATCTTTTTCGGCAGATTGGGGAGCGCAAATTCATGGGGCTCCCAGTGCATATTATAGGCGACGAAGAAATAGTCGTCCGGTTTTCCGTCCTCTTTCTGCGCATACAGCCCGCAGTACATGATTCCCATCTGGCGGCGGAAATTCTCAAATTCCGGGCACCAGGCTTTTACTCCGTGATAGGACACGTCCGGATGTCCGCAGGACAGATAATCCATCACCATCGGCTCTTTTGCCATATGAAAAACGGGATGCTTTTTCCTGAATGCGATTGCGGCCTTTACAAACTCGAATAAATCCCGGTTTGTTCTCAACTGGTTCCAGTTCAGCCAGGACGTCTCATTATCCTGGCAATAGGTGTTGTTATTTCCGTTCTTTGTATTGCCAAATTCGTCTCCCGACAGAAGCAGCGGGGTTCCCTGGCTCAGCATGACCAGTAAAACCGCATTACGAATCTGTTTTTTCCTCAAATCCAGAAGTTTCTTTCTTCTGGTCGGGCCTTCGATGCCGCAGTTCCAGCTGTAATTATAGGAATTGCCGTCCTGGTTGTTCTCGCCGTTGGCCTCATTGTGCTTCATATCATAAGAAACCATGTCCATCATGGTAAATCCGTTGGTATTGGCAATGTAATTGATCACGCCATGATCTTTGGGATTGCGTTTGGTGCGGAATATCAGATTGTTCATCTGATCCTCGTCCCCTTTTAACAGCCGCCTCATATCCACAAGAAAACCGTCGTTATATTCCGCAAGATGTTTTGTTCTCCCGCCGGAAATCCCGTCCCATGTGGTTGACATCAGCTTTGTCCTGCTCAGATATGGATCATTTCCCAAAAGTCCCGTGGGTGCAAATCCAACCAAATGAATTCCGTCCACATGAAATTCCTGAATCCAATACCGCACCACATCCATCACAAATACAGGGCTTTCGGCGCCGGAAAAATACAATTCCGGTATGATCTCGATCCCCGCTTTGTGAAGTTCTTTCACCAGCATTCTGAACTCCCATTCAGGGCTCTTTTCCCGCCCCGATGCATAGGACGCCTTCACTGCAAAATAAAATCCCGGCGCATAGCCCCAGTAATTAAGCTTTCCCGTGGGCTGATCCATTCCGTAAGGATTTCCCACAACGGACGGAGGCATCATGATCTCGTCGAATTCATTGACCGGCATCACTTCCAGGGTTGTGATTCCCAGTTCCTTCAGATATGGAATCTTATCCAAAACCGCCCGGAACGTGCCTTTATCGTGAGTTTTGGAGGATGGATGGCGGGTAAATCCACGCACATGAATCCGGTACATCACCATATCTTCATAAGGAATCTGTAACGTTGTATCCCCTTCCCAATCAAAATTCTCTTCCTCTGCCCGGCTCTTCAAAAGTTTACCGGCATTTTCCAGATCGCCCCATGTCTCTCTACCCACAAAGGACCTGCCATAGGGATCGGGAAACAGGGCTCCGGCCGATTGGAAACAATAGAGACGGCCCTTCATATCAATTCCGCTTATGTCCATGCTCCAGACGTCTCCCATACGTCCTTCTTCTGGAAATGGGATCAGCAGATCAGGTTCCTCCTGTCCTTCCCGAAACAATACCAGGCTGCAGTCGTCTCCGGAAGCCTCGGCAGATACGTGGATTCCTCCTTCTGTAACCGTGAGTCCCATTGGAAATATTCTGTTATCATCTGCAACCACCTTATATTCTTCCATACTAACTCACATCTCCTCACTATCCCTGATTGGCAATCTTCTCAGCCAGTTCGTTCAGATATATCCAGCGCTCCATCTTTTCATCCAGAAGCGCTTCTTTTTGCCCTTTTTTCTCCATCAGCTCGTTCAGTTTGCTGTAATCGCTGGCAGATTCTTCAATCTGGTGATCCAGCTCTTCTATCTCCTGTTCAAGCCCGGCAATGTCCTCCTCTATGGTGTCCCATTCCCGCTGTTCTTTATAAGAAAACTTTAGTTTTTTATCGCGCTCTTTCCATGTATTCTCTGATTTTTTCTCTTTTTTATCCGTCTGTGTCACAGGCTGGCTTTCCAATTGTTTCTGTTCGCATGTGGCCTGATAATCGGTAAATCCGCCTTCATACTGCACCACCCGTCCGTCGCCTTCAAATGCAAAGATTCTCTGCACCACCCGGTCCTGAAAATAGCGGTCATGGGAAACCGTGATAACGATTCCGGCAAAGCTGTCCAGATAATCTTCTAATATGGTAAGCGTCCGGATATCCAGGTCATTGGTGGGCTCATCCAGCAAAAGCACGTTAGGAGCTTCCATCAGAATCCGAAGCAGATACAGCCTGCGCTTCTCTCCGCCCGATAATTTGGATATCACCGTATACTGAACGCTGGACGGGAATAAAAACCGTTCCAGCATCTGAGATGCGCTGATGCTTCCATCCTTTGTTTTTACGTATTCTCCGGCATCCTTAATATAATCGATCACTTTCATGGACTCGTCCATGGCTTCATTTTCCTGGGAAAAATATCCCATCTTCACGGTCTGGCCGATATCGATGGTTCCCGAATCCGGCTCCACCCATCCTGCAATCATCTTCATCAGCGTGGATTTTCCGCTGCCGTTAGGTCCGATGATTCCAATCCTGTCATTTTTAAGGAAAATGTATGTGAAGTCTTTTATCAAGACCTTGTCGCCATATGCTTTGCACAGATCATTTACCTCTACGGTTGTACGCCCCAGGCGGCTGTATACAGAATCCAGCTCCACCTCTTTATCCGCCTCAGGCCCTTTCTGGTCCCGAAGCGCTTCATATCTCTGAATATGGCCTTTCTGCTTGGTGGAACGGGCTCTGGCGCCTCTCTGCATCCACTCCAGTTCCACCCTCAATATGGACTGGCGCTTTCTCTCAGAGGCCTGCTCCATATCCAGGCGCTCCGCCTTTAATTCTATATATCCCTCGTATCCGGTCTGGTAATTATATAATTTTCCTTTATCAAGTTCCACAATCCGGTTGGTCACGCTGTCCAGAAAATACCTGTCATGTGTGATCATGAGAAGCGCTCCCTTAAAGCTTTTCAGGTAATCTTCCAGCCATTCCGCCATGCTGCTGTCCAAATGGTTGGTAGGCTCGTCCAGGATCAATAGATCGGCCTTTGATAAAAGCACTCCTGCCAGCGCCACGCGCTTTCTCTGTCCGCCGGAAAGCAGTTTCGCCTTTTTATCAAAATCGAAGATTCCAAGTTTGGTCAGCATGGTCTTTGCCTGGCTTTCGATGTCCCACACATGCTCATGGCCTTCGTTTGCCCGCAAAATGCTTCCCAACACCGTGTCTTCCTCTTCAAATACAGGATTCTGCGGCAGATACCGGATATCCAGGTTCCTGCTCCGGGTCACGGTGCCTTCATCCGGCTCTTCCAGCCCCGCCACAATTTTAAGCAGCGTGGACTTACCGGTTCCGTTGATTCCGATGATCCCCACCTTGTCGCCTTCATTCATGCTGAAGCTGGTATCGTCGAATAAAAGGCGCTCTGTATATGATTTCGTCAAATGTTCTATCGTCACTAAATTCATGAGATCACCAACTCTACCGGACAATGGTCTGATCCCATAACTTCCGTATGGATGGACGCGCTGACAAGCCTGTCCTTCAAACTTTCGGACGCGCAGAAATAATCAATGCGCCACCCGGCGTTCTTGGCTCTCGCGCTGAAACGGTAAGACCACCAGGAATAGATTCCTTCCTGGTCCGGATAAAAATAACGGAAGGTATCGATAAAACCAGCTTCAGTCACCTTCGTAAAATCTTCTCTTTCTTCATCGCTGAAACCGGCATTTTTCCGGTTCGTCTTAGGATTTTTAAGGTCAATCTCTTTATGCGCCACATTTAAATCACCGCAAAAGATCACCGGTTTCTTTTCTTCCAGTTTCTTGCAGTAGGCTAAGAAATCTTCATTCCATTTTCTTCTGTAAGGAAGGCGCGCTAAACCGTCCTGGGAGTTAGGGGTATAACATGTGATCACGTAATATTCCGGAAATTCAGCTGTTATCACTCGGCCTTCCTGGTCATGCTCTTCGATCCCAAGCCCATAAGCCACGCTGACCGGTTCCTCTTTTGTAAATAATGCAGTTCCAGAATAACCTTTCTTTACTGCATAATTCCAGTATTGGTGATATCCCTCCAGTTCAAGGTCAATCTGGCCTTCCTGGAGCTTTGTTTCCTGCAGACAAAAAATATCTGCCTGTGCTTCATTAAAATAATCCATAAATCCTTTTCCCATGCAGGCACGAAGTCCATTTACGTTCCAGGATATCATTTTTTTCATAACAGTTTCTCCTTGCTTATAAAGATATTAGTAGTATAACATTATATCCTATAATTGTCGATGTAGATGGTTTCTTAATATTATAAATAAAACACATACCAAAACTTTATTTTATTAAGTTTTTTATTAATATTCTTAATAATTGTCAAAAATAATAAACTCTATTTACCTCCAAACACAAAAGTGATATGCTCCAACTGTGAGAACTTGATTTTAGGGTTCAAGGTTGAGCAGTTATGACACAATAATCAAAGGAGAAGTATTATGTTAACCAGATTAGAAGCAGATTCCATAGGCACTATGGAAGTTCCGGCCAAAGCCTATTTCGGCGTACAGACCTTACGTGCAAAGCACAATTTCAACATCACGGGAAGGCCGCTGCATCCTGTATTCATCAACAATTTAGCCAGAATTAAGAAGGCCGCCGCCTATACCAACATGGCAGCGCATGTTCTGGACGAAAAGATCGGCAATGCCATCGTAGAAGCTTGTGACGAGATCATTTCAGGAAAGCTTCACAGCCAGTTTATCGTAGACGCTATTCAGGGCGGCGCCGGCACTTCGGCTAATATGAATGCCAACGAAGTAATTGCCAACCGCGCAATCGAGATTCTGGGGGGAACAAAAGGCGATTATTCCATCGTCCATCCCAACGACCATGTGAATATGGCCCAATCCACCAACGATGTGATCCCAAGCGCCGGTAAACTTACCATTATGGAATTGATGCCGGGTTTAATCAATGAATTAGAGCGCCTGCACAAAGCGCTTACAGATAAAGCAGTAGAATTTGACGATGTGGTAAAGATGGGGCGCACGCAGCTTCAGGATGCGGTTCCGATCCGTTTAGGCCAGTCGTTCGAAGCATACGCAGCAGTTATCAGCCGCGATATCCACCGTTTATACAAAGTTGAGGCGGAGATGCGGGTACTTAATATCGGCGCGACCGCGGTTGGAACCGCCATTAACGTCAATCCGATTTACTTATTCCATATTATCAAAAACCTGAACCAGGTATGCGGCACCAACTGTGTTCAGGCCGAGGATCTGTTTGATGCCACTCAGAATCTGGACGGCTTCGTGTTCACCTCCGGCGTATTGAAAACATGCGCGGTGAACTTATCCAAGATCTGCAACGATTTAAGGCTCCTTTCCAGCGGCCCCAAGACGGGAATCGGAGAGATCAACCTGCCGCCTAAGCAAAATGGCTCTTCCATCATGCCGGGCAAGATCAATCCGGTTATCCCGGAAGTGGTAACCCAGGTTGCATTTAACGTCATCGGCAACGATACGACCATCACTTTGGCAGCAGAAGCCGGACAGCTGGAACTGAACGCATTTGAGCCGGTTGTATTCTATAATATTTTCGAATCCATCGACACCATGACCGGTGCGGTGAAAACGTTGATTGACAACTGTATTTTGGGAATTACCGCCAACCGCGACCGGTGCGAGGATCTGGTGGAATCCAGCGTTGGGCTGGCTACCGCTTTATGTCCGTATGTGGGGTATAAAAAGGCGGCGGAGATCGCTAAGCAGTCATTGGCTACCGGGGTATCGGTGAGGGAACTGGCGATGCAGTCGGGGCTTTTGACGGAGGAGCAGCTGAAGCAGGGGCTGGATTTGGTGGCGATGACACAGCCGGGGCATCAGTTTTAGATAGGGGTTAGCCAAAATACAGTAGATATAACAAAGCTCTAATCCGATGTCGTTGAATTTTGACGCCAGGCGCTTAGCTAAACGGAACAAAAAATAGCATCTAACTTTGAACGGTGGGATGCTATTTTTTATTGTATTTGTTGTCTATGTATGAAAATTCCGCAAATATAGCAAGCAATAAGGTTAAAACTTCCATTATGCTCATGGGCAACGCCCTCTCTTTCTTTTACTAGAGGGCGCACTGAATATTACGAATTTTGATACAACCGCTCATGATAACACCTTGCTACAATATTAGCGCATATCGGATTCGATATAGATGTCCTTAATTACTTTCTTGATTTTATACATTTCCTTACTTCACAATATCAACTAAGCAGCTGACCGATTCCATCACGTCAGCCCACAGTACATCGGCGGCATAATCAAATTTGCGTTGATAATTTTTCCAACGGTCGATCAGTACGGTGCTTTCAGCTACTTCCTTCAAAATCAAATGTACGTCAGACAACAACCCAATTGAGCCGCGTTTCGCACTGGTGTTGATAAACGCCTCCTTGAGTGTGGCGTTATCAATGTTGTGATCCTGTGTGTTGGTAAGTACATAAATATCGTAAAAATCTCTCATTCTGGTATTGGCTGTGCCGCGGGCAAGAAGGGTTTCTAACTTTTCCGCCAGAACCGTTTCCAGATTATACGCAAGAATGGAGATAGTACGTTCCTCAAACAGCAGCCGGAATGAATAGGACACTTCACGCGGTGTTATTACGTCACCGGTGGAAAAGTCGATTTTTAGCGGGGTATGCATCGTTTCAATAGCTGTATCAAGCATAATACGAATGCCGGGATAATCTGCCTCGTCCATAATCGGCGTCACGCTTTTGATTTCAAAAATCATACCGTCCTCAATGTGTATTGCGGTAATTTCCTCGACAATCTTCCTTGCGCTATCTTCGTTCAGCGGCAGATTTTTTAGCGTGGCGTCTATATCCATAGTTGAACGATTGTCCAATCCAACCATAGCGGCTACCAGAGTACCACCCTTTAAAATCATAATGTTTCTGTATTGTGAGAGGGAAAGTCGTTCCAGAAAACGCTCCATTACATAATTGCGGAGGATAACCTGTGCCTTGCCACTGTCTCCTTTGGAGATGTTGCGGACAAGAGCTTTCAATTGGCGCGATGTGTGTATCATTATAAAAGCACCTCCAAATACTGACGAACAGTTTTCTCCACTGAAAAGGCTTTAGCGTAGCGCATAAGCAATGGGATATTCTTTTCCTTCAAACGGATATATGTTTTAACTCCCTCTTGCAGATCTTGAATTTCAATATACCGGCGGCTGCGAAACAAATCGCAGATTGTGCGTTCGGCATTATAAGCCCTTACTGTGTGACCCGATGGTGAGCGCACTTCCACAATACCTTCCCCGAAAAGCTCCTCTTTTACTTTATAAACCTTGATACCCTGCTTCGATAATCCTGCCGAGTTTGTGCCTGTTTTCAAAGTAACAGAAAATGGCGAGGGTTCACGGCTGCCAAGATTCAGAAGGTAAAGAGCTGTTTCGTGAGAGAATACCGCTTTTGGATAGCGCACCTGAATTACATATAGTCCATCTTCCCAAACGTCTTGGGACATATATAAGCCGTGGGCAACACGTTCAAGCCCATATTTACACACAAAATCTCCGAGAACAGTTCTCGAAACTCCGGCGGCCACCGCATCCGACGTTTTTAAATATCCATTATTTTCTTGAAGCAGCTTATTTAATGTTTCTGTGCTGGTCATAGTATCACCTTACTTTCGTGCTCTTATTGTAATTCGTTTGGGCGTAAAAGTAAAGAATGTTTTTGAAGTTTCACCCGAATACTCAATCGTTTCATTAAAGTAGTTTAAGTGTGTTTTAGGGAAGTGCAATTTTTTTGATTGAAAATAAGTGGAAAAAGAATAAAGACAAATCGCTCAAACCCTTGATTTTTCGGGGCTTTTCCGATTTGTCTTTATTATACTGTATGGGCGCAGCTCACCGGAATGCCAACTGCTTCTTCGTTTACTCCATCATCACTTGTAACCAAAACACTTTTCTGCGCCGTCTACTCTTCAATTATCTCATATCTAAACCAATCAAAATCCGCAAAATTATCCGATTCCTCCCCACAGGAAGAAGCATACATCCCCAGATAAGAGCCAATAAATCCATCAGCCACCACTGTACTGAGTATAGAACCATCCTCTCCCAAAGCCAGCGGCTCCATATGTCTCTCGCTACGGCCATAATAGAAGTCATAAACCCCTTCGCCACCTTCTATAAACAGATAAACTCTGCCAGCTTCCGCTTCCACAGAACGGATCAATTTTCTAACGCCGTTAACCACTTTATAACATCCAATTATAGTTTTTCCCTCTGTCATCCGCTTCAGCAGCAGCAATGAAAACCGTTCATTTTGGGTCACGATCATTCCGGCCTCTTCACCGTTTTTCCGTGGTTCAAACTCCATGGCTATAGCCGCCTGAAAATTATAATGCTGCTGGCGTCTTACCAGCATAGCCGGGGTCTGTACATCCTCGGCCGGAACGGGCAGAAGTTTCATTCTCAAATATCCCGGACGCTCTTTTAATGAATAAAAAGGCTCTTTTACAGGACGTCTCATGCACCAGATCATGTCCAGTTTATCTTCCTCAAAATTATCAACTCGGCTGTGAAGAGGCGGGCGGTAAGAGGGAAGATCCGGCTTGCGCTCTTCCAAATTTACCATTCCATTGTGATTATCCGCCAAAAGCCAGCCGTCATAGTCCCAGGCGATCGGGATGAGGAATACTTCTCTGCCCAGATTGAATTGGGCATTTTTGTTTCTGTCCGGAGTACGAATCCATTTTCTCGGCTGGAAGCACTCGTAATCCTCAATTTCGTGCTCATATGGGCGGATTCCTAAAAGGGCCATATACCATTCCCCATTCTGGGTCTGAACCAAATCCCCGTGTCCTGTGACCGCCACTCCCAGCTGGTTAATCAGGCGCAGGTTGCGGTTTGTGACCACAGGATTTCTGGGACACGGCTCGTATGGGCCGAGCAGGCTGCCGCTTCGCGCGATATTGACGCAGTGGTTGGTCTGGGTTCCTCCGCAAGCAGTCAGAAGGTAATAAACTCCGTCAATCCGATAGATGTGAGGGCCTTCCATATACTGACTCAAATCCGCATTTCCGTCATAAATAATGCGGCGTTCGCCGATGAACTGAAATGTCTCCCGGTCCAGTTCACAGAGATAGATCATCCTGTGGGCCGGATATTTGGGGTCATCGGGTATCATATTGCCGCAGTACCACATTTTTCCCTCTTCATCGAAATACAGAGAGGGGTCAATTCCGTCCGCGCCTTCAATAATTACAGCATCAGACCATTCCCCGGCAGGATCTTTGGCCGTAAGGATAAAATTATACCGGTTGGCACGCCCGTTGACATCCAAAGTATTTACAATATAAAATGTGCCCTTATCATATCGGATCGTCGCCGCCCACAGCCCCTCAGAACTGTCGCAGTCCCTGAAATCCAGCTGCTCCGGCCTGGATACCGCATTCCCGATTTGCTCCCAGTGAATCAGGTCAAGACTTTTAAACACCGGAAGTCCCGGGAAATAAGAAAATGACGACGTCACCATGTAGTAGGTATCCCCCACTCTGCATATGGATGGGTCCGGGTATCCGCCTTTAATAACGGGATTGTGGAATTTGTTGCTCTTCATAATTTCCTCCATTTGGTCGTTTAATAATTATTCCTTAACCGCGCCGGCCGTCATGCCTGCAATCAGGTATTTCTGCATTATCACGAATACGGACAGCGTCGGCACACTGGATATAATGGCCGCACACATCAGATAATTCCACTGCACCTTATATGCATCCGCCATGGTGCTGATGGCGTAGGTAATGGTTTTCTTTTCATCAGCGGACATGAGCACGGAAGCAAACATGTATTCATTCCAGTTCTGCAAAAATGCATAGATAACCGTGGCAACTACTCCGGGCAGGGCGATTGGAAGGATAATTCTGTAAAATGTATGAAATGCGCTGCTCCCATCCACCCTGGCCGCCTCGTCCAGCCCGGTCGGAATACTTTTAAAATAGCCATACATCATCCAGGTACAAAATGGAATGCTGAACGATGCATAAACCACCAGAAGCCCAATTCTCGTATTATTCAGATGAAGGGATACAAGGATTTTATAGTAAGGAATAATCTTCATCACCGCCGGGAACATCTGCGTAACCAGCAAAAAACTGAGTAAAAATGCTTTCCCCTTAAAATCATATCGTGACAGCCCGTAACCGCACAGCGCCGCGCACACAACTCCAAATACGGTTGAGCCGCCAACGGCGATCAAACTGTTTTTTATGTAAGCTGCAATGGGATAATCCTTCCATATATTCACGTAGTTTTCCAGCGTGGGCCCTGAGGGAAACAGCTTCAGCCCCTTTGAAAGCGTGATATCCGCCATGGATTTTAAAGAGGTTATCACCATCCAGGACAGTGGAAGCAGGACGCAGAGACAGCCCACGCATAAAACCAGATAACTCAATGATAAAACCGCTCTATTTTTGCCTTTTTTAGTCATCGCGCAATAACCTCCTAAACACTACTCCGATCAGGTAACAGATAACAAGGATATAAACCGACTGAGCCGATGCAAAGCCATATTTGAAATAAGAAAATGCATTTTTATAGATCTCAATTGCAGAAACCATGGTTGAACTTCCCGGCCCGCCTGAGGTCATCAGCCAGATCAATGTAAACTGCTTAAATACCCATACGGTATCCAGAATCAAAATCGTTGTGAGAATCGGCTTTAAAGCCGGAATCGTAATATAACGGAACTTCTGCCAAACATTTGCCCCGTCAATCTGGGCCGCCTCATACATGTCTGCAGAAATAGTCTGTATTCCAGCCAGCACCTGTACCATAACAAGCGGATAGCCTTTCCAGATACTGACCAGAATCACGCAGGGAAATGCGGTTGCAGATGTGCTCAGCCACCCCACCGGATTGGAAATCAGGTTAAAATGCATCAGCAGTTCATTGACGATGCCGCCCTGTGTATTCAGTATCCATTTAAAAAGATACGCAATCACCACATCAGGAAAAAGCCATGGAAGAATCAGAATTCCCCGAAACAGGGTGCGTCCTTTGATATCCAGATTGAGAATGGAAGCGAAGATAAATCCTAAGATAAAGTGTCCGCCTACTACGGATACGGTAAATACCATTGTCTTCCAGAGGCTGTGCAGAAAAGATGAATCTGTCAGCGCCTGAAGATAATAATGAAGACCTACAAATTTCCATTTGTTCACCAGGTTTGTATCAAAAAAGCTGATATAGATTCCATAAAGAATGGGGTAAACCACCAGCAGCAGTATGGTAAGCGATGCCGGGGAGATAAAGCCATATGGAATAAGCGCTGATTTTATTTTGTTTCTGCTCACGCTCTGGGTTCGGTTTTTCACTGTTTCTCCTCCTTACATAAAGGGTGAAGGCATTTCGTGAAATGCCTTCACGTTTTTACTTTAAAGGCGAAGGCATTTTCGAAAATGCCTTCACCCTTCATGTAAAAAAACACTACTTGCTATAAGATTTCGCCACGTCTTCCGCCTTAGCCGCCGCAGCCGCCACCGCATCGTCTATGGACGCGCCTTCCGCAACAACGGTCTGCCAGCACTCGCCGCAGGCATCTCTAAGTTCCGCCAGCCCTGCAAACGCCGGATAGATAACCGCGCTGTCAGATGCATCCGCAAATCCTGAATAGGCTTCGTCAGCCTCGCAGATTGCAGTAAGCGCATCTTTTACCACCGGAAGACGGCAGGTAGCCTGGTTCCATGTAACGCTGTTGTCCACGCTTGTCATATATTTCAGGAAATCAGCCGCAACCTCAGGGTTTTTACAGGTGTTGCTGATGGTCATACCTACGCTTGAAAATGAAGTTACAGGGTCTACGCCTTCGGCCGTCGGCATCGGGAAGCTCCCCATCTTGCCTTTCATATCGGGATTCGCATTGTAAATGCCTCCGAGCACATTGGATGCGCTGAAAAACATGCAGGCCTGGTCCGCCGCGATCATGGTGTAAGCTTCTGAATAACCGGTTTCAATAAATCCAGGAGGTGTCACGCCTTCATTGGCAGCCATGTTTACAAATGAAGTCATCGCATTTTTAAATTCCTCTGTTCCAAAGCCGGAAGTAAATGTGCCGTCTCCGTTGTCCGTTACAAAATCACAGCCATAGGTGAGTGCAAATGTCTGGAATCTGGATTCTGCGGAATCATTTCTGGTTCCGGCAAATGCGGCGCCGTACCGGTCTGTCTTACCGTCTCCGTCAAGATCCTCTGTCAAGGTTTTCGCTGCTTCCAGGAATTCATCCCAGGTCTTAGGAATTTCGATTCCTTTTTCTTCGAAAAGGTCTTTTCTATATACCATAGCCGTAATATTGTTCTGCCATGGCATATAAACCAGCGTTCCGTCAACCGTTGCATTATCAACTGCGGCTTCCATCAGTCCATTTAAATACTCGTCACCCAAAAGCTCCGCCATATTGTCCACGCTCATGCCCATCTCAAGGCAGTTGGCAGAATATGCTTCCGTCATGGTGAAAATGTCGGGAAGGGTGCCCGCTGTAGCCTGAGTGATCAAAGTCGTATATAAATCGTTCATGGAACATTCTACCGGGTTCAGCTTAACATTGGGATACATGGCCATATAATCATCCATAACGCCTCTTAAATATGGGCCTCCGTCTGAATCCCCCAGCGATGTTATCATCACATCCAGCGCCACATCACCTGCGCCGGCTACATCAAAGGTGCTGATGTAATTTAATTCTTTCGCCGGAGCATTGGTTTCCCCAACAGATGTTTCTGCCTGTGATGCGGCTGTTTCTGTCGGCGCTGCAGTGGAAGCTGCCGTTGTTCCACCGGTTCCTCCGCCCCCGCATCCCGTAAGTGCCGAGCCAATCGTAAGCATTGCCGCCAACGCGGCCGCCATTCCTCTTCTTCTCATAATTCATTTCCTCCTTTTGTGTTAAATGTTTAAATTCTTTGTATTTTCCCTTGTTTTTTGTATGTTTTTATTATATAAATAAGGTATATGAAAAGCAACTTAATTAAAATAAACTGTTGTTTAGTTTTTCTAAAGTTTATTGTGCACAATATCCAACTATAACAAAGGATCAGGAAATCTAAATACCATTTAATACAAAGGAGTTTTCTGTCATGGAAACTAAGATAATCGAATATATTCTGACAATCGCCAAGCACAGAAGCATTTCCAAAGCTGCCGACGAACTGTATGTAACTCAGTCGGCTTTAAACCAGCAGCTGCTGAAACTGGAAAAAGAACTTGGCGCCCCCCTCTTCATCCGCACCCGGAATCATTGGGAACTGACCGATATTGGAAAATTATATATAGAAAATGCAGAGCGCATTCTTCTGATTAAAAAACAGACCTACAATCAGATTCAGGATATGGCGCAGAAATGGAAAGGCACGATCACCATCGGCCTTACGCCGGAACGCGGAATCCAGATGTTTACCGCCATCTATCCAAAGATGCATGCCAAATATCCCAGCACCACATTTCAACCCATTGAGGCGGATGTGGAAACCCAGGTTAAGATGCTGGATACCAATGAGCTGGACATCAGTTTTCAAACCATTTACGAAAGGAAATACAAACATCTTGTTTACACGGAAATTCTCCGGGAACCATTTTATCTGTGTATCCCCAAGTCTCACCCTTTGGCCTACAAGGAAAAACTGGAACCGGATCAATATCCGGAAATCTCCCTCACGGAATTTTCCGGCAATCTGTTCACGCTCGTAAAAAAGACTTCCACCATGCGTGCGGTGATCGACAACCTCTTTGAAAAAGCCGGTTTCAAGCCAAAACTACTGTTTGAATCCACCAGCATGCGAACCATGCAACGTTTAACCGAAAACGGCCAATGCTGTTCCATCATCCCCCGCTGCTATGCCCTCCCCAGCGACTATATCTCCTATTTTTCCCTGGGCGAAATCGCCAGCTGGGAACTAACCGCCGCCTATGCCCCAAGCCACTACATAAACAATGCCGCCAAAGATTTCATCACCATGGCCACCGACTATTGGAGAGCCCATCCATATATTGAATAAACTTGTTATTTAAGGGGGTTGGCGAAAGGTACGCACAGAACCGGGAGGCGGAGCCGGAAGGAGACGAAGCGGAGGGGGAACCGGACCGGTTAAAAACAATGTTATTGCATCGGTATTTACGTAAAACTAAATTTACATGGATCGTTATACATAGCTCGTCAAAGCATTTACCGAAATGACTTCACGTTTTACATTAAATCCTCAAGGCATTTCCGAAAAAGCCTTCACCCTTGATGTAAAAATTACTCCATCCGTAAAATCTTTTTTATCCTCAGCCAGCCAAGCAACAGCCGGAAAGAAGGGAACACCCGGGCGGCCGGCAGAAATGAAAAGACATAGGGGATCGTTTGCAGACCCTTAGTGATACTTGGTCGTCAAGAGCGGAAAAAGGCAGACAAATACTGAATTCCGAATCAGTATTTGAGGCGCCACTGAACGATGAAGTCATAAAGAGTTCATCGTGAATGGCGCCACGCTGCCTTTTTCTGCTCTTGACGGCCTAGTATCACTTAGGGTCGAAACTCGAATCCCCTATGTCTTTTCATTTCTGCCGGCCGCCCGGGTGTTCCCTTCTTTCCGGCGTTTCTTTCTAAACTAAATAAAAAAGTTTAATCACAATCTTCCTGGGACTCGGAGAGGGTGAAGACTTGTCTCTTACGAGCCATCTCGTCGCTTTCCAGGTACTCGTCGTAGGTTGTAATCTTATCGATCAGCTGTCCATTGACTATTTCCATAATCCGGTTGGCGGTTGTCTGTACGATCTGGTGGTCTCTGGAGGAGAAGATCAGAACGCCCGGGAACTTCACAAGTCCGTTGTTTAAAGCCGTGATGGATTCCATGTCCAAATGGTCCGTAGGCTCATCCAGCATCAGCACGTTGGCGCCGGAAATCATCAGTTTGGAAAGCATACAGCGCACTTTCTCTCCACCGGAAAGAATACGCACTTTTTTCACTCCGTCTTCACCGGCAAACAGCATACGTCCAAGGAAACCGCGGACATAAGTCACGTCCTTTTCCGGTGAATACTGGGTCAGCCAGTCGACGATGGTGTCGTCGTTGTCGAATTCCGCTGTGTTGTCTTTTGGGAAATAGGACTGGCTTGTGGTCAGGCCCCATTTGTAGCTTCCTGAATCCGGTTCCATCTCTCCTGCAAGAATCTGGAATAAAATGGTTTTAGCGTGTTCATTTGGTCCTACCAGTGCGACCTTATCTTCTCTGTTTAAAGTGAAGGAAAGGTTATCCAAAACTTTAACGCCGTCGATTGTCTTAGTAAGGCCTTCCACAGTCAGAACCTCGTTTCCGATCTCACGGGCCGGACGGAAATCGATGTATGGGTATTTACGGCTGGACGGTTTAATGTCATCCAGTTCGATCTTTTCAAGAGCGCGCTTACGGGAAGTCGCCTGCTTGGATTTTGACGCGTTAGCGGAGAACCGCTGGATAAATTCCTGTAATTCCTTGATCTTCTCCTCTTTCTTGCGGTTCTGCTCCTTCATCTGTTTTACCATCAGCTGACTGGATTCATACCAGAAATCATAGTTTCCGGCATACAGCTGAATCTTGCCATAGTCGATGTCCGCAGTATGCGTACATACTTTATTCAGGAAATAACGGTCATGGGATACCACGATTACCGTATTTTCAAAATTGATCAAGAATTCTTCCAGCCAAGCGATCGCATCCAGATCCAAATGGTTGGTCGGCTCGTCCAAAAGCAGAATGTCCGGGTTGCCGAATAAAGCCTGTGCCAGCAATACTTTAACCTTCTGTGCGCCGGTTAATTCCTTTAAAAGGCTGTAATGGAGTTCTGTCTCGATTCCAAGTCCGTTCAGCATGTTAGCGGCGTCTGACTCCGCTTCCCATCCGTTCATCTCAGCGAATTCACTTTCCAGCTCTGCTGCTTTGATGCCGTCTTCATCGGAAAAATCTTCCTTCATGTAGATCGCATCTTTTTCTTTCATAATCTGGTACAGTCTGGCATTTCCCATAATTACGGTGTCCAGAACCTGAAATTCATCGTATTTAAAATGATCCTGCTGCAGGAAAGAAAGTCTCTGACCGGCGGAAATAACGATATCACCGGTGGTAGGCTCCAGCTGCCCGGATAAAATTTTTAAAAATGTAGACTTTCCGGCGCCGTTTGCACCGATCAGACCATAACAGTTACCTTCTGTAAATTTAATATTTACATCTTCGAATAATGCTTTTTTACCAACTCTCAGTGTGACATTATTTGCGCTAATCATATCCTATACCTTTCTATTATCTGCTTCGCTTCCATAAAATAGTTTTCATAAAAAGAAGGGTCAGTACCTGGCCCCATCTTATGCATCAATATCATTGTACAGTAAAATCTTTATTTTGCAAGTGTTTTTCAACGTCTTTGCGTATTTTTTCCTAAAAATCAGTTACTATTCACAGCCCCGGCGGTTTCTGCCGTCTGTGCCGGCTTTGGCGGTATGCAGGAACTTTCCAGTTCCGGTTTCGGGCATAATCACTTCTAAACGTGCAGGATTTTTCTAAAAACCAAGGGAAATGCCCAAACTCGCTCACGCTCAAACAGGTGGACATTTCCCTTGAACGAAAAATTCTGCGCGTTAAGAATTGCTAATGCCCTGCAAAGTCACAGGAAAGTTCCTGCATACCGCCAAAGCCGGCACAGACGGCAGAAACCGCCGGGGCTGTGAATAGTAACAAAAATCACGCCATTTTGCAAAAATCTTTGTGCACACTCATAATCGACTTCTTTTTGCAGGTGTGATATTATAATTAACGTAAACCCCCCCAATACATTATATAGTTTTTGCTACACCCCATAAGAAACGAAATACCTTCTCCTAAAAAGACCAGCTACCCCGGCTGGTCTTTTTGTTTCTCATATTTTCGGTTATTTCTGCTCCAATTCAGGCACCTTTATGGTTCCGTTCTTGATTAATTCCAAAAATACCGGCACCAGCATGGGATCAAACTGACGTCCCGACTGGCTGATCAGTTCCTGACAGGCAAAATCCACCGAATAAGCCGCTTTATAACTTCTGGCCGATGTCATCGCGTCAAATGCATCCGCAATCGCTAAGCACCTGGCGCCGATCGGCAGATCCTCGCCGGCAATTCCTCTCGGATAACCGCGTCCATCCCACCTTTCATGATGGCCCACAACGGCCGGGATCACATAATCCAGGCTGGGCAGATGGCGGATGATCGCAATGGAGTGCTCCACGTGGCTTTTCATAATATCATATTCATTGTCGTCAAGCTTGCCGGGTTTTCTTAAAATCTGTTCCGGAATGGCGATCTTACCGATGTCGTGAAGAAGAGCCGCTTCGTGGATAATGCGGGTATGCTCATCATTTAACCCGGCCGCCTTAGCAAGGGCGGTGGCATAATCGGCCACATTTTGACTGTGTTGGAACGTGTAGTGGTCTTTCGCATCGATGGCCGCTGTCAGAGCATAAACGGTTGCGGCATATTCTTCATAGTTGCTTTCCATGATATTGGACGCAGTGCCGGTATCCCCCACACTCTTTTCGCCCATCGTGTACTGGCAGATCTTATTTTTACCGCTTCTCTTGGCGTTATACACAGCCATATCCGTATTTTCCAGCAGTTCCTTTACAGTGGACGCGCAGTAAGGCGCCACGCAGATTCCGCCGCAGACGGTAACCGTTTTAAGCCTGGCTCCATCCGAATTTTTATCGATTTTAGAAATCTGGCTCCGTATATTTTCAGCCAGGTTCATGGTCTGCAAAGCGTTGTACCCGGGAAGGCAGACTGCAAATTCCTTGCCTCCGTAGCGGCAGGCCGTCCCGTTGCTTCCCACGGTGCTGCCGATAATCTGCGCAATTCTCTGAAGGGTCTTGTCCCCTTCATACGTTCCGTACAACTGGTTGAACAGTTTAAAATCATCCAGATTCAAGATAAGAAGGGCCAGGGAATCCTGTCTCTTGGCCTCATATTCCTCCTGAAGAACCTGCATAAATGATTTCCGGTTCAGAAGACCGGTCAGCTGATCCGTAGTCGCCTCCCGCTTCGCCCTGGCGTAAAGGCTGGCGTTTTTAACGGCCACAGAAGCGATGGACTGAACCGATTCCAGAAACGAAATATCGTCAAACGTGAAGTCGCTTCCCCTCTCCTTCTCTCCTAAAAGGACTATGCCAACCAGAATTCCATCGCTTTTCAGCGGTATGATACAGCTGGCCTTCAAATCGGTGATCAGCCTTTTTTCCTCTTCCCACATGGATTTATAGGTAGCGGAACGTTTAAACTCCCGGACCATCATCACAGTATCACGGTCCTTAAACCAGGTAATGCACGGATTATCCACCGAAATGGAAAATCCCTTAACATCCAGGGGAGCGGCAGACTGCACAGGCTTGAAATGGTGTCCCGTCTCATCCAGCAGGCAAACATACGCCTTTTTCACATGAATGGCCGAACAGATCACCTCCACCAGCAGAGCCAGCACTTCCCCAATATCCAGGCTGTTGGATACCGCCATGGTAAATTCCTTCAGCAAATCATTTTGTACCTGCTCCTCTTTCAAAAAAAGATTGTTAAATATCATCTGCATAATCTGATAGATCAGCATCATAAAAACAGCAAAAAAAATGGCGATGATCAGGATTGTATACTTCTCAACCTGAGGATAATAGCGAAGCAGTATATCTTCCATAGGGTTGATCAGATATGCCCCCATTACCGAACACAATAACATGGCCTCGGCCATTACCACGCCTCTGGACACCAAAAGGGTCATCCGAAACAGCCTTTTTCTGTACAGTGCGTAAAACAAAAGACAGGCATTCAAAATACCGGAAAGCGTATCCCATGGAAAATAGTTGCCCGGGATAATAGAAACCAGATTTCCCACCGCCATGATGGGAAGCCCGATCATAATCGGCATGAGGCTGCTTAGCGGAACCTCCCGCTCCTTCACCCCATATGCCGCCATTCCGATTCCGTGAATCATCATCAGAACCAGAAATACGGTGGGAATCCCAATTGTCCACGTGGTATGATAGACGAATACTGCCCGTCCGTCGGAAAGCTGTACCAGTTCCGGCACCTTCAAAAACAGCTGAAAATGAGTCAGCACCAGCATAACGACGGTTCCCACCGTCCAGATCTTTTTTGCATATCTGTCGCTGGACTCCACAAAATGATAGACAAACTGATAAGCAATCAAAGGGATCGCAAACAACGCCAGAATTGAAACTTCATACCACACCTGATATCCGGGATAAACCTGAAGGCGCATCAGCATGGAGCCGCCGGTCCAGATAAGACAGCAGGCCAAAAGCCGGATAAATGCCTGGATGACATTATTTTTCTTCGCCGAAAGCATGGCTATCATCAGAAACAGATAGCAGGCAACTGCAAGGATCGGCACCCAGATAAACGGAATATTCACATTCATTGCCTGCACCTCCATTCAGCGCCATCCGGCTGACTGTCAAATTTCATAAATTCAGAAAGCTCAAATGCCGACGGATTCAGCCGTCTCAGCTTCTTGCCCGTTCGTTTCGCATACTCATCCACAGTACCGCATTTCAATATGGTGATCTGCAGAGGTTCGATTCCCAGCATCTTTTTTAAATCCCTGTAATCCGTATCAAAATATGTAAAATACACTTCCAAATGTTCCTTTAATATTTGTTTGCTGATAGCGATATGATCCAGCTCTTTCTCATCCATTTCCACATAAAGATGGAGAAACGGACGTCTCTTGCCGTCAAATTCCTTCCTTGCAATCCAATGTTTCACGGCCAGTCCGGAAAGCTCAATCACCTCTTCAATGGAGTGTTCCGTAATCCTTGTAAAACCGGCGATATCGATCACAGTGGGCACCCGGTCCAAAAATACCAGCTGGGGCAGAGATGTGCTCTTATCCCCTCCGTTGCTGATACACCGGAACATGTCCCCGATTCTGTACCGGGCAAATGCTCCGCCCTTCAATACGCTGATCACAAGCTCATAATTATGGTCAGGAACCAGTTCGTTCATAAGCACCGTAGCCGGCTGGTACGAAGGGTCTGCCAGTTCCTTATAAAATTCGTCTTCAGGGATAAATTCGTAAAAACAGTTGTCCGGGAAAAATACCATTCCATTGCGGGTCTGAGTTTCCGTAGCCGCCATGGACACCTCGGTTCCCGCAAAGATTTCAAGAGGTTTGATTCCCCATGCGTCTCTCAGCGCTTCCTTATAAGAAGCCGTATCCGTTCCCGCGCACACAAGAGATTTCAATTTAAATAAATCCTTGGGCTTGATCTCACGCCCTTCCTTGCTGCACTGGAATTTGGCCCTCAAATAGCGGTAGATCATCTTAGGCCTCATATGAACGGCTTTTTTCAGCATGCTGCCGGAGGAATTGCTCTTAATGGAGTCCGAAAAGTTCTCAGTCACATAGTATATTACACTGCTCAGCCCAAAAAACAGGTCGATCCCCTGCTGCATTGCCAGAGAAAAACCTTTCCTGTTCCTCTCGCCAAAGGACATGCTGAGCGCTTCCTTAACAGGAGGCAGGAATTTAAAGTCCACTTCCTCTGCAAATATCACAGGAAACAGACCGGTCACATACGGAAGAGGCGCCAGTCCGAACAGCACCCGGTCGCCGTTCTGCTGCCTGGTCTTCTGGGTCTCGCCGCAGGAACCCAGCACGGTAACCGCCAGCAGATTGCTTTTAAATACATCCAGCATGGCTCTGGTATAAGGCGCCACCTTAATGGGATGTTTTCCGCCCTCCCATGTGGTCTGAAGCCAGATTACCGGTTCCCCGGGCAGCATATCCGTCTGCTTGCCCAGCAAAACGTCAGCGTAATCCCCATAGGTTGTCAAAGGAACCACTCGTCTGAAATCCTCCACCGTCTGAGGCTTTTTCCCGTTCAAAAACATCTGCCCCAGCCCGCTGGCCGTCCAGACCTTAATCTGTTCCTCCATAAGCCTGTATTGAATTCCCATATACTCGTCGATTGACAAGTCTAAAAATCCGCAGTATTCCTGCCAAATCTCCTTATACTGCTGCTTTTTAACCTTCTGTCCGTAATTTAACACGGTTCTTCCCCCCATTATTTTCTTCCGTACCTGCGGCTCAGATCTCTTTTGCACTTTTTCACACTGTCCCTGTCAGGGATCAAAAAAGGCGCTTCCTTCCGGTACTCCTCATATCCGTCAAATAATGCCGGAAAGATATAAGTATCCTGAATCCACACATATAAGAGGTTCAGCACCGTAAAACACAAACCAGCGAGAAGCATCACCGGGCGGCCAAGCGCCAGCCCTAAAAACAGGTAAAAGCCGGCCAGAAAAATCACCCCCGGATGACGGCACAGCGCATATACCCCTTCTTTGCAGATCTTCTGTTTCGAACCCTCTACATAAGCCTCCTGAAACGGAATTGCAAAAAACAACGTGTATACCAGCAAAAGCAGATTCAGCCCTGCCAGCAAATAAAAAACAGCAACAGTAAGAAAGGCAACTGAATAGTCGCTATCATAAACTGTCGCTGAAAGTTTTAAGGTCACTGAAAATAAAATAATAGAACCAACGAAAAACAGCGGTTTGAAAAATTTGCTATTAGACTTAATCTGATTCATATCATAAAGAATAAACAACGGGAAACTAATACAGCCAATGCATATCAACATCATGGCCTTTTCTCCTTCTGCGCGCTATTTCAGTAAAATTATCGGTTATTCACTACATCATTGTAGCAAATTGGAGAAATAAACACAACAGTTTTTCCCTATATATTAAATATTATTTTTTCTCAGTGTAAATTACTGCTGCAAATAACGTCCCAAAAAGCTCTTTGTCCGCTCATTATCCGATGCAAAAACCTTTTCCGGTTTTCCCTCTTCCACGATCACGCCGTCGGACATAAAGATCACCCGGTCTGAAATCTCTCTGGCAAATGCCATCTCATGCGTCACGATCACCATCGCAATGTCCAGATCCGCCAATGATTTAATCACCTTCAAGACCTCTCCGGTCAGTTCCGGGTCAAGAGCTGAAGTGGGTTCGTCGAAAAATAGTATTTTCGGATTTAACGCCAGGGCCCGGGCAATGGCTACACGCTGGCACTGGCCGCCCGACAGCTGGCATGGATAAGCATTTTCTTTATCTTCCAGGCCCATTTTTTTAAGAAGCGCCCGGGCTTCCTCATATACTTCTTCCTTTTTCCGTTTCTGCACCGCTATGGGCGCGTCCGTAATATTCTTCATCACGGAATAGTGGGGAAACAGGTTGAAATTCTGAAATACCAGCCCGTACTGGCTCTGAATCTTCTTCAGCTGGCTTTTCTTCGCATAAACGGCTTTCCCGTCCGAACCGGTCCACGCCGCCTTTTCCCCGAGATAGACGATCTCTCCGCTGTCCATCTCCTCCAACATGGTGGCGCACCGCAAAAGCGTGGATTTGCCTGAGCCGGAAGGCCCGATCACAGACACGATCTCCCCTTCCTGAACCCCCAAAGAAATGTCCCGGAGCACGCCAAGTCCGTCAAATGATTTTTTAATATGGTTCATCTGCAATAAATACATCCCTGTTCTCCCTCCTACTGGTAATAAGACAATTTCTTTTCCGCGTATTCCATTATGCCTGCTACAATCAGGTTAAACAGATAATAAAAAAGCCCTGCCGCCACAAACGGAACAAGACTGACCTGGGAAGAGGCCAGCGACTTGGCGATCGTAAACATTTCCAATACGCTGATGGTAAAGGCCAGCGAAGTGTCCTTCACAAGCGTTATCACTTCATTGGTCACCGAAGGAAGAATTCTCTTAACCACCTGGGGCAGGATAATCCGGAAAAATGTCATCGTTTTTCCATATCCCAGCAGCTTTGCCGCCTCATACTGCCCCACCGGCATGGACTGAATACCGCTTCTGTAAATCTCGGCAAAATAAGCCGCATAATTGATCACGAATCCGATAAACGCCGCCCACAGACGGTAGCTGTTGTTAATCTTGATTCCGAACAGATAGTAAGGCCCGTAATAAACAACCATGAGCTGAAGCATCAGAGGCGTTCCCCTCATAACCGAAATATAAAATTTGACAATTGTGGATATGATCTTATTTTTAGACATGCGCCCAAATGCCACGATTAATCCAAGCGGCAGGGAAAACACCAGCGTCACCGCAAAAATCTGGATGCTCACCCACATTCCGGACACCATCTGCCCCCCTGTACTCAATAGCTGTGATGCCAACCCCATCTTCGTTCTCCTCCATTCGTGTAATTTTCATCCGGCCCTAACGCCGAAAAAAGCCGCTGCAAAATGCCGGGATCTATCATCCGTCTATTAACCGCATTCTGCAGCAGCCCGTTTTACTATTTATTTGCCAATGGTGGTAATGTCCCTGCCGAACCATTTTTCAGAAACCGATTTTAAGGTGCCGTCTTCTGCCATTGCATCGAGTTCCGCCTGAACAGCATCTCTTAAAGCCGTATTTCCCTTTTTAAAACCGATCGCATACTCTTCTTCCGACAACTGATCGTCAAGTATCACGAACTCATCGCTGTTCTTCTTTTCAAGCTGGTAACCTGCCACGATCACGTCCATGGCGATGGCATCCACCGCTCCCATCTCCAGATCGCGGAATGCCGTATTATAATCAGGTGTTGTCTGCAAGGTGCCGAATGTGGCCGCTAAATCCGGATCTTCTTTTAATGCGGCTTCTGCAGAGGAATCAGCCTGAACGGTCACGATCTTTCCGGCCAGTCCTTCCAGGTTCGTAATGCCGGAATCCTTGGTAACTACAAATACCTGGCTGTTCTTCATATACGGTTCGGACCATGTATAGCCGTCTTCTCTGCCGGTCATGGTAAATCCGTTCCAGATACAGTCAATAGTCTCTGAATTCAGCTCCATATCCTTGGAATCCCATGCAATCGGCTGGGGAACAAATTCCACGCCAAGGCGTTTTGCCACCTCTTCGGCCAGTTCCAGATCAAATCCTGTATATTCACCGTCGTCTCCTACAAATCCCATTGGCGGGAAGTCCTGGTCAAAACCTACAGTAAACGTTCCGTCTAATCCGGAATCCTGCGCTTCTTTGGCATCTGCCTGTGAAGCTTCCGTCTCTGCGGCCGCTTTTTCTGTCGTTTCGGCCATTTCAGTTGTTTCAGCCTTCGCTGATGTTTCAGCTGCCGTCGTTGTTTCAGGCGCTTTGGACTCTTCCGGTTTAGAACCGCAGGCGGTAAGGCTCAATACCATTCCCGCTGTTAATAATATACTCACTAATGATTTTTTCATATTTACCTCTCTTTTCCGCCGCTTTGGCGGCCTAAATTCATGGAGTTTGGACTGCTTTTTCCAAACTCTGCGTGGGAAGGAACTTCCCGCTGCCCTCCATCTCGTATGGGGCAGCCATACACTCATTCTCCCTGTGACTGCACTTCTTTGGCGGCAATCACGTTACCATGGTAGCATAGTAAAGTGTTCTTGTCAACTGTGGTTTGAGGAAAAGTGAGGATTAGGAGTAACTGTTCAGCCTGGTTAAGAGATAATGACCGATTCCGGAGAGGAAGCGATTTTCAAGTAGTTTTTGACGGTCTCTCTTACCAATTTGTCTGCGGTATCCCGGTTAAAGGGCATAACCCGTCCATGATAAGGGTAATATACAAGATTCGACCAAAGGACCTCGTAGCCGCCTTTGTCGTACTCTTCTGCAGTAGGCAGATAGCTGTTGCAGCCATTGGTATAACCGTTGAAAAACAGGAGAGGATCTTGGGCTGATTTTTGGATATTTAATGCAATCCGGCACATGGCTTCATTGGCAATTCCGCAGAAACATCCGTTGTTTATAATGAAATATTGTATTTCGATGTCCGACCATTGGTGTCTGATCCCATTATTATGAAGACGTTTTACTTCGTCAAGCCATCCTCTGCCGTCTATTCCCGCCTCTCTTTCAGCTTCCTCTGCAATGATTTCAGCCTGTTTTATGGATGGAACATCGGCAGTAAAGCGTTGAAATACGGATTTTGTTTTTATATATGTGACGGGTTTTACATCAGTACTGTTAATCACAGCGCTTACAGAATCGGAAATGCTGACGGCAGTCTTATACAACGCTTCCCGGCTTTGGGCCGTGTATTTTTTCCGGTACTCATCTGAGTATTTCTTATTGGCCTTTTCGGCTGCTTCATAGCAGTGGACTTCCAGGTATTCCGTATTATCCTGATGGTATCTGGGGCGGATATCGCCTGATGCGCCTTGTACCATCATCACTTTACAGTTGTATTTTTTCTCCAGGAGTTCTCTCGTCACTCCAAAATAGTCGGAAGATATGCGGTAATTGTCGCTGGAAAGGATATTTGCATGGGCGGTTACACGTAACAGGAGTAATTTAAGAGACCGGCTTCCGGCCTCTGTTACTTTTAAGATTCCTAAACGGCGGTCCATGCTGGCAGGGTCATTTCTGCGGTTTATTCCGACTTCATTTTCTCCGGTACCCCAGGCAGCAAACGCTGGGAATAAATTGGCCTTCGCCTGTTTCACACACTCCTCTGCCTGTTGGCATACGGATTCGAAGTATTCCGGCTCATTGGCTGCGTTGGGAGCGGAATGGGTGTGGGAAAAACAGAGCATTACGTGATCCCTTGGGGCAGGGAGGAGAGCGGCGGCTCTGTCCCTTAGAAGGTTGGATAACTCTACCGTGAAGCCTAAACTGTCGATTGTGATGAGGCAGGCGATGTCCTCCTTGTGCTTCCATATCATTACCTGTAGTTTCAAAGGATGAAGGATTCCTTGGGACTGATTATCGGGGCGAAAAAAGCCGGCTAGTTCTACAGGTTTTGTGGGAGTGATAAATGCTTCTGCGAAGCCCATTTGGGCGGTGTTGGGTTGATTCATATTGGGGAACCTCTTTTCTTTGTTCTTTGTTTTTTGGTTTGATATCAGGATACTGGAAATTGGAGGGATTCTCAAGATACGGATTGGGGCTGTTTTGTTTTTTATATCAGTGATTTACACCAAAGATTTACATCAAGGGTGAAGGCATTTCGCGAAATGCCTTCACCCTTGATGTAAAAAAACAGGGTTTCTCAGTCCGTGCACTATTTCCACGCCCTTGGATATGTGGTAGACTAAAGATACAGAACAATAAAATAGGAATTATTGCACCATTGACGAATAAAGCCAACAATCAAAGAGAGGATAATAATAATGAACGGACGGAATGTACGGATAGGCGCAAGCCTATTAGCAGGCGACATGGACCGTATGGTTCGGTTCTACAGAGATACTTTGGGATTTCATACAGACTGGAACGGTGGAGATTTTGCGGAATTCGAAACAGCAAGCGGGGCTCTGTCCCTATTCATGTACAGCAGAAAAGAATTTGTAAAGGCAATCGGAGAGGACTACATGCCTCCAAAGGGAATCAATCAGACGTTTGAACTTGCCCTCTGGCTGCCCAGCTTTGCCGATGTGGATAAGGAATATGAACGGTTATCAAAGCTGGGCTTACGATTTCCTACTGGAGAACCTATCACCTATCCTTTCGGCATCCGTAACTTTTATGTTGCCGACCCGGAAGGTAATTTGCTTGAAATCGGCAGTACGAATGAAACGTAATAAAAAATAGTGTTTTTACCAGCTGGTTGAGGACGCCTGCTTAACCGCAAATGCGCGTGGGTGCTGGTTTTATAAGAAGCAGGTCATGGGCCGGATGAGAAAATGGCGCCTTGTTTGGTGCCCTCTCTGACGGAGAAGACGCACCACAGGTTAAATAAATTATGTGAGGTTTTTTATGACAACAAAAACTGTTTGTTTTGACTTAGACGATACTCTAATCAGAGAAATTCATTCTGTTATGCTGCCTTGTATATTGAACGGAAAAGAGAAAGAGCACTCTGTCATACAAGAAAAAGAGGAAACAGGTGAACTTGATTACATAACTGCTGACCACCTTAGAGCGGAGCTTTTTTTAGGACTTGATGAGGCTGTAATAGCAGAACGATTTTTAGAAGTAGCCAAGCCCTTAAAAAATATTTCCGAAACAATTAATACTCTGCACAGCTACGGTATCAAATGTTTATTAATTACCGTAGGACCTTTGCAAGTGGCAAAGGTTGTGGCGTCTATATACGGATTTGATCAATATTACGGAAGCGATTATGAGGTTGTATGCGGAAAATTTACAGGTAAAATAGTTAAATACATAGAAGCAGAAAATAAAGTCAATTGCTTAAAAGATTTTTGCCGGATAAACAATATTGCTGCTTGTGACTGCATAGCAGTAGGCGATGGTTCAACAGATATACCTGTTTTCAAGTATTGCGGAAAATCTATTGCAATCAATGCTTCTGACAAAGTGAAAAGTAAGTCAACATATTCTGTTGACACTGATAATCTATTGGATATTTTGAGCTATATATTATAAGCATTTGACATAGTACGCCTTTGTAGACTTCTGGCGTTCCGTGTGTACCCGCTGAAAAAGAAAATTTGTGGTGCCCCAAATGGTGCCCGACTGCTTCAAATTCCACGAAAGAAGATTTAAGCTGTTTTTAGGCATTCAGGCAATAAAAAATAGAATTATTTTTAGAATCGAAATTGGAGGAATACATGAATGACTTAACTCATTTATATCAAAAACTATTGGAAATAGACTATAAAAATATGTATGAGATTGAATCAGATTTTTTCATGAAATTGTACTATGACTTTTCCGAAAAACAATTGCCTTGGATTACCGCTTTTTTGACAATTTCAACTTGGTTTGGAACATCGATGAGAAGCGGAGTTTGGACTTTTTATGAAGTCGGCAATATTCAAGAAATGAAAACCACTATCCAATATTTAAGAATAGGCGGAGATAATGAACTGGCAGATATTTTTGAAATGGGAATGCATGATTACCAAAATCCCAAATATGCCAAAAATTATGATTATCCGGAAGAATGGTTAGAGGAAGCAGACGAGATAGACGAGTGGATTTCAGAGCATGAAGACTTGTTGTGGAAGTGGGAATATGATATTTTAGTTATGAACAGAGACAGCATTTTGGACAGGCAGCTTCCTGTTTGCAGGGAATTGAACTAAGCGGGAAATTGGAAGTTTCCGATATTCCCATCTATAAAATTAGGCTCAATGTAGTTTAATTTGCTCCCATTAAATATAGCGCTGGCTAAGAAAGGAATTGTAATGAAAATAAATAGTAAGAAAAATTATCCATCTCATATTTTTATCTTTTTCATTATGCTTCTTTTTGCTGCCAGCTTCACTATGAATGTGTTTTTTTGTAGTAATTATAATCTATATAAATTGATAGATGAGGCAACTGTAACTGAGACGAAGGTAATTTCGGAAGATATCATTTCCAATGAAGACTGTGATGATACTGCCCATTTAAATGTTTCATTTTTGAGCGAAAATAATTCTCATACTGAAACTATAACAAATAATATATCTCCAATCTCCATAATTACAGCTATCCCAAAAGGATTCAGCATTCTTCTTTTTCTTATTATAACCTTTCTCTATTTCTTTTCGGCCTTATTTAGATTGTTGCCTGATAAATGGACGTTAATTAATCAAAAGGTACGTCTGGACGATTAAATCCACTCCTTTTCAAATCATTTCAAATATGATTGAATTGGAGGCATATGAATGAAAGAAAAGATATATAAATTATTTCTCATCTTAATGGTGAGTCTGTCTTTGGGTTCGGGGTCCCTAGCCCAAAATGAGATACGCAAGCTGCTTGAATCTCTTTCGGAAACAGGTGATGTACAGATAATTCAAGAACTTGATGAAAAAGAGAAACAAAAAGAGTCCGAAGAAATAAGAAAGAGGAAGAAATTCAGTTAAAACATGTGCGTACACACACACCATGCTATCTGTACCTTTCCCCCACCTAATAAGAGGGCCACGCTATGCCGCGGCCCTCTTGTTCATCACCACTAATAAGATGATTTTTCTACTTTCTATAAACAATCTTCCGAATCGCATGAACAGATAGATAATATCTGTCAGCCAATTCATCCAATCCCACCCCATTCCGGTATTCCTCAATGATCCTTGCATTGCGGTTTTCCAGCTCTTTCTTAAATCCGCTCTTCTCTCCCCAAGATCGGTGATGATCCGCTTTCGCCGGAATGTAGATATACCCGGCCTGGACATATTTTTGCAGTTCCTCGATCAACCGATCCGGCAGGACTGTCTTTGCATTCGTGTATTTCATGTCAGCTCACTCCTTGATTATAATAATTAATAATTCAAGCAGCAAAGCCGGCATTTTCTTACAGCGGCTTCATTTACTCCATGCAGACGCCGCTGTTTTTACCGGCCTTGCATGGAGCAAAACATTGTTGTTTTTCTTTTTGTTGACACACATGATATGATCGATGCGCATGATAACCCCCTATTTTTTACATGAAGGGTGAAGGCATTTCGCGAAATGCCTTCACCCTTTACTTTAAAAACGGCCGAACGTGTCTACCAGCCATGACAGATGTCCGATTTCGTTATCACCCAGCTGTCCCGGCTTCATCCGCCATCTCCAGTTATTTCCCACCGTCCCCGGCGTATTCATTCTGGCCCAGTTGCCTAATTTCAGCACATCCTGCACCTGGAAAAGCACCACGCTTGCCACCGAAGCATAGGCCGTAAACAGAGCCCGGTCCACCAGCTGCTCCTTATGAGCCACGCCCATATAATCCACTATGTACTGAAGCTCCCACCACTCCCTTTTGCTCTCGTTAAAATATCCCACAAGAGTCTCATTGTCATGGGTTCCTCCGTAAACAACGGAATTGGGCGAATAATTATATGGAAGGTGTTCATTGCGTCTGTCCCCGCTGAACGCGAATTCCAGAATCTTCATCCCGGGATATCCGGTTTCTTCCAGCAGTTTCTTCACATCCGGGTTAAAGACGCCCAAGTCCTCCGCAATGATCTTGGTATCCCCGATCACGCTGTCAATGGCATCCGTCAGCTTTTTCCCAGGCCCTTTCAGCCATTCTCCCGTTTTTCCATCCTTTGCCCCTCCGGGAATGGCATAATATTCCACCACTCCGATGAAATGATCGATTCTCACCACATCATACAGCCGCGCGGAGGATTTCATACGGGCTTTCCACCATGCAAATTCCTGCTTTTCGATGATTTCCCAGTTGTAAAGAGGATTTCCCCACAGCTGTCCGTCATCGGAAAATGCATCCGGCGGCACTCCGGCCACTTTTAACGGCTCCAAAGTCTCCTGATCCAACTGGAACAGTTCAGGATGGGTCCACACATCCGCGCTGTCCAGCGCCACATAGATCGGAATATCGCCGATGATGCTGATTCCCTGCTCATGGGCGTATTCCTTTAATTTGTTCCACTGTTCAAAGAATTTGTACTGCAGAAACTTCCAGTATTCCATGTCCTCAGCCAGCTCATTTGTATATCTTAAAACCGCCTCAGGCTTACGGAATTTGATATCCTCTTCCCATGCCTGCCATTCCTGATTTTCAAAATGGTATTTGCAGGCCATGTAGAGGCTGTAATCCTCCAGCCAGCTCTTTTCGTCCTGACAGAACTTCAAAAACTCTTGATCCTCACTGCATTTACTTCTGTCAAATGCCTTGCGAAGGAGAGGAAAACGGTAGTAAAAGACCGCATCATAAAGCACCTGATCCTCTTGGTTGCTCCAATGGCAGGCATTGATCTCATCCTGCGTCAGAAGCCCTTCCTCTTTCAAAGTATCGAGATCGATAAAATAAGGATTACCCGCAAAAGCTGAAAATGACTGGTATGGACTGTCGCCATAGCTGGTGGGTCCTAAAGGAAGCACCTGCCAGTACTGCTGTCTGGCCCGTTTCAAAAGATCCACGAACTCATAAGCCGCCCGCCCAAATGTTCCGATCCCGTAAGGGGATGGTAAACTTGACACCGGCATCAACAGGCCGGCGCCGCGCCGCAGCATTGTTTTCATAATACAAACTCCTTCTACAATGCAGCTCTTAATTGCTCAGCCATTGTCTCATATTCGTCGTCGGTCAGATAAACCTTATCCGGGTTCATCTGGAATGTGCCGCCCCATTCATCACCGCCGTTGTATTTCGGCACGATATGCATATGAAGATGGCATCCGGTATCCCCGTAAGCGCCATAATTCACCTTATCCGGGTTAAATACTTTGTGCACCGCTCTCGCAGCTTTTGCCACATCGTTGAAAAATGCGGCCCTCTCTTCATCGCTGATATCGATCATCTCGCTCACATGATCCTTATACGCTAAAATCACGCGTCCCGGTTTGCTCTGCTCCTTAAAAATGTACAGAAACCCGGTATCCATCTCACATACCGGATAAGCGAATTTTGCCACTAATTCTCCCTGCATACAATATGCACAATTCTGATCTTTCATTATTCTCTCCTATCCGCCGCCTAAGCGGCCTGTCATGATTTTCTAACTATTCTATTCCTGATCTTTGTATACAATACATCCGTCACAAATGGTGTATTTCACCTTGCCCTGCAGGGTTCTGCCCACAAACGGTGTGTTGGAGGATTTAGATGCAAATGTTTCCGGCACCGTCCATTCCTCATTTTCATCAAAGATCACCAGGTCCGCCGCAGCGCCTGCCCGGATGTAACCCTTGTCCAGACGGTAAAGTTTCGCCGGATTCAGGCTCATCTTTTCCATCAGCTGAAGCGTTGTGATATATCCTTTTTTCACCAGTTCGGTAATTCCGAGAGCCAGCGCCGTCTCAAGCCCTATGATTCCGCTTGGGGCCTCTGTCAGAGGTTTCGCCTTTTCTTCCGCGCTGTGAGGCGCATGATCCGTAGCAATGATATCAATGGTGCCGTCCTGGATTCCTTCCAGAATCGCCTGTCTGTCCGCTTCCGTCCTGAGAGGCGGATTCATCTTGGCTAATGCGCCATGTTCCAGCACAGCCTGTTCCGTCAGCGTGAAATGATGAGGGGTCACCTCAGCAGCCACATCGGCGCCCAGTTCCTTTGCCAGCTTAATCATCTTAACCGCATTTTTAGAGCTCATATGCTGGATGTTAACAGTTGCTTTGGTGTGAAGCGCGATCATACAGTCCCGGGCTACCAGGGAATCCTCCGCCAGAGCCGGTGAACCGGTGATGCCAAGTTTTGCGGCTGCTTCTCCCGCATTAATTCCGTTATTGACGATAAATTCCGGATCTTCTTCATGGAAGCTCAAAGGCACGTCCAGTTTTGCGGCCTCTTCCATGGCCTTTTTAACAAGCGAACCGTCCATAAGAGGGATTCCGTCATCCGTAAATCCCACGGCTCCGGCCGCTTTTAATGCAGCCATATCCGTCAGCTCTTTGCCCTTCATCCCCACGGAAACGCAGGCCGAAGTCAGCACGTGAACCGGCGCCTTTTTTCCCTCTTCGATCACATACCGGAGAGTTTCCACATTGTCCACAGGCGGTTTTGTATTGGCCATGCAGACCACGCTGGTGAATCCGCCCTTTGCCGCAGACGCCGCTCCGGTCTGGATATCCTCCTTATAGGTGAGTCCCGGATCACGGAAATGAACATGCACATCGATCAGTCCCGGCGCAACCACCATGCCAGAAGCGTCGATCACAGTATCACAGCCTTCTTCGGAAAGTCCTGCCCGCACATTGCGGATACGGTCTCCTTCAATTAAAAGGTCCATCACACTGTCCATTCCGCTTTTCGGATCGATGATCCGGCCATTTTTAATTAAAATCATCTGAATGAATCTCCTTTTCTTAGATTTCGAAACATTCTCCCTGCTCACGGATAACGGTTATCCGGTCCTTATATTCCTGGGCGCAGGGCAGTTCCTTTAACTGGTTCATCACCGTATAATCTTCCCAGAAATGCATTGGGAATACCTTTTTAGCGCCCACCTTTTTCATAAAATCGTCAACGCCTAAGTAAAACATCTGAGCCAGCCTCGGATCAAGGGGTACAAATGCCAGATCGATCTTCGTTCCCGCCATCTTGTCCAGCTCTTCATGATAATGAATGGCCATCTGCTTATTCCAGCCCTCATCTTCCCCGATCCAGGTCCAGTTATTCAAATCACCGGCATGGTAGATACAAGTCTCGTCTTCCCGGATCAAAAACGCCACGCCTTCATCCGTGGACTTATATGCCTTTACTTTAAGCCCTGCTGCCTCCAGCTCTTCTCCCGGCCCGATAAACTGGATCTTTGAAAATAATTCCTGCGGAACCCGTTTCTCCCATATATCATCTGAAATCACATATTCCGTCTTGGGATAATCCTCGGACAATTTAAAAATCTCCGGTGAAAAATGATCCTCGTGGCGGTGGCTTACAAATACCACCAACTGTTTTTCCGGATTCATCTTTGGAATATCCCCTTTAAAATAATCAAACAGCAGGTAATGCTTCTCTGTTTCCACTAAAAAAGAGCTGTGAAAAATATAAGTGACCTTCATAACTTACCTCCTTTTCCAAAACACATCTTAAAACCGGCGTCCGCATTTGGGACAAAATTCAAAGTCCTCCGCGGTCTCATATCCGCAGTTTTCACACACCTTCGCCCCTGCGGTTCCGTAATACGGTTTATTGCCCGCCTGGACTAATCTCAGATCCCGTTCCGTGATCTCGGCCTGCTCTCCCCTAAGCAGACGCTTTCCCACTTCACTGTCCAGTTCATATACCGTACCGCAGCAGGACATCTTAACATAAAACTTCTTATTCCATTTGAACAAAGGAATGAAGAAAAAGCTGAAATACATATAGGTCATGAACACCTGGTAACGGCCATAGCTGCCGCAGTGGCTGCAGATAACCGTCTTTATGTATTCAATCGCCTTTGTGCCGGAACTGATACCTCCTATAAAAATCATAATTGCCTCCATTTGCC
Organism: Clostridium sp. chh4-2; assembly: GCF_002899675.1. GTDB lineage: Bacteria > Bacillota > Clostridia > Lachnospirales > Lachnospiraceae > CHH4-2. The sequence goes on along the minus strand of NZ_PKUU01000009.1, from coordinate 6,184 downwards.
TGAAAAACTCTGGTTCTTAGTATACCATAAAAAAGGATGGCGCACAATCTCACAGGCTTCCAGATTCCTTTTTTTACACTTGATCGGTTACTATTCACGGCTCCGGGAACCTCTGCTGTCTGGTCTGGCTCCGGCGGTTTATATGGCTTTTCCGGTTTCGGCATGATTAGAAAAAACCGGTTTCCAAGGATAGGTCCTTAAAAACCGGTTTCTACACATTTTTACAATTATACAGATGTTGAAGTCTGGCTTGCACGTCCGTAAAACGTGATAAGATACAGACCGCAAAGTCCTACCAGACCGTAGACAATTCTGGACAGCCAGGTCATGTCTCCTAACAGGAATGATACCAGGTTGAAACGGAACAGGCCTACTAAGCCCCAGTTAACAGCTCCGATAATTGCAATTGTCAATGCAGTACAATCAAGTGCTCTGTTTCCCATATATTTCTGCCTCCTTTTCATGAGCAACCCATAACGAATTATGGAGTTCATATGGCTATTATGAACCAGAATTGGAGATTTATACATATTAATAGCCCAAAGCCGGAAATTACTTCCCAATCTTATTCAATATATCCGCTTCCTGCTGGTCAAACAGCAGATTTTTATTATACTCATAATATCTCTTACAATCATAAGACTGCAGAAAATGAACGCTGTAATAGCTGGTATTCAGCTCCGTTATAAAGATTACCATCTCCTGACTTTCCCCAAATGCCGCTTCCATGAAATCAAATGCATGCTCCAGCATCTGTCCGCCGTCTTCAAACAGTTCTTCATACCGGTCGCTCTCTTCTGAAAACAGCTGCCGCAGCCGTTCCCAAGCCCCCGCCCCATCGTCCAAATGCTCTGCTCTCAGAACCTGAAGGCATCGGTCCATCCGGTCGATAACGGAAAGATATCTGTGATTTTCTTTCCTGGATAAAAGCTTGGCTGTCTTTTTCTCCCTGTGCGCCGCCTTTAATTCCTCTGTCAGCGTTTCAAACAGAGCCTGCGCTCTACCAGTTTGTCCGAGGGATTCGGCGCGTTGGTTAAATGCCTTCAGATATTTCATGAAAAGTTCCATGAACCGTTCTTTTTCCTGTATTTCATAAAACCGCTGTCCCAGCTTCGATAAAAGCAGTCCGATCACGCTCAGCCGCTCGTCAAACGGCGCCCGGGCCAGTTTATCGCACATGGATTCCCGGATCGTCCCGGAGAGAATCTCATCCACCTGATAATCATTTTGATATTTATAATAAAGTTCCAGATAATTAGCAAAATCCCTGGCTATTTTTCCATGCTGGATATACTGGAACACCACATCCCTGTCCACAAGTTTTTTAATCTTTTCATACACTTCAATCAGACGTGACAGATCTTCCCATCCTCTCGGCGTTGCAAACACAGGCCCGTCTACGGTTGTTTCAATCTGGCAAAAATACTGCTTTTTCACGCCCAGATAAGAAATTATGGCAGGATGGATATTCACCTTATAAGCATATTCCTTCCACACGTCAAAATCCGCTTCCACGTGGATCATCTTTATCCTGTCCAGAGTAACGATATCAAAATCCCTCACGGATTTATTAAATTCCGGCGGATTTCCCGCCGCAGCTATCATCCACCCTTCCGGTATGGCGTGATTTCCAAATGTCTTGCACTGCAAAAACTGAAGCATGGTCGGCGCCAGCGTTTCAGATACGCAGTTAATCTCATCAATAAATAGAATCCCTTCTTTTAACCCGGTTTTCTCGATCATATCGTAAATCGAAGCCACGATCTCGCTCATGGTATATTCGGTAACAGCATACTCCCTGCCTCCGTATGACTTTTTTTCTATCATCGGAAGGCCCACCGCGCTCTGCCTGGTGTGATGGGTTATGGTATAGGCCACCAGCCCGATCTGGCATTCCTGCGCAATCTGCTCCATAATCTGAGTCTTACCAACTCCCGGAGGCCCGATTAAAAGCACCGGACGCTGACGGATGGACGGAATGGCGTATTCTCCGTATTCATCCTTTAATAAATAAGCTTCTATGGTGTTTTTTATCTCTTCTTTTGCCCGTTTAATGTTCATAACTTCCTCTTTCTACTGCCGCTTTAGCGGCACTTAAATCTCATTCTCATTTCCAATATCGTCAATATCCAAAATCAGTTTAATCGCCCAAGCCGGAACGGAAACATCCGAATAATGATCCTGGACAAACACAAATGCCGTATCATAAACCGGCTTTTTCACCGGATAAATCCCCTGTCCGTCCGTAAAATAAATGAGTCCCCGCAGACTTTTAAACCGTCCCAAAGCCATCAGCTGATTCACATATTCAAAAGCCGGCCTGAAATCCGTTCCGCCCTGGCCTTTGACCGTAAATTCCCTTCTGTAGGCTTCCATCTCTTCCCTACTTGTTATCACCTGATCCGACTGGATCTTGTCGTCGCACTGAATGATGTGGATATTGATCTTCCTGAAATAACTTTCCGATTCACATAAAACAGAGTAGGTCTCTTCTAAAAACTTCAGCACCAACTCCCCGGAACAGGACATAGAGGTATCAATTACGATAACAAAATCCTCGATCCGGTAGATTTCCTTGGATTCCAACGGCTCGATCAACGGCATATTTCCATACAAAGAAAGGCCGTAAGTATAGAATGCGTAGTCAAAGGAATCCTCATCCACCTGAAGCTCTTCCTTCAACACCGAAAATTTCTTTAAAAACAGCTTATAATCGTACCGCTCCCTGTTTTCCACCTGAACCTGATCCATAATGCTTTTGGAATCTTCCGCTTCCTGATCTCCCAAGGATTCCATCTCGGTCTGCATCTTCTCCCGGTTGTCATTCCACTGGTTCTGCCTCTGAATCCGGCTCTCCGGCGGTGTTTCTTCCAGCCAATAGGTATGATCATCAAACCGAAATTCATTTACCAGGCTTTTATAATACTTTTCAGGCGGATTCATTTTCAAAAGCTCCTTGTAAATGCCCTCGGCCGTCAGGACTTTTAACCGTTTCCGAAACCTCAGGTAAGTCTCTCTTCTGAGGGGCGAAGGCGGAATATGGACGCATTTTTTATATAAATCATCGATTACCGATTCCATGGCAATATCACAGGCCAGATTCCAGTAATCCAGCTTATCCGGTTTGCTCGATCCTGTTTCCCCATCCTTTTCTTCCTGCTCCACAGCGCCTGCAATCAAATGCGTGTGGTACATATGGCAAAACAGACAGTGAAGAACCAGGTGCAGATATGTTCTGTTCACCAAAACGCGGCCCTTCCTGTACAAATCCAGCAAATACCCGGGATTGTAATAAATGATCCTGCCATCCGTACCCATCCCATGACACCCCGGGTCCGCCTCAAACCCAAGAGAGCTGAGAGACACATCCAAAAAGCGCATATTCAGATACAGCTCGTTTCTCGCAGTATTTAAAATCTGGACACAGAGCTCCACCTCGTTCAATTCCTGAAGCTGCCTGTGCCTGGTTGGATCGATCATAATTCAAACTTCCTTCTTCTTGGTTTCTCATCAGAGAATCTGGTGTGGCGGACATCCATCATATAACTGGTCGCCGCCGTATTTCCCGTTCTTCTGGCTTCTTCTGCCATCAAATCCGCAATTTTAATATCGTTTACATAGTTCCTTGTCAGCCATCTGAGACGCTCCATCTGACCGTCCTGAGGCCACTCTTTTCCGGCCGCAATTCTGCCGGCTGTTTCCATATGGGCCGCCAGATATTCTTCATATTCCGCCTTATGTTCCGGCATCAGCCCCAAAGGATACTGCAGACGCCCCATCACCAGTTCCGCCACCAGTTCCTCCTCTTCCTGCACTTTCACATGGGGAAACAGGGAATCATAATCGCGGAACTGGAATTCCGTATTCAAAAAGCAGTACCGGTACCGGTGTCCGCAGCCATGAGTCTGGTTTCCCGTAATCCTGGCCGGTGTATTTTCAATTGATTCTTCATAAAATTCAGGAAAAATAAGGCGTGCTTCCTGTTCTCCGCGGTATCTCACATAGAGGGTCTGCCTTAGTTCAGACAGCACCTCTTTCAGGCATGATTTTTCACCCGGTACAATTGTCACATCCATCACCCTGACACCTGTACACCCGGTAAAAACACCTGCACCGATATCATTTATAGCGCTGTAAAATGATATCGTTTCCAGATATTCGCAATTATATAAAGCATACGCTCCAATTGTCCTGATCCCGGACGGGAGCTGCAGCGTTTTTAATTTGTGGCCGGAAAGCGCATATTTTCCAAGTTCGGCAACAGTTTTTCCGTCAATGGTTTCAGGAATTGTCACGACGGTATCCTCTGTCAGGCATTTAGTGATCCTTATCCACTCTCCGGACTGTTCGTATTCAAATTCCATATCATTTTCCCTTTTCTAATGTAATCATTCGGGTGTCAAATTTTCTTTCCCAGTATACCTCAGACAAAAGGGAAACTCAAGGGAGGCTGGTGATAATAATTTATCTCTTTTCATAATTGTCCGGTACCCTCACAATTACGAGCAAAAATCCATGCGAAATCACCTGCGCGATGGGATTTTTGCCCGCTTTTCCACGCTTTATTACGGTCAGCGCAGTAAATGCGCAGACCTATGGAACAGTTATCTCTTTTCCAATCTATCGGCATATATTTTATTATCTTCCACTACTTCGCCGTCCCATTCAATCCAGATCTCGTCTCCGCCCTCAATTCCGCTTATATCCAAATCCCCATAATAAACACAGTACACGCCCGGCATTATGTCCGCTTTGGAAGATATGAGCAGATAATTTTCCTCAATCTCCTTTACGGCTGCAGTTATACTCATCCGTTCCATTCTTTCCGGTTCCTGTAACGTGAATACGGAACCATCCGTCACTCCCATTCCGATTCTGGGATCAGTAAGAGTGATCTCTGAGGATTCATCCTGTATAAATATAAACTGTTCATTATCCTCTTTGAATACATAGTGTTTAAGGCCGTCTTCTGTCTCCGCAATCAGCTTTCCATCCTTCCGCTCATACGTTCCATAATTATAATACGAGCTCAGAGCATCATAAGAAAGGCCAAAATGACCGTCCTCAAAAAGAGTAAGCGACGGCACCAGGTAGGATGCTTTATCAGTTTTCATATAATAAGTTTTGGCTACTGATTCCTGTTCTATCGATTCGTTTGTTTCAACTGCCATCGCTTTTGGGCCGGTAGTTTCTTCAATACTGGTTTCTTCAGTTTGTGTTTCCGGTGACTGTCCGATACGGGCAGTTTTTGCACAGCCGGTCAGAAGAAAGCTTACAAGGGTTACGGTTATTATCGCTGTTTTACAGTATCTTTTCATGGTTTTACCGCCTTTCCTGAACTTTTATTGAGTGGATTAATTGATCGGTTTTAAATGAATCTCTTTGTGATTAAACAATAACACATCTCATTAAATCTTGTTTTACTTTTTATTTACAATTCATTTTCCATAAAGAGAATGCGGTAAATCTTTATTTAACTGAGAAAGAAACGCCGGAAAGAAGGGGGAACCTGGGCGGGCAGCGGACATAGAGAACGACAGGGGATTCGGGTTTCGACCCTAAGTAATAACTAGGCCGCCAAGAGCGGAAAAAGGCAGCGCGGCGCCATTCACGATGAACTCTTTATGACTTCATCGTTCAAGGGCGCCTCAAACACTGATTCGGAATTCAGTATTTGTCTGCCTTTTTCCGCTCTTGCCGGCCAAGTATCACTAAGGGTCTGCACACGATCCCCTGTCGTTCTCTATGTCCGCTGCCCGCCCAGGTTCCTCCTTCTTTCCGGCTGTTGCTTGGCTAGCTGAGGAAAAAAAGATTTGCCGGATGGGAGAGTAAGTTTTTATATCAACCATTAAGGCTTTTTCAGTAATGCCTTCACCATTTAATGTAAAGGGTGAGGTCATTTTGCGAAATGACTTGACGTTTAAAGTAAAACCCGAAGGCATTTCTGAAAATCCCTTGAAGATCTATGTAAATGCGGTTCTATACAACTACCTAAGCACATCTATTGTTTTTAACCAGGCTAGCGAAAACCAGCCCGGAATCGAGATGCGGGGAAGGGAGAGGCAGTCTTTACGGGAACCCGGGCGGGGGGAGAATGAAAAAAGGACAATTGGGATCGTATGGAACCCCTTTAGTGATTCTTAGACACGCAAGTACAGAAAGAGACAGGTAGAAACTGAATTCC
>NZ_PKUU01000008.1 GCF_002899675.1 Clostridium sp. chh4-2 | reverse complement strand
GCGAATGGCGCCGGCCTGCCTTGTTCTGTCCTTACGGGCCTTAGTTGTTCTTAGGGGCGAATCCCGAATCCGATCTGGCTGCATCTTCCTTCCCCGGCCCGGACGGCCCCTCCGACCTTTGGCTTCCGGCTCCGCCTCCCGATTCCGGGCGTACCCTTCCGCCAAATCCGTTAAATAACAATTTTAATACCATTTTTTTCTTCATTATTCCTTAATCAAGTTTATAAACTATTTACCCCTCATTCAAACTTCCGACACAATTATCCTGTATGATTAAATCATAAACATAGCAGATAAAAAAAAGAAGTCAGAGTCTTTACATAATGTGTTTCCTACTAAGCCGGCAGGCGTGGCATCCAGTCATACTTGCCGGCTCAACCTATTCTATCAGCCGATGCGTTTCAGCCATAGATAATCATAACCTTCAAGCTTCACTTCCCCCACGCTCATCACGGTATTCGTGATCAAATCCCGGTATATTCCCTCCTGATTTAAAACTGCTGTTTTATCGTCTTCGCTGAAATTAAACAATCCAATCAGTTTTTCGCCCTGCTTTTCCCTCACCAAACAAAGAATTCCCTGATCTCCGGTTTCCAGCGTATAAGTATCTGCCGAAGCGTCAAATACCTGCTCCGATCTGCGGACCATTTCCAGGCGGCTCAGGCCGTCGAACAATTTTCCCTGTACCGTATCCGGGCTCAGAGTAAGTTTCTCCAAATCCCAGGAAAATTTTCCTCGGTGGACGTAGCGGGAATCATCCGCCTTTTTGGCATCCAGTTTATAGCTGTAATCATTTAACTGGCCGATCTCGTCTCCGCTGTAGAGAATGGGGATTCCGGACAGAGTGAACATATAGGCATGAAGCATGAGATCCAGTTGGATTCCCCTCTCTTCCATTACTTTATCCTGTTCCTCCAGCGCCTTTTCGATTCCGCACATGGAAGCCGTGGTGCCACAGAATCTGGCGTCCTGGGTTACGGGGTCTTCATTGTACAGTTCGCCCCGGCTGAAACTGCCCGGGAATTTTCCCGTGAAGAAATCATTGATATAGCGTTTGTGGGGTATTTCTTCCATGCCCCACCATTTCAGGGTGTCATAGTCCAGCCCCCATCCGATATCGTCATGACATCTGAGATAATTTAAAAACACATATTGTTTGGGCAGGCCGCTTAAAATATCCATCTGTTTTTTCAGCAGCCTGGTATCCCTGGTTGCCACGGAATTCCAGATCGTAGCCATGGTTGTCACATTGTAAAGCATGTGGCATTCCGGCTTTTCCAGCGTGCCGAAATACGGAACCACCTTTTCCGGTTCCATAACCACTTCCCCGAGAAGCAGAACCCCCGGACACACGATTTCGCCGATCATCCGCATCATCCTGATAATGGTGTGGACCTGGGGCAGATTGCGGCAGGAAGTACCAAGCTCTTTCCAGATATAGGGAACTGCATCAATCCGGAAGATATCAATGCCCTGATTGGCTAAAAACAGGAAATTGTACATCATCTCATTGAACACTACGGGATTTCTGTAATTCAGATCCCATTGATAAGGATAAAATGTAGTCATCACATAATGGCCGTTCTCCGGCAGATAAGTGAAATTTCCCGGCGCCGTTGTGGGGAAAACCTGAGGCACTGTTTTTTCATACTCAGACGGAATCCGGTCATTGTCAAAGAAGAAATAACGGTCCATATATTCCCCTTCTCCATTTCTGGCACGTCTGGCCCACTCGTGATCCTCGGACGTGTGGTTCATCACGAAATCAAGGCAGACATTCATGTCCTGTTTGTGACAGCTGCCGGTCAGTTCTTCTAAATCCTCCATGGTACCCAGGCTTTCCTGAACCTTTCTGAAATCAGATACCGCATATCCTCCGTCCGATTTGCCCTCCGTGGTGTCCAGCAGAGGCATGAGGTGGATATAGTTGACATGGCATTTTTTCAGATAATCCAGTTTTTTTTCCATTCCCTTCAGATTATCGGCAAAATTATCCACATACATCATCATCCCCAGCATGCCGCTCTGCTTAAACCAGCCTTGATCCTCACATTTTTTCAGGTCCCTAGCCTTTAAAGACGCTTTTCTCGATCTGTAAAATTCGTACATGTTCCCGCACAGCTCTGTATACATGCTCTCATTGTCATATAATTCCATATACAGCCAGCGAAGCTCTTCTTCCCTCTCATTAAACCGCTTTTGATAGATAGAATCCGGCTCTGTGCTTTGTTTCCCTGTCCTTTTCACCCGTTTCGTTCCTCACTTTCCTGTCTATTCTAATTCCAGTCAAAGGGCTGGACAAATTTTTCTCTAAGCTCATTAAGTTCTTGGTCCGATATCCCGCATTTCTTTAAGAAACCGGTGATTGAGCCATACTGCTTCCCGATATCTCCCATCAATTTTTCAATATTGCTCCCATGAGATCCGGAAATATCCTCAGTAAACTGTTTGATATAATTATGGCTCATCTCATAATCTGAGATAATATCCTCTTTCGAAACGCCCACCGCCCCCAAAAGCAGCATGGCAATGATTCCGGTCCTGTCCTTTCCCGCCGCGCAGTGGAACAGGCCCGGCCCCTCCGCCTGAATCAGAAATCGCACCGCATCTCTGATCTCCGCTTTTGAAAACCTGATCATCTGGCGGTACATACGGATCAGGGTCCTGGTATCCGTTACCCCATCATTTACCCGGATCTGATCTGCTGAGGTGGGGCCCATGAGGGATATTCCTTTCCATAAAGCGCCCTCCACAAGGCGGTCCGGCCGTTCCTTCTGTTCATGGGGATACCTTAAATCCAAAATCCTGCTGATTCCCAGCCGTTTCAGCTTCCCGATATCCTCCGGTTCCGCCTTATGAAGGCTGGTGCTGCGGTAAAATACGCCCCACCGGGTAATCCCGCCCTCGCAGGCATAACCGCCTAAATCTCTAAAATTGGCAACTCCCTTCATGGGATAACGGCGACAGCCATTCATCGTATTTCCTCCTGTTTCCATCTGTTTATTCCGGCAATGGGTCCCTGGACGTTTTCGCATCTCCGAAAAAGAAGAAAAAGTCCTGCAGTTCCGTGGTCATCATGCCATGGCTTGCAGCCAATGCCCGTGCCTCTTCAAAAAGTCTGCTCCTGTCATACGGAATACGGCGCAGGCGGATCACCCCGTCCTCAATTACCGCATAATGAGCCGTTTTATCCGGGTCGTCCGGCCTTCGGTAAGATGCGCTCCCCGGATTCAGCCACTCCATTCCATCATCCAGCACGTGTATGCACTGCCTGTGGGAATGCCCGAAAATGATTCTCCGTTTCCGGGCATTTCTATATGCCTCATCCGCATATGCATTCCAAAATTCCTCAAACTGGCTGCGGCTTTCGATCACTCCGTATCTCTCGTCATATTGGTGCCGGATCAGGTATGCCCAGCCGTCCGCCTCAAAGGTGAGATGGTCCGGAAGGCTTTCCAAATATGAGATATGGGCCTCATCCAGCCTGCGGCAGTTGTGATGAACCCATTTATATTGGTCTGGGCAAATGTCATGAAACTTCTGCTCGTTCCAGACATTTACCGTATGAAGATCATGATTTCCCTGTACCAGCTGTTTGTTTTCGCACGACTGCATCCAGCCGATTACCTCCCCCGGAGCGGTTCCGTAATCCACCAGATCTCCGGCACAGCATAGCAGGTCAAATTGAGGTTCCGCTTTCAGAATCTCATTAAGAGCCCAGATATTGCTGTGAATATCGGAAATTACTAATAATTTCATAGTACCTCTATTCTGCCGCTAAAAGCGGCCTGTATTAAATTCCACCAAGGAATGAATATTCGATTTAATTGGAAAAGAGGCAGTTTTCCCGCCTCTGTCATCACCTATCCGATTTCCAGGACCAGCCCGTCATAGGCCACTGTAAATCCTTTTGGCCCCATGATCATTTGAAGGTCATCGTGAGTGATCCCGCTCATATGAGACAGATGGTTTAAATAATACTTTGTTTCTTCATTCACGCAGTTCATCTGTATAAGCTGTTCTTTCAATTCCAGATTCTCATTAATCCCCATATGCCCGTCTCCGGGCAGCGTTCCTCTGGCGCAGTCCATGCTGACCGCGTCAAACACAAGCCCTAAGGAACCGATTTCTCTTACGGTTTCCTCCGAAAGGCGTCCGGTATCGTTGGCATATAAAAGGCTGACGCCGCCGGACACAACCGCATAGATATAACACAGTTCATCCTGTTTGTGGTTGGCCTTCAGCGGATAAAAATCCACCCCGCCTGCCTGAAACCAGGTTCCGCTCTCCACCGGCACATATCTTAGCCGTTTTCTGTCCGCATGGGGCTGATCCCTCAGAGCCTGTTCCACAGCCCGATCAATGAACCGGCTTCCATAGATGGAAATGTAATTTTCCTCTTCCGGCATCCCCGGGAGAACCGTGGCTCCGTCTCTGGCCCTGAGCGCCACGGAAAATCCGTCAAAATGATCGCAGTGGGAATGCGTCATCACCAGATCCTTCACCTCCCACAATTTCAGCCCCAGCCCAATGGACTGTGCGTACAAATCCGGTGAAAGATCGATTAATATCCGGTCATTTATCATGGCGCAGCTTCTTGTCTTCAGATTACGTCCCCCCAGCTTCCTGGCCCGCTCACAGGCCGGACAATGGCAGAACATGCCCGGAAAACCTTCCGCCGCACCCGTACCAATATATTGAAGCTTTATCATACTCATCCCGTTATCCTTTAATACCGCTCATTGTCAGTGACTGAATAAACTGTTTCTGGAACATGAGGAACACGATGAACACTGGCAGAGTCATCAAAGTTGCAAATGCGAAAATCTGTCCCCAGAATATATATACATCCGTTGAAAGCGCCCGCAGAGCCAAAGGCAGAGTCCGGTACGTCTCATCTCTCGTCACCAGCGTAGGCCATAACAGATCACCCCAGGAACGGATAAATCCCATAATCGTCACCGTCGCGCAGATCGGCTTTGACAGCGGCAGCATGATCTTCCAGAATATACCGCCGTAGGATTCCCCGTCCACAATGGCCGCCTCCATAAGCTCTTTCGGCATTCCTTTAAAATGATTGTAATACAGGAAAATATACATGGGATAGCCGATGGTGGGAAGGGCCAGTCCTGCATAACTATTCAGTATATGAAGCTGATTCGCCACCATAAATCGGTTGATAATCACGGCTTCCGTGGGAATGATGGACAATGCGATCACCAGGGAAACCAAAAGATTCTTCCCCTTAAAATCCAGCATTCCCAGTGCATATCCGATCATCGCATTGACAATGGTCACAAGCGAAACATTGATGACCGCCACCACCGCAGAGTTCTTAAAGAATTTCATAAAATTCACTTTATGGATTACCTGGACAAAATTGTCCAGCGTCAGGGTTCCCACCGGCAAAAATGCCTTAAACGTGGACATATCCGCCACGATCTGCGCATCCGTTTTCATGGAAGACACCACCATATAGACAATGGGCGCAATAAACAAAAATGCGATCAGAACGTATCCCGCATACATAAAAAGCAGGTACAGCATCCGTTTTTCTTTCGACATCGCAGATCTCATCAGTCATCCCTCCCCAATACTCTGTTTTGAATCAGTGATATGGCAAATACAATCAGGAAAAATACCACTGCAATCGCAGAGGAATACCCCAGCTGGTTATTGACAAAACCTGACTTATAAAGCAGGTAGACAACCGAGGTGGTAGAACCTTTCGGCCCTCCGTTGGTCAGCACATAGACCTGAGTGAATAACTTGAGCGTGTTGATTGTGGTGGAGATCAATACATAAACAAGCGTATTTTTAAGCATTGGAACCGTGATGTACCAGAATCTCTGGGAAGCATTGCAGCCATCCATGCGCCCCGCTTCGTACAGGTCCTCCGAGATGAACTGAAGACCTCCCAGGATGATTAACATCTGCATGCCCAGCGACTGCCAGATATACATGACTGCAATGCAGAACAGCGCCCATTTGGAATCCTGTAGCCACGCCTGGGGCTGCAGTCCAAATACTTTGAGCACAGAGTTCATCAGACCGTCTGCGCCCGGTGAAAAGATGAAAGACCACACAACGGCTACAACCGTCATGGTAATTACCTGAGGGCTGAAGTAAATCGTCCGGAACAGTTTAACACCCTTCATTGAGTTATTTACCAGAACCGCCAAGAGCGTGCCCAACAGTATGATGACCGGAACCACCAAAACCGCATAAACAGCCGTATTTAAAAATGCCTGCTGAGCCGTGCCGCTGGTCGCTATTTTTATGAAGTTTTTTAAACCGACAAATACGACCGGTTTCCCTGCCTTCTGCACCAGCATTTTATTCGTAAATGAATAAATGATCGACATACAGAACGGCAGTATGATAAATAATGTAATCGGAATCAATGCAGGGGCACAGAACAGCCAAGCTGTCCGTGTCTGCGCATCACGAATTCCATGTCTCGTTCCCGCTTTTACCTGTCCCTTCATCTACTGCCCTCCTGAACTAATTAAGATTCCATTCGTTTTCTACAATGATCTCGTCAATTGACTCCGACGCATCCTTTAACGCTTCCGACGCATCCGCTCCTCCGATTATATCAGAAGTGGCTGATTCCATAGCGCTGTAAATGGTCATATGAGCCGGTGTTAAAGGTCTTAAAACAGAAATTCCCGCTTCCAGCTGTTCGCGGTACAGATATAAGCGTCCGCCTTCTTTTAACTCTTCTTTTGTATCCAATACGGATTTTCTGGATGGAATCGCACCGTTGAAATCCGTGATCTGGTTGATATATTCCGGCTGAAGTCCTGCTTCCATAACAGACCATACCGCATCAGCCGTTCCATTTTCCGTCGCAGCTGTTGTCATCGCCCATACGGTAGAACCGGAACAGGTGAACACCCCATGTCCGAAATCAGGAACCGGAACCAGAATGGCGTCATCGCCTAAATTGGTTACATGATCGGTATATTTCCAATGTCCCAATAATGCTAAAGCGCTCTCTTTTCTTCCGTAAAATGCGTCTTCATAATCACAGGCGCTGTTCATATACCCCTGCTCTTCCAGCCAGGTGATATAAGAATATGCTGCGACCGTCTCTTCGCTGTCCAAAACGCCCTCTGTCAGCATGGTATCCCGGTTTACATAGTCTCCTCCAAAGCTGGCAATGACCGGCATGTATGTAAAATATAAGGAAGACGGTTTATTCTGACGGATATAAAGGGGATACTCCACGCCATTTGCCTTTAGCTTAGCTAAAGCGTCTTCAAATTCAGCCTTGTCCCAGGCATCCTTGTAGCTGGTCGGAATCCGGATTCCCGCATCCTCCAGCATGGACTTATTAGCCCAAAGAGCCATACCCGCATCGAACTGAGCCGTTGTGATAATGTGTCCGTCATAAGTGGATTCATCCACGATGGACTGAAGCAGGTCATCCTTAATCTCCGCCGGAATGCGGTCATCTAAGTTCTCAATGATTCCCGCTTCATAGTAAGAAGGAATCTGCAGATAATCCGCAATAATCATATCAGGGGCATCTCCAACCACAGGAGCTACCTGGATCTTGCTGTCCAGCTCGTCTTTGGGATAGTACTCGTCATTGATCTGGATATTCATTTCCGTTTCCATCTTTGTGAACATTTCACGGTATGTATCATCTTCCGCACCGGAGCTGACCCACACTTTAATGCTGCCCGTTTCTTGGGCTGCCTGGGTATCTGCTTCTGAGCCTGCCGCTTCTGTGCTTCCGGCCTCAGTCTTTGCGGCTGTTGTATCCGTTTTCGCTGCGCCGGTATCAGACACGCTCTCTCCACATCCTGCCGCCGATGCCATAAGCGCTAGAGCTGTTATTCCTACCGTTACCTTTTTCCATAAATGTCTCATTCTCAATCTACATGGCAGATTGTTCTTCGCCATGTTCTACCTCCTCCTGTTCTTGATAGGCATATTATATATCCCGGCTTGCGATATGTCAAGCGGTTGATATATAAAATAAATAATTTTAAGCTACATTTCCGAGTTTTTTACCATTTAATGCACAATTTATTTTATTATTTCTTCTTTATTTTGCATATTTTTATCATTAATGCACCATTTTTCTATCATCCGTCAGACATAGTTTGCATATTTTTTTGTTTTATGGTACTATAATTATAGATCAAACGCTTGACATGTAATTGACAGAGCGATCTTAGGAGGGATTTATGCCGACATTAAAAGATGTAGCCCAGAAGGCCGGGGTTACCGTGACCACGGTTTCAAGAGTCATTAATAATAGAGGATATCTGAGTGAAGAGACAAAGCAGAAAGTAAAACAGGCCATGGACGAACTCCATTACCGCCCCAATGAACTGGCCCGTTCTCTGTCTAAGCAAAATACAAACACCATAGGGGTCATCACCCCCCATATCATGCATCCATACTTCGCACAGCTGATCAGCCATATTGAAAATGCCGCTTCCAAACAAGGATTCAAAATCGTTTTATGCAATTCCAAAGAAGACCATTCCAGGGAAGCGGAATATATTGATCTCTGCAAAAGCAACCGGGTGGCCGGAATCATATTCTGCGGCATGATTTTAACCTCGGAAAAATATGCCCAGCTGGATTTTCCGTTTGTAGCCATAGAGTGCAACAGCCCCCTGTGCGTCTCCACAATCCTGTGCGACAACTATGCCGGAGGCCGCCTGGCCGCGGAGCATCTGATTGAACAGGGATGCAGAAACCTGCTTCATTTCAGCGGTATCATTGGTCAGGAGATGCCGGGCGACAGCAGAGCCCAGGCTTTTACGGATGTCTGCCAGAAGTCCAAAGTCAATTACGATAACGTCTGGACCGGAGACAACACCTACTACACCATGGATTATCACGAATTCATCAAACAATCTCTTTTGAAACATCCAAAGACCGACGGAATCTTTGCCAGCAGCGATCTCATCGCCGCCCAGGTCATCCAGGTCTGCGCAGATTTGAAGAAAAAAATTCCGGAAGATATGAAACTGGTGGGATTTGACGACGTCAGCCTTTCCACCTTAACCACACCCCAGATCACGACGATCCACCAGCCCACCAAGGAGATGGCGGAAATGGCGGTGGATGCGCTGATTAAAAGCAGCGGGCATGAAACGGTTCCCAGTAAAATCGTGCTTCCGGTTTCGCTCATACGGAGACAGTCCACCTAATTGGGTAAAAGACTGCATGAAAGACGGGATCAGGTAGGCAGGAGGACGGTTTAAACTGTCCTTCTGTCTTTCAGATCCCGTCTTTCATGCAGTCTTTCTCGCAATTTAGCCAAAAACGGTAGGCCTATTTTAAGGTGATTCTTAGGCTGATTGGCTGTCAAAGAATCACTTTTGGTTTTACAATTCTTACAAATTTCAGAATGATTTTTCTGTAAATCTTTTACAATTCTTTAAAATATTTTATAAACATTTTACCCGCCATTCAAATTCTTGTCACAAACTTGCTGTATATTTATACCATAAACATAATACATACAAAAAAGGAGTCAGAGCCTTTAAAAGAATATGTTTTACACTAAGCCGGCAGGATTGACAGATGGTCTTTCTTGCCGGCTCAACCGATTTTAAAGGGTCTGTTTTCTCTTACCGCTTATTCATATGCTCCCATTTTTTCACCTCTCCTAATCCAGTAGGACCAGTCCAGATCAAAGTACACGCTTGGATTTTTTCCCTCTTCGTTAAAAGAAAAAGTAACCTCTATTCTATCTTCATGATCGTCATAAAAATATAAACTCTCTCCTTTACAGGTGATAAGTGTCCCCAGGTAAACCTCATACGGAATCTCTTTTTTATCCAATAGCTCCCGCAGTTCCTCAACCGTGATATCCTTATTGACTTTTCCATTCATCATGCTGAATTTTCGGCCGAAATCTTCCAAGCTTGGCTTAAAATATCCAATTTTGCAGTCGAAATCCTGTATATCAATATCTTGGGGGTTATAAAATATATAATCCGCCACCCATTCTCTCCCATTGCCATCTATCATATAATCCCCGGAAAGAGGCGGTGCAGAATAGGCAGGAATCATTTTTCCATAATTTTCCGCTGCCGCCGGACACAGCTTGAAGTCGAACGCTGCACAAAAGTCTATCAATTCCTCAAAACTGGCCGTGGTCAGATTCAGTTTTTCTTTTCCATTAGAAATTGTAAACAAAAAGTCATTAACGCTCTGACCGGCTCTATCATCATCCCAAAAAACAGCCTCGTCTTCCTCTTCTCTCTCCGGCTCAGATTCCGGCTCCTCTAAGACATCCTCTTCATCGTCACCGTCATCCTCTTTTTCATTATCATGATCCGCCCTTGTGATAATATGGACCGTTTCATCCTCCGAACCGCACGCTGTCACGGAAGCGCCCATCATTAAAATACAGCCTGCTAAAATTATATACTTTTTCAATCTCATCTTGATATCCTCCTGAACATTTCTTATATCCAGAGGATACCATATTTCACTTATTACTGAAGATTTTCTGATAAAATGCATATCAGTCGTGACAGACGACCACTATTTAAAGAAGCCGGGCAAATTCAAATTTACCAAATCCCCAAAAGCCGCTGCATCATCAAACTAACTCCCGTAATTCCAATCCAGCAGCAAAATCCCATAATAATTGGTTTGCCTCCCGTTTTAATCAGCTTAACGATATTGGTATTCAAACCGATCGCGCTCATCGCCATAACAATGAAAAACTTGCTGAGGGTTTTCACCGGATTAAAAATTGCCGATGGGACACCTAAACTGGTGGCCACAGTGGTGATAACCGATGCCAGCACAAAATAAAGGATAAAAAACGGAAATATTTTCTTAAAATCCACCTGGCTTCCGCCTGATTTGGCGTCTTTGGCTCTCATAAAGGCCAATACTAAAGTGATTGGAATAATTGCCAGCGTCCGTGTCAATTTCACCGTTACAGCTTTATCCAAAGTCGCCACACCCAGCCCATAAAGGGAATCCCATGTGGACGCCGCCGCAGTCACTGAGGAAGTGTCGTTGACCGCTGTTCCGGCAAAGATGCCGAAGGCCTCTCCGCTGGTTGTGGAAAATCCGATCAAAGCTCCGAATGTTGGAAATAAAATCGCAGCCAGAACATTGAAGAAAAAGATAACCGAAATGGCCTGTGCAACCTCTTCATCATCCGCCTCAATAACAGGCGCAGTGGCTGCAATGGCCGATCCTCCGCAGATCGATGATCCAACACCGACCAAAATGGATATTTTTCCAGGTATATGCATCATTCTATGCAGCGCATAGGATACAATCAGCGAAGTGGAAATCGTGGCTATGATAATCGGCAGCGACTGGCGCCCTGTCTGAAGAATCACAGACAAATTCAGTCCGAATCCCAGCAGAATAACCGCATATTGAAGAACCTTTTTTGATGTAAATGTAATGCCCGCCTGGACGTTCGTTTTATCCCTGATTACAAAAGTCAAAAGCATTCCGGCAATAATTGCAAAAACCGGGCCTCCTATAATCGGAAATGCCTTACCAAGATACCAGCTCGGCACAGCGACCGCCAGGCACAATAGGATTCCCTTCCAATTCCGTTCTAAAAATTTCATACTCCCCTCTTTCCGCACAGCCTCACGGAATCGCTTTTATCACCATAAAGCTCTGCACTTTCATTATCTTGTATTTTAAAATCACTGGATTATTTTACCATCTTTTATAAATAAGATATAATTATTTATATTTATTTAACGATAAAGTTATGTTATTATAAAAGTAAAATCACAGTCTGGCTGACAGACTAAAAAAAGCATTTTGCGCACTTACAGGAGGTAAAGATGCAGGACTTTCGTATGGAAACATTTCTTACGGTCTGCGAGACCATGAATTTTACAAAAGCGGCGGCCATACTTAATTTAACCCAGCCTGCCGTCTCCCAACACATCCATTTCCTAGAAGAAGCTTATGAGATAAAGTTGTTTTCCTACCAGGGGAAACGGATTTTCCTCACCGAAGCGGGGGAAATACTCCGCAATTTCGCGCTGACCCTGAAACACGATGAAATTCATCTGAAAAACAAGCTGATCAGTACCTTGGTTCCCAAGAAAGAATTCATCTTTGGAGCCACGCTGACGGTAGCAGAATTTATCCTTCCCCAGAAGATCAAATCCTTCCTCTCCCGCACCGGAGGAAGCCAGATTCAGATGCGGGTCCGCAACACCCATGAACTGCTCAGGGAGCTGGATTCCGGAGAAATCGATTTTGCCGTCATTGAGGGCTATTTTCCAAAAGAGGAATACGATTATATCACTTACAGCGTGGAACCTTATATCGCCATCTGTTCTCCCGAAGACTATGAAAGGCTGCAGAACGCGTCTTTGGAAGACCTTTTAAATGAGACGCTGATTCTCAGGGAAGACGGTTCGGGAACCCGGGAAATACTCCAGGTTTTTCTGACCGGTAAAAATCTCAGCTTTTCCGATTTTAAAAACAGGATGATCATCGAAAATATCGGGGCCATCAAAAAGCTGACGGCTGATGGCTGCGGAATCTCTTTCCTGTATGAAAAAGCCGTGGAACCGGAACTGAAGGCCGGTATCCTAAAAAAACTGGATCTGTCAGAGTTTTCCCTATCCCATGAAGTCATGTTTATTTTTCGCAAAAACAGCCTTTTTAAAACAGATTATGAAAAATTTTATAATTATTTTTCCTGATCTCAATGCGATGGGGAGCCGAAAAAAGGGGAATCCGGAACAGGGCCGAAAAACGGCCTCATTCCGAATCCCCCTTTTTATGGAGTCCCCTTTAATCCAATAATTCTTTTCTATATATCTCAATCACTTTTTTCATAGCCTCCTGCCCTGGCGCGCCGATGGTCATACGTTTTTCCACACAGGTCTTCATGCTGATCGCATCATAGATATCCTCTTCAAACACAGGGCTGATCGCCTTGAATTCTTCCAGTGTCATATCGTCTAAAGCTATATTTTTACCGATGCAGAATAATACCAGCTGGCCTACAATTCCATGGGCATCCCTGAACGGTACCCCGTGGTTTACCAGGTAATCCGCAGCATCCGTGGCATTTGTAAAGCCGTTTTTCGCACTGGCTTCCATCACGTCTTTTCTGAATGTCATGGTGGAAATCATGCCGGTAAACAGCGCCAGACAGCCTTTCACCGTATCAATGGCGTCAAATGTGAGTTCCTTATCTTCCTGCATATCTTTATTATAAGCCAACGGAAGGCCCTTCATTGTAGTCAGAATGGATACCAAAGCCCCGTATACACGGCCTGTCTTGCCGCGGATCAGTTCTGCGATATCGGGATTTTTCTTCTGAGGCATGATGCTGCTGCCTGTGCTGTAGGAATCATCGATCTCCACGAAACGGTATTCATTGGTATTCCAGATAATGATCTCTTCACAGAAACGGCTTAAATGCATGGAAATGGTGGACAATGCGCTGAGCAGTTCGATCACATAATCTCTGTCGGCCACTGAGTCCATGCTGTTTAAAGTGGCTCCGTAAAAGCCCAGAAGCTCCGCCGAATATTCGCGGTCAAGAGGATAGGTGGTGCCCGCCAAAGCCCCTGATCCAAGAGGGCAGTAATTCATTCTCTCATAAATATCATGGAGGCGCAGACGGTCCCGTTTAAACATCTCGAAATAAGCTCCCATATGGTGTGCCAGCGTGATCGGCTGGGCTTTCTGAAGATGGGTAAATCCGGGCATAAACGTATCCACATTGGCTTCCATGATCTCCAGCAGCTCTTTAAGCAGCTCCTTCACCAGGCCGTCGATCTCTGAGATCTCATCCCGGCAGTAAAGTTTCATATCCAGAGCCACCTGGTCATTCCGGCTGCGGCCGGTATGAAGGCGTTTTCCCGCTTCCCCGATCCGTTCAATGAGATTGGCTTCCACAAAGGAATGAATGTCTTCATGCTCTTTGGTAAATACCAGTTTTCCGGCTTCTATATCGGCTAAAATCCCGTTTAGGCCGTCGATAATCGCTTTTTTATCATCCTCGGAAACAATTCCCTGTTTTGCCAGCATGGTCACATGGGCGATACTTCCCTGGATATCCTGATGATAAAATTTCTGGTCAAATGACAGTGATTCATTAAAATTGTGCACTAACTGGTTTTCTTCTTTTGTGAAGCGTCCGCCCCATAATTTCATAAGCTTATATCTCCTGTTCTTCTATATTGTCTTCCGTACCGTCGGTTTCTTCCTGATCCTCCTGAACGGGATCATTTTCACCGCCGTCCTCTTTTTCTTCCCGGCGGGGAGCTTTTAACACATCCCGCTTTCTCCAGACATATCCGCCCAAAGCCGTAACAATCAGGAATAAAATGCATCCTCCTGTGATCAGGCCTCCAAGACGCAGACCTTCCGGCTCATATTCAAAACGCACCGTATGGCTTCCTTCCGGAATTTCCACGGAAAGGAAGGTATCCATCATCTTATAGGATTCTTCCTTTATGCCGTCCACATAGACGGTCCAGCCCTTTTCATACGGAATGGTGGTAAACAGCATTCCGGCTTTATCCGCATTCACCGTGCCTTCTAAGGAAGTATCCCTCCAGCTGGTAACCTCAAATGGATACTGGTTTAACTTCTCATAAACCTGTTCCAAAGCGCTGTTATCGAAATAATACACATCCACGCTCAGCGTCTCATCCTTATTATCAGAGCTTAAAACGACTTCTTCGCCGTTAAAGCACCGTCCCAGCTCCAGAATATATCCCCGGTTCACATTGGTAAATGATTTGGATTTTTCTCCGGTGCTCATCGTCACCTTTTCCACCTTGCGGTTGCTGACATATGCAAAATATTCTCCCGTCTTATCCGGGGTAAATCTTGCTGTACTTTCTACGATCTCAGCATCCACCTTTTCCAAAACCTCAGGCGCTCCGACTACCTGGCACAGATCGTTCTGAACGGTCACAGGGCTTCCAAAGTCCCTCTGCCAGTTTTCCTCTAAATCCTTTGGAATCAAAAATCCCACCGGCAGCGTATATTTTCTCCGGTACAGATAAGTATCCTGCTCCTGATCGATGAATTCCAGCAGTTCGTCATCCGGATGCGCCTCGGAATACAAGCCGTACCGCACGGAAAACAGCATATCCACAAGCGGAGTGCTTCCTGTAATGCTGTATGCATTGGTATTGCCCTCGCATCCCACGGATTTGAAGAAATCAGTCAGAGCCTCGTTGGCCGTCGACGAAAAGAGGGAAACCGACGGAAAATTCATCCATGCGCCGTCATTTTTCGTCTTCCGTGTCACCTTTTCAACGCGGTAAAAGGTATCCGCCGGCATCTCACCCATCAGTTTTTCCACCGCTTTATTGTCTTTAATATAAGCCGACCGGCTTGTGGTCGTAACGCTGGTCACCGTGGTATTCACCGCAGCTTCCACGGACACCACTGCCAGCGCCAGCAGCACCACTGCGTTCAAACTGGCCTTTTTATTCTTATACAGATATAAAATTCCGCCATATAAAGCCAGGAATAATATAGCCACATAGTAAACAGAAAAATGGAAATGCTCCTGGGTCACCAGTTTTTCCGCCAGAATCACGAAACAGACCGATCCCCAAAATGCCGCCGCAATATGCTTCCACCGAATCTCATGCAGATGCATATACGCCCGGTAACACATCACCAAAATCAGGAAAATATAGATGAATGACTGCCTGCACGGCAGACTGTTGGGATAATGAAATCCATGCCAGATAAAGTTCAGCGCATTTACGGAAAAACTTGCAAAAAATATCATCAGCAAACTGCAGTAAACCGCTTTTTCCCGCACCGGTATCCTGCTGCACACCAGATATAAAAGGAAAAACATGAGCACAGCCACGCCGCAGTAAATATTCGGCCAGTGTTCCAGACCGATCTCAACCTTCACATTGCCGATATGTCTTGCCAGCATATCGAAGATGGAGAAATAAGAGGTCAGCGTCTGGGGAAAATTAAAATCTCCCGACGCAGTCATCTGCAAAGCGAATATCTCCGGAAGCAGCACGACCGCAGCTAAACCGCCCGCCACAAGGGAATAGACCGAGAACTGGCCGATATTAATAAGCCAGTCTTTCATGCTCTTCTTTCCTTCCAGAATCAAAAGGGCCGCAAAATACAGCACCAGGAAAAGGCAGATCATAATGGAAATATAGTAATTGGAAAGGATGGAAAGCCCTAACGTGATACAGTATAAGGTGCCTTTCTTCTCTTTTACCAGCCGCTCGATTCCCAGCACAATCAACGGAAACAGGATAATGCAGTCCAGCCACATGATATTCCAGCTGTAAGCCGCCATATATCCGGAAAGCGCATAAAAAATACCGAAAAACGCGATTCCAAAATCCTGTGTTTGTCCATGTTTGCGAAGATAATAAGCAAAACTCAAACCGCTGAGCCCGATCTTAAACACAATGGAATAAGTCATAAACTCGATCACAAGGCTCTTCGGACATAAAATTAAGAGCCAGTTAAAGGGGCTTGCCAGATAATAGGCGTAAAGCGCCGCAAAATTGACCCCCATTCCGATATCCCAGCTGTACAGCAGGCTTCCGCCGTGCTTCAGCTTATGCTGAAATTCGGAAAAGAACGGAGCGTACTGATGGTACATATCCGTCCTCAAAAAACTTTCATCGCCAAAAGGAAAGATTCTCCTCTGGGCAAATATTACGATCATGATCAGCACCGGCACTAAAAACGCGGCAACCAGACCGTCCGACGGCCTCACCATAGTGGCCACCCGGTATCTGTAATCCGCGCTCTTTTTCCTGCTGGAAGACGGCATGCCGGCATCCTCCGGCTGCTCTTTTGCAGCGGCATGTTCTAAACCGGCCTGCATGACCTCTTCTTCATTCCTATCTTCCGGATCATATGGAAACTCGTCCAACGGTTCGTCCGGCAAATTTTCTGTATTCTTCTCTTTTGTCATTATTTTTTTCATATTCTCTTCCGGTATCTCTTCAATCTGGTCCATGGATATCTCCCTGTACGTCTTAGCCTGCGTCCTCTCTAGTATTTCTTCCAGTTCTCTGGAAACCCTTTTCACTTCATCATGTTCCATCTTAAAGCTCCCTATCTTCAGCCTTTATTTTTAAAGATAAACAGTTTGCTGAACACATAATTTAACACCAGCGATGCCGCTGATACAAATACCTTGCCGATCAGTTCATGAAGGTGCATTCCCTGAACCATCACCATCATGCCGAGCAGAGTAAACAAACCGGTAGCCGCGCGGCAGGATACAAATGCCACAAATTCCTTCCATAGATAAGCCGGGCGCATCTCGTAGCTGCGGAACACCCAGAATTTGTTGGTAACAAATGCAAACATCACCGCCGCCGCCCAGCTGGCTACCGTAGAAATGCGGTAATCCACATGATTTGACCACAGCACCGTATACACAACCCAGTCCACCAGCGTGGTCAGCACCCCGAATATAATATAGGAAATCGATTCCCTGTTCACAAATTTATTCCACAACGCCTTCACCATTTCATAATCTCCTATCCGAACATATTCTCTATTGTATTATAGGAAGAAACAAATGTAAACCTCAGATCTTCATTTACTTGGCCAAAAATCGCTCCGCTCCCTCTGAATAATGAACCTTTCCATCCTCAGTAATAAAAATGGCATAGATCCCCTCCATGGACTCCACAAGTTCCATTCCCTTCTCCATTCCGAGAGAAAAACAAGCTGTGCTCAATCCGTCTCCATCCACAGACTCCCCGGATAAAATGGTGACCGAAACCAATCCGTTCTGATAAGGATAACCTGTTTTAGGGTCCAGTATGTGATGGTAGTTTACCCCGTCAATGACGAAATGGCGCTCATACACCCCCGAGGATACTACCGACAAATCTTTAATATTCATGGTTTCTATGGTCTCCGTATGATCCGCATAAGGCTTTTGCAGGCCGATTTTAAATGGCTGCTTTCCGGGCTTTTCCCTTACGCAGAGGACATTTCCACCCAGATTAATCACGGCGCTGTTCACTCCATTATCCAGAAGATAGTCCTTCAGGCGGTCCGCAATATACCCTTTCGCAATGGCGCCCAGTTCAATGGCTGTATCCGGCGAAAGGAAGGTGAGTTCATTTCCATCCAGTTGAAGATTCTGGTATCCCACTTTTTTTACCGCATCTTTCAGGGCCGCCTCGTCCGGTATCCGGTGTTCATCGCCCGTAAAATCCCACAGGGAGGTGATTGGCTCCACCGTGATATCGAAAGCGCCGTTTGAAACCTGACTGTAATACAGGCCTTTTTCGATCAGACGGGCTGCGTCATCTGAAATCGTGACTGTGGTTTCGTTTGGTGCCCTGTGGTTTAATTTGTAGATTTCACTGGTTTCGATTGTACGGCTAAACATCTGCTCATAGGACTCGCAGAGATTTAAACAGCCGTCCAGGATCTGCTGGTCCTGGGTGTCGTAGAGTGTGATAGTGACGAAAGTATTCAGCATATAGGCAGTTTTAGAGATTGGCTCCCGGGATTTGCAGCCTGTCAGGGTTAGGAGGATTAGGGATAATAATAGGATTTTGGCTTTCTTCATGAATGTGAGTACCTGCTTTCTGGTGCTTGTTGTTATTAATTTTCTAATTATAGAAGGGATTTATTGTAAGCGTCAAGGGATTTTTGAAAATGACTTCAGGTTTTATGTAAAACTTCAAGGCATTTTCAAAAATCCCTTCAGGTTTAAAGTAAAACGTCAAAGCATTTTCCGAAATGACCTCACCCTTTACATAAAAAGGTGAAGGCATTTTCCAAAATGCCTTCACCCCTAATATAAATTACCCTCTCCTATAACAACAGTTCCCCCCAACATAAGTCTCCCAAATCCCAATTTTTCTCAATCTGTCAGCCTCTGTCTCAAAAGGATTTTCCTCCAGCACCACAAAATCCGCCAGCATTCCTTCCCTTATTCTTCCCTTCACATTCTCTTCAAAGGAAGCATACGCCCCCTCAACCGTAAAGGAATCAATTGCCTCTTTCACGCTCAGCGCCTGCTCCGGCAGATAAGGCCCTACATGGTCCTTCAGCGTGGTTCTCGTCACCGCACACTGAATTCCCGCCATCACATCTGGCAGTTCCACCGGGCAGTCAGAACCATTGGAGGTATGAACCATGTCGTACAATGATTTAAAATTATAGCTGCTTTTCGCTTTTTCCGCCCCAACCCGGTCTTCCACGATATGAATATCATAATCCAGGAAAATGGACTGAATATAAGCATGGAGAGAGAACTCCTTAAACTTCGCAATCTGGTCCGGGCGCATGATCTGGCAGTGGACGATTCCATGACGGTGATCCTCCCTCGGGCATTCCGTCAAAGCCTTTTCATAAGCCGCCAGAATATCATCTAAAATCCCGTCTCCGATGGCATGAATGGCAACCTGCATATGATGGGAATTGGCATAGCAGACCATCTCTTCAAACTGTTCTCTGGTGAAGATCGGAATTCCTCTGGTGGACGCGTCATCCGCATAGGGTTCACTCATATAGGCGGTACGCGCGCCTAATGATCCGTCCCCCAGCATTTTAAGCGGCCCGATGCGGAACCATTCGTTTCCCCACCCGGTGTTGTATCCTTTGCCGATAAATTCCTTCAAACCGTCTAGCTCCATGAACTGAGACTGCTGGTTTACGCGGACCGTCATTTTTCCTTCCGCTTCCAATTCTGTATAGGCGTCCAGAATCCTTTGGTACGGCACGTTATTGAACACCAGAAGATCATCCGTCTGGGAAGAGGTCACGCCGTAGCTGTTAAGTGCTGCGGATGCGGCAAGAATCATCTTTTTAATGTCCTCTTTTGTTGGCTCCGGCAGTTTGGAATACACCAGATCCATGGCATTTTCACGGAAAATGCCGTTGGGTTCGCCGTCCGCTCCCAGTTCGAAACGGCCGCCCGGAATCTGCGGGGTATCTTTTGTAACGCCGATCATTTCCAACGCTTTGCTGTTTACCACACAGGCGTGCCCGCAGGTTCGGGTCAGACAGATGGGATGATCGGAGGAAATCTCGTCCAAATCCTGTTTCGTGGGAAATCTTTTGTCATCTGTGAAATAATCCTGGTTCCAGCCACGGCCTCTCACCCAGCTTTCTTTTTCGATCCCGCGGTCTGCGATGAACTGCTTTACGGCATTTTTCACGGCAACCATGGACTCTGTATGGGACGCCAGCTCAGCCATCTGAAGAGAATATCCGTAATTCACCAGATGCATATGGGAATCATTAAAACCGGCGCAGACAAAACGTCCTTCCAGGTCGCAGACCACATCGTCCCCGTCTTTCAGGCTCATGGCCCCTTCCACGGTTCCTGCATATACAAACCGTCCGTCCTCTACTGCAAATGCCCGGCAAAATGGCATTTCACCCGTATAAACAATACCGTTAATATAAATTGTTTTCATTATTTTCTTCCTTCCAGCGCTTCTTGCTTTTTCTTGTCTTCATAGAAAATCGGGAAGTTTTCATCCGGCCTGCCTTCATTCATGTAGCGCGCCTTATAGTCCTTTAACAGTTTAAAGTAAGTTCCGGACAGAATCAGCACCACAATAACATTGATAAAGGTCGGGATACCGCTTGTAATATCCACCATCGTCCAAATGCTCAGATCCCCCACATGGATCAGATAAAGGGTCAGCAGAAATGGCGGCAGCGCATAGAAATAGCGGAACATGAGCAGCAGCCATTTTTTCACCTTAGCATGATCCCCTGCCAGGTGGCGGAGAGTGGCCTCATAATAAACATACCAGCCGCCGGAAGTTGTGACAGAGAAAATCACCATGGTGACGGTCATAAACAGCGTGCCGAAACCTCCCAGGTTATCACGGAATACATTTAATGCAAGTGTAGCATTTGTAGCTCCGGATGTCCACTCCCCGGTGATCAATACGCTGAGGGCAGTCACCGTACACACCACAAATGTGTCCACAAATACTTCGAAAGAACCCCAAAGCCCCTGCTCCACCGGATGTCTTGTCTTGCTGGAAGCATGAACCATAGGGCTGGTTCCCCAACCGGCTTCATTGGAGTAAACGCTGCGGGCCATACCCGTGGAAATGGCTTTCGACACAGTCACTCCGGTAAATCCTCCGAGGGCGGCGCTTCCGGTAAATGCCTCTCTGAAAATCGCTGTGATCGTAGGCAGCAGATTCCCAATGTTCAGCACGATGATTACGATGCCGAACAGAAGATAGCCCACGCTCATAACAGGAACCAGTTTCACAAATATCTGTCCCAGCTTCTTAACGCCTCTCCAGATCAGGGCATATGTAAAGATAACCAGCATAAGGGCTGCCAGTTCCTGTTTTAAGCCCAGGGATGACGCCAGAACTTCCGATGTAGTAAAGTTGGATGCGCTGATGAAAAATGTGGAAAAGATTCCAAGGCCGAAGACAAATGCCAATGGAAGCCATTTTTTCCCCCAATGGCGCTCCTCTCCCAGACCGTATTCCATATAATAGGTAGGTCCGCCGTAAGGATTGCCCTCCTCATCGGTCCGCCTGTAATAAACAGCCAGAGTAACCTCCACCTGCTTAATCAGCATTCCCATCAGAGCGGTCATCCACATCCAGAACACAGCTCCCGGGCCGCCTGTGGTCACTGCCGTGGCAACGCCCGCGATATTGCCGAATCCTACCGATCCTCCTACCGCTGTGGCAATGGCTTCATATGGGCTCAGCAGCCCCTTGTCGTTTTCATCCTGGACATGGTCTTTTCGTAGAATGCAGCCCAAAGTCCGGTTAAAGATGTAACCCAGGTGCCGGATCTGGAAAAATCCGGTACGGATGGTCAGATAAAGTCCGGTTATCACCATAATTGCAATCAGCGGCGGTCCCCATAAAATGTCATAGGCAAACCAGTTAAAAAATTCAGTCATTTGTATATCCCCCTGTTTTCTTTTTTGATGCATCATCACTGTTTGAGCGCTGCAGTTAATGTTGACAACACTCTCGTTTTTGGCAAAATTGACGTCTGGATTTTATGGCATAAGAGAGAATCCCGCTTGCGGGATTCTCCGCCTGCGGCGGGTCGCTTCAGCGACATTATACCTTACCGCCGCAGTGCGGCCCCATAGCCAACGAAGTTGGCATTGGAGGGCTTTTTTATATCATAGGCTCACTTTCCTATGATATAAAAAAAGCAACGGCACAGGCCATTGCTTTTCATATCATATTAACAATCCAGCCAATAGCGCCTCCACTTTACAGTGAGAGTATGCAGCCTCTTAGACTGCATCCCAACGAATAAAACCGGCAGGTTTCCTTCGTTTCGGCGGTAAATCCTTTCCTCCCATCTCACAGCTCCTGCCGGACCTCCATGGGGCTACTGATCTTCACCGCGCCTCTATTGCATCTCATAGTATTAAATTCATTGATATCATACTATCAGTATTCAGGGTATGTCAACTATTTATTTTTTCAATCCGGTTTTAATAATCGGATATAAGTCAAATGCAAGTATTCCGAAAACGATGATATAAGCAACAGCGTACATCTTGACCGCCTCTCTTTCCCTTTTGATATCCTTATTATATCAGGTTGCAAAAGAATAACAATTCACAAAATACATAAGAATTCATACAAAAAGGAGCTGTTTTGCGATGATATACACAAATTTTTAGGTTGCCTAAAAAATTTTGTATTTTCAAAAATACAGACTGCACATGAATTAAGGAATTAAATAAATGGGATTGCTCCAGGCCGTCTTTCCTACCCTGTCCGTGCATTCAACGCGCACATAAGTTTCATGGCCTTTCAGATCGTAAAATGCTTCCGAAACCGTCTCTTCTTTAGACCTGCACACCATGCTCCTGCCGTCATTTACAAAATTGCCCGCTATAAAATCAATCCGGTACACAGGGCTGCAGTTCACATAAACTCTGCCGTCACGAATTCCCCAGTCATAAATCTCAGGCCCTGAAGAGGAATAATAATTCCCGCAGATCATATTTTCCACAATGTCCTCATGGGTCAGAGCATCCGCATTAACCACGATAAAGCCTCCGAAGGAATCGTCAAACAGCCCTTCATTGTGATTGTCATCGGAAGCAAATCCTAAAATCCTTTTGCCTTCTCTCAGCATAACATCCCAGTAAGTCGTGTCAAATCCGGTGCTGCTTTCATTTACCGTATCATAATTAAAGATCTCCAACGCCCACAGTCCCTTGGTGTCTATAAACTCGCTCTCCCTGACTCTGGACCATATGGGATGGTTATACGTCGTTATGCAGCCTTTCTCCCTCAGTTCATCCGCCAGCCGCTGCGCCGCTTCCGCTCCGTTCCAGGTTCCATAGTACCGGAGGGGTTCCTTCCGCTCCATATGTTTGAACAGTTTTCCGTTCTCCGACGCCTTCTCCTGCATGGCTTTTGTCCCTAAGATACCATGAATGTGGTGGACCTTCAGGCGGTTGGGGAAATTCCTGTTCTCAAACAACACTGCCGAAGCTTCCAGCCCCGGAAGAATG
This sequence comes from Clostridium sp. chh4-2, assembly GCF_002899675.1. Taxonomy (GTDB): domain Bacteria; phylum Bacillota; class Clostridia; order Lachnospirales; family Lachnospiraceae; genus CHH4-2. Next base: position 226,432 of record NZ_PKUU01000008.1, on the reverse strand, counting down.
ATAAAATTCTCAGAATCAAATTCATTTCTGTAATCCGTATAGCAGTCATGTTCCGACAGGCACAAAAAATGATACCCATGGCTTTTGAACAGCTCCACAGATTCCTCTGGCGTCAGCAAACCGTCCGAGTTTGTGGTATGGCTGTGAAGATTGCCTTTATACCAGTTTTTCAAATGTTTAAATCCACATCGTTCCATTCTCTTCTTCCTCTGTTCTTATTATGATTCGCAGTCCCTGTGGTCCCTGCCTTCCGCTCCGGTTTTGGCAGTTTGCCGCCGGGGCTGTGAATCGTAACCTGTCTTCTCAATTTACAGGCGAATGCAGTTTCTGTCCGACACGGAAAGGTTGACTTTCATCCCGTTTTCGAACAGAACTTTGCTCCTGAACAACACATCCACATGAAGTTTGATGCCCCCTGCGTCCACCAGATAGCGGAGCACATTTCCCCTCGGAATGCTGTCCACGATCACTCCGTCAAACCGGTATTCGTCAGGCCCGTCAATCGGTCCTGCCGATATCTGAAGGGTTTCCGGGCGGATGGCAATTTCGCTGCCGGATATTTCCCTGCGCGTTACGCAGAAGAACTCGTCTTTGGACAGGATGTTGTAATTGCCGATAAAACCGGCGGCAAATCGGCTAACCGGCTGTGTGTACATGGAGATGGGGCTGCCGGACTGCTCGATCTTTCCGGCGTGGAACAGATGAATCACATCCGACATGACCATGGCCTCGTCCTGGTCGTGGGTGACGAAAATGGAGGTCAGCCCCATTTCTTTATGAATCTGGCGAATGCTGTTCTGAAGGGATTTTCTCAGTTTTGCATCGATGGCGCTCAGCGGTTCGTCCAGAAGCAGAACCTTTGGACGCATCACGATACTTCTGGCCAGCGCCACTCTCTGCTGCTGTCCGCCGGACAGGTTCATGGGGTACTGGCGCTCCTTTCCCTCTAATTCCACCATTTTAATGGCCTCCAGCACCCTTTTTTCAATCTCCTTCTGACCTGTTTTTTTCAGTTTGAGGCCAAATGCGATATTCTCCTCCACCGTCATATTGGGGAACAGGCTGTACTGCTGAAATACCATACCTATATTGCGGTCTTTCGGATCTTTGTGTGTAATGTCTTCTCCGTCCAGAAGAATCTGTCCGCCGGATATCTCTTCTAAGCCGGAAAGGCAGCGCAGCAGCGTACTTTTTCCGCATCCGGAAGGGCCTAACAGGGTGACAAATTCTCCCTTTTCGATCTTCAGATCAATTCCCTTCAATACCTGGTTTGTGCCATAGTATTTATCAATCTGCTTAAATTCTATATATGACATAACTTATCTTTCCTTTCTGTCCCTGCCTCTTAAAAATACCCCCGCCGAGATAAATAATGTGACCAAAAACAGGATAATAATGATCGCACAGGTCTTTTGCCCGGATTTTTTCATCACATCATAGAGATACATCTGAGCGGTGGGGAAATAATTGCCCGCCACCGTATTAATCACCACAAAGTCGCCGAACACGATTGCCATAGCCAGCATGGCGGAAACCGTAACGCCGCTTACAATATTGGGAACTACCACCTTAAAAAATGCATAAAACTTGCTTGCTCCCAGCATCTGAGCGGCCTCAATCAGCCTTGGGGCGTGCACGCCGTTTAAATTATTGCGGATTCCCTGATAAATATAAGGAAGCACCACAATGCAGTAGGTGGACACCAGCATAAAGATCCTGTTGGAAAATGGTTCCGGCGCCGCGGCATACAAAGACAGCACGCAGATCGGAAGGATTACACCCTGGATCGCATACGGCACAGTACATAATGTTTTCATGATTTTATCCAGCTTTGGATGGTAAACCACCACCACATACATGGCTAAAAGAACGAAAACCGTGCAGATCACAATAGGAAATATGGAAATCACAATAGTTCTGCCTATGGCTTCCCAAAATGCCGGATCGCTCAGTATCTCATGGTAGGCCCTCAACGTAAATCCAGTGGGAAGAACCGCCATCCATTCATTGAATACTGAATACAAAAATGTAATGACCAAAGGAAACAAAAGATAGATTCCAATCACCGCGATGGCAATTTTCGCTCCCGCTTTCTTAGACGAACGTTTCATGACCTCCCTCCTTTCTGCATATGAAGCACCTTTTCATTCAAATAGATGGAAAGCACCATCAAAAGCATCAAAATCACCGCCAGAGCGCTTCCGAACTGGGGGCGCTGTACCACGTCCCCCACAAACTGTTCCGAAATCCGTATAGGCAAAATGGATAAGTTATTCATAAGGAGAGCATAAGCCGTGGCATAGGCGGATATGGCATTGGCAAACAGCACCGAAAATGTGCCCAATATGCTGGGTTTTAAGACCGGAATCCCCACTTTAAACCAAAATGTCCTTTCATCGCCTCCCAACAGGCTGACCGCCTCCTTCCACTCTTTTTTAATGGAATCAAAGGCCGGAATCAGCAAAAGCGTAGCCAATGGAACCTGAAAATACACATAGATCAGAAGCAGTCCCCACACCGTATAAAGCGGAAAACCTGCCAGAGCCCCGATTCCATATGTCTTTCCAATCATGGTCATCACCCCCACATTTCCAAACAGAATGATGTAGGAAAAAGCCAGCGGCACTCCGGAAAAATTGGATACCATATTTAAAATGCTCATAAAAAATTTCTTTCCTCTGCCGCTTTCACTATAAGCCGCTTTTGCACCGATAAATGCGATTATCAGACCGATGATGGAAGAAAACACAGCCACAATCAGACTGTTTCCAATTGCTGACCTATATAACTTTTTCGTAAAAATACTCTGATAATGTTCCAGGGTAAAACCGATTCCCCCTCCTTCCGGCATAAAGCTTTTCACCACAACCGTAAGGATCGGTACCAGTTCAAACATCCCTGCCAGCAGCAAAAACGGCAGCAGTGCAAATAAATAAGTTTTCCCTTTTAATGCTTTCATATAACCCTCTCAATCCGCCGTCCCTATTTCTATTTTGCGTAGGCTACCACTTCTTCCTGCCATTTCGTTCCGATGGTTTTTGCAGTCTCTTCCCATGCAGCCTGGTCAGTTACCATTCTCGCGTTCGCATACTGGCTGTCATCTATCAGCTTTGCTTTTAAGTCCGCCGGAATCTCCACGTTCCGCACCGGCTTTGCATAACCTTTTGCCAGGTTAATCTGCCCTTCATCGCTGAGAATATATTCTCTTGCAATGGCAGCCGCATGAGGGCGCTGGGAATATTTGTTAAGAATCGTACAGTAACCGCTTTGGATAGACGCTTCTGACGGCACATTCGCTTCAAAATCCGCACTTGGGTTATTTTCTACAAACTGGTCACGATAGCCCAAAGCATTATAATCCCATAAAAAGGCCACTCCAACTTCCCCTTTTTCAATTCTCGCCATCGAAAATTCGCCTAAGTCAAGACGCCCCTGCTCGGCAATCTTTCTAAAATACTCTAGTCCAGGTTCTATATTAGACTCGTCACCGCCCATGGCAATGGCCGCTGCCAGAACCGCATACTGTGCCTGAGTTGCCTTCGCCACGTCTCCTACTGCCACCATATAATCCCCATTTAAAAGATCCTCAAATGACGTTGGTGCTTCCGGCACCAGTTTTTTATTGGTCAGCATAGTCATGGTTCCGTAATAAGCGATGATCCAGTCTCCATCGTCATCCTTGGCCCAGTCAGGAATGGAATCCCAATAGCTTGTTTTATATTTCATCGTGACTCCCTTTTCCACTGCCACCGGTCCAAAAGCCTGTCCCACATCACCGATCTCTTTGGTCGCCTTATTCTTCTCGGATTCGAATATAGCGATTTCTTCCGCCGACGACATGTCCGTATCCACATGCTCCAATCCATATGTATCTTTAATCCCCTGCCAGGTTTCTCCCCAGTTGGCCCAGGTATCCGGCATTCCAACGGAATCCACGCGCCCTTCCTTTTTGGCTTCTTCTGCAATCTGTTCCAGGGTCATGCTGTTTAAATCCACTTCTTTGGCGCTTGCTTTGCCGGAACATCCTGATAATAATCCTGCAATCATTAAAGTCGATAACGCTGTGCAAACTATTCTTTTTTTCATACTTTCCTCTCATTCCGCCGGCTAAACGGCATTTTGAATCGATTGATTTTGTTTTTTTGATTTTTCTATATGTTGTGTGAAGCCTGTTATATTTTATCTGTATTCTCATACTTAGCGGCTTTCCGGATTTATTCCGGGTACAACAAAAATTATCATATCGGAAGTATGTAAAATGAGAGGAGGGGGAGGTGTTAAATATAGGTAAAGCTAAGAGGTGAAAGGGATTGCAATTTCGTTGAAGAGCAAAAATACATAGGAAAAGAATCCAAAAAAGGAACACAGTCCTTCCAAGGCCTGTTTGACCCGTTGACGGCTGTGTTCTCTTCCTGGATTCCTCTTTTGCGCCGGTTTTCACCTGCTTTGCTAAAAATATTTTATATCTGATTTTACATCGATCTTTGCATAAATCTCCAATGCATTTTTACATCAATCATGAAGGCATTTTGGAAAATGCCTTCACGCTTTACTTAAATGAATTCATCTCCATTAGCCAGACCATATATCCGGCGGACATCCTCTCGTTTAAGTTTTTCACAATTTCCCACTGTTTCTCTTCTTCCATTAAACATGCATTTTTCTGTCAATGAATCCAACTCTTCTCCTGTCAGCTTTCTGCCCATAAGCTCTTTCAGATCGACCGGCATTCCCCACTTCTTAAAATATTCTACTGTTTTTTCTATTCCGGCTATAGCAGCAGCTTCCTCTGTTGTACCGGTAATATGAAGCACCTTATCTGCATATCTGGCATAGCGTTTTATATTGTTTTTGTATGTATACCTGGCCCAGCTGCACCACATTGCGGTGACGGTTGCCGCGTGGGTCTTTTCATACATGCCGGAAAGTTCGTGCCCCATATTATGAGTTCCCCAGTCAAACTGTCCGCCTAAACCACAGTACATATAAGCCGAAGTTCCGGCCCACATAATTTCTGAAGTCACATCGTAATTCTTTGGATCATCCAAAAATGTGCCGCTGAGTTCATAAAGGGTTCTCATCATCCCTTCTGAACACTGATCTGAAATCCGGTTTTCTCCATGCTGGGTAAAATACCGTTCAAACGTATGGGATAGAATATCAGCTATGGTGCAGGCGCGCTGAAATCTGGGCAGAGTATATAGGATTTCAGGGTTCATAAACGCATAATCTGCCCGGCTGGCTTCACAATACAGACTTCTTTTCAATCCTTCTTCCTCATTCATCACCACAGAAGAAGCATTTGTTTCGCTTCCTGTGGCCGCAGTAGTCAACACTACCGCCATTTTAATAGCTGTTACCGGTTTAAATTTCCCTTCGTAGCAGTCCCAGATATCCACCTGGGGATTTGCGGTTCCCACACAGATGGCTTTTGCAGAGTCGATAGCGCTTCCTCCTCCAATAGCTGTCACACAATCCACCCCGTAATCCAAACATTTATTGATTCCGGAACGTATTACGGAAAGCTTGGTATTGGGCACCACGCCGCCATGACGTATGGTACTGATTCCCTCGGCATTCAAATATGTCTCTACCCTCTGCAAAATCCCCAACTGCTCTGCAATCTGGTCATAATGAAGCAGAACCTTTTCAACCCCTTCTTCCTTCATCTTTTTTCCAATTTCCATTTCAGCGTTTTTTCCAAATATAATTTTAGTCGTAAAATAAAGTTCAAACCCGTTCATCCAATCCCTCTTTCCCCGTTAATGCAGCCTGTTTTCTCACTTTATCATCTTGCCGCAAATTGCTGGTGTAAATGCCACGCCCACCCCTAAACGATCTGCGCCCATATCGACAAATGCTTTCGCTGTTTCATAATCGCTCATACCTCCGGAAGGTTTTACTTTTATCCTGCCGCCCGCGGCGTCTATCATTGTCTTCACACTTTCCATGGTGGCGCCACAGCCTAAAAAGCCTGTAGAGGTTTTTACGAAATCTGCTCCGCATTCAATACAGACTTCTGTACCTTTTCTGATTTCCTCTGTTGTAAGCTGGCTTGTCTCAAAGATAACCTTAACTCCTACCCCTTGAGCATGAGCTGCATTTACCACAGCTCTGATTTCGTCTGCTACCCGGTCCCATTCTCCGGACTTTGCCAGGCCAAAATTCATCACCATATCAATCTCAACCACCCCCATACCGGCATAAATGCGGGCCAATGCTTCTTTGGCATCTTTTCCCGCTGATCCATGAGGGAAATCCAGAACACAGCTGACAAGCGTATCCGTCCCCCGGCACATTTCCTGCGCAAGTCTTATGTCACATGGTCTTACACAAACGGTTTTCACATGATAGTCGATCCCCATCTGAATTCCCGCCTTTGCTTCCTCCTGTGTAAATTCCGGTTTTAATACCGCATGGTCCAGATATCTGTTTATTTCCATATTGTTTCTCCATTCCTCCGCTGTCTGCGGAAATGTTTTATTTTTACCACCATTTAATCTGATCCGTAATGTAAGCTCTCAAAGTTACAAATTCCGGGTCCGCAAAATTTCTGGGACGGGGCAGGTCTATGTTAATTTCTTCTTTTATTTTGGCCGGTTTATTCGTAAGAATCAGCACTTTTTGAGCGAGATAAACCGCTTCTTCTATATTATGGGTAATGAATACCACCGTGCTTTTTGTCTCTTTCCAAAGCCTGATCACCTCATCCTCCAGATAATATCTGAGCTTAATATCCATTTGGGCATAGGGTTCGTCCATCAAAAGGAGATCGGGATTCATGGCAAATGCCCTTCCTATAATAATTCTCTGCTCCGTACTGACAGAGAGCTGATGTGGATAGCTTTTTCTTGACTTTTCAAGCCCCATCAGACGCAGAATATTATTTACCCTGGTCTTGATTTCTTCCTTAGGAAGCTTTTTTATCTGGAGACCAAAGGCAATATTCTGCTCAACTGTCAGCCATGGATACGCAGACGGCTCCTGAAAGACAAAAGCCAGATTATGCTTTTTCGGATCTGCTGGCACTCCGTCTATCAAAAGTTCTCCTGATGTAGGCTCATAAAGCTTTGTCAGCAGGTTCAAAAAGGTCGTCTTTCCACAGCCCGTAGGTCCTACCACGCAAACAAATTCTCCTCTTTTTATATTAAATGAGATATCATCCAGCACGAGCAGGTCGCCAAACTTTTTAGTGAGATGTTTCACTTCAACTTTAATTTCTTCGCACTCCTTCTCAATCATAACAGCCGCTCCTTTTCCGATCTATAAAGCGAGATCCGTGTTCTCCGCAATCTCCTGTCTGATCTCCATAAAGTATGGGTCCACAAAATTTCTGGGCCGGGAAAGATCAATTTCATAAATCTTTTTTACAGTTGCAGGACATCCACTGAGCAGCACAATTCTGTCTCCCAAGTATACGGCTTCTTCAATGTTGTTCGTAACAAACACAACCGTTCGTTTATCCTGTTCCCACAACCGGCTGATCTCCTCTTCCATGGCATATCTGGTCTGAGCATCCAGCGCTCCAAACGGTTCGTCCATTAAAAGCAGCTGAGGATCGGCGGCATACGCCCTTGCAATGCCCACCCTCTGTTTCATTCCGCCGGAAAGCTGAGACGGATAGTGTTTCTCAAATCCTTTCAGCCCCACTAAATCTATGTATTTTTGTGCGGCCTGCCGCCTTTTTTCTTTCTTGACCCCTGCGAATTTAAGACCCAATTCCGTATTCTGCATCACTGTTTTCCACGGCATAAGTCCGGTTTTTTGAAAAACCATGGCGATATCCCGGTTTGGCTTATTATGCGTTTTTCCATCCAAAAGCACTTCTCCCGAGGTGGGTGCATCAAGTCCGTCCATAATATTTAAAAGAACTGATTTTCCACAGTGCCCCGGCCCTAAAACAACCAAAAATTCATTGTCGTAAACATCCAGTGAAACGTCTTTAACCGCCTCAAAAGCTTCCGATTTCGTATAAAATTTTTTATTCACATGTTTTAGGCTAAGCCTTATCTTTTTTCCATCCATGGGCAAGCCATCCTTTCAACCAGTTCAAATACAATCGCCAAAAGAGCACCTACAATGCCTATGGCAATCATGGCAACCAGCACAAGAGGGGTATCCGCGCTGTCCATACCCCGGCTGATTAAAAATCCAACTCCAGAGCTGGCGCCCAGCATTTCAGCCGCCACCACCACCATCCAGGCCGAGCTGGTGGAAGTCCTCATTCCGGCCAGAATCGCCGGCATGATCGAGGGCATAGCCACTTCCCACAAAAGCTGGCGGTTGTCCGCGCTGAAAGATTTTGCCACGTCCAGATACAGTCCTTCCACATTGCTCATTCCAGCCTGGGTATTTACCACTACGGGTATAAACGCTCCGATAAACACGATCAATATCTTAGGCATCTCGCCTATTCCAAAACAAATGGTTATTAACGGAATCCACGCCAGCGGCGGAATCGGGCGCAGCATGGTAAAAACAGAGCCAAACAGAGCGTTGGCAGCCCTGTTCCATCCAATTACCACACCAAACGCCACACCGGTTACCCAGGATATCAAAAGTGCAATTCCAACCCGCCTCAAACTGGCCGCCACATGCTGCAGAAGATTTAATTTCTTGACCGGTTTTGAAAATGTCAGCATAAAGCGTTCCCACGTTTTTTGTGGGCTGGGAATCATTTCGGGATAATTGGCTGCAACAAAAATCCATATTCCCAGCAGAAATGAAAGCGAAAGCGCCGTCACAATGATCCGTTTTCTGTTTATCCGCTTACTTTCCATCATTTGTTTTCCTCCATGCCAGAACCTTTTTCTCTGCAATCGATAAAATTCCATTGAAAAACGCCCCGACTGCGCCGATCACAAGCATTCCTAATATAATAATATCCGGCCTGCCAAAGGATCTTCCTGTCAGAATCATATAGCCAAGGCCTGAACTGGCCGACAGCATCTCCGCCGCCACCAAAGTGGACCAGGAATTGCCCAGGGCAATTCTCATACCCGCAAAAACCATTGGAAGAGATGCCGGTATCCCCACCTTGTAAAAAATAGTGAATTTTGACGCTCCGCACGTCTTTGCCACATTGATTAAAACAGGACTTGCCAGCTTGATTCCAGTATAGGAATTGATTACACAAGGAATAAACGCTGAAAAAAATATAATAAATGCCTTGGCTTTTAATCCGATTCCCAACCACAGAATTGTCAGAGGAATCCATGATATAGGCGGAATCGGACGAATCACTTCAAATATCGGCCGGACAAATAAATCCACGTCTTCGTACCATGCCATAATCCATCCAAGCGGCACTCCAACAGCAATGGCTAATCCCAGCCCTGTCAGCGACAGCTGCAGGCTTGTGAGAATATTCGTCTGCAGAAGTGAACCGTCCGGGCTTTTATCACTTAATTTTACAAAGAACAGGTGAATCACTTCCGTCGGTTTTGAAAGTATTCTGGAACTGACAATTCCCGTTTCCAGAACCAACTGCCAAATCAGAAAAAATCCCAGAATCCCGGCTGCTGTCAAAAAAGCATATTTGGCGGAATCTTTTCTTTGTTTTTGAACAACTTCTTTTTCCATACCCTGCCGCCTCCTTATTCGATCTTCCTGTTTAAAGTTAATTGCGGCTTTCCAGTTCTTCTTTCACTAATTTTGCAATTGTATCGTCAATCATTCTGTTATCTAATAAGAAGTTTCTGTTTTCATTCGTATATTTTCCCTGATCCACAAAAAAATCAAAGGTTTCAAACAGATCCACTTCCACCTGGTTCAGCTTTCTTGCAGTATACAAGCCTCTGGGGTCCTCCATTTCATTCTCAAACATCGCAATACTCTCTTCCAGTGTAGGCACAAACAGAATGGAAACTGCATAAGCGGCATCTTCAGCCGTACAGAGCACTCCTTCGTCAGTACATACTTCCATATAATATTCTGCCGCCTCTTCCGGATTCTCAAGACACCATTTCGCCGATTGATAGTAAAGTTCATATGCTTTCACTATAAGATCTGTCTTATTCTCTATTGCATCCGAAGTCGCGCATACGTTGCAGACAATAATATCTCCGTTTGCATCTAAACCTCCCACTTTTTTATACCCCTCGCGCTCTGCAGCCAAAGCCAATGTCGACCACTCTCCGCAGCCATCCCCCTCTCCTGCTTTAAATCCTGCAAGTGCAGAACTCACATCCATATTGACAATGGTCACCTCATCTGTAGGCACACCCACCTTCTCAAGCGTTGAAAACAGTATTTTATGAAGCGTAGTCCCTACCGGAAGAAGCCACGTAGTTCCTTTCCAATCCTCAGGTGTTCCATATATATCTTCATAGCCGTCCACATGACCTTTTCCAGATTTTAAAATCGGAGAATCTTCTCGAACATATAAATTCAGACCGGCATCATAAGTTGCTGTCCCAATGCATTTTACGTCATATGTCAAAGCTCCCACTATCGTTCCAGGTCCTCCTGTTGTAGCGAAATCCCAACTGCTGCTGGCTTCCATCATTGCCGGACCATTTGAAAAAGTTACATATTCCAAATCAATGTTCAATTCATCGAACCATCCCTTTTGATCCGCCACATAAATCGGAAGAGCATGCTGTACTCCTACGAAATATCCGACATTTAACGTTGTCCTCTCTTTCATTGGAGAAATACCAAATTGCGTATCCTTTGTTTCATTCCCCCCATCTTCTGTCTGGCTTTCCTGCACATCTTTGGAAGTTTCCGTCTGTGCACCAGCCCCATTGCCGCACCCCGCCAAAAAAACTGTCATTGCCAATCCCCATGCCAATAATCTCTTTTTCATTTCGCCTCTCCTTTCACAATTTGCTCCAAATTTTTGGATTAACTTTTACCACATTTCAAGAAAATTCGACAGTAAATACTGGATTTTCTTCTTATATTTTCATATTATCATCGTTATTCCAAATTTTCAATCCTTTTATATCCAAAGTTTTTGGAATTATCATTCGTCTTTTTATTGACATACTTTATATTTTCTATTATACTAGCACTATATTATGGATGATAATCCAATTTTATCCAATTCCGCACAAAGGAGTCCTGCCTATGCGTCCTACACTTTATGAAATTGCACAGCAAGCGGGTGTTTCCATCTCAACTGTATCCCGCGTTCTTAATAATGACAAACAAAAGCCAGCCAGTCCTGCTACAGCTGAAAAAGTAAAACAGATCGCCAGATCATTAGGCTATATCAATGACATTTCATTTGCCAGAACTTCTGCTAAATCCTTGGCATGTGTGCTGGTATCGCCATCCGATAGCTTTAATAATTATTTTTTTGCACAGCTTTTAGTTGGAATCCAGGAAGAATCAGCCAGATTAGACTATGAATTGAAACAGACCATATCAACTTCAAACGTCGATATCTCTCCTATATTGAGCAGCCTGGAAAAACAGAATTATGACGGCATCATTCTTCTCGGGAGAATTACACAGGAGGTTATGAACCGTTTCAAACAGATGGGAACGAATCTTATCTACGCAGGTTTGAACTCTCCCAATGCTGATATTGATGAAGTCATCTGCGATGCTTATACGGCTACCACATATGCCACAGAATATTTCATCAAATGCGGATTCAAATCGATCGGCTTTTTAGGCACGATTCCATCCGATTCCGCCAATTATATCAATGAGCACCGGTTCCGTGCTTTTTGCGATACCTTGTCCGCCCATTCATTTCCGCTCGACATGGATTACTGCCGTAACATTATCCTCACAGCGGATCAGGCCTATGCAGCTGTTAACGACTTAATTGAGCATAAAAAACTTCCGGAGGCAATCATATGCGCAGATGATTATCCCGCCATAGGCGCTATCAGCGCCCTCCATGACCACGGTTATAAGATACCTCAGGATATTTCCATAATTGGTCTGGCAGATATTGACATTGCACAGTTCATATCCCCACGGCTCACCACTGTACGAGTTGTGAAAAAGGAACTTGGGGAGTTTGCTGTGAAAATTCTGGATGACCGGATTTCAGGAAGACATACGTCTCCAATTAAAGTTCAATTTCCATGCGAACTGGTTGTCCGCGAAAGTTCCATTTCCCTTTCGTAATAAGGATAAAAAATATTTTGCAAAATTAAAAAGGTTCCGTAAGAAGGTATTTATGCCTCCTGACGAAACCTTTTTGTATCTTACCATATAACTCATGAAAAGCAAATCTGGTAAACCTCTTCATCTGTACTTTCCATATGGCCCTGGATTGTCTGATATATCTTGCTTACCAATTCAGGTTCCTCTTCTAAAATCTCCGCAATTTCTACTACTGACAGACCTTTTTGCTGTTTTTTGCGAATTTGAGAAATCAGTTTCAACATTGCTCCCCGTTCCATCCCTTTCTCTTCACGTTCCACCAATTCATCCGCAAATAATTCTCTTAATGCCTCGCACATCTTTTTTCCCTCCTCATACTGCTCCTGGTTTGCCCGGATAATTAAATCCATCACTGCCTGATACAACGGATCTTTTTCTTTTCCCTTGTACACCAATGCCAATGGTTCAATATCCGATTTTATTTCCAGATCTTTTCTCAATCGGCTCAGCCAGATGTAATCTTCTTTCGACAGTTGATCTGTCACCAGCACCTGCACAGGAAACATCAGGCCATCCATATAGTAAATTCCCTCGAATACTTCCCGACGCAAAATGCCGTAATTCTTCTTTAAATGATCGATCAATGCCTTGGGATAATGGCTGCATACAAAAGTAACTGTCAATTCTTCCGGCGGTATTTCCATTACTTTTTCCGTATCCGACTGATAGATACAGACATATCCCATCACTTTGTAAAAATCATTAATGCTGATATAATCCTCCGGACTCTTATACTCCACAATATTATGCTGCCGAAACAGCTTGCCAATACTCTTTTTAATCACATGCCCAGGTGCCAATTTTATGATCAGCGTATCCATCCGCAGCGGTTTCTTACTCAGATTATATTCCTCTACAAATCGCAGATATGGCCGGTCTTCAGCAAGTTCAACCTGAAGCGCTGCTTGAAATGCGGGATGCCAATGCAGTGTTTTCTTCCCCATTTCTCTTCTCCTTTCAGTATAATCAAAATAAAACGCAACTTCAATAGATGCGGATAAAATTCCTCACCTCTCCTTCAATCCATATTTCAAGTTCTGAATTTGCGACCGAACCGGTCATTACAGTGCTGCTCACACTTTAGACTGCCGCTTAACGGCAAAAACTTCTTCTGCGAAAGAAATCCGCAGGAAACGTAATTCTAAACTCAGGAATAGTTTTAGTATAACACATACATCTATAAAATGGGAAGCTGCAAATCTTTATTTAATTGACTAAGAAATGCCTAAAACAAGTCCGAAAAAGCAACGTGGAATACCCCTTAGTAAGGGCATAAATTCATCAGAAAAACATCCTTTTCTGCAGGCCGAAGGAAGGGATCAGGTTCAATTGCAGGGAGACGATTCATTTTTATAACAGTTTTCTTCACATATAATCAAAATCGTCTGAGCGGCCTTACTACAAATAACTTCTCACTACTTCGCTTTCCAACCACGTTCCCAATCCCCATTCTTCTTCCATCCCGGCCTACCTTATTGCCGTACCGTTTATCTCACCGATTGTAAGATATTTTCCATCTTTTCCATTTCGTCTTCCTGCGTGCGGACAATATTTTGAGCCATCATCTTAACAGCGCCTTCGTCTGCATAATTCAGGATTGCTTTTGACATATCAACGGCCATTTTGTGATGCATATGCATTCCTTCGGCAAATGCCTGGTCAATGTTATCGGCTGAACTGTGGCCTTCATGATGAGCCGACATCATTTCGTTGTACTCCTTCAGATATGCCTCTTCTTTTTCCGTATCGGTCTGCCCAAGAGCCGTAAGTTCATCAATCAGGGCCTTCATCTGCCAGATTTCATCTGTCTGAGTTTCAATAATGGATTCTGCCATTTCTTTCAGCTCCTGATTCTCCCCTCCATATTTCAGATAGCTTTCCGCCATATCGACGGCCGACTCATGATGCGGAATCATGCCTTCCAAAAAATCGATGGAAGCATTTCCTGTCTTTTCTATTTCCGACATATCTCTCATCATAGCCATCATAATCTTGTCCTGATCATTTAAATAAGCTTCCAGGCTCTCGTCTTCCATATCCGTGTCCGAATTAACGGTTCCATGGCCCATAGCTCCATGTTCCATGTTATCATGACCAGAAATACCGGAAGTTTCATCTGTGAGAGAACTCTCTTCTGTCGATTCTCCGACTATGCCGTTTTCCTCTCTTTTGCTTCTGCTTTTATTGTAGCTTACCGCAAGCAGTATGATAAGAATGACTACTACTGCGGCAATTCCTCCTACCAACCAATAATTATTTTGTTTTTTCATAAAGGCTCCCTCCGAATTTTACTTTAATTCTATTATTATTATCTTGAGGGAGGCTTAAAATTATTCATGGCTTAAAAATGACAAAAAATTTTCATATGGATAGAATACCGCTAAATGGGCGTAGAACATCATTTAATATGAAAACATTGACAATAAATACTCTTACTACAAACTAAAAATAAACTATCATAAATCTTTATTTAATTGAGAAAGAAACGCCGGAAAGAAGGGGAAACCTGGGCGGGCGGCGAACATAGAGAACGACAGGGGATTCGGGTTACGACCCTAAGTAATACTAGGCCGCCAAGAGCGAAAAAAGGCAGCGCGGCGCCATTCACGATGAACTCTTTATGACTTCATCGTTCAAGGGCGCCTCAAACACTGATTCGGAATTCAGTATTTGTCTGCCTTTTTCCGTTCTTGCCGGCCAAGTATCACTAAGGGTCTGCACACGATCCCCTGTCGTTCTCTATGTTCGCCGCCCGCCCAGGTTTCCCCTTCTTTCCGGCTGTTGCTTGGCTAGCTGAGGGTAAAAAAGATTTGGTGGAGTAGTGAGTAAGTTTTTACATCAACCGTGAAGGGATTTTCAGAAATGCCTTCATGATTTAATGTAAAGAGTGAAGTCGTTTCGTGAAATGCCTTGACGTTTAAAGTAAAACCTGAAGTCATTTCTGAAAATCCCTTCACGATCTATGTACGAACTATGTAAATGTAGTGCTACATAAATACCTACGCACCAATATTGTTTTTAACCAGGCCAGCAAAAACCAGCCCGGAATCGGGAGGCGGAGCCGGGAAACGAAGGTTGGAGGGGCCGTCCGGGCCGGGGAAGGAAGATGCAGACAGATCGGATCGTATGGAACCCCTTTAGAACAACTTAGGCCCGTAAGGGCAGAACGAGGCAGGTAGAAACTGATTTCCGTGTCAGTTTCTAAGGCGCCCTTGAGCAGCGAAGTCATAAAGAGTTCACTGCGAATGGCGCCGGCCTGCCTCGTTCTGTCCTTACGGGTCTTAGTAGTTCTTAGGGGCGAATCCCGAATCCGATCTGGCTGCATCTTCCTTCCCCGGCCCGGACGGCTCCTCCGACCTTCGTCTCCCGGTTCCGCCTCCCGATTCCGGGCGTCCCCCTTTCGCCACCCCCGTTAAATAACAATTTACTGCATTTCATTCAAAAGTTTATCAATGCTTACCATCTTAACGCACAAAGCAAACAATTCCATAGCCACCATCAAATCCCCCAGCGGCGGATAAGAAGGCGCAATACGGATATTGCTGTCATGAGGATCTTTTCCATATGGATAAGTCGCTCCAGCTCCTGTCATTATCAGGCCGGCTTTTTTACATCTTGCAACGATCGCTTTCGCACATCCGTCTAAAGAATCAAAGGAGATGAAATATCCGCCCTTTGGTGACAGCCAGCTACCGATTCCAAGTCCGCCCAGCTCTCTTTCCAAAATTGTGGTAACCGCTTCAAATTTAGGTCTCATAATATCAGCGTGTTTTCTCATATGCTCAACCATTCCGTGAATGTCGCCGAAGAAGCGAACATGGCGGAGCTGGTTCACTTTATCATGGCCGATGGTCTGAATCTTCAGCTGCTTTTTAATGTCAACCAGGTTGTTGTGTGAGGTAGCGATTGCCGCAATACCGGAACCTGGGAAGCTGACTTTTGAAGTGGATGAGAATTTATAAACCAGGTCCGGATTACCTGCCCTCTTACATTCTGCAAGAATTTCAACCAAATGATCCTGGTCATGGTCGTATAAATGATGAATGCCATAAGCATTATCCCAATAAATTCTGAAATCAGAAGCTGCCGGTTTTAAACGAGCAAAACGGCGTACCGTCTCGTCAGAATAGGAAATTCCCTGTGGATTGGAATATTTAGGCACGCACCAGATTCCCTTGATCGCCTCGTCATTTGCCACCAGATTTTCTACGATGTCCATATCCGGGCCGGTAGGAGTCATTGGCACATTGATCATTTCAATTCCGAAATATTCTGTGATCGCAAAGTGTCTGTCATATCCCGGTACAGGGCAGAGGAATTTCACCTTATCCAGTTTACACCAGGGAGTATTTCCCATAACACCGTGAGTCATGGAACGGGAAATGGTATCGTACATAACATTTAAGCTGGAGTTGCCGTAGATAATGATATTGTCGGGATGAACCTCGATCATATCTCCGATCAATTCCTTTGCTTCTTTAATTCCATCTAATACGCCATAGTTACGGCAATCGGTTCCGTCTTCACATGTCAGGTCGTCATCGCTGCTTAAAACATCCATCATGCCCATGGACAGGTCTAACTGCTCTGCGCTTGGTTTGCCGCGGGACATATCCAGTTTCAGATCTTTACCCTGGAATTCCTTGTACTGGGCGGACAGCTGTTTTCTAAGTGACTGTAACTCTTCTTTCGTCATTTCTGCATATGGCTTCATTTTCTTCCTCCTCATTTTTACCTCTCATTCTGCCAGTTACGGCAATATAATCGAAACCTCCATAGGGAGAGCGATTACCTCATTAGTATTTCTTTTACAATCTGGTTTACCATGGCCGGATCTGCCTTGCCTTTCATGGCCCGCATGGTCTGGCCCACTAAAAAGCCCATGGCCTTTTCTTTTCCACTATGGTAATCCTCTACGGACTGGGGGTTCGCCGCCACGATCTCTTCTATGGTCCGGCGGAGAGCGCCTTCGTCATTGACTACTTTCAGCCCGTTTTCTTCCACATAGAGCTCCGGATCTGTGTCATTTTTAAATACTTCTTCAAATACTGTCTTGGCTACCGTGCGGTTTATTATATTAGTATCCACCAATTTTATTAACTTTGCAAGGTTTTCCGGTGAAAATGTGATATCTTCCGGATCTTTTTCTTCTTCCTTCAGCAAACGCATGGTTTCAACCATCAGCCAGTTGGACACTTCTTTCGGTTTCCGGCACAGGGATACGGTCTGTTCAAACAGATCCGCCATGTGTTTGGAAGAGGTCAAGATCCCGGCGTCGTACTCCGGCAGCTGGTATTCTCTTTGATACCGTTCCAATTTTTCCGTCCGAAGTTCCGGCTGCCTTTTTCTTATCTCCTCCAGCCATTCATCACTGATTACAACAGGCGTCAGATCCGGGTCCGGAAAATACCGGTAGTCCTGGGCGTCCTCCTTGGAACGCATGGCATGGGAGGATTCCTTATTGTCGTCCCAGCGCCGCGTCTCCTGAACCACCTTTTTTCCTTCCTCAATCAGTTCAATCTGACGTTTTCTCTCCCCCTCAATCGCACGGGCAATGGCCTTGAAGGAGTTTAGATTCTTCATTTCTGTCCTTGTACCGAATTCAGGTGCTCCCACTTCGCGGACAGACAGGTTCACGTCGGCCCTCATGGAACCCTCCTGAAGTTTACAGTCCGACGCGCCTAAATACTGTATAATCAGCCTCAGTTTTTCCAGATATGCGATTACCTCATCAGCGCTTCTCATATCCGGTTCTGAAACGATCTCGATTAACGGCACGCCGCTACGGTTATAATCCACCAGAGAGCAGTCTTCCCATTCATCATGAATCAATTTTCCGGCATCTTCTTCCATGTGGATTTCGTGGATACCAACCTTCTTTTTCCCGGCCGAAGTATCGATTTCGACCCAGCCGTCGTGACAGATCGGCAGATAAAGCTGTGAAATCTGGTAATTCTGCGGATTATCCGGATAAAAATAATTTTTCCTGTCAAATTTGCAGTACTGGTTAATGCCGCAGTTGGTGGCAAGGCCCACGGCCAGGGCATATTCCACCACCTGTTTATTAAGCACCGGCAATGATCCCGGCATTCCCGTGCACACCGGACATGTATGGGTGTTAGGAGCTCCGCCAAACTCGGTGGAGCAGGAGCAGAAGATTTTTGTCTTTGTGGCAAGTTCAACATGAACTTCCAAACCGATTACTGTCTCATACTGTTTGCTCATGACACCACCTCCCGTTCTGCCACCCCTTTTGCCAGTCCGGGCGCTTCATAAGTTCTCGTCTTTTCAAATGCATAGCCCGCGCGGATGATATTCTTCTCTTTAAAGCAGTCTCCGATCAGCTGCAGCCCGATTGGCAGGCCTTTCGAATCCTTTCCGCAAGGAACCGTCATTCCCGGAAGTCCTGCTAAGTTAACCGAAATGGTATAAATGTCGCCCAAATACATTTTCAGCGGATCATTTAAGGATTCTCCCAATTTCGGCGCCGTAGCAGGCGACGCCGGTCCAAGAATCACATCGTAAGATTCAAATGCCTTGTCAAATGCCTTCTTAATTAACGCCTTGGTCCTCAGCGCCTTCAGATAATAAGCATCATAATAACCGCTGCTTAATACAAATGATCCCAGCATAATCCGCCGTTTCACTTCCGGCCCGAACCCTTCCGAACGGCTTTTCTTGTACATACTGTGAAGCCCCTCGTATTCCTTTGCACGGTAGCCATATTTTACTCCATCGAATCTGGACAGATTGGAGCTGGCTTCTGCGGATGCGATCACGTAATAGGCCGGAATCGCATATTCCACCAGGCTCAAATCAAACAGTTCCACCAAAGCTCCTTTAGCTTCCAATTCCTTGGCCGCTTTGAGCACCGCATCCTTCACCTCCGGGTCCAGCCCGTCTCCCAGGTAATCTCTTGGAATTCCAATTCTCATTCCCTTCACATCATCCACCAGAGCAGATGTAAAATCGCAGTCTTCTCGTTTCACGGATGTGCTGTCCTTATTATCATAGGAAGCAATCGCTTCTAATATAGTGGCGCAGTCCGTAACATCTTTCGCCACCGGACCGATCTGGTCCAAAGAAGATCCGTATGCAATCAGTCCATAACGTGATACGGTTCCATAAGTGGGTTTAATCCCCGTCACTCCGCAGAATGAGCTGGGCTGACGGATGGAACCGCCTGTATCAGACCCCAGTGCGAAAAAGCACTCATTTGCCGCCACCGCCGCACAGGAACCGCCTGAAGAACCGCCGGGAACATGTTCCGTGTTCCAAGGATTCTTCGTCTCACCATATGCGGAGGTTTCTGTGGTACTGCCCATGGCGAATTCGTCCATATTGGTCTTTCCCAGAATTACCGCCCCGGCCTGCTCCAGATTCTTAACTGCCTGGGCCGTATAAGTTGGTTTAAAATTATATAGAATTTTGGAGCTGCAGGTTGTCAGCATTCCTTCCGTACACATATTATCCTTAATCGCCACCGGAACGCCCGCCAATGGGCCGGTCAGGGTTCCGTCGTCAATCATTTTCTGCACCTCTTCGGCGCGTTTGACCGCTCCTTCCTCATCGACTGTAACAAAACAGTTCAATTCCGGTTCCAGAGCCTTGATCTGAGCTAATGCCGCTTTTGTGGCTTCTACTGCGGTAATCTCTTTTGACTTAATCTTTTTTCCCAGCTCAACCGCTGTTAAATCCAATATACTCAAGCTGAACTCTCCTTTCTGCTGGAATTTATTCCACGGTCTTTGGCACCTTGAAGGCTCCGTCCTTGCATTGGGGTGCATTTTTCAGTATCTGTTCCCGTTCATCACCATTGGTGACCACGTCTTCGCGGAATACATTGCTGACCGGGAAGATGTGGGACAGAGGCTCTACTCCGGTAGTGTCTAATTCGTTTAATTTATCGATGTAAGCCAGCATGCGGCTCATGTCGTTTTGGGCGGCCTGTTTTTCTGACTGGGAAAGCTCCAGTTTTGCAAGAATGCCCACGTATTCGATTGTTTCGTCGCTGATTATATTTGCCATTGTTCTCCGCTCCTTTTTTAACATCAAGGGTGAAGGCATTTTCAGAAATGCCTTCACGTTTTTATGTTAAGGGTGAAGGCATTTTCGAAAATGCCTTCACCCTTAGTGTAAAAAATCAGGGTTCCAGTCTGGTAACATCCCGCGGAAACATAGCAGTTTCCCTCACATTCTGCTCATCCAACAGCCTCATCGTCAGCCTCTCCAGCCCAATTCCCAGCCCTCCATGAGGCGGCATCCCATACTTAAATATCATCAGATAGGATTCAATATCCGCCGGGTCCATCCCTCTCTTCTCCATCTTTTTCACAATCTCTCCATAATCATGGATTCTCTGCCCTCCCGTAGTGACCTCAAGTCCCTTAAACAGCAGATCAAAACTCAGGGTAAATTTGCTGTCCGCCGGATCGTCCATGGCATAAAACGGCCGTTTTTTCGACGGATAGTGGGTAACGAATACAAAGTCGCTGTCATATTCCTCTTTAAAATATCTTCCTATTAATATCTCTTCTTCCGGTTCCAGATCGTATGGGTTTCTGATCTTTCTGTCGTACTTCTCTGAAACCAGTTCTTTTGCCCGGTCAAAACGCACGGCCGGAATCCGGTCTGTTTTCGGCAGGGTCACTCCAAGTATTTCCAGTTCCTTTTTATATTCCCTGCTCAGAAGGTCCATGGTATATTGAAGAAATCCTGTTTCCATTGCCATGATGTCTTCGAAACCGTCGATATAGCCCATCTCAAAATCCAGGCTCACATATTCGTTCAGATGGCGGGTAGTGTTGTGCTTTTCCGCCCGGAACACGGGGGCGGCTTCAAATACCCGGTCATATACCCCAACCATGGTTTGTTTATAAAACTGGGGGCTTTGCCCCAACTCCGCTTTTTTATTAAAATAATCCAGTTTAAATACGTTGGAACCGCCTTCCGCTCCTCTTGCCACAATCTTAGGGGTACGTATCTCCGTAAATCCCTGGGCGTGAAGGTAATCGCGGAAACCTCTTACGATCCCTTCCTGAATCTTAAATTTCGCCCTTTCCCGGATGTTGCGCAAAGTAACCGGGCGCAGGGCCAGTTTTGTTTCAAGAGACGTGGTCATCTTCCATTTGTTGATCGCAACCGGCATCACTTCCGCCGGCTGTGACAGGACCTTTATGGTCTGAAGGCGGATCTCAAAACCTTGAGGCGCCCGCTCTTCCGGTGCGGCAGTTCCTGTTATCTCCACTGCTGATTCTTCTTTTAAGTCTTTTAAATCGAATTCCGTAACCCCTTTTTCATAAACACACTGTACCAATCCCTCCGCTTTGCGAAGAATTACAAATGCTACGTCCCCCATGTGGCGGACATTGTGTACGGCACCGTTCATTTTAACGGTTTTTCCCATATATTTCCCGTCAAGCACTGCCTCAATCCCCACTGTCTCCTTCTCCACTACTCCACTGATAAATTCCATGTTTCATTTCTCCTTACCATCGGTGCAATTGATTTACGGTTATCCAGCATAAAATGCTGCACAGCATTCTGGCACGCCTGCTGCAGGCGCCGCAGCCAGATATTCCGGGACCTTTCTATCTTCTCGATTTACGGGAAATAAAAAAGTCCCGGAATACTGTTACGTATTCCGGGACGGACAATCGTTCTTATCCGCGGTACCACCCGCATTGAGATCCGCTTGGGTTACTGAATCTCCTCTCTTACACGTAACGTGTGCCTACGGACATACCTACTTTGCCAAACCCAAATTGACAGTGTTCAATATGTCAGCTCCAGAGTGTTCCCTTTGCCAGTTCCTACGTGACGGTGCTCTCAGTCGGTGACACCATCTTCCTGTTGAAGTCCCTCAGGCAAGAGTCTCTTTCTTCGCTTTTTCATGGGGAAAAGCCTAAAATCAATAGTTTTAATACTTTCCCTCACTAAATTGTTTATTATGATAGCATAACCATTTTCTCTTTGCAATACCCAATTTATATAAAATAATAAAACATTGACTTTTATTGTCATTCCCGCTACAATAGTTAGCATGCTAACTATATAGGAGGTTTTTATGGCTGTAAACAATCAACCGGCAGAAAACAAGATGGGAACCATGCCCATCAACCGTCTGCTCCTTTCCATGTCCCTGCCCATGGTTATTTCCATGCTGGTGCAGGCCATGTATAACATTATAGACAGTGTCTTTGTGGCACAGATCGGGGAAGAAGCCCTGACTGCGGTATCTCTGGCATTTCCGGTGCAGAACCTGATGATCGCCGTATCCGTGGGAACCTGCGTCGGCGTCAACGCCCTGCTGTCCCGGTCTTTGGGAGAAAAGAACCAGACGGCCGCCGACAACGCCGCTGTCAACGGTATATTTCTTGCATTTGTAAGCTACTTAGCGTTCGCTGCTTTCGGAATCTTCGGCGCGCACAGTTTTTTTGCCACCCAGACGGACAACCCTCTCATCATCGAGTATGGAACTCAGTATCTGAGCATTTGCTGTGTCTTCTGCTTCGGTCTCTTTTTGGAAATGATGCTGGAACGAATCATGCAGTCCACGGGCCGCACCATTTACAACATGCTGACACAGGGCGCAGGAGCGATTATCAACATCATTTTAGACCCTAT
This sequence comes from Clostridium sp. chh4-2, assembly GCF_002899675.1. Lineage (GTDB taxonomy): Bacteria > Bacillota > Clostridia > Lachnospirales > Lachnospiraceae > CHH4-2. Next base: position 203,677 of record NZ_PKUU01000008.1, on the reverse strand, counting down.
CATGATCTTCGGACTGTTGGGATTTCCTGCTCTCGGCATCCGCGGGGCAGCTATTGCAACTGTAACCGGGCAGATTATCGCCATGATTTTGTCCGCATTCTTTAATAAAACAAAGAATCCTGACGTCATCATCCGGTTAAGAGGATTCCGTCCTCATAAGAAAACCATTGCAGTCATCTACGAGGTGGGCATCCCGTCCATCATCATGCAGTCCATCGCATCCGTGATGACATTCGGAATGAACAAAATTCTGATCATGTTTTCAGAAACGGCAGTTTCCGTGTTCGGAATTTATTTCAAGCTTCAAAGCTTCATATTCATGCCTGTATTCGGTTTGAACAACGGGATGATCCCGATTATCGCCTACAACTATGGCGCGCGGAATAAAAAACGTATTATGGATACCGCAAAACTCAGCATCTGCGTTGCGGTTGGAATCATGATGATCGGACTGATTATCTTCCAGACCCTTCCGGTTCAGCTGCTTAAAATGTTCAACGCATCCCCATATATGCTGGAAATCGGAACTCCGGCCCTGCGTTTAATCAGCATCAGCTTCCTGTTTGCCGGCTACTGCATTATCGTAGGTTCCGTATTCCAGGCGCTTGGAAACGGGGTCTACAGCCTGATCGTGTCCGTCGCCAGGCAGCTGGTCTGCATCCTGCCGCTGGCCTATCTCTTTGCGAGAAGTTTGGGGTTAAACAGCGTATGGTACGCATTTCCTTTGGCCGAAATTATCGCTGCCATCCTGAGCACCATCCTGTTCAGGCAGATTTATAAAGAGAAGATTCAAAAACTGTCCGGTCATTAACGGCATCGGAAGACTGATCTATTACTGTTAATGAGAATTTTTCTTGACAGATTCATGAAAATACTTTAGAATTGAGCGAAGATGAGGGAGTAGTCAGCACGTGTCCCGCGTGTAATAAGGTCAACATACTGATATTCATATATCTGGCTTTATTTTGAATGATGAGACTTATCTGCAGTGTTTTGCTGCAGATAGGTCTTTTTTTATGTCTTAGGAAAATTTCTCCTATGATATAAAATACCTTCCGGCGTGAAACAGTTCTACTTCCTCACAAAATCTGATACATTTAAGGGTCGGTATTACAAACATAGGAGGATCTTCACATGTCACTAATTGAATTATTTATCATCGCAGTCGGGCTGTCCATGGACGCCTTCGCCGTATCCATCTGTAAGGGGCTGAGCATGTCCAGGATGAGCTGGAAAAATGCGGTTATTGTGGGACTGTATTTTGGCGGTTTTCAGGCTGCCATGCCGTTTTTCGGTTATGTTTTAGGCTCCCAGTTCCGGGATTCCATCACCGCAGTGGACCACTGGATCGCATTTATTTTGTTAAGCGTCATCGGTTTTAACATGATCCGTGAATCCCTGAACAAAGAAGAGGAAAGCTGCGATGCATCCCTCGATCCCAAAAACATGACGCTGCTTGCCATCGCAACCAGCATCGATGCCCTTGCCGTGGGAGTCACCTTTGCTTTCCTCCAGGTTCGTATTGTTCCGGCAGTCTCCTTTATCGGAATCACCACATTTGCCCTTTCAATCGTGGGAGTTAAGGTGGGCAATGTGTTTGGCTGCAAATACAAATCAAAGGCTGAATTTGCAGGCGGGCTGATTCTCATACTGATGGGATTCAATATCCTGATTGAACATCTGTTTTTCGATTAATGAAACGCCGTTTATTCCTGAACGGTCACCTTCATAAAATTCTTTTTACCGCGTTTTACAACGATACCGTCAACGCCGATTTCTTCAGCAGTAAATGTTTTTTTAATATCTTTGATCTGCTGTCCGTCTACGGAAACTCCGCCCTGTTCCACGTTACGTCTCGCTTCGGAACGGGAAGCTGCCAGACCGGATTTCTGCAGTACGGACAGAATGTCAATGATTCCGTCTGTAAAGTCATCGGCGGTCAGCTGGTGAGACGGCATATTCTCTGAATTTCCTGCGCCTGAGAACAGTGCGCGGGAAGCCTCCTGAGCCTTATTTGCCTCTTCTTCGTCATGAACCAGTTTTGTCAGTTCAAATGCGAGAATTTCTTTGGCCGTGTTCAGCTGGCTGCCTTCCCATTTATCCATCTCATCGATCTGCTCTAAAGGAAGGAATGTGAGCATGCGCAGGCATTTTAATACGTCCGCATCCGCAATATTTCTCCAGTACTGATAGAATTCGAATGGGGAAGTCTTATTCGGGTCAAGCCATACGGCGCCGGACTGGGTTTTTCCCATCTTCTTTCCTTCGGAGTTGAGCAGCAGAGTGATGGTCATCGCATGGGCGTCTTTTCCCAGTTTGCGGCGGATCAGTTCGGTTCCGCCCAGCATGTTGCTCCACTGGTCGTCCCCGCCAAACTGCATGTTGCATCCGTATTTCTGGAATAACTCATAGAAATCGTAGCTCTGCATGATCATGTAGTTGAACTCTAAAAAGCTCAGTCCCTTTTCCATACGCTGCTTGTAGCATTCTGCGGTCAGCATGCGGTTTACGCTGAAACAGGAACCCACTTCTCTTAACAGTTCCACATAGTTTAATTTCAAAAGCCAGTCGGCATTGTTCACCATAAGCGCTTTATCTTCCGAAAAATCGATGAATTTGCTCATCTGAACCTTAAAGCAGTCGCAGTTGTGCTGGATGGTCTCTGTTGTCATCATCTGGCGCATATCGCTTCTTCCCGAAGGATCGCCGATCATCGCCGTGCCGCCGCCGATTAATGCGATCGGTTTATTTCCTGCCATTTGAAGACGTTTCATTAAGCAAAGAGCCATAAAATGTCCTACGTGAAGGCTGTCAGCGGTAGGGTCAAATCCGATATAAAAAGTGGCTTTTCCATTGTTTACCATCTCTTTAATCTCTTCCTCGTTGGTCACCTGGGCAATCAGCCCGCGGGCCACTAATTCGTCATAACAATTCATTTTCCATTCTCCTTTTTCTTTCTTCTGAGCCGTGTTTTCATGCTTTTATCTCTGCTGGTTTGTCCGGAAGCGGAGGGCTTTTTATATCATGGAAGCATTTTCCTATGGCACCCGAATCCTATGATACAAAAAAAGACCCGTCCCTATGTTACATAAGGACGGGCCGAACCCGCGTTACCACCTTAATTTATAAACGGCTCGCGCCGCTTACCTCCTCAAGTACAGTCTCCATAAGAGATCTATACTCCAGCACTATAACGTGTGCATATCTGCCGGCAGGCAAATACTGGTTCCGTCACAGCCTACTTGGTATCTGTATACCGTTGGGTGTGAAGCTCAAAGATGTATTCATAACCGGCTTTCCACGCGCCTCTCATCACCCGGCTGCTTTCTGTGTGCTTTTGCCAATTACTACTTTTTCTTATCATCGCTTTTCTTCATGAAATTTTGCTCATTACTGATAATCCACATTATACGGGGTGAATTCTCAATTGTCAAGCCCAATTATCTCCTGAAATTCTGATTTCTCCAGCGGACGGTTACCCGGAATAAATCCGCCTCGATTTCCACATCCATCTCTCCGCCCTGTACTTCCACAAAGCTTTTCGCGATGGCCATTCCAAGTCCTGAGCCTTCCGTATTTCTGGATTCATCGCCGCGCACAAACCGTTCCATCAGTTCCTGCGGAGTCACCGTGATCTCAGTAGCCGAGATATTGCGAAGCGTCACGGTCACCCACTCGTCTTCCGTCAGTTCCACATAGGCTCTCGTTCCCGGAAGCGCATATTTCGTAATGTTCACCAACAGGTTTTCAAAAATCCTATAAGTTTTCTGGCTGTCCAGCGTCAGAATGACTTTTTCTTCCGGAAGCTTCCAGCGGAAGTCAATTCCTGATGTTTCAATCCGGTCGGAAAGTTCCAGACGAACCTGCTTAATCAGGTTTACAAGATCCACATCCACCAGATTTAAAGGCATATTTCTGCTGGTAGCCTTGCTGATATCAAACAGATCCTCAATGAGCGCCTTCAGTCTCATGGATTTCTGCTCCAGGACTTCAATATAGTTCTTCTTCTCCTCTTCTGTCACATCTTCCTGCTGCAACAGATTCACATAAGTGATGATGGCAGTCAAAGGAGTCTTTAAATCATGGGAGACATTGGTGATCAGTTCTGTCTTCATGTGCTGGCTCACCATCTCTTTATTCACCGCATTTTTAAATCCGTCCTGAATTACGGACAGCTCTTCCTTAATGGGTTCGAACACGCCTAAATCTTCTTCAATCCGGATATTTAAATCTCCGTCCGCAATCTGGCTGATGGATTCCAGAAGAATCCCATATTTTTTCTGCATGTCATTATAATACTTTCGCAGCCAGAAAAACAAAACTGCGGAGTAGATTAAAATTGCCGGAATTCCGAAAAACCAGAAGCAGTTGATGATAATAAGCAGGATTCCGTTGACAAGAACCAGCTTTCCAATCTGTTTCGTGGAAGTGCTGCTCCAGTCGATTGTTGTCATACATTTTACAAATTTGATCCAATGTTTCCAAAGCCAGCGAAGAATCCGGCCGGTTAACGTGCGTTCCTTAAAATATCTCACAGGTCCGATCACGAAAACGGATCTCATACAGGTAATTCCCCAGTAAAGCAGCCCGAATCCAATTGCCCATGCTCCAAAATTGATAAGCCAAACCAGGAAATTGGCGGCTCCCGGAAGAAAATCAGCCCTGATCAGTTCTTCCCGGAATGCACCGGTCAGAGTCATCCCAACTATTTGAGCCGGCAGCGTTGAAAAGAAAATGCTGATGCATACACTGGCAATCAGCAGCACCAGTTCCAACGGAGCCCTGAATATTTTCTCCTGTCCTATCTGGAAAGAGCGAAAGCAGGGAAAAAAAAGTGCCAGCAATGTAACCAGCCCCATAATCGCTAAGGCTGTATATAAGATTGTATGGTCATGATAGTATGGCAGTATCCTGCTCCATTGGCTGTAGCTCTGGTTATCCGGAATAACAGCCGACTGATTGACCGTAAACTCATAGGTTACGTTTTTAGGACCTGAAAAGCTGAAATTGGGAATGGCAACTCCTGAATAATAATCTTGATATACAGCCGCCATAGGATCATAAAAATAATAATTTCCCAATGAGTCCCCAATCGTATTGGCGATCTGTTCCTGATAGACAGAGGTATCCGCCTGAACGCGTTCCACCAAAAGCCGACCTAAATTATCAAATTTCATTTGAACTGTGATGGTACCTTTTAACGGATCGAAGTCGCTTCCCTTATTGCTCATAAGCTCTTTTCCGTTCTCATCCAGCATGCGGTAGCTCATCTTAGGGCGGAGCTGCCTGTAATGTGATTTCCAAATCTCTCCGCGTTCGTTAATGCTGTACTGAAAATCTCTCAAATATTCGCTGACATCAACGGCAGTCTCCATTTGCGCTGTGTCTTCTTCACTATAGCTGCCGTCTTCCGCCTCCACAGTATTTGTATCCTGCTGAATGTTCGTATCCTGCACGTTTTCTTTCATCAGTGAATCCGCCACCTGAGGATAGAATACCTGTGCAGGCGTCATAATGTATCCCGCCTGGTCCTGTATATATTCCTGCCAAATCGCATAGCTGCTGTTCATAAATTCAACAGAAAATTCTCTGGCCTGATTGACCTCATACTCGCCGGACTTTTTTCTTCCCGCTTCATATGCTGCGGCATTCTTTTCGATATAAGGATACATCCCGATCATGGACGCCGCCGCCACAATAATAGTGACGATCATCAATAAAATTCCTAAACTATGCCTGTTTTTCAATTTTGTATCCAACTCCCCACACCACCTTTAAATATTTCGGGTCCTTTGGATTCACTTCAATCTTTTCACGGATATTTCTTACATGTACCATAACCGTATCCGTGTTGACCGCCCGCTCATTCCAAACCCGTTCATAGATTTCCTCAGCCGAGAATACCCGGCCTGGATTTTTCATTAACAGCAACAATATCTTATATTCCATAGGGGTCATTCTGACCGGATTTCCATCCACAAAAACCTCCACGGTGTCCTCATTTAATTCCAATCCGCCAATCCTGTAGATCCTTCCATTGTCCGGCTGGCTGTTTTCCAGCCGTTCCAGAAAACGTTTATAACGCCTTAACTGTGAATTCACACGGGCTAATAATTCCATCGGAGTGAACGGTTTCGTAATGTAGTCGTCCGCTCCCATATTAAGTCCCATGATCTTATCCACTTCCTCTGATTTCGCCGAAAGAAATATGACCGGAAAATCATATGTTTCCCTAAGCTTAATTGTCATGGTGATCCCGTCCATACGGGGCATCATCACATCCACAACCGCCAGATGTATCTCTTCCCGTTCAATAATTTCCAATCCTTCCACGCCGTCTGCCGCCTGGAATACCTGGTATCCCTGCGCCTTCAAAAAAATTTCAATTCCCTCTCTGATTTCCTTATCGTCTTCTACTAGTAAAATTCGGCTCGCTTCCATCACTCATAAATCCCTTTCCACTCATAAACTTATCTGATGATAAGTAGTATATCATTTCTTTCGGCTTTGCACCTCCTCTTTTTGATGAGATAAGTATACGTTTCAAATCTAAAGGTGCAATGCAGAAAAAACGAAAGAATTTCTAAAGATTGGTTAAGGTATTGCAAAAGCATTTGGCTCATAATATCTTAACCCGTTTTCTCAATTACAAAATAATATTTTTATTTGCGATTATATTTAAAATTGTAATGCCGTAACCATTTTCCTATGATATAATGGCAGTAAAAAAGCGGCTTATATCATGTTTCATCCATAAAATTAACCAGAAAGAACATAGGTATCCATATGATAAATTTTTCACAGAAATTGTCGCAGAAAATAATGCCGGTTCTCTTAATTGTTCTTTTTTTCTTCATCAGCATCACGTCTCTTTCTTCCATCAGTCATCTTCAGGGAAACGGCAGGGTTATCAACTATGCAGGCATTGTCCGAGGCGCCAGCCAGCGCCTCGTAAAACAGGAACTAAATTACACGCCTAACGATTCTCTCATTCAATATCTGGATGAAATCATTTGTGAACTGGCCGACGGAAACGGCAATAATGATCTGATCCTTCTTCCTGATCCCCAATTCCAAAATCATATTAATACGATGGCCCAATCCTGGGAACTGCTGAAAGCGGAAATCCTGAATGTCAGAAATGGTTCCGACAGCCATCGTCTGTTCGATCTGAGCGAAGAATTCTTCGTTTTAGCCGACACCACAGTCAGCGCCGCAGAAATCTATTCCGAAACCTGCGTCAGCAATGCAAAATTCCGCCTTATCTGCCTAAACCTTGTATTCATCGTTCTGGTCGCCCTGTTCTGGTTCTACAGCCAACAGCAGAAAAAGATAAACGACGCCCTTTTAGCCGCGGAAAATGCCAGCCAGGCCAAAAGCGAATTTCTTTCCCGCATGTCCCATGAGATCCGTACTCCGATGAACGGAATCATCGGCATGACCGCAGTGGCCCGGATGTCTGTGGACAACAGAAAAAAGCTCCTGGACTGTTTAAATAAGATCGATTTATCCTCCAGCTATCTGATGACTTTAATTAACGATATTCTGGATATGTCCCGGATCGAAAGCGGAAAAGTGGAATTATATGATGAAGAATTTGAACTTCCGCGGCTTATCGACCGGATCAATACAATGTTTAAACAAAAAGCGGAAGACGCCGGGATCCGCTTTTATATCGACGCCCGCGGCCTGACCGTGCGTTCCGTCATCGGCGACGAACTCAGAATCAGCCAAATCATCATTAACATTATTTCCAATGCCCTGAAATTTACCCCCTCCGGCGGATGTGTCCATCTGGATATTACAGAAAAAACCGTTCAGGATGACCTGGTATCTCTTCAATTCATGATCAAAGATAACGGAATCGGCATGAGCGAGGAATTCCAAAGCCGCATTTTTGAGCCATTTGAACAGGCCGAGGCGTCCACCTCCCATCAATACGGAGGAACAGGACTTGGACTTGCAATCAGTTATAATTTTGTGAAAATGATGCACGGAGACATTACGGTGGCCAGTAAACCCGGACAGGGTTCTTGTTTTACAATCACTCTCCCCCTGAAATGCCCGCCGCAAAACAGTAAACAGCCGGAGACCCAAGCCGCTTTTGCCACAGAAGACGCAGAATGCAGTTTGGACGGCATTTCCATTCTGCTGGCGGAAGACAACGAGATCAATTCAGAAATCGCCTCCGCCATATTGGAAAGCTGCGGAGCCGCTGTAAAGCCTGTATGGAACGGAAAAGAAGCTGTCGATGAATTCGCAGCTTCTCTTCCGGGTCAATATAAACTGATTCTTATGGATATCCAGATGCCGGTGATGGACGGGCTGAAGGCCAGCCGTTCCATACGCTCCATAAACCGCCCGGATGCCCGGACAATCCCCATCCTGGGGCTTTCCGCCAATGCCTTCCATCATGATATCGATGCGGCACACCAAAATGGAATGGACGGATATATCTCCAAACCCATTGATATCACAAAGCTGTTTGAGACAATCCGTCCTTACCTTTAAACGCTATTGTTTTTCCATACCGCTGTAAGTGATTACACCGCTCTTATCGGTACAGTAGTATACATCGTTTCCGTCTTTTAAATTCTTTTTATTTTTCATGATTTTGCCTGAAGTATTAACCAGATACTCCTTGCCGTCACAAGTTGCCGGTTCATACTTCAGATCAGAATCTGCCTCCAGCTTCCTGCCCTTTTTATAAATGTATCCGTCCGAAATTCCATTCAAACCAATTCCATTGGACCGGAATGTGAAGTTAAATTTTTCTCCGTCCAGCCTTATGGTCTGATTTCCGGTCTGAAGCGTTCCATACTGGGACCCTTCGCTGAAATAATAGACATCCCACGGATCATCTTTCTCGGGGAGATCCCCTTCTTCTAATATTTTCTCGGCTTCTTCGATCTTGCTTCCGCTGGTTTTCAGCTTATAAAGCCCCCGCAGCATCTCGCCATCATCATTAAACCCGTATTTTTTCCCGTTTATGGTTCGGAACACGCCGACCGTCTTCTTGCCGTTGCTTCCCAGATAAAGCCATTCGACACGGGTGTCTCCGTTATCGTCCACCTCATCCTCCAAAATCACCCTGGCCCAGGTATTCGAAGCAACCGCTCCATCCCCGTTATCCCCGCAGTAATAGGTGGCCTCTTTATATGCGTCATCTTCCGGAACCCGCTCACCATTGTCATTTACCCATCCAAACTGCATTCTGCCTTCATCGTCAAATATGTATTTGCAGGTGGTTCCATTAGCTTTTTTAATGGATTTTAAACTGAGATTAGACCCGTTCTGCTTCCACGCCTTTCCGTTATCCCGGAAATAATACCACCAGACTTCCGGCTCATCTTCTTCCCTGTCTTCGTTGGGCACGGTCCTCCACTGGCTCTTTACCATCATTCCCGAGGAATTCACATAATAATAATCGTCATCCTCTTCGATCAGGGTGCTTTTAAGCATATAACCATCCCCGCCGAGATAATACCATCCTCCGTTGGATTCCTTCCATTCGTCCGTCACTTTATTCCCTGAATTATCATAATAACACCAATTGTTATTCTCCTGCACCCAGCCGTTCTGAGCCGCCGTGGATACGCTGCCATTCATCGTAAGAACAGCCAGTATCACAGCTGCCGCTTTGTATCTTCTGTTTTTCATAATATCAGCTCCCGACATCCTTGTTTTATCGCCTTCATGAAATGCGGCTACATTCCGCCTTTCCTTCCACTCTCTATCATAAAGTATGGAGTAACTCCAAGCTCAACAGATGTCCGTCAATTGTAATAATTTGTAATATTTTCTCAAGTTTTTTGAGATGGGTGAGTGAGTTTTTACATCAACCGTGAAGGCTTTTTCAGAAATGCCTTCACCCTCTATGTAAATCGGTCTTTACATAAATACCAATGCATTAACATTGTTTTTAACCAGGCCAGCGAAAACCAGCCTGGAATCGGGAGGCGGAGCCGGGAGACGAAGGTCAGAGGGGCCGTCCGGGCCGGGGAAGGAAGATGCAGACAGATCGGATCGTATGGAACCCCTTTATAACTACTTAGACCCGGAAGGGCAGAACGAGGCAGGTAGAACCTGATTTCGGTGTCAGGTTCTAAAGCGCCGCTGAGCAGCGAAGTTCACTGCGAATGGCGCTGGCCTGCCTCGTTCTGTCCTTACGGGTCTTAGTAGTTCTTAGGGGCGAATCCCGAATCCGATCTGGCTGCATCTTCCTTCCCCGGCCCGGACGGCCCCTCTGACCTTCGTCTCCCGGTTCCGCATCCCGATTCCGGGCGTACTATTCCGCCAAATCCGTTAAAAAACAATTTAATCCAGCTTCGCCTTAAACTCTGTCCAGAGTTCTTCATGAAGTGATGTGGCATCCGCGTTCACATCCTGGATAAATTCTCCGTTTGGAATATCATCAGAGCTGATCACAAGGCTCTTTTTGAATTCCTCCGGCAAAAATTCATAAGCAGCTTTGTTCGGGCAGAGATAGTAGGTTTCCTGCGATACCTTGGCTCCTACTTCCCCATCCAGGATATAGTTTAAGAATTTCATCGCATTATCGCTGTTAGGCGCCTGTGCCGGGATAAATGCAGCGTCCACGCCAAAGCCCAATCCCTCTTTCGGATATACTACCTTTAAATCAGGATTCTGCTGCAGGGCCAGAACAACCTGGGAGGTGAACAGATAAGCTGCGCTTACCTCTCCGCTGAGAAGGAAATCCTGGGTCTGGTTCTGGCTGAGCACACGCACGTTTGGAGCCAGCTCCATCAGTTTGCTGCCTGCCTGCTTAATCACATCCAAATCTTCCGTATTAAATGATTCACCCATGGTTTTTAAAACCATTCCCATCACCACACGCTCGCTGTCCATCAGGGCCACGCTGTCTTTTAAAGACGGGTCCCATAAAGATTCATAGCCTGTAATTTCAGTGCTTACCATCTCCGGATTGTATACAATAAGTGGAATGCCTGGGCCATATGGGACGGTCAGCTTGTTGTCCGGATCGTAAAAGAAGTTCTGGAATACAGGATCAATGTTCTGGTAATTGGGAACTTTTTCTTTGTCGATCTCTTTTATAAGGCCCTCGTCGGCCGCTATCTTGATGATATAATCGGACGCGATGATAATATCATAATCGCCGCCTTTGCTGGTTTCCAGCTTTGCCAGCATCTCTTCATTGGCCTCAAAGTTGGTGTAATTCACTTTGATTCCCGTTTTCTCTTCAAAGCCGTCGATCACATCCTGCGGCACATATTCCGCCCAGGTGTAGATGTTCAGTTCTTCACTTTTCTTTCCGCCACATCCCTGTAAAAGACCGGCTGCCATGATTCCCGACAGCAAAAGCGCTGCGCTGCGTTTCCATTTTTTCATAACTTCCTCCTGTTCTGCCGCTTGGCGGCATTGCCTGTTTACTTGCCTGAAACTTTATTTTATTTCTATTCATCCCGGCGGCATTTCATCAATTTGCCCCTCCACGGTCCATTCTGCGACCGATTATCTGCGATGTGATGACAATCACAAATGTCACAACCAGCATAATGCTGCACAGCGCGTTGATCTCCGGCGTTACCCCTGATTTCAGCTGGGTATAGATCCGGATTGGGAGCGTATTGGTCTTTGCCCCGGTAACGAAAATACTGATAACCACATCGTCCAGAGACATTGCAAAGGCCAGCAGCATGCCCGATACGACTGCAGGCGTAATTAAAGGCAGCGTAATGTCCCAAAATGCCCTGGGTTCCGACGCCCCCAGATCCTTGGCCGCTTCGCCAAGGGATTTATCGATTCCAACCAAACTGGCTTTCACCATCATAAACACATAAGGAACGCAGAAGGTGGTATGCCCCAGCACCAAAGTCAGCATGCCGAACGGAAGGCTGAGCATCGCAAAAAATGCCATAAACACCATACCTAAAATAATCTCGGGAATCATAATCGGAAGAGTGGATATATACTCCACCGCCCCCTTGCTCTTAAAGCTGACCCGCGCCATGCCCACAGCACCCAGAGTTCCGATGATTCCGGCAGCCGAACTGCTCAACGCCGCCAGCACAATGCTGTTTCTAAGAGCCTCTAAAAGTCCTCTGTTCTGAAACATCTTCAGATACCAGTCGATTGTCACGCCGCCCCACACGGTCGTATTCTTCGAAACATTGAAAGAATAAACCACAACCACTGCGATGGGCAGATACATCAGCACCAAAAGGGCTGCCTGGTAAACGGACGATAAACGGATTTTTTTCTTTTTCATAGCAGTCCCTCCAGATCCTTTACCCGGGTCACTTTACGGTACAGCCAGATCATGAAAGAAGTAAATATCATGAGAATTACGGACAAAGCCGCCGCAAACGGCCAGTCCCTTCCGCTCTGCAGCTGGTTCTGAATCAGATTTCCCACCAGCATGACCTTACCGCCGCCCAGGATATCGGCGATGAAGAAAAGTCCCATGGACGGAATAAATACTAAGACAACGCCTGACATAATGCCGGGCAGAGTCATTTTCACAGTGACCGTAAGAAATGCCTGAAGCCTAGAAGCCCCCAGATCCCGGGCCGCCTCCACCAAAGACCAGTCCATCTTATCCGTACTTGAATACACGGACAAAATCATAAACGGAAGCAGGGAATATACCATTCCCACCAGCACGGCCGGATAGGAATACAGCAGTTTCAGCGGATCTTTCGTGATCCCCAAAGCCATCAAAAGCTTGTCGAGCAGACCGTTACTTCGGAAAATGATAATCCATCCGTACATGCGCATCAGCGCGCTGGTCCAGAACGGTATCACCACAAACAGCATCATCATGCTCTTCGCCTTTTTCTCCAAACGGGCCATAAAATAACCAAAGGGATAACCGATAACCAGAGTAACCAGAGTAGTTGAGACTGCAAGCTGAAAGGATTCCTTAAATGTATTCAAATAAACCGGTTTTAATATCTTCGCATAATTATCTAATGTAAATTCATTTACCACGCCCCAGGTCTGGGCCCGGGTCATGAAACTGAGCACAATCAGGTAAATGATCGGCAGAGCAACGAATATAATGGTAAAAATGTAAAGAGGCGCGACTGTCATCCACCAGTGATTACCCGGCTTTTTTCCTGTCTTTTCAGCCATCTTCTTCTCCTTCCACATCCACCAAAACCGCATGCTCCGGCTGCCATCCGGCATATACCACATCTCCCGGGCGCACGGAACTGTTAATCCCCTGCCTGCTGGAAACCAGCTCTCCCAGACTACCTCCGTCCAAGCTGATCCGCAGCATTCCTCCGGCGAAATTCTTTTCCGTCACCACTAATTTCATGCCTTCCGGCTGTTTATCGGAGCAAAGGGTGACATTTTCACTTCTGACAGCAGCGGTTACCGGCTGTCCGTCCTTTAGATGAATCTTCTGTTTTTCTGTCACAGACGCTCTCACAACGCCTGCCGCCGTGCGTATGAACGCCGTACCTTCCGATATATGATCCAGAGTGCCCTTTATAATATTAGCCGTTCCTACAAAGCTGGCCACATAACTGGTTTTCGGATGATCGTAAATCTCATCGGGAGTGCCCACCTGCTCAAACAGCCCGTCCTTCATCACCACAATCCGGTCGGACATATTGATGGCCTCTTCCTGGTCATGGGTGATGTAGATAAATGTGATCCCCAGCTGTTTTTGAAGCCGTTTCAGCTCGGTCTGCATCTGCCGCCTCAACTGCAGATCGAGGGCGCCTAGCGGTTCGTCCAAAAGCAGCACTTCCGGGTTATTGACCACTGCTCTCGCTATAGCCACCCTCTGCTTCTGCCCGCCGCTCAGTTCCGAAGGCATTCTCTTCTCAAACCCGGACAACTGAACCAGCTCCAATACCTTGGCCGCACGCTGGGCAATCTCCTGTTTCGGCACTTTTTTTAATTTTAACCCGTAGGATATATTGGTTATCACATCCATATGAGGAAACAACGCGTAATTTTGAAATACTGTATTTACATTGCGCTGGTTCGGTTCCAGTCCCGTCACATCGCGGCCGTCCAAACGGACCTGTCCGCTGTCCGGGCTTTCCAGACCTGCAATAATCCTGAGTGTTGTGGTCTTACCGCAGCCAGACGCGCCTAAAAGGGTGATGAACTCCCCTTTTTCAATCGAAAGGCTGATGCCTTTCAGCACTCCGGTCTCTCCGAAGCTCTTCTTTATCTGGTCTAATTCTAATATAATATCAGCCACATTAAGCCTCCTTATCTTCTTACCAATTGTACCATAAAAACCCAGGGATGCAACAATATATTGTGTTTTAGCATGATCAAAGACGATTTTCAGGCCATATTTTTATTCCCGTTTTGTTCCCGCCCACAGCCTTATGGCATCTCTGCCGTCCGGCCGGGTTTTGGTGGTTTTCAAAAAACTTTCCATACCCCGATTCAATTCATACAGGTAAAACGCCCGCTCAGACAGACGGACCTCTCTCCGGAACAAAATCAGACCGGACATCATAAAATGCGGAAACTCAGGAACCGCATCACTTTACTTTCAAGTCTTTATTTGCTATGATAAAGCTACTATATAAATGGAGAAATGATATGAACAAGGAAAAAAACAGTCTAAAATCAATCGTCTACCAAGAAACACTGGACGGTATCATTAGAGGCGAATACAAAGCAAATCAAATTATCAACGAACAGGAGCTGGTAGCCAAATTCGGTTTCAGCAAGTCCCCGGTCCGGGAGGCTCTCATCTCCTTATGCAACGAAGGGGTCCTTCACAACATTCCAAGATACGGTTATGAAGTTGTGCGGCTCACCAGCAAAGATGCCAATGAGATTCTGCGCTTCCGTTTTATCTTAGAAGGCGGCATGCTGAGAGACTGCTACGATAAGATCACGCCGGATCAGATCGACGAATTATACCGTCTTGATGATCTGTGCAACGCTTCCGTTGACGATATGTGGGTGCACTGGGAACATAATATCAATTTCCACTTAAAGCTTTTATCCTACTCCGGCAACGCCTACGCCTATCAGCAGCTGCAGCGGTCCATGGACATCTTAAAGCGTGCCTATGCCCAATTCTACTGGGATAAATGGGATTCCGCCTACAACCCGATTGATATGCGCTATCACCGGGCTATCCTGTCCTGCATCAAGATCAAGGACATCCACGGAGCTCTCAAAAATCTGGAACTGGATTTGAAGGATTTCCGAAGCATTTAACTAACTACCTATGTAAAATACAATAAAATCCCGGCAGCCCGGCTTTCCATGTGATTGTGGAGAACCGATGCTGCCGGGATTTTTACTGCAGACGCCTGTCCGCAGGATTATTTCTGGTTTTCTTCGTATTTTGCGCGCACTGCGATAGCCAGCTGGTCTGCGCAGGAAGTTGTGTTCTTACCGCAGGTATTGCCTTTTAAGAAAGACTCAACCTGTTCTACGGTCATGCCGTCAACTAATTTGCTGATGGCTTTTAAGTTTCCGTTGCATCCGTCAACAAACTCTATATTTCTTACTACATCTCCGTCCAAATCAAAGGAAAGGGAAGATGGACAAACTCTCTGTGGTTTTACTGTATATCTCATGATTTCCTCCATTCTGCCTGTTTAGCGGCATCTTATCTTTTATTTTTTCAGGTTCAGGCTCATATCGTTAAAAGCCTTTTCATCTAACGTTCCCATATGTTTATCCACAACTAATGCATTGGTAAGGGAGCCGGTAACATTTAACATGGTTCTTGGCATATCGATGATTGGGTCGATTGCAAGGATTGGGCTTACCATAGCGAACTGGGATGCCATTCCGACACCGGAAAGTCCTACGGAAGCTGCCATTGTCGCTGTTCCAGGAATACCTGCGATTCCTAAAGAACCGATGGTTACTACGATTACTGTCATTACCAGCATGGTTACATCAAGCGGTGTGCCTGTTACATGGCATACATAAACGATGAGCAGTGACGGGAATACGCCGGCACATCCCTGCATGCCTGCGGTTGTACCAAAGCCTGCAACAAAGCTTGCCGTACCCTGATCCACACCCAGTTTCTTTGTCAATGTTTCGATTGTCATCGGCAGACATCCAACGCTGGAACGGGAAGTAAATGCCAGCAGCATCGTTGCAAATGATTTCTTCATATAAGTAACCGGATTTAATCCGTGCACTGCCAGCAGAACCAGCTGAATGATAAACTGTACTACAACTGCCAGATAAAGTGCAACAATAAACTTACCAACTTCAAGGATTGAGGACAGACCTCTCTGAGCGATTGTATTTGCAAGCAATGCCATAACTGCCCATGGCATGTAATCCAGAATTAATAACGCCATGTTGATCATAGCTTTATGAGCCGCATTGATTCCGTCGTATAAAGGTTTTGCTGCTTCCGGGCTTTCATAATTGATCCACCATACTGCCAGACCAAAGAATGCTGAGAAGATAACAAGTCCGATAATGTTGCTGTCAACCATAGCTCCTACGATATTGGAAGGAATCAGGTTTTTCAGTGTGGTCGCTACAGAAGTGATGGCTTTCGCTTCTGCGGTTCCGTCCGTTACAATTGCGGAGCCTTTGCCAACCCCTAATAAAAGGCCTACACAGATACCGATAACAGAAGAAACTGCAACCATTCCCATGGTAACAAAGATGGTTTTCTTTACTAAAGCGCCCATGGAGCTTCCCTGCTGCATGTTGATAATAACCTGCATAATGGAAACCATTACAAGCGGTACAACGATCATCTTAATCAGGTTGATGTATCCGTTTCCGAATAATCCGAACCAAGTGGTCGTTTCTTTAATAAATGCCACTTCCATCGGCGCATCCGGGAAACCTGAAACGAACTGCATCGCAAGTCCGAGAAGAAGTCCAAGGCCTGTGCCGATCATTACAACAACTGCAAAATCCATATGTTTTTTATGGTATAAAACATGGATCAAATAGAATAACCCCGCCAAAATTGCAAGAAATACGATTGTTCTTAAATCGCTGATCATCAGAAACTCTTGTAAAAATACATTTTCCATCTCCATACTCTCCTAATCATTTGTATTATGCTTCGTCTACATTAACACGGTCGATCATAATATTCAATATCTCCGTATCCGTGATTTTCATACCTACGCGCCCGATGTATCCCATACTGCGGATGGTTCCCTCAACATCGTTCTGCACAATTCCTTCACCCGGCTGGAAGCAGTGGTGTTTGCTTGCCATATAGTGAGCCAGAACAGCCGCTTCCACAGCGGATGCGATCTTCGCCGCACAGGATGACTTGGCCCCGTCGCACACGATTCCGCCCACGTTGCCGATGGTGTTCGTAATGGTCAAACCTACCTCTTCTTCACTTCCGCCGTAAAGATATGTAATTGCCGCGCCTGCCCCACAGGCTGCACTTACGGCTCCGCAGTATGCGGAAAGGCTTCCGATGTATTTTTTCTGATGAATTGCGATCAGATTGCTGACTACCAGAGCCCGGTATAATTTCTCTTCTGAAGCATTCACTTCTTTTGCAAATTCAATGACCGGAAGGGACACTGTCATGCCCTGGTTTCCGCTTCCTGAATTGATTACAACAGGGAGGGAACATCCGCCCATTCTGGCGTCGGAACCTGCAGCCGCTCTGGCTCTGGCTCTCACCTTCACATCGTCTCCGTAAACCTCCAAAAGCGTCCGCCCTACTTCGGCTCCATAATGATTCTTCATTCCTTCATCGGAAATCGCGGAATTCAGTGTGATCTGATTGCCGATGGCCTCGCGGATATCATCGATCTTCACTTCGTCGGCAAAAATCAGAATGTCCTTTACATTAAGAAGAGATTTGTCCACATAATCCGGTGATTCTTCACTGACCTTATGCTCAAATAAGATCTCTCCATCTTTGACGATCTTGGTAATCAATGTATGGCGGTTGATGATCGTAACTTCTGCAAAATGCTCGTCTTTCATCACCTTTGCCACGATGTACAGGTTTTCCACGCCTTCCTGAAGCTTACACTGGCAGAATCCATCAGCGACCAGCTGTTTGGTCTTATCAATATCTTCCTGCGTAATGTCTTCCAGCACTTCCAGTTCCCTGTCCGCATCTCCGCCCACGATTCCCAAAGTTGCCGCCACATCAATACCACGCAGCCCCCCGGAATTCGGTACGGTCACACCCATTACATTTTTGATAATGTTTCCGCTGCAGTGCATCTCTACACGGTCCGGAAATGTTCCCAAAATCGCCCGCGCTTTTGCAGCTGCATATGCAATTGCAATCGGCTCCGTGCAACCTAGTGCAGGAACAAGCTCATTATTCAAAATTTTTACATAATTTTGATATAGGCTTTGATCCATATCGTTCCTCCTTGTTGGTAATATTACTAATCTTGTTATTAATAATATCATTGATATTATCAGTTGTCAACAATATAACACAATTTTTCTCAATAAGATTTTCAGAAAATTTTAAAAATGCGAAATGCCTCCTCCTCAGACTACGGACAATCCGGTTTTCCGTTAATACATAAGATGATTATAGACACAAAAGGGCCGTGACTTTTAATCGTCACGGCCCTTTTGTACAGAATTAAATCCCACACCTATCTATCTTTTCTCCTAAATTCAGTTAATATCCCATATTTCTCCCTTTAAACGCTGCCTTATTGACACGGTCAGATTCTCATCAATCAACAGTACCGCCTGTTTTTATTTTCATAATTTGCTGCATATGCTGACAATTATTACTTATATAAACTGATAAGATCCTTCACAAATATTTCTCCATTGGTAAATTGAATTTTGTTATTGCTTAAAAATCCATCCATGGATTGAATTGTTTTTTCGCTAATGGATATTTTCCATCTTTTCGTCAGATCTTCTTTAAAACTAATATATATTTCATTGTTTGACGGATCATACACGATGGAACACAACGTATTTTCCTGACTTGTTTTACTTAAAACTTCAAAGGCTTCATTTATTCCAAAGCTATGAATATGCTTATGAATATATTCATGAGCACAAATATATCTGTCAGCCCCTATGCCAGATACTTTATCATAATCTGCTTCCTTAAAATCCCCATTAGGAAAATTTGTCATAACAATAAAATCATTATGGATAGGAGTTATTATATTAGTATCATTTCCTTCCTCCAGAATAAATGCATCACCAGTTTTATCAGCGATTATCGTATGTAACCCTAAATCCGGGTATAATGGATTTCTGGGATATGAAAGCACTCTTTTATTAAGAATTCCAAAAAACTCAGATGTTCTTTTTGTTTTCTTCAGCGCTTCATCCAAAATATCAAAGGCAGTCCAATCATTCTCGTCACAGCCTGCTTTAAAATCTGGACCATATTTTACTGCTTGAGTGCAGATAAAAAGACCCTCGCTGTTAAATCCAGCGATATTCCTGAATTCACCACCTGCTAAGGCTAAAAAATAAAAAAAGTTTATACCATTATAACTATTGACCTTTAGTTGAAGGTCAACTTCTTCAGTATCAAAATTCATACCATAAATAGCTTTTTCTTGATTATATACTGCAAAACTTGTACACATTTTGAAATCTCCTCTCAATATAGAATCCAGGCTCGTATGCTTTCCATAGAAGTCTGAGGGTGAAAGCATTTCGCGAAATTCCTTCACCCTTTCTGTAAATTCCCACCTCTATTAAGGCTTTATAATCTTACCGCACCCATTCATCGCCTCCGCGATATTGTACATATTGGTCACTTCTCCCACCAATAATTTATCCGACAAACCGTAATAATTCAAACAGGTTCCGCAGGACAAAATCTCGACTCCCTGGGCCTCCATGGACTTCAAATCCTCAATGGAATCGGACCCTTCCGTTGTGAGCGTGACCCCGCCGTTATAAAAAATCACTTTGGACGGCAGCTGGTCCAACTGGCTGACCGCATAGATAAATCCCTTCATCAGCACTTTTCCCAGCTCGTCATTGCCGGTTCCCATCGTGGCCGAATCGATGATTACTACCGTATCATTTCTGGAATCCGGATAGCATACCGGCATGTCGGGCCGCTCTAACGCTCCGGCATTGCCTGCCGCTGCACCGCCGTCCCTGCCCTGGATGGTCACTACAAAATGCTTATCCGCCACTTTTTCCGATGTACAGCCATATTCCTGATTCTTTGCCATCTTTGTTAGGTTTTGTACGGCGAATTCATTGTCCACTTCCACCTTCACCACATCCCCGGAAGCAGCCTGATCCAATGCCTTTTTCGCTTTTACCACCGGAATCGGACATTGGTCGCCGATTGCATTCACCTCAATTATCTTTACCATCGTATTATTTCCTTTCTCTGCATGCAAAATGATGATAAGCCATTCAGGCTGCCCATCTCACGGCGCAGCACAAACCAACTGTATCTCACGATCCACTATAGCGACAAGACTGCCGTCTGTTTATCCATACCTTTGGTAATCTGAATGGAGTTTCCGCCGCAGATCACCGTATCGTCACACAGCTTCGTATACTCCTCCAAAGTCCCGATAACCGGATATCCAAATGTTTCACTGCGGTAATGCATCGGTATGGTTACCACCGCTCCCAATACATCGGAAATCTCCTTTGCCTTGACCGCGTCAATGGTATAATAACCGCCCACCGGTATTAAAAGCGCATCCGGTCTGCCGATCTCTTCTATCTGCTCTTTTGTCAGGTCACAGCCCAAATCTCCCATATGAACTAAGCGGATTCCATGATAATCGAGGATATGGATTCGGTTTGCTCCCCGCAGTTCCCCCTTCTTATCGTCATGATAGGTATCGATCCAGGATATCTTCCACGGATTCGGCCCGCTTCCTTCCGCCAGCTCCACGCCGTCTCTATAATTATGATCGCCGTGTTCATGGCTGCAAAGCACTTGATTTGCAGATACGCAAAGCGCAGGAAGTCCGGGAACATTATTGTCCTCATAAGGGTCCATTACAATCGAATATCCTTCGGCCTCCGCTTTAAAACAGGAATGTCCATACCAGGTAACCGTCATTTTCTCTGCCATCATTCTACCTCCTATCTGGTCTGCTGTTATTTGCACCTAGAAATATTATAAAGTATTTTCGATGGAAAAACAATGATTTAAAGGGCCGCTTCCTTTCCCCAGATTCAGATCCGTGCTCAGGGCATTTGACAGATATTGTTTCGCCCTCTCCACGCTTTCCTCCATGGAATACCCCTTTGCCAGCCCGCAGGCGATGGCCGAAGACAGCGTGCAGCCGGTGCCGTGGGTATTGGGATTATCGATCCGTTTGCCGTAAAACCAGACCGCCTGTCCCTCCCTATAAAGCACGTCATTGGCATCGTTAAGCTGATGGCCTCCTTTTACCAAAACCGCCGTATGGAAGCGGTCTGCAATCCTTTCCGCCGCCTGCGTCATGTCCCGTTCCGTCTCAATCCGGCTGCCGGCAAGAAGTTCGGCCTCCGGTATATTAGGCGTTATGAGGTCCGCAAGGGGAAGAAGGAATTCCATCAATGTATATAGGGCGTCTTCCTCTAAAAGCCGGCTTTTGCTGGTGGAAACCATCACCGGATCGATCACAATCTGTTTTGCCTGATACTGCTCAAGCTTATCTGCAATTACCTTTATCAGCTCTTTTTTCGAAACCATTCCAATCTTAACCGCATCCGGGCGGATATCCGTAAAAATACAGTCCAGCTGATTTGCCAGAAATTCCGGCGTGCTGTCCAAAATGCCGTATACGCCCGTTGTATTCTGAGCCGTCAACGCAGTTACCGCACTCATACCATATACGCCAAGCGATGTCATCGTCTTCAAATCGGCCTGAATTCCGGCTCCGCCGCTGCAGTCAGAGCCTGCAATTGTCAATACTGTTTTCATAATAACCCTCCACTTTCCTTACAATTGTTACGGTTCGGCCTTCCCATAGCTTCATATCTTCTCAGTCACCGCATATTCCTGTTATTATCTTTGCTTTTTTCAACAGCCCCTCCGCTGCTTTTCCCACATCTTCAGCGGCAAAGATACCGGAAACAACGGCTATCCCCGCTATCCCGCTTCCCTTCAGCCCCATCACATTTGCCTCAGAAATGCCGCCGATGGCCACGATTGGAATGGATACCGCTCTGGCTATCTCACCAAGCCTTTCCACGGTCATTGGAACCGCATCCTTTTTCGTGGAAGAGCCAAATACCGCCCCCACTCCCAGATAATCAGCTCCGTTTTTTTCCGCCAGCCTGGCCTGTTCCACTGTTTTGGCCGTAACACCTAATATCTTATCCTTACCGAGCAGCGCCCTGGCCTGTTTCGCTTCCAGATCACATTGCCCTACATGAACGCCGTCCGCGTCACAGGCCAATGCGATCTCAAGATTATCATTTATAATAAGAGGGACCTGATAATCCCTTGTCAATTCTCTCATTTTTACAGCTTCTTTTAAAAAGTCCTGATAATCTAACTCTTTCTCCCTCAGCTGAACCATGGTGACGCCCGCTTTTAACGCCGCCTCCACCTGCTGCTCCAACGTCTGTTTTCCTGTCCACGTGCGGTCAGTTACTGCATATAAAAGAAGCATCGATCTATCGAATTTCAATTTTCGCACCTCCAATTACCATATCGTCCGTAAGACGGCTCATAGCATCGATCAGGTACATCCTGAAACTTGCAGTGCCTCCATTGGCTTGGGCCGTTTTTTGTGCAGCGGTCTGACCGCAAATCCCCTCTGCCGCCACAGCCAATGCGGTTAATGCCGCCGCAGAATCTTCCTTCCCGCCGGACGCGCAAAATGCGGCGGTCACCCCGTCCAGCATACATCCGGTACCCGTAATCCGGCTCATCATCGGATCGCCGCCCCTGATTATAAATGACGTTTTTCCGTCTGTAACCACATCTACCGCTCCGGTAACAGCCACCACCGCTCCGGTCCGCCTGCTCAATTCCTTTCCCATATCCAGATAGTATTCCAGATTTCCCTCCGATATCCTGTCCTTTTTATCCGCGTCCACGCCGCCCATACTGCCGGTTCCCAGAGCTAAAGACTTTATTTCGGAAGCATTTCCGCGGATCACGTGACAGGGCAGTTCATTCATGATCCTCAAAGCTGCATCGGTCCTAAACCGGCTGGCACCGGCGCCTACCGGGTCGAATATGATCGGAATGTTCCGTTTTTCAGCTGTTTTTCCGGCTTTTATCATGGATTCCAGCTTTCCTTCATTCAGCGTTCCCAGATTGAGCATCAGTCCCCGGCTCAAGCTTACGATGTCTTCCACCTCCAGGATGCCGTCCGCCATAATCGGGGCGCCGCCGATGGCTAATATCATATTCGCCACATCGTTGGCGGTTACATAGTTGGTGATGCAGTGAATGAGAGGGGATTGGCGGCGGATGTTGGATATGATTTGTGTGGGAAATTGGTATGTCATAGTTTTTATCTCCTCTTTTCTAATTTTCCGCCAGCATATGATTTAAATATGCAAATGCCCCCGATTTATAAAGGGCTCCCACCAAAACAGCCGCAATCATCGTTCCGCAAAGCGTACTCATCAAAAACGGCAGCACATATGCAAAGACAGCCGCCTCTTTTCCCATAATAAAAGCTGCCACCGGATAACAGAGCATTCCGCCCAATATCCCGGTGCCGAACACTTCGCCGATATAAGCCATGGCCAGTTTATTGGTATATTTAAACATCATTGCCCCCAGCCACGCTCCTACCATGCTTCCGGGGAATGCCAGTAAGCTGCCGGTTCCCATAAGGTTGCGGATCAGAGACGTACAAAATGCCATGGAAACGCCGTATACCGGGCCTAAGAAGACTGCGGCGATCACATTCACCATATGCTGAATCGGGAAACATTTGGATGCTCCGATGGGGATGGAAAAGCTGGATAAAGAAACTGCCACTGCTACGAGCATGCCGCCCACTACGATTTTTTTAATATTTATCTTCATTTTTTTCGCTCCTTTTACATAACTGACCTGGTCTTTTGAGTTAAAGGGTGAAGGCATTTCGCGAAATGCCTTCACCCTTTACTTTATTCTGTTATCATTCGTCATAGATGCTCACGATTTCCCCGTCCAAAATCCGGTTCATATTCTTCACCGCACAGAAATTCCCGCACATCGAACAGGTATCCTCTTTCTCAGGTTTTGCCGACGCCCTGTAACTTCTGGCCTTTTCCGGATCGATGGATAAATCGAACATCTTTTCCCAATCCAGGTTCTTTCTGGCCGTGCTCATCTCATGATCCCAATCCTTCGCGCCCTTCACCCCTTTTGCGATATCCGCCGCATGAGCCGCTATCTTGGACGCGATAATCCCTTCTTTCACATCGTTCTCATCCGGCAGCCGCAGATGTTCCGCCGGAGTGACATAACATAAAAATGACGCTCCGAACGATGCGGCGACCGCGCCTCCGATGGCTGCCGTGATATGGTCATACCCCGGGGCGATATCCGTGACAAGAGGCCCCAGCACATAAAACGGCGCTCCCTTACAGATGGTCTGCTGAATCTTCATATTGGCTTCAATCTGGTTAAGGGGCATATGTCCCGGCCCTTCGATGATTACCTGGACATTTTTCTCCCAAGCCCTTCGGGTCAGTTCGCCTAAGGTCACCAGTTCTTCAATCTGGGAAATGTCTGTGGCGTCTTCAATACATCCCGGCCTGCACGCATCGCCCAGACTCAGGGTCACATCGTATTCCTGGCAGATATCCAGAATCCTGTCATAATGCTCATAGAAGGGGTTCTCCTGCCCGGTCATCTCCATCCAGGCAAAAATGATGGAGCCGCCGCGGGAAACGATATTGGTCAGACGCTTATTCTCCTTAAATCGTTTTGCAGTGCTTTTATTGATGCCCACGTGAATGGTCATAAAATCCACGCCGTCTTTGGCATGCATCTCCACGATTTTAATCCATTCCTCCGAGGTGATTTCTTTTAAAGGCTTGTGGTAATATACCACCGCGTCATAGATCGGCACCGTGCCGATGATGGCCGGACATTCCTTCGTCAGTTTTTGACGGAATACCTGAGTGTCCCCAAATGAACTGAGATCCATTATGGATTCCGCTCCCATGGAAACCGCATCATTGACCTTTCTCAGTTCCATATCCAAATCTTTACAATCCCTTGAAGTTCCCAGGTTTACATTGATCTTGGTTTTCAGCATGGAGCCGATCCCATTGGGCTCTAAGCAGGTATGTAATTTGTTGGCCGGAATTGCCACTTTTCCCTCTCCCACCAGCTTCATCAGTTCCTTAGGATCATACTGCTCCTTTTCGGCCACCGCCTCCATCTCTTTGGTTCGGATGCCTTTTCTGGCGGCATCCATCTGCGTTGAATAATTCATATCATTTCTCCTTTGCTTCTGTTTGGGGGTTGTAAATTCAACAGCAGGTATAAGATTTTGCGGTGCGGCGCAGTGCGTTTCCATAGCCAGCGAAGTTGGCATTGGATGGCTATTTATATTCCATATGGGAAAAAATAAAAAAGCCTGCACCACGCACGGCACAGGCTTCTATCTCCATCCTTATCCAATCCAAGACTTTGACAAATCACTATTTCCCTACGTTGGCATTACCCAAATCAGGTTATATAGGTCGAAGTTGATTACTTCCTCTCAGCCCGCTCACGAGCTCCCTGTTTATGACTGTAAGTTTATCACCTGACATTTCTCATGTCAAGCTTATTTATCCAGGTACATATCCTTAATCAGACGGACCACTTCGTCCTCTCCCAACAGGCTCACATTCATGAGCACCTGGTGGGAATCAATGCTGCCCCAGTTGTTGTCCGTATACGTTTCATAGTAATATTTTCTTTTGCGGTCCACCTTTTTGATGGCGTCCAAGGCATCCCGCTCGGACAGCTCATACCGGTCCATAATTCTCTTTTTCCGGTCCTCTTTGGAGGCACAGATAAACACGCTGATGCATCCCGGATGGTCGCGAAGCACATAATCCGCACAGCGGCCAATGATAACGCAGTCCTCTTTTAACGCCAGTTTCATGATGATCTGGCTCTGAATCAGGAACATGTTGTCATTTAACGGAAGGCCGTAATCCATGGCCGATTCCGTATAGCTTGGAGATTTGTGAAGGGAAAAGAATCGGCTTACCGCGCTTTCATCCACCCGCTCCAGGTCATATTCATCCACGCCCATCTCTTTGGAAGCCATCTCGATCAAAGCCCTGTCATAGCAGGGAATCCCCAGTTCTTTTGCGACGCGTTCCCCGATTCTGCGGCCTCCGCTGCCAAATTGCCTTCCAATTGTAATAATTCTAGTTCCCATATACACTTCCCCTTTCTTGCCGTCCCTTCTGCTGCCATCCTGAACTTTCTGAATCACTAAGCCAGTTTAAGCAGCATACAAGCCAGCTGAAAATATATAATCAGGCTGAATGCATCCACAATCGTTGTGATGAGAGGAGCCGCCATGATGGCCGGGTCCATCTTCAATACCTTAGCTGCGATGGGCAGCATACATCCGATTGTTTTTGCCAGCACAACAGTGCCAAATAAGCTGAGCACAACGGTTAAACACAGCATCTCGCTGCCCGGATACATGATGATAAGGCGGATATAATTCACCAGCCCCAAAATCGCACCCACAACCATTCCCACTCTCAGTTCCTTCCATAATACCCGTAAAATGTCCGACGCTTCAATCTCTCCAACAGCCATACCACGGATGATCAAAGTGCTGCTCTGGCTTCCCGCATTGCCGCCCGTATCCGTCAGCATGGGGATAAATGTCACCAGCAAAGGGATTATGGTAAACGCATTCTCATATTTCGCCAGAATACCACCTGTAACCATGCTGCTCACCATCAGGATCAGCAGCCATACAATCCGGTTCTTAGCCAGCTGGAACACCCCTGTCTTCAGATACGGTTTCTCACTGGGCGCCATAGCCGCCATCTTCTCGAAATCCTCGGTGGCCTCCTGTTCCATAACGTCGACGATATCATCGACCGTAATAATTCCTACCAGACGGTTTTCCTGATCCACAACAGGAAGGCTCAAAAGATCATATCTCTGGAAACTGTCCATGACCTCTTCCTGGTCGTCCGTTGTCACCGCTTTAATCACATGAGTGTCCATAATGTCGCGGATCACCTTATCATACGGATTCATCAAAAGGTCTTTTACGGTCACAACGCCTTCCAGACATCTTTTGGCGTCCATGACATAACAGGTGTAGATAGTCTCCTTATCCACCCCATGTTTGCGGATATAAGCAAATGCCTCCTCCACAGTCATGGTCTGTTTCAGTCCCACATATTCCGCCGTCATAATGCTTCCGGCGCTGTTTTCCGGATAATTCAGAAACTGGTTAATCAGATTTCTGGTTTCCGGGGTCGCGATCTTCAGCACGCGCTTCACCACGCTGGCCGGAAGTTCCTCCAGCATATCCACCGCATCGTCCACGTACAAGTCTTCAATAATCGTCCCCAGTTCGTAATCTCCGATGCTGTTAATAATATGCTGCTGCGTCTCCGGCGCCAAACAGGCAAATACATCCGTACTCAGTTCCTTGGAGAGCATGCGGAAAACCACAACCTTCTTCTCCGAATCCAATTCCTCGATGAACTCGGCAATATCCGCCTCATTCATCTCGCTTAAAATCTCTTTCAGCCTCCGAAACTGGCGCTCATCCACCAGTCTCAGCAGTTCATCCATATCAAAAATATCCTGCATGATGTTCTGTTCTCCTTTCAACTCTATCGGTTATGTAGATACTGCATCGATATCGTTTGAAAGCAAGACAAAAAAATAGCCACGGCTATCTGCGTATTCCTGTAGGAAAGCAATCCATGGCTATCATAAGCATAACAATTCCGGCAATGTGAAACAGAGTGCGGCCCCGTCAGGTTCCGGCTCCGGCGTCCACACTGCCATGCGCCCATGATAATTGCTGTCTGCTTTCATACTATGACTTCGACCTTCCACTATGCTTCACATCCTTTCTGCTTTTATACCACCAGCATATCAGCTTTCCAAGCCAAGTGCAACTATAAATATAAAAATTTATTGGGGAGAGGGCGTTACTCACCCAGGAATGAGGGCTATAACAAAAACCGCCTATGCAGCGCAAAACTGAACAGGCGGCTATGCCATATGATGCAACAAGGCATATATGATGATGTGTGAGTTCCTCTTGATGGTCGCAATATCCCGTAGACAGGAATTGACTTTTTTTAACCGGTTTCAAAAACTTCCACAATCTATTTTTCGTTATAACATTCAAACATAACCGTATCATACAAAGGTTTCCGTTCTGTCTGATGACGCTCTGCACTTAAAAAGCCATCTGCAGGATAGCCAAGCATTAGTAATGCTGTAGGTACTATGTATTCCGGCAAAATGAAATCTTTTTTGATAATAGCGGGATCAAATAGACCGACCATCACACTTCCAATTTCCAATTCTCTTGCTTCTAACATCATGTGATCGCAGACAATACCAATGTCCAAATCCCCGGAGCATTTATTATCATAAGGGCGAATTAACTCGTTTCGTCTATCTCTGCATACGATAAGAACGCAAGAGGAACCAAACGTCTTGTATGCCTTTTGGATTTTTAAGAGATTTTCCGGTGTGCGGACAACGATAATTCTTTGCGGCTGGCGATTGCAGGCACTCGGCGCTACCCGACTTGCCAGAAGTATTTTTTGTAGGTGTTCTTCCGGTATAGGCATATCACTAAACCCTCGTGTGGTACACCGCTTTTTTGCCAATTCTAAAAACTCCATATATATATCTCCCAAAACATGAACAGTATTTCGTATTCTTATATTATCACACCCTTGTAACTGTGTCAATAATACGAATAATATTTCTTGTTTTTATTGACCTTTCAAAAACCGCCCGTTATAATGAAGAAAGGCATGGGAGGTGACCTGATGGCAAAAACAAGAATACCTACGCAAAAACGCTCAATAGAAAAGCGAGAGAAGATATTAAAGGCCGGTTTTGAATTGTTCTGTAAAAATGGATACTATAAAGCAAATACCGCGGAAATCGCCAAATGTGCCGGAGTATCAACAGGGGCTTTGTATAGCTATTTTGCGGATAAACGAGAGATTTTTATCGAGGCATTTCACCAATACCTTGATACGATTTCATCTGCTTTACTGTGCCAACTAACCGACTTACCACAAGCACTTGATCTGCCTGCGTTTATTGAAGAATGGATAAACGCATATATTAATCTTTATTCAAAATCAAACCATGTACTTGTTCAACTGCGTTTAATGATAGTGGATGATGATGAAATCAATCGCCATTTTTCAAACCTTGAAAATACCTATTTTTCGAATATAACCTTGATATTGAAAAGCAGAGGAATTGCTTGCGACAATCTGCTTGAAAAAGTATATACTTCTTGTATATTGATTGACGCACTACGGCAGGAGAAAACCTCATTTTCACATAACGGATTAAGCTTTGAAATCATAAAAGAGCAAGTTAAAGAAAATATTTTGAAAATGCTCTCTACTTGATGTAGGTTTTAGAATTGTTGGAAAATAACATTTCCAATGCCACAGAGTCACTAGTTTCCTATTGATGAACTCATTGAAAAAATTATTGAATAATCAAGCTAAACTCTGTAAGAAATTATTAACACAATAAAAAGACCTACCACATCACCAGTTTATACGTGATTTGGTAGGAAATGATATAAAAGACGGCTCTGCAAATGGAATCCTTTAGGATAATTTGCGGAGCCGAATATTTTAGAATGATTATTTGGGGGCAGACAACTAATTTAGAATATAGCCGATAGCCTACATATTGTCGGCCCGGTCTTGTACATTCTTTTTGAAGTTGATGACTTCATGATCATAGGTGGTCTGCATGTATTGGGATTTGATCATGAAATCGGCGGTGGCTTTGTTGATGGCCATCGGGATGTCGTAGACCTGGGCGATTCGCATCAGGGCTTTTACGTCTGGGTCGTGGGGTTGGGCGGTCAGGGGGTCGGAGAAGAAGATGACGAAATCGATGACGCCTTCCACGATTTTGGCTCCGATCTGCTGGTCGCCGCCTAAGGGGCCGCTGTTGTAGCCTTTTACGGTGAGGCCGGTTTTTTCTGTGATCAGCCTGGCAGTTGTACCGGTTCCGTATAGTTTGTGATTTTTCAGGATATCGCTGTGCTCTTTGCACCACTCGATCAGTTTTGGTTTTTCATTGTCGTGGGCTATGAGGGCTATATTTTTCTTTTCGCGGATCGTAAATGTGATGTAATCTGAATTCATTTTCTTATCCTCCTCTTTTCATCATTTGAAATGGGCTTTGCTTTATTTTTCATCCAGGTTAATCTTGGCGAAGGCGGCGGCAAATGCATTGTTGATGGGCTCTTCGGCTTCCTTTTTCTGCTTGTTTAAGTATGCGGCCACGTCGCGCTTTGTCACGCCTGCGCCCTCTTTTTTCCGGCGTTCCTGGAAGGATGTCAGTTTTTCTTTATAGCCGCATTTGCATACGAAGATCTGGCTGTCGCCTTTTCCCCGCAGTTCCATCTTTTTATGGCAGTTTGGGCATCTGGCATTGCTGGTTCTGGCAACGTTTTCCCTGTAGCCGCATTCCCGGTCCTGACAGACCAGCATCTCGCTGTTCTTTCCTTTAACGGACAGCATACGCTTTCCGCACTGGGGACATTTGGTGTTAGTAAGGTTATCGTGGCGGAAAGTTCCGTTTCCTGTTTTAATCTGCTCGATCAGTCCACCGGAATAGCCGCGGATGTCCTTCATAAAAGTATCCCGCCTCAGGCTTCCTTTGGCGATCTTTGACAGGCGCATTTCCCAGTCTGCCGTCATCTCCGGTTTCTTCAGATCTTCCGGAACCAGCTCTAACAGCTGTTTTGCCTTTCCCGTAAGATAGATATCCTTTCCCCGCCTTTCAAGCAGGAAACTGGAAAATAATTTTTCAATAATATCCGCTCTGGTGGCAACCGTGCCCAGTCCCCCGGTCTCGCCCAAGGTCTTTGCCATGGCTTTATCCTGGTTTTCCAAGTAAGCGCTGGGATTTTCCATGGCGGATAAAAGGGTGGCTTCCGTAAATGGAGCCGGAGGCTTCGTTTTCCCCTCTGTCAGACGGAACTGGAGCCCTGAAATCTTCTGTCCCTTTTTCAGATCAGGAAGTGTCTGGCTTTTTACGTCTTCTTCCTCATCCTCGTCCTCCGCTTCCCCTTCATAAACGGCCTTCCAGCCCAGGCTCTTTACAATCGCACCACGGGCCGTAAAGTCCTCGCCTCCGATTGAACACGTCATAGTCGTCTGCTCGTATTCGTATGCAGGATACAGAACGGCCAGGAACCGGCGCACCACCAGGTCGTAGATTCTCCGCTCGTCAATGGTCATATGATCCAGCTGGACAAACTGCTCCGTCGGAATAATGGCATGATGATCGGATACTTTGCTGTCATTTACATATGCCGCTTTTGTGGAAAATGTAGTCTGCATCAGTTTTCCGGCCAGCTTTCTGTAAGGCCCCACCCCGCAGGCATCCAGCCTTTCCTTCAATGTGGGCACAATATCGCTGCTCAAATATCTGGAATCCGTTCTGGGATAGGTGAGCACCTTATGGTTTTCATAAAGCCTCTGCATGATATTGAGCGTTTCCTTCGCCGAATAGTCAAACCGCTTGTTGGCGTCCCTTTGAAGCTCCGTCAGATCATAGAGCATGGGGGCAAATGATTTTTTCGGCACTTTCTTAATCTCAGTGACAACCGCACTCTCTCCCTGAAGGGAACGGAATAAGGTTTCCATCCTCTCTTTATCGAAAGACCGGCTGCTTTTCGTCTTTTTATCCTGCCAGGTTAAAGACAGGGCCGGGTTTAAGCTTTTCGCGCCGATTCCGTAATAGGGCTGAGGCTTAAATTCCCTGATCTGCGCTTCCCTTTTTGCGATCATGGCCAAAGTCGGTGTCTGAACGCGGCCGCAGGAAAGCTGGGCGTTGTATTTGCAGGTCAGCGCCCTGGTGGCGTTGATTCCAACCAGCCAGTCCGCTTCCGCCCTGCACATGGCGGCGTCATACAGACTTTCATATTCCTTTCCATCCTTCAGATGGGCAAACCCTTCCCGGATGGCCTTATCCGTAACAGAAGAAATCCAGAGGCGCTTTAACGGCTTCTGGCTTCCTGCTTTTTTAAGAATCAGCCGGGCCACCAGTTCCCCTTCTCTTCCCGCATCCGTGGCAATGATGATCTGTCCCACATCTTTTCTGTGAATCTGGGATTTCACCGCCTGGTACTGCTTTGTGGTCTGTTTGATGACTTCCAGCTTAAATTCCTTAGGTATCATCGGAAGATGATCCATCTTCCATTCTTTATATTTCGTATCATAATCCTCCGGATCAGCCAGGGTCACTAGGTGGCCCAAGCCCCAGGTGACGATGTACTGGCTTCCTTCTATATAACCATTTCCCTTCTGGCCGCATTTGAGCACGCGGGCGATGTCCCGGGCTACCGAAGGTTTTTCCGCAATAACCAATGATTTCATTCAAATCCTCCTCACTATCCACTTCATTCTAGCATAGATTTCCGGAAATGTTAACCCTGCCACAAAAGCTTGCTCACCGTGGTTTCGGTTGAAAAGCCTGGAATCTGATATAAAATCAAAAGATTGGTCACCCCGTTTTCCTTTAGAAATCCTTCTATTCCCGCATTGAAATACCTTAAATCCACCATATAAACCGTCTCAAAATGGTTGGCTGCAAAAGGTGCAAAGCTGTGGGCAAAAGAATCCTTTACAATTAAAAGCTTTCTCCCTTCGTTCTGTAACGACTGGTTCTGAATCACGGTCAGTCCATGGTTCCCGTCCAGATAGACCGCATACTGATCCTTCCCCTCCAGCGCCTTTAAACTGTACAGGCTGTCGTATACCTTTGGAAGACCGTCGTAGGTCACCTGATATTCCTGTTCCTCCTTCGGCAGAAAAAGCTGTATGCTGTCCGGGCGGGTTGTCACGTTCACTTTGGAATACACAGTGCCCAGAAAATCCTCCGATACCGTTTCCACGGTAAACTTATCTTTTCCCCAAGGTTCCATGCCCATGGACTGCGCCCATGCCTGATATCCGTAATAAGCGCCTTCTGCCGTCCAATGATGGTCGGTTCTGTAAAAGATATCTTCTTCATTATGGCTGTCCAGCCAACTCAGAACCGGCACCATCATTTCTTTTCCGGCCCCTTCTTCCAAAAGCTTTTCTTCCATATTCCGTATAATGATTTCCTGGTCATAAGGTGCTGCAAACCGAGGCAGCTTATCCGTTAAAATCTGAGATGCGGACGGAACCATCATCACCCGCACCCGGTTCTGCCCCAGCTCCATTTCCATGCGTGAAGCAAACTTCGCCACTGCGTCCAGGTTCTTGTCAAGCTGCCCACCTTCCAGGTCCTCCCTCTCAAACTTCTCGATCAGATATCCGTCCTTTGCCAGATAAACGCCGTTTACGTCCCGTCTGAGCTGGGCCTGCTCCACCCTCACTTTAAGGCCGACCCAATGATCCCTCATAGGAAACTGATCCCCTAAGTAGGCTTCATACGCTTTCCCATAACTTCCGTCCGCCAGGCTTTGCAGGGAAAATTCCGGCTTTTTCTGCAGATACCGGTTTTCCGACTGGGAAAAGCCTTTCTCAGGCCAGAAAATACCGGCCGCCGATACGCCCAGCAAAAAGACCAGAAACACTCCTGTTATCAGCCTGCTGCCGCTTTTATTCATCCGCTTCACCTCCTTAAAAACGGAAATACAGGAATGGATTATACCCTGCATTTACCAGATAAGCGGTGGTTACGATGAGAACCGCCGCCGCAAACAGAGATATGGCCAGACCTTTTTGCAGAGAGAGACCTTCTTCAATCTCCCCATCCCCTGCAATTCCGGACAGCCGTCCCGCGATCCGGCTCATACAGCCGGTAGCTCCGGCCGCGCAGCAGATCATTAACGGCAGATTGGACCAAAACAGATACCAGGTCCGTCCCGTGGCCTTTAAGGAAACTCCTGACCCGAACAATTCTCCCAGGAACCGGATTCCCGCCCCCATGTCCTCATGTACAAACAATACCCAGCCCAGATACACCAGAAACATCGCATATCCATGGCGGAGCAAAGAGGGCCATTTCTCAAGAAAACGGTTCAAAAACAGCTTTTCTATCAAAAGCAGCACGCCGAAATAAACGCCCCACAGCAGATAATTCATCCCTGCGCCGTGCCAGATTCCGGTCAGCGTCCAGACAATCATGATGTTAAAGACCTGCCTCATTTTCCCCTTTTTATTGCCGCCTAACGGAATGTAGACGTATTCCTTAAACCAGGTTCCCAGAGAAATATGCCATCTTCTCCAAAAATCCGTGATGCTCTCAGCCATATAAGGATAGTTGAAATTCTTAGGAAAATGAAATCCGAACATATGGCCGAGTCCCACGGCCATATCCGAATATCCGGAAAAATCATAATAAATCTGCATTCCAAATGCAAAAATACCGATCCAGGCCATGAAAACGGAACGGTCCGGCTGCATCACACCCTGAATCTCCGTCCACAGCGCCCCCATCTGATTGGCTAAAAGCACCTTTTTCCCAAGGCCGATCACAAAATACCGGACACCCAGCGCGAATTGGGATACGCTTTCCTTCCTGCCCGTCAGTTCCTCTTCGATGGTGCTGTAGCGCACGATAGGCCCGGCTATCAGCTGCGGGAACATGGACACATAAGCGCCGAATGCGATGATATTATTCTGTACCTTCGCATTTCCCCGGTATACGTCTATGGTATAGGACATGGTCTGAAATGTATAAAATGAAATCCCCACCGGAAGAGGAAGCCCTGAAAAATATTTAAAAAATCCCAATAAGCCCAGATTAATCACCACAGAGGACAATAAAACCGCCCGGGCAAAAGCAGTCCTTCCCTCTTCCTTAAACCGCCCGATCAGCTTGCCGTGGGTGAAATCCACCGCCGTTGAAAACAGCAGAAGCACGATATAAACCGGTTCGCCCCAGCCATAAAAGAAGAGACTCCCAAGGAATAAAATCCCATTGCGAAGTCTCCCCGGCGCAGCGAAATATGCAATTAACATCACCGGCAAAAACCGGAATAAAAACAATAAGCTGCTGAATACCATATGATCTCCTGTTTATTTATGAAAAGAATCCGTCGATAATATCAATGGCTATCTGATTATTCTTTTTCGCGGATTCCAAAGCTTCCTCTTCTCCTTTGAGTTCCGCATCCTCATCCGGAGTTCCCAGCATCACAAAGAACACATAATCCCCGTGGCGCACAACCTGAGAGGAAGAAACCTTAGGAAGATTCATAGGATACTGAACCGAATCATTCACCTGTTTGTCACGGTAAGCGGTCAGCGCCTCTTCCACCGCATCAGCCTTTCCTTCCGCAGCTTTTACGGCTACAAATGTATCCACATGGACGCTGATCATCGGTCCCTGGGCGATATACTGCTCATACATATCCTCACCGATTCCAAATAAATCATTCATGGCCTGCCCATCGTAATCCATGCTTGGAATATAGGCCTCACCATATGCTTCCTGTATCTTTTT
Organism: Clostridium sp. chh4-2; assembly: GCF_002899675.1. GTDB lineage: Bacteria > Bacillota > Clostridia > Lachnospirales > Lachnospiraceae > CHH4-2. Next base: position 168,174 of record NZ_PKUU01000008.1, on the reverse strand, counting down.
CTGTATTTCACTTATATCCACGTCTTTTTTCACTTCTTCGGAAGAGGCCTCCACAGTAGTCTCCTGTGCAGACGATTCCTGATTCTGAGTGGTCTTTGGCTGGCATGCGGTAACTGAAACTGCAATCAAGCCTGCCAGTACAATTAAATACGATTTTTTCATTCTTTACATTCTCCTCAAAAATTATTGATGAAACAACACTTTTATATTATAATGGGTTGTTAGATGCCAGTCAATTTACGATTCGCTTACATTGACCGTAAGATTTTCCTCTTTTTCTGGAAATCCGGGCGGTCCATAACGGCACAGCGAAAGAATGAGAGGGAAAAATGGGATTCCAATTCGTTAATAAATTACCAACCCCGGACGAAATCCGGGAACAGTTTCCGGTTCCAAAGGACGTAGCTTCAGCGAAACTGATAAGAGATGAAGAAATTAAAAAAGTATTTACAGGGGAAAGTGATAAGTTCATTGTCGTAATCGGCCCTTGTTCCGCAGACAACGAAGACTCCGTCTGCGATTACACCAGCCGCCTGGCTCCTGTTCAGGAAAAGGTTAAGGATAAGCTCATTCTTATCCCCCGTGTATACACCAACAAGCCAAGAACCACAGGCGAAGGCTATAAAGGCATGGTTCACCAACCCGATCCGGAGAAGAAACCGGATATGTACGAGGGAATCTTAGCCATCCGCAGAATGCATATGCGGGTTATCCAGGAAACCGGCTTAACCACGGCGGACGAGATGCTCTATCCGGAAAACTTAAATTATCTGTCCGATCTGATGTCCTATATCGCAGTAGGCGCCCGTTCGGTTGAAAACCAGCAGCACCGTTTAACCGTCAGCGGATGTGAAGTCCCTGTCGGCATGAAGAATCCTACCAGCGGAGACCTGTCCGTTATGCTCAACTCCGTGGTTGCAGCTCAGCAGGGCCATGATTTTATCTTCCGCGGCTGGGAAGTGAAGACAGAGGGCAACCCTCTGACCCATACCATTTTAAGGGGAGCGGTGAATAAGCATGGCCAGTGCCTGCCCAACTACCATTACGAGGACCTGATTCTGCTTCACCACTTATACAGCCAGAGAAATCTGAAGAATCCGGCCTGCATCGTGGACGCAAACCACTCCAATTCCAACAAACAGTATCAGGAGCAGATTCGTATTGTAAAAGAAGTGCTTCACAGCAGACGCCATTCCGCAGAGCTCAGCAATTTTGTCAAAGGCGTTATGATCGAAAGCTATATCGAGCCGGGCGGCCAGAAGGTTGGCGAACATTGTTACGGAAAATCCATCACCGATCCATGTCTGGGATGGGAAGATTCTGAGCGCCTGATCTATGAGATCGCCGAAGGTCTTGTATAAGGAACTGCCTGACGCGGCGGAGTTTCCTGATTTATAAACGAAATTCTTAGAGGATATGAAATTTTAATTAATTTTTACAAAAATTTCATATTCTCTTTTTCTTTTGGAACTTTATCAATATATTCTAAATTTTCAAACCAGTTTTGGGAATATTTTTGTCATTGGCTCTTTATTTTATTAAGACTTTATGAATTTTACATATATTTCCAGATATCGCTTGTACATTTTCCACAAAAGTGATAGAATTGTAATAGAAGTAGTTATAAATACTACGTTACTACTTTAAAGCGCTGTTACTTGTTAATGGATAGTTGCTATCCCCGGTTAAAAGGAGGTTGGGGTATGGTAAAAAGACGGGTAGACACGTTACAGAGATACAATCCGGTTCCTATATCTATGCTGATTAACACAGCGAACTCCTTTGCATGCGACATCTTTGTTGAATGCGGTAAAAACAAAGTGAATGCAAAGAATTATGACGAGATGAAGCGAAACCTTGTAACTCAATACGGACATTTATTATTTTATTTCAATGGAGTAGACGAAGATGATGCAGGGAAAAAGATCGAGCAGATGTTCCTGCCGTAGAAGAATGAGCAGGCATTAAAAAAGAAGGAAAACAGGCATTTAACCAGTTCCTTCTTTTTTATTTGTTTTTTATGAAACTGCCGATGTGATACCAAAATAAATCAATACAATAACACCCAGAACGATTCTGTAATATCCAAAGAACTTAAAGTCATTTTTTCTGATATATCCCATCAAAAACTTGATCGAATAAACGGAAACCACAAACGCGATCACCATTCCCAACAGCAGATAAAACATCTCCACCCCTGAAAAATGCAGGCCATGTTTTAAAAGCTTTAATAAACTTGCCCCAAACATAACCGGAATTCCAAGGAAAAATGAAAATTCTGCCGCAACGCTTCTGGAGCATCCCAACAGCATCGCCCCCAGAATCGTAGCGCCTGATCTGGAAGTCCCCGGCACCAGGGCCAGCACCTGAAACAATCCGATGTATAAAGCGGTCTGGTAATTCAGCTGTGTTGTCTTTGTAATCATGGGTTCCCTATACTGGTTTCTCATCTCGATTACGATGAAAAGCGCTCCGTAGAGGATCAGCATCGCCGCCACCACATAAGAGTTCATCAGATGCGCTTCCATCCACTCATCGATCAAAAATCCGAATATGGCCGCCGGAATACAAGCCACCACAATCTTGAGCCACAAAAACATGGTAGCTCTCTTCTGGCTGGGCTTTTTCGACCGGTCAAAAGGATTTAGTTTCTTAAAATATAAAACTACCACAGCCAGAATCGCGCCCAGCTGAATCACTACTAAAAAAACATTTCTGAATTCTTCCGTAATATTGAAATGAATGATCTCATCCACCAGAATCATATGTCCGGTACTGCTGATCGGAAGCCATTCGGTAAAGCCCTCCACGATGCCGAGCACGATCACCTTTAATATCTCAATCACTGACATATCTTCCCTCCTGTTCTTCTCTATGTATTTCCTGCATATCCTGTCTGCGGGCACTGAGGCCCCAGATTTTACAAGTTTTCAATCTGCCAGTCGATCGGTTCTGCACCGTTGGCCTTTAAAAATTCATTGGCCTGGCTGAAATGCTTGCATCCGAAGAATCCACGGTATGCGGACAGAGGGCTTGGATGAGACGCCTTCAAAATCAAATGTTTCGGGTTGGTTAACATCGGCGCCTTAGACTGAGCCGGTCTTCCCCAAAGCATATAAACGATGGGACGGTCCTGTTCGTTCACCGCATGGATGACCGCATCGGTAAACTGTTCCCATCCTCTCCCCTGATGGGAATTGGCCTGATGTGCGCGCACGGTCAGAACCGTGTTCAGCATCAGCACGCCCTGATCCGCCCATTTTTTCAGATAGCCGTTGTTTGGCATATAACAGCCCAGATCATCCTGTAATTCCTGATAGATATTGATTAAGGACGGAGGAATCTCCTTCTGCTCCGGCTTCACTGAAAAGCTGAGCCCATGCGCCTGGTTTACATTGTGGTAAGGGTCCTGTCCCAGGATCACGACCTTAACCTTGCTCAGCGGGGTAAAATGAAATGCATTAAATATGTCGTCTGCCGGGGGGTATATGACCCGGGTGCTGTATTCGTCTTTTACAAACTGATAGAGCTTTGCATAATATGGTTTCCTGAATTCACTGCCGATCTTATCTATCCAGTCATTCTGTATCATTCCCATGGTGTTATCTCTCCTCTGCGAATTAATTCAGTTACATTATATGCTATTTGACGACACATTTCAACAGGACAAATCCTAAAACCCCGCTTCTCCCCCAATCTCGCTTCTGATCTGCAGTTTTTCAATAGCAACCGTCATCTCGTCCCCGGTATCATACGGAAATTGATACACCGCTTCCTTCACGGTTTTATGATCATCCTCCATTCTGTAATAAGTGTACCCCAAAGATAAGGAAAACTCATCTCCGCCTGCGCCGCAGCCGTGGCTGGTATGAGCCTCATCCGACAAGCTGCCTCCTGATAGAACTCCCAAACTGGTATCCGGTTCGAAAAAGAGCGTTATATGATCTTCTTCACTTCTCTCGATTCTTTTCAGCCTCAGTTCCAGCCCGTCCACGGAAAGAATGTCGTCAGTCAGCAGATATCCCCCTCTTTCCGGAACACGGAATGTATAGGTCAAAAGCGCTCCATCTGTATTATACAGCTCATAAACAAGGCCCTCCGTTCCAAATCCCACAACGGCTTCCTGAGGCTTTTCAACGGCTTTCCATACTTGGTTTCCCTCCCCTATGCTTTCCGCCTCATATCTTCTTCCGCTCTCTCCAATAAAAGATGGCTGAAAAAGCTCCACACTGCATTGATTTTTTCCGGTTCCCCATACGTGATCCGTCTCCATGATGATTCCCACCATACTTTTGTCCGGTGTTAATGGAAAAACCGTCCACTGCACGCCCGATGTGTTCACGGTCATATCCTGGTTCAGAGCAGTTCGAAACGGCGCTTCTAAGCGGACCGTCACACTTTGTCCCTCCACCAAAAAGGTCATGTCACTGCTCATTTCCACCCCTGTGAAATGACACTGAAGCTCACTTTTTCCCTTCACCTCCTGTTCGGAGCCAGGCACTTGTTCCACCACAGTCATTCCTCTGCTGCTATTATCTGATTCTTCATAAGACCTGCCATTTACCACCAAGCTGGCTTTCCCGACTCCATCCGCATTGTTCCTGCTTATCACCGCATAAACGTCGCTCCCATCCCTGTATGCGAGTTCTAAACAATAGCTGCCGTCTGTTCCAAATGTCACGGCTTCTCTCAATACATAATAACCGTCTGTTTCCGATTCCGTAACCCTTCCTCCAAACAGAAATGCCGCAAGCCCCTTTGCTGCCGCAGTAATGCCGTTAACATTCCAGATGGCTAAGATAAAAAGCAGGCAGGCTGCGGCAGCCATCCCTTTTCCGGCGGTATTTTTCCAGATTCTCCCTCTCTTAGTTTTGGACAGACTCAGAGGTTTTTCCGGAAAAATATCTTTGGAAAGCAGCAATACCAGATCATCGTCTATGTAATTTTCTAATGATTCGAATTCTTTCATGTTATACCTCCTGTTTCCTGTTTTCCCGGATGGTGATTCCTTCCTCCGAGAAGATTTTTTCCAGTTTTTTTCTCAGGCGGCTGATCCTGATATCCACTGCGGCCCGGGAGGAACCGGACTGTTCTGCTATTTCTTCAATTGTCATGTGGTATAAAAATCTCATAGAAAACAGCTTTTGTTCTTTTGGTTTTAAAGACTTTAATATCTGTTTTATGAGATCCTTTAATTCCTCCCATTCCACCGCCCGGTTATCTTCCAGGCCGATTTCCAATACGCCTTCCATCGGAACCATTTTCAGCCGCGACAGCTTTTTTACCATGTTCAAAGCCCGGCTGCGGGCCACCACGGCCACATATGTTTTAAAGCTGGCCCTGCATTCATCATACTTTTCCGGGCAGGTTAAAAGTTCACACATCACATCCTGCACCACCTCTTCCACATCCTCCTTCGTTCCCAAAGGATACAGGATTCTTTGGCAGACCAGGCGGGCAGCCGGTGCATATGTGCGGTACAGTTCTTCCTGATCCATTCCTGATATCTGATAATCCACATTTCTTTTCCCGTCGTCCGGTAATTTGATTTTATTCTGTTTCATAGGTTTTTTGATTCCCTTTCGAGATATTGGTTTCAGCTGAAGGTTTATATAATACTATACCAGCAAAAAAGAAGATTTCTTTCACTTTTTCCCTTACTTTTTAATGAATTTCTTCTTCCCATTCAACGGATTCCTCCAACTGAAATGCCAATATTGACGCACGAAAAAAGCGTGGGCATGTATCAGGAGGCGGTAAACCCGCTTTCCTTCCTACAAATCCACGCTATTAAATCGGATCAATACACATCCAATCTCTTTATCTATATTCTGACATCCGCAGACAGCATTTCTTTGCTTCTGTCAATATCCAATAAACAGATCATCCTGTCATGTTTCCAATAAATCCCTTTGGCCGCCCACCGTTCGGGAATCACTGCGCCCGAATGATCTTTGGCAAGGTGTTTCTCTTCCACACTTTCCATCCACGGAGAACCGGGCAGAAGAATTCCGAACAAATCCGGCTTTCCTTTAACCACTAAAACCGTCGCATTTCCATCCGGCATTTCCTCTCTGCGTCCGCCCAGCCGCACCACGGGAACAATCATTCCTTTATAATAAAATACGCCGCAAAAATGTTCCGGCTGGCGGGGCACAAACTGTAACCTGATATGGATGCAGATTTCCACTATATCCAGAAAATCAACCGCATAATATGCGCCGTCAGAGGAAAAACACAGCAACTCCCTGGCCGTTTCAATTTCCATTCTGCATCCCTCCTTTTCCCTGTTCATATCCTGCAAGGGAAATCAAAGTCTCCACGTCGATGGACATGCATATGCTTCCATTTCCCAGCACGCTGCAGCCGTTCAATGCGGTCTGCCGTTGAAATCCGTTTCCGAACAAGTCGGGAAGCGGTTTCTGCACCAGTTTTTCTTCCCCATAGACCTTGTCTACCAGCAGGCACGCCTCTTTTTCCACACCTTTTATATGAATCAAAGTCTTTTTTGCCTCCGGATTATTCTTCAGTCCATAAAAGTCCGCAAGATCGATCACCGGAAAGATCTGGTTATCGTACAGGATAACCTGGCGCCCATACTCCTCATGAACCGCAGAATCGTCCGGCCGGTATTCAAAAAAGCGGCACACCTGATGGGAAAGCACGCTGAATATAGATCCGTCCACCTTAAAACGGATTGCCTCCACAATGGTATGTGCAAGGGGAAGATCCAGGATGATAGACGTTCCCTTCCCTTTTTTGCTCTCAATCCGCAGGTGGCCTCCATTGTCTTCCGTTATCTTTCTTACGATATCCATTCCGACCCCGCGGCCGGAATATTCGTCTGCCTGCTTTCTGGTGGACAGGCCCGGCAGAGTGGAGAGTTCGAAAATCTCTTCCAGCGTATACTCTTCTTCCGGTTTGGTAAACAGCTGTTTTTCTCTGGCTTTTTTTCTCAGCTGCTCTTCATCCATGCCCTGCCCGTCATCGCTGATCCTCACGATCATCTCGCCGCCGGAACTTTCCACGGAAAATGAAATGGTTCCAAAATCCGTTTTTCCGGCCTTTTTCCGCGCCTCTGCCGTCTCAATTCCATGATCGGCCGCATTGCGGATAACGTGCATGCTGGCCTCATACAGCTGCTCCACAATGTATTTGTCCGCTTCCACGTCCTGACCGGAAACGATAAACTCGATCTTCTTTCCCTGTTTCCTCCCCAAATCCCGGACAATGCGTTTCAGCTTGGGAATGATCTGAGCCACCGGCACCATTCTCATATGCATCACCGTCTTTTCCAAATCGCCCAAAATCTGTCCTGCCGAATATCCGTACAGTTCTTCCAGTTCCGCATATTCCGGTTTTCTCAGCTCATTGCGGAATGCCGACATCAGGATGATCAATTCTCCGGTCAGGTTCTGCAAATCGTCCAGACGGTCCAGGCGGACGCTGACATACTCCGTATCCACTCTGGACTGCGTTTCCACGTTCTCCCTGGTCTGCTGTGCATGGTCACTCTGTTCTTTCTGCCCTTTTTCCGTTTTCTCCCGTTCTTTATCCGCTTTCACAAAACCGGTATCCGGATTGCCGTGATCCGCGTCTGACTTCACAGGAGCTGCTTCCGGTTCCTGCGCCTCTTCCAGTTCACACCGGCTGACGAATAATCCTTTCTTTATCAATTCCAGTGCTTCGCTGACCCGCTCCTGCCCGATCCGTATCCTCAGTCCTTTTTCCCTGATGTCGTTCTCGGCTCCGGCGTCCTTTTCCGGACTTTCCGGAATACTGGCCGCTTCCGGAATCTGTTCCTTCAGCTGACGCATCAGCATATATGCCCGTATATGCTCCATCTTGCAGTCCGCTTCAAAAAAAACTTTGATCCAGGTGCCGGACGGCCCCTTCTGCTCTGTTTTCTCTGCCTCCGCCTGAACCTGAGAATCCAAGCGCACTTTGAGCTGGGCTAAAACGGAGGATATCTCCTGTTTCATCTCTTCCGGCGAGGTGGGATCATACTCCTCCTGAACCATCAATTCCAGCTCTTTTTGTATAAAGTCAGATGCAAAAAACAGCAAATTAAACAGTTCCGTCTGCTTCCCTTCCGCCAGGCAGAGATTATCCCGGAGTATGGCAAACAGATCCTCCAGGTTATGAGCGATCTCCGATAGCCCCGACAGCCCCATCATGGCGGATGAACTCTTTATCGTATGCATGATACGAAAAATGTGATTGATATCTTCTGCAGAAAATGTGGCTGTTTTTTCTCCTTCCATCAGAATCTCATCCAGGTTCTCCATGAGCTGTCTGGTTTCCAGCAGATAAATGTCCAACATTGCCAGTGTATCGCTGTCAAAATACCCCATACCGGTTTACTCCTCTAATCGTTTTTCATACCAGACACTGCAATTTTTCTGATGCCTCTTTCCATAGTACAGCGCTTTATCCGTGCGGGCGATATTTTCCTCCATGCTTACACTCCTGTCATAGGAATTAAGTCCCATGGTAATCGTGCACCGGAATCCCACGCCGTTGTGGGCAAACGGAAATTCCTCAATCTGTTTCCTTATCTTTTCACTGATATCAAAGGCCTCTTCCTCGGTCACGGAAAAAAGTACCAGCAAAAATTCCTCTCCGCCCCAGCGGATCACCTTATGGCGCTTGCAGACAGATTCCATAATATTGGAAATACAGACAAGAACCATATCTCCCGCCTCATGGCCATACTGGTCATTGACACGCTTAAAATTATCCACATCCGCCATAACGATCACATTGCTCACATTTTCCCGGCTTTCGTCCTCTATCTGATCCATTAAGTCATCCTGCACATAGCGCCGGTTGTATAAACCGGTAAGGCCGTCCCGAAATGCCATGTAATTCAGCTTTTCCATATTCATCTGCAGTTCTTTATTCATACGGTCCAGTTCGTCTTTCTGCTTCTTCATCTTGAGATGGGCCATAACTCTGGAACGCAGCTCCTCTTTTCCAAACGGTTTTTTAATATAATCACAAGCCCCCATGGAGAATCCCTTCACAACGTCCTCATCACTGTCCTTGGAGGTTATGAAGATAATCGCTGCATGGTTCTGGTCCTGTGCCTTGATCATCTGGCACAGCTCATATCCTTCCGTATCCGGAAGCACAACGTCCAGCAGGATCAGATCCGGCTTACACCGTTTCAGCTCCATTATAGCCTCCTCTCCGGAATGCGCCTCCGCAAGGATCAGATTCTCATCTTTCAGAATCATCTTAATCTGTCCGCATATGAATATGCTGTCATCCACTATTAAAACCGTTTGTTTATCCGCTTCACTCATAACCACTCCTCCAATAAGAGTATTTTTATAATCTTAGAATCTTTCCGCCTACCCGTTTCACTTCCAGTTCACCCGTTTCGGCAGAAAAACAGATGGTGCGCCCGTGATGGGCTCCCGTATCTTCCGCAGAGATGGGAATTCCGGCCAGACAGAGGGCCTCTTTCGCCGCATTGATATTGCGCTCCCCGATCTTCATATGAGCGCCGGCATGCTGAAACATCTCCGCTCCGCCCGCGATTTTTGCTGTCATTCTGGATCGTTGTCCTCCCAGGCTCTCCATCTCCTTTATCAGGGACAGCACGCCCGTATCTGCAAATTTATAAACATTATTCTGATTTACCGCACCACTTTGGTATGGCAGAAGAATATGAGCCATTCCCGCTATCTTGACGAGAGGATCATATAAACAGATGCCAACACAGGAACCCAATGCATATGATACCAGTTTGCCTGGATTTTTTACTGTTTTCCCATCTGCAATACCCACAATAACCGCGTCCATATCACACACCAAGAACTTTCAGTATTTTATCAAGGGATTCCAATTCCGGCAGGAACAACACATGGCTTGTAAACGATAACTGCTCAGCGCTGAACTTATTCTTAATCATCAGCAGCTCCTCGCTGACATTTACAAAATGTATCATGGGAACGCTTAAAATAGCGCCCGCCATGTCGCTGCAGATAGAAGGAACCGAAACATGGATTTTTACATTCATCAGTCTGGCAAGCGCATTGATATAAGCGCAGCACACCACATTGCCAACCTCGCAGACAGCCGACCGGCACATCTCGTCCATAGCCGTCAGATCCCTTACTTCCTCACCTAAAAGGGCATTCAGCACACTCTTTGTAAATTCTTCATCCAGCAAAAACATAAAAATACCCGACAAGTCTCCGCTGATCTCCAGCATAATTCCTGTTTCAAATACTTCCGCTCCGCCTAACAGCTCAGGAACATCCCTATATTCCACCAGCTCCACCTGGGGCAGCTCTACGTCAAACGTAAATCCCACCATGCTGGATAAAGAGGTGATTGCATTGCCGGTTCCGATATTGCCCAATTCTTTCAGAATATCCTGTGACATCTCGTCCAGTTCCGAATACTGTTTCATATCTCTATTCCACCTCCGTAATTCCCAGAGCAGCCTTTATGGATCTTATGATCTGTTCCGGCTTAAACGGCTTCACTATAAACTCATAAGCTCCGGCATCCATCGCTTCTATAATCATGGCCTCCTGGCCAACCGCAGAACACATAATCACCAACGCTTCAGGATCTCTCTTTTTTATCCGTTTCAGCGCCTCAATTCCGTTCAGTTTTGGCATGGAAATATCCATCAGAACCAGATCCGGCTTCTCTTTTTCATATACGAGGTCTGCTTCTTCACCATCTACAGCCTCTATTACCTGGTCAAAACCGGCTTCATTTAAAACTTTCTTCAGCATTGCTCTCATGAACAGCGCATCATCCACCACCAATATCTTTTTATCCATTCCTGTTTCTCCCTTATTCGTCAATTTCGAACTTCTCCACCAGATCTTTCAGAAGGTGAGCCTGTGCGGACAGCTCTTCGCTGGCAGCCGCGCTCTCTTCCGCAGTGGCCGAATTGCCCTGCACAATATCGGAGATCTGTTCAATGCTCTTTCTAATCTGGACAATGGCATCCGCCTGCTGCACCGATGCCTCGGAAATACGGTCTACCATGGATGTGACATCCTGCATGCCGTCCACCACTTTCATCAAAGACTGCGCCGTATCATCGGCCTCCTGCATTCCCTCGTCCACGGTTTCCGTATTCTTTAACGCAAGATCGGAAGTCAGTTTGGAAGCGCTGGATGTTTTCGATGCAAGCCTCCTTATCTCATTTGCCACCACGGAAAATCCCCGTCCTGCTTCACCGGCCCGGGCAGCTTCTACGGATGCATTCAGAGCCAGAATATTGGTCTGAAATGCGATGTCCTCTATCTCTTTTACGATTCCGCTGATCTCACCGGAATTCTTCTTTATCGCTTCAATTACCGCTATCATGCGCTTCATCTGCTGATTGCTGTCTAAAACCTGATTGCCCACCTGGTCCGCAAGCTGGCTGGATTTCACCGCATTCTCCGCATTGCTGTTTACGCCTTCAGAGATTTCGTTGATGCTTGCCGCCAGTTCTTCGATGGACGCGGCCTGCTCCGAAGCCCCCTGTGATAAAACCTGTGCTCCGTTGGACAGCTGTTCCGCTCCAACAGACAGCTGCTCCGCACTGCTTCCAATCTGCTGCATAGATCCCTGAAGAAGATTCTTAATGCTTTCAACCGCCTGGTTCAGCGTCACAAATTCACCCCTGAATTCCGAAGCCAGTTTGTATTTCAGCTGCCCATTTCCTACCGCTACAAGGGCTTTTTCGATTTCAGATACATAATCGTGGAGAGTGCTCACCGTAATACGGATATTTTCCGCCAGCTCTCCCAGCTCATCATCCGCCTGATAGGTAAGATTCGGGTGAAGATCTCCTGCCGCCACCTGTCTGGCTGCCCTTTGGATCTCTTTCACAGGAATCGTAATGCTTCTGGTGGTTATCATCCATACGATCACAGAAACGGTCATTACAACAGCAGCCAATACCAGAATGAAGGTATTCATAAGCATCTGCACTTCTTTTCCCGAATGGAGGTAATCATCCGCCTCTTTGGCAGAGCTTTCCACAAGCAGGTTAAGAGCGGCCCTGGCCTCTACAGCCATAGGTTCATAATCATTCCGGTAAACCTCCAGCGCCTGCTGCTTTTTACCTTCTTCCAAAAGCTCTATCACCTGATCCCTGTAAGGTTTCAGCTTAGTTACCTTTGCTTCCACATCCATGATAATTGTATTATCACCGGCTTCATTATCCAATAACTGAGGGATGCCGCTTTCAATCACCTTGGCAAACTCTCTCGCCTCATCCAGATACTTATGTCCTTCCTTTTCGTCCTCTATGACAATAAAACAGAGCAGATTCCTTCCAACTCCCTGGATGGAAGCCTGCATCCTTCGGGCCATTCCCACCACCTGATACGGTTTGTCATAGAAATTCTGCATGGCGGCCGAAATGCTGCGGATGGCGGTCAGTGCACCGATAATCGTAATAATATATAACAAGAAAATGCATGCAAATGATGACAGCAGCTTTTTTCCCACTTTCATATTCTTGTACTTCGTTTTCATCTTATAGTCCCCCGCGCATCCAAATTTCAACTCTGTTCCAGATACTTTTGCGCAATTGATACAATGCGCTCTCTCTGAAAGGGTTTCACAATAAAGTCAACTGCTCCGGCATGTGTGGCTCTTCGTATGGTTTCCTCCTGTCCGATGGAAGAACACATAACCACCTTTATATCAGGCTTAATCTCCAAAAGTTCTTTTAAAACCTCCATGCCCGATTTCCCCGGCATGGTAATATCTAAAAATACCAGAGACGGCCTTTGGTTTCTGCAGATTTTTACCGCTTCTTCTCCGTCCTTTGCCTCCAAAAGATTCTCAAACCCCTGCTCCTGCAGGCTCTCTCTGATAATGCGTCTCATAAACATCGCATCATCCACAATCAAAATTTCTTTTCCCATAATCTTTTAATCCTCTCTTCCGGAAAAGCTCAATATCTGATCCACGATCTGTTCCGGTGTACATTCTATTCTCACTGCTCCGGCTTTTTTCGCCTCATAAGGCATTCCGTAAACCGGGCTGCTGGCCTGATCCTGTCCGATGGTAAGTGCTCCTGCCTGATACATCTTAAAAAGGCCGTCCGCGCCGTCTCTTCCCATACCGCTCAGGATAATTCCCATGCCGTCTTTGCCCGCGCATGCAGCTGACGAAAACAGCACATCCGCAGATGGGCAGACTCCATTTCTCAGATCGCTGCCGCCGCATTTCAGATAGTATCCTTGGCCGCCCTTCATAATGCTCAGATGGGTTCCGCCGGAGGCAACATATACGGTTCCATTACAAACCGGTTCCAGATTCGCCGCTTCCTTCACCTTTATACGGCACTGGCTGTTCAGGAATTCGGACAGCCAGGCGGTAAAACCCTGGCTCAGATGCTGGACTACCACGATGCCGGGCACCGTTGCCGGCAGCTGTCTCAATATGCCCAGCAGAATGCCGGGGCCTCCCGCGGACGCCCCTATTGCAATCACCTTGCTGCTCAATACAACTGCACTGCCCTCATCCTTCTCCCGATCCATAAGCTACTCCTTTTTATAAACGGCCGGACCCACGCACATCAGAGACGTATTGCCCCTGGACAGCAGTTCCGAATGGCCTACAAGCAGATACCCGCCCTTTTTCAGACTGTCCTCCAGATTCTTAACAACGGCCTGCCTCACTTCCGAATCAAAATAAATCATAACATTCCGGCACAGAACCAAATCGTATTTCCTGAACTGCCGGAACGATTCCATCAAATTCTGTTTCCGGAACTGAATTTTTTCTCTTAACCTTTTCACCATCTGAAACGTGCCGTCATCCAATACGGTACAATATTTCTTCTGCCAGGAAACAGGAAATGCTTTCATCTCCTTCATCGGATAGACGCCTGTTTTGGCCTGTTCCAGCACCGCCGCCGACACGTCCGTGGCCACAATCTGATACGGGGGCAGATGGCCTCCCATATCCTTATAATCCTCCAAAACCATGGCTAACGTATAGCTTTCCTCTCCGGTGGCGCAGCCGGCGCACCAGATATAATAACTGTCTCCCGGACCATTTTTTTCCACCTCAGGAAGAATCTTATCTCTGATGAAGTCAAAATGAAGGGATTCCCGTAAAAAATATGTATAATGTGTCGTGAGACGGTGGATCATCTCGTCGGCCATCTTTTTACTCTTGTCGGCTTCCACCATCTGAAAATACGTTCCAAATGAATCCGCCCCGCATTTTTCCAGCTCTTTTTTCAGCCTGCATTCGATGAGAACCCTTTTCTTCTCCAGGGCGATCCCATAGTTATCCTTTACAAACTGAACAATATATGAAAATTCTCTGTCCGACAGCCTTATCACAACAGCAATTCCCTCCAAATTTGATATTTCAACCCTTCTGACTGTTCTTCCAGCGCCTGATGGGAAATCTCTGAAAGATCGCCTATCTCATCAACAGCCATTCCAATCTCTCTTCCATCCCTCTGTTTCAGTAAAATTCCGCATTTTACAGGCTGAAATTCCATCTCCTCCGCATCCAGATACAGATATGGGACGGTTTTTCCCTGGTGTATGGCAATTCCGATCACTTCCTCCGGTGAATCCGGCACCGGCATTACCACAGGGGCTGTCTGAATCGTCTCTATAAGGTTAAACGGCACTAAATAGGTGTGATCCCTGCATCTTACAGAAATCACGGATAGCCGTTTTTCCTCTGCCGCAGCGCTTTCACTCATATTCCCCTCCTTAAATATATGAAACGGTATTCACTTTTCTCACATCCAATAGGATGGTTCTGTTTCCACCGCTTTCTTATATAATTCCAATACATTCACGCAGTATGCCGCAGGGCATTCTTCCCTGTCTATGGGAACCGCCGCTTCCAGATACTGATTCGCCCTGCATCTCACTTCCTCCGGCAAAAACAATTGATCCGTATCCTTCACGTTTAAAAGCCCCTCGGCCATCTCGACCGCAATCCCGAACTTCGCGTCCCCGGCATTCAAAAGAAGAACGTATTCATTTTCCCCATCTCCCGTTAAGCCGCACAAACGGTCTAATAAAAAAACCGGAACTTCGCCGCTCATTCTCTTCTGACGGGACACCACGGCTTCGATCCGGTCTGTTTCTATCAGGAAATATAAATTTCCCGTATAAATCAACATATATGGAGTTTCCATATCTCTCCTTTATTCCCGATTATTTGCTTACTTATAAGTGTACTAAATTCGCCGCATAAGAGCAAGCAGTCTTTCTCCTTTCAAGGGAAGGCCCGGTTAGTATTCACGGCCCCGGGAACCTCTGCCGTGAATACTAACAAGGCCCGGCTGCCGCAAATCCGGTCAGGCTTTTATTGCCCATCTCATCTTAGTGGACTTGGCCCGGCTGTTCAGGCTGCATTCCTCTGCCGACGGCCTGATAACATCCTTAGCGATTTCGCTGTAAACTCCCTCGCGGAAAAACCGTTTAAAGAACTGCTTCACAAGCCGGTCCTCTCCTGAATGAAAGGTCAAAATCGCCACACGCCCGCCCGGAGCCAACACCCCCGGAAGCTTTTCCAGAAACTCTTCCAACACTTCAAATTCGCTGTTTACATCAATCCGCAGCGCCTGAAATGTTCTCTGGCAGGATTTTTTCACCGCTTCTTTCCTCTTATCTTCCGGAATAAAATGAAGCGCGTCCTCAATTACCTGCTGAAGCCTTGTGGTTGTGGAAATCTCTCTTCCCTTTTTTAACTCCGACATCACGGCACGCGCAATCTCTTTCGCATAAGGCTCATCCGAATTTTCTGTCAGCATTCCTTCCAGTTCTTCCCGGTCAAGCTCTTTTAACCGTTCCGCCGCTGAAATTCCTTTTTGGGGATTCAGCCTAAGATCCAGAGGGCCTTCGTGTTTATAAGAAAATCCCCGTTCCGGATTATCAATCTGCATGGAAGAAACGCCCAGATCAGCCAGCACGAAATCAAAGGGGCCGCCTTCGGCCGCCACTTCGTCGATATTGGCAAAATTAATCTGCTTGATGGTCAGAATCTCAGGGCCGTATCCTTTGTCCGCCAGACGTTTTCTGGTCTTTTCCAGCTCTATAGGGTCCACATCCAGCGCGTAGATATGGCCTTTGGATTCCAGGCATTTTAACATCTCCAACGTGTGCCCTCCATATCCCAAGGTGGCGTCCAAACCGGTTTGTCCCGGTTTTATCTGTAGAAATTCCAGAATTTCTTTCACGCATATGGAGATATGCATGCCGGCAGGAGTACTTCCCTTTTTTATTACTTTTTCAATTGTATCCGCATATTTCTGCGGCTGGAGTTCTTTATATTTTTCTTGATATTTTTTAGGATGGGTGCCTTTATAGCGCACGCGCCTCTTGTGTTTTTGCTCCTGTTCCTGATTATCCATTCTTTACCTCACTGATTTCACTTACTTCGATATTATGACTACTATTATATTCTAAATTCTGAGATTTTCCAAACACTTTAAAAAATATCTGTTAAAAGACGAAATCGAACTGAAATCTTCTTGACGTACCCTTCGTTCTGAACTATGTTTATATTATAGGAAAGTGAATTTTAAACGGGAGTTAAAGGAGGTATTCATTTATCATGGAACAGACATTCAACGCGATTTTAATCCATCCGGAAGACAATGTGGCTACGGTGACGGAAGAACTGCACGACGGAGACTTGGTCTGCTACCGGAACGGCGTCGATATATGTACGCTGACAACCAGCGGAGTTCCCATCTATCACAAGGTTGCGGTAACGGATATTCCGGAGGGACAGCCGGTTCTAAAATATGGGGAAATCATGGCGGTGGCTACGAAACATATCGCCAAAGGCAGCCATGTACATACGCATAATGCGGCCAGCGCCGTTTCGTAAAGAAAGGATGGAACTTATATGAAATTTATGGGATACCGCCGGCCGGACGGCACGGTGGGAATTAGAAATCATGTTTTAATTATGGCTACCGTGGGATGTGCGGCAGAAGTTGCCAGAAAAACAGCCGACGGCCTATACGGAGCCGTATCATTTATCAACCAGAACGGCTGCGGGGAAACCGCCAAAAATCTTCAGCGCACCAGGGATATTATCGTAGGCCTCTGCGCCAATCCGAATATATACGGGGTAGTTGCCATCGGCTTAGGTTGTGAACTGAACAAAATGGAGGATTTTCTGGCCTTGGTAAGACAGCGGACCAAAAAACCGATTGAAGGACTGCTGATCCAGCAGGAAGGCGGCACTATCAACACCATCGCCAAAGCGACTCATATCGCACAGAAGATGATCACCGATGCGTCCACCTGCATGCGTGAAGAATGCGACATCTCCGAGCTGATGCTGGGCGTGGAATGCGGCGGTTCGGATGCCACCTCAGGTCTCGTGGCAAATCCGGTTATGGGTCTTGTAAGCGACCGTCTGATCGGTATGGGCGGAATCTCCATGTTCAGTGAAACCGTGGAAATGATCGGCGCCGAACACCTTCTCGCCAAACGCGCCGCTACGCCGGAGCTTGGACAGCGGATTCTGGATATCGTCCATGGACGGGAACAGGAGCAGATCGACGCCGGTGAGGATATCCGGAAAACGCAGCCTTCTCCCGGCAACCAAGATGGCGGAATCACCACTTTGGAAGAAAAATCCCTGGGCTGTATTCACAAAGGCGGACATACGCCGATTATGGAGATGGTGGATTACGCCCAGCCGCCTACAAAAAAGGGCCTGATTCTGATGGATACCCCATGTTATGACATGATCTCCACCACAGCCAAGATAGCGGCCGGCTGCCAGCTGGTAGTCTTCACCACAGGCCGTGGCAATTCTATCGGCAATCCGGTTGCTCCGGTTTTAAAAGTGACCGGAAACGGGGAAACCTACCGCCGCATGGAGGATAACCATGATATCAATATGGGAGATGTGCTGGAAAAACATGTGTCTTTAGAAGAGATGGCCGATTTCACCATGAAGGAAATCGTGGCCACTTTAAATGGAAAGCTGACGAAAGCGGAAATCTACGGTTTTGGATATTCAGACGTAATTATCAGTAGAGCCTGCGAATACTGCTGACGGCAGGCTCTGATAATAATAAATAGATTGGCAGGAACTATTTTCTCCATTCGATGATGTCATTCAGGTTCTTTCGGGGTCTCGGATGAGGTGACTCATCGGCATAGCCGATTGTCATGGCCGCATATAGCTGGCCTTCTGAGGATAACCAACTGCACAGCTCCTTATAGGCAAAATAGGTATCGCAGATCCAGAGGCTTCCAAGGCCCAGTTCAGCCGCCGTTAATGTCATGTTTTCTATGGCTGCGCCGATTGACTGGGCATTGCAGATTTCATATATCCTCTGTTCGGCGTTAAGCGGAGTGTTCAGGTCCTGGCCCAAAGTGTTCATGATAAAAATGACGGCCGGGGCCTGTTTCATTATGTTTAATGTATATTCTGCTCCTTTCAGATGTTCTGCGCTTTCGGGAAGGAGGGGATCGCTTTTTTCTCTTTCTAATCCTCTCTCCATGGCCGAAAGCATATCTTCTTTTGAATCGCCTGTAACGATTATGAACTTCCACGGCTGCCTGTTTTTTGAAGACGGTGCCAGTGTTCCTGCTCTCACGATTTCTTCAATTACGGACCGGGGCACGCTGTCCGGTTTGTATTTACGAATGCTGCGTCTGTCCGATATGGCTTTTATCATCTTAAATTCCTCTCTTCTTCCTGGCGTTTTTCTGATATTAAAAATTACTAACCAAGCAATTTCTCAGCCATCTCCATCCGCTCTGCCACCGGAACTCCAAATGGGCACCGTTCCTCGCATCCTTTGCATCCGATACAGTCTTTTGCGTTTACGGTAAGGCATTCATAATGAGCGCGGATCGTGGCAGGCACTTCCTCCTGCATGGTGGCAAGATCGTACAGCTTATTCACCATAGCGATATCAATTCCCACCGGACACGGCGCACAATGACCGCAGTAAGTGCACTGGCCGAAATACGCGTGGCGCGGTGCGCCTGCCAGCACGCTGGCATAATCTTTTTCTTCTTCCGAAGCGGTTTCGTAAGCCACAGCGGCGTCCACATGCTCCGTGGTGTCATATCCGACCATAATGCTGGCTACCGCAGGGCGCGTCAGGGCGTAGTGAATACACTGAACAGGAGTTAACGCCACTCCAAATGGCGAGGCTTCTGCTGAAAAAAGCCTTCCCCCCGCATATCCTTTCATAACCGTAATTCCAACGCCTTCCCGCTCGCAGATCCGGTAAAGCTCCGACCGCTCCGGCGCAATTCCGCCCACTTCTTCCGCATAGGTATCTTTAAAATACTCGCTCAGGTCTTCGCTGGCAGGCAGCATATCGAACGCCGGATTAATACTGAAGAGAATCATCTCGATCTCCCCATGAAGCGCAGCCATCTTGGCCACATCCGGATTATGTGTGCTGAGGCCGACATGACGGATAACTCCCTTACTCTTCAATTCCCTTATGTAATCCATAAATTCGCCGCCGGTAATCCGCTCAAATTCCGCCTTTTCGTCCACAAAATGAATCATTCCCAAATCCACGTAATCGGTCTGAAGACGCGTCAGAAGATCCTGAAATGCTTCCTTCACCTTCGGCAGCTCACGGGTTCTGACATATTGGCCATCCTGCCAGGTAGATCCCAGATGCCCCTGTATGATCCAATGATCCCGATGTTCCTTTATGGCCGCTCCGATATTCGAACGGACATTAGGCTCAGACATCCAGCAGTCCAGGATATTGATTCCAGATTTCCTGCAATGCTCAATTACTTCTTTAACTTCTTCCGCATTATGGCGCTCTAACCATTCGGCGCCCAGACCGATCTCACTGACCCTGAGACCTGTTTTTCCTAATTCTCTGTACTGCATAGCGATTGCTCCTTTCCTATTGCCTGTGTCATCCGCATTTTTAATGATAATGAGTATATTATATCATTAACGCCGGAAACCTTCCTCACCTTTTATTCCACTATTACATATTTTTCCTAAGCCACTCCTCCAGCGCCTCCGACTGATCCATATCCTCCCGCAAATTATAGCGTTCCAAATCTTCACTCATGGGAAATGCTTCCATAAACGCCTCCGCTAATCCCTCATTTTTACTCATAAACAGGGTACAGCTGCTGTCCCATGCCACAATCTCTATTTCCGCCAGAGGATGCTGGATGCCGGCCGGATTGTTCCAAAAATCAGGATTTCCGTCCGCATAAGGAAGCTCATATCTTAAAATGTCACTCAACGTGACACTCTTATGAAAACCTGACAAAACGGCCCAAACCCATTGCTCCCGGTTCGTCCCTGCAACGGCAGTGAGCTCTTCTCCTGTCATCCAGCAGTATTTGCGCCTCCCGTGCATTTTACTATCCGCCTCTATCTGCCCGGGCACCCCGTCCCAGTCCGTAATCAGCCAGTTGTAATTACTTTGCGCCTGGCCGATTCCATGAAAAACATCGGATAAAATGGTGTAGTATGGTTCACCTTTTTCAAGAATTACGGCTTTCATTTTTCCATTTCCTCTCCCGCCGGTTGTTCTCTCCCCATATACAAAGCTCATCCAGAATTTTCATCAGGCTTTGGCCTCTGGGGCTTAAACTGTACTCCACTTTAGGCGGAATCTGCGGATATTCTTTGCGTATGATCAGCTCATCCGCCTCCAATTCCTTTAAGGACAGGCTCAGCGTCTTGTCGGATATGGTGCCAATGGAACGTTTCAGTTCATTGTACCTTATCACGTTGAACTCCATAACACAGTAGAGGATCACCATCTTATACTTACCGCTAATCAATGACAGCGTATAGCTGAAACCGGTATCCTGGAAGTTAAATTTCTCCAAACAGTCGTTTCGCATTTATACTTTCCTTTCAGTTAGTACCTTACAATAATGTGGGTACTTGTTTATTATCAGGTTTATAGTTACAATAAATCACAGATAGCTAAATGTCAATCATTCTTCATCAATCAGGAGGCATACAATGGGTAAAAAGATTATCATTTTAAATGGCAGTCCAAGGCCAAACGGCAATACAGCCGCACTAATCGAAGCATTTAAAAAGGGAGCTGAAAAAAGCGGGCATACGGTACAGCGCATCGACCTGCAAAAGATGAATATTCATCCTTGCCTGGGGTGCTGCGGAGGTGGAAAGAACCCTGACAGTCCCTGTGTTCAAAAGGACGATATGGATATGATCTATCCTGTATACAAAGAAGCCGACGTCGTTGTTTTCGCCTCTCCCCTCTACTATTGGACCATCAGCGGCCAATTAAAATGCGCTATAGACCGGTTATTTGCAGTGGCCGAATGCATTGCAGATTATGCCAATCCTCAAAAGGAAAGCGTCTTGTTAATGGCTGCAGAAGGCCATGATTTTGAAGAATCCGTCTATTGGTATGAACGCCTTATGGGACATCTGGGCTGGAAGAATCTGGGCAAAGTTCTGTGCGGAGGTGTGATGAATATAGGTGATATCGATGGAAATCCCAAACTTTTAGAAGCGGAAGAATTGGGACGCTGCATCTAATTAAAAAAGGGAGCGGCGGATGAAAATGCAGAATCTTCACAGATTTACATACTCATGCGTCACTCCCTGACAAATACTTCCCTATTCAGTTATCCACAGGACGGACAATTCCTATTTTTTAAGCATCTGGCTGAATTCTATCCGTTCATGGTTCGGTCCCAGAATCGTGAAGAACCGGACTCCCGCTTCCCAAAATGGCAGAAAGCGGATCTCAGGATCAAGCATCTCATATCCCAAAGTTTTCACCCAGGAAAATGCCTCTTCAATGTCCAGCACATCCAGCGCTATATGATCCACAGCCCCGTCTTTTCCGACAGCCTGGTGATTCTCATAAGCCTCTACCACCAGATTTTTGCATCTTAAAAATACAACCTTTTCCCCTGCTTCTTCATTGATCGTCTCAAAAGCGGTTTCAAATCCCAGCGCATGATAAAATTCCAATGTTTTTTCCATATCATTGGTTGGTATCCCTATATGCTGAACTCCTGTAATATTCTCTGACTTCATAGCCGATCCCCCTTTATTCCTGAACGTTAATGATAACCTTCATGGTGCTTTCCCTGTTTTCATCTATGTACTGATATGCCTTCAGGTAATCCTGGAACGCAAAATGCTGGGAGATAAGCGGTTCCAAAACCACTTTTTTCTCATTAACCAGGCGGATGGCATCCAGATAATCCTCATTGCGGTACATCATACTGGTGTTTAAATCAAGCTCATGGTCATTGAGCACTGCCAGATCAATCTGTCCTAAATCAGCGAACACAGCTACCAGGATGATAGTGCTTCCTTTTCGTGCGTATTTCACCGCCTGGCCCATGGTAATATTGTTTCCTGCACAGTCGTAGATAACATCCGCCTTATCCGGCCCGAAATTCTGAAGCATCGCCTCTCCAAAATCTTTATTTCTGGTGTTCACACAGAAATCCACGCCGCATTCTTTTGCTTTTTCCAGACGCAGATCGCTGACATCTGTGATCATAACGCTCTCCGCTCCCAGTCCCTTGGCGGTCTGGGCTACCAGGATGCCGATAGGCCCTGCTCCTAAAACCGCGATTTTCGCTCCCTTTACGTCCCCGGCTCTCTTCACAGCATGAACCGCAACTGCCAAAGGTTCAATCATCGCGCCCTCATCAAAGCTCATCTCTTCCGGAAGAGGCGTCACCTTAGCCGCATCCACCGCAAAGTAGTGAGATGCCATTCCGGTTGTCTGAAATCCCATCACCTTCAGCTCTTCACACAGATTATATTTGCCGTGACGGCAGGGATAGCATTCTCCGCAGACAACCTGAGGCTGGATGGTAACCTTCTGGCCCTCTGCTAAACCCGTCACCTCGCCGCCTGTCTTCACCACTTCCCCCGACACTTCATGTCCCTGGGTTACAGGATAGCTGGTAAATGGGTGCTCACCATGATAGACATGGATATCGGAACCGCATACGCCAATTTTAATAATTTTAACTAACACTTCATTCGGTTTGATTTCCGGTACCGGGATTTCATGGAATTCGATTTTGCCCGGAGCCGTCATTACTTGCTGTAACATGGCACATTCTCCTTTTCTTGTTCGCACATTTCTATTGGTTTGAATCTTTCATAAAATGTTTTATTAAAGTATTTATATTATTGCACTTTCCCATGCCGTTTGTCAATAACCTTATTCAATTTTTATATTCTTTTTATAGGATTCGCCGTGCTGCACAGCCTTGGTAATCTCCGCCGAAAAACGGCTGTGACCACATAATTTATAGAAATGCCATTGAATCTATGGTAAAATGGGGCATTATCAGAAGAAAAGAAACGGGCTGAAAGAAAGCGTTGTTTCATCAACGCCTTAGAAGGAGCAGAACATGGATTATATCAAAAGCAATAAAGAAGCTTGGGAAGAAGCATTCGACCATAGACAGGAAGGATGGGGAGAAGAAAACCATATCCGTCTGAAGAATGAAAATCTCCCCTTTTTCTGTGCCGATGCGGCGGCCAAACTCAGGGAAATCGATTTTAACGGTAAAAGAATTGCCCAGTTTTGCTGCAATAACGGACGGGAATTATTATCCCTCATGCAGCTGGGCGCAAAAGACGGCGTCGGTTTCGATATCGCCGAAAACATCATTAAGCAGGCGGAAGACACGGCAAAAAAAGCCGGCATTCAAAACTGCCGTTTTCTCTCCTGTAATATTTTGGACATCGACGAAACATATAACGGTCAATTTGATTTCATCCTGTTTACAATCGGCGCGATTACATGGTTTAAAGATTTGAAACCGCTCTTTCAAAAAGCGGCGGACTGTCTGAAACCGGGCGGAATTTTATTCATCCATGATTTTCATCCGATGATGAATATGCTGCCGATGCCCGGAGAACCGGAATTTGATGAAAACCAGTTGGACCGGATCGCCTATTCGTATTTCAGAAAGGAACCCTGGATTGAAAATGAGGGAATGGGATATATGTCCGTATCATATCCTTCCAAAACATTTACCAGCTTTTCCCATACCATGTCCGGCATAATTAATTCGGTCTGCGATTCACAGATGAGAATCGTCAGTTTGGATGAATTTGACTATGATATCGGCTTATCCGAAGTGTATGATGGTAAAGGATTTCCCCTGTCTTACCTTCTTGTGGCGGAAAAGCAGCAAACGTTCTGACCCGTTAAAGCATAATCGATCCCGGTCTTTCGAACCGGAATCGATTATGCAAAACCTATTAAGGCCCCTTTATGAAAGCCTCCTGTGAAAACTCAGATCCATCCTCTTCCCTATATGATCACGTCAAAATACTCCTCCAAAAATGTCATCGCAATCCCCACCGCAGAAGCCTCTTTTTCATAAATACAATTTCTCAGATAAAGCGCATCGTTGTCAAACTTATTATACTCCAGCACCTTAGCGCCCAATTTTGACATATGATTTTTCAGATAACCGCCCACATAACCGCCTAAGACAATATCGCAGTCAAACGCCATTCTGATATTTGTGACCACAATTGCCAGATCATCCAGATACTTGTCCCATACTTTCACGGCTTCCGGCTCATTCTGATCCACAGCATAGAAAAATTCCGCCAGATCCGCATCCTCTCCGATATAGGAAGTCAGCACTCTTGCGGAGCAATAGGCGTCCGCACAGCCGCATTTTCCGCAGTAACAGGCCTTTCCTCCGGGATTGATGATCATATGCCCAAATTCCGCGCTTCTGAAATGATCTCCCACATAAATATCATTGTTCAGATAGATGGACCCCCCAACCGTATTGCTGAGGGAGAGAAAAACAGCATTCTGATCCATACCCTGAAGTTCTGCAATGGCCGCGCTGTTGGCGTCATTTTCAAAATGAACCGGATAGGGAATCAGCCTGCTGATGGATACTAGATTAATATCACGAACCTGTAAAATGTGAGAGCGCAGGAGCTTTTGATTTTCTTTATCGATAATTCCCGGCAAAGAAATCCCAACGCCCAAAACCTTCTGCCTGTCCACCCGGTTTTCATCCAGAAAACAGTCCAGCCCTTTAACCACCTCTTCATAATATCCCGGCAGATTTGCATATCTTTGCCGGCTCCGTTTCAGGCAGACCGTGTCTCCTTTTAAATTGATCACCACATAGCTGACATGATTGGCCGTAATATCAATGCCCGCCGCATATTTGATATCGCTGACCACGGATAATGCTTTTGCTTTTCTACCGCCTGTGGATTCGTATTCTCCTACTTCCTCCACAATCCCGTCTTCCATCAGTTCTTTCACATTTTGAAGCACCGTGGGCATGCTGATTCTCAGCTCCGACGCCAGTTCCGGCCTGGATATCTGCTTTCTGTGAAGAATATGGCGGGCGATTCTTATCTTATTCTGGAGTTTCTTTTCACCTGGTTTTTCATTCATTTTCATTGTTGGAAGCTGCTCACTTTCATAAAGTCTTTCATAAAAGTAATCATACATTTTTTATGCAGCTATTGCAACCCTGATTATAATTTTTCCGCTTTGGCTAATTTTACAATCCGGCTGGTTCCTAAACGGTCCGCGCCCAATTCCATGAATTTTTCAGCGTCTTCAAAAGAGCTGATTCCGCCTGCCGCCTTGATCTTCACTCCATTTCCCACATGTTCTGCAAATAATCTGATATCCTCAAAAGTGGCTCCTGCCGTTGAAAACCCTGTGGAAGTTTTGATAAAATCCGCTCCTGCATCCGTAACGGCCCTGCACATGCATATCTTCTCTTCATCCGTCAGAAGACAGGTCTCTATAATCACTTTCAGCACTTTATCACCGCATGCTGCTTTTACTGCTTTTATCTCTTCTGCCGCCAGATCATACCGGCCCGATTTGACGTGGCCTATGTTTATCACCATATCGATCTCATCCGCGCCGTTTTTTATGGCGTCTTCGGTTTCAAATACTTTTACGGCCGTCGTATTGTATCCGTTTGGGAATCCGATTACCGTACAGATTTCCATCTGATCCTTCACATATTCCTTGGCCTGTTTTACAAAGGAGGGAGGGATACAGACGGAAGCCGTCCGGTAAGTTATTGCATCGTCGCATATCTGTTTAATCTCGTCCCACACAGCCGTTTGGGCCAGCAATGTGTGATCCACCGCATGAAAAATTTTCTCTTTATCCATTTTTTCTCCATTCCTGATTTTATTTCTGTCTCATCTGCGGCCTGCAGACCGGGCCGCAGCGGCCGCAGTCATTTTCAATTAAACCATTCTTCAGGAGACCGGTTAAAGTAATGGGCCTCAAATTCCGTCACCTTATATTCCTGTATTCCAAATACCTTAAACGGCTCGTTTTGCAGATATGTCTCTATCTTTTCAATGGAATCCGACTTCATGATGAAGATTCCTCCGCTCATATCTTCTTTTAACCCGGACAACAGAACCATGCCGTCATCCATAGCTTTTTGCGTGTATGCCATATGGGTTTTCATAATGTCATCGCTCATCTTATCCGCATCCAATATGGTTCCTTCAACCATAAAATATTTCATTCGTTTTACCTCTTCCTCTATATTTTTAGTAACGGAATCCGTTCCTGCCGTTCGCCTTTATTCAGATTCCAACAGCCATTTCACGATTCCCCGCTGCGCCTTTTCGTCATAGAAAAACACATCATATTCATTTCCCTTTTCACTCAAGCGCTTCTCCACGATGATCCCGAACGCCTCTCCTGTCTCAGTCAGTTTCCTCCGTCTCAGTCCGTTGATAAACCGTTCTTCAAAATATCCCTCATCCATCAGCTTTTGTTCCACTGATTTAATGGTCAGGCGCTTCATGACCTCCTCGTCGCGCATATCATTGATTTGTCCCACAAAATCGCTGATAGACACCCGGTCTGAATAATGAAGCTGCTCTGCAAGCTCCTCTGTCATCACAAAATCCGTCTTTGTGGCTTTGCTCTTTTTCTTTTTAACAGCGGCGGCTTCAACCGTCGGTTCGGCCTGTTTAACCGGTTCCGTACTGCCATTCTCCCATGCAGCCATAGCGTCGTCTATGGACCAATCGTCAAATTCTCCGCTGTCACTGACAAAATACAGATCATCTTCCCCTATATCATATCCCATAGCGTTTGCCTGCATACCGCCGTCGGCAGATCCGTATGCATGTTCCTCCGCTCTCACCTGAGGCGGTGCAGCTTCTTCTATGCATTTCAGGAACCGCTCTCCGTATTTTTCAAATTTGAATTCACCAACGCCGGAAACCGACAGCATATCCGCTTTCGTCCTCGGCTTCACCATGCTCATATGTACCAGGGTTTTATCAGAAAAGACGATATACGGCGGCACCTTTTCCTCTTTTGCGATCTCGCTGCGGAGCGCTCTCAGCTTGTCAAATACCTCTTCATCCGCCGCAGATAAGTCGACTCCAGCCATTTTGCTCTTCTTTGGCTTCTTCTCACTCTTCTCTTTCGCCACATGTTCCTGCTCTTTTGCCATCTTCATGACAACCGGCTCGCCCTCTTCCAAAATGCGCCCGGAATTGGCGGTCAGCTTGACAATGGCATATTCGTCATTGGTCACCGTCAGAAAATCCTGCAGCATCAGGTAATTAATCACCTGCCTCAACTTAAATACAGGAACTTTAGCCAGCGCTCCGTAATAGGGATTGCCGTCCATCCGGTACTGCCGTATCTTAGCCGTATTCGCCCCATGAACCGTATCCACGATCACATTGACCCCATACCTCTGATGGCTGGAAAATGCACAGCCAATCAATGCCTTCGCAATATCCGTCACATCAACAGTTTCAAACTGGCTCAGACAGTTCACACAGTTTCCGCAGTAATTGGAACCGTATTCACCAAAATAGCGCAATATATAATCCCGCAGGCATTCATTCGTAAAGCAGTAGAATGTCATCTTGCGCAGCCTGTCCCTATCCCGCTCCGCCACAATCTGCCGTGTTACCGGATCAAGCTCCTGATTATCCGTATTATTATCGATAAAGAACTGATTCGTTACCACATCCTGTCCGCTGTAAAACAGTATGCATTCTCCCGGCTCCTGATCCCTCGCACATCGCCCGATCTCCTGATAAAATGCCTCAATGCTCTTAGGCATATTATAATGGATAACAAACCTAACGTTGGATTTATCAATTCCCATGCCGAATGCGTTGGTAGCGACCATGACCTGATACCGGTCATAGATAAAATCGTCCTGATTCTGCCGCCTCTCCTTATCGCTCAGCCCCGCATGGTATCTCGTCACAGAAATTCCGTCTTCTCTCAGCCTGTCGCTGACTTCCTCCACAAGCTTTCTCGTCAAACAGTACACGATTCCGCACTGATCCGGATGCGTTTCCACAAAATTCTTCAAAGCCGCATACTTATCTTTCGGCGCCTGAACCCCCAGAAACAGGTTCGGCCTGTCGTAACCAGTGGTCACAACCGTAGGCTCCCGCAGCATGAGAATATCAATGATATCCTCCCGCACCTCTTTTGTAGCCGTTGCCGTAAATGCGCTGACAACCGGCCTCTTTGGCAGCTTCTTAATAAATTCCACGATCTTTAAATAGCTTGAACGGAAATCCTGCCCCCACTGTGAAACGCAGTGGGCCTCATCCACAGCCACCATGGAAATCTTCGTATGCAGTGCAAAATCCAGAAATGCATCCGTTTCCAACCGCTCCGGAGCCACATAGATGATCGGATATCTCCCCTCCCTTGCATACTCCAGCGCTTTATAATACTGCCCCGCCGTCAGGGAACTGTTTAAAAATGCGGCGTGAATGCCAACCTGATTCAGAGTTGCCACCTGGTCCTTCATCAATGAAATGAGCGGAGAGATCACCAGCGTGACTCCATCCATCATCAATGCCGGAATCTGAAAACACAGGGACTTTCCCGATCCGGTGGGCATAATTCCCATAACATCATTTCCGTCCAAAATACTGTTAATAAGCAGCTCCTGGCCGTCACGGAACTCATCATAGCCAAAATACTGTTTTAAGATCTCATATTGGGTCATAATTTTCCTTTGTTATCTCCATCAATAATATTTTATTTCACAAGTTGTTTTTGGCAATTCATCCTCCACATGTAGAGGTGGAGAAAACCTCGCTTATTTTGTTAAACAGACCATAAGCACTTCAGCTCAATATTTACATCAAGGGTGAAGGCATTTTCGAAAATGCCTTCACCCTTGATGTAAAACTCTTCTCCGAATCTCCTACAACCTGACCGCAATTCCCCTGTCCCTCAAATATCGTTTCAATTCCACGATCTCCAATTCCTTATAATGGAACAGAGAAGCCGCCAAAGCCGCATCCGCCTTCCCAACAGTAAGCGTATCATAAAAATGTTCCATAGTTCCCGCACCGCCCGACGCGATCACAGGCACGGAAACCGTTTCCGCAATCAGCGCCGTCAGCTCGTTATCGTATCCTGCCTTTGTCCCGTCACAGTCCATGCTGGTGAGAAGAATCTCTCCGGCTCCCAAACGGTCCGCTTTCGCAGCCCATTCCACGGCGTCCAATCCCGTATCGATTCTTCCGCCGTTTTTATATACATTCCAGCCGGAACCGTCTTCCCGTCTTCTGGCGTCAATGGCCACCACCACGCACTGACTTCCGAATTTATCAGCTGCTTCACTGATTAATTCAGGCGTATTAATGGCAGAGGAATTGATGGATATCTTATCCGCACCTTCCCTGAGAAGCATTCTGAAATCATCCACCGTGCGGATTCCTCCGCCCACGGTAAATGGAATGAATACCTTTTCCGCAACCCTGCGGACCATATCGACCACCGTCGCCCTGGCGTCCGAAGACGCCGTAATATCTAAAAAGACAAGCTCGTCCGCGCCGGCTTTATCATATGCCGCAGCGATTTCCACCGGATCTCCGGCATCCCGCAGGTTCACAAAATTGACGCCTTTTACTACGCGGCCATTATGTACATCCAGACAAGGAATAATTCTTTTTGTAAACATATCAGTCTCCTATCCGCACCTGCGTGCTTTTATAATTGAATGAAATTCTGTAAGATTTTCAAGCCCACGTCGCTGCTCTTTTCCGGATGGAACTGGCAGGCAAACAGACTGCCTGATTCCACCGACGCATGGATATGAGCGCTGTACTGTGTGGACGCTGCCACAATCCCCTCATCCTCCGCCTTCAAATAGTAAGAATGTACAAAATAAACATAGGCGCCGTCTTCAATTCCTTTATAAAGCTTGGCTCCCGGCCGGATTTCCAGCGAATTCCACCCCATATGAGGGATTTTAAGCCCGGGACAGTCCGGTATCCTTAAAATTTCCCCTTTTAACAGACCAAGCCCTTCCACCCCCGGCGCTTCATCGCTTCGTTCAAACATCAGCTGAAGTCCCAGACAAATGCCTAAAAATGGTATCTGCTTCTCCGCCACCTGACGGATCACATCCACAAGGCCATACTGATGCAGCTTTCCCATCGCATCACCAAAAGACCCAACCCCCGGCAGAATCACCTTATCCGCCGATAATATAAGCTCCGGGTCTCTGGTTATCACCGGCTGTTCTCCCAAAGCGGCCAGCGCCTTTTCCACACTCTTCAAATTTCCTGCGTCATAATCAATAATCGCTATCATGCGTTGCTCCTTGTCTTCTGGCTTTTTTCAACATTTTATCACAGGCATTTTCATTCTACAATGAAACTACTGCAATTTATTGATAAATTCCACCGAGTTCTCCGCGATTCCTTCCGCCCGGCCCTTTAATTCTTCCGTAATCTGGGAAAATTTTTCATTGATCCGGTACATATAGGATTTCTGGTTGAAAAATGCGGTCTTTTCAAATGGCCATCTCACCACGGTCGGCGTCTGGAAGCCAACTCCCAGTTCCAGAATCACCAGCTTTTTATTCAATGTCCCGGTCAGCCATTTGGTATAGACAGACCACTGCGGAAGGTAACCTTCCTCAATATACTGGTCCGCCTTAATGGTGTTGCCCGTCAGCGGCGCTTTGCAGTGAGGACATAGGCCGTCCGGTACCTCTCCCATCTCCCAAATGTCTTTTGTGCAGGATTTGGAACACTGCCTCCACGTCTCATTGCCGCAGGGAGCCACAATCTTTGCCGGATCGAGACCGCTTTCTAATATCTTACCATCCGTAACCGTGGTCACTATAAAATAATCCCTGCCCTGTAAAAGCTCCTTCATTTTTTCATAAGAAACGCCTCTCCATTCCCCGCCAAGGCCCACCAGCACCTTTTCACTGTCCTCAAGTCTCTCTCTGATCCCGTTCATCCGTCACACTCCTCTTATCTCTCACCTAAAATATTTCCGGCAAAATGCTCTTCGGCATACAAAAACGAGCCGTTCTCTCAGGATCTACCACCTGGCATATCTGAACGTCGCCAGCAGCGCTTAAAAGCATTCCTGCCTTATTATAATCAAGCCCCAGCTTTTTCTGCACAATTTCATGCATATCCTCAACCGCCTTTTTTACCGCCTCTTCCAAATTCTGTTCCGACGCGATGGTATAAAATGCGTGCTCATCTTCCAAAGCCGGATTATTCAGGGTTTTTCCCTTAATCACATCGATCCTTACAGTTACCGAAGCCGAAATCTCAACGCCCGATACCATAATTTCACCATCGCCCATACACGCATGAACATCTCCCATGGCAAACAAAGCTCCCTCCTGAAAAACAGGAAGGTACAGCACGGAACCTTCTGAAATTCTTGTATTGTCCATATTTCCGCCGTGCGCCCCAGGCGTTCCGCACGGTATTTTTTCACCTGCCGGAGCCACCCCAATCACGCCGATCATAGGCCTTTTTGGCAGTTTAATATTTTCTCCAAATTCCACATATCCGTCTTTGACCGGCATCCGGCGCACTTCCGGATGAGGAACTTTACCGCCCAGCACCCCTTCCATAGGAAGCGCTGCCATAATTCCAAGCTCCCCGGTCTCTATCTTTATAATCTCCACTTTTAAAATGTCTCCCGGCTTCGCATTCTCCACCCAGACAGGCCCGGTGGCCGGATTGATCCTGTCCCAATCCAAAGCGCCGATCTCCGTTCCTTCTTCCGTCATCTGGCCTCCGAAGCAGTCAACCGTTTCAAATGTAACCGTTTCTCCGGGTGTAACCCGGTCCACAGGCTTTTCCTCTTTATCCATAAAATAGACATAATTTCCCGATATTATTTTGCTCATATGACCTCCATTTTTAACCCTGACTTCTGGTTTTGTGATACAATTAACTATAATCAAACCAGCAAGATATTTCAACCCTAAAAGGAGATATGATCATGATAATCAGCGCCAGCCGCCGCACCGATATCCCGGCCTGCCACAGTGAATGGTTTTTCAACCGTCTGAAAGAAGGATTTGTGCTGACCCGCAATCCAATGAATTATCACCAGGTCAGCCGGATTCCTCTGTCCCCGGACGTTGTGGACGGAATCGTTTTCTGGAGCAAAAATCCCGCTCCCATGATTCCCAAATTAGATCTTCTGAACGGCCGCGCATATTATTTCCAGTTCACTCTGACCCCTTACGGCCCGGAGATCGAAAAAAATCTGCCGTCCAAATCAGAAGCACTGATTCCCACATTTCAAAAGCTGTCGGAACGCATCGGCCCCGACCGGGTGATTTGGAGATACGACCCAATTCTTTTAAACGACGCCTGGACAGCCGACCGCCATATCCAGCAATTCGGCCAGTTTGCCCATCGTCTGAGCAATTATACAAAACAAGTGGTGATCAGTTTCATCGACCTATATCAAAATGTCATGCGCCACAGCCGGGAACTGTCCTTAAAATCATTAAATGAAGAAGATATGAAAACCATTGCCTCCGCATTTTCCCAAATAGCGGCCGAATACCACCTGACCCTCACCACCTGCTCCGAAACCATCGATCTGAGCGAATTCGGCATATACCATGGAAGCTGCATCGATAAAATGCTTCTGGAGCGCATTTTAGACTGCTCCCTCTCCCTGGAAAAAGATAAAAACCAGCGATCTCAATGCGGCTGTGCTTCCAGCATCGATATCGGCTCTTACAACACCTGCTTCAACGGATGCGCCTACTGCTACGCCAACTACAGCCCGTCTCTTCTGAGCAGAAATAAAGAAGAATGCGATCCCATTTCACCGCTCCTTTGCAGTACCTTAACAGAAGAAGATCTGGTAAAACCAAGAGCAGTTTCCACCGCCAAAGATTTTCAGCTGAAACTGCCCATTTTTCGCCCATAAATCAAATACCCTCAGGTATTTACTTTAAACGTCAAGGCATTTCGCAAAATGACCTCACCCTTTACATTAAATCGTCAAGGCATTTCGCAAAATGACCTCACCCTTTACATTAAATCGTGAAGGCATTTCACCAAAAGCCTTCACCCTTTACATAAATTTTTTTACTCAGCTAGCCAAACAACAGCCGGAAAGAAGGGGAAACCTGGGCGGGCGGCGGAACTGATAAGAGATAGGGGATCGTTTGCAGACCCTTAGAGGTACTTGGTCGGCAGAAACGGAAAAAGGCAGACAAATACTGAATTCCGAATCAGTATTTGAGGCGCCCTTGAGCGATGAAGTCATAAAGAGTTCATCGCGAATGGCGCCGCGCTGCCTTTTTCCGTTTCTGACGGCCTTAGTACCTCTTAGGGTCGAAACTCGAATCCCCTATCTCTTATCAGTTCCGCCGCCCGCCCAGGTTTCCCCTTCTTTCCGGCGTTTCTTAGTCAGTTAAATAAAACATTTACATTAAAGATTTATAAAGTGCAATAATGTCCTCCAGGCTTGCATCTTTTGGATTTCCAGGTGCACATGCATCAGCCACTGCTGATTCAGCCAGGAACTGAATATCCTCTTCCTTCACGATCGCTTTTAAGTCAGCCGGAATACCAACATCCTGAGACAGTTTTTTCACCGCTTCAACAGCTGCTTTTCTGTATTCTTCCTGAGTCATGCTGTCAACGCCTTCAACTCCCATAGCTTTTGCGATGTCTTTGTATTTTTCTCCTGTTTCTTCCGCATTGAATTCCATAACGGTTGGAAGCAGGATTGCATTTGCAACACCGTGAGGAGTATCATAAACTGCGCCTAATGCGTGAGCCATGGAGTGAACGATTCCCAGTCCGCAGTTGGAGAATCCCATACCTGTCAGATACTGTCCGAGAGCCATGTCAGTGCGGCCTTCCGGTGTATTGTTCACTGCTCCTCTTAAAGAGCGGGCGATCACTTCGATTGCCTTTAAGTTGAACATATCTGTCATTTCCCATGCGCCTTTTGTTGTGTATCCTTCGATTGCATGAGTTAATGCATCCATTCCTGTAGATGCGGTCAGGCCCTTTGGCATGGAAGACATCATCTCAGGGTCAACAACAGCCACTACCGGGATATCATGAGTGTCAACGCATACGAATTTACGTTTTTTCTCAACATCTGTGATTACATAGTTGATGGTAACTTCTGCAGCCGTACCTGCGGTTGTAGGAACTGCGATAATCGGAACGCATGGGTTCTTTGTAGGAGCAACTCCCTCTAAGCTTCTGACATCTTCAAATTCTGGGTTTGTGATGATCGTTCCAATTGCTTTTGCTGTATCCATGGAAGAACCGCCGCCGATTGCTATGATATAGTCAGCGCCGGATGCTTTAAATGCAGCCACACCGGTCTGTACATTTTCAATTGTTGGGTTTGGTTTGATGTTTGAATAAATTTCATACTGAAGTCCGGCTTTTTCCAGAACATCGGTTACTTTTGAAGTTACATTGAATTTGATTAAATCCGGATCAGAGCATACAAATGCTTTCTTAAATCCTCTTTTGTTCACTTCTGCTGCGATCTCCTGAATCGCGCCTGCGCCGTGGTAAGATGTTTCATTCAATACAATTCTGTTTGCCATGATTTCATTTCTCCTTTTTTATGTACGTGTTTATTGCTTTCTCTTTGTTATATTGTAACTATTCAGAGGGGGCATCTTCTTGCATGGCCTACGGCCATACAAGAAGCATCGGAGATTCCTCCGATGGAAATATTGATATAAAAATCCGCTTACAAGCAAGCTTGACACTGATTTTTATATCAATATTTCCGCCCTCTGAACAGTTACGTTATGTTATTATTTTAACAACAATGCACAAAAAAAGAAAGTGACATTTAAATGGATTTGTCAAATATGTTACAAATCGCCTCAAATGTCACAATGTATACAACAAAATTTCCCTAATACAAAAATCATATTTTAAGACAGCAGATTCAGCTTTGTCAGCACCTCTCCCAATTTGGGCGGAACCGCCTCCACCAAAGCCTTTGACATCTCTTCGGGCGTTTTTTTCATCCCGCCCAGCACCCATTTCACGGTCATGTATACAGATCCACGGCAGTACATTTCCAGCAGAAATTGCATATCCTCGCTGAGAGGCATCTTGGTCTTTCTGGTGATCAGATCCGTATAAAACTGCAGGATCAGCTCAAAATCATGTTCCTTCAGAGAATTATAATCATCCGAGCGGAATGCTCCCGTAAAAAACACCTTTTCATTCTGTATAAATTCAAACTTCTGGGTCAAACTTTCTCCAATCGTCTTCTCCACGCCAATCTGTTCAAAGGATTCCAGCACCAATTTGTCAAAATACCAATTGATCAGATCATATTTATCCTTAAAATTCCGGTAAAATGTCTGGCGCGTCATCTCGCAGCCGTCCACAATATTCTTTACCGTAATCTTGTCCACCGGTATGGTCTTCATACATTCCTTCATCGAATCAGCCAGCCGGTACTTGGTTCTGTCTGTCTTCTTTAATGTTTCAAGCATAAACTTCTCCCATATTTTCTTCTATAGTTGTGATTCACAGTCCCGGGCGGCAGAGGCCGCCGGGGCTGTGAATCGTAACCTTTCTATCTGGTTCTGAACTTCTCCACGATTCTGCCGGAATAATACGCCTCCAAAAGCTGTTCCAAATCCCTGATTTTCTCCTTCAGCTCTTTTCCGATATCCGTATCCCCCACCAGTTTTCTGGCCGAAACCCGCTTAATGATAATGCTTTCCGACCGGATATCGCTTTCCTTTTCAATGGCCGCTTCCGTGGATTCAAATGGTTCATGAGCCGCTAAAATCAGCCCGTAGGAATTATAGATCAGCGTATATCCCGCAATTCCCGTTTCATTCTGATAAGCCCTGGAAAATCCTCCGTCAATAACCAAAACCTTGCCGTTACATTTGACCGGATTCTCCCCGTCCTTTCTCTTCACAGGCACATGGCCGTTAATGATGTGGCTTCCTTCCCCCAATAGCCCGAATTCCTCCAAAATGTGATCGACCACGGATTCATCTTCCAGCAGGCAATAATAAGGATTTTTCCTTTCCTTATGCGTCTCCTTATCCGCCAGAAAATACCGTTCAAACGTGGCCATCTTATCTTTTCCAAACAGCGGTGAATTCTCGTGGAGCCAGATATACCACATCATATCCCGGCCCCTCTCACGCTCCTTGCTGTCCTTGGACACGAATCCCTTTCTCACATAGTTATCCAGCACCTCATAAAGCGCCTTTCC
The DNA here is from genome assembly GCF_002899675.1 of Clostridium sp. chh4-2. GTDB lineage: Bacteria > Bacillota > Clostridia > Lachnospirales > Lachnospiraceae > CHH4-2. Next base: position 131,693 of record NZ_PKUU01000008.1, on the reverse strand, counting down.
CTTGTAAGTCTTTCCGAAGATATCCACCTCTTTAAAGCTTCCGTCCTCATTCAGCGGAATGCAGCCATGGTACAGAAGATTTCCGTTGTACACTTTATAAAGGCTTCCCTTCGCCAGCAGAAAACGCATATGCTGCTGCAGTTTTTCACAATTTAAAAACGCCCGTTCCAGCCGCTCCATAATATCCGCTTCCTGTTCGATAAACGCATAAGGATCTTCAGGGTTCACCGTTGGGAAATTGTGATCCAGCAGCTCGTATTCCTTTCCCTCTATGCAGATGGTTCCCTTTTCAAAATCGATCCGATGAAGCAGATTCCGTTTTTCCAGCTGAAATGACGGATTTTTCCTGATTAACTGGCCTTCTGCCTTAAACTGAATGATGGATATGGCCTTATGCATCCGTATATCGATTTCCAGCTCATTGGAATTGTAGGGTCCGGCTCCTTTCAACTGAAAACACTTGCATGGATCGTCTTTATAGGTATTGATGGCAAATGTAGCCAGCGGTAGCAGGTTGATCCCATATCCGTCCTCCAAGATGTCCAGATTTCCATATCTGGCGCAGATGCGGATCACATTGGCAATGCAGCCCATCTGTCCCGCGGCAGCCCCCATCCACAGCACATCATGATTTCCCCACTGGATATCCACAGAATGATGCTCCATCAGCTTGTCCATGATGATGTGAGGCCCCGGCCCCCGGTCATAGATATCCCCCACAATATGAAGATGATCCACAGCCAATCTCTGAATCAGTTCGCACATGGCGATGATACACTCCTCGGCCCGGCCTACCCGGATGATCGTCTTAACAATGGCATTATAATAGGATTCTTTATCCGAAACATCCACCTTTTCCGTAATCAGTTCTTCCAAAACATATGCAAATTCAGGAGGCAGCGCTTTTCTGACCTTGGACCTGGTGTATTTGCTGGCCGTCCGCTTGCACACTTCGATCAGGCGGTAGAGGGTCACTTTATACCAGTCTTCCTTATTCTTTCTGGTCTTTAAGATCTGAACCATCTTCTCCCTCGGATAATAGATCAGAGTCGCCAGGGTCTGCTTGTCCTCATTGCTCAGCGTGTTGCCGAATATATCGTTGATTTTTCTGCGCACCGCGCCGGAACCATTTTTCAGCACATGGGAAAATGCTTCGTATTCCCCGTGGATATCCGTCAAAAAATGCTCCGTCCCTTTTGGAAGGTTCAGAATCGCTTCCAGGTTGATCACCTCTGTGGACGCAGATGCTATGGTAGGATACAACTCAGCCAGGCGTTCCAGATATCTTTGTTCCAACATACTCATGTTAAAGCTCCTCCCGGTTATCTTTGTAACCATTTTACCACAAGCCACCTTAGAATGCCACACCCGGTTCCTATTCCGGTTTTGTATTGTTATGAGATTTCAGGTATGTTATAATAAGCTGCACCTATGCCAAACGGCACAAAAAAAGACCGGTCTGCATGTTCCCGCATGCAAAATGTGAAAGGATAACTATGGAAAAAGCGATTGTAAAAGTAAAAAAAGGCGAAGCCCGCTCATTAAAAGCAGGCGGTTTATGGATATATGACAATGAAATCGACAAAATCGAAGGGGAATTTGAAAACGGAGACATGGTTTTCGTGGAAGATTTTGACGGCTATCCCCTGGGGCACGGATTCATCAACACGAAATCCAAGATCACAGTCCGCATGATGTCACGGAAAAAAGACACCGTCATAGACGATGCGTTCATAGAGATGCGCGTCCGCAACGCCTGGGAATACAGAAAAACTACGGTGGACACGTCCAGCTGCCGCGTGATCTTCGGAGAGGCCGACTTCCTCCCCGGAATCGTCATCGACAAATTTTCTGATGTTTTAGTGGTGGAGTCCCTTGCCCTCGGCATCGACCGCTGGAAGCCAATAATCGTAGAAAAATTAAAACAGATTCTGAAAGAAGACGGAATAACAATCCGCGGCGTTTACGAACGCAGCGATGCAAAAGTGCGCCTTCAGGAAGGGATGGAACGGATCAAGGGATTTATCGGCGAACCGTTTGATACCAAGGTGGAAATTATAGAAAATGGAGTCAAATACATGGTAGACGTCCAGGACGGCCAGAAAACCGGCTTTTTCCTGGATCAGAAATACAACCGGCTTGCCATTCAGCGGCTTTGTAAGGGAAAAAAGGTTCTGGACTGCTTCACCCATACGGGATCATTTGCATTAAACGCCGGCATCGCCGGCGCAGCCTCTGTTTTAGGCACTGACGCATCGGAATTAGCCATCAGTCAGGCCCGGGAAAACGCCGGATTAAACGGACTTTCCGACCGGGTACAGTTTGTATGTGCGGATGTATTTGAACTACTTCCTGAGTTGGAAAAGAAAGGTGAGAAATTCGACGTTGTGATCCTGGACCCGCCCGCCTTTACCAAATCCAGAAATTCCATTAAAAATGCGGTGAAAGGCTACCGGGAAATCAACCTCCGGGGCATGAAGCTGGTGAAAGACGGCGGGTATCTGGCAACCTGTTCCTGCTCTCACTTTATGGACCCGGAATTATTTACAAAAACCATAAGAGAAGCCGCCGGAAACGTGCATAAAAGGCTGCGCCAGGTGGAGTACCGCACCCAGGCGGCGGATCATCCGATTCTTTGGGCGGCGGATTCTTCTTATTATTTGAAATTTTATATTTTTCAGGTGTGCGATGAGCATTAATATCTAATTATCTAAGAGTACGCAAGAAATAAGGGGAGGCTCAGACGGGCCTCCCCTATTTCATTACAAATAAACTTCCTTATTCTTAGCAAACTCTTCCTTCACACGCCTCAGCGCCTCATCGTCAGCTATCAGATCCATAGCCGTCCCGGCAATCGTCTTCGCCGCATAAATCACACATTTATGCGCGTCCTCACTCTTTCCCGCATCCACAAATGCCTGCGTATGGGAAGAAGTTCCGGTAGGAACGAATTTCACACGGATACAGCTTCCCGGAATCTCATGCATAACATTGCCAAAATCCGTAGATCCTGTCTTCTCTCTCGGCGGCTTAATTCCAGGCGCACCGGCTTCCTTTGCGTTGGCGATCATCAGATCATTCAGCGCCAGCACCGGTATCTTATTGGCCAGAGCTTTTCTGTCCACGATATCATAAGTAACGCCAGCCATCAGAGCCGCTCCCTGAATAACGTCTCTAAACCGGGCCACCACCTCGTCTAAATACTCCCTTGAAAAGGAGCGGAGAGAAAAACGCCCCACCGCCTTGGACGGCACCACATTTTCCGGGCCAGGCAGTTCTGCGATGGTATAGTGCATCCGCACATCATCCCTCACGTGCTCCCTCATGCATTCAATTCCGTGAAATGCCAGGTTTAAAGCGTCTAATGCGCTGCGCCCATCCTCGGGTTTTAATGCGGCATGGGCTGATTTTCCGTGAAATGTGACCACAAAGGAAGATGAAGCCAGACATTTCACATCCGTACATGTATCCGGCGCTCCATGCATCATGAGCGCTACGTCCAAATCGGTCAGGTATCCGGCTTTCAGCATCACCAGTTTGCCGCTGAAAGTCTCTTCAGCAGGAGTTCCATAAACCACCAGCGTATAGGGTTTGTCTTTATAAATCTGTTTTAATGCAACGGCAGCTCCCAGACAGGCCGGGCCCTGCATGTGGTGGCCGCAGCCGTGTCCCAAACCTTCCAGCGCATCGTATTCACAGAGAATTCCAATTCTCGGTCCGCCCTCTCCCTGCTGATAGGTAGCCCGGAATGCGGTGTCCAGACCGGCCAGCCCCCGTTCTACAGTAAAACCATTGGATTCCAGATAATCGGTGAGAAGGCCGCTGGCAAACCGCTCCTCTCCTCCCATTTCCGGATGGTCGAAAATCTGATCCGCCATATCCCATAAAATATTGGCGTTATTGTCTATTTCCTGAAAAAGCAGTTGTTTCATCAGACAGCTCCTTTCTTACATCTCGCTGACTTCCTTCAGCACTGTAGCAGTGAGTTCAATTCCTTTCAAATAATTTTCCAGTGTCAAATGCTCATTTGGCGCATGGTTATCCGAAGTTGCATCGCACCACCGGACCTGAATAGTCGGCAGACCCAGGATATTGGTCCAGAGATAATCAGGAGCTGTGGACGGACGGTTTGGATAAATCATGTAATTTCCGAAAACTTTTCCGGTTGCCGCTTCCACCGGAGCCAGATACGGAGTATCTACCGGAGTTTTGGCCGGTTCCGTAATTCCGTGGCAGATCACCTCCACATTGTCATATCCCAATTCCTTGATATAGCTGCGGAGATTTTCCAATATCTTATTGCCGTCCTGATGGGCAACCAGACGCATATCGATCTTGGCAACCGCTTTGGATGTCAGGACTGTGGCAGTTCCCTGTCCGGTATGGCCGGAATAAATGCCGGATATGTTAAAGCTTGGCGTTCCATTGAGCTGAATATAATATCCTTTTTCTTTCGGATAAACAGGATATGCTCCGTATCCGGCTTTCAGATTTTCATCCACATTAGGAAGGGATGCATAGATCTCCTTCTCTTTTTCCGTAGGCGCAACCACATCATCATAGAAGCCCGGTACATGCACCACACCGTCTTCTGTTTTCAGCTTGTTAAGAAGCTGAACCATCTGCCATGCTGCACTCGGAAGCACAGGCGCATACTGGGAATGCAGATCTCTTGTCATAGTGGTGAGCACCAGCTCTACATAGAGCATTCCCTTCACACCGAGGGCAATGATCGGCTGGTCATTGTGGTTCTTTGATCCGTCGCTGAAATAAACCATATCCGCTTTCAGCAGCTCCTTGTTATCCCGCAGGAAATCGGGAAGCCCCTCGCTGTTGCTCTCCTCCGAGCCCTCCAGTATGACCTTTAAATTGACCGGAAGCTCTCCGTATTCCCTGAGCCAGTATTCCACCGCGCTTAAATGAGCCATCAGCGGCCCTTTATTGTCCGCAGTTCCTCTTCCGTACATCACCCCGTCTATAATGGCAGGATCAAATGGCTGAGTTCTCCACGCTTCCAATTTTCCCTGAGGCTGCACATCATAATGGGCGTAAATCAAAACCGTTTTTTTCTCAGGATCATTGCCCCAGCTGGCTGTAATGGCCGGATGAGGTTTTACCGGCTGCTTTACCACATCCAGTCCCATCTTTTTCATCTTATCCACCAGCATGTCACAGCATTCTTCCACCCCTTCGCTGGTGCTGCTGACGCTGGGCTGTGCCACCAGCGCGGCCAGATTGTCAACCAGCTCTTTTTCATGCGTCTTAATATATTCCCTTAATTTAGGTGTGAAATTTGTATAATCCATATCGTTACATCCTTTCTGTGCTGACTTATAAGTGTGTAGTAACTGTACCGTTTCATGAGGCCAAATGACCTTTTACCCCACCTCATGAATTTAGAAAGAATCCCGCCTGCGGGATTCTCCGCCTGCGGTGGGGCGCTTCAGCGACATTATACCTCACCACCCCAGTGCGCTCCTGCCCGGAGGGCTTTTTATATCATAGGACCCCTTTCCTATGATATAAAAAAAGCCCGACCCCAAACAGCTCTGAGGCCAGACTTTGTAAATGCAGATCAGGCAAATGACCGCATAAATAACAGAGCCTGGCCCCGAGGACCCGCTCCCTTTATCCGTCTGAAATTAGTTCTTATCTTTGTTTATTATTACACAATAATATAAATTTTGTCAATAGTAGAAAACTTTTTATTGATAATTTCACAGTTTCAGGCGCTGAATGGGAATAATTTGCTTCCTAATCAGGCCTTGCCCTTCCATACAAATCTTGGCCCTTCCTCTCCTGTCACACCATTTGGTACGAATCCTGATTTTTCAAGGACTCTTTGTGAAGCGCTATTGCCGGGATCTGTTTCTGATTCGATACAGGATACGCCCTCTTGAGCAATCGCCCACTTAGCCATAGCGGCAACAGCCTCGGTCATCAAGCCTCTGCCTTCATAATCCGGGTTCATGCCGTAGCCGATCTCTACGCTTCCATTATCATTTATCCCCTTAAAACACAGGTCCCCAACGATTTGTCTGCTGCCGTCATTAAGCTGCATTAACCATATTGCATACCAAATACGTTGTTCGGGATTCCGTTTACAGCAGGCAAGCATTTCCGTATATGCACTTTTTATTTCTTCGTTCGTTTCCTGTTCGATTTTTATCTTCATTTCTTCATCGGAAATTGGGAATATAGACATTCTTTCGGTTGATACCATTATCATTTCCATAACTTCCTCTCAAAATTTAACAATCTAATAAGACCAAGACCTGTCCAATAGATCCGCCTATGGAAAAACACAAATAGCAGGAAGCCGAACCGTTACTGTGACAAAATAAAGCGGATCATCTCTAAAAAGCGGTCAAAAACAGTGGAATTATATTTATTTTTCGGGTAAACCGCCACATATTCCGTTACTACCACAGGATCTCCCACAACAAAATACTTTGGCTGCCGGGCCAAATTAAAATAGGACACATAACTTTCCAATACAAACGCCACGCCCAAACCGGCCGCCGCCATATGTACCGTCGTCTCAGTCCTGGGGTAAATTTCCTTCGTTCTCGGACTCCACCCTAAGGATTTAAACAATTGATCGGCAAAATATCTGGTGCTGAATCCGGGAGGCGGAAGAATAAATGTTTCCTGCCTGAACAAATTCAAATCAATCCAGGGATATTTTTCATTGGTTTTTCGCTGTTTTGACAGATAGGGGTGATTGGCAGGCGCGACAAACAGCAGCTTTTCTTTCATCAGGCAGACATATTCCATATCCGGCCAAGTTTCACGCTTGTTGCATAGTATTAAATCCAATCTGCCCTCTCTCAGCATTTCATACAAAATTGTCCCGCTGTTTTCGTAAAAAATTACTTCCAGATTGGGGAATTCCTGCTTCATAGCCATGGTGAGAGGCGTGATAATATGGGGCGCCCGGATCTGCTGAAGCCCCACGCGGATCTGAGCCGGGTGGCTGTTCACCAGATGGGTCAGTTCCAAATCGAATTGTGCCTTCAATTCCAACATTTGCTCCGCTTTCCGCACATAAAGTTCCCCCGCCTGGGTCAAACGCATGGGTTTTTCCTTCCGATCAAATAATTTAATCCCCAATGAATTCTCCAGATTATTCAAAAATGTGCTCATGGCCGGCTGGCTCAGCCCTAATTTTTCAGCTGCTTTCGTGATATTTTTATACTTTGCAAGCATTAATACATAAACCTGTTCCTTTAACTGCATCTTTTTTCCCCGCTTCCTCTAATGCAACAACAGCTTACCATTCAAAAAATTTATACCTGCCATTTTACCATAAATAAATTATATCTTTACGTTAAAACTTTAATTCATTATACTATGTTAAAATCCCTCCTGCAATGAGGAAATAGCTTCCTTTCCGTGGAAATTCCGGTTCTTATCTAACTGTTTATATTTCACTTAAAGAAATGCCGAAGCGTTCATTGCAGTCAACAATTCTATGTATTCCGGCATTTTCAATGTATTACTGGCCGCTCATGCGGCGGAATGGAGGAAAGTATGAATTCATCTGGCACACCAAAAGCAAAAAAGTTATTTAAAGTTCCCCATACCTTTGTCATTATTCTGGGGATCGTCCTGGTCACCTCTATTTTGACCTGGATCGTTCCTGCCGGCGAATTTGCCCGCGTGGAAAATGCCCAAGGTATTAAAGTCGTAGTTCCGGATCAGTTTTCTTATATAGAAAAAACTCCGGTTAACCCACTCAGAATCCCTAACTATGTAATTAAAGGATTTGAATCCAGCGCATCCCTGATCTTCATGGTTATCATCTCCGGCGGCGCATTCAATGTTTTGGTAAATACAGGCGCGCTTCAGGTGCTGATCGCAAAAGTTGTTAAAAAATTCGGCAGTAAAGAGGCTATTTTTATCCCTGTACTGCTCCTGCTGTTTGCAGCCATAGCTACAACACAGTCCGTAACGGTATTCATCGGGTTCACGCCGGTCATTATCATGATGGCCCGGGCCATGGGCTTTGACTCCATAACGGGAGCTGCCCTACCTCTGCTCGGCGGCGCAATCGGATTCTCTACCGGTACATTAAATACATCCACCACCATCGTTGCGCAAAAGATTGCAGACCTGCCGCTGTATTCCGGCATCGGTTACCGTTTCTTCTGTCTTTTCGTATTCTGGATTATCACCAGCATTGCTCTGGTACAGTATGCCCGTAAAGTACGAGCTACCCCAACCCTCAGCCCGATGTACGATTTAGACAGCCAGACCACAGTTTCCGCATCCGACGCAGGCATGGACGATCATCATATGGATCTGCGGAAAATCCTCTGCCTTCTCACATTAGTGGGCTGTCTGGTCGTTTTAGTTTGGGGCTGTGTAACCCGCGGATGGGATCTTCCGGAAATCTCCGTTGTATTCATCTGGCTGGCTCTGCTTTCCGGTATCTGCGCAGGCTTTGGCCCGAGTAAAATCGCAACTCATTTCGCAGAAGGATGTAAGAGGCTTACGGTTTCCGCCCTGATTCTGGGACTGGCCCGCGCTACCTCAGGCGTTCTTTCAGCAGCTCATATTCTGGATACTATCGTTTATGGATGTACTCTTGTATTAAAGGTGTTCCCGTCTTATCTGCGCGGCATGTGCATGTACTGGGTTAACTTCTTAATCAATGCATTAGTAACTTCCGGTTCCGGCCAGGCGGCTGTGGTTATGCCGATCTTCACTCCTGTAGCCGACATGGTTGGTATTACGCGTCAGACATCGATTCTGGCATTTAACTTCGGAGACGGATTCTGTAACTATATCCTTCCGATGTCCACCGCTCTTATGGGAAATTTAAGCGTTGCGAACATTCCTTATGACCGTTGGATGAGATTTATGTGGAGAATTTGTCTGATTTGGATCGTGACGGGCAGCGTGCTGGTATTTATTGCTCAGATGATTCATTTGGGGCCGATGTAAAAAAAATTTCAATTAAGTAAAATACACTTGAAAAGGGGAAGTTGGAGTGGACGATCCACATCAGCTTCCCCATCCATCTCTTCTGCACGTCCCCTCTCTCTAAATAAATTGTGATAGGTCACAAAATATAAAATCATAGTAGCAATCAAATATGTCATGAGAAACAATAATTATTGATTTTTCATTTGCATACTCCATTAAGTTATCAAGCACCTCTTGTCTCATATCTCTATCTAAGGCATTTACAGGTTCATCAAGCAAAACTATATCATAATCATTAATAAATACCCTTGCAAGCAATAATCTTTGGCGCTGGCCCCCAGACATCAACGATCCATTTATCCCTACAAACGTATCATAACCCTCTTTACTGCTCTTTATATATTCAAATAACCCCGCCCTCTTGCACGCATTATCCATGTCTTTAAGAGTAGCATCATTCTTTGCATAAAGCAGATTTTCTTTAATAGTTCCAGCAAACAATCGGCTAGTCTGAAGCACCACACCAATTTTTTCATATATACAGGATTGTTTAATATCCGATATACTATTCTGATTTATTAATAAATCACCATCAAACTGTTTATGTAGTCCAAGAATACATTTAAGTAACGTGCTTTTTCCAATCCCGCTTCTTCCCGTTATAAAGACATGATCTCCGTTGCATATATTGTAATTTAACTCCTTAAATAACCTCTTATCGTCAATATAAAGTTCAAATTTCTTAAATTTTATCGAATCTATCTTTTCAACAACTATTCCGTCTTGTGAATTATCACTGCTATTATAGTTATCTATAATAGCAGAATAATGAACCGCATTGGCCTGTATATCCATACATGCCTGAAATACAAGATTTAAATTTTTCTGAAACAAATTAAATAGTACTGTAAACCCCAGTAAAGTTCCAAGCGCTATCTGGTCAGCCATAATCAGAATACCGCCAACAATATATACCAAAAGCTGCATAATTAATTCATTTTTTATTAAAGGCATTACTCTAAATCGTGTTATATTATAAACAGCATATTTTAGCTGCAGCCATAAATTCTTCTCTTTATAAATATCAAATATTTCTTTCGTATTTTTAAGTTCATAATCTAATATTTTAACTTGATCACTATTTTCAATTATATTTGCTAAAAACTTCTCTGTATCTTTATCATTATCCCGAATTATTTTATTTGCATCACTTTCCCCTTTTAAAACTACTTGGTTAAGATAATATGTGATCGGAATTGTCACCATACATACCAAAGTAAGGATTAAGTTATAATTTATCATTGCTGCAAAACAAATAATCACAGCTAAAGAATTTACGCAAAACACCATTAAAACTTTATCAATAAATTCATAGATCAAAGGCAGTTCATCAATTAAAATTTTGCGAAACTCCACATATTCATCAGTAATATCAAAATGAAGATATTTGCCTAATATTGTATTACGCGTTTTCTGAACCGCTTGGGATGATATTTTAATATTACGTTTATAAGCAGCATAATCCATAATATTTGAAATTATAAATAAAATGCTATAACCCATTAAAGTGATTATTAAATATTCCTTTTTTTGCTCAATAATTACTATGTCGATAAAATAGCGGTAAATATAAGAATTAATTATCAAGCATATCTGTGATATCAACGCCAAAAATACACTGACGAACAAAAACAGCCATAATTTTTTCTTGAATGAAAATAAAGTCATAATATTCTTAGTTGTATTAAATACGTTTTTTAACATAACCTCATCCCATTCTATACTATTTATTTACATAATATTTTATATCGCATAATTTAATAATATTTTCATCGTGAGAAATAATTAAAATAGTTTTCCCCTTAAAAACCTTAAAAATCACGTCTAAAACTTGTTTGCCGGTTTCTGTGTCTAATGAATTTGTGGGTTCATCAAGAAAAATTAAATTAGTTTTCTTTAAAAGTACTCTGGCAATGCAAATTAACTGCTGCTGCCCTATGGATAATTGAACGCCATCTTGTCCGATTATAGTATTTAATCCTTTTGGCAGTAACGCAATATTTTTCAATAATCCGACCTGTTCACAAACATCGCATATCATACGATCATTAAACACGGTATTACCAAAACATACATTATCTTTTACTGTACCATTAATAATAAAAGGCTTTTGAGCAACATAGCCTATATTATTAAAGATTGATGAAACGGAGCATTTACTGAGATTTTGATTATCTATGAAAATATTTCCCTTTAATAACGGGTATTGCTGCAGAATCAGCTTGAACAATGTAGTCTTTCCAGAGCCGCTTGCTCCAACTATTACACACGACTTCCCCGACGGAACATTAATTGACCGGTAAGACAGTGTTTTCTGATCTTGTTCATAGTTAAAGCAAATATCTTCAATTCTCAGCTCACCTTTTTTAACTTTTAATACACCGGTGCGCATTCTTATATCATCCTGCTTTAATAATAAAAAATAGTTTAACTGATTAATATTTGCAGTACGCTGCATAGCTTCCAGCTTATTTGAAAGAATAGCATTCATATTTGATATGATTTTGGAATAAAACGCTAAAATAACAATTAAATCACCTATAAAAATTTTGTTTTTTGTTACTAAGACAGCAATGCAATATAAGAAAACATTACTGGATAAAAAGTTAAGAACAGCCATCATCTTCTGATACTTCTTTTTTAAAATATTTACTAAATTTATTTGACACATCATTTGGCTCTGTCTGGACTGATCTTGGCTCAATATAAACGTTTGAGCATTTAATAATTTAATATCCATACCACCTTGTAATTGATCATAAAGCCAATCCGTATACTTTTTTTCTTCTTGTCTAGCATTTTGGGAATATAATTTTACCTTTTTCCCTACAAAATGAGAGATAATTAATGTTGATACTGCCAAAAACAACGTTATAATTCCAAGAATAATATTAATATTAAATATATAAAATATGTAAATACATACGAATACTAAAAATAAAGTAATGCGGACATGATTGCGTATGATATAATTCACGCACTCTACTGAATCCTTTTGAATTGTACTGATACAATCCCCTATATCAACACTATTTCTCTCTTTTCTATCCGCATTAATAATTCGTTTAAACAATTCATACTTTATATTCCATACATAATTGCTTAATAGATACGAATGCTGAGTATATATAAAATAGTATTGAACGCTAATAAGCAAAAAAATTATAATAAACGCCATAGCCAGTTCAATAATCACATCATAATTTCTATAATAAACGATCATATTTATCATAATTCCTAAAATAATAGGTATTGTCGATTCCAATAACATGATAATAAACCAGCCCACAGTATAATGCGCAATTGGTTTCCAATGATCCTTTAATAATGGTATTTTAAATTTCGGCATATTTTCAGCCCCTTCCAAGCGACATTAAGAGAGAGGTCTTTTTAATCGGCACATCTAAGTATAGTATTTCTTCATCGTGCAATATTAAGTTGTCATTATTTATCTCTAATAAATAGTTAAAATTGCTAATTTGAACAATTTTAACTCGAATGCGTTTATTATTACTGTTATCATACAAATACGCATAATCTGAACACGATTCTTCAATCGCTTCCTGCGATGCGAATAATAAACCATAGTCACTGTCTTTTGTTATCGTTCCACTGTAAGATTTATATACTGGGATTGTGATATTGTCCAAATAAATCAGCGCCATTAAAAAAAATACAGCGTAGAAAATCCAAAAATATAATGGATGCACTTGAAACACATTATGAAAAATTTTTAATAACTTTCCCCTATCTTTCATCATACATTAACCCCATACCAAGCTTTTAAAACAGTTCTTGCACCTTGTACTGCAATGCAAACTCTATGTATTATTATAATTATAAGATAAATATCCTTTTATTTTTATATAATTCATATTGTTATCTAACAAATATGTTGTATTTCTATATATATTTAACATTTAATATATGCACAATAATATCACGCGCATTTTTTATAGTCAATATTTATAATTTTTAAATGTTTTCAGAATATTTTACAATTAAAAATATTAACTGTTTTTCAATTATTGCTCAGATGATTCATTTGTGGCCTATGAAAAAATAAGGGACTGTAAAAAAACATCCTAAAAAACGGAAGTTTTTCACAGCCCCTTTCAGCATTTTTTATTCACTTAATTATATTACTCTTATGTCGTTCCGCTGCCTTTAGGCATAATCCCTGCCTTCATCAATTAAGTCCTGTCTTTAATATTAGCAATCATAGCATGAACAAATTTTTCGCTATCGATTTTATTGTCTTTATAACTTTCAATCCATATGTTATTCATTGCCTACATTTTTATAGTCTAATATTTGTTCATTATATAGCTTTATGTAAACATCACAGCCGGACAGCAGTTCCCTATGTGTGCCTATAGCTGCTATTTTCCCATCATCAATAACGAAAATTTTGTCCAAATTAAATACTGATGTTAGTTTGTGAGTTATTATAATTACTGTTTTATTTTCTGCAGCATCCATTATTTCTTTTTGAACATTTTCTGCCATCTTGGAATCTAACGCTGACATTGCCTCATCCAAAACAATGATCTCAGGCATACTTAGTAATAATCGTGCTAAATTAAGGCATTGCTTCTGGCCACCAGATAACTGGACTCCTTTTTCACCTATGATTGTGTTATATTTATCTGGTAACTGTTCAATAAAATCATTTAAATGAACCATTTTGCATGCATTTATTATCTGATTTTCAGAAGCATCCGGTTTAATCAAAAGAAGATTTTCCTTTATGGATATATTAAACAAAATGCTTTCCTGCATAATTGATTTAATATTCTTTCTAAGTAATTTATCATTTATATGCTCTATATTTTCTCCATTAATATAGATACTGCCTTCTAAAGGACTATGTATCTTAAGTAAGAGTTTCACAATTGTTGATTTTCCACTTCCGCTTTTACCAACAAATGCAACCTTTTCGCCTTGTTTTATGGAGAAGGAAATATGATCCAGCATAAATTGGGAAGTTGCAGAGTATCGAAATGATACATTATTGAACGATATATCTCCATTGTTGAAACTATTTTGAATCTCCTCTTCTTTTTTATCTGAAAGGATATTTATTATTTTTGAAAAAGAGGGGAGATCACTATGAAATTCATAGTCGCTGGAACTTATAAAAATTATTTTACTATAGAAAATAGTATAATAATTAAGAAAAACCAATAAACTGCCGATTGAAAAATCACCTCTCATAACCAGTAATCCGCCAAAAAAGTAAATAGACAATTTTATTAAAAAAGATTCATTAATAAAATCCACCATTTCTTTTATATAATCACAATAACCGCTGCGTATATCATATTTAGCGATTTTTCGTCTATAATCCAGAAAAACATAAAGTTGTTGTTTTTCCAGGGATAGCGACTTTATTTCTTTCCATGACTGTAAACTAAAATGCAAAAAATTTTCATACTCTCCAAACAATTCCCGCTTCTTTTTAGCCCTTTTATAATTAATCTTTCCAATAATAATTCCTGCGATGTAAGGCAGGGGTATGATCGCACAGCAAACAAAAGTTAATGGAATACTTATTTTAAATAGCCCTACTCCAAAAATAAAGATGAAAAATATCGAAACTATATAATCAATAATCTGTTTTGAAATAAATTTTTCTATAAGCTCAAAATCGCCAAATATAATTTGTTTTAAATCACCTGCACTGTATTTATTAAAGTGGCTCTCTTTAAAATTCAGAAAACTATTAAAAATATCATTTCGAATTTTATATAAAACAGAATTAATCAAATTAAATTTTATATTCTTGTTCAAATAAAGTATAAGTGTATATATTAAAAATATAAGTAATTGTCCGCAAATTACATACTTTAAATAATTGATCTCTTTATCCAGTAAAGCTTTATCTATATAGTATTTATAAAATAGGGGATTTATAAACAAGTAACCTACTAACATTATTTCAGATACAAACAAAAAAAGTATTTGTAATTTTTTTTGCATAAAATAACCTTTAAAATTGGATATTAGCTTTAACTTTTTAATCAGGATATTATTATTCAATTATAAGACCGCCCCTTCTAACTATTTTTACAATATTGATTATGAAACAGATCATAGTAGTATGGACAGTTCTCCAATAAGACAGCATGTTGGTCAAATGCTATGATTTTACCATTTTCTAACACTGCAACATAATCAGTGTTAATAATAGACGATAAGTTATGTGCTATAATAATCGATGTTTTTTTATCACTCAATGATAACCATGCTTGTTGTACTAAATTCGATGATTCACTGTCCAATGAAGCAGTTGCCTCGTCCAGAATCAATATTGGAGGATTTCTCAGTATTATTCTGGCAATTGCAATCCTCTGCCGCTGCCCTCCTGATAAGTTAAACCCATCTTTTCCTATTACGGTCTCTAATCCCATTGGCAAGCTATCAATAACTTTATCAATAGCAGCTTTTCTGCAGACTTCCCAAATCATTGAGTCCGTATAATTTTCACCTAAAGTAATATTATATCTTAAACTGTCATTATAAATTAAAACATCTTGTTGAACAAATCCAATAGATCGTCTTAATTCTTTATAGGGAATATTTTTAATCGGTATATGATCTAATGTTATCTCACCCTCCAACGGTTCGTAAAATCGTAATAACAAATAAGCTAATGTGCTCTTCCCCGCACCATTTTTTCCAACTATTGCTACTTTTTTCCCTGGAGGTATCTGTAAATTGATATTCTTTAAAAGTTGATTCTTATTATATGAAAATGAAACATTTTGGAAATTTATTTCCCCCTTACTTATTATAAAATCTTTATCTGCCGGTTCAGAACTTTCCGAAGGCAAATTCAAATAATTCTGAACGCGCTCTAAACTCGCCCTTCTGGACTGTAATAAAACAAAAAAATTACATAAGCGCGATAAATTCCCGTTTAGTACTGCTAATAAAGATCTAATAGTAATATAAGATCCAATCGTTATTTCATCTCTATAAACCAAATAGGCTCCCAATATGTAGAAAGCAAATTCAGATGCTATAACTACAGCAGCGCTTGACCGCTCCAAAAATAAATTCATCATATTAATTTTTTTGTTCAATTTAATAATTGTTTTATAGCGTTGCTGAAATATTTTTATTACACCTGTTTCTCCTGACAACAATTGAATATCACGTATCCCTTTTATTATTTCAAATACCCAACTTGTAAAATTACCTTCTTGATTTCTTAATTCAGAAGACAATTTTCTGGAAATCTTACCAAAAATGTAAGACAAAAATACAGTTAAAGGCACTAACACAAGAATAAAAAATAATGCAGTTTTACTAATATATCCGACATATCCAAATACAAAGATACAACTGGCAATTGAACAAAAAGATTCTATTATATTATCCGTAATAACATTCATATATTGGGGAGTGTCTGCATTAACTGTATGTACTGCATCTCCTGATTTCATCTTAGACAAGAAACTCCCATACGCGGAATATATTTTTTTCATAATAGCCAATCTTATATCTAATGCAAAACGTAATTGCGTAAACCAAAACCCTGAAGTAATAATAAATTCTAATAAGATACTTACTACTATAACAAGTCCAAGTATCTTAGCTAAACTAAAAAATACCTTTAAATTTTGATGATAGATAATCTCATCAATAACAAGACCATTTATTATAGGCAAAGCAACTTTAACCAGGGATTGCAAAACCATCGCAATCCCTAAAGTAAAAAAACGGCCCATATAAGGTCTGGAATAATATTTAAATATATCGATTAAAGTCATTTTATTTTTCACAATGCTAATCCTCTATAAGCCTTTCAAATAAACTTATATATTCACCTAATAGTTCAACCCTGACTTTGCTTTTATTATAGCTATCATTTTGAAGGTCATTTATATTAATGTTTATAACATACTCATTATAAAATTCGCTATACTGTACGATCCCCCTATATCTCTTGCTTTGATCATCATAAAACCACAATACCTCATCACCTTCAATATAGTCGGAATATGGATCTGCTCCATCAAGTCTTATTACATACTTATTCATATCATCCAACACTATCTTACCAGTAGTTTCATAATATTTATTGACTTGTGTCTTATTCAATATTTGAAAAGTTAATGCAATGCACAAAAATGTAATAGCAATAATAAAAAAGGGCTTATCGATTGCTGCCATAATAAATAACTTACTTATTTTTCTTCCGACCTTCCGTATTATTTTTTTCATTTCTTGGCCTCTTATTTCATTTTTAACTAGGATTATAGAAGTGAATGTAATATTTCTTTAATTAACGGATCATTATACTTGGTAAAACTTGTTTATTCAAATAATTTTAACTTGAATTCGCTTATTCTTATTCTCATATATATATGCCCTAAAATCAAACAAGAAATAGCCGGATATAAAAAAGAGCGTAAACCCTTAATAACTCACTAGAATTTACACTCTCATTTATGTGGCTGCATTATGAAATTCTTTGTAACTTTTCGCTATGCTCAGCAATTACCTTTTTCATAATTTCAATATCGGCTTGCATGGCCTCAATCTGTGGCACCGCTTTTTCGTATTTTTTAGCGGCAGGTACGTAATTTTCAGCTAAAAGTTTGATATCTGGTTTAATGATATTTTCGATATCAAGTTTTATGCACCTGATATCATTTTTCATTTCATGAATGTCAACTTTTAACGGTTCTAGCTTTGCATCTAATTTCGTGTCCAGCATTTGTGATATCGCAAGAAGATCCTCGTTTGTTAATGCCATTGCATCACGCTCCTTAATATTATGTAAGTATCTTACCACAATCGTCTAAGAGTGTAAACACGATTCAGTTATCAAAATTTGACTTTTTTCTTCATTCATAGTTTCATAACAGCCGTTGTATTCCGATGCTTGGGAGGAATTATCTATGAGTATGATACTAATTGCCACCGCCTTTTTTCTAGCCGTTTTTCTGAACAAACAGTACAGGATTAATCTCGGTTTGACAGCAGTTGCTTTAGCCTATTTAATTGGCTGCTTTGTCTTGGGAATGAATCCGGGAGTTTTGAAGGAATATATTCCCTTAAAGATTATTTTTCCAGTGGTATCGATTACCATGTTTTATGGAACGGCTGTTGAAAACGGTACTTTAGTCAAAGTAGTAAAACATTTTATAAGGAAAAAACAGAAAAGCTATCATCTGTCGGTCATGCTGTTTCTATGCTGTATTGGCATGGGCTTTATAGGTCTGGACTCGGGGACCATCACCATGATTATGGCCCCGATCACGTTGTCACCGACAAGTATAACAGGAGTTTCGCCTTTAACCGTCACATGCGCCGTCCTTTTAGGTACGCCTGTGGGCTCAAACTACATGTTTGCAGCCGTAGGGACTATCATCCGAGGAATTATCGAAGATTTGACATGCTTAATTCGAACATATATTATGATAACAGAAATAAATGAATCCAACTCTTTCAAAAAACCTCAATTACAACCGCCCACAATCAGGAGAATAAATAATGAATACCCAAACCTACGCCCTTCTCGAAAACCACATGCTTTCCTGCATGAAGGACAGCGCCCACGACAAAGAACATATCTACCGTGTACTCTACCTGGCATTAGACATTGCAAAAACAGAATCTCATGTTGATTATGATGTATTAATCGCCTCCTGCTTACTCCATGACATCGGAAGGCAGGAGCAGTTTGATAATCCCAAATTATGTCACGCCCAAGTTGGTTCAGAAAAAGCATATCGTTTTTTAACCAACCATGGTTTTGAGCAGCAGTTTGCAGAAAAAGTCCGCCAGTGCATTTTATCACACCGGTTCCGTAAAGCCGCTCCTCCTGAAAGCCTGGAGGCCAAAATCCTGTTTGATGCGGATAAGATTGATGTATCAGGTGCTGTCGGCATAGCCCGCACGCTGCTTTATGAAGGCCATTTATCAGAACCGCTTTATACCATATCGCCAAACGGCACCATATCCGATGGAACAGATGATGATACCCCATCGTTTTTCTACGAATTCAAGCACAAACTAGAACGTCTTTATTCCAATTTTCACACGGCCAGAGGTGCAGAAATAGCCGGACAGCGGCAGGATGCTGCCGCTGCTTTTTATAATAGCTTAATCACTGAAGTGAAAGAAACATACCAAACCGGCAGATCCCTGCTTAATGAATGCCTGGATAAGGAATAGTCTTACTGTACTAAATTGCTATTTAAAACTGAGCGTACACAAGATTGATGTAAATCTTTTTCATTTTCAGCTGGTCAATAGCTGCAAAAAAAGGATTCCCCGTCAATCCGGGGAATCCCTTCTTTCCAACATTTTTTACTCCACAAAAAACTCTCTGCACCAGCCTCTTATTTCATGCCTTCCCTTCTCAATGCATAGAAATCTCCTTAATCGAATACTTAAAGAAATCGCTCAGACATTTCTTCACCTTGGCCCTGTCATCCTGATGAAAAGAATTTAAAATCTTACACCGGTAAAACACCGCGCTTTCCTTTGACGATTCCAGAGACAATATCTTTATAGCCGATTCCTTTCTCATCAAAACCATGATCTGCATCAGCTTGGCGTATATACTGTTGCCGCAGGCATCTCCCACATAAGTGTCGATCTCCGTTAAAATCTGGCAAAATTCTTCCGCTGTCATCTCTTCAATCTCCATATCCAAAAGCCGGTCTCTGAACTCGTCCAGTTTTGCCAATATCTCAGGAGTTTTATTGTCATAGCAGGTCAGGTAGACTTCCGTTTCAATCAGGCGTCTGGCCGCATAGACCTCATCGTGCTTATGCATCTCCTGGTAATACATCCACATCACGGTTTCTTCCGGCAGCTTCATGCCCTCTTCACTGACAAAACTTCCGTCGCCCGGCTTGATGGTCAGCATGCCAACCAAAGAAAGAGCCCTTAACGCCTCCCTGATTCTGCTTCTGGTCACATGAAACATCTCTGCCAAATCGCGTTCATTGGGAAGTTTATCGCCCGGCTTTAACTGGCCGGAGGTGATCATCCCCGCAATCTGTTCTATAATCTGTTCTGTTAATGTTGTCTTTTTTAACGGTTCACATTCCATACCGACATCTCCTCTTCCGGTGTAACTTTCTGCCTAATATAATATCATACCCATTCCTCTTATGTCCAACAGAAAATGTCCCGCCGAAAGGTTAACAGCCCCAGATTTTGCGGCTCATATCCGAATGTCCGATCCGGTTTTGGCATCGCTGTCAGATGATTTCCAGATACTGTTTTAACACCTGGTTGATTTCTTCTTTCTGCGCCTGATCAAGCGGTTTCATAGGCTTTCTCACATCTCCCGCTTCAATTCCCTGAAGCGCCGCGATATATTTTAAGCTGGCGCAGAGGCCGTTTTTCAAGACCACATCCAGGATGTTGTTGGACTTTGTCTGCAGTTTTCGCGCCTCATCTCCCCGGTTATCCAGGTAAAGTTCCATGATCCGTTTGTACTGGGGGAGCATAAAGTTGAAATTGCTTCCGATAAATCCGTCGCATCCAAAAGCCAGAAATGCCACCATACAGTTTTCAAATCCGCCAAAACATTTGATATCCTCATTGATGCTGCGGATTCGTTCCATCTGATATAAATTTAAGTTGGTGTGCTTCACAGCCCCGATCGCTCCTGATTTTAAAAGCGCCCGGATATCCGGATGGGATAAGTTTAATTCCCTGTGGGTGCTGCTTGGAATGTTGTAATATAAAACAGGCGCATCCACCGCTTCTGCGATATCATAATAATAGCCTGCAATTTCCTTTTCCGAAAAGCCGAAGTAAAATGGCGGCGTAGCCGCAATCTGACCGATTCCCAGCTCTTTTGCCCGTTTTGCATAGGCAACTGCTTCCGCGGTGCTGATTGCGCCAACATGGGCGATCATCTCCGTCCGGTCCAGATATTCGGACGCCAGTTCAAAGGAATGAAGCCGCTCCTCTTCTGTCAGAAGAAAGCATTCTGCGGAGCTTCCTCCGATAAAGAAACCGTCCGCCCCTTCGGAGATATTTCTGTCCCATAACTGTTTCAGGGCATTTTCATTGACCTTGTTATTTTCATCAAACGGCGTGATTGACGCCACATAAAGTTTTTTCATTGCCAGACCTCTAATCTAAATGATATATTTCCTGCATATCCATCCACGGACCGTCTTCTGATAACGGATTCATGCACGGTACGCATTCGCCCCACCAACGCTGTGTTTCCGGGTCGGCCGCCATCTTTGCCATATCGGCCTCATAATCTTCGCCCACGTACTCATAATAGGAAAACAGATAGTTGTCATGACAGTAAATGGAGTAGTTCTGAAGGTTGCATTCCTTTATCATGTCATTGATCTGTTTCCATGGAGCCGCATGAAGTGATTTATAATAATCAGCTTTTTCCGGTGTGAGTCTTGAGATGCTGCCGTAACGTTTTACTTCTGCCATAATAATTTCTCCTTCTCTATAAACGGTAAATCCTCTTTGCATTCTTATAAAATAATTTTTCCTGGAATTCCCCGCCCCGGCCCCGTGTAATTTCGATCAGGGCGTCAATCCAGGGAGCCAGCCCGGTTGCCACGTTGCATACCGGGAAATTGCTTGCAAACATCACCCTGTCTTCTCCGAAACTGTTAAGAGCGATATCCACGGCAGGGCGCAGAGTCTCCGTATTCCACTCCCCGGCCGGATTCAGGCCTGAAATCTTGCATACCACGTTCTCAAGGGATGCCAGGTTATGAATATTGCTGATCCAGGCCTCTTTGTACTTTTTTTCCTCTTCGGAAGGATTTTCTGCGGATATGATATCAGGATCTACGATTCCCATATGGTTCAGCACAATTACCGTTTCCGGGCACTCTTTTGCCATGCGGTACAAATCGTCCAGCTCTCCATTTCTCACACATCCTTCGAAATTCATTCCTTTGCTGCCCAGATAACGTACATTATCCAGAAAGCCGCTTTTCAAGCAGGTTCCCGGCAGAGCCTCCGGCACATGAAGCACTTGTCTGACGCCCTTTACATAGGGGGAGCTGAAACGTTCCAGATAATCCCTGAATCCCGGATCATTTAAATCTCCTGAGATGGCGGCTCCCATAAACAGGCTTTCGGGATTCTGACACTGGCTGATGATAAAGTTATTTTCCTTTTCTTTATCCTTTTTCGCGCAATCCACTTCCACATAAACCGCACCTTCCACCTCGTAACTTCCATCCTGGCTGAGAGCGCCTTTGTAGTCCTGCGGGGTATAGGTCCTGTTTAAGACCTCCCCTTCCCCGTCGAGCCAGGGCAGAGATAATTCCTTCAGGTTCCAGATATGTAAATGGGTATCAATAATCTTCATAAAAACCTCGCTTCCGCCGCGGACAGCGGCATATATTTTATTTATTCATTATAGGCAACCGGAGTTGCGCCTTCTTTATTGGACTGATAGCAGGCTTCCACCACGCACATGGTGTGATAAGCGTCTTCCACGCTGTTCATGTAATGATAATCCGGATCTTCCAGCTTCTTCATCAGTCCGCCCATGGTTCCGATAAATGCTTCGTTAAACCAGCTTCCCTTCACATCCAGAGTTCTCCAGCCCTTGCCGTCATCCGTGATATATTCCACCTTATCAGGTCTTCCTGTCGGATAGTCTAAAATCAGACCCAGCTGAATGCGGATCGCGCCCTTCATTCCTTCGATCTTCATCATGCTTTCCTGATAGTCAGGAGCATAGTCGTGATTGTGGTTGATATGAAGGTTTACTCTCAAAGTGTCGCCGTAATCCATGATAATGGAAGTTCTGGTCTGTGACAATGCTGTCATCTTAGGATGCTGCATGGTTTTGCAGTACACGCCTGTAGGATCGCCCACAAAGCTTCTGATGCAGTCAATATAATGAATGCTGTGGTAATTGATCTCCATTCTCTCAAGGCCAAACAGGAAACTCCACAGATGCCACGGATGAAGCTCCACCACACGCCAGTCGATATCCACGATATCTCCGATCACGCCGTCTGCGATCAACTTTCTGGCCGCGATCATATACGGCGCCTGGCGCAGCTGGAAGTTTACCCCTGCCGTCAGATCCTTTTCATGGCAGATGTCCAGAATCTCTTTTGCCTGTTCAATGCTTTCACCCATGGGTTTCTGCATCAGCACTGCGGCATGATCCGGAAGCTGTTTCAGTATTCCTGCGGTTTTAGAAGCAGGAACTGCGATATCAAATACCGCGTCTTCTTTGATTCCTAATTCGATCAGCTTTTCTACGGAGTCAACTGCATTCGGTATTCCAAAGTCAGCTGCTGCCTTTTTTGCCTTCTCAAAATCCAGGTCATAAATTCCCACCACCGGATAACCGGCCATCTGATAAGCCGGAAGATGGGAACCTGTTACGATTCCGCCTGCTCCTATAATTACTATATTTTTAGCCTTTTTCGGCATCTCCGGTACGTAATTCAACTCTTCAATTTTATTTGCCATGACTGTAACCTCCCAGTTTTCTTTTCTTATTATAATCCATTTGAAATGCCTACGACAACCAGTGCCACGATAATTACTGCATTTCCTGACAGCGCAACTTTTTTAGCTTTCTCAAATCCCTTCCATTCTCCGTCCAAAAAGCCCCAGATATTCGCAATGATCAGAGCCAGACCGTTGAATGCAACCCATCCTGCAACAGGTCCCAAGGTTCCTAAAAGAGCCGTTGCCTTACCATAAATCGCCAGCGCCGAGAACCATACGATTGAAGTGAGCACCACTTTAAAGTAGGCTTGTCCACAACCCGGCTTTGTATAATCGGTGTAAGTTTTGTTCTTAAATAATTTTATCACGGCATACACAAAGTTTGCCAGAAAACCACCTGCAAATACCACTACCCAGGACAATAAGCTGGCGCTGGTGGAGTTGATGCCGTCCGCAACCGCCAGATTAACAGGATAATTGGACGCCGTTGCACCGATATTGATAGCCGCTGATCCGGCTCCTGATGCCAACGCCATAATAAGTCCTGTTACAAATACGGAGGAACCCGCTTTTTCCTTGCTCTTTTGACTGCTGCTGTCTCCATTTTTCATAAAACCTGCCTTTGACAGCACAACCACGCCTGCTAACAGAATGGCCTGTCCTAACAGCAGTACGATCATGACTCTGGCGGAAGGATAGGTTCCTAAGATAACCATAGGAACAAAGCTTCCCAGAAGATTGGACAATCCCAGGTTAATTCCCGTTACCAGGGAAACTCCGATCATGTCAATAGCCTTGCTGTACCAGATCGAACTGATTCCCCAGAAGAAACCGGCTAATGCTCCGCATAATAATGTAGTTATCGGTGTTGCTTTTATGTAGCTCATATAGTTCGGCACTTCAATCATGCACCAAATATGGGGAATAAACAATACCCCTATTATGGAAAACAATACCCAAAACGCTTCCCATGAAAATGGCTGGTACTTCTTAAAACAAATACCAAAGCTCCCCTGAAACAAACAGGCAAATAAAAGTACTAAAAATGCTGATGCCATCCTGACCTCGATTCCGCCGCCTCTGCGGCATATTTTTGTTTTTGCTGATGCGGTGTTTTTTGTTTATCGATAAACTTTTCTTGGTACTACCAACGTACCGTTCGCATTTATCATATTTCAGACACTCCGTTATGTCAATGTATGTTTTTTACAGTTAAATTCCATATTTTTTGTGTATTTTTAACATTGCCAGCCTTTTTTTACTCGTCTATAATGCAATCATGGTAGTACCAATTCATTTCATTTTACCTTTTTCGCTCATTCTTGGTAGTACCAACTTTTAAATCATAAATACATATTTTGGAGGTCATTCTCATGAGCATTCAATTAAAAGGAATCACATGGTCACACAGCCGGGGCTATACATCAATCGTTGCAGTTTCACAGAGGTTCTGCGAACTCCACCCGGAAGTCTCTATACAATGGGAAAAACGTTCCCTTCAGGAATTCGCCGATGCGCCGATTGAAAATCTGGCTAAGTCCTACGATCTGTTGGTGATCGATCACCCATGGGCCGGCTTTGCTGCGACTACAGGAATTCTGCTTCCTTTGGAGCAGCATCTTTCTAAAGAATATCTGGACGACCAGAAAGCCAATTCCGTAGGCGCTTCTCATATGAGCTACAATTTCAACGGATTCCAGAGCGCACTGGCAATCGATGCAGCCACCCCAGTGGCAGTTTACCGCCCCGATTATTTTTCACAGCAGGGAGAAATGGTTCCGGCCGGCTTTTCAGACGTTTTGGAACTGGCAAAAAAAGGCCGCGTAGCCTATTCCGGAATTCCGCTCAACCTGCTGATGGATTTCTATATGTTCTGCTCCACTTCAACCGACAATTTCTTTGATAAGGAAGATATGATCGTGGATAAGGATCTTGGCGTTGAAGTTTTGGAAACCATGCGCCAGCTGGCCTCCTATTGTAAAAAAGATATCTTTAACTGGGACCCAATTCAGGTGCATGAGGCTTTGGCCGAAGACAATACGCTGGCCTACTGCCCATTTGCATACGGATATACCAACTACTCCCGCCGCGGCTACTGCAAGAATCCGTTAAAAGCCGGAGATCTGGTCACTTATAAAGGAAAGATGTTAAAAAGCGTGTTGGGAGGCACCGGCCTCGCGGTCTCCAGCTTATGCCGGAACCGGGATACGGCGGTCAGCTTTGCCGAATATGCGGCCTCTCCACTGATTCAAACTACCTTATATACGGAAAACGGCGGTCAACCCGGACACCGGAAGGCATGGCTGGATGAGATTAATAACAGCATGACCATGAATTTCTTTAAAGACACTCTGAAAACCCTGGATAACGCTTATCTCCGCCCCCGTTACAGCGGATATCTGTATTTCCAGGATCATGCCGGAGATTATGTCCGGGATTACGTGATGAACGGCGGAGACCCTGCCGCAGTTCTGGAACAGATGAACCAGTTATACCGGACATCCAAAAAATAGGAAAATCCGGTATAGCCCTAGCTTTTACCGGTAAATACGCCGCTTTTACGGCGACATGGAGGAAATGATATGAAACCATTAGAAGGGATGCTTGTCCTGGATTTCAGCCAGTACTTAGCCGGGCCGTCTGCGGCCCTCCGCCTGGCCGACCTGGGCGCAAGAGTCATTAAAATCGAAAGGCCCGGAAGCGGCGACGGATCGAGGCCGATGAAATTACATAATCTGGAAAGCATGGGCGACAGCGTCCTGTTCCAGACCATTAACAGAAATAAAGAGAGCTTCTGCGCCGATTTGAAATCGCCGGAAGATATGGCGATGGTAAAGAAACTGATCGTCAAAGCAGACGTCATGATTGAAAACTTCCGTCCCGGAATCATGAAAAAGATGGGCCTGGATTATGAATCCGTAAAAGCAATCAACCCGCAGATCGTATATGGAACGGTCACCGGCTACGGCTCCACCGGCCCCTGGATCAAAAAGCCGGGGCAGGACCTTCTGGTTCAGTCCATCTCCGGCCTGGCCTGGTTAAACGGGGACGCCGGACAGCCTCCTATGCCGTTTGCCCTGTCATTAGCCGATTCCTACACGGGAATCCATCTGGCAGAAGGCATTATGGCCTGCCTGTTCCGCCGCTTCACCACAGGTATGGGAGGACAGGTGGAGGTGAGCCTTCTCGAATCCGTTTTAGACTTACAGTTTGAAGTCATCACTACTTATTTAAATGACGGCCATAAACCGCCGAAACGCAGCGAATACCACAATGCCCATGCCTATTTAAGCGCTCCTTACGGCATTTACCAGACCTCAGACGGTTATATCGCCCTGGCGATGGGATCGGTCACCGAGTTAGGCCGCATTTTAGGCTGCTCTTCCCTGGATATTTACACAGACCAGGACGAATGGTTTACAAAACGGGATGAGATCAAGCGTATCATTGGAAGCCATCTGATTTCCAACACTACTTCCTATTGGCTGGATCTGCTGGAAACAAACGGCTATTGGTGCTCCGACGTCTATACCTGGGATCAGCTTCTTCAATCCGAACAATTCCGTTCCCTCGACATGCTGCTCAACGTAAAACGGCCGGGCGGAACCGACATCTATACCACCAGATGTCCGATCAGCTTCGGCAGTGAACCTTTCCGGGATGAAACCTGCGCCCCGGCCCTTGGGCAACACACGGAACAGATCATCAGGGAATTCAGTCTGAACCAATAACCATAAAAACGCTGCCGCAGCTGCGGCGAAATGGAGGAAAAAGTGAAACCATTAGAAGGAATAACCGTACTGGATTTCAGCCAGTTTTTATCCGCCCCCTCTGCTACCCTCCGCCTGGCAGACTTAGGCGCACATGTAATTAAAGTGGAACGGCCGGAGGGCGGCGATATCTGCCGCACCCTTTATATATCCAATCTCCGCATTGAAGACGACAGTTCCCTGTTTCATGCCATCAACAGGAATAAGGATGGAGTCGCTATCGATTTAAAAGATGTATCCGCCAGAGACAGCCTTTGGGCGCTGATAAAAAAAGCGGATGTCATGGTAGTTAATTTCCGCCCCGGAGTGGTGGAAAAGCTGGGTCTGGACTATGAATCCGTAAAAGAGAAATGCCCCTCCATCATCTACGGTGAGATCACCGGATATGGAAAAACAGGCCCCTGGAGTAAAAAACCCGGACAGGATCTTCTGGTCCAGTCTTTATCCGGACTGACCTGGTTAAACGGCAATCAAAACCAGCCGCCGACCCCATTTGGACTGTCTATCGCCGATCTGGTGGCAGGACAGCACCTGGCTCAGGGAATTTTAGCCGCCCTCATCAAACGCGGACGCACAGGAGAAGGCTCTAACGTCCATGTCAGCATGCTGGAATCCATCATGGATATGCAGTTTGAAGTCTTTACTACTTATTTAAATGACGGGCACCAGCCGCCCATCCGCTCTTCTATCAATAATGCCAACGGCTATATCAACGCCCCTTACGGCATTTACGAAACATTCGACGGCTATCTGGCGGTAGCCATGGTCCCGATTCCCGTTCTGGGTGAGCTGACCGGCTGCGAAGCCCTGCTATCCTATACAGACCCGGAAACCTGGTGTAGCAAAAGGGATGAGATCAAAGGAATATTGGCGGATCATCTGAAAACACAGACCACCGAATACTGGCTTTCCAAACTGGAACCGGCGGATATCTGGTGTGCGGATACATTTACCTGGGACCGGCTTTTTGAAACAGAAGGATTTCAGGCCCTGGATATGCTTCAAACCGTCCGCACCGTACAGGGAACGGAATTCACCACCACCCGCTGCCCCATCACCATCGATAAAGAACATTATAAAAGCCAAAAAGCCACCCCATCCATCGGGCAGCACAATAAAAACTATATTTAAGCAGAATAAAGGAGAAATTCATTATGGAACAGACTATTTATTATGAAGAATATGAAGTGGGAAGCGTCCGCGAGACCATCGGACGCACCATCACAGAAACAGACATCGTCCTTCACGCAGGACAGACCGGAGATTTTTTCCCACACCACATGGACGCGGAATTTGCAAAAACTACGGAATTCGGAAAGAGAATCGCCCATGGCACACTGACTTTCTCAGTTGCGGTGGGAATGGCAGCCAATTTAATCAATCCGGCCGCGTTTTCATACGGATATGACCATTTGCGTTTTATCAATCCGGTATTTATCGGGGATACGATCCGGGTTAAAGTTATTTTAAAGGAAAAAAGAGAAAATCCTAAACATCCGGATCAGGGATTTATTACGGAAGCGCTGGAGATTTACAAACAGGACGGACAGTTGGTTATGGTTTGCGATCATATTATGTCTTGCATGAAAAAACCGGCATAAACAGCACATTTACATAAAGGAGGCTGCCGCTTTCACGATGAAAAAATCGTGAAGCGTCAGACCCCTTTTTCTTTCTCTCTGTAAGAACATTCGCGTTTTTAGGACCCAGGAATCTTTGGAACTTGACATTCCATCCAGTATACGTTTCGCACTCTTCCTTATCAGAACGATTCCCATCTCGCTGGTGATTCGGTTCCGGGATGCTCCACGCTGCCGTAGTTCTTCTGATAATCTCTGGGGGCAAGTCCGGTTGTTTTTTTGAACACACGGCTAAAGTAGAGCGGGTCCTTATATCCGACCAGCGGTGCAATGCTGGACAAAGACATATCTGTCTCCACCAAATAGTATTTAGCTCTGGAAATCCTCAGGTTTGTCAAGTACTGCATTGGTGCATATCCCGTTGATTCTTTAAAATAATGGGCGAAATATCCTTCGCTTAAATTGCAGAACTGGGCCATTTCCTTCACAGTCCAGTTTTGCTGATAACGCTCATTGAGTTGTATAATTAGAGAATCCATCAATTTGGAATTTCTATCATTAGAAAGAATATCATTTTTACAACGGTATATGGTAGCAAGCAGAATTTGAAAGTAGGAATCGATTACCATTTTGTAGCCAGACTTCTTGAGTTGAAGCTCTGTGATGATTTTACTCAATAGCTTGATGATGGATGCGTGATTACCGATATACCCGGAACGGATTTGAAAGGTTTCTAAAAGAGATTCCACATTGTTTCCAGTAAAGTGAATCCAGTATACAATGGGATTATCCTCATAATAATACGAATATACCTGCTGTTCGTGGGGCCGGAAAAGAATGAGTTCGCCTTCCGACAGCTTTTTCGATTCACCATTTAGAAGAAAGAAACCGCTGCCCTGAGAAATGTAAATCAGTTGATAATCCAACCGCCCCGATTTTCTGTTTACAAACAGGTTCTTGGTAATAAATTTTTGATATCCGCAGCAGTTAATGACTAGCGGTTCGGAATCATCCTGAGTACCCATCGTTTTAAGAACAGTTCGCCAATATCCCGAAATCTCAATCATAATATTCTCGTCTCCCATAGAAAGCAGTTTTGTCTATAAACTCATCAGGAATGTGTATGGACGAATACATCTCCCAATGCTATAATCCAAGCAAGCAGAAGAAAATATGCACAATGCAAAATCCAAAATATAGTTTTTGTTGTGCAATTACACTATAAATTAACTACAGCAACCACAGAGGAAACATCCTAAGATCTATACTCCTATTCTGGCAGCAAGGAGAATTCCAGATTCCGGAAAACCGGATGCCATTCAAAATAACAATCATTTCCTAATTGATTTGTTCCTGATTTGCTGAACTAAACACGGATTTATTTTCTTTTTTTAGAAAATTCCGAATATTTCCGAAAGAAAAGGCGCCTCTGACATTATTTTTATTATACAACAACACGGCTGGAAACGAAAGAAGAAAAACGGATACCCTTCAGGTATCTGATAATAATTATTAAAAACAAGGAGGAGATACGATGAAAAAGAAAATCATTGCGGTAACAGCAGGATTGTGCCTGATAATGTCTATGGCAGCCTGCCAAATTACCACTGACACAGGTGAGACGGCTGCTAAACAAACGGATGCACCGGCCGAAACCAGTGCAGCAGAATCAGAAAACAAGGAAACCTCTAATGCAAAGCCCTACGAGGGCGCTGCTATCGAAATTGCAGTCCGTTATTCCGGCGGCTCTCTGGATATTTTTAATGCCATTGTAAACCGTTTTGAAGAAGAAAGCGGTTGTAATGTGGATGTAACATCCTATGGCGATGACTATGAAAACACCATGAAGACTCGAATGGCATCTAATTTGCTGCCCGATGTGTTTGAGACACATGGCTGGTCTATCCTGCGTTACAAGGAATATCTGACAGATTTATCCGGCGAGAGCTGGGTTGCAGATTATGACGAATCTGCACTGGGTACGATCACGGATGATGACGGCAAAATCTATGTCTGCATGCCGTCTGAGTTATACACCTGCATGTTGGTCAACAAGGGTGTATGCGATCAGGCAAATGTGGATATCTACTCCATCAAGACCTGGGATGATTTTGACGATATCTGTGCTCAGATCAAGGCCGCAGGCTTTACTCCCATTGCCTCTGCTCCTGTGCCTGCCACCATGGCCAATCCGGCTGGCACTTGGGTCAGCTACGAAGGCGAGCTGGCAGAAGACTCTGCAGCTATGCTTGACGGCAGCTACGACTTCGAGTCCTTTGTTCCCTGGCTTGAGGAGTTGGCTGGCTGGATTAGCAAGGGCTATATGTTTGAGGACTTTGCTACCATCAATAACACCGATACCAGTGAGCGTTTCTCCTCCGACAAGGCAGCATTTATGATTGCACAGGGCGGTGCTCTGCTGCAGGGCTGCCTGACCTTGAACCCTGACGGGGATTATGCCATCATCCCGATTCCTGCCTCCAAGGAAGGCGGCAAGCAATTTGTGGCTATCGGTGAGGGTGATGCATTTGGTCTGTGGAAGGATTCCAAAAATCCTGAAGCTGCCAAGGCATTCATGGAATACCTGACCAGACCTGAAAACGCCAACGAACTTGCAGTAGCTTCCGGTACTGTCAACTGCATGAAGCCTACTATGGAAACCGATGACAGCAAGATTCTGGAGTACTTCAC
This sequence comes from Clostridium sp. chh4-2, assembly GCF_002899675.1. GTDB lineage: Bacteria > Bacillota > Clostridia > Lachnospirales > Lachnospiraceae > CHH4-2. The sequence continues at coordinate 100,222 of NZ_PKUU01000008.1, read as the reverse complement.
CATTATGAAGGAAAAATGTGCCGGAGACAACATCCTTTACGATAATTTCTGGGACAGAGAGTATATGCCTTCCGGTATGTGGAATGTGTTTAAGTCCGGTATGGGTATGCTGGCCACCGATTACTCTGAGCAGGGAATCCAGGCAGTCAAGCAGATGCTGTTGGAGAACTATCAGGATCTGTATGAGGCAGCACACGCAGAATAAGCTTTAAGTAGCAGCGGGTCCCCGGAACTGCCGGAGTGATCCGCGAATGCAGAACGGGCAGGACAGCAGCTTGCTGTCCCACCTGTTGAAGCTACCCATGAAAGGACACGTACCATGAAGTCAAATCAGCGAAAATACATTCTAATCGCAGTCCCCGGGCTGCTTTTGATCTTCTGCTTCGTTTGTATACCATTTGTCAATGCCCTGCGGTTAGGCCTTTACAAATGGAATGGCTATTCCCAGAATATGAAATTTGTGGGTCTGGACAATTTTGAAAAGCTGTTTACCGATAAAGTGTTCTGGAGATCACTCTTAAATACCATGATTTATGGCTTTGGTTCCACTCTGCTGCAAAATGTGGGCGGCTTAGCCATTGCCTTGTTTCTAAATAAGAAATTCTTTGGCCGCAATGCAGTCAGAGCTATTGTGTATGTACCCATTATGATCTCTGCCTTTCTTATGGGCCAGATTGTTTACTATTTCATTCAGTACGAAGGTGGTGTATTCAACGAGATCCTGGGCATGGCCGGGCTGGAGCCTGTTTACTGGATGAAAACCGGTTGGCGTGCCGTAGTGATGATTACACTGGTCAATTCCTGGCAGTATCTGGGACTATGCATGGTGATTTATCTGGCAGGGCTGCAAAACATTCCGGCCATGTATCAGGAGGCTGCGATGATCGACGGTGCGGGAAAATGGAAGATGTTCAAAAAGATCACCCTTCCCCTGCTGATCCCCTCCATTACCACAGCTGTTGTGACCAATCTGATCAACGGATTCAAGATGTTCGACGTGATTGCATCCATGTCCGGCGGCGGCCCCAACCGGGAATCCATGTCCCTGTCATACTACATTTCCACGCTGTATTTCAACGATGAAAAGGCAGGCTATTCTTCGGCACTTGGCATTGTAAGTTTTCTCGTGATTATGGTGATTGCCTTTCCTGTAAATGCGTATCTGAGAAAGAAGGAGGTAGAGTACTGATGCGTCTGAACAAGAAAACCTCTGTCTGGACCTACGCGGGAGCCATTGCCTTGGTGCTAATTTATCTGCTGCCCATCTATGTGCTGGTGACTATGTCCCTGCGTACTGTTCAGGACATTGGCTCCAAGCTCCAATTTCCCCGGATTATTAACATTGGCAATTATATTGCAGTCTTCCGGGAGGGTACCATCTGGCGGGGCTTTGCTAATTCCATTATTTTGGTAGTTATCACCTGTTCAGTGGAGATCGTTTTTGGTGCTCTTGCGGCCTACGGCATTGCCAGAAGCAAAGGACGATTTGCTAAATATCTGCGCTACGGCAGCATGACCATTATGATGATCCCCCGGGTAACGCTGCTGGTGGGTACCTATTCACTGATGGTCAAAACGAAAATGGTCAATACCCTTTGGGGACTGGGGCTGCTGTTGGCGGCTACCGGTATGTCCGCCACTATGTTTTTCTATGTGAACTTTCTTTCATCCATTCCCAGGGCGTTGGATGAAGCAGCTACCATCGATGGCGCCAGTGTACTGCAGACCTTTTTCTACATCATTATGCCCCAACTCAAGGCGATTACGGTAACACGTATCATTGTAGTCGCCAACGGCTCTTGGAATCAATATCTGATGCCTATGTATCTGTTACAGGATAAATCCAAGCACACGATTATACTACAAATCAAAAATGCTTTCAGTCTGTCCAACGGTATTCCTAATGTACCCAAGGCCTGTGCCTTGTGTGTGGTAGGAATCTTACCGGTGATATTGCTGTATTTATTTTTGCAGCGCTATATCATCGAAGGGCAGATTGACAGCTCCGTGAAATGAAGGAGGGTTGTCTATGAAGAAAAATATTGTGTTACTGGTCAATGACCATCAAGCCTATTACGGTCATGATGCCTCTTATATCCGCCGCCCTAATTTCGACCGTTTGGCACGGCAGGGTGTTTCTTTTGATAAAGTCTACTGTTCCACTCCTCTGTGCGCTCCTTCCCGGCGTACTATGATTACCGGACTTCATACCTGCCATCACAAGCAGTATAAGAACAATGCACAGCAATACCTCCATCAGACTTATCCGGAGGCACTGAAGGATGCCGGGTATGACCTTTTCTATTACGGAAAATGGCACACCGGCAGGGGAACTCCTGCGGACTTCGGAGCAGAAGGCACCTTTTGTGAGGATTACGGCAGCCCCTATCTGCTGCCCCGGTATCAAGAATATCTGCACGAACAGCAGCTACCCTTCCCCCGGGCACTGATTGAGCACAACTGGTGTACCCCCGGATGGATTGATGACATTGTGGAAGGCGAGGAAAAGGTGCTGGATCGCAAAACCATGAACGAAAGTGCCTCCGGAATTCTGGTCACCCCCAAGCAGACTCATGAGGCCTTCTTCCTTGCCCACGAAGCCTGCAGTAAGCTGCGGGAGTTAAAAGACAGTGACCGTCCTTTCTGTCTGCAGGTGGAATTCTGGGGTCCTCACCAACCCTATTTCCCTACCCGGGAATATGCGGATATGTATCCTCCGGAGCAGATTCCGGAGTATCCCAGCTTTCGAGATGATTTGAAGATGAAGCCGGATATCTATCGATTCGAAGCCGCTAAGGGCATTAGCCGGGACTATCGAATCCTTCAGGACAATCCTGCCCCCTGGTCCCGATATGCTGAGACACTGTCACGATGCTATGCACAGATCACCATGACCGACGAAGCAGGCGGCCAGGTTTTGGACACCCTGGAAGAGTTGGGGATGATGGAAGATACCATGGTGATATGGACCACTGACCACGGCGATGCCATCGGGAGCCACGGCGGTCATTTTGACAAGGATGCCTATATGGCAGAGGAAGTGCTGCGCATACCATTTGCTATGCGTTTGGATGGTGTGATCCCGCCGGGTTCCCAGGGAACCCAATTGATCAGCAATGTTGACCTGGCTCCAACGCTTCTGGCAGCCGCAGGGACACAATTTCGCGAAAAGGTGGACGGAAAGAATATTCTGGAGTTATTTACCAACCGGAATACGCCTTGGCGGGAGTATTTATTCGCTGAAACCTATGGTCACCACATTCCCCACCGCGCTTATGCCTGGTCAGATCGCAGGTATAAATATGTCCGCAACATTAATCAAATAGAGGAACTGTACGATCTGGAGAAAGATCCCTATGAAATAACTAATTTAGTCTTTGATCCGGACAGCTTACCAGTACTGAACCGGATGAGGCGATCTTTGGATGACTTTTTGTTGGAGTATGATGTGAAGGAAGGAGTTGATTCTCAATGCGCAGGCCGAATGTTCTATACATATGCACAGACCAGCAACGCTACGATGCTTTAAGTTGTTATGGCAATGACCGGCTGGATACACCAAATATTGACAAGCTAGCGGCCGAAGGTGTTCTGATGCGTAATACCTACTGCCAGAGTCCGGTGTGCGCACCCTCCCGGGCATCATTCCTAACAGGCCGTTATCCCAGAACATGTGGAGTCCGTCAAAATGGCCAGCGGATGCCCCGGCAGGAGAAGCTGGTGACGAAATTGTTCGCAGATGCCGGATATACCGTTGGATTGTCCGGAAAGCTGCACATTGCACCTTGTCATACCAGTGTGTGTGTATCCGGTGAGCCCAGGATAGACGATGGATACAGTGTATTCCATTGGTCTCACCATCCGGACTTTCGGGGTGCGAAGAGCAATTGGGCTAATAATGAATATAACATTTGGCTTGCTGCCCGGGGACAAGAATATAATCGTGTTCCGTATTGCGGTTCTCCCTATGTTTATATTGGACCGGATACCGTTAATTCCCACAGCCACTGGTGTGCAGAAATGGCGATCGAGTTCATTCAGTCGCTTGGCCTTTACCCTGAAAATCCATGGATGTTCTCGCTGAACTTTTTTGATCCGCATCACGATTTTGATCCACCCAAGGAACTGCTGGAAAAGTATATTGCCCGTCTTACGACGGAGGATTTGCCTAATTATCAACCGGGAGAATTGGATCACAAGCCCGCCCCCCAGCAGGTTGATCATGAAGGAGCCTATTCTACCAAGGGCAATTTTGCATACGATGCGATGCGCAAGGAAGACCACCTTTTAATCAAAGCGGCCTATTATGCAATGATCGAACAGCTGGACAAAGAAGTAGGAAGAGTTGTGCAAACGCTAAAAGACACCAATCAGTATGAGGATACCGTGATTGTTTTTACATCCGATCATGGTGAAATGCTGGGAGATCATGGAATATACCTCAAAGGCGGATATTTCTATGATCCCATGGTTAAAGTACCGCTCATCATCAGCTGGCCGGGACATTTTCTAAAAGGTGTGGTTCGTGAAGCCATGATTGAATTAGTTGATATTGCACCTACGTTGTTGGACATTGCACAGCTGCCTCCTTATACCGCTATGCAGGGAAAGAGCTTTTACAAGCTGTTAACGGAACCGGATGCAGAGGATTGTTTTCGGGAGACAGTATACTGTGAGTACTACAACGCTATGCGTCATGGTACCGTTAAAATCTTTGCAACCATGATTTTTGACGGACGATACAAACTTAATTATTATCATTCCTCTAATCAGGGAGAACTCTACGACCTAAATCTGGATCCTCAGGAACGGTTAAATCTTTACAACGATGCCTCATATGTCAATATAAAGATAATGATGCTGGAGACTATGGCAAACAGAATGGCCTTTACTGCTGATCCTTTGCCAATGCGGGAAGCCGCATACTAAGGAAAGGCCTACCGGATATGAATATAAGAACTATAAAGAATCCAGTGCCTATTACAAATATTGGAGACCCTTATGTACTGAGGCATGAAGGGGTCTATTATCTGTATGCAACCAGCAGGTTCCATGGATTTTATTGCTGGAAATCGGATAATCTTTCGGATTGGTCGGATCCCAGGATATGTTATCGTGCAACGGATAAAAGCTTTGGAGGTTCCTGCTTTTGGGCTCCGGAAGTATATGAGTTCAAAGGCAAATTCTATATGTACTATACTGCGCAGTGGAAAATATATTCGCAGGAGCAGCTGCGAATAGGTGTAGCCGTTTCTGACACACCGGAAGGGCCCTTTCTGGATGTTTACAATCAACGTCCAATGTTTGACCCCGGATACGGAGTCCTGGATGCGCATATCCTAAAGGACGGAGAAAGAAACTATCTGTATTATTCCAGAGCCGGTGCAAATCATATTGTGAACGGAGCCAAGGAAGCTGACATTTGGGTTGCAGAGCTGGGGGACGATTTCATTACGGTCAAGGGAGAGGGCTGTTGTATTCTCAAGCCGGAGCAGGCATGGGAGAGAAAAGAGCCTGAAAACAACCAATTTTGGAATGAGGGCCCTTTCGTGGTAAAGCATAATGGATACTATCATCTGATGTATTCGGCAAATTATTTTGGCTCAATATACTATGGAATAGGAGCAGCTGTCAGCCGTAGTCCCACAGGACCCTTTGTAAAATACGGAAATAATCCTATTCTGTGTGCAGACAAACAGATTTCCGGTCCTGGTCACAACAGTGTTGTCACTGATTCGGAAGGAATGTTTTATTGCATCTATCATGCCCATACCGATTACAGCACGGCCGGAGAAAATCGTCAGGTATATATAACCCGAATGGACTTTGAGCAGGATCGTATTGTGCTGCACCACCCTCCATTGACAGTCTGAGGGTATAATTTCATTAAGTGAGGTGGGATAAAATGCAGGAACTTAGTTTCACTTTTTCAAATGCGAGCCTGATTGTCGGCAGTATTCATATTTCTGCCATGATTTATACCTTTACAAATGTCTATTCATTGGATCCTTTAAAGAGCGGTGTCACCGTCAACGAAAACAACGCCCTTTTACAATGTAATGGGCTGCTTACTGCAGGCGGCCAGCTTTCTGCACCGGGATATGCCGAAATCCGGGTAGATACAAAGGAGGACACCACCGGTATTACATTTCAGGGATTTATAGATCATGCTGAAGAGGAAATCCGTTCGGTTAAACTGATCGTATCCGCATTTCCCGTAGGAGATATTATCAATTTGACTGATGCCCGAAAGCGCCCCATTCCCGAGGAGGGGCTGCGTTTCAAATATCCGGAAGGATGGAGAGACGCAGGAACTCCATTGGTGGTGTTTAATCAGCCGGATGGCTGTTTCCTGTATTTTCAATCCTTGGATAATTGTGTTAGAGAAAAAACATTTGTATTTCAAAAAATAGACGATACATCTTTTTCTGCGGAATTAATATACGAAGAACTGGCCACTGAAATGACCAATCATATTCAGGTTCCCAGATGGGAAATCGGAATAAGAAAAAGTTTGAAGGAAATATATCGCCCCTTTATGGCACATATCCAACAGGCTTATGATTTGGTGCCCTGGGAACAGCGTACGGATGTGCCGGCGTGGGCTCGAGAGATATCTCTCATTGCTGCAATCCACGGCCAACACTGGACCGGATATATCTTTAATGATTATGCTGCTATTTTGAATAACATAAAGCTGCTGTGTACTTATATCGAACCAAAACGAATCCTGGTCTATTTGCCGGGGTGGGAAGGGCGGTACTACTGGAAATATGGTGCGTATAGTCCGGATGTACGCATGGGTGGCGAGGAAGGGTTTCGCCGATTGTGCAAAGAAGCAAAAGAACTGGGGGTACATGTAATGCCCATGTTCGGAATCAACATAAGTGGTATACATCACGATGGATTCAGCCATTGGGGAGAACCTTCTGAAATGAGAACAGCATCTGGCAACATAAACCGCTCCAGCGTGGACTGGGATGCTTCCAGACATTATGATCATAGCTCTAACCGCAGCCTGAATCCAGGTGCTCCTAAATGGCAGAACCGATTGACCCAGCAAATTCTGACACTCTGTGACGTATATGGATTCGATGGAGTCTTTCTTGATATTGCTGCAATTTGGAAAAACGACCCAAATCATAATGTTTACAATGGTGTAAAGCAACTTGTGCATAAGCTTCGCCAGAACCATCCGGAATTGCTCATTGCCGGTGAGGGCTGGTATGACGGACTTTCCGCCTGCATTCCTCTTCTGCAATGCGGACACACAGACGGAAAACTGCACTGGCATGATGAAGCATATCCGCCAATATTTGACACCTATACAAGGAATTTTGGACACCTTTGTCTTGGAGATCCCGGTCGGTTCAGTACAGGTGTGCATGAACTAGGCACCAATCCTCAATGGAGAACCCCGTTGAGAAAAGGGATCATTCCTACGTTGACAATTGTGGAACAAACACTTCAAACTTCTCCGGAAAAGGTACAGAAGATCATACAAGATGCGAAAACTTATGCCGCTCGATTTCTATAACGGCAAAATTCCCAACAGCTAGAGAACGAGTGCATCCCGAAAGGGAAGCACTTTTTCTTTTGGGCCTCATCCAGCCAGTCAACAGCCGGAAAGAAGGGGAAACCTGGGCGGGCGGCGGAACTAAGAAAGATTTCAACACATCTTCTCGATTACCGCTTCGGAAGTCTTTTCATTATTTTTACTGCATTTATCAAAATACCGCCTATAATATTCACTATACAGCACGTCGATCAAAAACAGCTGGCTGATCTCCGCCGAGGTAGACCCGCCCTGAAGCGGCCCTTCATTGGCCCCGCAGAGAAGCGTATAATCCGCAAATGCAGTCAACGGAGATTTCACAAATCTCGAAATGCATACGATCTTCGCCCCCGTCTCCTCAGCCGTCTTCGCCACATGTATGGTATCTTTCGTAGCGCCGGAATATGAAATGATCACCGCCACATCATCCTCATCCATCATGGAAGCTGCCATGGCCTGCATATGGGAATCCTGGATGCAGTAAACCTTTGGCTCAATTCTCAAAAATTTATTCATCGCTTTCATAGCCGTCAGCATACTTGTCCCCACTCCGAAGAAATAGATCCGTTTCGCCTCATGGAAACAGTCAATCACCTTTCCCACGGTCTCCTCATCCAGCAGGGAATAGGTTTCGTTCAGCGCATTGATATTGGTATTCAGAACTTTCTGTGCCGCTTCCGCAAAGGAATCGCTAAGCGTAATATCCCCCGCGAACTGATCTTTCTCATCTCCGCCCTCACTCAAACTGAGAGAAAGCATCATCTTAAACTCCTGATATCCCTTCAGCTCCATGGTTTTGCAGAACCGGAAAACGCTTGTATCCCCCACTTCACATGCTTCCGCCACATCGGTAATGGACATAAAAAGCACCTTCTTAGGATTTTGCAGGATAAAATCAGCCACTTTCTTTTCGGCCTTCGTAAACTGGTTCGAAGCAGATCTAATTTTAGTCAAAAAATCGCCTTGCATAAGTTCCCCCTTCCGCCTCCCGGACGGCCTCTCATTTGTCGAATTATTTTCATCTGTCCGCTGTTTCCGTGCTGTTTCTACCTTAAATTTGGTTTTACTATATCACTATAAAAAAATATTTTCAACCAATACGTAAAATAAAAATGTTTTTTCCACTTTTCTATTTTTTCTTACAGGTAAGGGAGTACGCAGAAAATGAGAACGCAGGACAGAATCGATCAGAACAGAAAAAAACAGGCCATGAAGTGTCGTATAAAATGTCAATTATGATATACAAAGTAAAAAGCGGTGAACTTCTGCCAGCAATACACAACCAAATAAATATCTCGCGTTAAAACTGCTCAGACACTTTTATTTGGAGATGCTGCGCAAAATCTCACCGCCATCTCATAAAATCCTATCTCTTTTTCTTTCTCACGGCATCTTTCATAGGAAGTCCCGTATTATAATCCAGTTGGCGCGGTTCATTTTCTTCATTTTCCGGCTGCCTGGTATACCCGTCATTCTCCCATACGGGCTTTTTATCCTTCCTCCAGCTTCGGGCCGCCCACTGGTATCCGCGGTAGAGATCCCTTGTCCGGTTCATAAAATCCAAGAGCTGATCGTGCAGGTGATCCCTCACATCTGCGTAATCATTATCTTCAATCAGGTTGTGTACTTCGTATGGATCTTTTTCCATATCATAAAATTCGTCGCTGTCCAGCAGATGAATCACCAGCTTGTATCGTTTTGTAATAACCGCCCTCATAAGCTGAAGGCCGCCAAAGCCGTCATGATCCGCTTCATATCTGGTGAATTCGGTGTATACGGCATCATTGATCCTGCGGGAGGAATCCGCAATCTGGCTCATCATGCTCTTTCCCTCCAAGCACTTAGGTAACGTCAGTCCAAAGTAATCTAATATAGTCGGAGCCAAATCGATGTGGGAAGCCGGATCATATATGGTTTTTCCCTTTGCCTTTCCCTTAATAATAAGCGGAATATTGGCAACTTCCTTGTAAGCCGCCGCATTTTTCATCTGCAGGCGGTGGGCCCCCAGCATGGCGCCGTGGTCCGACGTATAGATTATTAAAGCATCCGGCGCGTAATCTTTTACAGCTCTTAGAACCCGGCCGATCTCATAATCAGCAAATGAATTACAGCCGAGAAACAGCGAAAGGTCTCCGGACGGCCGGTTTATCTGACCGGCCGGCGCATGAAGCATTTCTCCTGCCCACAACTGCTGCATCAACGGTTTTTTACTCAAATCGTCCTGAAAATTCGGATTATCCTCAAAACAATACCCATCATACATCTCGTTAAACGGCTTAGGGCAGAGAGACGGCCCATGAGGTTCATCGTAGGATACGGTGAGGAAAAAGTCCTGATCCTGACAACGGTTTAAAAAATCGATGGCCCGGTTTGAACATCTGTGGGCATATGTAAATTCTTCCGTCATATCCGGTTCATATGCGGTCTCCTTTTTTCTCGATCTCAAACGCTCCTGGTCTGTTAATTCTTCCAGATAGCACCTCATATCATACCAGTACTCCGAATCCCAGCCGTCCGGACACTTACCCAGGCCAAAATAATCGCCTCCGTCCAGATGCCATTTACCCACATAGGCGCAGTGTATGCCTTCCCCGCAAAGTCTCTGCCCAAGAGTTTTCACATTCTCTCTCAAGGCCACGCCGTTTGTTACCATTCCATTTGAATGAGGGAACATTCCTGTAAAGACCGCGCTTCTGGCCGGGCCGCAGACCGGCTGGCAGGTATACGCATTTTCATATCTGACCCCCTCGGCCGCCAGCTGATCCAGATTCGGCGTCTTCATGGCAGGGTTTCCGTAGCAGCCAAGCATGTCTTTCCGCGTCGTATCCGTCATGATCAATATTACTTGTTTTTTCATCTTCTACCTCTCCGGCTCCCCAGTTCCCAATCCTGTCCGTTCCATATACCGCTTTAATTCATAGGGCCAATCCGTCTGTATAATCCCCACCCCCCGCTCAATCAGATGTCTCCATCCGGCATCTCCGCCATAGCGCAGGGATTTCAGGTCATCATGACCGGCTCCATATACCAGCCGTTTTCCCAGGCTCAGGGAGTTGCACCAGACCTTAATATGATTTTTGTCCAGCAGATCAAATGTTTCTTTTTGAAATACGGCATCGGATATCTTTTTAGGCAGTATTTCCAGGGCCGGAAGCTGTGAAGCACTTTTTAGTGAAAATACGCGTTCCAGATCGGCCGTATCTTTCAGCATGGGAATAAACATACATTCCGGATGCCGGTAAGCCCATGACAGCGCCCGGTCATCCTCTATATAGAACTTGAATACTGCCTGTTCCACCATATCCCATTCCATCAGCAGGCGATGGACTTCATCCCAGCAGTCCCAGCATTTATCCAGGACAAGAAGAGTTCTGCCCTTTAATTCCTTTAATATGTCTTCAAAGGATTCGATCTTCTCCTCGCATACTTCCCCTATATAGTTGTAAAGTTCCATTTCTTTCAATTCATTCAGGCTGTAATCAGCGATTGTTCCTTTTACGTGAAACAGCCGTTCCATGGTATCGTCATGATGCGCCGCCAATTTCCCGTCCCTTGTCATCGCCAGATCCATTTCCACCATATCCGCCCCTTCTTCTAAAGCCAGATGGAATGCGAGAGAGGTATTTTCCATAACGTTGGACGAGAATTTTCCCCGGTGGGAAGCGATCATCACCCGCTTATCGCCGGAATCACAAAGCCGGTCCCTTATTTCTTTCCAATCCATTTTCATCCTCCCCTATTTAACAGCGCTGTCCATAGCCCCTTTGACAAAATATTTCTGGAGCACAATATACATGATGACCGGAGGCAGGACGACGATAAACGCCGCCGCTGCTGCCGCTCCCATATCCTGCTTCGTATCGGTAAAAAACGTGGTGATTGCCAATGTTATGGTCCTGAGCGCCGGCTTTTGCAGAAAATACAGCTGGAACTGGTAGTCATTCCAGATTCCCACGCCAGTCAAAATAATGATGCTGGTTGTGGTCGCTTTTAAGCTGGGAAGAATAATTCTGAAAAACACCTGCAGCCTGCTACATCCGTCAATCAGCGCCGCATCATCCAGTTCCCTCGGCACCGTACTGATAAAATTCGTATACATATAGATGGCCAAAGGAAGATGAAAGGTGGCCGATACTATGATAATTCCCCAAAATCTGTTTATGCCGCCCAATGCCACCATTTCTTTGTAAAGAGGCACCAGCACGCTAAGCTGCGGAACCATCATCACCCCTACCACAACGGTTAATATCCATTTATTTTTCCTTGTGGCATGGCGTGACAGCGGATATGCCGCCATCGCGCCCACCACTACGATGATTATGACAGAACATATTACGATAAACAGGGTATTTCCCATTGCCCGGAACAGGTTTCCAAGCTCCATGGCATTATAATAGTTCTGAATATACGGTTTCAGCGAAATCATCCATCTGGAACTCCGGTCCGACGCTTCTTTCATGGACATATTAATCATGATGTAAAACGGTGAAATATGTATTCCGATAATAAATATGGCGGCCAGCGTTTTCAGTAAATTCAATTCATGTTTTCTTTTCAACTTAAATCCCCCACCTTTTTTCCAGGAAACGCCTGACAACCGTGCCGATGACCATGATAAACAGGAATAAGACCAGTCCTACCGTTGTCGCATAGCCTGCATTCTGATTTTGGAAATACAGATAATTAATCAATGTGGACAGGGAATGGGATGAATATCCCGGCCCGCCCGACGTGGTGGATAAAATGATTCCAAACAGCTTCAATCCACCGATCAGATTCAGCACAACGCTGGTGGTTATCGCCGGAAGCAGCAGCGGCAGCGTGATGTATCTAAGCCGCTGAAGGTATGCCGCCCCGTCAATGGCGGCCGCTTCCTCGTAGGATTCGGGGATTCCCTGAAGTCCTGCAATCATCACGATCATCGTTTTTCCCACAAACTGCAGGGCATTGATGATGACAATAATCCATACCGCCCGCCGCCCGTTATCCATCCAGTCAACCGGAGCCTTTCCGAAAAGCATGATAATGTCATTTAAAGCCCCATTGTTGTACTGCACCATAAAATAGGAAATATATCCCATAATCAGAGATGCGATCATCGCCGGAAGATAAACAATTACCCGGGTCAGCGTCTGTCCCCGAAATTTCTTCTGGAGCAAAAGCGCATAGGCGATTCCGATCACGGTTTGAAGCGATGTGCTTCCCACTCCATAGATCACCGTGTTTTTAAGAGCGGTAAAAAACATCTTGTCCTTTGCCAGTTTCAGGTAATTGGCCGCCCCCACATATTTATACTTGGGCGAGTAACCATTCCAGTTAGTAAACGATATATGAAGCCCTGAAAGCAGAGGATAGACCACAAAAACCACCAGTAAAACCAGCGCCGGAAGATACAGGATATCGATTGAAATATCTTTTTTCTGTTTCATTTTCCTCTCTTCTTTCCCGTCTAATTCTGCTCACGAAGCGTCTTATAGTCTTCTTCCATGGTCTTTACGCTCTCTTCTACCGTCATCTCTTCCCCGATGAGAGCGGAGCCTATGGTTCTCATGGTGCTCCACATTCCGTTTGGCAGATAAGCACGGTCAAAGGAAGGATAGATTTCCGTGTCCGCATAAGCAGCGTAATCCTCTGCTACCGCTCCCAAATCAGGATTCACGTCCTGAATGGCCGAACGTTTTCCGCTGGCTTCGCAAACCAGCTTAATATTCTCCGGTTTTGCCATGTATTCCAGCACCGCAAGGCAGATGTCCTCATGTTTCGTGTCCTTATTGATGCCGTATGCTTCCCGCTCTCCTCCTGCAAATACCGGCTTATAGCTGTCATTGAGTGCAGGCACCGGCGCCAGCCCATACTGGGCATCCGGATTCAGATCGGATACCACCCGGACCAGGGACGGGTCGGACGTAACCACAAACAACACATTATTCTCCGCCAGCCTGGACGGTATGTCGATGGTATCACAGGTAACGCAGTCCACATTTAAATACCCATTGGTCTTTAAGTCCAAAAGGAACTGAGACAGCGGCGCCCAGTCATTCCAGTCAAAGGAACCGTCAAGCAGCTGTTTCGTATAGTTTTTATCCGTGCAGGCCGCTAAAAATGTCTGTGCAGAAATATTTAACAGAGAAGCCGGCTGTCGGTTATCCTTTCCCGCCATAAACACGCCCGTATATCCTTTTTCTTTCCCCTTTTCGCATATTGCCAGAAACTCGTCCCAGGTCTTTGGAACCTCAGCCCCCAATTCTTTCAGAAGCCCTTTATTATAGATAATTCCGGCCACATCCATATTCAACGGAAGCACAAAAATCTCACCGTTTTCATTCTCAATATTGCTTAAAAATGCCGGTTCAATGGAAGCGTACCAAGGCTGGTCATTTAACGCCCGCAGATATTCACTGTACCGCTTCACGGACCATCCGTGGGTTGCAAATATATCCGGCAGGTCGTTGGATGCCATTCTGGCCTTCATCAGCTGTTCATAATCGGACCCCTGGGTGGTATAGCTGATCTTAACCCCCGGATTTTCTTCCATGAATTTCTGCAGGACCTGGTTCACCGCTTTAAATGTCTCTTCATTTGCATTCGTCACAATCTCCAGCTCTCCGGCCAGTTCCGGCTTACTCACGCCGGAAGTTTCTCCGCCTTCCGTTTTCCCCTCCGTTCCCTCTGTTAAAGCTTCTGTTGTCCCTGCCGAAACAGGTTCTGACGGTTTGGCGGCTTCCCCCTGACATCCCGCCAGACCGGCTGCTAATACCACACTAATTCCTGCTATCATATAGTTTCTGATACATTTCTTCATATACACCCCTCCTTGGTTTATTTATATCTCCATTATAGATCCTGTCTTCCCTCTCTTATATAGCTCATTTTTACGATTCCGTTGCACTATCTTCTGATTTTCATTTCCCCCTGTTCTAGTCTTTGCTTTTTAAGTTTGCTTGCATTATTATTAAAGAACAGACAACAAAACTCTTCCTTAAAAAGGCGGCTCCTATGAAAAATAATAAGTCTTTTTCAATACAATTGCTCAAAAATTTCCTGATCAGCACCCTGATTCCGTTTATGCTGGTCACTACGGTTATCGCCAATACTTATTCCAGAAATTATAACAAAGATATTCATATTCTTTTAAATGCCACCGTAAATTCCATGACCGGCGGCATCATCACCTATTTAGACGAACTTCAGCAGGTCACCCTTTTGCCCTATTACAATGATGAGATGTACAATTACCTGAAAAACTTATCTTTAAACCATCCCTACGAAGATGTTTTAGAAGAGCTTTCCCTTCGCAGAAACCTGGATTCCAATATGAGCTTTGTCCGTTACAACCGGGCTGATACCAATGGAATTTTTATCTTTGAAGGGGACCGCTGCTTATATTATACGACGATCAATACAGATAAAAAGACGCTTGTCCAGCCTTACGATTATTCCGCGGAGCCATGGTATCAGGATGCCATCCGCGCCAACGGCCGGTGCATTATTTTAGGCCCTCATATTCCGGATTATATCAGCCCTTACGATACGCCTGTTATCTCCATGGTCCGCTCCATTATGGTATTAAACACCAGACAGCCGTTATGCGTGATTAAACTCGACATCAATACATCCATATTTGACCGTATATTTAATGAATTCGCCTTCCATGTGGATTCAAAAATCATTATAAAAGATGAAAAACAACAGATTATCTATACCAATGTTCCCCTCAGCCCCCAGGACCGCAGTTCCCTGAGCCGGGACCTCAATGACAACGCCATTTCCTTAGAAGACGGCACCTACAAACCATATACCTACCCCATCCAGGATTATCCATGGAACATCACCATCCTGCTCTCCAACGCCCAGCTGCAGTCCAGAACCAACATCTTTTATCTGGCCGCTCTGCTTCTTTATCTGGTAGGGGTTGTAACGGCGGCGCTTTCCTATGTCACGGTTTCCCGTAAAATGGTGCGCTCCATCAACCAGATGAAATCCATATTTCTTTCCATCCAAAATAAGGATTTTACCAAACGGTACCACTATGTATCCAACACCGAGCTGGACGCCTTAGGCGATTCCCTCAACCAGACAGTATCACAATTGGAAAATAAAATCCAAAAAGAGTATCTGATGACCATACAGCAGAAAAATATCGAGTTTCACGCCCTTCAGTCTCAGATACAGCCTCATTTTCTCTTTAACACGTTGAATAACTTTATAGCCCTGAACCAGGTTGGGGACCGGGATACTTTGGAAAATGCGCTCTATGAACTTTCCGATATGCTGCGCTATGTTTTAAAAGCGCCTTCCCTGGTCTATCTCTCAATGGAGCTGCAGTTTATAGAAGATTACTGCGCCCTTCAAAAACTCCGGTTCAGCGACCGTCTCACCTACGAGATTCAGCTGAACACTCCGGTTGACAGATACCGGATTCCCAAATTGCTGCTCCAGCCCATTGTGGAAAATTCCATTCTTCACGGCATTGAGCCGTGCAGCCACGCCTGCCGGATTCTGATCGATGTCAGTTCCCGGGACGATCAGCTGGTGATTACGGTCTCCGATAACGGGGTGGGATGTTCAATTGAAGAAACAGAAAACAGCATCGGGCTGACTAACGTAAAAGAGCGCCTGGAATTTTTCAGCGCCGAAAGTAAATTTCAGATGGAAAGCGTCAAAGGAAAAGGAACCCGTACCACAATCTATTTATCCAAATACAGCATGGAGGAAAACCGATGAAAATATTAATTGCTGATGATGAGGCCCTTGTCCGCCGTTCGATCCGTCTGTTTCTGGTTAACTTGGGAGTTCTGACCGAAGATATATCGGAAGCTTCCAACGGCCTGTTCATGCTCGACGCTTTGCAGACCGGCCATTATGACCTGGCTCTGGTGGACATCCGCATGCCCGCCATGGACGGCCTGAAAGCGATCCGCCAGGCCCAGACAGTCTCCCCATGTACAAAATATTACATCTTATCAGGTTTTGACGATTTTAAATACGCACAGGAAGCAATCCGCCTGGGAGTCTGCGACTATATCCTAAAACCAATAAAGCCCGTTCAGATTGAGGAGCTGTTGGAAAAGACCATTTCCGACATCGAACAGCAGAAGGCATTGCTGTTAAAGGATTTAACTGTATATACCACCGCGCTTTTTACCTTTACCGATGCCCCCATTGGTTTTCCCATAACCTGTCATCCGGTTTTAATCACCAATGATATTTACGGAGAGTTTTTATCCACATCAGAACTGCTTGCCAAAGATAATGACAAGATCATGGTGGTTCCGTATAAAGAAAAAAACGGAACGTTTCTCTTTTTGTTTGAGACACCGGAATATCCGGGCTATTATAAAAATTATCTGGCAGAGCTCATTCACCACTGCGCCGGAAGGCACACCATCATCGAAGGCAGGGAGCTGCAAAACAACTTGATCTGGAAAGAGGAATATGAGCGGATCATTTCCATAAAAACAGGCCGCCCGGTGTTTAAGCCTCAGACGCTTTACCGCAGCTTCCAAAAACCTCCCCAACTTCCGCCCCTTCTCGTTGAGCTCTGCGTCCAGTGCAACAAAAGCCTTCAGGCCCTTACCGGGAACGATTATGGAAAGTTCACTCTGTCCTGCGGCTTTTTAATCAAACATCTGCCTTCCGCCGTGGAAGCCTATCCGGCGGCAGCCAAAAATATGCTGCAATTTCTGAAAAATGCGTATAAACTCAGGGAATGTTCCGTCCAAACGCTGCAAAACCAGCTGATGTTCCTGTCCGCAACCGTGATGCAGCCTTCTTCTAAGGATTCCGTTCACGACGAACTTCTGTCGTATGTGCAGCAGCACTATAAAGAGGATTTAAGTCTTTCAGGACTTTCTTCCATATTCGGACTGTCGCCAAATTATATATCCACCATCTTCAAACAGAAAGCCGGCTGTAATTTTGTCAATTACCTCACCGGCCTGCGTATGAAAGAGGGAAAACGGCTGCTTCTGGAAACCAGGATGACAATTCGGGAAATCGGTATCTCCGTAGGCTATAACAATACCAGTTTTTTCATTCGTTCCTTTAAAAAGGCGGAAGGCATAACTCCTACCGAATACAGGAAAAGTATGGTTCAGCAATAATATTTGCAAATTTTTCAAAATTTTTCCATTTCCCCTGTTGTTAAATCCCCCCTGTACCATGTACAATAAAGGTACATCAAAACAAAAACTATATAGGTCAGGAGGATTTATTATGGCAAACCATTTTCATGTTTCTCCAAACGGGTGCAACTCTTATGCAGGCACCTTAACACGTCCGTTCAAAACGATTCAGTTTGCGGCTGATCTGGCTTCGCCGGGCGATACCATCACGGTTCACGAAGGCATTTACCGGGAATATGTCAATCCAAAACGGGGCGGAAACAGTGACAGTGAGAGAATTACCTATGAGGCGGCTTCGGGGGAAACCGTTGTAATCTCCGGCGGAGAAGTGATTACCGACTGGGAAAAGGTGGAGGGCAGCGTTTACAAGACCGTAATTCCCAACACATTTTTCGGTGATTTTAATCCTTATAAGGAAGTGGTATGGGGAGACTGGTTTGAAAGTCTGGACAGGTGCTATCACCTGGGAGAAGTTTATATCAACGGAAGGTCCTTGTTTGAAGCGGCTTCCTTAGACGGTGTGTTGAATCCCGTACCATTTGAAAAAGCCAGGGAACAGGAATGGTCCCTGCATACGTGGTATTGTGAAACCGATGAGGAAAACACAACCATTTATGCCAATTTCGGCGAGTTTGACCCGTCTGAAAACACAATTGAAATCAATGTCCGCAAGTTCTGCTTCTGGCCGGAACAGACCGGAATCAATTATATTACGGTACGCGGATTCCATCTTACCATGGCTGCGCCAAACTGGGCGCCTCCTACCGCTCTTCAGGAAGGCCTGATCGGCCCGCACTGGAGCAAAGGCTGGATCATCGAACACAATGAGATCAGCAATGCCAAAAACTCCGGTATCAGCCTTGGAAAAGAGATTGAAACCGGACATAACGAATGGGTTCTGGTGGGCACCAAGCAGGGAACCCAGCGCGAGCGCGATGTGATCATGAACGCCGTACATATGGGCTGGAGCAAGGAAACCATCGGTTCCCATATCGTGCGCTATAATGTGATCCACGACTGCGAACAGACCGGAATCTGCGGTCATTTAGGCGAAGTGTTCAGCCAGATTCACGACAACCATATTTATAATATCCACCATAAGAGAATGTTCAACGGCGCGGAGGTGGCCGGAATCAAACTTCACGCATCGCTGGACTGCCAGATTACCAACAACCATATCCACAACTGCGACCGCGGTCTCTGGATGGACTGGCAGGCACAGGGCACACGGATCTCCGGCAACCTGCTCTATGACAATGATACGGAAGATTTATTTGTGGAAGTGAGCCACGGCCCTTATGTGGTGGACAACAATGTAATGCTTTCCATGAAAAATGTAAAGGATCTGTCCCAGGGCGGCGCCTATATCAACAACTTATTCGGCGGCTTTATTACATGGGAACGGGTTACCAACCGCTTCACCCCTTATCACTATGCACACGAAACGGGCGTACACGGCTTTATGACCATCATCGGCGGCGACAACCGTTTCTACAACAATATTTTCACCGGAACCCAGGATGAAAATGCGGCGAAGGAACCATTGGCGGATACAAGCGTCTGGATTCAGAGAGACGCCGCCGGAATCATAGACGGCAGCGTGCCGAGAGGTCTTGCCCTCTACAACGAATGCCCGGCAGACGATGAGAAATGGTATGAAAACCTGCACTCGGTTGATGAATTTGCCGATGCCAGACTGCCGATGTACTGCGGCTCCAATCTCTATTTCCACGATGCCCAGCCGTTCCGTAAGGAACCGGGCACACTGGTATGTTCCGATGTGAAGCCGGAAGTAAAGGTAGTTTCCGAAGAGGACGGCATCTATCTGGAATTTGATTTCGGAGACAAACCGGCCCAGGTGGAGACAGTGACCGTCACCACGGATTCTTTAGGCATCGCCTTTGAACCCGAACTCCCATATGAGCAGCCCGACGGCACGCCTTTATGCATTGAAAATGATTTCTTCGGCAATGCGCGCCCTGCCGGTAAGATGACGGTTGGCCCGTTTGAAGGAATTGTATCCGGAGTAAATAAGATAAAAGTGGCTGAAATTTAATATTTGATTCATGAGCGGGTAGCGTGCCGTCAGCGCAAAAGCGGCATGCTTCCCGTTAATTTATTTACTTTTTTCCTGCTTCCGCAGATGGCGATTCCCAGATACTCCAGTTCTTTTTCTTCCACCAGATGCATCTTGCCGATAAACTCATCATATGTTTTACATCCCTGAGCCAGCTCTGAAAAATCAACTACCATCAGATCGGAATAATCCGGTTCATACAGCTTTTCCCGGATCTCTTTAATCAGCACCGGATTCCCCTTTAAGATCGGCACCGGAAATGCAATGATTCCCAGATGTTCATTTCCCGTTTTATCCACCACATCAGTTCCGACCACGTCCGGCATCCTCTTTCCAATGGTAATTCCCATAATTGCCGCCGTATTGGCAATGATTCCCAGCGGAAGGTTTTCATCAATAATCATAACGCATTTTTCATTTTGTAAATCCATTTTAATTTCCCCTTTTTGTCTTTTGAACACGATTATACTATCCCGGATTTAAAATTTCTTGTACGATATCTTCATTTTGGAATATTTGTAACAGTTTGTCCTTCCGATGCCTGCGCCTGCTCCGGCCGTTTCCATGGGCGTTCCTATGACTTTGCAGGGCATAAGCAATTCTAAATGTGCAGGATTTTTCTAAAAACCAAGGAAAATGTCCACCTGTTTGAGTGAAACGAGTTTGGACATTTTCCTTGGTTTTTAGAAAAATCCTGCACATTTAGAATTGCTTATGCCCGAAACCGGAATAGGAACGCCCATGGAAACGGCCGGAGCAGGCGCAGGCATCGGAAGGACAAACTGTTACGAATATTTTTAAGTTTTCAATATTCCTGATTGATGGCAGCTGCAATTCGTGATATCCTTTAGATCAGATTTTATTATTAGGGGAAAGATGAGGGAAATTGTCAATTATGGGAACAACCGCAGAACAGATTTATGAAGAATTTGCAGCCCAGCTCTGTGAATGGTCTGAGACCGGGAAAATTCCGTCCTCCGCCAACCAGGATATCCGCTACGGATTATCTTTGCAGAAACAGCGGCTGGACAAATGCCATGCCAGAATGGAATACCGTTTAAAGCTGCGCGGAGAGACTCTGGATAAGATTTCAAACACCGTATTTTCAGATACAAAATATACAAACCAGCTGGTTTGGAGACATTACAACAAAACGGCTGATTACTACGTGGGAGACCGCAAATGCTTATCGGTCAAGGGTGATGAACTGCTCTACACCATTATAACCTGGCTGAACCGTTCGGAAGTACAGGAAACCTATTGTTGTCCCAACTGCGGAAACATCAGCGAAATCAGCGCGCTGATGGAGGGCTGCCCCTACTGCGGCACGAAATTTCTGATGTCGGATTTATTTCCCAAAGTCACAGACTTCCATTTTCTCCGGGATTACGCCATGAATAACAAAGAGGCGAAAACCAGAATCTCCAAATGGCTGATTACCGGCGCTTTAATCGGCCTGGTTCTCTTCGCTCCCAGCACCGTGATGAATTTCTTCCGCGACGGAAGGGAAGGCGTCAGCCTGGCCGGAAGGATCTTTTACGCCGCCCTGTCCCTTGTGACTTCCGGAGCTTTAGGCGCTGTGGCCGGTTATGCCGCAGGCGCAGTCCGAATGCTTGTTTCAGTGTTAAAAGACGGCGTCCGTCAGGCTCCCATGGCCGCCGGTCTGTTAAAGGCCAGAAAAGCCCTGGACTCTTTTATGAAACCCTTCGATCCTTCATTCTCTTTCGAATACTTCATAAGCAGCATGCAGGCGCTTTTAAAAATTCTCATATTTACGGATGACCGCAGCAATCTTGCCGTATACGAAGGGCCTTCAACAGGAAATCTGTTCGATACCGTAATCGACGCCCAGTTCGGCGGAGCAATCAATCTGAATAAATGCTGGATACAAGGAAACTACTCCTACCTGGACCTGGATATCTATATGACAGACGTCTACTGCCAGGACGGCCGCATCTATCAAAAACCCGAAGTATTCCAAATGGTCGTCTGCAAAAATATCAGCCGCCCCGCCGATTACGGTTTTTCCATAAAAAAAGTAAGCTGTAAAAACTGCGGCGCCAGCTTCGACGCATCCAGGGAAAAGCACTGCCCTTACTGCCACAGCAGCTATGACTTAAAGGAAGACAGCTGGGTAATCATGTCTATAAGGAAAAAATAAAGAGTCTGTTGCTTGACTGGCTTAGGATAAAAAGATTTGCTGGGTGGAAGAGTAAGTTTTTACATCAACCGTTAAGTCTTTTTCAAAAATCCCTTGAGGATCTATGTAAATGTGATTCTGCATAAATGCCTAAGCACCAATATCGTTTTTAACCCGGCCAGCGAAAACCAGCCCGGAATCGGGAGGCGAAGCCGGGAGATGAAGATCGGAGGGGCCGTCCGGGCCGGGGAAGGAAGATGCAGCCGGCTGGGATCGTATGGAACCCCTTTAGAACTACTTAGACCCGTAAGGGCAGAACGAGGCAGGTAGAAACTGAATTCCAGATCAGTTTCTAAAGCGCCACTGAGCAGCGAAGTCATCAAGAGTTCACTGCGAATGGCGCTGGCCTGCCTCGTTCTGTCCTTACGGGTCTTAGTAGTTCTTAGGGGCGAATCCCGAATCCCAGCCGGCTGCATCTTCCTTCCCCGGCCCGGACGGCCCCTCCGATCTTCATCTCCCGGCTCCGCCTCCCGATTCCGGGCGTACGCGTACCCTTCCGCCGCCCAATGCATTCAGCACTCCCTCAATGCTTTTCTCCTCCACCCCAATGGTCAGTTCCGGCTCATTGATGTGTTCCAGATAATGTGCATCCGAATTGCTGATAATCCTGCACTGATCCAGATAGGGATTATTCTTTCTCAGCTCATGAAGCTTCTTTAAATCCTTCACTTCCGCTGTCTTAAACTTGCTGTCAGGCGGCACAAAGCCCAGATTGCTGACTAAGCTGTTGGCCGTCTTGTCTATGTGGGCCGGAAACATCACTCCGCCGTAAGAACGGACCAGATCCCACAGATAATCGAAGGAGATATCCACACTGTTGATCAAAAGCAGCGGTTCCGTCCCCACACATTCGTCCTCCATCCCATAAATCTGCTGTTTTCCAAACACCTCTTCTTTATTGGGAAATGGAATCAGCCGTTCATAGACATAAGAATCAAATCTGAGCGCGGATTCCAGATCCGGAAACAGGCAGACCGCATGCACTTCTTCCGATGTGTTGATCTCCATTCCCGGAATCGCCAAAACCCCGTATTCTTCAGCAAATTTCATCACAGCAGGACAGTTTTTACAGGAATTGTGATCCGTCAGAGCAATCACATCCAGGCCTTTAACCGCCGCCATTCCCACAATATTGGCCGGCGTCATATCATCATCCCCGCAAGGGGAAAGGCAGGAATGAATATGAAGGTCATACGTTAAATTAATCATTCATCATCCTGTAAACGGTAAGGGCGGCATCGAAGATGGGAAGATCCGTATTTAATACGGTGATCTCCTGCTCCTTCGCTTTTTTTAAGGCCGTTTCATCCAGAGACGCCCCCTCTGCCATAATCACCACCGCCGCATCGGCCAAAGAAGCCACTGCCAGCGTGTTCATATTCCCCATAACAGTCACCCAGGCGCAGCCCTCGGGAGCCCTTCCCATGGCAACGCTTAAAAGGTCGCAGCAAAATGGCTTCGTAATGCTCCGCTCCGTCCCGTCTCCTATATTTACAACCTGAAATACCTTACGGTCTATCAATTCTTTAACTGTCATTCATTCCTCATTTCCGCCGTTTATCCGGCTCATGCTATTCCTTGTCCTCTGCCGACATCTTGGTATCCAGCAGTGACATCTCGTCGGAAATCCGCTGTATGTACTCTTTCAGTATTGCCAGAGTTTCGTCACCGCCCTTATCCCCGGACGCCAGATCATCCGCCAAAATCCCCACTTCCTCAGAAAGCTTATGGAGATTGTCTCTCAGATAATAGACGCAGTCCTTTTCACTGGCCTCGCCTCTCACGATATCTTCCGCCAACGCTTTACAGGTGGGCGCTCCGCAGGAACCGCAGTCCAGGCCCGGAAGGCGTTTGCATAAGCGCTCCACCTGGTTCAATCTGGAAAAGCTTTCCATCATGGTATTGCCCAGATTAAATACCGGTTCGAATTTAACTCCTGTAGTCCACGGAATATACGTTTCCGCATCGTGTTCCATATGGGTTCTGGCCACCGGCATGTACTTGCGGAGACGTTTTAATTTCACTTCCGCAACATAAGGGTTTTCCACGGTTAAAACGCCGCCCACGCATCCGGCGTTGCAGGCGTTCAGTTCCACGAATTTCAGGTTGGTAAACTTCTGATCCTCTAAGTCTTCCAAAACGCGGATTACATTCTCGATTCCGTCCGCAGCCAGATAGCTCTCCGTAAACAATCCGCTGGCCTCTCCGCCGCTTCTGCCCCAGCTGACACCGATCTTTCCCGATGTGCCGATCTCCGGGGAATCCTCCCCCACCGCTTTCATACAGGACAGCAGCTGGGGATATACTTCTTTAATTGCCAGCACCTTATCCACCTGGCTCTTTTCCGTCCCCAGCGGCGATTTCACATAAGTCACCTTAGACGGACATGGAGAGATGAAAATGATCCCGATGTCTTCTCTGGGAAGTCCAGTCTTTTTAAGCGCCTGCTCCGCCGCCAGACACGCAGCCACCTCTACCGGTGGATTTAGCGGGAGGAGATGGGGAATCAGATTCGGAAATCTTACCCTGATCAGCCTCACCACAGAGGAACAGGCCGTGCTGATAATAGGCTGCTGGTCCTCATGCTCAGACAGGTATTCCCTGGTGGCTTCCGACACCAGCTCTGCGGCGGCTCCCACCTCAAAAACATCATTAAATCCCATCATCAGCAAAGCATTTAATACGATATTCACATCATCCAGATTATTGAACTGGCTGTATAGGGACGGAGCCGGAAGGGCTACCGTGTATTTGTACTGCTTGATCACATCCAGCTTATCATAGGTGGCATGTTTGGCATGATGCGGACAGACGCGGATGCATTCCCCGCAGTCGATACAGAACTTGCTGTTAATTAATGCCTTTCCGTTGCGCACCCGGATCGCTTCTGTCGGGCAGCGCTTGATACAGTTGATACACCCCATGCAGAGTTCCGGGTCCAGCCGGACCGAATGATAAAACTTATCCATAACGGAACCTCCTTTATATATTTACTTATAACCGGCTGCTTAAATATACACAGTCATTGTAATCTTCGTTCCCACACCGATCTCCGTTTCAATCTCCATCTCATCCGAATATTTCTTCATGTTGGGAAGTCCCATGCCGGCTCCGAATCCCAACGAACGCACCTCGTCCGGCGCGGTGGAAAATCCTGCCTGCATAGCCATATCCACATCCGGAATTCCCGGCCCCACATCGTCCAGAATCATCAGGATCTTCTCCGGCGTGATCTCAACCGTGATCTCGCCCCCCTTTGCGTGAATCACCATATTAATCTCGCCTTCATACATGGCTATGGCCACTTTTCTGATGGCTTCCGGGCTGACGCCCATCTGCTTTAGTTTCCTTTTTACATCACTGCTGGCTTCTCCCGCCCTTGTGAAATCATCCGGTGAGATCGGATAATTTAATGTAATCACTTCATCCATTAAACAGCACCTCCATGTAACCCGGCCTGGTAAAGCATTCCGCAGGCAGAAAACATCCGGTGCCCTGTTTCCAGTACGATGAGATCCCGTTCTTCGGCCATCTTTAATATGGTCTCATCCGGCTTTTTGCCTCTGACAAATATGATGCAGACAATATCCAGCATCTCCGCAGTTCTGATCACCTGAGGATTGCAAAGTCCGGTCAGCAGCACGGAATGGTCTTTTGAAAAGGCCAGAACATCGCTCATCATATCGGAACCGCAGGCGCTTCTCACTTCCCTGTCTAAGTGGTTCTCTCCCACCAAAACCCGTGCGCCCAATACATCTTGTACATCCTTAACTGTCATATTAACCTCTCATTCTGCCGCGCAAAATCCCCTCTTGGGCGGCCTGACTCTCATGATTTATGCACTGAACAAGTACTATAAAACTAGGATATCATCGGTTTTATTAATTATCAACAGGAATCCACGTTATTTTTTTCACATTTTCCGTTTTATATATAGATTTTTTCTCATATACATGATAAAATACTAGATACATTGCACATAATACACAAGGAGGTTTTAAGATGGCTTGCAAAAAAGAGGGCGTTCCATTTTCAGGAACCGCAGAGCAGGAAGCAGCGCTTAAAAAAGTGATTGCCGAGCTCAAAGACACACAGGGTGCTCTTATGCCGATTATGCAACAGGCACAGGATATTTACGGTTATCTTCCTATAGAAGTTCAGACCATGATTTCTGATGAAATGGGTATCCCGCTAGAAAAGATTTACGGAGTAGCAACCTTCTATTCACAGTTTGCTCTTCAGCCAAAAGGTAAGTATCAGATTTCCGTTTGTTTAGGTACCGCTTGCTACGTTAAGGGTTCCGGAGACATCTTCGCTAAACTGGAAGAGCTTTTAGGAATTACCAACGGCGAGTGTACCCCTGATGGTAAGTTTTCACTGGATTCATGCCGCTGCGTTGGCGCCTGCGGACTTGCTCCGGTTATGATGATCAACGACGAAGTTTACGGACGTTTGACCGTAGACGACATTCCGGGTATTTTAGCAAAATATTAAGCTTATGATGACTGAAATTTCATTAAACATATTGGACGTAGCAGAAAATTCCACACGGGCAGGCGCTTCACTGGTTACAATCACGGTAGCAGCCGATTTTCTGGCCGACAGGCTGACCGTCACCATAGCGGATGACGGATGCGGGATGACTCCCGAACAGGTTGCCCGGGTTACAGACCCGTTTTTCACCAGCAGAACTACCAGAAAAGTGGGACTGGGTGTACCATTTTTCAAGTATGCGGCAGAAAGCACCGGAGGCAGTTTTACCATAGACTCCCAGGTAGGTGCCGGAACCACTGTAACCGCAGTTTTCGTACTATCTCATATCGATCGTATGCCGCTTGGAGATATCTCCAGCACCATACATACTTTGATTGTATATCATCCGGAGACGGATTTCATTTACATTTACCGGTATAATGACAAGTCCTTCCGCTTAGATACCAGAGAGTTCCGTGAAATCCTTGGAGATGTTCCGTTTAATGCTCCTGAGATTTCAGCCTATATAATGGAATACCTGAAGGAAAACAAAACAGACACTGACGGTGGTGCTATTTATTGAGCACTACTCTTTTGATGCTATGCGGCATCTCTTTTGAATACACCGCATAGGAAGAATGGAGGCAAACATGAAAAGTCTTGAAGAATTAAAAGCAATTCGAGAGAAGATGCAGGGCCAGGTAGGGCTTCGTGCAGAAGACCATACACATACCCGTGTTGTAGTCGGAATGGCTACCTGCGGTATCGCCAGCGGCGCAAGACCTGTACTCACTACATTATCCACCCTTGTTCAGGAAAAGGGCCTGACCGACAAAATCTCCGTTACACAGACCGGATGTATCGGCTTATGCCAGTACGAACCGATCGTAGAGGTTATGGAACCAGGTAAAGAAAAGGTTACATATATTAAGATGACACCTGATAAAGCGGCAGAAGTGGTGGAAAGACACCTGATTGGCGGCCATGTAGTTGAGGCTTACACACTGAATTCTGCAGATCTTAAATAATAGGAGGAAGCCAGATGTATCGTTCACACGTATTAGTCTGCGGCGGAACAGGATGTACTTCTTCCGGAAGCCAGCAGATTATGGAAGCATTAAAAGCAGAGATTGAGAAAAACGGATTATCCGAAGAGGTATCCGTAGTACAGACCGGTTGTCACGGACTCTGCGCATTAGGACCAATTATGATTGTATATCCGGACGCAAGTTTTTACTCCATGGTTAAAGTGGAGGATATTCCGGAGATCGTATCCGAGCATTTATTAAAGGGCCGTGTTGTTACAAGGCTTCTTTATAATGAAACAGTAACTCCTACCGGCGTTAAGGCTTTGGCCGACACCGATTTCTATAAAAAACAGCACAGAATCGCATTGAGAAACTGTGGTGTTATCAACCCGGAAGTAATTGAAGAATACATAGGTACCGGCGGCTATGCGGCTCTCGGTAAAGTTTTAACAGAGATGACCCCGGACGAAGTAATCCAGACTATTTTAGACAGCGGATTAAGAGGACGAGGCGGCGCCGGATTCCCTACCGGTTTAAAATGGAAATTAGCCCGCGGCAATGACGCAGATCAGAAATATGTCTGCTGTAATGCCGACGAAGGCGACCCGGGCGCATTTATGGACCGTTCCGTACTGGAAGGCGATCCTCATGCACTTCTGGAAGCCATGACCATTGCAGGTTATGCAATCGGCGCTTCCCAGGGATTTATCTATGTGCGTGCCGAGTACCCAATCGCTGTAGAGCGTTTGAAAATCGCTATCGCACAGGCCAGAGAGATGGAACTTTTAGGCGACGATATCTTCGGTTCCGGCTTCTCCTTCAACATCGACCTCCGTTTAGGCGCAGGCGCATTCGTATGTGGTGAGGAAACCGCGCTTATGGTATCCATCGAAGGAAACCGTGGCGAACCAAGATGCCGTCCTCCGTTCCCGGCACAGAAAGGCTTATTCGGCAAACCAACCATTCTGAATAACGTTGAAACATATGCCAACGTTCCTCAGATCATTTTAAACGGACCGGAATGGTTCTCATCCATGGGTACGGAAAAATCAAAAGGAACCAAAGTATTCGCTTTGGGCGGCAAGATCCACAATACAGGACTTGTTGAAGTTCCTATGGGAACTACGCTCCGCGAGATCATCGACGAGATCGGCGGCGGCATTCCTAACGGCAAGAAATTTAAAGCAGCTCAGACCGGCGGACCATCCGGCGGATGTATCCCGGCAGAGCATTTTGATATTCCGATTGACTATGACAACCTGCTTGCAATCGGCTCCATGATGGGTTCCGGCGGTTTGATCGTACTGGACGAAGACGACTGTATGGTTGATATCGCTAAGTTCTTCCTGGAATTTACAGTTGAAGAATCCTGCGGTAAATGTACTCCATGCCGTATCGGTACCAGACGTATGCTTGAAATCCTGACAAAGATCACCAAGGGCGAAGCCACCATGGAAGACTTGGATAAACTGGAAGCCCTCTGTTACTATATTAAAGAGAATTCCTTATGTGGTCTTGGACAGACAGCTCCAAACCCTGTTCTTTCCACACTGAGATTCTTCCGCGACGAATACGAAGCGCATATCCTCGAAAAGAGATGTCCTGCCGGCGTATGTAAGGCTCTTCTGTCTTACCATATCGATCCTGCCAAGTGTAAAGGATGTACCTTATGTGCTAGAACTTGTCCGAATGGCGCTATTATTGGCTCCGTTAAACAGCCGCATGTTATCGATACGGATAAATGTATCAAGTGCGGTGCATGTATGGAGAAATGTAAATTTGGCGCAATCTACAAACAGTAATGGAGGAGAATCAGGATGGAGAATATTACAATTAAAATTAACGGCTTAGAAGTCAGCGCTCCAAAGGGTTCAACCATTCTCGAAGCAGCCAGATTAGCTCATATTGAGATCCCTACTCTGTGTTTCTTAAAGGAGATCAATGAAATCGGCGCATGCCGTATCTGCGTGGTTGAAGTGAAGGGCGCGAGAAGTTTAGTGGCTTCCTGCGTATACCCAATCAATGAAGGCATGGAAGTATGGACCAACACCCCTAAGGTATTGGATTCCAGACGCAAAACCCTGCAATTAATCTTATCAAACCATGAAAGAAAATGTCTTTCCTGCGTAAGAAGCGGAAACTGTGAGCTTCAGCAGTTAGCAAAAGAACTGGGCGTGGAGGATGAAGGATATTACGACGGTGCGAAAACACCTTCCTGCATCGACGACAGCGCAGTACATATGATTCGCGACAACAGCAAATGTATCCTTTGCAGACGCTGCAGCGCTGTCTGTGAAAAAGTACAGGGCATCGGCGTAATCGGAGCCAATGAGCGTGGTTTCGCAACCATGATCGGTTCCGCATTCAACATGGGCCTTGGTGAAACAAGCTGTGTTTCCTGCGGACAGTGTATCGCAGTCTGCCCAACAGGCGCACTCCATGAGAAAGAGAGCATTGACGATGTTCTGGCTGCAATCGCAGACCCGACAAAACATGTTATCGTTCAGACAGCTCCTGCAGTACGTGCCGGACTTGGCGAAGAATTCGGTTATCCGATCGGAACCAATGTGGAAGGCAAGATGGCCGCTGCTCTCAGAAGACTTGGATTTGATAAAGTATTTGATACAAACTTCAGTGCCGACTTAACCATTATGGAAGAAGCAACTGAATTCTTAGACAGAGTACAAAACGGCGGTGTTCTGCCGATGATCACTTCCTGTTCCCCAGGATGGATCAAATACTGCGAGCACTATTTCCCGGATATGACGGAAAACTTATCCAGCTGTAAATCACCGCAGCAGATGTTCGGCGCAATCGCTAAATCCTATTACGCTGAAAAGACAGGAATCAAGCCTCAGGATATCGTATCCGTATCCATCATGCCTTGTACCGCTAAGAAATTCGAAGTACAGAGACCGGATCAGGCAGCCAACGGAGTTCCTGATGTGGATTACAGTATGACTACCAGAGAATTAGCCCGCATGATTAAACGCATGGGCATCCGTTTCCAGACCCTTCCTGATGAAGAATTTGACGCACCATTAGGTCTTGGTACCGGTGCGGCGGTAATCTTCGGAGCTACCGGCGGAGTTATGGAAGCTGCTTTAAGAACTGCAGTTGAGACTCTGACCGGCGAAGAGCTGGCAAATCTGGACTTCACCGATGTGCGTGGTATGGACGGCATCAAAGAAGCTTCTTACAACGTTGCAGGAATGGACGTAAAAGTTGCAGTCGCTTCCGGCCTTGGCAATGCAAGAGAACTGTTAAATAAAGTAAAATCCGGCGAAGC
This sequence comes from Clostridium sp. chh4-2, assembly GCF_002899675.1. GTDB lineage: Bacteria > Bacillota > Clostridia > Lachnospirales > Lachnospiraceae > CHH4-2. The sequence goes on along the minus strand of NZ_PKUU01000008.1, from coordinate 69,476 downwards.
TGACTACCACTTCATCGAGATCATGGGATGTCCGGGCGGATGTATCAACGGCGGCGGACAGCCTCAGCAGCCTGGCTATGTGCGCAACACGGTTGATATCCGTGCGCTCCGCGCTAAAGTTCTCTATGATTCTGATAAGAACAACCCAATCAGAAAATCACATGAGAATCCGGCTATTAAAGAACTTTATTCCACTTATCTTGGCAAACCGGGAAGTGAAAAAGCACATCATCTGCTTCACACAACCTATGTTAAGAGAAAAGTGAACGAAATCTAAAAAATATGGGTCATTCGCCTTAGGGCGGATGGCCCATATTTTAGTTTTTCTTTACATCGATTTCGTTTTTGACCTCATCAAGTAATGCTTTTCGATAAATAATGTCACAAATATTGATACTCCTATGTAAATACTAAACACAATACACTCTACAACCAGATTGGAATACGAACGGGGATAGGAACTCATTAATATTGTTATCAAAAATCTGATTGGAAAATATAATCCCAGCCAAGTGGATATTTTATAGAAACGCTTACGAAATAACGCTGTCGTTTCATTCGCACTACTTATTTTTTTCCTATAGCCAAATTCAAAGCCGACAATAATAACTGAAAATTGAATAAAACTAAAAAATCCGAAGAAAACATTTTTCAAAACGCAGGTTGCCGTAAATTGTATCAATAAAACCATAAACTCAAGAATCACTAAGAAAATTAAAATAAGTTTGCTGTTATCTTCTTTGATCTCTTTAATTTGTGGCAAATCACTGTCGTTCTTGTAATCATCATTTAATAAATAATCCGCAGTGACGCCAAACAATTTGCTGAGCTGTAAAATATTTGACGCGTCCGGTAACGCTGAGCCCATTTCCCAGCGCGAAACCGCCTGTCTGGATACATTCAATTTTTCCGCCAATCCCTCTTGTGACATCCCTTTCGCTTTTCTAAGCGCTACAACCTTCTCTGATAACTTCATATGAAATCCTCCCTTAGTCTTGTGATTTCATTGTAAGTAAATATCTTTTTAAACACTACCACAACAGCTTTACATTTTCGCAACATGACTTTACATCTTGATATTTATAACTTTTTATCCCATAGAAAGAATTTATAACCGATTTCGAGTACAACAAAAAGGACTGCCAATGCCATTTTCCATTACCATCCGGTATGCAGCCCTTCATTATTTGGTTTATTCCTAATTTACTGCGCTTTTCCTATCTTCAAAGGATAGTTAATATCCGTATCCGCAGAAGTCACGTAAACCACCTTCACTTCATCCCCGCTGTCCTTACTAAGAGCGCCCTCTTCCATCTCACAGTTATCCTTCATAAAGGAGACCTCCTCTCCTTCGCCGTCTTTGACAATAAAAGTGCTCATCGCATTGGAAACAGTGACTCCAGTGGCAGTTTTTATCTCGTACTGCACCTGGGGATTCAAGGTAACAACTAACTGTACGCCCTGCAGATCCTCGCCTTCCACCGTACCGGAATAGGCGATCGCAATCTTCTGCCCCGGCTTAATCGTAGTGATCTCTTCTAAAGGCACACTGGTCGTAAATATATTGTAATCATTGCCGTTATCCGTCCTGATGGTAATGGATTCCGAATAGTCGGAACCGTCGATTACGGTGCCTCTTAAAATGCCGCAGCCCTCTGATTCCTCCGTCTTTTTTTCTGCTAATGTTTCTTCTATCTCCGCCATGGAAACGGACTCGGCTGCTGCGGTTGTTTCCATATTCTGTGAACTGCCCGCCTGTTTAGAGCCCTGACATGCAGTCATGCTCACCACTGCGGAAGTCATAAGCACTGCCAGAAGTATGCGGGGATATCTATATCTATTATTAAACCATTTCATAGTGTTCATTTCCTTTTTTACCGAATTTCTCAAGTATCATTTTAAGTATAACACTTGGCTGCAAAAACTGCTATTAATTTCCGCTGTCAAATTTATGAAATTTTATAAATGTTGAACAGGTCTGAACAATTGTGGTACACTGTAATAAAATTTTCGTAATTGTTCAGTACACAATTACGAGCAAAAATCCATGCGAAATCGCCTGCGGTGATGGGATTTTTGCCTGCTTTTCCAAGTTTTACTACGGTCAGCGCAGTAAATGCGCAGACCTACTGAACAGTTACAAATTTTCCATTATTTTATGAGAAAGGTTCTGGCTCTATGAAAAAGTTCCGATTCAAGTATTTATTCACAATATTTGCAGTGTTTTTGATCTATGTGATCCTGGGCTGTCTGATTCCGTTTATGCACCCTAAGCAGGTAGGAGATTCTTTTAAATCCTCTTTTGATGCCGCCGCGTTTTATAACGATACAGGCGGATACAGTCTGGACAGGGCCGCCGTGGTTGAAACCAGCATGGACGCGTTAAATTCCAGAATACAGATGATTCATCAGGCCAAAGAACGCATTGTGCTGTCCACCTTTGATATCCGCGCCGGGCAAAGCTGCGATGACATCTTTTCCTCTATTTTGGAAGCCGCAGACAGAGGGGTGAACGTTCAAATTCTGGTGGACGGTCTGTACGGAAGTCTCCACATGAAAAACGAGCCCATTTTTTATGTACTGGGCGCCCATCCTGATATCGAAATCAAATTTTATAATATTCCGCATGTGCTGAAACCATGGACCATTCACGGGCGCATGCATGATAAATACATTTTAGTGGATGATAAACTGCTTTTGATGGGCGGACGGAATACCTTTGATTACTTCCTTGGGGAATACAACATGAAGAATCTCAGCTATGACCGGGATGTGCTCATCTATAATACCGGTTATGAAAATAAAGAGGATAAATCCAGCGCCGTATGGCAGACCGACGCCTATTTTCAGAATATGTGGAACTCCTCTTATTGCGAAACGGTTTTTGAACATCCGTCAAAATCCATGAAGAAAAAAATGGAAGCTGCAAAATCAGAATTAAAAAGCCACTATCAGTCCCTGGCCGGGGCCCACCCGGAATTGACGGCTCCGGATTATGACTATACGGATTCCACGCTCCCCATTAAAAAGGCGACTTTAATCTGGAATCCCACTCATATCATGGGAAAAGAGCCCTGGATCTGGTATCAGCTGGAATCCTTGATGAAACAGGCAAAAGAACGGGTTTACCTTCACACTCCCTATGCGGTGTTCAGTGAAGATATGTATCAAGGGATGGCCGAGACAGCCGCAGCAGTTCCCGACTTTAAAATGATGTTAAATTCCGTGGCCGTGGGCGATAATTTTATGGCTTCTTCCGATTATATCCATAATAAAGGCCGCATACTGGATACCAACGTCACCATTTATGAATACAATGGCCCCCACTCTTCCCACGGAAAATCCATGCTGATCGATCATGACCTCTCTCTCATCGGTTCCTACAACCTGGACATGAGAAGCACCTATGTGGATACGGAAACCATGCTGGTGATCCATGGGGAAGAATTTAACAAACAGCTGGAAAGTCACATTCTGAACCTTCAAAATGACTCCGTACTTCTGGCTCCGGACGGAACCGTAACTGAGGACGATCTGCATAAGGTGAAAGAAGTGCCAAAAATGAAAAAAATCCTGTTTTCCGTCACTTCCAGACTGTTTCAGCTGATTCACTATCTGATATAATGAGATGGAGCCGGGCGTTTTAATGTTCCCGCTATCTTACATCAATAAAAAAGGAGAACTATCTATGCTAAAACATATTGTATGCTTCGGAGATTCCAACACTCACGGTTTTCGTTCCGTCAATCAAAGACGCTATAATGAGGACATCCGCTGGACACAGCTTCTCGCCAAATCTTTGGGAAATGAATATTTGGTGATCGAAGAAGGACTGAACGGAAGAACCACCAGTTTTGAAGATCCCGTCTCTGAAGGCAAATGCGGCGTCAATTATATCCTGCCATGTCTCCAAAGCCATGCGCCGGTAAATCTTTTAATCATTATGCTGGGAACCAACGATACAAAAGAACGCTTTGGCAGTTCGGCGGCCTGCATCGGCATGGGACTGAAACGGCTGATCGCCAAGGCTCAATCAGTGGAAGGATGCTGGTTTAAGGATACTCCCAACATCCTGGTTATTACTCCTAAAAGCATTGACAAACGATATGAAACCAGACAGGTATTACAAACTATGGGACGGGGCTGTGCAGAAAAATCGCAGATGCTGGCCGGCGAATATGAAAAAATTGCCCGGCTGATGAACTGTCACTATCTGGATGCCAATGAAATCGTTAGTGAAACAGATGAGATCGACTATATACATCTGACAGAAAAAGGACATCAGGAATTGGCCGCCGCTCTGTCCAAACTGATTCCGAAATTAATATAAAAGTTCACATTTTTTTCAAATCTGCCTGATACACTACTATAACATGTTTGAAAGTTAGGAGATTAAGATAATGGTGTTAAGAACAATATTCGCCGCTCTTGCGGCCTTGACGGCTGTCGCCCCTATGGTGTCAGCCGGTCCGGCAGATTCTTTTCAGAAATATAATCGTCCGCCGTCTGCGAATGAAGATTCTGCGCTCAGGACATTTGCCGTGGGCCCCGGACTTGTAAATCTCTCTCCCGGAGATTCCTATGCCACCTATCAATGGGGCTTAAAAAATGACGGAGAATTCCAGATGATCGAACTCATCGACCATTTTAAATATGCCAACGGACTGTACCACGCAATCACCGGCGACCCTTCGGTCAGCCTTCCTAACCCAGTGGGTCCTGATTCCGTAGAATTGAGAAAAACACATGCTGTGGCCGGAGTGGATATCAATATCCGGCCGGCCTGGGATCTTTATAACAGTGCCGAATCCAAACGGGATGTGATTGTAGCGGTCATTGATACAGGCATCGATACCAGCCACCCCGATTTACAGAGTTCTTTCTGGATCAATGAGGACGAAATACCGGGCGATGGAATTGACAACGACGGCAACGGATATATCGACGATGTCAGCGGCTGGAACTTTTACGGCAATAACAATACTATTTATAATGGAAAAGAGGATACTCACGGCACTCACGCGGCCGGAACCATTGCCGCGTCCAAGGACAACGGTGGAATCGTGGGCATTGCCGACAACAGCCATATCAAAATCATGCCGTTAAAAGTCCTGGGCGGTGAAAATGGTTCCGGTGATCCGGCTTCAGTCATCGAAGCCATTCATTATGCCGAAGCCAACGGAGCCTCTATCTGTAATCTCAGCTTTGGCTCCTCCTCTTACAGCGAAGAGCTGGCTCAGGTGATTCAGGCTTCCCCTCTCCTCTTTGTGGTCGCCGCAGGCAATGGCGACGCGATGGGAGTGGGATATAATATAGACCAATATCCCGTTTATCCGGCTTCTTTTCCATCGGACAATATCATCGCCGTAGGCAATCTGCTGTTCGACGGATCGCTGGATTCCAGTTCCAATTACGGAACCGCTTCTGTGGATATCGCCGCACCGGGCACTTATATTCTCAGCACTTCCATTGAAAACAGTTATGCATTTATGAGCGGAACCTCCATGGCCGCTCCCATGGTCACAGGTGCAGCAGCCATGCTCTATTCTTACCGCACCGATATCAGCCTGGCCGACGTAAAAAACATCCTTCTGGCCTCCTCCAGAAAAATGGATGCGCTGTCAGGAAAAGTGGGCTGCCAGGGCATGTTAGATGTTTATTCGGCTTTTATATATTAAGATCCGGCTTTTTATCTCTTAATTCCCGTTTGAATTCTGTAAATAATTAGCCATGGATTATTAAGGGAAAAGAAATACATCTTCCAGATTTTTCCGATACAATAGAGACAATAAAGGAGGTATGTATTATGAATAAAATAACAAAACGAAGCGCATTTGCCGCTGTCATCGCAGCCGGTGCCATCACCTTATCCGCCTGCAGCCAGGCCCCGTTCCCGGACACCATTAAAGTACAGAATACGGAAAATCAGGTAATTACAGTCCAAAGTACGGAGACAGTAAAGGTAGTTCCCGATATGGCCGAGATCACTTTGGCCGTCTATACCCAGGCAGCAGACGCAAAGACATGCCAGGATCAAAACAAACAGGATCTGGACAAAACTCTTGCCGTACTGGAATCCGCAGGAATTGAAAAGACTTCTATCCAGACTTCCAACTATGGTCTGGACCCCGTCTACGACTGGAACAGCGGAAAAACAATCACAGGATATGAGATGAATACCAATATCACAGTTTCCGACCTTCCGATCGATCAGGTAGGCGGACTGATTACCAGCTGTGTTGACGCCGGAATCAACCGCATCCAATCCGTAGATTATCTTTCCAGCAAGTATGATGAAAGCTACCAGGAAGCATTAAAGAACGCTATGGCCTCCGCCAAGTTAAAAGCTCAGGCGATTGCGGAAGCAGGCGGCGCGTCTTTAGGCGGCGTTGTTCACGTAGAAGAATACTCATCCAGCCAGCAGGCCCGCTATAACGGATATCAGCGAAGCGCCGCTATGGAATCTGCAATGGACACGGCCGCTTCCATCGCAGTCGAACCCGGCCAAATCGGAATCGAAGCCCGAATTTCCGTAAACTATGAGATCATAAAATAAAAATTACACTAAATTGTTATTTAACGGATTTGTGAAAGATACGCCCAGAATCGGGAGGTGGAGCCGGGAGAGGCAGGTCGGAGGAGCCGTCCGGGCCGGGGAAGGAAGTATGCAGCCGTATGGGATTCGGGATTCGCCCCTAAGAACTACTAAGGCCCGTAAGAACAGAACGAGGCAGGCCAGCGCCATTCGCAGTGAACTCTTTATGACTTCGCTGCTCAGCGGCGCTTTAAAAACTGAGACGGAAATCAGTTTTTACCTGCCTCGTTCTGTCCTTACGGGCCTAAGTAGTACTAAAGGGGTTCCATACGATCCCATACGGCTGCATACTTCCTTCCCCGGCCCGGACGGCTCCTCCGACCTGCCTCTCCCGGCTCCGCCTCCCGATTCCGTGCTGGTTTTCGCTAGCTTGGTTAAAAACAATTTTGGTGCGTAGGTATTTATGTAGAATCACATTTACATAGATCGTTAAGGGATTTTCAGAAATGACTTCGGGTTTTACTTTAAACGTCAAGTCATTTCGCAAAATGACCTCACCCTTTACATTAAATGGTGAAGGCATTTCTGAAAAAGACTTAACGGTTGATATAAAAATTTACTCTCCCATCCGGCAAATCTTTTTTTCCTCAGCTAGCCAAGCAACAGCCGGAAAGAAGGGGAAACCTGGGCGGGCGGCGGAACTGATAAGAGATAGGGGATCGTTTGCAGACCCTTAGAGGTACTTGGCCGGCAGAAACGGAAAAAGGCAGACAAATACTGAATACCGAATCAGTATTTGAGGCGCTCTTAGAGCGATACGCCCACTTGAGCAGTGAAGTCATCAGGAGTTCACAGCGAATGGGCGCCGCTCTGCCTTTTTCCGTTTCTGGCGGCCTTAGTACCTCTTAGGGTCGAAACTCGAATCCCCTATCTCTTATCAGTTCCGCCGCCCGCCCAGGTTTCCCCTTCTTTCCGGCGTACTTTAGTTAACTAAATAAAGATTTTACATGATGCCGAATAATTTATAAAAAAGCCAGATAACGCTGCATCCTGACAAGGCGATGGCGGAGACGATGATAAGCATAAATAGTGCAACGGATATCTGCATCGCGATCATGAGCAGCAGCGGGTGTTTTTTTAACAGGCGTTCTAATGGCGTTTCTACGAATAATAATAATTTCTCTGCCATATCTGATCCCTTCCTCTCTATTTCTGATTACATCATACCGTGATTGCCAGTAAAGATTCTATATGAGACATTTGCAATGATGTAAACATAATATAAAGAGTTTCAGTCTGTTTTCAAAGCTGACACAGTCTCGCTTATCATGATATTCAAGATGTTCTTATTGTTCGGCTCAATGCGGCCTGTCTGCCGCAGATCGATTCCCAGCACGGCATAAACTATGCCCGCTCCCGCCACAGGCATATACCTGGCCTGGGCGCCGGGAAGGGTATCTGTGGTTTTGCCCGCTTTATGCTTGTTTTTATAAACCCATTCGGCCACTGCCCTTTCGTCGCTTTTTGCGAACATCGCTTCGCTTTCGGCTTTATCTTCGGGCGGGTAAACGCCCACCTTTTCTAAATGGTTTTTAGAGGAGACAGCGCTGTAAATGATCACGTGGCAGTGCAGCAAACCCGAGGCCTGTATTCCCAGAATCTCCAATTTTTCATCATCATTTTCCGCCTGTCTCAGCCTGTGGCTGATATTCATCAGCGCCTGCATCTGGCCGGACTCTTCTTCTGAAATCATCGCTTGTTTTTTCAGCCGGGAGGCCATGGAATTGGTGATTACCGCGCAGATGGTCATTGCTGCAAATGCGAAGGGATAGGCGGCAGCATAGGAAAAAAAGGAATATCTGGGTTCTACAAAAAAGAAATTGTACATGAGTACCAAAAAAGCGGCGGCCCCTGCCGCAATTCCCGCTATCCGCAGCCATTTCTGTGTTTTTTCCCGATTTCCGCCCGTCAAAAACCAGGGTGTTTTCTTTCGCTCATCCATGACTGCGCCGCTGTCGGGGATCACATAGATATCCATATTAGGAACGGCTTTGATCAGACGGTCGATTAAGGTCTGTTTCAGATAGAACAGGCTGCGTTTTCTGACCGTCCTGCCGATCACAATTTTAGAAACTCCGCTTCGCCTGGCGTATCCGGCAATCTGTTTTGCAATATCGTCTCCATACACGGTAATCGCGTTGGCTCCAAACTGCTTTGCCAACGCAATGTTATCTTCCAGCGCTTTTTCGAATTTGCCCTCCATATCTTCCATGCCCTCTGTTTTCACGACAATGGCGGTGAGGGTTCCATGAAATGCATCGGCCATTCTGGCGGCCGTTCGTATTACCTTTTCATTGGACGGGGCTGAGGACACGCAGACCAGAATATGTTCCGCGGTGAAGTAATCCTTTCCATCCGCTCCCCTTTCCCGGCTCACAGAGCGGTTTACCCGGTCGGCGGTTCTTCTCAGGGCGATTTCTCTCAGCGCCGTCAATTTTTCCAGCGTAAAGAAATTCCCCATAGCCCGGCCGGCCTGGTCTTTTCGGTATACCTTGCCTTCTTCCAGGCGTTTCATCAGGTCTTCTGGTTCTATATCAATCAGCTCTACCTGATCCGCCCTGTCAAACACCCGGTCCGGTATCCGTTCCTTTACCCTCACATGGGTAATGGACGCTACGATATCGTGAAGGCTTTCCAAATGCTGAACATTTACCGTGGTATACACATTGATTCCGGCATCCAAAAGCTCCTGGATGTCCTGATACCGCTTGGAATGGCGGAATCCCTGGGGATTGGTATGGGCCAGTTCATCCACCAGCACGATCTGCGGTTTCCGGATCAAGGCGGCGTCCAAATCAAATTCCCTGAGCCGGATTCCTCTGTACTCCAGATACCGGGGTGTAAGAAGTTCCAGCCCATCCATTAAAGCCAGCGTTTCCGGCCTTTCATGGGGTTCAATATACCCTGCTGCCACATCCACGCCTGCATTCAGGTCATCTCCGGCCGCCTCCAGCATGGCATATGTTTTCCCCACCCCTGCTGCATATCCGAAAAATATCTTCAATTTTCCTTTTCCGTCTGAGTTCTGCCTTGGAAAATGTTCCGCCAATATTTTATTAGGATCAGGCCGTTCTTCCATGTGTTTTCCTCCCCTGCAAAAGTATGCTAACCTTTTAAAATGCCGTCCAACGCCAGATTCACTTTCAGCACATTTACCCTGGGTTCTCCAAAGATCCCGAAGGTTCTTCCTGTGGAATACTGTTCAATCACTGATTCCACATCATTTTTTGAAATGCCTCTGGCTTTGGATATTCGTTCAACCTGATATTCGGCTGCTGCCGGTGATATCTCCGGGTCCAGGCCGCTGCCGGATACGGTAACCAGATCGGAAGGAACCGGCTGCCCTTCTTTTTCCGGATGAGCGGCTTTTATCCTTTCTACCCTTTCGGCAATCATGGTCTCCAATTCTTCTCCTGCAGGACTTTTATTGGACGGCCCCGCATACAATACCGGATTGCCTTCCTCATCCGTATATGTGGAAATATCCGCATTCATAGGCCTTCCCCACAAGTAAGTATCCGATGTAAATTCCTGCGCCAGCAGTTCGCTTCCATATTTTACACCGTCAATCTCAATAATAGAACCTTTCGCCTGTTTCTGAAAAAACACCTGGGAAATTCCGGACACACAAAGCGGATAAATCACGCCGCATATCACGGTTAAAACCAGAAAAAATGCAAATGTTTTAGGAATTACCGATTTTATTAATTTCATTCTCTCCACCGTTTTGCCGCTGTAAGCGGCATCCTCTCTTCTTAATTCACCGGTTCTTTTAAAAGAACCCTGCGCCCACCAGCATCATATCAATTGCTTTAATCGCAATAAACGGAATCACAATTCCTCCGAGCCCATAGACCAAAAGGTTTCCTGCCAGCATCTTGGCCGCCGGCACTTCCCGGTATCTTACGCCTTTTAAGGCCAAAGGTATGAGGGCAATGATAATCAGCGCATTGTAAATGATAGCTGAAAAGATCGCGCTTTGGGCGCTGTGAAGCCTCATAATATTGAGCGCCGCCAGCCCCGGATAGATACCGATAAAAAGCGCCGGGATAATTGCAAAATACTTCGCAACGTCATTGGCAATGCTGAATGTGGTAAGAGAACCCCGGGTCATCAAAAGCTGTTTTCCGATTTTAACGATTTCAATCAGCTTGGTAGGCGAAGAATCCAAGTCCACCATATTCCCGGCTTCCTTAGCAGCCTGGGTTCCCGTATTCATGGCTACTGCCACATCGGCCTGAGCCAGAGCTGGCGCATCATTGGTTCCATCCCCTGTCATCGCTACAAGATGACCTTCCGTCTGAAATTTCCGTATCATATCCAATTTGCCTTCCGGCGTAGCTTCCGCCAGAAAATCGTCCACCCCTGCTTCTGCTGCAATCGAAGCGGCTGTCAGCGGATTGTCTCCGGTGATCATAATTGTTTTGATCCCCATCTTGCGCAAATCGGCAAATTTTTCTTTTACGCCTTGTTTTACAATGTCTTTTAACTCAATTACTCCTAATACCCTGCCGTTTTTTGCCACTACAAGGGGAGTTCCTCCCTGGCCGGCCACTTTTTTCACTGTCTCTTCGCATTCCCGGCTGAATTTCCCACCGCAGGAGACCACATAATCCCTCACCGCATCGGCCGCTCCTTTACGGATCTCCATATCCTGACAATTGATTCCGCTCATCCTGGTTTTGGCGGTAAACGAAACAAATTCCGCTTTAAGTTCTTCCATGCTGCGGCCGCGGAGGTTGAACTCCTCCTTAGCCAGAATCACAATGCTGCGGCCTTCCGGGGTTTCATCTGCCAGCGAAGACAGCTGCGCCGCATCCGCAAGTTCCTGCTCTGAATTGCCGTCCACCGGTAAAAATGCATCCGCCTGCCGGTTTCCAAGAGTGATTGTACCCGTCTTATCCAGCATCAGTATATCCACATCGCCTGCCGCTTCAATGGCCCGGCCGCTCATGGCCAGCACATTGGCCTGGTTTAAACGGCTCATGCCTGCAATTCCTATCGAGGATAAAAGCGCTCCTATGGTGGTCGGAGCCAGACATATGAACAAGGCCACCAGTGAAGTTACTGAAGTTGGATTTTCCATTCCCTTCTGGCCTGCTGAAAAGATGGAATAACAGTACAAGGAAACGGTTACCAGTAAAAAGATGACGGACAATGCGACCAGAAAAATCTGAAGCGCCAGTTCATTGGGCGTCTTTTTTCTGGAAGCTCCTTCTACCATGGCGATCATCTGATCCATGAAGCTTTCGCCCGGATTGCTGGTTACCTTTATGACCAGCCAGTCCGAGATCACCGTAGTTCCCCCTGTCACTGCACTCCTGTCGCCACCGCTTTCCCGGATAACCGGCGCTGATTCACCTGTGATGGCGCTTTCATCTACGGAAGCAGCTCCATCCACCACGTCGCCGTCCGCCGGAATCTGTTCTCCTGCGGTTACCAGCACCAAATCGCCTTTTCTCAAGCTAGCGGACGGCACTTTCTGAATCTCATTTTTAAACTCTTTTGCTGGGATTTTAGACGCCATCACATCTTTTCTGGAAGCTCTGAGGGCATCCGCCTGAGCCTTTCCCCTGCCTTCCGCAATCGCCTCGGCGAAGTTTCCGAACAGATCGGTAAACCAAAGGATTGCTGCAACTCCAAATATGAAACCCGATCCGGTATCCTTCACACTGGCCAATGAAAGTATAAATAATACGGTAGTCAAAATCGCGGATACATAAACCAGAAACATGACAGGATTTTGAATCTGCACCTTAGGATTCAGTTTTGTCACCGAATCTCTCAGGGCCCTGCCCAATATCTGCCTATCCATAAATATGTTATTTTTCGTTTTATTCATAGCATATTTCCTCCTATGGCTTTTATAATGTCATTTCGTAAATGCGCAGACCTGCTGAACAGTTACGTCATTTCTAAAAATTCTGCAATCGGCCCCAATGCCAGCGCAGGGAAAAAGCTGAGCGCCCCTACTAACAGAACAATAACAATCAGCAGAAAGATAAACATGGCATTATGGGTTGGCAGCGTGCCTTCGCTGGCAGCCACTTTCTTTTTGGCCGCCATGCTGCCCGCAATGGCCAAAGTTGCAAACATTGGCAGAAAGCGCACAAACAGCATAACAAGGCCGATGCTGACGTTAAAAAATGGAGTGTTCGCATTAAATCCTGCAAATGCGGAACCGTTGTTTCCGCCTGCCGATGAATAAGCATAAAGTACTTCTGAAAGCCCATGGGCTCCGTAATTGTTTAAGCTGTCCACGGTTTCCGGGAAAACCGCTGCGATACCGCTGCCCACCAGAATGGCAGCCGGGGTGGCGATACAGACGAGAACCGCCATTTTCATCTCATACGGCTCTATCTTTTTGCCCAGATATTCCGGCGTACGCCCCACCATCAGCCCCGCTATAAAAACGGTCATAATGGCAAATCCCAGCATTCCATAGAGCCCGCAGCCCACTCCTCCGAATACGACTTCGCCAAGCTGCATCAAAAGCATGGTAACCAGACCGCCGATGGGCGTATAGCTGTCGTGCATGGAATTTACAGATCCATTGGAAGCTGCGGTTGTAAATGCAGCCCAGGTGCTTGAAGCCGCGATCCCAAACCGGGTCTCTTTTCCTTCCATGTTGCCTCCCGCCTGGCCGTCGGTCCCCATATAAACGGCTCCATTCTGGGCCAGCTGCGGCGTACCGTTCTGTTCATTAAAACCGATAATGGCCAGGGCCGCCGCCAGCAATATAAACATGGCAAGGAAGATTGCCCTTCCCTGGCGCTTATCTTTAATATTCCTTCCAAATGTAAAGCACAGGGCCGCAGGAATCAACAGTATTGAAATCATCTCAAACACATTGCTCAGCGGGTTGGGGTTTTCAAATGGATGTGCGGAATTGACGCCATAGAAACCTCCTCCGTTTGTCCCCAGCTGCTTGATCGCGATCTGGCTTCCTGCCGGGCCTAACGGGATCACCTGTTTTGTAACGGTTACCGTGGTTCCGTCTTCCTGCTCCACTTCCATCGGTTCCAAAAGAGCCACCTCATCATATTGTTTAAAGCTCTGCGGCACTCCCTGTGAGATGATAACCACAGAAACAATCAGGGAAAGAGGAATCAGCACATAGAGGATCACCCGGGTCACATCCGTATAAAAATTTCCCAGCCCCTTTTGTTTTACCCGGACAAATCCGCGGATCAATGCGAACAGCACTGCGATTCCCACCGCTGCGGACACGAAGTTCTGCACATTCAGCCCGACCATCTGGGAAAAATAGCTGAGCGCCGATTCTCCTGAATATGCCTGCCAGTTTGTATTAGTCACAAAGCTGGCCGCCGTATTAAAACCCAGATGCCAGGACGTGCCGCCGATTCTTTCCGGGTTCAGAGGAAGGTATCCCTGAATCATCAGGATCAGCCACAGCGCAGCCAGGCTGATAACGCTGAATGCACCTGCGCAGACCGCATATTTTTTCCAGTTCATTTCCTCATCACGGTCTATTTTCAACATTTTATAGATTCCGTTTTCTACCGGGAGCAATACCTTTGACAGGATTATCCTCTCCCCATTCATCACTTTTCCTATGTAACTGCCCAAAGGAACTGCAAGCAGTACCAATATCAGACAGTAAATCACCATTTGAATGATCACGTTCATGATTATTACCTCCTTTTTTGATATCCGTATGTTACCATGGGGTACTATAAAGATTCTATAAGGCAGTTTCCGTTTGGTATAAAGAGAGTGTTAATAAAGTATCCGTATACAAAAAAATACCGTAAAATGGCTTTTCTCCATTTACGGTATTAACAGGCGCATGCCTCTTCTGATAAAATTAACGTTTCTATTGCATATGCCACTCCGTCCTCTACGTTGGACCGTGTCTGGCACTTGGCAATCTTTTTAATGCTCTCCATCGCATTTCCCATCGCTACGGTATAGGCCAGCTGCAGCGAAAGCATGGAATAATCATTTTCACTGTCTCCGATCGCCATCATCTCCCGGTATCCGATTCCTCTTTCTAAGGCGTATTCAGTGAGCGCAATCCCTTTTTGTGCCGTCCGGCTGGTAATCTCTATATTCGTGTGATAAGAAGATGCCGCTGCCAGCCCGTGACACCCCTTCAGCGCCCCTCTGATCTTTTCCAAAATAAACGGATTGCCATGGATCACCGATACTTTGTAAAATTCCAGCCCCATGGATAACAGGTCTTCTCTTGTGGTAAGATGAAATCTGGACCTGATCTGTTCATATTCATGTTTTACGCTGGCCGGAAGTAATATATCGGATTCAAAACACATTTTAAACTCTTCTTCGGTGGCTATGGTATAGCTTCCCTGATTTGTCATAAAATCAAAGATAACCTTATCGTCTTTACAGCAGCTCAGAATCTCTTCCATCTGGCTGTAGGTCAAAGGGCTTTTTTGTATCTGCCTGCCATCCTTATTAAATACAGCCGATCCATTCATGCAGATGATATCACATCTCAATCCCTGTTCTCTGACCGGCGCAGCCGCATCTTCATAACTTCTTCCCGTACACACCACCACTTCTATTCCCCGTTCCTGCAGCTGCCGGATGGCGTCTGCATTCCTGTCGGAAATCCTGCCCTGTGTATTAAGCAGGGTTCCGTCCATATCTACTGCTACTAATCTAATCATTCTCTCATCCTTTCCTTTTGCTGATACAGTTCCGATTGTATCGTGGTTCTGTAAAGCTTTCCTGCATTTCCGGGTAAAATTCAGGTTAATGACGTTTTCTTTACCCCCAAAATGGGAAAATAACCGGTTCCGGATAAATTTAGGATTGAAGTAACCTCCGTACTATGGTAATATTTCATCATGTCATTATTTACACATTAGAAGCACCTGATTATATAGGTGAAACGGAGGTTTTTATGGGACATTTTGAAAATGATCTGTCAAAGGGGAATGTGGTCCGCCAGTTGATTCTGTTCGCATTTCCATTTCTTGTATCCAGTATTATACAGTCTCTTTATAACGTAGCGGATATGCTGATCGTGGGCAATTTCAGCGGAACCGCCAGCATGTCCGGCGTCAATATCGGCGGACAGGTAACCTTTATTCTGACCAATGTTGTGGTTGGACTTTGTTCAGGAGGCACCGTTTTGGTCGCCCAGTATCTTGGAGCCAAAAAGCCAAAAGATATGGAGGATACCATCGCGACGCTCATGAGCACTCTGCTGGCTGCCGGAGTTATCATCACAATTGTGATGCTGGTTCTTAAAAATCAGGTTTTGATTCTCATCAAAACGCCTGCGGAATCCTTTGACGAGGCCAGCCGCTACCTGACCGTAACGGTTATCGGCATTATCTTTATCTTCGGCTACAATGTGCTCAGCGCCGTCATGAGGGGTATGGGGGACAGCAAACGTCCGTTTTACTTCGTGCTCATCGCCTGCGTTACCAATATCATCCTGGATCTTCTGCTCGTTGCGGGTCTTAAAATGGGCGCATTGGGCGCTGCTGTGGCCACTGTATTTTCCCAGGCGCTCAGCATGGTTTTATGTATCGGATACATGGTGAAAAATAATTTTATTTTTGACTTTAAACCGTCTTCCTTTAAATTCCATAAGGAAAAGATGGAGCTGATCATAAAAATCGGCCTTCCGGCCGCAGTACAGAACGGTGTCACAAGTTTTTCTTTCCTGATCATAACCGCCTTAGTCAATACCATCGGAGGAGTCAACGCTTCCGCAGCCGTAGGCGTTGTCAGCAAATTCAACGGATTTGCCATCATGCCGGCAGTTGCCATGGGCAGCTCCATCGCTACCATGTGCGCCCAGAATATCGGAGCGGGCGAATGGGGCCGCGCCATCAAGACCTGCCGCGTGGGTACACTGATCGCGGTAGTATGCAGCTACGTGATCTTTGTTCTCGTACAGCTCTATCCCCAGCAAATCCTGGAGCTATTTGATGACAATCCGGATATGATCCGCAGCGGAGTGGAGTATTTCCGCACATTCAGCTTTGATTACTTATTCGTGCCACTCTGCTTTTCCATTAACGGGCTGTACATCGCTTCCGGCCATACCACATTTTCATTGATTAACTCGGTTCTTTCCGCTTTGGCACTCCGTGTTCCTGCCTGTATCCTGCTTGGGTCCGTGATGGGCTTATGGCTGCGGGGCATCGGTTTGGGCGCGCCTATCGCCTCTATGGGCAGTCTGATCTTAATTATATGGTTCTATTTCTCGGGGAAATGGAAAGATAATGTGGTGAAACAGTGATAGGAGTTTACAGAAGCATATCTCCTAATACAGTAAAACGGTTAACAAACCGCTGCTTTGCAGTTCTCATTTCTCCGTCGCTGTCCGTTAGATCAAACGTTCCGTTTTCTATATAGAAACCGGTTAAATCAGCCTTTCGGCCTGGAATAATCTCCAGGCCTTTTTCTTTTAACCCTAATATTTTAGCCGGAAACAGGGTTACTCTTTGCAGAATATTCGTTAAATCAAGGCCCAAACACATCATTTTGGACATTGTGGAGGCCAAATCAACCACATTGCTCCGGCTGTTTACATGAAGATCCGTAGAAATCATGTCCACTGCAAATCCCTGCTCCAATGCTTTCTCCGCCACTTCAAATGAAAAATTACCGTTTCCGTGGGACAGATCAAAGATCACTCCACGTTTTCTGGCATCTATGGCAGATTGCTTTATACAGCCCTCCCGGTCAAGAATTCCTGGCGTTTTATCCGCATAACTATGGGCATAAATATCTCCCTTTTTTAAATAAGAAAGAACATCGTCCAATGAAAGGCTGCTTCTGCTGGCATGTACTACCACCGGCAGACCGGTTTTATCTCCCAGCTCTCTTAAAATCTTCATGGCTCTTTCCTCATTGGAGCATACCCGTGGGTCAATTCTGACTTTTAAGCCGATGATATCTTCTTTGTATTTCAGACAGGTATCCACACACGCCTCTTTGTCAATGTTTTCAAAATCCCGCAGTTCACCGCATTCCTTGGAAATTCCCCATTTTGAAATATGCAGATATGCCTTTACATTGATCCGGCTGCTGCGGATGACACGTTCCTTCATATCTTTAAAATTGCAAGCCCCGGATGTACCTGCATCGGCCACCCAGGTCACGCCTGAAGAAGCCATGGAATCTGCACAAACTCCGATGGTGCTGCCGCTTTCGTAAACATGGGCGTGGGCATCCACCCAGCCCGGCGTTATGTACATTCCAGAAGCGTCAATAATCTTCCCGGAATCTTTGATCTCCAATTTATTTTCAACTGCTGATACCGTTCCATGTTCAATGAGAATATCTTTTTGTTCTGCTCTTCCTGTTGCCAAAGATATCACAGAGCCACCTTTAATCAGCAATGCTCTCTCTATTTCTGCCATCTGTTCCGTCTCCCGTTCTATATCCTTTTACAGCCAAACCAAAGGTATTACAATAAGGCCAACGATAAAATACACCAGCTGCATTAAAAGCCCGGCCTTTGCAAAATCCCGGTACCGGTATCCCCCAGGCTCCATCACATATGCGAGAGCAGGAGTTGCCATCGGCGTACAAAAACAGGATAAGCATCCTACAAATGTAGCCATAACAAATGCATATGGCTCAATTCCAAGACTGTTTGCCAACGCTATCCCAATCGGAGCCATAATCAAGATACTCGCATTATTTGACAGAAACTGAGTCAAAAGCGCAGTTACCAGCAGCAAAACAGCAATTATAAAAACCGGATTCTGATTATTTCCACATAATTTCAAAATAGAATCCGCGATTACCTGGCCTAACCCGCTGTTTGATACCGCATTGGCAACGGTGGTCATTCCTGCAATCAAAAATACTGAACTCCATGAAATACTGTCAAACATCTGTTTCTGGCTGATTGTACGCGTAAGAAGAAGCACAACTACTCCGGTGGAAGAAATCATATACAGAGGCAGACCCTTAGGAGATATAATCATCATTACAAAAATTGCGATCATTACAATACCTGAAATCCACATTTTAGCAGATGTATGGCTTTTCCTGTCTTCTTCATCCGTCTTGCTCATCTCAGGCTCCATATGGGTATCAGGCAGAACCTTACCGCCAATTATCATTAATACAATGATTCCCACAACAGCCAGAGGCGCACCCACATAAGCCGGTTCCAGGAATCCCCAAGCTCTGAATCCGGCGTCTTCCAGCAAACCTGAGGAAGCCGTTCCCATGCCGGATGCCGCCACTGTCAGCATACTTCCAAAGCAGATACCATACGACAGCGGAAGATAAGTTTTCGATACGGAAACTCTCGCAGTCACACATAAACTGGTTATGATAGGAAATAAGGTTACCAGTGTAGCGGTACCGCTGCATACGGAAGAAAGAAGCGTTCCTGAAAGAACCGAAATCAGAATCAGGCTTCTTTCGCTGCCTCCGGTCATTTTATAGAGCACATTTCCTATCTTTTGTGCCAGACCTGTATGAAATAGAGAAGAGCCGACAATCATCATACTTATCATCAGCACCATAGAAGTGGACGCAAAAGAAGTAAATACCGCCTTGTGTTCCACCAGACCAAACAAACCCACAATTACCGCTCCGGCTAAAGATGTAACCGCCAACGGTATTTTTTCGCTTAAAAATAACGCAATTATCACAACTAAAATAATTCCAGCAATTAATGTCTGTGACATGTGAACCCCTCCAATACATTTTCTTTTTCTAAACATCTGCGGCCATCAGAAGCTTATCCTTATCATATACCGGAACTATCTAAAACGTCAAAGACATATATTTCAAAAAATCATAACTAGAAGTTATATTAAAATTGTAACTGCAAAAAATTTGTGGTATTCTAATAAGATAAAACAGATTCTCTAAAGGTTTTGATTAAAAAAGGAGGTTCTTTACTGATGAATGTAAAAGACTTTGAATATCTGGTATCTATAGGAAGATGTGGAAGTATCTCTAAGGCCGCTCAGGAACTGTATATCTCACAGCCGGCATTAAGTAAATTTCTGCAGCGCATTGAAGCGGAAGCCGGTACCAAATTATTTCAGCATGTAGGAAAATCTTTGGTCCCAACCTTTGCCGGAGAATACTGCATCGAAAAAGCATCAGAAATCATATATTTAAACGACCAGATTAACAACCGTTTGAATGATGTGGCCAAACTCCAATGCGGGCGCATTAAAATCGGTCTGCCTATGAGCCGGACAAACTTTTTCATTTCCCACATTCTTCCCGCTTTTTACGAACAGTATCCGGGAATCCATGTTGTAATTGTCGAAGAAGCTGCCTCTGTTTTACTGCAAAAAATCAGAACCGGAGAATTGAACCTGATTTTTATCAATTATACAGAAGAATTACCCTATCTTGTCTATGAAAAAGTATCGGAGGAAGAGATGGTTCTGGCTGCACCGGACAATATGGGGCTGAACGCCTATTCCACTCATCAGGATGGGTATGCCTATCCTTGCTTAAAGCCCGAAAACTGGTATAAACTGCCTTTTATCATGTTAAGCCGGGATCAGGCCACACGCAGCTTTACCATGCAGTATTTTTCTCTGCATAAGATCACACCAAATACAGTTTTGCAGATCCGCAATCTGGGACAGGCTCTGAATGCCGTCCGCCGCGGTCTGGGCGTAACCATAACTCCTGCCATTCCCTGTACCAATGACTCAGAAAAATACAGTATCTCATATTTTTCCCTCCCTTCCCAAGAGGGCCCGTTTACCAGAAAAACAGCCCTCGTCTACCGTGAAGATACCTATCTTTCACAAGCAGAAGAAGGGCTGATTCGTATTATTAAAAATGTAGTGAATGTCTCCGGACAGCAAGCGTGAAAGAATGCCTAAAAGCAGTCCAAGGCATACCATCACTCATCCACAAACCGGTATCCAACTCCGACTTCCGTTAGAATATATCTTGGCTTCGTCGTGTCATCCTCAATTTTACGCCTGATATTGGCCATAAACACGCGGAGAGACTGGTAATCATCCGTGGTGCCGTAGCCCCAAACTTCCTGCTGGATGTATTTATGGGTCAGCACTTTTCCCCTGTTGTTCACCATCAAAACCACCATCTTGTATTCCAATGGGGTCAGATGGATCTCTTCTCCCCTTTTATACACTTTTCTCCGTTCAAAATCGATCTTAATCCCGTCCAGTTCAAATTCCGTCATTGGCTTTACCGCCGTTCCCTTGTGCCTCAGGGCGACGCGGATGCGGGCCAGCATCTCTCCAGCATTAAATGGCTTTACGATATAGTCGTCCGCCCCCTCGTCCAAAGCTCCAACTTTTTCCTTTTCCTGCCCTCTGGCGGAAACGATGATTACGGGAGTCTCGGATTCCTGGCGGATCTGTCTTAAAACCTCCATTCCATCCATATCCGGCAGGCCAAGGTCTAAAAGCACCATATCCGGATTATTGGCATAAAACAAGGAGATACCGGTCAGGCCGTCCTCCGCCAGAACATACCGGTATCCTTTTGTCTTCAGCGATATTTTTATAAAATTCTGAATGGTCTGGTCATCTTCAATCACTAAAATATTGGGCTCATTCATGATCTTTATCCTCCATTGGCAGTTCTATCTGGAAGGTTGCCCCTCCTTTTTCATTGTTATATGCCGCAATCTTGCCGTGATGGGCTTCCACTATGGCTTTGCAGATGGTAAGGCCCAGGCCCACGCCTCTCTGCCTGTCGCCGTTTTGGTAGGCGGTAGTAAAGAAATTGTCGAATATCTGCTCCAGCTTGCCTTCCGGAATTCCTTTTCCATTATCGGAAACCCGGAACACCATATTATTTCTCTGGGCAAAAGCTGAAATCACCACCGTCGTGCCGTCGCCGGAATGGCGGAACGCATTGTCTAAAAGATTGACCAGCACCTGTATGAACAGGCGGGCATCCACGGGAAACAGAAGAATCTCTTCCGGGGTTTCCGTCTTTAACGTGTGATTGCCGATCCGCTTGGATACCAGAGTAACGGCGGAAGAGATGATATCGTCCACCACCTCATTTTTCTTATTGATATCCAGACGTCCTTCCTGGATTCTGGTCATATTAAGCAGATTCTCCACCATGGTATTCAGCCATTCCGCATCCGTACAGATATCCTTCAGCATGATTTCCGACGTGGTCTGGTCCAATTCCTTCAGATTATCCAAAAGGAAGTTGGCGCTTCCTGCAATCCCTGTCAGAGGCGTCCTGAGATCGTGGGAAATACTTCTTAAAAGCGTGCTTTTTAGCCTCTCCCGCTCGACCTGAATCCTGCCCTCTTCTTTTTCTCTCCCCAGTCTCTCCCGTTCCAACACAAGGGTAATCTGAGAGATTACAGTTTTAATATAGATCTCTTCATCCTCCTGAAGCCCCTCGTCCGCACAGTCAAATATTATGACTCCATACGTTTTATTGCTGTTCTGGATCGGCAGATAGAGATTTTTGTCCTGTGTAAACTGAATCTCTCCATGGCCGCATGGCATGGCATGGAGATAGCACCATTCCGCAATGCTGTCATCAAATTCATCCTTTTCATTTTCCCGTAAAAGCACGTCCACGTTGCGTCCGGTCAGATTGCTGAGGCTTTCCCGGCTGTACCGTTCAATCGCCCCGTAACCGGTCAGATTTAAAAATCCGCTTCCGATGTCATTGATTTTTAAAGTGATCTCCGTCTTCTTGTTGGCAATCCGCATCTGTTTTTGCAGCTTAACCGTCAGTGTGGACACAATTCCGGCCACAATGATGAAGATAATAAATGATACAATATAATTTGGATCATCCACCGCAAATGTAAATTTCGGCGAGGTGAACAAAAAGTTAAATGTAAATACAAAAACAACGGCTGAGCCAATCCCCCAGGCCATACTGCTGGTTTCCACAATGCTGATCAGGACTCCTACCATATAGATCAGCAGCAGGTTTTCCACACGGATGGACATCCGCTCCAAAACAATGGCCAGCATCGTTGAAAGAACCCATACAATTGAAACTTTCAGCACTTTTTTAACCAGCTCGATTTCCTTTTCAAAACTATAGATCATGCGCAGCCTACCTCCTGATATTCTTTCTGTGTTCCGCTGCCGCCCCTTTTCCATCGGAAATAATTCTGGCCGCTCCGATTAACACGGCAAACACTTCCAGACGCCCTAAAAACATCCCCGCAGCCGCAGTCCAATGAATCACCGGATTGGCGTCATACGCAGTAATTCCCACGGATAAACCAACCGTGCTGAGAGCCGAAGAAAACTCAAACATGGAATCCTGTATGGAATAGCCAAATAAACAGAAAATAAATGTCCCTGTCAGAAACAAGATTAAATAAACGCAGATAAACGTATGGATCTGCTCCTTTTCCC
Organism: Clostridium sp. chh4-2; assembly: GCF_002899675.1. Lineage (GTDB taxonomy): Bacteria > Bacillota > Clostridia > Lachnospirales > Lachnospiraceae > CHH4-2. The sequence continues at coordinate 46,562 of NZ_PKUU01000008.1, read as the reverse complement.
TGGAACTGACCGCCTCTTCCTTCCCGTATCTTTTAATCGTCTCGGTAAACACCATCCGGTTGGGGCAGATATCCCTGATAATCTTCCATTTGATCTCTTTTAATATCACATAGACCCGGTACGCCTTTAACCCGCCGGCCGTGGAGCCTGTGCTTCCGCCCACCAGCATCAGCACGATCATAATCATCATAAGAGGCGACCCCCATGTCTGAAATGTTTCCACCGTTTGAAATCCTGTGGTGGTAAGCGCTGATACAGCCTGGAAAACAGCCGCTCTCATCCCTGTTGATACCTCATTATACATTTCCTGCATCAAAAGTACAAGCAGCAGAGGTGAAAAAAAGGCCAGAAGAAACAGCGTAATTCTGGTCTCGCAATGAGATAAAACAGCCTTTATTTTCCCCCTTAAAAGAAGCAGATGAACCAGAAAATTCGTTCCTCCCAACAGCATCAGAACAATGGTTATCATCTCAATAGCCGCACTGTTATAATATCCGATACTCTCCGGCCTTGTGGAAAATCCTCCTGTAGAAAGCGCCGCTATGGAATGGTTGACCGCATCAAACGGGCTCATCCCGAATATCACATATAACGCAGTTCCTGCCAGTATATACCCGCTGTAAATGCCGATAATCAATCTGGCCGATTCTAAAAGATTGGGCAAAAGGCGGTCGGAATGGCCTTCCGCATTGTACAGGCGCATTCCATAGATATCCGACAATACCGACGTCATCACCAGCACCAGTCCCACTCCTCCAAAGAACAACAGCACCGTCCGGTGGATTAAAAAGATATGAGGCGCCGACGCCGTATCCACCACGCTGAGCCCTGTGGTGCTCAAACCGCTGGTGGTCTCAAATACAGCCTGAGTAAATGTATATTTTCCTGTCAGCACAAACGGTATGGCAGTCACACAGATTGCGATCATCCATGTGGCGGTAACCACGATCATCTCCTGGTTTCTCTCCAGATTTCCCAGCTTCTTACCTCTCAAAACCAGGCTTACCAGATAGCCCGCCAGAATGGAAATCACTCCGGGAACGATAAAATAACCCGCCTGATTCATTTCCTGAGGATAAAATGCCAATGTAATCAGGGGCAGAAGGGTAATCACTCCCGCCATAATCATAACAATCCCCAAATACCCTGCAATCAGAGTGTATCCGGAGACTGTCACTGTTTCTTTTATTCCAGTTTTATTCATATTCTGCTTCCTATAATCAATTTTACCACATTTTCCTGATTTTCCGGTGTGGCCAATACAAGCAGACGGTCACCAGCCATAATTTTCGTCTGGCCGTTTGGCACCACCACCTGCTCTCCCCTGATAATGCAGCTGATAATCACATGATGGGGAAAATCGATTTCCATAATCTTTTTATCCACAACAGGATAAGAAGAATCCACCTTTATCTCATTCATCAGAACTTTTTGCGTGTTTAAAGGCAGCACATTCACAATATTTTCCACCATGGACGCCTGCTCAATAAAGTGAGCCAGCATATAGGTGGCGCTGATCACCCGGTCCACCCCCAACGTTTCAAACAGCTCCACATTTTTAGGGTTATTGACCGTACAGACAGTTTTTTTCACCGCAAACAGCCGTTTCGCCATCTGGCATATGGCCAGATTATCCGCATCTTTCTCTCCCAGCGCAATCATCACGTCACAATTCTTAATTCCCGCGTCCTGCAGTATATATTCCTTACATGGATCGCCTAAAATAACCGGAATATCATGGACGGACGACAGGTGTTCGCAGTAACTCCTGTCCTCATTAATGACGATCAGCTTATGCTTTCCGGACAACATCATTCCTATAAGGAAATCGGCTTCATTGCGGCCTCCTGCAATAACGATTTTCATAGGCTGCTGACCTCCCTGTATTCCTCATTGGACAATCTGGAAAATTCATTGACCGACAGCACAAACGGGCAGATCGGTTTGATATTGAAACCGTGTATCAATTTCTCTTTATTCTTATCATTTAAACGGGAATAGACATTGGGAACATGAAAAATCCTGCTGGCAATCTGAGCGATCAACAGGTTTGTATTATCGTCATCCGTAGCCGCAATTACCATGGATGCTTCCTCGATTCCGGCCTGTTTTAATATATCAACATCCGTCCCGTCGCCGATGATCTCGTAACCGGAAAAATCATCCGGAAGCTTTCTGAACGCATCCTCATTTATATCGATTACAACCACTCTGGAACCCTTTTGTGACAACATTCCGGCAAGTCCTGAACCAAACCGGCTGGAACCAACAATGATAAAGGTCTTCGTCTTTTTAAATAACATAAAAGCACCTCCATTTTCCATTCATTTTTACACTTTAATTGTACATGGAAACCGCATTAAGATGATAGAAAGAAAATGAATCCTGGTATAAAGATTGTATAAAGATTTTTATAATGATCTTTATGACGATTTTATCCGGATATCTTATACGGCTCTTGCTATTTATTTCCTGTGATGTATAATTATATTATCGTATATTTACGTCAGTAGAACGGATTGACTGCTGTATATTTACAAACGAATATTTAGCAAACCTGCCGAAAGGCAGCGACGCAAAGCTAGAGGGGCTTCATCATATAATACTATGAAAAGCCAGCCAGTTGCGATTACAGCTCAGTCAGATATTGACTGGGTTTTAGCAGGCTGGAGCAAGGTCTGCTTTTTTATTTCCGCTGAGACTGGCGCCCGGCTTTTGCAGAATTTTAGAAGGAGAGGGGAAGCGAATGAACAAATTGTGGAAGCAAAAGGCTGCTGTTGGATTGGCCGCATGTCTCATTTTCAGCAGCATACCGGTATGGCCCGGTAACGGAACTTGGGGCAAAGGAAAAAGCGGCTGGGGAATCACCGCTTATGCCAGCAGTTCAAATGCAGAAAGATTGGACGATGAAGACACGGAAAATGAGACGGATGCGGCGGATGAAACCTATCCAACCGCCAGCAGTTCCGACGGGGAAGAACTGATTAACGATACCAATGACGTAATGCTCATGAGCCTCAACAGGGACGGCTCCGGCACCACCGCAGTTGTGGGATCGCAGGACGAAGGGGCTTATTCCTCCATTGCCGATGTATTAGACGACTTGGGAAGCGATACGGGAATTCTGACAATCGAATTGCAGGGTGACACAAGTGACACGGATACAATTGTATTTCCCAGGGATAAAGGGATTGAAAAAATCATTATCGGCGGGGATGATAACTATCAGATCGGCGAGACCACCCCTGTTTCCGTAGTTGCTAACGGCATACCCATGGTTTTTCAGGCAGGATGGGTGGATCGATTAGTAGGCGGAGGGCTTAACGAAGGAGTTCCATCCACGGATCTGACTATAACAGGCGGTGATTTTCGCAATTGCTGCGGCGGAAATCTGGTGACGGAATCCGGAATCGATGCCAGGATTTCAGGGATCTCAAAACTGACCATTGACGGAGCGGATTTGACTGACGGTCATTACAATCAGATCTATTGCGGCTCAAATGTTAATTTTTATGCAGATTATGACGGCCCCAATATATCCATTAAGGAAACCCGCCTGACAATTAAAGACTCAACTATTGATGTGGACATGATCAGCGGCGGAAGCTATTCCAAAGGGAAAGGGACAAATGCAGCGCTTGGACGGTCAAACGTAGTGGTCGAAGGGAGCCATCTTATTCTGGGAGACGGGTTGTGCGGAAGCCATATATTTGATGGCAACCGGGAAATTCACCCCATATTAACATGTGGTTCCGTTAATATGGAGATTTCTGACAGTATCGTGGAAGGAGATATCCTAGGCGCCTGCAACGGCACTTACGAAGGTAATGTGGATACCGGAACCATCCGCATATATGGGAAAAACAGCAATATTGCCAGTATCCAGGCAGGCGGCATTTATGAGGGTGTTTATGATATCCATATAAATAATATCGATGTAACACTCGATTCCTGTACTGTTAACGGCACCCACTGGTTTACGGAAGAATTTTCTTTGATTGGTGCCGGATGCTACGTCGGCGAAGAATGTGATGACCCTGATGATGATCTCCATGTTAATATAGGCAGCATTCAATACACATTTCTGAATTCTGTATATGATGAAACAGAGGATGAAGGAATGGAAGGCTTACTTTTTCTGCCGGAAGGATATATTGACTGCGGAGCTTCCGGCTCGATTGATAAGATAAGCCTGGTTATAAGTTCTGAAACTGAATTTACAATAGACAGCGGAATTATAAACCAACTCTCTCTCGTTCCTCCAAAAGGATACCGTTTCTCCTCTGCCTCTATAGACGGAACCGAAATCGAACGTGATGATATGGACACGGCTACAATAAATGACTTAGAAGGCGGTGCAGAAATTATAACCTCTTTGGAAGAGGTGGAGCTGAAAGACCAGTCTCCGTTAATCATGGAAGCCATAACCGGCGGCAGGATTAAAAAAACTATCGGAGAACCTGCTTTTGTAATAGATGTAACCGGAGGAGAGGACTCTCTCAAACTTCACTATTCCAGCAGCAACCCATCGGTTGCAGAAATTGATGAGAACGGCAAAGTCACAATGAAAAAGCCGGGAAAAACAACGCTTACCGCCTACAAACAATCCGTAGAATACAATCTGGTTTCAGTGGAAGCGGAACTAACAGTTGCAGAACCCGCCGCTTCCCTGATTCCGGAAAAAGTGCCTGAGGAATCCGGCTATGTACTAGTTGCCAAAAAAGTAACTCCCGATATTCAGGAAACAATTGATAAACAAATCATGATCCACCCTGAATTTGACGAAGATACCATCATTCTTCCGATGGAAATTCAATTGATCAACGTGATTACAGGCGATGAAATTCAGGATAAAGGCGCTACCTTCATAATCGCCTATCCTGATGAAAATATGCAGAAGAATCCTCATAACTACGATATTTCCATACTCCATATTCCTTCGTCAGGCAATCCTTATTTCGTTCCGTTTGAACTGACCGAACAGGGAATCCGGGTTACAGTGGATAATTTCAGCCCCTTTATCATGGGATATAAATACGTAGAGCCGGATGTTGAGGACCCAAACCACAATGATGGCGGGAACACTGGAAATGGTCAAAGTGAAGAAAATGGCTCTTTCGGCAGTGAATTAAACGGACGTTGGATTCAGGATCAGACAGGCTGGTGGTATCGTTATGACAACGGAACTTATCCGTCCTCACAATGGGCCTATCTCCCATACGGAAATTCTTACGACTGGTATTACTTTAACAGCTCCGGCTATATGGCCGACGGCTGGCTGACTTGGAACAACAACCAGTATTTTCTCCACGACCAGTCTGACGGACACCGCGGTTCCATGTATACCGGCTGGCATCAGATTCTTGGAAAATGGTATTATTTCAGAAATGAAACCGGAAAAATGAGAGGTGCACTGTTAATTAACGGCAAGACGCCGGATGATTACCGGGTGGATGAACACGGAGTATGGATTCCGTAAAACATCAGGAACTCAACCCGATAATATAGTATCCGCTATACAAACAACTTCCTGGCATCTTCCTCCATCTTATGTTAAAATAAACGTAACGGGGTACAAAAAATAAAAGGGGGTTTTTCACATGGGAGAAATGATATCTTCTTACGACAACACAAAACTGTATCTAAACAAGGAAGTCCCTGATTCATGCAAAGCCGTAGCAGTCATTGTCCACGGACTCTGCGAACACCAGGGGCGTTACGACTACTTCGCCGATCTGTTCCACAAAGCCGGAATCGGAACTTACCGCTTCGATCACCGCGGCCACGGACGTTCAGAGGGCGAACGCACCTATTATGAAGACTTCAATGAGCTGCTTGACGATACCAATGTGATTGTCGACATGGCAATCCAGGAAAATCCTGATGTTCCGGTATTTTTAATCGGACACAGCATGGGCGGTTTTACGGTAGCCCTCTACGGCGCCAAGTACACGGACAAAAAGCTGAGAGGCATCATCAGCAGCGGCGCTCTTGTAAAAGACAACGGCGGACTGATCACAGGCGTTCCAAAAGACCTGGACCCCCATACCCAGCTTCCCAACGAATTAGGCGCAGGAGTTTGCTCCGTTGCCGAAGTGGTGGATTGGTATGGAAAAGATCCTTATAATACAAAGACATTTACAACCGGACTTTGTTATGCCCTCTGTGGCGGCCTCGATTGGTTTGCATCCAATGTTCAAAATTTCCGTTATCCGGTTCTCATGCTCCACGGTGAAAAAGACGGACTGGTCAATGTTCAGGATACCTACGATTTCTTCTCATCCGTTTCATCCACGGATAAACAGATGAAGATCTACGGCGGGCTCTTTCACGAAATATTTAATGAATACTGCCGCGATGAAGTAATTCAGGATGCAATTCATTGGCTGGAAAATAGAATTTAACCTAAAAAATTGGGGTACGTGAATTATCCTTTCATGTATTTGTAAAAGATACGCACAGAATGGGGAGGCGGAACCGAAAGACGAAGGGACCGCCTCCCCATTCCATGCTGTTTTTCCCTGCCCGTTTTAAAAACAATGCTATTGTATAGGTACCTATGTTGACCCAAATTTACATAGACCCTCAAGGCATTTTCGAAAAAGCCTTCACCCTTTACATAAATTTTTTTCCTCAGCTAGCCAAGCAACAGCCGGAAAGAAGGGGAAACCTGGGCGGGCGGCGGAAAATGGAAACAGATAGGGGATCGTGTGCAGACCCTTAGTGATACTTGGTCGGCAAGAGCGGAAAAAGGCAGACAAATACTGAATTCCGAATCAGTATTTGAGGCGCCACTGAACGATGAAGTCATAAAGAGTTCATCGTGAATGGCGCCGCGCTGCCTTTTTCCGCTCTTGCCGGCCTAGTATCTCTTAGGGTCGTAACCCGAATCCCCTATCTGTTTCCATTTTCCGCCGCCCGCCCAGGTTTCCCTTTCTTTCCGGCGTCTCTTAGCCGTCTAAACAAAGATGTAAAACACTTTAGTCATTTCTTGCTCCGTCAGATCCAACTGTATGTCCGTCAGGCGTTGTCTTTCCGGCCCACATGGCTCCGCTTTCCAGATCGCAGTAATACCATTTATCGTTCCAGCACACCCATCCGGTCTGCATGTATCCTTGTTCGTCAAAGGAATACCATTCGCCGTTGATCTTCTGCCAGCAGCTGTATGGATAGCTTTGATCTGAATTCTGGAACCACCAGCCCTTTTCATCCTGAACCCATTTTCCGGTTCCGGGGCCTGCTCCCGGATTCTGTTTTATTGCGCTGCTGTTGGCTTTGATTTCAGGTATGTCCTCTTTCTTGATGTAAAGGCTGGGAGATTCGATCCAGTCGCCTGAGTTATTACCGCCGTCAACCGCCTGAACTTTAAAATAATAAACACCTTCCCGGTCAATCAGTCCGGATAAATCATAGCTGGTCTCTGTTGTCGTATAAATTGATCCAAGGCTTGTGTTTCCACGCACCAGCCTGACGCGGTATTTCTTCGCTCCATCTGACGGGTCCCAGCTGGCATGGCCGATTGTGGCATCCCAAACCAGATTGCTGACAAAGATATCTCCCGCTTCCAGCTCATCCAATTTGACGGTTAAAACCAATGTTTCTTTATCATTCTTCGTATGGGCGCTCACATATTTCGCATTTTCACCGATCAGTCCAAACATACTCTTCCCGGTTTTTGCAAAATAGTATCCGTCTTCCGCACTCAGATAAACTTTGATCTTTGGCTCGTCCCCGCCGGACCACACAGTTTTTTCACCGACAATTTCCACACGGTCCACTTCACACGCCCCGGCTTCCACGTTCACATCCACACTGCCGCCGCTTTCACCTGCCTCAATGCTGGAATCAAAGGAGAGAAAGACCTCTCCTACCGGAGTCCTCTCTTCCTTTTCAGCCCACCCCGGCATTGCTGCGGACAACGTCAATGCCACAGCCAAAATTGCTGATAAACCGTACTTTCTTCCTCTATTCATCCCATTGCCTCCTTCTCCGTCTGTTACTAATTATTGTAATGATTTTCCAGGAAAATAGCAACCTAAAAAAACTTCCTGTCCCTGCTTTTCTCCCAGATCCAAAGGATAATACAGCCGGCTCCATAACATCCAATATCTTTCCAGTCAAAGGTGGAACCCAGTATGATCCTAGCAAGCCGGTTTCCACCAAGCCCCAGCATGGCGGCCAGATTAAAATACTGTCCCACCTCTACGGCCGTTGAAAACAGAAAGAGATAGAGCGGAAGGCGTTTGATTCCATTCGGCACAATTATTCTGATAAAACAGTACAGAACGATCACAACCAGTACATCTCCTATATAGGGGCGTATAAACTGATCGTGGACATTGACCGCAATGTACGTCTCCACAGCCATCAGAATCAAAAAACTGATCAAATAATTCAGGCGGGCAGATGCAAATCTGATTAAAATCAGGCACAATGCAATTCCCGCCAAAACACCGGCGCTATCCAGCAAAACATCCGACATCTGACAGCTTCTCCCCGGCACGAAATATTGGTGGAACTCGTCGCTGGCGGCATAGCAGGTTCCGATCATCCAGACAGCCAGCGCCCGGTGTTTTCCAATCCAGCTCCATTTAAAATAAGCCGCCCATTCAGTAACCGTAAAAAACAGCAGCACACCCAGCAGCGCATATTCCGATGCATGAGCAGACTTTCTCACCGCAAAATCAATCTGTTCCACATAATTGCTTTGGAGATCCGGGCTCCATCGGTTAAAATCCGGATTGATTATTTTTGCCACTATTTTTCCGGTTTCGTGGCTCATCTGAGTCGATTCATCGGCCGGTTTTGCCGAAAATGAAAAGATTATCAACATCCACCCAACGGTTGCTAGTAGGAGGAAGATTCTTTTCAGCGTTTTTTTATTTTCCATCTTTTAAGTTCTCCCGTTCTATGCGGTATTGTTATGTCTTTCCTCATTATATCATGATTTCCCTAATGGGTGAAAATTTTCACTATTTTACAAAAAAATCCGGTCAGCGGCAGCCTTTATCTGTTGTGGAGTGCCTCGGAGAGCTTTTCTATGCCATAGGAGTATTTTTCTATAACAAAAAATGCGGCACCGCAAAATGCAGTACCGCAAAAATAATTACAATTACATCATCATTTCTTTCCAGCTTTCAATGATCGTTGCCGCCTGTTCATAATGAACCATCTGTCTGTCGACTTCAACCGAAATCATGGAAATTCCCTGTTCCTCACATAACTTTTTGATAAATACATAGTCAAACTCTTCCGGATCACAGAATTTTGTCATGATCATCAGAAGTCCTGACGCATGGTGTTCTTTTACCAGGTCGACCACATAGTCCACATGGTTCTTATGCCGGTTATATAACAGAGAGCAGTGATCCATCTCAGAGAATTTGTTAACGAGGCCGTCTAACGCAGTTTCCGCCGGTTTAACGTCAGTTCTGTACTGTCTGGATTCATGAAGCACATCGTCAGCCACAATCTTCATATTATTATCATCCAAGATCTTTAAAAGTGCAGGACTGTCGGCCAGAATTCCGGATGTGACGATCCTGATCTTATGGGAAGTATCCTCAGGTTCTGCTTTCAGCACTTCATTTAATTCACGCACTAATTCAGTATGTTCCTCTTTCAGCATAAAATAAGCGCTTTTAAATACGTCATTCCGTTCCTGTGCACTCATGCTGCGAGTCTCTGCCAATTCTGCAAATTCTCTCATCACCGCATTGTGCTCGTTATAAATCTCATTGGATTTTGCCAGTTCTTCATCAGAAAATGCCAGTCCCGATGCATTTTCCAAATCTGCAATCACTCTCTGGTATCCTGCCTTTGTAAATCTCTTTCCGGCCTCAATCTTGCGGTTTTGCGGATAGTTCATCTGAATAAACGGAATGGACGGAACCGCCACTTTCCAGTTCTGTCCGATGCTTCTTAATGAATCGCAAAGATGAGGAATTACGATGGCACAGGCCCCTTCATACTCTCCTGTAATTCCAAGTTCCAGCACAGACTGCAGAATGCTGCAGATAAATGCCGGGAAATAGCGTTTTGCTTCTTTCAGCTGAATATCAGCTCCCCAGGTTCCCATCGGCACCATCCCCATGGAATGAATGATTTCATCCGGCGTATATCCTGGAACGCAGAGAACGATCTTCTTTCCCTGTTCTTTATATTTCTCCATCTGTTTTTTCGGAGAAACGGCAATTTCATGAAAACGTGAGAATAACTCCTTTCTATCTGCCATCGCTATCTGCCCTCCTCTTTCCTGCTCTTGTTCTCATCCATCAATTCCTGAAGTCCCTGAACTCTTGTTATATACTGGGCTTCTGAGAAATTACGCGGGTCTGCCTGATCTCCGTCAAATGCCACTACCGGAATGCCGCAGAGCTCGCCCACCTGGCGGGTCATCTCGTAGTTGCTGCCGCTCCATGCCTTGCAGGAACGGTTTGTATGTACCAGCAAGCCGTCTGTATGGGTTCTCTTACAAAGATCCGCACGAAGGTCTCTGGAGTGTTCCAGACATACTCCGTTAGGCGTTGTACAGTAAGCTTTAATCAATCCGTCAAAATCATCATAGATAAATGCAAATGCAGGGGCATAAATGGTGGAAACCATATTGATTCCCCTCTCTCTCAGCGCGGAAGACGTGGCTCTCAGATATGGCCAGCAGGCGATGCCTTCAAACATAATTCTATATTTTTCTTCCACACGGTATGTACTCTTTCCTTCTTCAATATTCTTCTTATATTCAGAAATCAGAAGTTCAAATGCCTCATAAGCTTCCTTCTTTCCTCTCGCAACGGTTGCAACCGCCATATGGTTCATCAGATCGAATCCGTTAAATGGAGACGGCTGATGTTCTGCACAGTAGCAGGCCTCCAACCATGCCTGACTAGAACGTTTACTGTTGTACATGGCTTCTTTGAATTTTTCATCATCCCATTTCTTACCAAGGAATTCTTCCAGTTCTGAGATCAGATCCCACCACTGTCCTTTTACATAATCCATCGTTGCTTCCGACACTTCATAGTCCTGATTATAAGGAATATCCAGGAAAAACAGCGGAATATTGCATTCCCTTGCAAGATTCTCATACCATTTAAACATGCAGTCGCAGATGTTGTTGCAGCAGAGAACATAGTCCGGCATAGGCATCTCTTCTTCCGGAGCCGACTTCTCTTTCAGATATCCGAAATTGATTCTGGCATATGCGCAGAGGTCATTGGAATAGCCCTGTCCTTCCGCACTGCTGCACAGCCTTTCTCCGCCGCCTTTTGCACCGATTACCGCCCCGTGATTCTCCGGATAGCAGACATAAAGGCCTAAAGTTTCGATAATTTCTACCGGAAAGTTGCTGGCGCACCAACCGATCTTCTCTCCTCTTTCTTTTGCATCCCATACATCCTGTTTTTGTTTTGCCACGATCTGATTCAGCTTATATTTGGCTGAATTGGGGTCGATCGGACGGCGTGGTTTTTTGACTTCCTCTCCCATGAAATGTTCCTCCTGATCTTGTTTACTTGTCGACAAGTTTTATACCTATAGAATACCATATTGTTAATTTTTTTTCAACATTGGGATTAAGAATCCGGAAGCTTTTCTTCTATATTTTTTCTATAATTTTTTATATGGTGAAGTTTCTTTGTATGGCTTTCCGGTAAAATATATTGTATACTTTTATGTATATATTTACTTGCTCTTTTGTGCATTTAATATTTAACTGTAACTGTTCAGAGAACGGGAATATTGATATAAAAATCAGTGTCAAGCTTGCTTGTAAGAGGATTTTTATATCAATATTCACATCGGAGGAACCTTCCAGCTTTTGTATGGCCGCAGGCCATGCAAGAAGATGCCCCCTCTGAATAGTTACATTCAACTTGGGAAACGAGGTAATAATTGATGGAATACATGCCAAAGGAAGGTCCGCCTATACCTGTTGAAGAAATATTTCAAAATATAAAATACAGAATCCTGAATCTGGATTTAAAACCGGGGCAGAAAATCAGCGAACACCTGCTCTGTTCCGAATATTCCTGTACCCGTTCCACCATACGGGCCGTCATCAGCCGTTTGGTCCAACTGAATCTGGCCGCCGTTTACCCACAGAGGGGAACTTTTGTCAGCTATTTGGATACGGATTATATCGGGGATCTGATGCTTCTTAGAACCTGCGTGGAAAAAGAGGCAATATTCGGTCTGTTTGAATATCTGGATAAAAAGGCGCTGGCACAGGTCATCAAACAGATGGAAGCTAATATGGTGAAGCAGAGAACTTTTATCGGTTACGATAAATATGAATCTGATTTTTCCTGCCTGGATGATGAATTTCATGATCTGATTTTGAAAGGGCTGAGAAAACAGACCATCCTGAAGGTGATCGAAGAGCCTATGCTTCAGGTAAAACGATGGAAGAATTTTGAGATTCCCTTTGCTCATAAGATGCCGTCACTTGTCCAGCAGCATCAGGAAATTCTGGATGCAATCGGACAGCATGACCTGCTGGGGGCTCAGAAAGCGCTTACGGTTCATTTGGAGCGGGTGCTGGATATGAGTTTTATGGCGAAGGAGACTTATCCGCAGTATTTTTTGCGGTGAAAGAAGACTTTTCAAAGATTAAAAAACAAGGTTAATTAAAAACTGGCACTAAAAAGGGAACGGAGCAATATCCCGTTCCCCTTTCTGTTATCTATCTCTTAAACCCGCGGTTATAATTATCCCTGAATTCCTTCAAACAAATCTCCAGAATCTCAATCTGATCCCCGGTCTTAACCATATGTTCTTTCAAAAGCCCCAGCAGCTCTTCCGTAATCTGATCATACCCTTCATCAAACGCCAGATTCACCTTTTCCTGCCTGTCCTCTTTCACATGATACAGCTCTAAGAACGTCTCATCCTTAAATAAATCCACAATCAGCTTATATCCATCCTTCACCACGCATCTCTGAAAATTCGATCTGGCTCCGTTTCCGTCGAACTGGATATAGGCTTCCTGTCTTGGAAGCTTAGTTTCTCTTCCCTCGATCAGCGGCAGAAGCGACTGCCCGTCCACCTCATGAGCCGGTTTCAGATTCAGGTATTCACAGAGGGTTGGAAATACATCGATTCCGCTTACCAGCTCATCGAATACCTTCCGGCTGGCCTTAAATCCCTTAGGGAATTTTATGTATAAAGGCGTTTTCGCCGATTCCTCATACATGCACATCTTCTGGAACAGCTTGTGGGAACCCAGCATTTCTCCATGATCCGAAGTGAAAATTATGATCGAATCATCGTAGATTCCCTGACTCTTCAGTTCATCCTGAATCTTCCCCACGCAGTCGTCCAAAAGGCTTACCAGCCCCATATAAACCTTCCAAGGCTGTTCCCATTCTTCTCTGCTGTATCTGCTGCCCACCACTCCGGTCAGATTATACATCTGAAGCGGAGACTGCCTGCTGTACCATTCCCCCACATTCTCAGGAAGGTTCACCTCTTCAAATCTGGAATACCATGGCTGAGGGATATCAAAAGGCGGATGGGGCGCCAGATACATCATGTTCAGAAGCAATGGCTTTTCCCGATTCCTGTTTTTTAACGCCTTTAAGCCCTGTTCCGTATAATAACCGTCATAGAAATTCTCATATCCGTCCTCATAACAGCCCGTTTCAGGCGTGGAATAGCTGACGGCTCTTGTAAATTTCCCCTCCGTCATCTCCGGAACCAGAGTACGGAAGTTTGGCCCGCCGGGCTTTCTCTTTCCTTCCGTTTTCAGATGGTTGAAATAGATGTCGTCCGTGGCCGCAAAATACGTCTTGCTGTCTTCCCGGTCTTCCAGCTTTGTGCCCTCTGTATAGAGATGCTGTTTCCCCGAATGAATGCTGTCCCAGTCCTCTTCCATCATCGTATACAGATTGCTGATCCCTTCCTTAACCGAACCGTATCCACGGTCCACCTCCGCCCATGGATTGATCAGGCTTCCATTGTGGTTCGGGTAGGTGCCTGTAAAAAATGCTCCCCTTGCCGGCACGCAGAGCGGACACGCGCAATAACAATTGGTAAACTCAACTCCCTCATCCGCCAGCTTCCTGATATTGGGCGTAATTCCCATTTCCATCACATCGTATCTCAGCTGGTCCGCCATAATAATCACTACATTTGGTTTCTTCTCCATTTTCCTATCCTTTCACTGCGCCTAACATAACTCCCTTTGTAAAATATTTCTGTACAAAGGGGTAAACGCATAAAATCGGCACGGTAGCCACTACAATTGTAGCATACTTTATGCTCTCACCGATAGCCTGAATATCGCCGCCCGTGCCTCCGCCTGACATCATGCTCTCCGTAGAATTGGCAATTAAAATCTCCCGTAAAATAATCTGCAGCGGGTAAAGGCTTCTGGTCCTGATAAACAGCATCGCGTCAAACCAGGCGTTCCAGTGGCTCACCCCGTACATCAGAACCATTACCGCAAGAATTGCCTTTGACAGAGGCAAAATAATCCTGAACAGAATGACGATATCATTGGCCCCGTCGATCCTGGCCGACTCCTCCAAACTGTCCGGTATGGATTCAAAATTGCTCTTCATAATGATCAGATTATAGGTGGAGATCAGCCCTGGCAGAATCAGCGCCCACACATTATTTCCCAACCCCAGCGTATCATTTACAAATAAATATCTGGGTATCATACCACCGCTGAAATACATTGTGAATACGGAAAACAACACAAATACCTTGCTCAGCGGAAATCTTTTTCTGGTCAGCACAAAGGCCGAAACCGCCGTAGTCAGCACATTTAAAAAGGTCCCGACCACAACCACAAACAATGTCACCATATAGCCGGATAAAATGTTCGGATTTTTCAGTACCGCTTTATAGGCAGCCAGATTAAAGCCCAGCGGCTTTACCAAAAGTCCGGTGTAGGCCAGCAGCTGATTGGAATCACTGAAGGAGGCCAGCACCACGTAGATAACCGGATACAGAGTGACAACCATTAAAAGTGTGAGCCCTGCCACATTTAACACATCAAAAACGCGTTCTCCTAAAGAACTTTTATATCTCATGCTCCCACTCCTTTACCAAAGACTTGTTTCCGTGATTTTCCTGCTGATTTTATTGGCGGATATCACCAAAATAAAATTGATCACAGAAGAAAACAAACCGATTGCCGTCGTATATCCATAATCAAAGCTGCCGCCCAAACCGTATCGGTAGATGTAACTGGACAAAACGTCAGCCACTTCATAAGTCTGGGGATTATATAATAAGATGATCTTTTCAAATCCAACGCTCATCACCTTCCCCACCTGCAATATCAAAAGCATGATAATCGTAGGCGCGATGGACGGCAAGGTGATATTGACCAGACAGCGGAAACGGTTGGCCCCGTCGATTTTGGCCGCTTCGTAAAGCTGTTCATCCACCCCGGTTAACGCCGCCAGATAGATGATGGTTCCCCATCCGATCTCCTGCCAGATGCCGCTGGTAATGTAAATGGTTCTGAAATATTCCTTCATTCCCAGCAGGTTGGTAGGGCTTATCAGGCCGATCTTCACCAGCATGTTGGTGATAAACCCGTCTCTCGCTAAAAACTGGGTCAGCATACCGCATACAACCACCAATGAGATGAAATGCGGCAGATAAGTTACGGTCTGCACCGTCCGTTTAAATTTTTCATTGCGGATTTCATTTAACAGCAGCGCTAAGATAAGCGGAGCCGGAAATCCCCATGCGATATTCTGGATGCTTAAAAAAAGCGTATTTCTCAGCAGCCGCCAAAAATACTGGCTCTGGAAGAAACGGACGAAATTCTCCAGTCCGATAAACGGGCTGTGCCAAATTCCATCCACAATGCTGTAATCCTGAAATGCCATCAAAAGGCCGCTCATCGGGCCATAATGGAAGATCAGGTAATATAATAAAAAGGGCACTGAAAGAAAATAGAGGTATTTGTTTCTGTTCCATTCCCTCTGTATCTTTATCTTGATTTTTTTACCCATAACGTTCCTCATTTCTGTGGGGCAGACTGTCCGCCGCATGGCAGAATATCATATGGCAGACTTCCCCGATTTTCGTTACAGGCAGGTTGAAATCTCCAACCTGCCTGCCGGTTTAACGTGCCTGATAGCGTTCCAGACTCGCTGTTTTTATCTCAATCGCTCTTTCGATTCCAAGATTTTTGATCTCTGCCACGAAATCGTCGAAATGATCCAATGAATCCGCTCCGGTGATAAATGCCACCACTTTTTCATCCCTGTAAGTTGAAATCTGAGACATGATATTGCCCAGCTCCTTGCTTTCGTCTGCTGTAGCGGTTACAGGCGGCATGGAGTATTTAGCCGATGCCTCGGAAAACTTGTTAAAGGTAACATTGGCCTCTTTCTGGGATTCTTCCGCATAATACTGGTCGATGTACTCAGGAAGATTGGCCTGTCCTGCGCCCGGATAGTTGGGCTGGATGTATTTTGCCATGGCGTCTGAGATAGCCAGGCCGTCCGGGTTATGTGTGATCAAATCGCTGTATACCGGTTTTCCGTCCACCATATTATAGGTCATGCCCTCGATGCCGAAGTTTTTAAGAAGTCTTCCTTCCTCCGTATACAGATAATCAAATGTTTTAATAATGCTTTCAATGTCTTTTGCATTGGTTGTGATAGCCGCTGTAATCAGCACTTTGCCCTTATATTCCGGTGAAAACATCCCCTCATCCCCTTTGTGAAGAACAGGGTTTGGACATCCCACAAGAGCGTAATTTTCCTGGGTTGCCGCGTTAAGCCATGTGCCCATGCCGCTTCCCACGAAGCCGAATGCAACGCCCGACTTGTCGTTGAGCATGTTGGAGCTGATGATTTTCTTATCGATGGATGCGAAATCAGGATCGATCAGACCTTCCTGATACCAGCGGTTCATCGTAGTAAGGTATTCTTTATATTCCGGCTGAATCGGACCATACTGCACCTGTCCGCTTTCATCCAGATAAAATTCATTGGTTATGCCATATGCGGCATTGAACAGATTATATTTAAAGAAGTCTTTCAACTGAACGGTAAACGGCGCCGTCGCTCCTTTTTCTTCCTTAAACAGTCTCAGGGCATTTTCCCATTCATCGATGGTCTCAGGCACTTCCAGCCCCAAATCGTCCAGCCAGTCCTGCCTTGCAATCAGTCCGCAGGCGCAGGTTCTCACCTTTTCCATATTGATGCCGTGGAAACCGTAGAGCGTCCCCTCATCTGTGATGGACTGCTTCTTGATCTCAGGATCAGATTCCAAAAATGCCTTATAATTAGGCATCAGATCCAGGTAATCGTTCAAATCAATGATCACTCCGTCTTTTACAGCCTTTTCAGGCCCTCCCGGATATTCAGTCAGCCAGTTGATCGATACCACGTCCGGAAGATCCTTTCTGGACGCGATCAACAGCTTAAACTGCTCCGTCGTCTGCCCTGCCGGCGGATGCATGAATTCAATCTGGGTTCCTGTGATTTCCTGAAGCTTCTTAAAGTATTCGATATCCCCGTAATTCTGAACAACCGTTGCCGCACTGGGGTTCATTTCCACCCAATACGTAAACTTGCCCCCCGTTTTATCCCCGCTTTTTTGAGTCTCCTCTTTCTGAACATCCCCCGATGCAGACGGCGACGGACTCTCCGCCTTCTTTCCACATCCTGCCGTACTGAGCGCCATCATGGCTCCCAAACACAAACATGCCAGTCTTTTTCTTCTCACGAATCAATACCTCCCGTTCTCATTATTTTAATTCTTCATTGCTGCTGCACCCTGAATATATCATTACAGAAAGATTTTACCAGAATCACTATTCTATTTTGTTGCCGGATTTTTACTTTTTCCTCTTTCAATTTTTTACTTTCTTCTCATTTTTTTACTTTTATTCCCCCATGAATGCATAAGAAACCGTGGTTTAAGTAAAAAAATGCAGCCAGCCAGGAATGGATAAACAATGCATCCTCCTAAGCTGACTGCTGCCATTTTACTAAATATCACTCTGCTTTTTTAAATCAGAAACCACCTGCTGCACCCGCTCGGCTGCTGATTCCATTGGTACATTTAAAGAAATGCTCTTATCTCTTGACACGATTTCCACCTGCCCCTGCTTCATATTTCTCGGGCTGACCACAGCTCTTACGGGAACGCCTAACAAATCGGCATCAGAGAACATAACGCCTGCGCTTACAGAACGGTCGTCGTAGATGACTTCCAATCCCCTACTCTGCAGCTCTTCGTACAGTTTATCCGCATATGATCTGATATCCGGGTTGTCTGTGCGCACCGCGCAGAGATGAACCTGCCATGGAGCGATCGACATCGGCCATATGGGGCCGAAATCATCGTGATGCGTCTCGCATACGGCTGCCGCCAGACGTCCCACGCCAATTCCGTAACATCCCATAATCGGATTCTGCACGCTTCCGTCTTTGTCCGTATAAGTCATATCCATGGATTTTGTATACTTTGTCCCCAACTGGAAGATATTTCCCACTTCAATTCCCCGTGAAATACTAATGGCCGGCTTGCCGCAGTGGGGGCAGATTCCGCCCTCCTGAATCTTGGCAAAGTCGTGATATTCCGCTTCCGCCAGATCGCGCTCCATATCCAGGCCCGTATAATGGTATTCCGGAATATTTGCGCCGCAGGAAAGATTATTAGTTCCCTCAAGCGAACGGTCATAGAGCACAATAAAATCTCCATCTAAATGGTAAGGTCCGATATATCCTGCATTCAGGCCGCATTCCTCCGTGATAACCGCCGGATAAATTTCGCATCCCAGATAATTTGTCAGTTTTGTCTCATTAACTTCCAGATCCCCCCGGATGAATAAAACGATATATTTGTCATCCGAATTTCTTTGATAAACAACGGCTTTGCAGGACGTTTTTTCATCGGTCCCCAGAAATCTGCAGACATCTTCAATCGTATGGATGTCAGGCGTATGAACAAGGGTCAGTTCCTGAGACACCTCATCCTTCTGATTCCGAACCACCGATTCCGCCGCTTCCATGTTGGCCCGGTAGCCGCATTCACCGCATATGGCGATGGAATCCTCTCCGATTGGGGTCAGGAGCATGAATTCATGGGAAATATTACCGCCCATCATGCCGGAATCGGAGGCTACGGAGATCACCTCCGGCAGTCCCGCCCTCTTATAAATCCTCTCATATGCTTTAAAACACCGTGCATAGTATTCTTCCAAATCCTCCTGGCTTGTGTGGAACGAATACGCATCCTTCATCGTGAATTCACGGACGCGGATCAGTCCGGCCCGCGGGCGGGCTTCGTCGCGGAATTTCGTCTGAATCTGATAAATCATAAACGGATATTTCATGTAACTTTGTCCATATTCCCGCACAAGCTGAACCGCTGCTTCCTCATGGGTCATGCCCAGCACAAGCGGGCTGTCGTTTCTGTCCGAAAAACGCACCAGTTCCCGCCCGATACTCTCATATCTTCCCGATTCCTGCCATAAAGCTGCCGGCATCACCACCGGAAACTGAACCTCCTGCCCGTCGATCGCGTCCATTTCCTCCCTGATAATCTGTTCAATTTTCCGTGTAATCCTCTTTAACGGCATATAGGAGGAGAAAATACCGTTTGCCACATACTTCATATAGCCGCCGCGGATCATAATCGCATGGCTGTCCACCACACAGTCTCCGGGACGTTCCCTAAAACGGTCGCCTACAAGTTTACTCAGTTTCATAATAATACCTCCATATCAATTGTAATTATTTATTGTCTTTCGATTGATGAATCGCTTTATATTGGCCTGGAGTGATACCCTCAAACTTTTTAAAAGTTCTGGACAGCGCAGCCGCATTTAAAAATCCGGTTTCAGAAGAGATAAAAGCTATGGTATCATCCGTAGACGTCAAAAGCTCCTTCACCCGCTCCACCCGGTAATGATTAATATAATTTAGAAGGTTTTCCCCAGTTTCCTCTTTGAAAAAACGGGAAAGGTAGGAAGGATTCAAATGAAATGCTTCGGCTATCATGGCTACATTCAGATTTACATCTTTATAATGATCCGCTACATACTGTCGGATCTGATTTTTGCGGTTTTCTGTGGTATCCACGATTTCCTGGCTTTGGGAACACAGATAATCTACCATGTTTAGAATCTCGTCCTTCATGGTATGGGCGGTATATACTTTTTTGAGCACCGCTT
Source organism: Clostridium sp. chh4-2 (assembly GCF_002899675.1). Classification (GTDB taxonomy): domain Bacteria; phylum Bacillota; class Clostridia; order Lachnospirales; family Lachnospiraceae; genus CHH4-2. The sequence continues at coordinate 26,410 of NZ_PKUU01000008.1, read as the reverse complement.
TGGAATCAACCTGCCTCGGATCATTACGCTCCTTGGCGATTTCATTGACAGTTTTTATCAGGTTCAGCAAAAGCAGCTTCCCGGCCTCAGGAGATATCGGGTTCTGGTGGAAGGCTTCGTCATAGATGGCTTCGATCTCTGACTTTGACTTATTGTAATCGCCTAAACGGATGTAATTTTTTAGCCGTTTTTCCATTTCAATGCTGTATTCAAAATGGTGGCCGCCATTTTTTACGGTTTCATAGCAGATCACCTGATTTTCGCCTAATACCTGCTTTTCTTCGATGGCCTCCATGGCCTCTTTATATCCCCGGGAGAATTCTCCTATTCCGCATACGGGTTCGGAAACACCTACCGTATAGGGAAGTTCCAGACGTTCTTCCAGGAACTTGCGGGCATATTTCAGGCCGTTCAGCAGGTATTCTTCCTCTACAGGGCCCTCTTTGCACCAGTTAAGAGCTACGATTTCCCAGTCATAGACAGCCAGCACCCAGCATTCCACATCCTGTTCAAATACGTCGCGGAGCACATTGCCGATGATGAACAGATCCAGTTTCACTTCCTTGGCTTCCCGCTCTTTTGGCGTGCAGTTTTCGAATACGGCAATTACGCTCTGGCCGCGGCATAAGTTTTCCTGATGTTTAAATAAATGCTCATAATTGCTGTCTTCGTCGTCAATCAGACCATAGATGGCTTTTCTGATACAGTTGTCGAGCACTGCCCTCTCCTGCCCATGCATCTTTTCCTCCAACGCATTCAGGGCATTGTTGATGTAATCGAATTCAGAGTAATCGGATTCACATTCTTTGTCATTATTTTTCATCAGGCGTTCGATGATGGACTGTATGTGTCTGTAGTTTACAGCCACTCCGTACAGACCTATAAACAGCAAAAGGGCGATCAGAATGCCGCCTCCGGTGTACACAATTCTTATATAGCGGATCTGTGTATTTAAAGTCTCCGTATTGGTCAAAAGAAGATAGTTCAGACCATTTTTATCGCTGGAAGCGCTGTAGACATGATAGGATATTCCGCCGATCTTTGCAGCTTGTCCGTCTTTGGCGCCCTGCACTGCCGTATCTATGCTTTCTTTGGTCCAGGGAATTTCTTTGCCGATTTCATTGGATGCGATCAGGGTCATATCGCTGTCAAAAAGACAGACTGCATTTGCATTGACCAGATTATAATCATTCATCAGCTCATCGAATCCGTTGGTATCTATCTTCACGATCACATTGCAGTTCTCGGTCTGCTCGTTAAATGGGATCGTGACGATGTAAAAGATGGAACTGCCGGCAGTTACCAGCCGTCCCTGAGGAAAGATCCGGGTCAAGGAGCCCTTCCATTCCTCATATTCGACGGTCTGGTTGCTGTTGTAATCATGATAAATCCCCGGTTCATCCCTGATGCTTATGGTATTTAAAAAGAAACCGCCCTTTCGGTAATACAGCAAAATATCTTCGATCAGATGGTTATATTTCTTAATGTTTTTAAGTCTCATTAACGCCATTGCGATGGAATAGTTCTCTGAACCGCTCCGCTTTCCTTCTGAGATGGTCAGCGGCTTTAGCAGCTGGTTATCAAGCTCCACTTCCACCACCAGATTTTCAATATCCCTCACCAGATAATCAACTTCCCGGTTCAGCTTTCCGAGAACCGATTCATTTTCATTATCATAGCTCTGCTTTAACTCTTTTATAGAAGTATTATATTTATATCCCAGAAATGCAGTGACAAAAATTCCTGCAAGAAGATATGGAACCAACAGTGAATATAACATTTTCTTTTTAACAAATATGTGCTTCATTCCCCCGATTTTATCCTTTCCCCAAAAACCCCTTCTCTAAAACAACACCTGCGGCAGCCCCAGATAATTTAGCAGCCCCACATAGATACCATAGGCAAACTGGTACTGGTCATCCCTCAGTTTCATTGCGTCTTCATAGTTGGTGATATAGGCCAGCTCCACCAGTACGGACGGCATATTCGTATTGCGCAGAACATACAGGGATGGATTGGCTCTCACTCCATTATACATAGTTCCCACCCGTCTGACAATTTCCGCCAGTATATCCTGCCCCAGATAATAAGACTGGGAGCCTATTTCATACACGTAAACCTCCGAACCGTTGATGGCCGGGTTCTCATTGGCATTCACATGAATGCTGATAAAATAATCAGCCGGCCAGCTGTTAGCCGCCGTCACCCTGGTATTTAAGCTGGAGATATTGTCATATCCCAGAATCTGTTCCGGATAAGTTCTGGATGTCCTCACCTGGAAACGCCCGTCTGCCATCAGGATGTTGGCCAGGTAGTACCCTACCATATAAGTAATGTCCTGTTCCCTCAGTCCATTGCCCTCTGCTCCTGCGTTCACCCGTTCCGGGTTGTGCCCCTGATCGATAAAGATTCGAATCAAATTATCACACCATTCCATAGATTCTCTTTTTAGTATATGGCGGACATTCCCGGTTTTGTGCCTGTTTTTCTGCTTATAATGCAGTTTCCTATTCTTCCATAGTAACGATTCAAAAAAAGGCAGAAACCCTGCATCGGTATCTGCCTTTTTCAAAAACACGGTATTATTCTATTATAACTTTTTTTCATGCCCATTGCGAGAGCATTTACATCTTTTTCTGATTCTCAATAGAAAAACTTGTTTTAACCGTTTTTCCGCCCCATGTTACGAGGATCTGTCCGCCGTCTGCCGTCACTTCCGGTATCTTTTCCGCCTTTTCTGCCGCATTACCGGACCGGTCACCGAATACACCGGTAATAATGATGTGTTCGCCCGGTTCCAGGCGCTGCCTGATCACAGGCAGGATCGTCAGGTTGTAGAACAGATTGGTATTAGGCGCGCAGTCGATCATTTCCCCCCGGCCTCCGCTTAAACCCACAACGCCGCTGATTCCCCATGGAAGAACTGCAAAGATTCCATGTTCCGTCTGGTGAATCTGATCCTGGGTGTATTTTCCCGATTCCTTTCCCTGTACCACCTGGAAATTTCGATCCGCTTCGATGGAAAATCCTCCGTCCATGATGTCGATCTCATGAGACGTCTGAATTTTGTGGACTCTGACATGCCAGGGCCCGCACGGAATGATTACGCTCACTGCTTTAACGCCCTTCATCAGGCTGTATTCCGCCTTCACCGCTTCCTCATTCACTTCAAATGCGTCCACGCCGTATCTCATACGGTAATAATCATCATCTGCCAAAGCAGCAGCTAAGGTACAGTCAAAAGCGCCTTCCTTTACCCCCGGTTCTCTCGCCACGCTGAACCCAAACTGGTTGGAATAAACGAATTTCTCATATTTTTCAGGACAATGGCCGTGATTTCTGCTGTGCTGCCCCGCAGTATAGGAAAGCACGTGCTCATTGTCTTCATGGCAGACCAGCATATGCGGATGGGAAAGGAGTTTCTGAGGTTCAAACTCATACTCCTTCTCTTTCGAAGTCCAAAACGGATGAGAATCCGGAAGAGCCAGCATGATAAATACCTTAAATCCCCAGTAAGGCGATCCCGGGCCGTTGTACCGTTCGCTCATAAAGAGGTTGGGGTAACCGTAGCCGATGGTTAAAACTCCTGAATTATCGAAGATGGGCCTCTTCAGCCATGTTTCCAGATTTTTTAATACCAGACGCTTCATCACTCCATAGTCGATTCCTTCAGCCTGGGCATACGCCAATGCGCCAAAGAATGCGGAATGTGCAAACCGGTAAGTCAGGCTGCGGCCATAAGGTATCTCGTTGCCGTCATTGGAAAACCAGTAAACAAAATCCTTTGAGAATTCCTCCGACCTTTTTTTCAGCACACTGCAGTACTCAGGCTCCGTTTTCTCCATCATTTTAGCATAGATCAGCCCGTAATAATGCATTGCAAACGGGATATAATAATCCACCTGCCCCGCATTGCCGTCGTAATACCACCCGTCTCCGGTATAGCAGTTTTCAATCACTTCCCGGTCTTTTTTCATGCATTCCTCAGACCATGGAAGCCCCAGCAGACGGAACATCATGTTCACCAAAATCCTGAAATATCTCCAGTTATTCGGGTGCACTTCCTTTTTATTGATCTGATCCAGGAATTGATAGAGGTTTTCTTTCTGGTCTTCTGTCAATGGCTCCCACAATTTATCGGGGGACAGGCAGACTGCTGTGACTAATGCGGCCATTTCCACCATCTTCTGATCGTAATCCTTAACTTCCCCCCAGTATTCCTCATTCTGAGGATCGGTTCCGTGAATGATTCCTTCCAGATACCAGACCCGCCATTCCTCGGCTTCCTTCTGTAAGTCCTGATCCAAGCCTTCCATTCCGGCCCACAGCGGCCCCAGTCCCCATAAGATTCTTGCAAACCCTTCCATTCTCGAAGACTTTTCCCCGTAATGGACTCCGGTATTTCCGACATGCAGCCATGCGTGGCCCGGACTGTAGAACGGTTTCAGCGGACGTATCATCTCAAGCAAAGCCGCCGCCACATCATTTCTGTTATCAAATGTCTGCTGTTTCATGCCAATTACCTCTCCTTCTGCCTATTCTGCCTTTATCACAACCCGGAAAAATCCCTGTTCATCCGGAATCACATTCAGCTTCCACGCCTCAAATCCTCCGGCCAAGAAAAATACCGGTTCCGGCTTTCCGGTTTCGTTCTCCGTCTGAACCGTCACAGTACAGCCCTCTTTTTTAAAGCCTATCCTATTTCCATCCATCTCATATCCGTCTTTATGACGCCCGATTACAGGAATAATCAGACGGGCTTTTCTGCCCTCATCCCCTTCGGTCCGCCCTTCCACCGAAAAGCCGCCCTCATTCCATCTATAGATGAGACGGCAGTACACCGGATGACGGGCTGATCTATGGTCAATATCCACCAGCTCAGCCTTCACATCCGCGCAGATTTCCTCTTCTTTCTGTTCCACCTGAATCTGTGACCGGAAATCAAAGAATTGGGAATACACCGTTTCATCCTCTTCCATCTCCACCCGCATGGTAAGAGGCTGGTGCTCCGCCTTTTTCAGGCTCAGCTGCATATTGTGAACTTCTTTCAAACTGTAAGAGGTCATGGAAGAGGCTAAAATAGGCCCCGCTTTTTTATGCCATAACAGGGTGACGCATCCGCCGGAAGCGTGGCCGCCCTTCATATATTCAAAGTCATATCCTGTTAACGTGGACAAAAATCCCCCGAACGACAGTTTATAGGTATCCACAGTAGGATAATATTTCACCGGTTCTGCATGTTCCGACGGCAGTTCCACCCGTTCTGTTTCAAAAATCTGGCTGTCCAATACAGCAGCCAGCGCTTTTGCATGGCAAAACGTATGGTGGATGCACGGTTCTTCCCCATGCGTCAGATAATCCGGCCCTCCATATAAGAGGCCGTCATGTGTACAGGACCGGTACAATTCCAGATTCCGGTAGGCCGCTTCTGCAAAGACCGGCTCTTCCTTTCCCCAGGTTCCATAGGCCAGCTGGCTTCCGTCGGAAGTCCTGCTGCCCCAATACGTCCATTTGAAATTTCTGCTGCCGAAACTGTTGTCCCATGCCCCGTCCGGCATCATGAAATCCAGCTGGCTCATCAACAGCTTTTTAACCCGGTCAAGCACCTCGTTGTCATTCAACTCTCTCGCATAGGTCAGCAGTGCGGGCGCAGACTCTTCCACATTATATCCGATGTCCACCGGGCGGCAGCCCCTCGGGGTTTTCTCTTCCCTTGGCAGGCCTTCCCCGTATAAAAATCCGTCCTCTGTAATATGATCCACACAGGAGCGGGCCAGTTCCCTCGCCCGGTTCAAATACTCAGGAATATTAAAATAATTTCCGGCCAAAGCCATGGCCGCCGACGCCGTCGCATGATAGTTGATATTGGTCACATAATCCGGCGTTAAAACACGGTAAATCCACTCCGCTCCGCGGCGCATTCTCTCCTCAAACCTGATCTTCGTCCCGTCGTCCAGCAGATGACCGTGTTTGTTCAGGGAATCGTAAATGCTGATTACACCGAATACGGTGATGCCGTTCCATTCGCTTTGGGCGTCATTGTAAAAGCTGCCGTCGTCGCAGACCATATTCTCTCCCCAGTCAAACAGCCGGAGAGCCGCTTCTTTATACTTGTCTTCGCCGGTAACGTCCGCCATATATAATAACGGATAGACGGCATCGTGGCATCTGCCGTGAATCACCGTGCAGGCCGGGCATAAAAGCGCTCCGTCAAACCGCTTCTGTCCCGGCAGATGGAGCTGGTATTTTAAAAGGCCGTCGCACCAGTTTTTTAACAGCTCATAATAAGACTCTTCTACCATATCATAAACCCTTTATCCGCCAGACGCAAGATTCCCTCCACAAAGAAATAATCTCCGTAGATCAGGGAAACATGGGTATCTTCCAGCTTTCCGTATGTGCCCGTTCCGTTTAACAGAATTCCGTCATTTTCCGGGTTCCAGTCACAGTGTTTTTCTTCCAGGGCGGCAAGCATTTTCACCGCGCTTTCATAATAAAGAGGTTTTTCCAGTTCAGGCACCAGTTCTGCGATCTGAAGCAGTCCGCAGGCCGCGCAGGCTGTGGCCGAAGTATCCCAGTAAACAGGCTCTTTCGGGGCTCTGAAGTCGACTAAAGACACATAATCCGTAAGCGCAATATTGGAGATAAAGTAATGAGCCGCCCTCTTCGCGCCGTCTAAATATTCCGGCTTTTTCGTGTGCAAATAAGCCAGCGCAAAGCCGTAGATTGCCCAGGACTGGCCTCTTGACCAGGAAGATCCTTCTCCATACCCCTGTCCGCCGGGACGTTCCACGATTTCGCCGGTAGACGGGTCAAACACCAGAATATGATTGCAGGAACCGTCTCCCCTCTGCATATATTCCAGCGCCGTATGGGCATGCTGGTCGGCGATGTAGGAATATCTCGGGTCCTGTTCCTCTTCTGCCGCCCAATATAACAGCGGAATGTTCATGAGGCAGTCGACGATCATCCATCCCGGAAGTCCCCGGTTCCACGCCCGGATGTAATTTCCGATCGGGTTAAAACGTCCCGCCAGAAGGTTTGCCGCATGAAGTCCTCTCACCTTTGATTCTTCATTTCCGGTCAGCCGGTAATCCGCAACCGCGGTATGTAAAAACTGAAATCCCACGTCGTGATGAAGCCCCACATAGAGGCGCAGCGCCTCATCCAGCTCCTGTTCCGTCTTTCTGGCGGTCTCCATGTACAGCGGATTTCCCGTACAATGATACATCTGCCAGTTCATTCCTGCAAAAAATCCGTTGGTCCACCAGGAGAGCTTCTCCTTCCTCATGTCCTCCAGATACTTTCCTTCTTTTGCCATATAGGGAATCTGATCCCCCAGCCTGATACATTCCGCCTGAAGCTTTTTATCTATTTTTTCAATAATTTCCTGAATTTTAAGATCCATATCCCAATCTCCTGTCTGTTATTCTTTCACTGCTCCAACCATAGTTCCCTGGGTAAAATGTTTCTGTAAAAATGGATAAACACATAAAATCGGTACGGTAGCAACCATAATGGTAGCATATTTAATTGACATACCCACAGACTCCGAATCGATCATTCCCACTCCGGTAGTCATGGAAGAAACGTCGTTCTGCATCAGAATTTCCCTCAAAATAACCTGAAGAGGATACATCTCTCTGGTACGGATGGTAGCTGACGCCCAGAACCACGCATTCCAGATTCCAACTCCGTAATAGAGAACCATAACCGCAAGCATGGCCTTGGATAACGGAACCACAATGCTGGCTAAGATTTTCAGATGCCCCGCCCCGTCGATCTTGGCCGCTTCGATCAGACTTTCAGGAATGCTCTCAAATGACGTCCTCAAAATAACCAGGTTATACGTATTTACAAGGAACGGAATAATCAGTCCCCACAGGCTGTTTGTCAGATGAAGGTCTTTCATATTCAGATAAAACGGGATCATACCGCCGGAAAAGAACATGGTGAAAATAATCAGCAGCATGATTGCCTTTTTAAACATCACGTTCTTTCTGGAAAGGAAATAAGCTCCTAACGAAGTCATAATCAGATCCAGCGTAACACCGATGATTAAAATAAACATTGTGTTCCCATAACCGCGGAGAATCATAGGATTCTTAAAAACCTTTTTATATGCTTCCACGCTCACTCCCAAAGGCTTTATCAAAAGCCCCGTATGCTGGGTCAGCAAATTGCTGTTGCTTAATGAGGCCATGGCCACATACCAGACCGGATAGAAGCATACGATGATAACGATGGTAAGAAAAATGTAATTGAATACGGAAAATACCCGTTCTCCTCTTGATCTCTTTACTTTCATTCCGGTTCCTCCTACCAAAGACTTGTTTCACTGTAGCGCTTGGATATCTTATTGGCAAATATCAGCAGCGCAAAGTTAATTACCGAGTTAAAAAGACCGATTGCAGTAGAATAGCTCCAGTCCTGTTCCAAAAGACCGATTCTGTAAATATAGGATGAGATGATATCCGCCGTTTCATAGGTAGACGCATTGTATAACAGGATTGTCTTCTCATATCCCATATTCATCAGAGAACCGATTTTTAAGATGAGCATGATGATAATGGTGGGGGTGATGGCCGGAAGCGTTACATTGATCATCTGTTTCCATTTACCCGCGCCGTCGATCTGAGCCGCTTCATAAAGCTGGCTGTCCACCCCTGCCAGTGCCGACAGATAGATGATGGAGCCCCAGCCCACTTCCTGCCAGATACTCGATGCCACATAGATGGTTCTGTAGAGTTTAGGGTCCTGTAACAGAGGGCTTCTTTCGCCTCCCAGCAAAACGATAATATCATTGAATAATCCGCTGGTCATACAGAAGTTTGTCAGCATACCGGTAACCACGATCATGGAAATGAAGTGAGGCAGATAGGTAACCGTCTGAGTGAGACTTTTGAACTTTTTATTTCTCACCTCATTTAATAAAAGCGCCAGGATAATAGGAGCCGGGAATCCAAAGAGCAGGTTATATAAGCTCAGTAACACCGTATTTCTTATGAGCCGGACAAAATAAACGCTGTTAAAGAAACGGATAAAGTTATCAAAACCTACCCACGGGCTTTTTGCCACGCCGAGAGCCGGTGTATAATCCTTAAATGCGATAATCGCTCCATACATGGGTTTGTAATGGAACAAGATATAAAATAAAAGCACGGGTATAACGATGGCGTACAGAGCGCGGTTCCTCTGCCAGTCCTTTTTCACCCGGCTTGCAAAATCCTTTTTCTGATTCATACTTACCTCCAAATGGTTATACTTTCCTACGGGCTGAAAAATGCCGGTTTCCACATTATCTGTGTTTCACCATCAGATAGGTTTTTATGAGGAAACCGGCAGTCTTATCTAACGGGCATTGTAGCGTTCTAATGCTGCATTCTGGATTTCCAGAGCACGGCTCAATCCCATATTTTCAATATTCTTTACATACTCATCAAATTTGTCCAGGCTTTCTGTTCCAAAGATAAATTTCAGAGCCATTTCATCACGATAAGTATTGATCTCGTTCATAATTGTAGAGTATTCTTTACTTTCTTCAGAAGTTGGCGTAATCGGAGGAACTTTATGCTTTCTGGCATTGGTTGCGCCCCATACATTTGGAGTTTCTTTCTGGGCGTCGATAGTATAGTACTGTGTCAGGTAACGAAGATCCTGAACAAACGGTCCATTGTAGTTGCCGCGGATGTAAGCGCTCATCGCCTGTGATACTGGCCATCCGTCAGGGTTCTTTAAGATCCAGTCTGTGTAGATCGGGTTGCCGTCAACCATGGTGTAGGATTCGCCTTCCACGCCGAAGTTGAACAGGATGTGTCCTTCTTCACCGTAAGCGTAGTCAAGAAGTCTTGCAGCGCGCTCTACGTCTTTGCAGGAAGTTGTGATCGCAACGCTTGCAGGGCCTGTGTACTGATTATCGATCTGTCCGAACTCAGGCTGCGCACCTTTTTCCAGGGTAGGATATGGAGCAGCTACCAGCATGTAATCCGGTTCGGAAGTAATGCCTGCATTGATCCATGCGCCCATACGGCTTCCGGCAAAACCTAAAGATGCTCCGGCTGTTCCGTTTGACATCTTGGCATTTACCTGGTCAAACTGGAGAGTTGCCAGATCAGGGTCAATCAGCCCTTCGGAGTACCACTGTGCCATGGTCTTCAGATATTCTTTGTAGTTTTCTTCCACTGCACCGAAATAGATCTTGTTGTCATCGCCTACATAAAAGCTTCTGCAGGTGTTGTATGCATATGCAAAAGGATCGTTGTCCTTAAAGTCATTTCTTGTGTACTCAGGACACCATGGAGCTGTTGAACCTTTTTTCTCTTTAAATGCGGTTAAAACATCGTGCCACTCATCAATTGTGGTAGGAACTTCCAGATTCAGTTCATCCAGCCAGTCCTTTCTCAGCATTGGTCCGATGGTGTTGCACAGTTTTGAATCGCCGCGGATAAATGGGAATACATAGTAGTGTCCATCATCCGTCTTTATCATCTTATCAATATCAGGGTTCTCAGCCAGGTATTTGGTGATGTTCGGGCAGTACTGCTCAAATACATCATTTAATGGGATGATAATTCCATCTTTAATTGCCTTTTCCGGGCCGCCCGGATAATCGTTGATCCAGTTATATTCCATCATATCAGGAAGGTTTCCGTCAGCCAGAATCAAGCTGAACTGTTCTTTCTGCTGTCCTGCCGGCGGATGCATGAATTCAATCTCCACTCCGGTTGCTCCGGTCCAGGCTTTTGCAAACGGTGTCTCTCCAAGGTTTGAATAGTTTGGACTTACAGTTCCCTGAAGTTCTGCCCAGTATGACAGTTTATCCCCCGCTGCCATAGGATAGGAAAACTCCGCTGCCGCAGCTGTTTCTCCTGACGCTCCTGTTGTCGTTTCTTTTGATGCCTCCTGTGAAGCCGCTGCCGATGTTGCCGCAGGCTCCTGTTTTGCACCTCCGCCGCAGCCGGTAACTGTTGTCATAACAGTTGCTGCCGCTACGAATAATGATAACCATCTTTTCTTCATTATCACTTACTCCTCCTTTATCATTTTGTTTTGCTTCACACTTCAAGAATACCTTCTGTCTCTCTAAAAAGATATAGAAAAAATGCAAACTGCATGGGCAAAAACTCAACCTGCAATTTGCATTTTCTAAAATCAATAGGCAAAAATTTAAAAATTGGTGATTTGTTTCTTTAATTGGCCCGGAGTAATCCCTTTTTTCTTCTTAAATACGCGGATAAATGTTCCGCTGTCCCCAAAACCGGTCATCTGTCCGGCCTCAATCACGGTATAGCCTTCCATCAGCAGTTTTTCCGCATGATCGATTCTGACGGAATTAATGTAATCCAAAAGGCTCTTTCCGGTCTGTTTTTTATAAATAGAAGATAAATAAGCTGGCGTCATCTTAAACTGCTGCCCGGTTATGGAGATATTCAAATCCGGATTTTTATAATTTTCCTGGATATACGCCTCCACCTTTTGACTGAAGAAATTGTCCCCGTCCGTCTTCTTCTTCTCTTCCGCGATCTTTTCACAGATCAGGTCCACCGATTCATAGAACCGGTTCTTTAATTCAGGAATCGGCTGTTTTACATTAAAGCCCTGGTTAAAATCCAGGTCCCTCACCGCATTCAGATAGCCGCCTGCATTGGCTCCTTTTAACAGAGTTCCTATCATATCGAAGATCAGGCACCTGCAGACGCTGGTGGATACCTTTCCGCTAAAATTCTCCTGAAATACAAGATCCATATTCTTCTTAGCCGATTCCGCATCCCCTGCCTTAATGGCATTGATAATCCTCTGCTCCGCTTCCACGGAATACCGGTACTGGGGCTGTATATCCTTCACCTCATCAAAGCTGACCAAATCAGTGTCCAAAAGGTTGATATAGCTTTCCAGTTCCAGCGCCTGCTGCCAGGAAGTGTGCACTCCGCCAAGTCCATGGCAGACCGGACCGATCAGGGCGCAGAAGGAAAATCCGAACTGATCCTGGGTGATCTGCTGGACGTTCTCAATATTTTCCCGCAGAACGGTATGGTTTTCATCATATTCCGGCCGGTTGACGATGGCCGCCACATTTTCTCCCATCTCCACCAGCTCCACCTGGTAATAATTAAGCAGCGTCTCCTCCAATATATTTTGTAAAATGAATTTACGGAGGGCATTTTCCTGGGCGCTCGCTTCATAGCTTTTTTCCACGGCTTCGCTTCCGTCTTTAAACTTCAGCAAAATCACCTGATTGTAAGCTCCGGCCAGATGAATCCCATATTGGGTCAGATCCTTTAAGTTCCCGTCATATTCATAATGCAGAAGCTGGGACAGGTAATATTCCTTCAGGTTCTTCTGGTTGAGCCGCAAAAGCCGCTTGGCGTCCACCTGGTCCTTAAAGAACCGGTTGGCCTGCTCGTTCAGCCACTGGTATTCATTCTCTCCCTCTTTCATCTCATCATTGCTGTACCGCTTGAAGACTTCCATTATAGACTGAATCGGATTGTAGTTTTTCCTGGTCAGATAATGGGAAATGAAAAATCCCACAATCAGACAGACAAATACCCCCAGCATTGCGATCTGTTTTACATGCTGAATGTCCTTTTCCAGAACAGAAACAGGGACCAGCGTAACGTACTTCCACCCTGTCATTTCCGACTGGCGCACGGACAGAATCTGTTCATTGTCAATCACCTGTTTTCCCATCCCGGATATTACGGGAAGATTCTCATATCGAAACGTATCCCCCCGTTCTGCCGCCACGGTTCCGATGATTTCATCCTTATCATTGATCATAAAGATATCCATCTGGTCATTCCATTCCATAGAGCCCAGTATTTTCTCAATCTCGGAGAATTTCACGGCTATACAGACAGTGGCCGAAGCGTCCCTGATATCTATCCCCAAATCACTCATGGTAAACAAAAGGAGCTTTTCGCCGTTTTTCTTCTGTATCACAAGGCTGTCCGAATAATGGGGCTGTCCCATATAAGCTTCAAAATCCTCCAGCGGATATTCCCCATTCTCATAATACAGGCGGTAATAGAGCTCTGCCGACATATTTCCGCCGATGCTGGATATTACCTTCGTATTTTTAAAATAGATAAAAACGTCGCTGATAAAGTTCTCAGAGACGCTTAAATTGCTCAAATTTTTAAAAATATCATACAGCATGATCTGGTCCGAAGTTTCGAATTTTCCCTTTACCCTGGACGCCTTCTGCACTTTTGTGTCCATGGCAAGGCGGCTGGAAATCTTGCTGATCTCCTCGATTTTCTGGTCGATCTCCCTTTGAACCATCTCCAGCATATTATCATTCATCCTGGCCGACTGGCCTTTTATCACATCCAATGTGACTATGTAAATTAAAAATCCCAACAGCATGGGAATCAGTAAAATCACCAAATAGGATAAAAGCATCCGGACATATACTTTTGATTTTTTCATCATACCCAACCTCCCCATACGATTTATGATTCTAATAGGAAAACACCGCTGGGAACAACTGGCATCAGTTGTTTCCAGCGGCGTTTTCTACTGTTTAATCATATGATAAATGGAATCCCCTTGTCAACCCTATAACGAATTCAAAAAAATCTGATTAAACCGTTCCAGCTCATCATACATGATTCCATGCCCCGAATTTTCCAGCTGATACATTTTGGAATTCCTGATATAGCGGTGCTGGATCATGGCAAGCTCATTGGAAACGACCTGGTCTTTTTCCCCATGTATGATCACAGTCGGCACTTTCACACAATTTAAATCCGCCCTTCCGTCCTCATCCCTCAGAGCATATGCGCTTTTTACGGTTCCGATTCCCGAAGCCGACAGCGCGATATCCTCAAACCAGTTTTTAACCGCCTCGCTGTGGGGGCTGGCAAACAGCTGTTTATGGCTGAAATCATAGGCCAATTGAGGGCGGTCCGTGGACGCCTGGCAGATCAGCTGATTTACATAATCCACCGACAATCCGTACGGGAACCCCTGGCGCTGGGTCCAGCTGGGCGCGGCCGCAGATAAGAGAATCAGTTTTCTCACCCCATGGCCGCAGTGGCGCCTCATATAGCGCAAAACGACGGCTCCGCCCATGGAAAATCCAACCAGCGTAAAGCAGGATAATTTCATGCAGGTGACCACTTTATAGATATCATCCGCCATTTGGTCAAATCCGTATCCGCAGGCCGGCGCATCCGACTGCCCAAATCCCCTTAAATCGATGGCTACCACCCGATAGCCGCACTCCACCATGGGCCCGATCTGATATTCGTAAATCTTATGGGATAAAGGCCATCCGTGCACCAAAAATACGGTTTTATTACCGCATGGGTTGTAATCGTAAACTGCTATCTTCACTCCGTCTGCTGAATCAATATAGAACATAAATACCTGCTTTGAATTTTTCATTATATTATTATATGAAATATCTGATATACTGATAATGATTAAAACAAAATTTATTAAATACAGGATGTCTGAAAAGGCAGAATTGAGGTATCTATGAAATACGAACATATTGTACAAGGCCATTTTTTAGAAAGGCCAAACCGTTTTATCGCCCGCGTCCTGACAGATGGTAAAGAAGTCACCTGTCATGTTAAAAATACCGGCCGCTGCCGGGAGCTTCTCATACCCGGAGTACAGGTTTTCCTGGAATACCATCCCGACGCCGCCGCACTTGGAAGGAAAACGGAATATTCTCTGATCGGAGTAAAAAAAGAGACCCAAAACGGGCCGGTTCTAATCAATATGGATTCCCAGGCTCCCAACCAGGCGGCTTTCGAGTGGCTGGCAGGAAAATCCGGTGTGTCTGATCTGCGCCGGGAAGTGACCTTTGGCAATTCCCGGTTTGACCTGGCGTTTAAAAAGGCGGGCATTCCCTCTTTTATGGAAGTAAAAGGGGTTACCCTGGAGGATAACGGCATCGCCAGGTTCCCGGACGCCCCCACTGAGAGGGGAATCAAACATCTTCTGGAATTAAAACATGCCGCACAAGAAGGCTATGCGGCATCTGTTTTATTCGTTATTCAGATGAAAGGAATCCGTAGCTTTGAACCCAACATGGCCACCCATCCCGCTTTTGGCGAGGCGCTGAACGACGTATCCCGTTCAGGGGTAAAGGTGATGGCCTATGACTGCATCATCACAGCCGATTCCATCGCTTTAGACCAACCGGTAAAAGTCAGTCTTCCTGATCCCGGCAAGTAAAGGCATAACCGTGTTTTCCGGCTTTTTTCGCCCGGTACATGGCCTGGTCAGCCTTCTCATACAGTTCCCGGAAGCTGCTGCCGTCCGACGGGCATGTTGCAATACCGATGCTGACGGTTATCTCATACTCATTGCCTTTGCTGATCTCCTCTAATTTACTGAAGAACATATTCACTTTCAGCATGGCGATATCAGGATTCCGGGTATCGGACATATAGGCGATGAATTCATCTCCTCCCACCCGGGCCACAGGATCATGCTCGCGGAAAATATTGCGGAGCACTTCCGCAACCTGAATTAACAGGGAATCCCCGACTCCATGCCCGTATGTGTCATTTACAAGCTTGAAATTGTCGATATCGATCATGAATAAAAATCCTTCGCCCTGCTTTTTAATCATGTCATCCACAGCGATCTCTATCGCCTTTTTATTGAGAATTCCTGTCATAGGATCGCTGTTAGTCTTCTTTAAAAGATCCAGCTCCTTTTCCTTACGGTCGCTGATGTCGATGATGGTGCCGATCAGGCATCTGCCGTCGTCGACAGCCTGGCACCTGCACTCTCCCCAGAAATACAGATCTTCTCTGTTTCTGAAACGCATCTCCCATTTCTGAGGCATCCTGGTCTTTTGTGCCCGTTCAAAATACCGGAACAACAGTTTTATATCGTCAGGATGGAGAACCTCAAACTCATGTTTGCTGAGCCCTTCCACACAATTATCACTGATTGGGAAAAAATCGAAGACATTAGAAGAAAATTCCATATAATCTTCTTTAACCCTGTATTCAAATATAATAATATCGAAAAAGCTTGCCAACGTCTGATATCTGGCCCGTTCCATCAACACCCGCTTTTTATGGGAATAAATCAGTCCGAACACCACCGCACAGGCGATTACTATTAAACCGATCACCATTATGGTGATGTATACCGTGTATTTCATCATCTTTCTGGATGTAACATTCACTTTATCCGTATACGCAAATTTCACGATATTCCACGACTTATATCCGATGGCAGTCGTGGTAATATAAAAAATCTTATGTCCCGGAATAGATATCTTGACCGATAAATCACCATCTTGCCCGAGCGCCGTATAAATCTGATTCAGAACGTCCCCTGAAAGCCCGTCAGCTTTCAGATCGGTGAGCAGGTTTTTCCCAATCGCCTCCTCTTCCACGTCGCTGTACAGCACCGTTCCATCTCCTGAAACAATATATTGTTTGTAAGTCTCATGCATCACATGATCCGCGTTATCGTCGGTCAGAGCATCCGCCCTCATCACACACCGCAGCGCCCCGATGGTTTTTCCATCTTTGATTACCGGTTCCGCCACGGCAAAGTAATAACCCTGTAGCCGGTTGGAATACCGCAGATCCGACAGAACCGATTCACCTTTCTCCAGCTTTTCCAGGATCTCAAATTCCCTCGATTCTATTCCAGGAAGATTCATCTGCTCTCTCAGGCTGTCCATGGACACATAAGTTACCTGATAATCTGCCAGCTCGCTGACGTCTTTTAGATATGCGGCAAACCACTCTCCTTCCGGATTCAGGCCGGAAGAGACCAGAAGCCTTCCGGTTGCCTTCATACGCCCTAATAATTCTGAAATTTTCGATTCAACCTGCTGGCTTTGGGTAACAGCATATGCAGTCAGATTCTCCTCTTCCAAATGCTGAAATTCCCGGTCGATCCGTTTGCCATACTGGATAAAAACTAAATCCACAATTACGCTGAGGATAATAAGGCAAAGTATAGATACTGCAAATGGATTTTTTGCATATCTGTACTTTTTCAGCATAGAATTCACCTCTTGTCTTATACTTCTATCTTATCTCTGATATATTACATGTTATATCCGATGATTTTGTAACTAAAGTATAATATAAAGACAGATGAATTACAACTCAATTCAATACGTATTTTAAGCCTTCCAACTTGTAATTCAGAATCAGATGCTCCGGATAATCCAGGTCTTCCAGCAATTTTCTGCTGAACTCCAGATTTCCCACATCATACCAGATATGGGCGTCGCTGCCCATGATAACCCGGACCTCCAGCTTTCTGGCATATTCGAGCATGATTTTCAGATTATGATCCGCATTCTGCCGGGAAGCATTGGGACGCAGAGAGGAATTATTGACCTCCAAAGCGATCTCCTGCTCCTTGGCCGCCGCTACAAGGCGCTCATATTCAAGAGGATAACGGTCATCGTCCGGATGTCCGATGATCTTGACATAAGGATTCTTCATAGCTCCGATCAGCGCATCCGTGTTCTCCTTTGGCGTGCCCGGCTTAATACAGGGAATGTGCAGGCTGGCGATCACATAATCCATCTTTTTAAGCGTTCCGTCGCTCATATCTATGCGGCCGTCATATCCTATAATATTGGCTTCCATTCCCGTATAAATGCGCACTCCGAATATCTCATCCCTGACCACTTTATAATTGCCAAAATATATGGGATCACAAGTTCCCGGCATATTCTTGCTGTGATCCGAAGTTCCCATCGCCGCAAGCCCTTTTTTGGCGGCTTCTTCAATATTCTCCTTCAGCGTTCCAAACGCATGGCCGCTGGCTGTCGTGTGCGTATGCAGATCAAATAATGGTTTCATCTTTTTCTCTCCTGTCACGCCGGCAGGATTAATTTCACCTGTTCTCCCGGCTCATATTCATTATGGCTGTCCGAATAAACAGTCAAAATGGAATCCCGTATTTCCATCTTCCTTTAGTATAAACTGTTCCGGACAAACTTGGAAGCCCCCTTCTTTCTTAAATATCATGGAAACAGACGGAGCCCGCTCAGGTAGCGGAAGGCTGAACTGTTACATATCACGCGATCTCTTATATTAAGAGTCTTGCTATCTTCCCCATTGTCTGCTATTATATTACTTGAGATTCCTGGGGTGCCGTACGGCTGAGAAAGTTTTTACTTACCCATTACCTGATCTGGATAATGCCAGCGTAGGGAGTGAACAAATACTTTTCCATAGATAATACCTTCAGGTCTCTTTGTATATTTATATTACGAAGGAGGTCTTTTTTTATGTCTGAAATTCAAAATCACGTTAGTTACGGTTCCTGCTGCGCCGGCACCTGCGGTGCATCCAAGGACATCACCGGATGCCGTTTTACTCTGGCGCCTATGAGCGACCGCTACATCGACATCATCCTGGGAGCAATTCAAAAAGTGGATACTTCTAAAGTATGGGCCAACACGGAGAAGCATTCCACCCTGTACCGCGGCAAACGCATTCACGTTCTGGACGCGGTAAAAGCATGTTTTGTGCACGCCTATGATCCGGATGTGCATATGACCATGGAAACCACATTTTCCAAAGGCTGTCCCGGCGACACGGATGCAGAATCCTATCTGGCCGAAGATGATATCCTGATCAATGCTCCGTCCACCAAAGACATTCACTTTCCTGTGCTCTGCAAGATATCCCTTTATCCAATGGGCGTTTCCAATTATATGGAACACATTGCCCACATTGTAAACTACGCCATCGATCAAGGCATTTACGCAGGCTCCACCCACTACGTTACCGTTCTGGAATGTGATGTCCAGGATCTGTTTGCGTATTTTGATTATGTCAATACCTATTGTGCGGAAAATCTCAGCCATTATGTATTTGAAGCCACCCTTTCCGTCAACAGCCCTACAAAATAATTACTGGAGATAATACAATGAAAAAAACAAATGCCTGGAAATTAAAAGATATCTTAATGGTTGCCATCACCGCCATGCTTTTTGGCGTTGTCTATCTTGGAACTGTCTACATTGGCTCTTATCTGACCGCCCTTTTAACGCCTGCCGGCCTGGGGATTCTGGGTAATGAACCCGTATTCGGCGTCTGGTTCATGGCCGCCGTATTCACTTCCTATGTAATCCAGAAACCCGGTGTAGGCGTGGTAGCGGAGATGCTGGCCGCCTTATTGGAAGTGCTTATGGGCAACTTCTACGGCCCCATCATCTTCGTAAGCGGATTCATACAGGGCATCGGAGCCGAAATCGGATTCGGAATGTTCGGCTACAAAAAGTTTACATATGCCACCACCACAATCGCGGCCGTAGGCTGTACCGTTCTCAGCTTCTTATGGACCGGACTCCGGTACGCCTACTGGACCTTAGATCCTAAACTGGTGATTTCAATTTTCGTAATACGCTTAATCAGTTCCGTCTTATTCTGCGGAATCGGCTGCAAATTGTTAGGCGACGCGCTGACCAAAGCCGGAGTTTTAAAAGGATATGCGTTGGGACAAAAATCATTGGATCTGGATGAAGAATAGAGGAAAAACAGTGGAATTTTTATCGGCTGAACATGTAACATTTCGCTATTTCGAATTAGCAAAACACAATATCCTGGAGGATGCCTCTCTTGTGATCCATCCCGGAACCATTACTGTCATCATCGGAAGCAGCGGCTGTGGAAAAAGTACCATGGCCGCTGTTTGCGCCGGGCTCTACCCGGAAAATGCAGGAGAACTTTTAAGCGGAACCGTCCGCCTGTGCGGCCAGGATGCCGCTTTGCTTTCCCCTGCCCAAAGAAGCCGCTTTCTGACCCTGATGTTTCAGAACCCGGATCTCCAGTTCTGTATGGACACCCTAAGAAAAGAACTGCGCTTCTGTCTGGAAAATATCTCATTTCTCGCAGAACAGATGGATTCCCGCATAGAATCCTTTGCTAAAGACCTATCCATCGGGCCGCTTTTAGACCGCCGTTTCGCGTCTCTGTCCGGCGGCGAAAAGCAAAAAGCCGCTCTCTGCTGCCTTCTGGCCCTGGACTCTCAGGGAATTCTGCTGGACGAACCCTTCGCCAACATCGATCCCGATTCCTCCTCTGAGATCGTCAGGATGCTAAAAGCTCAAAATGCCGCCCATAACACCACAATCATCGCCATCGACCATCAGTTAGACCACTGGCTCGAAGCCGCCGATGAATTTATTCTGGTTGGAAAAGGCGGGCAGATCCTAAAACGAGGAATTACCCCGGATACACTGGCACAATATGAAGACCTTTTTCTTTCCCAAGGAGTCTTCTTCCCGGGCCGCCAATATCCGTCAGCGGAAAAAACTCCGCCCAAGGGCACTGCCGTCGTGTTGAACCGGGTCTCCATCCGTTCGGAAAAGAAGGGTCCTGCCCTTCTTACCAACTGCTCTCTCAGCTTTGAATACGGTCAGATAACCGCCTTAACCGGCTCCTCCGGTGCCGGAAAGACCACTCTTTTTCACACGCTTTTAAAACAGCGCCCTTATGATGGAACGATTCTCATAAATGGGAAAGACCTGCGGAAAATAAGAGAAAAAGATTTGTTTCAAATGATTGGAATTGTATTTCAAAATCCATCCCAGCAGTTTACAACAACCAATGTTCTGGATGAGGTCATGGAAAACCTGACTATCTGGTGTCCCGGCCTGAACGCAGACCAAAAACAGATGCGGGCCAAGGAGCTTCTTTCCCAATACGGCCTGTGGGAATACCGCAGATACTCCCCATACATGCTGAGCCAGGGCCAGCAGCGGCGTTTAGCCGTGCTGTCGGTGCTCTGCGGAGAGCAGAAAATCCTGCTTTTAGACGAACCCACCTATGGCCAGGACGACCGCTCCACCCGTACGATCATGGAACAGCTGCGGCAGAAAGCCAGGGATCAGGGGCTTTGCATCATTTTCTCCACCCATGATTTAAACCTGGCCGCAGCCTGCGCCGACGTCACTTATACCATACAGGAAAAGGAGCTGAAACCATGTTAAAGATCAATCCTTCCATAAAGGCGGCCACCGTGCTGATCGGCGCTCTTTTGATCTCCTTCAGCTATTCGGCCCTTTTAAACAGCATCATAATCGGCGTGTGCCTAATGCTTTTGCTGGTTTCAAAGGCGCGCATTACTTCCATATTAAAAATCCTGATTCCGGCCACCCTGGCCGCCGCCAGCCTTTTTTTCGCCGCCCTCATGCACACCAATGGAAGTATGGCAGAACACGCTTCCGGTTCCCTGAACTTCGGAGTGATGTCCTATTCCATCTCTTCCTTTTATAATGCAGTCCAGCTGGCCCTGCGCATCTATGCCTATGCATTTTTAGGCATGCTGTTTGCCCTGACTACGGACGCGGAGGAATTCATCTATAGCCTGATGCAGCAATGCCGCCTTTCCCCCAAGTTCGCATATGGGGTTCTGGCCGCCTACCACCTGCTGCCCACCATCCAAAGGGAATATGCGTCCATCCGCATGGCCTATAAGGTAAAGGGCTGCCGCATATCGCCGCTGTCCTTCAAGCCCATCTTTTCCATGCTGGTGAACACAATGCACTGGTCGGAACATGTAGCCATGGCCATGGAATCCAAAGGATTTGACGGCAGCACAAACCGCACCTATTCCATTCAAATGTCGGTTCGCTGGTATGATCTGTGCTTCTTTATCCTGTTCACAGCCATGATTGTAATCTTATTTTTGTTTTTATAAGAGCCGCTGCCTTTATGCAGCGGTCTTTTCTTATCCCTGCTCCGGCTTTAATCATCCTCCATGTTACTATACAGGAATTTGAGCACACATTCTCCTCTCGCATCCAGAATACAGAGATAATTTCCTCTGGTGACCACTACCACACTTGGGGTTGCCAGGTGAATGGTTTCATTTTCAGAAGAAACGTACAGGATCTCCCCTTCGTCGTTAAAAGCGATTTTATCATGCCGATAACCATCCGTTACCACAGGCACCGCCGATATACGATAAGAAAGAGAATCCTGTTCCATCAATTTCCGTTCTCCATTGTACAGATAACATCTGTTATCGTTTTCCGTCTCTGTCTTATACATTTGAGGATGTGATTGGGCTAAAAACACATGATTCGTCACCACATCCACCGTACTGTCCTCATAAAACCGGCCTTTTAATGTATATTTTTCTCCACTGCTTTCCTTCTCCATAATAATCTGTCCGTCGTCCAAATATCCAAAATACCCGTCTCCTGCCTGTATGGAGTACTCGATTCCATCAGAATTTTTCATCACCTCTCCATTTGTATCATAAATGCGGGTTTTTCCATCTGATTTAACAGTGAAGGACAATGTAGATCTGTCACATGTTACTTCCTCATTCTCTCCGAATATCACCTGCTTTTTCTCCCTGTCATAGATAAAGCAAGACCAATTCTGATTAAAGGCAGCCCATTTATTTCCCAATGCACACGGTTTTCCCAAATCGGTATTCATACTGCGGCAGTCAAAAAAGTCGTTTCCATCTTCACTCCACATCACAAACCCACCCTCATTTAACTGCATAATCCCTGTTTTTTCGCAATTGGAATAATATTGAGGTGTTCCATACGGTGTGAAATCGATTGTATTTAGAAGCGTTAGGTGCTTATCATATATCTTCAGAACTGTATTGTTGTGATTGAAATGCCATATATAATCATCTGTATACTCCAACCTCCCCTGTTGGATCTCAAATACCATTTCGCCGTCTTTACTAAAAATCCGTTCAGTCAAATCCCCGTTCGATCCCCACAACACCGTTCCATAATAATCGTTCCACTCTTCCACAGTATGATATTCGGGTGAAATGATCCACTCATCCACGCCAAATTTTATTACCCCTACCATATTACTTTCATTATCCGCGGCAATAACAGGCTGGTTCACTTCTTTTAAGTCGATATATTGATCAGCATACGTGTAACTCTTTTTCTCATTTACATAATTTAAATCTTTATCAATAATAAGGTTTCCTGTTTCGTTTCCTATTACATCTGCCTGAACAACCAGTTTTTGATTTTCTCCGATGTCAAGCGTTTTCGTCTGCCCGTCATTGTCTTCGGCAAAAAGCGTTACTGTCTCTTTCACTTCTTTTGACGCAACGTACCCCATGCTTTCCACAAAAGTCTGTCCATCATCGCTGGTCATCCACTGAAACAGGCGGTAAGCATTGGAATCCTTGGGTTCATCCTTTCTGACCGCCACATAAAATTCATTCACATAAGGGTAGGTCCCATTCCTTATAGAATCGTTATCCGGCATGACCTGATCCACTTCCATCAGGTGAAGCCCCGGCAGATTATACATATTATGAACATAATAATAGACGGAATATCCAAGGGCATTCTCTTCATTATTATACCGCGCAAGCTCTTCAATCAGTTCCCCCATCTCGGTGGCAAACATTTCAACAGGGGCTTCTGCCATCCCCACCTCTTTCATAACCAGATTTTTCATCAAAGTCTGGCTTCCTGAACCGGAAGGGCGCTGGAAAGCCATAATCCCCTTCTTCGCGCCTCCCACCTCAGACCATTTCGTAATCTTTCCGGAATAGATGTCCACCAGCTGCTGCTGGCTTAAAGACTTAACCGGATTTCCTTCATTGCACAAAAACACAAGGGCATCCTTGCCCACCGGACGGATATCCAGTTCCACATTCTGAGTTTTTTCTTCCTCATAAATACTGTCCGCCGGCTCATAAGCGATTACCAAATCACTGTTTCCATAAATCAGATTCTTATAAGCATTGGTGGTTTTGCTGTGCACGATATCGCTTTCCGCCTCCGGTTTGGAAGCGCCGGTAGCCAACCGGTATAGTGCCTGGGACAACGGCAGCGTAGCCGTAGATCCATCTACTTTCGGGTAGTCTTCCCTGCTCATAACCGGTACTCCTAAAATGGGTTCCCGGGCTGCAGGCTGCTCTGTCGTCTCTACCGTCTCAGCGTTTTCACTCTCTTCCTGCGAAAAGGTCTCCTTCGCTTTTTCTGTAGTCTCTGTTGTGGCCATCTGAGATGATTCCGGATTCTTAGACTGGCATGATGTGGTGGTGGCCAGCATGACGGATAGAAGCAGCGGTAATAGTAAACTTTTTTTTCTCATAATTCCCCTCCATTTCCTGATAATTCGGCGGATTCCTATTGATCGCTATACAGGTTTATTGGTTAATTTAATTATACTGGATTTTAGATGATTTGTTGATTACTATTTTATTACTATTGAGTAAGGTTTGGGGAAAGAGAGGACGAAATGCGGGATTGAGGCGACAGAATACCATATTTCAAAGTGAAGGGTGAAGGCATTTTCGAAAATGCCTTCACCCTTGATGTAAATTGTTCAGCTAACAATCACTTTACAGAACAATAAATAATCATGAATTTCGCTGCCCACAGCCACCCTTCACTAATGTTTACAAAGTTTTCCTCCTAAATACTTGTTTCTAACAAAAAAACATGCTATATTGGCACCATTGAACAGTAAAAGTTTCTAATGGCTGAAGCCCGTCAGAAACTCTTTTGTTTTTCACCAGTCAGAATATCTAGCTATTGGCAGTATAACTAAAACATAGAATGTGAGGAATCTCTTATGAAAACAGAAAAGATTGAAAATATGTGCGGCGGCGCCGGCCATGTAATTATCAACCACATCTTAGGCGAAAAAGAACTAAATGGAAAATGCGGACTTTACGCTGAAGTAACAATCGAACCCGGATGCTCCCTTGGATATCATGAACATCATGGAGAAAGCGAAACCTATTACATATTATCCGGCACCGGAGATTACGATGATAACGGTATTGTCCGCCAAGTGCAGGCAGGTGATGTAACCTTCACCCCTTCCGGAAGCGGACACGGCCTGATAAATACAGGAAATACCGATTTGGTTTTTATGGCATTAATTATATTGGATTAAAAGAAATAAAGAAATTTATGAAATGCAGAGCCAAAGAGACTCTGCATTTTTTATACCACCATTTATCAAAGAATCGTAAATGTATCCTCCAGCAAAAGCCAATTAGCCAAAAATAATTGCATAATCTGCCAATATCCCGCACCAGAAAGTCCATACTCTTTTATCAAATCAAATTTTGCCTTCATGCTTCGTACATCTTCAAACCATACCTCGTGTTGAATTCCATACTGCCAATAATAGAAGTACGGGGACATGGCCGTCTCATCAAAATAGATCGTAGCGCCATGGTCAATGGCGATCTGCACTGCTTCCTTGTTACTGATTGTCGTAGCTTTTGTCACTCCCCTGACAAATGGCAGCGGCCAGTCATATCCGTAGTTTGGTATTCCGAGACTGATTTTTTCCTTTGGTATTTTGGTCAGTGCATATTCTACCACACGGCGCACCATGTTGATTGGGGCTACAGCCATGGGAGGGCCGTATGTATACCCCCACTCATAAGTCATTAATAAAACCCTGTTCGCCGCTTCTCCCAAAAGCCGATAATCAATCCCTTCATACAATACCCCTTTTTGATTCTCAGATGTTTTAGGCGCAAGAGCCGCCGACACCTGATATCCAAACATATTCATCACCTGCGTCAACCGCTTAACAAATCCCGCAAACTTTTCCCCATCTTCCGCTAAAACATATTCAAAATCCACATCCACGCCGCCGAATTTCTTCTCAAATACGGTCCGCCCCAGTTCCCATATCAGGCGTTCCTGTACCTCCGGATTCTGTACCAAAATAGAAATCAAATTATTGTTAAATCTCCCATCTTCCCCTAGAGGCGTCAAAGTCAGAATAGGACGGACGCCTGCTTCTCTTGCTCTTTTTACCATCCATTCATCATCAAGCGGCGGCGGAATCAAATTGCCTTCCGTCGTAAAACCATAGGAAAAGATAGAAAGATCTGTAAGAAATGAAAGAGTCGTATCCAATGTATCCGAATTAATAAATGGATAAGCATATCCATTTATATACAGAAATGGTTTCTCTTCTGAATTAGGATTATCAGTAATTAAAATCGCCTGACCAACAGCCAGACGATAAGGATATGCTATTTGATTGTCCATAATCAGAGTTTCCACAGGAATTCCAAAGCCTTCTGCAATGGAATCCACATTATCACCGCGTTTAACTACATATATCTCCATTCCGGCACCTCATGAACCATATTGCTTATATTATATGTTATTCACCTCTTACCGGTTACGATATCTGAAAAAGGGAACCTTTTTACATCAAGGGTGAAGGCATTTTTGAAAAAGCCTTCACCCTTGATGTAAAAAAAGATCCCTGTTCCCAGGAATCTTCATCTCTTCACAACCATATCTAATTAAGAATTAAATATGTACCCTCAAAACCACACACTGAATCATATCTATTGGTATCTCTACCTTCCATCCGTTACGGCTTCTGCCGCTTTCCTCTTTCTTACCTAAACCAACTTGGTTAAGCCCTCGACCGATTAGTAACAGTCAGCTCCACATGTTGCCATGCTTCCA
>NZ_PKUU01000007.1 GCF_002899675.1 Clostridium sp. chh4-2 | reverse complement strand
AAAGCGCCGCTGAGCAGCGAAGTCATCAAGAGTTCACTGCGAATGGCGCTGGCCTGCCTCGTTCTGTCCTTACGGGCCTTAGTAGCTCTTAGGGGCGAATCCCGAATCCCATTTGGCTGTATCTTTCTTCCCCCGGCCCGGACGGCCCCTCAGACCTTTGTCTCCCGATTCTGCATCCCGCTTCCGTGTGTACTCTCGCCATTAAATAACAATTGACGATAGCGTTTGCTTGTGATTTTGGTGTGCGTGAGCTATAATATTTTCAAAAGGAGGTACCGTTCATGTATACATTTGAGGATTTGGAACATATTATTGAAGAGCTTCGTTCAGACCATGGATGCCCGTGGGACAAAGAGCAGACGCATGAAAGCCTGAAAAAGTGTCTGGTGGAAGAGAGCCAGGAGGTGCTGGACGCCATTGACAATCACGATAAAGAAAATTTATGTGAGGAACTGGGGGACGTGCTCCTGCAGGTGATGATGCATAGCCAGATCGCCATGGAAAACGGAGACTTTACGGTAGACGATGTTGTGAACGGAATCTGTGAAAAAATGATCCGCCGCCATCCCCATGTTTTTGGCGATAAAAAGGCCAGTTCTCCCGAAGAAAGCCTCGCTTTATGGAACGAGATAAAAAAGCAGGAAAAAGCCAAAAAACCTTGACAAATCAATGATTAGAGGCTATAAATGATAGAGTATAGTACAAATAAAATTGAGTAGTGATCTAATCGTCTACCATAGACAATTCTAGGAGGAAAATTTAAATGAACAAGACAGAATTAATCGCAGCCATCGCAGCAAAAGCAAATCTTAGCAAGAAAGATGCTGAAGAAGCATTAAAGGCATTTACAGATGTTGTTGCTGAAGAATTAGTAAAAGGCGAGAAAATCCAGTTAGTTGGTTTTGGTACTTTCGAAGTATCCGAAAGAGCTGCAAGAGAAGGAAGAAATCCTAAGAGCGGCGAAGTTATGAACATTCCTGCATCAAAATCTCCAAAATTCAAAGCTGGTAAAGCATTAAAGGATAAAGTTAACGAATAATTTATGAGATTAGATAAATTCCTCAAAGTATCACGCCTGATAAAGAGGCGGACCGTGGCTAATGAAGCCTGCGATGCAGGCAGGGTGTTAGTCAACGACAAACCGGCCAAAGCCTCCCTGAATGTAAAGACAGGGGACATCATTGAGATTCAGTTTGGAACGAAATCAGTTAAAGTTGAAGTATTGGATGTACAGGAAACCGTGAAAAAGGACGAGGCAAAAGAACTTTACCGATATTTATAATAGTCATAAATTATCAAACCTCTTAATATATTTAACCAATGAGTTAAATATATTAGGAGGTTTTTGTATGCAGGAAAAGATGGACATCCGCCCTCACAAGGTGATAATGGAAAACCGGTCCTCCAGCAGCATAACGGGGATTCGGGATGTGGTTTCTTTTAACGAAAATCAGGTTGTTCTCGATACGGATATGGGTCTTTTGACAATTAAGGGAAAAGATCTGCATGTGAGCCGCCTTACTGTGGAAAAAGGGGAAGCGGATGTGGATGGAACCATTGACAGCCTGGTGTACACCTCCAACGAAGCATTCCACAAGTCGGCCGAGTCCTGGGTGGTCCGGCTGTTTAAGTAAGGCGGTGATGGAACGTGAGCGGAAATATCCAATTTGAACTTCAGTTTCAGATTATGGGACTTATCACTGGAGCCGGGCTGATGCTCAGCTATGACGTACTCCGGGTGCTCAGAATTTTCATTCCCCATCATTTCGTATGGATCGGGATTGAGGACATGATTTATTGGATTTATGCGGCTTTGGTCACCTATACTCTGCTCTACCGTCTAAATGATGGAGGGATTCGGGGATACGTGGTTGCGGCTGCATTGGTGGGAATGATCGCTTATGACCGTCTCATCAGCCGTTTTTTCTTGAAAATATTGGAAAATGGTTATAATATGTTGCAAAACAAGCTGAAATATTTTAAAATGAAACTAAGTAGACATAAAAAACAGCGAACGGACAAAGCTGGTGATTAAAATGGGAACTTCAAGTCGGACAAAGAGGCGTAAAAAAGAGAGATTGGGCAATCGTCTTGCCCTGATCGGAATCACGGGTGTCATATTAAGTATGGCAGTGGTGGTAAGTATTAAGGGCGCCACTTTACAGGATAAAGATCTGGAGTACATGATTAGAGAAGAGAATCTTCAGGCCCAGAAAGAAAAAGAAAAAGCCCGCGCCAGTGAGCTGGAAGAACGGCGGATCTACGTTGAGACGAAAAAGTATATCGAAGAAGTGGCCAAGGAAAAACTTGGACTGGTTAACCCGGACGAAGTGATCTTAAAGCCCAAAGGATAAAAGGAATGTCGAAAGATTTTGTATGGAAGCAGCCTTGATTTGACATATATTTCCCTCCTG
This sequence comes from Clostridium sp. chh4-2, assembly GCF_002899675.1. Classification (GTDB taxonomy): domain Bacteria; phylum Bacillota; class Clostridia; order Lachnospirales; family Lachnospiraceae; genus CHH4-2. The sequence goes on along the minus strand of NZ_PKUU01000007.1, from coordinate 252,485 downwards.
CCTGTATATAATATGATTCAGTATATACAGGTGAGGAGGTTTTTTTGTGTTAAAACGAAGATGCGTACATAAAGATATGGCTGATGTAAATATATATACGGCGAGGCGTTTAAATGATATGGCCGGTTCTTTAGAGGAACTGGCGAAGTCCTTTGCCGATGAAATAAATGACGGGCAGAAGCTGACAAGAGAAGACGGAGTGGCCGCCATGCAGACGGCGGCGGCCGTGGTCTGCGGCAGCTGCAACAAATGCAATATCTATTCGGACAGCGAAAAAGAGGACAGCTATTATCTGTACTACCTGCTGCGGGCATTTGAACAAAAGGGTATGGTGGAACATGGGGACATGCCCAGGCTTTTCCAGGAGATGTGCAAGAAAAAGAACGATTATCTGGGTCAGTTGAACCGGAATCTGGGAAAGGCCACGATGAATCTCAGCTGGAAGAACCGTTTTTTGGAGAGCCGGGACGCGGTGGTGGTTCAGTTTCGGGAGCTGGCAATGATTCTGGAGGAATTTTCACACCAGATGGAAGAAGCGGTGGACATCACTTCCACAAGGGCGGACGGTATCAGGAGGATATTCCGAAGGCATCATATGGCGGTGGAAAATCTGCTTGTGCTGGAATATGAGAACAAGAGGCGGGAAGCCTATCTGACGGTAAAGACCACCAATGGCCGGTGCCTGACATCCAAAGAAGCGGCGGGCCTGCTGGGACAGGCTATGGGCGGTACGGAATGGGATGTGGCAAAGGACAGCAAGAATATCATAACCCGGCAGTTTGCAACGGTCCGGTTTATCGAAGAAGGCTCATACCGGATGCTGTATGGCGTCGCCAGGGCGTCAAAACGGGGAGAGATCGTATCGGGTGATAATTATACATATGGGGAACACGTTCCGGGCCAGGTGCTGATGAGTATTTCAGACGGAATGGGAAGCGGCCGGACCGCGTCGGGGGAAAGCCAGAGGGTAATCGAACTTACGGAGCAGCTTCTGGGCACCGGATTTTCCTGCCGGTCGGCGCTGAAACTGGTGAATACGGTGCTTTTGCTGTCGGGATCGGAACAGCATCCTGCCACGCTGGATCTGTGTCTGGTGGATCTTCATACAGGGGTTTTGGAGGCGATGAAGCTGGGCGCGTCCGCAACCTACGTGATGTGTGAAAGCGGAGTGGAGATACTGGAAGCGGGAGATGTGCCCATGGGGGTGCTAAATACCGTGGAACCCCTTCTGCTGTCCCGAAAGCTGTGGGATGACGACCGGATCATTATGGTCAGCGACGGGGTGCTGGACGCGCTTCCCGGAGAGGACAAGGAGCTGGTATTAAAAGAATACCTGGACAGCATGCCCAGGAAGACGCCGCAGGACATGGCAGAACGGATACTTAGGTTCGCATGTTCTTTTTCTAATGCGGCCCGGGATGATATGACCGTGCTGGCCGCCGGAATCTGGAAACGAAAATAATATTTGCAAGTATGGCAGAATACTAGTATATTATTAGGAAGAAGGCGGAAAGCTTTAGAAGGGTGACATCATGCAAAAGAGATTTCTGGAATTCAGTGAACAATATCATATGTTCCGGGAGGGAGAACAGGTCGTCGCCGCAGTATCGGGCGGCGCTGATTCTGTGTGCCTTTTACATCTGCTGGCGGTGAACAGGGAGAAGCTGGGCATTGAGGTGTCCGCGCTACACGTACATCATGGCCTGCGGGGAGAAGAGGCGGACAGGGACGCGGCTTATGTGGAAGAACTGTGCCGCCGTTTACAGGTTCCCTGCCGGGTGATTTACGCCCACGCGGACCAATATGCAAAGGAACATGGAATGTCCTTGGAAGAAGCGGGGCGGGAGATCCGCTACAGCGAGTTCGGCCGGGAAGCAGAGCGGTTAGGCGCGGCTGTAATTGCGGTTGCACACCACAGGGATGATAATGTGGAAACCATTCTTCATAACCTGTTCCGGGGAAGCGGATTGAAAGGAATTGGCGGAATTGCGCCGGTTAGAGGCCGGATCGTGAGGCCGCTCCTTTGTTTTGGAAGAGAAGAGATTCTTAGCTACTTAAAAGAGCAGAAGATCGGATATTGTACGGATTCCACCAATCTGGAGGATGATTACACGAGAAATAAATTGAGAAACCAGATTATTCCCATGATAGGAGAGCTGATTAATCCCAGGGCGCCGGAAAATATTGACCATGCCGGAAAACTGGTGTCCCAGGCGGATGAATATCTGACCCGGCAGGCGGGAAAACTCTTTTCTGAGAACGGGGTGTCGGGAGAAAAAAAGGCGGGAATCCCGGTATTCGCACTGGAAAACCAGCCGTCCATCATCCAGACCTATGTTATCATGCAGATGATCCGCATGGTGACCAGTTCGGGAAAGGATATTACATCCAGGCACATTGAGCAGGTTCAGGAACTGATTTTAAAGGGGACCGGAGCCAGGACAGATCTGCCTTACGGACTTTGTGCACACAGAGATTATCAGAATTTGTGGATAGAGATGAGAAAAAAGGATCATCTTGTGGATAAACAGCTTTCAGAATGTCTGCCAAAGCCCGTTTTAACGGTATTTCCTTATGAAAAATCAGCGGAAATTCCCAAAAACCGGTATACGAAATGGTTCGACTATGATAAAATTAAGGGTACGGTATCTGTCCGGGTACGCGAGACCGGAGACTTTATCACCATACCGGGAGGCCGAAAGACGGTTAAGGCATTCATGATTGATGAAAAGATTCCCAGGGTAGAGCGGGACCGCATTCCGCTGCTGGCAGATGGAAAACATATTATCTGGATTATCGGATATCGGATTAGTGAATATTATAAAGTAACGGATGATACAAAGAATGTATTACAGGTACAATTAGACGGAGGAAAAAGAAGTGGCTGACAAAATAAGAGTTTTGTTATCAGAAGAGGAAGTAAACGTAAGGATCAACGAGATTGCTGCTCAGATCAGCAAAGACTATGAAGGAAGACAGATTCATTTAATCTGTATTTTAAAGGGCGGAGTATTTTTCACCTGCGAACTGGCAAAGAGAATTACCGTGCCGGTATCCCTTGACTTTATGTCCGTGTCCAGCTATGGTTCAGGGACTGCGTCCAGCGGAGTTGTGAGAATTATTAAAGATTTAGATGAGCCGCTAGAAGGAAAAGATGTGCTGATCGTTGAAGACATCATCGATTCCGGAAGAACTTTGGCATATCTGATTGAAGTATTAAAACAGAGAAATCCGAGGGATATTAAGCTTTGTACATTGCTTGATAAACCGGAGAGAAGAGTGAAAAAACAGGTTCAGGTGGACTATACCTGCTTCACGATTCCGGATGAATTCGTAGTTGGCTATGGTCTTGATTTTGATCAAAAATATAGGAACTTACCTTATATTGGGGTAGTGGAGCAGTAAGGAGGCAGGAGTTGAAACAACAACAACCTTTTAGAGGACTGGGATTTATGGCCCTGATGATTATGCTGGTCGTGCTGGCGACCACATTTCCCAGGCAGTCCGCATCAGAAAGAATCACATACCAGCAGTTTTTAAATGCCGTGGATTCAGGCAGTATTGATTCCGCGCTGATTAAACAGAATAAAGAGACGCCTACCGGTGAGGTAGAGCTGTATTTAAAAGACGGTACCGTAAGCAAGATTTATGTGCCTGACGTAATAGAAGTTAAGGGCCTTCTGACGGAGAATGACATCGCATTTTCATTTGACAACGTTCCCCAGGAGAACTATCTGCTCAGCGTTGTGGTTCCCATCGTCATCTCGGCCGTCGTTCTGATCGTAATTATCATGATGATGAACGCCAGGGCGGCAGGCGGCGGAACTAATGCCAAGATGATGAATTTCGGCAAGAGCCGCGCCAGAATGAGCCGGGACAGCAAGATCAATTTCCAGAAGGTAGCAGGCCTGAAGGAAGAAAAAGAAGATTTGGAAGAATTGGTGGACTTTTTGAAAAGTCCGCAGAAATATACTGCGTTAGGCGCCCGTATTCCAAAAGGAATGCTGCTTGTAGGCCCTCCCGGAACGGGTAAGACCCTGCTTGCAAAGGCCGTGGCGGGTGAGGCCGGAGTGCCGTTTTTCAGCATTTCCGGTTCTGACTTTGTGGAGATGTTCGTCGGCGTCGGCGCATCCCGTGTAAGAGACTTGTTTGAGGAAGCGAAAAAGAACGCTCCCTGTATTGTTTTTATCGATGAGATCGATGCGGTTGCCCGCCGGAGAGGTACCGGTATGGGCGGCGGCCACGACGAGAGAGAACAGACGTTAAATCAGCTGCTTGTTGAGATGGATGGTTTTGGCGTTAATGAAGGAATTATCGTGATGGCAGCCACAAACCGTGTGGATATTCTGGATCCTGCTATATTAAGACCGGGCCGTTTTGACCGCAAGGTTATGGTGGGAAGACCGGACGTGAGAGGCAGAGAAGAGATCCTTGGAGTTCACACCAGGGAAAAACCGTTGGGTGAAGACGTGGACCTGGAGAGAGTGGCACGGACAACTGCCGGATTTACAGGAGCCGATCTGGAAAACCTGATGAATGAAGCCGCTATTATGGCGGCCAGAGAAGACCGTAAGTTTATCCGCCAGGCGGATATTGACCGGGCATTTATAAAAGTCGGCATCGGTGCGGAAAAGAAGAGCAAGGTGATTTCCGAAAAGGAAAAACGGATTACCGCTTATCACGAAGCGGGCCATGCGATCTTATTCCATCTCCTTCCCGACGTAGGACCGGTTCATACCATCTCCATCATTCCTACCGGAGTGGGGGCGGCAGGTTATACCATGCCTCTTCCTGAAAAAGATGAGATGTTCAACACCAAGGGAAAGATGCTTCAGAACATTATGGTATCCTTAGGCGGCCGTATTGCGGAGGAAATCATCTTTAAGGACGTCACAACAGGCGCATCCCAGGATATCAAACAGGCGACATCCATCGCCCGTGCCATGGTTACCAAATATGGTATGTCCGATAAGATCGGCATGGTGGATTACGGCGGAGACGAGGATGAAGTCTTTATCGGCCGCGATCTGGCTCACACCAGAAGTTATGGGGAGGGCGTTGCCACCGCCATTGACAGTGAAGTGAAGAGCATTATTGATGAATGTTATCAAAAGGCAAAACAGATGATTTTAGATCATGAGAATGTACTGCATTCCTGCAGTCAGCTGTTGATTGAAAAGGAAAAAATCGGCCAGGAAGAGTTTGAAGCCTTATTTTAGCTTGTTTTTTAGCGAAATAGCATCATGAAATATTATTACATGAAAAAATGCTACGTGAAAGTGCATAAAAAATATTATGTAATTTCCTGATGTTTGTGCACACTTATTCCGGCACTTATGTTATTATAATTAACGTAAACCCCCCCAATACATTATATAGTTTTTGCTACACCCCATAAGAAACGAAATACCTTCTCCTAGAAGAGCCAGCTACCCCGCTGGCTCTTTTAATTTCTATATCAGCGGCTGTATACGCGTTTGTGTTCAGGGGAAAGATCCGAACAGGAACACCGTTTGAGCGTTGAATGAAAACTAATCGATATTTCAGTTGTATATTCTAATTTAATCATTTAAAATGAAAGGGTGGGGAAATAGATAATGAAGAAGGGCTTGCTTTATGGATGATCATAGGAATTCTATCAATAGAAGAGCATTGTTTTGTGATGAAACAGAAGATTACCGGATACCGCCGGAGCCGGAAGAGGGGCAGTTAGTCCGACTGCGCTTCAGGACGGCCAGGAATGATGCGGACCGTGTATGTTATATAGAACCGGATAACTACATTGAGACAGAGATGATAAAATACGACTCGGATGAGATGTTTGATTATTACCAGACATGGATTGACGCCGGGAGTGTACCAAAAAACTATTTCTTTCAGGTTATGAAAGGGATGGAGATCTGCTACTATAACCGTCTGGGAGCGACTGCGGATATTAAGAGCTGCTTCTGCTTCCGGATCACGCCGGGATTTCATACACCCGAGTGGGCAAAGGGCGCGGTCATGTATCAGATATTTGTGGACCGCTTCAACCGGGGGGATTCTTCCAACGATGTGCAGAGCTGCGAGTATATCTATATCGGCAGACCTGTTTTTCACGTGGACGACTGGAAGAAAAACCCATCTTCCATGGATGTGGGATGCTTTTACGGCGGCGATTTGCAGGGAGTATGGGATAAACTGGACTATCTGCAGTATCTTGGCGTTGAGGTGATCTATTTTAACCCGATTTTCGTGTCTCCGTCTAATCATAAGTACGATTGTCAGGATTATGATTATATAGATCCGCACTACGGCGTTATCGTGAAAGACGGCGGAGAACTTGTGGAAGAAAATGCCGCCGGCAATGATAAGGCGACAAAATATATGATCCGTTCGGCAGACAAAGAGAATCTGGAGGCCAGCAACGACTTTTTTGCACGTTTTGTGGAAGAGATCCATAAACGGGGCATGAAGGTGATTATCGACGGCGTGTTCAACCACTGCGGATCATTTAATAAATGGCTGGACCGGGAACGGATCTACGAGCGCCAGGGCAGCTATGAACCGGGAGCCTATATCTCTAAGGACAGCCCGTTTCACACGTTTTTTAAATTTTATAACGAAGAAGCATGGCCTTATAACGGGAATTACGACGGCTGGTGGGGGCACAGCACCCTTCCTAAGCTGAATTACGAGGAATCGCCGAAGCTCTATGAATATATTATGAAGATCGCTAAAAAATGGGTGTCTCCTCCCTTTAATGTGGACGGATGGCGTCTGGATGTGGCGGCCGATCTTGGGCATACCGGAGAGACCAACCACCAGTTTTGGCGGGATTTCAGGAATACGGTAAAAGAGGCCAATCCCAATGCGATCATTCTGGCGGAGCACTACGGCGATCCGAGCAGCTGGCTCCAGGGGGATCAGTGGGATACTGTGATGAATTACGACGCCTTTATGGAACCAGTTACCTGGTTTTTAACGGGTATGGAGAAACACAGCGATGAATATAACGGAAGTCTGTTCGGGGACGGACAGAGCTTTTTCCGGTCCATGAATTACCACATGAGCCGGATGCAGACGCCGTCTCTTCAGGTGGCGATGAATGAGCTTTCTAATCACGACCATTCCAGATTTTTAACGCGAACCAACCGAAAGGTTGGCCGGATCGGAACGGCGGGGCCGGAGGCGGCTTCCGTTGGGATCAATTACGGAGTGTTCCGCGAGGCCGTGCTGATCCAGATGACCTGGCCGGGCGCGCCGACCTTGTACTATGGCGACGAAGCCGGAGTTTGCGGCTGGACGGACCCGGATAACCGCAGGACTTATCCGTGGGGAGAAGAAAACTTTGAACTGATTGAATTTCACCGTTACATGATCGCCATTCACAAAAGCAGTATGGCGCTCAAAAAGGGGTCCGTAAAGGAATTAATCGCCGATAGGCAGTTAATTGCCTATGGACGCTTTCACAGGCGTGAGAAATGCGTGGTGGTTATCAACAACAGCGCGTCGGAGCGGTCTGTGGAGATTCCTGTTTGGGAGATCGGCGTAACGGATGAGATGACCATGGTAAGGGCGATGGCGACGACAGAAGACGGATATAATGTGGGCCGGTTGGAAGTCAAGGTAAAGAACGGTATGGTCAGCCTGGATATGGAGGGAAATTCAGGGGTGCTTTTGATGACTGGGAATGAGAAACGATGATGCCGTTGTGTACAGTAGAGATAAAATGAATCTGCAGTTATAAGTTGAAAAACTTATAACTGTAGATTTTATATAGACACATAAAAGGAAAAAGGAGTGGTAGAATGGAACAGGGGACATTAAAAGAGAAGGCATACACGACGATAAAGAAGAAAATTATCGAATGTGAATACTTGCCGGGAGCTGTTTTGTCAGAAAACGAGCTGATGAAAGAGATAGGGAGCAGCCGGACGCCGATCCGGGAGGCCTTAAACCGGTTAGAGCAGGAAGATCTGGTTAAGATCGTGCCTAAAAGGGGAATCTGGGTTAGTGAGCTGACCACTGGAATGATCTACAACATCTATGAGGTGCGCATCCTTCTGGAACCGTATGTGATCAGAGAGTACGGCAGCGAGATGGCGGCTGAAACACTGGAGGAGATCAAGAAGTTATGTGAAGAACTGGTGAATAATAAACAGGAGAATGTGCTTCAGTATGATATGGATACATCGGAAAGGCTGCATGTCTATCTGCTGGGAGTGTGCAAAAATGCCTTCATTACGAACCTGGTTAAAAATGTTTATGACCAGAATTACAGGATGGGCACACTGGTTGCAGGAAACCGTGAAGAGCGTTTTTTTGAATCCCAGAAGGAGCATATCAATATTATCAACTGTATTTTGAAAAAAGAATATGAGAAAGCAGCCGATATGCTGGCAAAACATCTTGTGAAATCCAGAAATGAGGGAATTGAACTGATGATGAAAAATCTACAGTGGAAATGAGACTGTGAAAGTGCACAAAACTAATGTTGACAGATTATTTAAATTGTGCTATTTTATTAGCAAGCAGGTTGATGAGACCCTATTTTTTATAGCCCATCTTGCATACAAGTTGTGCACAACATACATTCAAGAATGGGGCAAATCATTTAGAGGGAGGGTGTAATGGAAAAGAATCGTATCATTTATCAGGATCCGGAATTTCAAGATCCTGAAGTTGCAGACTCGAAAGAGCGCCCGCAATTGAAAAATAAGGTGTTAAATGTTCCATATGCGAAAAAAACAGAGTATGAATTAATGGATCTTTATTTTCCGGAGAAAGGAAACGGGCCATTTCCGGTAATTATGGATGTTCATGGCGGAGGATGGTTTTATGGGAGCAGAAGCTCAGAACGGATGGAACCTGTGTTAAATGGTTTGGGGATGGGATATGCGGTAGCTTCCGTGGATTATACCTTATCGGGACATGGTCAGTTTCCTCTTCAGGTATACGAATTAAAGGCAGCGATACGCTTCCTCAGGGCGAATGCAGAGAACTATAATCTGGATGCGGAGAGAATTGTGCTATGGGGACTTTCTGCCGGCGCTCATCTGTCAATGCTTACGGCGCTGTCAGGTGATGATGAATTGGTGGATCTTAGTTTCGGAAATCCGCAGTATTCTTCTAAAGTGGCTGCAGCAGTCGCATTGTACGGTCCGGTTGATTTGTCGTTGGGAGATACCCGCTCACCGGATTCGCCGGAAGCAAAGCTTTTGGGAACTGCCGTACATAATAATATGGATTTAGCAAAAAAAGCAGATCCCCGCAGCTATGTAAAACTGGATGGGCCGCCTTTGTTTTTACAGTATGGGAATGCGGACGGCATTGTTCCTTTGGAACATGGGTATGCCATAAAAAAGGCATTGTCGGATGCAAAAAGAGAACAGGATTATTTCGAAATTGTAGACGGTGCAAAACACGCCGATTCCAAATTCAGGACAAAAGAAAATACGGATAAAATATTTGAGTTTATTAACAGGAACAGCCAAAGAAGAAACAATATAAGAAAAGGGGAATAAACGTATGAAAAAAAGATGGGCAGTATTGACAGCAGCTATATTAACCGCAGCAAGCCTTGCAGGCTGCCAAAGCTCTGCAAAAGAGGCCGGGAATCAGACAACCGCCAAGGAGACATCTGCGGATGGTTCAATGCAGGAAAGCGCAGAAAAAGCCGCTCAGGGAGAGGAAGTCTCAAAAGATGCAGTGGTAATCAGCGTGGGATTTGAAAACAGTATGAGCGATCCCATGGCTCAGGCGGTGGAAAAATGGAAGGAATTAATAGAGGAGAAAAGCGGCGGAAGCATTGTGCTGGAACTGTATCCGGACAGCCAGCTGGGCAGCAAAAACGATTTAATTGACACCATGCTGTTGGGTGAAAAAGTGATAACCATTGCAGACGGGGCATTTTTGTCTGAGTATGGGGCTTCTGATTTGGGAATCGTGTTTGGCCCTTATGTATTTAACAGCTGGGACGAATGCTGGAAGCTTCAGGAAAGCGACTGGTACAAAGGACAGGATCAGCTGCTGCAGGAAAATGGTCTGAAGATCGTTGCGTCCAACTGGAAGCTGGGAGAACGCCACCTGCTCACCGTATCGCCGATAGAGCACCCGGAAGACTTAAAGGGCATGAAGATAAGGGTGCCCAATAATCAGGTTCAGATCGAATCCATCAACGCCATTAAAGCCACGGCTACACCGATGGCTGCAAGTGAGGTTTATCAGGCTTTGCAGACGAAAACAATCGATGGCCTGGAAAATGTGACCTCTGCATTTTATACAATGCAGTGGGCGGAACCGGCAAAATACGTGTACAAGGACGCCCATATTTACAATTTTGCCATCTGGGTATGCGGCAGCAGCTTTTTCGATGAACTTACAGGCGAACAGCAGGAATTGTTAGTCTCCACCGCAGAAGAGGCGGGCGTTTATAATAATGAACAACAGGATACGACTGAGCAGGAATACGTGGACAAACTGACCAATGAGATGGGAGTTACTTTTACGGAAGTATCGGCGGAAGACAAACAAAAACTGATAGAGATGTCCCAGAGTTTTTATGATAATGCAGCCAGCTACGGATGGTCGGAAGGTCTGTATGATACCGTTATGAAAGCTATGGGGAAATAATAAATTTTGATGGCCCGGAAGGATAAAACAGGAGGCTATATGAAAGGAAAAACGTGTTGGAAAGATATTTTCCTGAATCTTGATGTGTATGTATCGTCAATTATCATGATTATCTTAATTGTGATTACATTTTTAGGGGTGATATTCCGTTATATCGTGGGAAAGCCGTTTACATGGCTGGAAGAGGTTCAATTGATGTGCATGGTATGGATTGGCTTTCTGTCGGCCGGCGCGGCATTCCGCAATGGCTCCCATATTGCCATAGAAATGGTGGTGGACGCGCTTCCTCTGGCAGGACAGAAAGCGGTTAATTGGTTCATCAGAATTGTTGTTTTATTCGTGCTGTCTTATCTTTTTAAACAGTGCATAGGGTATTTCATGCTTTTTATTAGAAACGGGCGCTTAACGCCGGTGCTCAGAATTCCGTATTCGGCTGTCTATTTTGTAGCGCCTCTGTCGTGTGCGTTAATGATTATAAGCTACATAAGTTACGAAGTGAAAGAACTGGTTAAGGGAAAGGGGTGAGAGATCGTTGAATCAGGTTATTATAATTTCCGCTGTTGTGATGCTGGTGCTGCTGTTTTTAAAGGTACCTGTATTCGTCTCCATATTAGGGGGAGCAGCCGTTTATTTCATTGCAAATCCCAATGTCAATGACATTATCTTTGCCCAAAGAATGATCTCTTCCGGCGAGAGCACAACATTTTTAGCCGTACCGTTTTTTGCCGCCGCCGGGGCGTTGATGAACTGTACAGGGGTAACAAGAAGAATAATGGATTTTTGCGAGATCGTCACCGGGAAGATGAACGGCGGTCTGGCGCAGGTGAATGTGCTTCTTTCAACCTTAATGGGAGGACTGTCGGGGTCCAATATTGCGGATGCGGCCATGGAGGCCAAGCTACTTGTTCCGGAGATGGAGAAAAAAGGATATTCAAAAGAGTTTTCCAGCGTTTTAACCGCGTCATCTGCGATTATCACTCCCCTGATTCCTCCGGGAATTGCCATGATTCTATACGGCTGCATTGCCCAGGTATCAATTGGAAAATTGTTTGTGGCAGGTATAGGCGTCGGCGTCCTGCTCTGTGTCGCTTTGATGGTGCTTGTATCTGTAATGTCCAGAAAAAGGGGATATAAGCCTATACGGAACCACAGGATGAATAAAAAAGAGATATGGGCTTCCACGAAGCCGGCAATTCTGCCCCTTATGCTTCCTGTTGTTATCATAGGAGGAATCAGGATCGGCGCATTTACCGCCTCTGAAGCCGGAGCGGTGGCACTTATCTATGCATTAATTTTAGGCCTGGTTTACCGGGAAATGTCGGTCAATGATTTTATCGGAAGTATTAAAGAAACCTGCATTACCACATGCACCATCATGCTGATTGTGGGCGCGGCATCCGTATATTCCTGGATATTGACCAAAGAAAAGATTCCCCAGGCTCTGACCGGATGGATGGTAGCGACGATCAATAATAAGATTCTCTTTTTACTGTTTGTAAATGTATTTCTGCTTATTATTGGGATGTTTATCGAAGGAACTGCGTCTATGATTGTCCTGGTTCCGCTGCTGGCGCCTGTGGCGGCCGCATATGGGGTGAATGAAATACAATTTGCGATGATTTATATTTTTAACAGCGCGATCGGCGCATTGTCACCGCCGATGGGGACGCTGATGTTTGTCACCTGCGGTATCACGAAATGTAAGACGAAAGACTTTATTAAAGAGGCTGTGCCATTTTATGCTCTTTTGGTTATCTGCTTGCTGATTATTACTTTTGTGCCGGTTGTTTCAACCGGGCTGGTTGGGCTTTTATATTGAGTTTTTTAAAGCAGATCCTTCAGGCTTTTTAAAGTAGATCTTCAAGGCTTTTTTGAAAATGCCTTGAAGATCTACTTTAAAACTCTGCTAAAAAATACTTGATTTTTTAAAACCGCTGTGATAATATAATCATTGCTTGTCAGAGCAATATGGGTGGATTCCCGAGTGGCCAAAGGGGACAGACTGTAAATCTGCTGCGTTTCGCTTCGGTGGTTCGAATCCACCTCCGCCCATTAAAATTGTATACTGACTGCTTGCCGGCGTGGCGGAACTGGCAGACGCACAGGACTTAAAATCCTGCGGGCCTAATCGCCCGTACCGGTTCGATTCCGGTCGCCGGCATAAAAAAAGGATATTCCCATTCGGGAGTATCCTTTTTTATATTCAACCGCCTTGTTTCTGGCGTATATTCAACCCAATAGTTTATACTTACCCAACAAACTAATTCTGAGGGCCAGCTCCCTTATGCTGTGAAATCGGCATAACATGCATATTGCCTCTCTGCTCATTCTCAGCCCAGAAGATATCGTCCGCAACCTTAGCTTCAGGATTCAGCACAACGCCGTCTAAGATATGTTTCTTAAACTCTTTATATCCGGCTCTGTCGATCAGATGGCCGCCGTGGAGGTATTCCGGTTTATAGTCCAGAACCCATGCGGAGAATTTCTGCCAGTTGGCGAACATGGCGAGGACTACGTCTTCTGTTACCCAGTTCATGAACAGCTTGCCGGCTCTTGGATTCTGTTTGCCGGTACGTCCGCCTAAGGTTACACGGTACAGCTGTTTGGTGTTTCTGGTCCATGCTCCGGTAGGGCAGATCAGAGAACATTCGCCGCAGCCGACGCAGCAGCAGGCATCTTTGTCAATCTTGCCGTTTTTATTCAGGCTTAAAACTCCGGTGGCATGATGCTGGCAGGCTTCTACGCAGGAGCCGCAGCCGATACAGCGGTCAATATCATAGTCCTGTTTGTTGATGCCCATCAGGCCAAAGTCGTTGAAATTAGCTTTAACGCAGTCGTTAGGACAACCGGCAACCGCCACTTTGATGTGATAATGGGATGGGAATATAATCCGCTCGATCTTGCGCGCCAGCTGGTAGGTGTTGGCGTTGCCCTTGATGCAGTGGGCATTTCCGATACAGCTCATTATATTACGGGCTCCGATGGTGGGATAACCGTAGTCATCTACATCCATGTCCACATTGCACATCTCCACATCCACTTCTTGAATGTAGTCTTTGATGAATTTATTAACTTCTTCAATATATTCGTATTTAACTCCGGGAACATCCAGAGTTTGTCTTGTTCCTATATGGAACGTTCCGTTGCCCCAGCGTTCACAGATTTCCTGAACCATGCTCAGATGTTTTGCCTGAATCAATGCGCCGGGTACACGCATCTGAAGCATGAACTCACCTTTGACTTTGGACTGTCTGAAGCAGTTGATCCGCACTTTTTTAATATCAATATCGTAATTCATAACCGTTCCGCCCCTTTCTTAATCCACCAGATATTTGGCCTGGGTGTAGTTAAATACAGGTCCGTCCAGGCATACATATACTTCGTCAATACGGCAGTGTCCGCATTTGCCGACTGCGCAGGACATCTTCCGTTCGAAAGATACCCAGATCTTTTCTTCCGGCACGCCGCACTCCACTGCTTTCAGTCCGGTGAACTTCATCATAGGCGGAGGGCCCACGATAATAACCGCATAATCTCCGTCAAAACTGTCAAAAGGAACTTTGTCCACGAACTCTGTTACAAAGCCTGTGCTCCAGCCTTCCTTTTGATCGCGGTCCAGAGCGTAAATTGTGGTGAATTTTTCCTTCCAGCGTTCCAGATCATTTTTGAAAATGATTCCGTCCTCATTTTTGAAACCGCAGATCAGATGCACGCTTTTAACGAAATCAGGCTGATCGTAAAACATGTTCAGCATGCTCTTAACAGGTGCGAGCCCTGTTCCGCCGGTGATTAAAACAACGTGTTTGCCCTTAAACTGGTCGATCGGCCATCCTTTGCCGTATGCGCCGCGTAAAAACAGGGTGTCTCCAGCCTTTTTTGCAAATATTTCATCGGTCACCTTTCCAACGGAGCGGATGGTGAAATCCATCCAGCCGTCGCCGAAAGCGCTGACTGAGATCGGAGCTTCGCCCACCTTGGGGATGGAAAGCTGTAAAAACTGGCCGTGTTCCGGCTTGATATCGGTTTCCACTTTAAATGTATATTCGTGCAGGCTTTCCTGTTTTACATCCATAATCCTGCATGCAACCGGTTTTATGATATTATTCATCTCTTTCTCCACCTCTTTTCCAAAATTATTCTGCTGTGATTTCATCAATCGCTTTTGCCATCTTGTTCACTGTGGCAACGATTGAGATGAACTCCGGACAGCGGTCGATACAGCGCCCACATCCGACACACATATGGAAATCTTTGAAGCGGGCCTTGTAATCATGGAATTTGTGGAGCACTTTGTAACGCATGCGGTCTCCGGCAGTGTTGCGGAAGCTCATGCCGCCGGCCATATCGGAAAATCCTTCCACCTGGCAGGAAGCAGTTGTGCGCTTGCGCTCGCCCACATTGGCATTTTCATTGTAAATGATATCCGTGGTGGTGAAGCAGGTGCAGGTGCTGCATGCAACCGTACAGGCTCCGCAGGAAATGCAGCGCTTATTATATTCCTGCCACATCGGATGCTCTTTTAATTTTGTCAGGACTTCTTTGTCACGGATCTCAGGAACGGTAAGGGAAATTTCATTCTTTTCTATGTAATCCGGTTTAAAGCTGTTTTCTTCCAGGCCGTCAAAATACGGAACCAGTTCTTCATCAGTGATATCGAACATCAGATCCTGATCCCCGAAGCGGACAGCTGCGGCATAATCCTCCGCACGGTTTGTGCCCATGCTGACGCAGAAACAGGTATCCCATCCTGTTGTGCATTCCATCATGACAATCTTAACTTTTTCGTTCATTCTCTTATAATACATATCTTCAAATCCGCCGTTGCCCATATAAATCCGTTCCTGGTGATGCTGGGCGTGAATGTCGCAGGGGCGCATGAAGATCAGGAGTTTCTTGTTTGCAGCCTTGCTTTCGATGAATTCGTCTTCTGTAAAATAGAATAACGACTGCGTAATTGGGCTGAGCACCTCTTTCGCCGGAAAATCTGATTTTTCCTTGTATTCAATCTCGTCCGCGCGGCAAATTTTTTCGTATCGAATCATATCGGTCTGAGAATATCTGCCCTTCCCCTCAAGACGTTTGGGAGCCCAGATTTCATATGTTTCACTGAGCTTTTTAAAGATCCCGTCCGCCTGTTCATAGCTTACTTTGTAACCCATTGACCCTTATCCTCCTTTTGTTGTTGACTTGACATATATTTCCAGTATATCAGAAAATAATAATAAAGTATAATAATAAGAAATAATCAATTGATAAAAATAAATTATCGTTATATTTTTCTCAAAGCCATTTTCGGCCTGTATTTACAAGCCATTTTCGACTATTTTCCACTATAAAAATTTACGTTGGCTAAATCCTCGTAAAATATAGTTTTTTTACGAAAAAACACTCCCAAGTCCCATTTAAAATATAGACGATCCCCCCTCATTGTAGTATAGTTAATACTAAGTAAATGTTGTTTCGGGGCGCAGTTTGGAGGGGAAGTATGAATCGCTATATACTCAATACGGTTATTATCAGTGAGTCAAAAGTTTTAGAAGAGCTTTTAAGCAAAGTGCCTTCTCCGGAAGGGGCTGACAGCGTCATTGTTACGGCCGCATCCGCAGATGAACTTAAATCAGCTAAGGCGGATCTTATTATCATGGACTCCCCCCCTTCAGATGAAATATATGATGGAAGGTTTATTATATGTACGGAAAATGACGGATTGGAGCAGATGGAGCCGGGTTTATTGAATAATGCCTTCGATATTTGGACAAAGCCATTGAATGAGCGCCTGACCGCCCTTCGCTTCAAACGGATTTTGGAATATATTTGGTTGGAAAAAGAATATAATTTTACAGAAAACTGCATGGATACCCTGTTGGACTGCATTCCCGATATGGTGTGGATTAAAAACCTTGAAGGTCTTCATGTAAAGGTAAATGACGTGTTCTGCGATATCGTGGGAAAAGAGAAGCAGGACGTGACAGGCAAGGATCACTGTTATATCTGGGATGTTTCCCGGGAAGAGTTTGAGCGGGGGCAGTTCGTCTGCAAAGAGACGGATGAATACGTCTTAACCCATCACAAAAAATGCCAGTCTTCCGAAGCGGTTAAAAGCCAGCATGGCATGCGGCAGTTCAACACTTATAAAGCTCCTTTGTTTGGAGAAGACGGAAGTATCTGGGGAACTGTTGGAATCGGACATGATATCACGGATTTGCAGAATAAGGGCGCCGAGATGGAGATCATCCTGCGCAGTATGCCCTTTGGGATTCTGGTATGGAATAAAGACGGTAATGTGATCAATGCCAACGGCAAGTTCGAGGAGTACTTTAATGTATCCGGCAAAGACATTATCGGGAAGAATTATGAAGCCTGGTCTTACCGGGCTTTGGGAGATAAAGGAAGAGACGAGTGGGAAGGCTATCCTGAAGTTAAGATTCACTGTGATAAGGACGATATGGAGCGGCTTTTGGAACTGCATGAAGAGCCGATTTATGATGTGTTTCAGAATGAGATAGGAAGAATCTGCATTTACAGGGATATTACGATGGAGCGGGCTATGGAACAGCAGATTCTGCGCAATTCCAATACGGATTTCCTTACGGGAGTGAACAACAGACGGAGTCTGTACCGCTTTTTGAGCAAGAACCGGTCAGGGGAGATGTTTTCTCTTTTGTATCTGGACTTGGATCGTTTTAAGAGTGTTAATGATAATTTTGGACATCAGGCCGGAGATGAGGCTCTTATTATGACGGCCCGTCTGATGCAGGAATGTTTTCCGGAAGAATTTATCGCCCGCATCGGCGGAGATGAGTTTTTGATTGCCATTTGCGGGAAACGGGATATCGGAGAGCTGGCGGTTAAGTCTGAGCGGCTTTTGGACCGGATGAGAGAGGAATTTACAAAATCTCCTTGCTGGAAAGATCTTTCCGCCAGCATAGGAATCGCTCAGGCGGAAGGGAATAAGCTGGATATCGACGAGCTGATCCGCAACAGTGATTCCGCCTTGTATGCCGCCAAGGAGGGCGGACGGGCCAGGGTATGCGTCTATCAAAGAGAACAAGAGTGATGAGCTGATTTCAGGTCTCACTATGGCATTTGGAGCGGAAGAACAGGGCGAGGAAGAATAGAACGACAGCCGCCCATCCCGCTCCTGTAGCCAGTGAGACGGCGGTCAGCCCCAACTCAGGCGCAAGCAGGCAGGAGAGCAGAACCCGTATGGAGATATGCAGGGCGGCGCCGGTCACCGGGACTTTTACCAGCCCGATGCCGCGGAAATAACCGACGAATACATTTCCAATAAAACAGAGAATGTAGAATGCAGAGATGGCCCTCAGATAGCCGGAACCGGCTGTGATGGCCTGGCTGTGTCCATCGCCGGTGAGCAGCGCGGTCAGGGGAACTGCTTTAGTATACATGAGCAGACTCAATGCTAATCCCATGGCGGCGAGCAGAAGAAATCCGTGTTTTATGCCCAGCCGCACCCGGTCTTTTTTCCCGGCACCCCAGTTTTGGGCAGTGAATACGGACAGCGCCTGGCTTTGGCTGTCTCCAAAGGAGTTGGCAAAGCCTTCGATCCGCGTGGCTGCCGTATAGCCGTAGACCGCTTCGGTTCCCAAGGTATTAACCGTTCCCTGAATCAGAAGTTTTCCGATATAAAGGCTGGATTGATGGAGAGCAGCGGCAAAGCTGAATGATAAGGTCTTCTTAGCCATTGCCCTGTCAAAATGCATGTCTTTTCCGGTAAACAGCAGTTCCGGATAACGCCTTTTCGTGTAGATGATGCAGAGCAGAACGGAAAGCAGCTGCGCCAGCACGGTTGCTAAAGCTGCGCCGGCTGTGCCCATCCTTGCTTTTGCAACAAACAGAAGATCCAATACGATATTAGTGATAATCGCCGCCGCCAGAAACAGGAAGGCGGCTTTTGTATTACCTGCGGCCCTTAATATTGAGGAAAACAGGTTGTACAGATAGGTGATGATAAGTCCTGAAAATATGATCATCAAATAGCTTTTTGCATATGGAAAAACAGATGCGGGCGTATGAATCAGACGGAGCAGAGGCTCTGTCATCATCACCGCAGACAAGCTGAACACTACAGTTAGCCCTCCTCCGAATATAAGGGTGAGAAATGATTCCATACGAAATTGATCCATAGCTTTCCTGCCGTAAAATTGGGCAAAAAGTACGGTCATTCCGGTGCAGGAACCGCTGAGAATGAAGATGAAGAGGTTCATAACCGTACCTGCCACGCCCACGGCGCCAAATGCTTCCATACCCGCATATCTGCCCAGAATAACGGTATCCGCGGTATTGTAAAGCTGCTGCAGAATGCTGCCTGCCAACAGCGGAAGGGCGAGAGTGAATAATTGTGTTTTTATATTGCCTGATGTCAGATCCTGATTTTTCATTCTGTGTTTCTCCTGTATACTCATATTGTACGGTATTATTTCAATTAGGAATATATCACGGAGACGGTTTGTTGTATAATGCTTATTTAAACGATATAATATAACTGAATAGACATATTTTGAGGTGATAAGGCATGACATTAGCAGAGACAGGGGCATTTCTTGCCATAGTGAAATACGGAAGCATCAGTCTGGCCGCGGAAAAGCTGTATGTGACGCAGCCGGCGTTAAGCCGCCATCTGAGCGCGCTTGAAAAGGAATTGGGGTATTGTCTTATAAAAAGAAGCAAAGGAATCCGCACTGTGGAACTGACAGGGGAAGGAAGGGCGTTTATTGCGGTCGCCGAACAGTTTCAAAGACTTTGGAAGGAGGCTAAGAACCTGCCTGACCTGAATCGGAACCATACGTTTCATCTTTCTTCGGTGGGCAGCGTCAGCACCTATCTGCTGCCGGAGATATTTCCCGATTTTATGAACGAAAATCCCGGCGTCAGCCTGATGTTTCACAATTATCATTCGCTGGAGGCCTATGATTATGTGGAAAAGGGAGAGGTGGATCTTGCGATTATATCCGATGACATGTTTTCCAGGCATGTCGAGACCATTCCTTTGTTTCGGGAGCCCATGGTCTGTCTGAAAAAATGTCCGGTCTTCGCCGGATTGGATGTTCCTGTAATCTCTCCTGCGGAGCTGGACCCTCATAAGGAGGTGCGCCTGCCCTGGAATCCGGAATATGATATCTGGCACGATTATTGGTTTCAGCCCGCCGCCCAGCCGAACGTATTTTTGGACCAGATGTCTTTGCTGGAGGGATTTCTTCAGAGGGAAGATGTATGGGCGGTGGCGCCGGCTTCGGTGGGGCATGCCATCGGCAGACGGCTTGGGTTAAATGTGTTTGAGCTGAAAGATGGTCCGCCTCCCAGAATTATCTATTATTTGTTGGGAAAAGAGAGGAAACCGCTGCTTACGGAGGCATTTTTAAAGTGCCTGAAGGAGAAAATAAACGAGCTGGATTATATACAGATTTTATAGAGGAAAAGCGGCTGCCGCCGGCGTGATATTTCCTCCGGTTATAATAGATATCTTCTGGTATCTGTGGTATACTTCAACTGATTGTCCCTTTAATTCCGGCTGTCCGTTTGGAGCGCAGTTATTGGGACGGATGGGGTGAAAATGTGCTTACTGGAGGATGAAACCGGATTGAACGTGAAGATCAGGATCAAAAAAATTGGTACAAAAATTAATTTATTAGTCGGAATTATGCTCATTGTCTGCATAATTTCCATATTGGCGATCTGCATCAGCATATTTCGCAAATTGACGCTGGACATGCTGAAAAATGACTGTGCGGTAGGAACGAACCTTCTTGCGTCCTCCATATCTGCAGAGGATCTGGCCTCTGATCAGACCCGGCTTCTTGATCAGCTAAAGAATATGGTTGGATGTGAATTCACGATTTTTGAGGGAAATATCCGCGTCAGTACGACGATCATTAAAGACGGAAAACGGATAGTGGGTTCGGAACTTTCACCGGAGATAGCAAAGAAGGTTCTGGAAAACGGCGAATCCTATATAGGGGCGGCCGATATTTTAGGAGTTCCTCACTTGTGCTCTTATGTGCCGTTTCGAGACGGAGACGGACGGATTATCGGAGCTATTTTTTCCGGGATTTCTATGGATACTGCTACAAGACAGCTGTACCGGGCCATTGTTACCGTCTGTATTGTGGGCATCCTTTTTCTGGTCTGCGGCCTGGCTGTGCTGAAACATTATGTGGAAATGGCCGTATCAAAACCGATGACCCGGCTGACGGAGTTTTCAAAGAATATCGATGAGGGACAGCTGGAACGGATATCCCAAAATGAACTGCTTATGGATATTCAAACATCGGACGAGATCGGAATTTTTGCGGAAACCATCGGAAACAGCATGGAATTGGTGAAAAATTATATGCAGGGGACGGCAGCGGTCTTAAACACGCTGTCAACGGGTGATTTGACGGCAGAGATCACGTCGGATTATATCGGCGATTTTAAGGTCATTAAGGAATCTCTTACAGGCATTACCGACAGTTTAAATGCCACGATGAAACAGATCATCAGCGCATCGGAAGAAGTCTCAACCCATTCCCGCCTGGTATCCTCAGGAGCCCAGGTACTGAGCCGGGGAGCGACGGAACAGGCTGCATCCGTGGAAGAGCTTGCCGTGGCAATAAACCAGATTACAGAGCAGATGAAGGCCAATGCGGAAAGCGCAGACAGAAATAAAGAGATTGCCATGAAGGCGGGAAATGAAATATATGCCAGCAACAGGAAAATGCAGGAGATGCTGGGAGCCATGAAAGAGATGAACAATTCCACGGCCGAGATCAAAAAGGTGATTAAGACCATTGAGGAAATCGCATTCCAGACCAATATTCTGGCTTTAAATGCATCTGTAGAAGCGGCCCGGGCCGGCGGCGCAGGCAAAGGATTTGCCGTTGTGGCAGATGAAGTCCGTAATCTCGCCAATAAGTCTTCCGGGGCGGTGAAAAGCACCGGCGTCCTGATTGAAACAGCTGTTGCGTCGGTAGAAAAAGGGATGAAACTGGCATCTGATACGGCCGATAATCTTTTGGAAGTGGTGAAAAAAGCTGAGGTTGCCACAGAACATATGGATCAGCTGTCTGCGGACATAAACAGGCAGTTTGAAGTGATCAGCCAGATTTCAGAGAGCGTCAACCAGATTTCTGATGTCGTGCAGACCACTTCAGCTGCCGCAGAAGAAAGCGCAGCTACAAGCGAAGAACTGTTCGGACTGGCAGAGACTCTGAAAGAATACGTTAGCCATGTGAGACTGAAAAAATAGGGATTGACCGGTGAGAGGGATGCATATGTGTCCCTTTCGCCGGCCAATCCTTTTGATTAATGTCCAATAAACCTAATCTTCTTTTATTTGATACCTGTCGAAAATCTTTACCAGAAACAGAGAATTCACAAATGCCATCAAAGGAAGACCGAACAGCAGAATCGGCGGAAATGCCAGAAAGCCGATTGCTGTCAGAATCACATTGGAGGCCACCATGAGGATGCTGTAGGGCAGATGACGGATGGACATGAGAAACGCATTTTTCATGGTTCCCCATACCGTATTGTCGAATCTGGCCAGCAGGGAAAATACATAGATATGTTCAAATATGTATATCACTGCAACCGCAAAGAACGCGGCCATGAGAATCATTCCAAAGATACTGATGGAAGACGATCTCATGTATACGGTTAAATCCGCCCCGATAAACGCCCCGATGACAACCAGAATCAGCCATATGGCTGTGGCCTGTTTGAAATTGGTTTTAAAGGCGTCGAAAAAGCTCTTTATGGTGTATCCCTCTTCATCCCGTACCATCTTTAACGTTACATAATAGACTGCCGTTGTTGCGGCCCCCATAGTGAAAAGGGGAAGGGAGCAGACGATCCAGAGAACGTTGAGCAGCAGCACGTGGAGTAATTTATTTACAAAACGCCATACAGGGTTTTCGATTGAAAAAAGTCCGCCCATAATTACCTCTCATTCCGCCGCATCAGCGGCATTAATTTTATCCTGTATTGTCATATCCGAAGCCCTGTCAGCCGCTGCCGTCCGGGGGCGGAAGATGACCTTATATTATATCACAGCTTCCGGATGTGGGACAGGGCAGGCGCCCATATCCGTATCGTAGGCTGTGATGCCCAGTTCCTTTTTCATCTTTTGCTGGAACTGTCTGGCCCTTAAATCCACTTCATATGGGTTGCAGACCGATAAAAGCCGCTTATGGCATTCTTCAGCAGCGATCCGTACCTCGGGATCGTCCGGCCTTTCCTCCAACAGAGAATGATCTTCGCCGGGATCTGCATTCAGGTCGAAAAGCTGCGGTTTTTCATAGCAGAAATAAACGTATTTATACTGTTTCCAGCGGATCATAAACATGCCGTAAGGAATACCGTGGGCATTGTACTCGCTGAATGAAAAGTCCTGATGGTTTTCATTGACGCCGGTTTCGATATAAGGCCGCAGGCTTTGGCCGTCCAGACCTTCCGGAATCGGAACATCCATATAGTCGCAAACGGTTGGGAACCAGTCTACCAGGTTGACCGGATCGCTGATTCTGGCCGGTTTTTGGCCCGGAACGCGGACGATCATCGGAACATGGGCAGATTGTTCAAACATGCAGCACTTCCACCACATTCCATGATAGCCCAGCTGTTCGCCGTGGTCGCTGGTGTAACAGAATACGGTGCTGTCGGACAGTCCCAGTTCATCCATTTTGTTAAGCAGAATACCTAACCGCTCATCCAGCTCTGCGATGGCGCAGTGATAGCCGATTAACAGCTTGAGCACGGTTTCTTCCGGAACATCTTCGCATTTGAAATAAGTTCTCAGCCAGCTGAGCGGCTCATTTAAGGACGTAAACGGAGGTTTTAATGCTTCCGGCACTTCAGTGATCAGTTTGGAAAAATGATTCCAGTTCTCTTCTTTCACATAGAATGGAAAATGAGGGTCTAAAAAGCCAATATAAAGATTCCAGTTTTCCTCTTTCCCATGTTCTTCCAGCCAGGAAAGGCTGGCATTTAACACCCGGTCGTCATAGCTTTCTTCGGTTTTCAGCCCGATCTTTTCAAAACGCTTTTCAGCTCCCACGCGCCCTGTCTTCCGGTCACGGAAGAAACAGCCGATATCCGGCCGGTGCATGTATCCTGCAAATTCCTGGTGCGTAAATCCATAATCCCCTTCATGATGAAAATGAGTTTTTCCGATACAGACATACTGTCTGCCGTGTTCCGTCAGATGGTGGGACAGACCCTTCACGGTTCCGTCATAGGGCGTGGAATTGTCCCAGGTTCCGATCCTGTTTACATAACGCCCGGATATAAAGCTTCCTCTGGCCGGAGCGCAGACAGGGCATGGAGTATAGCAGCTGTCAAAGACCGTGCTTTCTTCTGCAAGCCGGTCCAGATTCGGTGTTTTCAGTATGGAATGGTCGACGAACTGCATCATCTGATAGGAATGTTCGTCCGACATTACGGTAATGATATTCATGATGTTTTCCTTCTCCTTTTTAAGCAATTGAAAAGCTGACCCTTGTTACTATTCATGGCTCCGGGGATCTCTGCCGTCCGGTCTGGCTGCGGTGGTTTATACAACCTTACCAGTATGGATTCCAGTCCTTAGAGAGGCGGGTCAAAGCTTCCATATAATAATAATCACCCCAAAGATTGCATTCGTCAATACCATGATCGATACAATCGTTAAAAGGAGTCTTTTTTCCATACACTCCATGAAGAAGAAGTCCGTTTGATTCCTTCTCTGATTTTACGGCGCAAAGGTCTTTTAAAGCCTTTAACAGGCGCTTTGCTGCGGCTGTATAATAGTCTGCCTTTTCTTTTGAAAGGTATTTTGCCATTTCCAGCATGCCGCAGACAGCAGCCGCGCTGGCGGAAGAATCCCACGGCTCATCGCTTCCCTCCTCGAAGATGAAATCCCAGTAAGGGATCAGATTGGACGGCAGATGCTCCAGGAAATATCCGGTAACCCGGTCAAATAATTCCAGATATTCCGGGTTCTTCGTATAGCGGTAGCTTAAAGCGATGCCGTATACGCCCCAGGCCTGGCCTCTGGACCATGCGGAATCTGCAGAATAGCCCTGATGGGTGACGCCCCTCAACGGCGCACCGGTTTCAGGATCAAAGTAATAGGTGTGATAGGTGGAGTAATCCGGCCTGATAATGACTTTTAACGCTGTTTCCAAGTGGGCTTTCGCCTTTTGTCCGTAGCTTTCGTCTCCTGTCACTTCCGTCGCCCAGTACAGCAGGGGAAGATTTAACAGGCAGTCGATGATCAGTCGGTAATTCTCTTTATTGTCAAGGGAACCCCAGGCCTGGATAAACTGGCCTTTTTCGTGGAACCTGGTTTTCAGTTTATCGGCAGCCATGAGAGCGGCCTTTTTGGCAGTTTCATCTCCGGTCAGCTTATATCCGGCAACGCAGGAAAGAGAATAGAGAAAACCGAGATCGTGGGTATCCGTGTGGTTCCCCGTCTCAATCCGTTCTAAAAAGCTCTGAACCTGGGAGAGTGCGGCCTGGCGGAAGCAGTCTTTTTGGGTGGCCTCATAAGCCAGCCAGAGCTGTCCGGTCCAGAAACCGTTGGTCCACTGTTCATTGGGCGCGGTCTGATAAAAGCCGTCCTGGGAAAAAATGTGTTTGAACTGGCTTGAAAAAGCCGGAAGACAGCTTTCCGTCAGCAAGACGCAGGTGTCTAAAGCCTGTTTTACTTCCTCTCCGGTGATTTCCGGTTTGGCGGATAAAATTTGGTCATTCATGATGTTTCTGATCCTTTCTAAGTTGATAGAATTCGGGTGTCAAAAGGTCTTGATAGAGACATTAATAAATAGGAAACCGTTCCAGGGTTTCAGGGCAGTTTAACTGTCCGCAGACAGCGGATGCTTCCTCTTTCAGCCGATTCAGCTGTTCAGCGGTAATATTGGAATGTTCGGTTGGCGATCCGGTTAAATCCAGGATCATCAGGTTTAAAGTCACGGTTACATTTTGATTTTTCTGATCTTCACGGGCATGGAAAGCCACGTCAATGATGTCCGCAAGGTCTTCTCTGGATGGGATCATCTCAGGGCTTAAAAGATCTGCTTTACTAAGAGACAGCTGGTGTTCGGCTCCGGTCCATAAAAAGAGAAGTTTTACTCCATTTTTTTCTACAAGGGCGGCATCGTTGTTTAAGATGGTAACCTGAGTGCCCGGCATCATATTCCAGCGCTGGATATGGTCTCCTTCAATCCGGTTTCCTCTCAGGATATGGTCGGAAATGATCACTCCGCGCTCCCGGTGGAACAGCACTTCCCTTTGGTGGCGGCAGAAGGTATAACCGTCGTGATAAGCATTTACATAAAATCCGTCTTTTGCTGAGTATGTATCGGTAATAGGGGAAGGCGTCCGTAAAACGCCCCACTTGTTTGCGTACATCCGGTTGGGAAGGATTGGAGTTCCGTAGGCCAGCACCGTGTTGTGAGAGGCCATGTTGTACATATATCCGCGTATCTCCGAATTCATGCGGACCCGGTGGTACATATGGTCTACATACGGTTCGCCGATGATCTCTTCCCCGTGAAATGTGAGGAACAGAGACAGCATATCCATGTGGTTGTGGCCGCAGTACCCACAGTTTACTTTGGCGGACATCAGCATATAGTTTGCATCAGAACCATAACCGCTTCTCGCGCTGACAAAACCGGCCTGGTCGCAGCAGTAATCCAGAGGAAGGCGCTCTGCGGCATGTTCATCCCCGTGACGGGCTGCCAGCACGTGAGCACAGTCCTCGTGTTCCATCATCCGCACGCCCAGATTCAGGATCGGTTCCAGCATCGGGCCGCCGTTATCGCCTAAAGAAGGATATCTGCTGCCGGGCGGGCTGATTAAGGCTAAAACGTGGAAGGTCTGTTCCATCCGGTGTTTTGTTTCTTCATCCAGAAACGGTTCTTCGTTTAAACGGGCCAGATAGATGCCCCGGTAAAGCATTTCTCCCACGGCGGCTCCGGACCAGTAGGCGATGGAATGTTCGCTGTATCCTCCCGACGGGTTAAAATCTTCCGCAATGTGGCGGCATACGGTTTTCGCGCCTTTTTCCTTCATGGCCGTGAATGCCGGGATTTCAGGAAACATGGTGCCCAGAATAAACGGCACAAGCCCTCGTTCCCACATATGATGATTATAAGGGCGATAGCCGTCTTCGTCAAATCTTCGGAACTGAATTCCCAAAAACCAGATTCGTTTGAGGATTTCAAATGCCAGATCCGTGCTGATCTCATAAGGCACTCTTGTGTAAAAGAGGCCGGTATATACCACGGAAAGCCACCCTGCGCTCATAACGTCCCGGTCTTCCGTATATTGGAACCGGTCTGTGGAAGGGGAGCCGTTAACAACCTGAAGCGGATAGGTTTGAAAGAAAACCTGAAGCACTTCTTCAAAGGAATCCAGCACCTTGGGATCGCCTGTTTCGTGGTACAGGACGGCCAGATATTCAAAAAACTGGCCTCTGACGATCATGTCCAGGGGATTGCGGTGCTTCTTTCCCATATCTTCTATGAAATTGAAATGAATCATATGTTCCCAGTTCCGCCCCAGATCCACTTCCCTGCGGCCTGCCCCCGGCAGAACATAGACGTGATCCATCATTTTGCGCCCTGCAAAGAGGCAGAACTCTTTCAGGCTTTCGCTCAGTCCCAAAGAGGCCTGAAAGGAATAGGGGCAGCTGTCCGTATCGATGGGAGACAGCGGCAAAGCCCGGTAATCATATAGAAAATGAGGATGGTTCCGGGTTTCCATATGGCGTACCAGCTGTTTTTTTGCTTCCGGAATATTGCCGGCTTCAAGCGCTGATTTTACTGCTTCAAGTCCCGGATAGTCCGGATTCAGGGCGTCAAATACCTGTTGATCTGTTATCGTTCGTTCGTCTGTTGGAATTGTAATCATTATGAGGTCTCCTTTACTCTGGTCAGCCGGCTGCCGTTCCATACAAGCCGGTACACCGACCGGTCTATGCGGAAGGTTAAGAAAAATCCGTCCTCCCTTTGTTCTGTCTGATATGCGAAGCAGGAAGGCTCACCCTGTCCGGCCCTGTGAGGAATCAAAAGGGCGGCATGGTAAAAGGTTCCCGGCGCTTTCATGGTATGGTTCAAGTGGACAACTAAAGAATCGTGCCACACGTCGTTAACCGTGGATATCTTTCCCGCCTCGATCTGCGTCTCCATATAATCGGCATAGGCCAGTTCGATATTCGGGCGGTCAGGAGACGTTGTGATCATTCCAAACGGTATTTCCTTGGCAAAGGTTCTGTCAGGGTGAAAATGAATCTGAACCGAATCCCCTTCCTCCAACCCGTTTACCTGGTCAATAACCACTAAAAACGTTTGGTCTATCATTGCCAGACATCTGGAGGCAGCCGCAGGTTCATAGTTGTGGTGGCAGGAAAATGCGGAAATGATGCCGTCCTCCTCCGTTACGGAGAGAAGCCTTCCTTCCTTTTGCGGCCCATAAGCCCAGGAAGCCTTATATTCCCACATGTTTTTCCAATTTACGGTCAGGCAGTTATGCCAGAATGCGCTTTTAAAATGCTTTCTGTTTTCATCGTCTCTATAGGTATAGATGCCCGGATCGGTGAGCAAAGGCTCTCCGAATGCGGTGAGATCGAATCCTCCTGCATCGATATGTGCGTGCAGATTCTGAACCGGGGTCCGGCAGGCGGTCATGAAGCTGATTGCGTCCCGTTCCCATCCGGTTCTTATGTAAACCTGATCCAAATCCTTCTGCCAGGCGACAAGGGGAAGATCCGGCTTCTTTGGAGAGGAAACGGCTTCGTCCATCACGTTTTTTAACTGGCGTGTGTCCGGAATCCTCCACAAGTTGTCACGCACATCCTCTAATAGTGTGGACGGAGGGTAGAAATAAAGGGCGGTTTCCAGGTATTTTGGATCGGAATATGCCATATAGCAGGAAACAGCGGCTAAAGACATGGTTTCCTTGTCCGCGATATGGCTGTCTCCCCACGGGAAATTGCCTCCGCAGGCGCGGGTGGCAAAAACGGAGTGCTGGAACATTTTTTCCAGCTGGTTCACATACGTCCGGGGCACCTGAATGCCGAATTTGCGGGCGAATACCATTCTCATGGCAAACCAGAATACGCATCCGTTGTGATAAGAGGGACATCCTTCAATCTGACCTCCGCAGGGAGTGCACTGGGCTTCCATACAGCGGTCCAGCTCTTTCTGAGAGTGGAGCAGGAAGGTGCTGCTGTCCTTCATCTCCGGGAACAGGCAGCTAAAGGACATCAGCCCCAGATTTTCCATCAGGTAATGGTTATGGTCTGCTTTCGGCCATAAAAGCGGTGAGATTTCGTAAAGTACCCGGCAGTGTTCGTAGACGCTACAGACCAGAGTTTCCAAAAATTCCGGGGTAAAGTAAGGGGTATCGGCTAAAAGCTCGATGATCAGCGGCCACGTGCGGTAACCGCGGATTCCCACCTCTAAGGCTCTCCATGTGCTGAGCCCGCTAAAACGTTCCGGGGTATAAGCACCTGTTTCGTCTGTCAGGCCGGGACATGGGATGGTTAAGATCCAGTCGTTCAGTTCCTCAACCGCTTTTTTTGCATAGGTCAGGTTTCCGGTCAGACTGTAAGCCTCGGCCATGGTTTTTAAGTGATGCATCCGGTTGAGATGGAAGGTATATTCATTGTCATTGACCGGATTAAATTCCCATTTGGGCGGATTTCCTACGAAATAGAGTTCCGGGCCTGTGCCCGGCAGCACTAAAAGTCCTTCTAATGCCTGATCCGCCAGTGTTATGGTATGTTCAGCTAATTGGGGGAACTGTTCTTTTATCACAGCGCCCCGTTCCAGAGCTGTTTTCCCCTGGTTTACAGTTAAGATTCTGTCTTTCAGGCGGTCTAAAAGCGCTTGGGCAGTCATGCCCTCAGGCAGAATGTCAGCGGCAGTTATGGTATGGTTCATGATTGTCCTCATTTCTGCGGGTGGAGTTGGTACCCGGCATTTTTATAGTTTTTATCGCCATCCGGCCCAAAACCCAGTTGGGCGCGGCGTTTGTGCATCTGTTCAACTGCTTCTGAATAAGCGGGATCGGAGATGAGATTTACGGATTCGTCCGGGTCTTTTAAAAGATCCCATAGAACTTCCGGCATATCCTCTCCATAATAATGGTATTTCAGGTGATCCTGCTTAATCATCAGATACTGGCCGAGATACTGGCTGATGGATTCGTTGCTCCAGCCTTCGCTGCGGCCTTCCATCAGGTCGGTCAGAGAGCGGCTGTCCAGGTTATCAGGCACATCCAGATGGCACAATTCGCAGAGGGTGGCATAGAGGTCGCAGAGATTCACATTTTCCTTCACATGCCTTGGTTTAAAGCGGGCAGGCCAGCGGATAAAGAGGGGAACTCTTACGCTGGATTCGTAAAATTTGTGTTTTGCCCAGATTCCGTGTTCGCCCAGCATTTCTCCGTGATCGCTGGTAAACACGATGATCCAGTCATCCAGATTCTGACCGGCTTCATCCAGCTTATCCAGAATCTGACCGATATAGTTATCAACGGTTTCGATCATGGCGTAATAAGCTGCCGTGGTTCTCTGGATATCTCTAAGCTTCACGTCCTGGCCGATTTCCAGGTGTTTGGTGTCCAGATACGGGTGGCCGCTTAATTTCTGCTCTTCTCCAAAGACCGGAACCCGGTTTAAGTAATATTTGAACAGGGTTTCGTCGCAGTAATAGGGATAGTGGGGCAGTACGAAGCTGGCCTTTAACAGCAGAGGCTGGTTGATCTGCTGTTTATCATAATAAGGGGATTCAAAGATATCTTCAATGATATCCAACGCGCCCCTCAAGGTATATTCGTCATTGACCATATTTCTGGAATGGCCTACGCCTGCCCGAAGGACTTCTTTGGCGTTGGTCCAGCGGTGGTCTGCCTGGGATACTTTAAATTGACTCAGTTTTTCTTTGTCCTGGTTTTCGATAAAGCGTTCGGTCAATCTTGTTTCATTTCCGATCCGGTGCTGCCAGCCCTGCATCTGGTCCGGCCCGTTGTGGTGCAGTTTGCCGCAGCAGACGGTATTGTACGCATTTTCACTGAAGGTTCTGGCGAAGGTGCGGTAAAACGGGGGCAGATCGTCGCCGAATACCTCGCATCCGCAGGTGCGGGGAAGCTGCCCGCTCATCATGCACTGCCTTGCCGGGATGCAGACAGGCGACGGCGTATAGGCGTTATCGAAGATCACGCTGTCTTTGGCGAGACGGTCCAGATTGGGGGTGCGGATCACAGGATTTCCTGCGAATCCGGCCAGGTCGGGACGGTGTTCGTCCGTCATGAGAAACAGGATGTTGGGATACATTTTTTCAGCCATAAATACCTCCAAGATTATAATTTTTTAAGTTCATGAGCTGTCATGACAAAAGAGTATTGTTTTCCCGAGAGAAGAAAGGACACTGCCGCTTCCGGATGACGGGAAATAGTTAAATGTTCAGGCACAGGAGCCGGCGCTCCTTTTGACGGGCACAGAACGGATACGAATACTTCTGTTTCTTCCGGCTGGAATTTCTGATACTGAAGGATCACCGAATCCCGGCAGACATCGTTCCGGTCCGATATTTTGGCCGGGATGAGAACGGGAGTTCCTGCATTGCTGGTTACCGACAGGAAGATATTCTCATTCCAGCCGGCATTTCCCGTATTGTCCTTTACCTGCACATGGGGCCGGTCGATGTGAAACTGTATTTGAACAGAATCGTCGGGATTCAAATGCTTTACCACATCGATAACCAGGAGGAATTCTCCCGAAACCAGGGCTAAAGCCCTCGTATGGACAGCCGGTTCGTAGTTTGAATGGGAAGCGATGGCCCAGATCATGCCTTTTTCCACTCCGCAGCCGGTGATCTGTCCTTCTTTTTGCGGCCCGTATCTCCAGGAACTGATATAGTCCCAGGCGCTTTGATTATTCAGGGTTAAAGTGTTGTGCCACTGCATGCTTTTAAAATTCTTACGGGCTTCGCCGTCCTGGTAGGTGTATTTGCCGGGGTCAACCGCCATGGGTATTCCGAATGCGGTGAAATCGAATCCGCAGGGGTCGATATGGGCGTGGTTATTCTGGATCGGGCTCCGGCAGGCGAACATGACGCTTAAATCCTCACGGCTCCACCCTGTCCGGAAATACACGTGTTTTAATACTTTATTATAATAGAGAAGAGGCAGTCCGGGCTGGGCAGGCTGGCATTGTTTTAAAGCCGTTATAAAACCGCTCACATCGTCCATGCGCCAGATCTGTTCCTCCGCTTCTTTTAAAAGGTCTTCCCGGCTGTAATAATTCAGACAGAGGTTTAAAATGCTGCTGTCCGAGGTGCCCAGATAGGAACAGACAGCGGCTTTGGCCAGCGTGCCTGTCAGGGTGCTGGTATCGCCCCAGGGGACATTTGTGCCGTTGGGACGGGTTGCATAGAGGGAATGAACGGCCATGCGTTCAAAACGCTCCCGGTAGCTTTGGGGAATGGTGAAATTGTATTTTCTTCCATAGACCAGAACCATGGCGAACCAGAACAGGCATCCGTTGTGATAGGAAGGACAGCCTTCGATCTGTGCGCCCTGTTCGTCCACCTGTTGTTCCATGCATCTGCAAAGTTCTTTTAAGGCATGGGCTTTCCAAACGTCGGAATCTTTCAGTTCCGGGAACATGCAGGAAACGGCCAGCAGCCCCAGATTTTCCATCAGATAGTGATTGTGGTCTGCCTTGGGCCATGCCAACGGCGACAGGTGGTAAACCACTTCGCAATGTTCGTAAAGGCTGTACAGAGCCGTTTCAAATACCTCAGGCGTAAAATGGGGCGAAAAGCATAAGTCCTCAAGCACCGGGCACCAGGTACGGTACGGCCTGATCCCGCATTCCAAAAGGCGCCATTCTTTTGCGGCCGGAGAATTAAAATATCCGGTTTGGGGAGTTTTATCTTCGGCAAACACAGGGCCTCTCGGGCAAACCGCTATCCAGTTCATCATTTCGTCTATAATCTTTTTTGCGTAGCTCTCATCTTTTGTGACCGAATAGGCGTAGAGCATGGGCAGCCAATGATTCATGCGGCTGATCTGAAACACGTATTCGTTATTGTGGTAAGGATCTTCATGCCATCCGGGCGGACAGCCGATCTGGGATTTTTGGCTGTTTCCGGGCAGCAGCACAAAGCCGTTTTTGGCCTCTTTTGCTTCCTTTAATATAGAGACGATGAGTTCCGGCAGCTCCCGGTCAATGACTTTTGCTTTGTCTGAAAGGGAGACGCGCTCTTTGGCCCGGTCCCTGAAACGGTGAAAAGCCTGTTCCATAGTAAACGGTTCCTTCAGTATGTGGGTATGAATCTGCATATTCTTTTCCTTTCTGATCATTCCATTGACTTCATTATAGAATCAGGAAATATGGGCTTCAATGATGGTTTTTTGAAAAATACCATAATTTTGTAAAATACCGGAAGATCGGATGGAGAGCTGTACTTGAGCTCGGAAAATATGGGGAACTGCTGAGCCTAAAATGGTTAAAATACCATTTATATGATAAGAAAAAATGAACGCAAAATAATGTAAAAACCAGAAAAAGCCTTGATTTACGGGGATTTTTTGATAAAATAAACATCCTAAAAAACACCCGGAATTTCAGCTGCAAAAAAGTGGTATTTCACAAAATGTTCATAATTGCTAATTCAAAATCCATGTGATACCATGTGTGCACAGAGTAATTGCCGGCGCGTTAAGTCAGGGGAAGGCGCCAAAGGTCTTGGCGGCACGGTGATTATTAGATTTTAAAGCTGCTATGCGGCAGAAGGAGAAGAAAGTATGAGAAAATCATTAAAGCGAATTATGGCTGGTGTCATGGTATCGGCAATGGCAGTTACCTCATTGGCAGGCTGCGGATCTTCTAATAAAGAAGCGACGGCCACCACAGCAAATCAGACTACGGCAGCAGGTACTACGGCGGGCACGCAGGGTGCGGAAACAACAGCAGCCGAGACAAAGGAAGAACCGGTTCAGATGGAATGGCTGGTTGGAGAGACTTCAGCCGAAGTTGATGACAACGCTGAAGTTGTTAAGATGATAGAAGAACGCTTCAATATTGATCTGAAGACATGGTATGTAGACGCTAATAAATTCCGCGAGAACTTAAACGTACGTTTTGCGGGCGGCGAGATGCCGGATGTTTTGGTAGTTAACGATCTGTCACTGCTTCCTACCTATGTAGACGGCGGAATTATCGGAGAACTTCCGATTGAATTAATCCGTGAAAAAGCGCCTCATTATGCTGCAGTAGCAGACGCTCATGACGACGGAACCCTGTGGAGCACCATGATTTATAAAGGAAAGAACTACGGCGTAACCAATCCTATGGATGCAGTTCCTATGGCGATGTTCTGGAGAAAAGACTGGCTGGATAAGTTAGGCCTGGAAGTTCCCGAGACATTGGAAGATTATGAAAAGGTACTTACCGCTTTCGTGGAACAAGATCCTGACGGAAACGGAAAGAAAGATACCGCAGGTATGGCAGAGCGTACATTCGGCGCAGTATTCGGCGCTTACGGACTTCGCTGCGTAACAGGCGGAAAACCTGGATTTAAAGTGGAAGAGATGCAGCTTGGCGAAGACAATGTGCCGTTCTTCCCATATATTCACCCGGACGCAAAGAAAGCTTTAACCACACTTCATGACTGGTATGAAAAAGGCATTCTGGATAAAGAATTTATCACAGGTGAAAACCATGGCGGCTATACATGGCTGTCCCATTCCTTTATGAACGGCAGAATCGGTCTTACTTCCGCACAGCCGTATCATTATCTGAACTCCAGTACCGATACCTCTGATGAGACCAACTGGGGCGTTTGTATGAAAGAATTAAAGGGTCTTGATCCTAATGCAGATATCGTAATCGGGCCGGCACCGGTTGGACCAGATGGAAAATCCGGTACAGAAGGATGGAACCTGACAGGACGTTTAACCTGCCTTACAACAAAGGGCGTTTCAGATCCTCGTAAAGTAGATGCATTTTTAGCAATGTTAGACGCTTATTATGCAGATATGGATTATGCAAGATTAGTTAACTACGGTCTGGAAGGAAAACACTTCGAGATGACACCGAATGGACCGATCCGTCTGATGGAAGGTACCGATCTTAGAAAAGAAGGCGTTTTACAGGTTGACTTCGGCAGCACAGTTACATTTGCAGAAAACATTACACCTGAGAAAACAAAATTTGGACATGATGTAACAGGTAATGGATATTATCGTTTCAATGCGCCTCCTGTAGAGGAATTCGCCAATGTAATTGCTACCCTGGATACATTGACAGAGCAGGCTTATTTCGATATGATTACTGGTGCTAAGCCTCTCGATTATTTTGAAACATATGTAGAAGAATTTAAGAAAGCCGGCGGGGAAACAGCTGAAAAGGCAGTACAGGCAGCTTATGCAGAAAAAGTTTCTGCAATCAACAAATAACAGGATTCCGGCCAGCCGTGGGAGGTAATATTAAGTGAAAACCGTAAATAATGTAGAAAAAGGAAAGATGGAACGGAAGTCTAAACGAGGAGTTCTTGGCAATCTGATCTACTATAAAGAGTATTATATTATGCTGATTCCGGGCCTGCTTTTTTTCCTGGTATTCTGCTATGGACCGATGTATGGGCTGATCATCGCTTTTCAGGATTATTATCCGTTAAAAGGTGTCAGCGGAAGCGCATTTGTGGGGCTGAAGCATTTTAAGGCACTGTTTTCGGATCCATTCTTTCTGTCCGTGTTGAAAAATACGATTATTATCAGCCTTTATAAATTGCTGATCTGCTTCCCGGCGCCGATCATCTTGTGTCTGGCTCTGAACGAAATTAAAAGTATGCGTTTTAAGAAGGTTGCCCAGTCAATTTCTTATCTGCCTCATTTTATCTCATGGGTAGTTGTTTCAGGAATTATCATTGAATTCCTGTCGCCGTCCAGAGGTCCGATCAATATTCTGCTTCAAAACATGGGATTTGATCCGGTCTTCTTCGTGGCAGAACCGAAATGTTTCCGCGGAGTGCTGGTGCTCTCCGATTTATGGAAATCGATCGGCTGGGGCTCCATCGTTTACCTGGCAGCTGTCACCTCCGTCGATCCGACCCTTTACGAAGCGGCTGAGATGGACGGAGCGGGAAGAATTAAAAAGATTATTCATGTGACGCTGCCTGCATTGGCGCCGATTATCACCGTTATGTTTATCATGGAATCCGGTAAGATTTTAAATGACAGTTTTGAGCAGGTTTACAACTTCCTCACCCCATCCACCTATGCCGTCGGCGACGTTATCTCAACGTTTGTATACCGGATGGGTATTCAAAAGATGCAGTACAGCTTTACAACGGCGGTGGATTTATTTAAGAACGGCATATCATTTATGCTTGTAATTCTGACTAATTACATAGCCCGCAGAACAAATGATTATGCACTGTGGTAATGGAGAGGAAGTGAATGACTATGAAAAAGGAAAAAGCTGTGGAAGTGAGCATTAGAAGACGACGAAAACGGAGCGCAGAGGACTGGCTGGTGGATGGATTTGCCTATGGAATTGCGATTATATTGATGCTTTCCATCGTCCTTCCGTTCATGCAGGTGATTACGATCTCCATGAGCCCGGCGTCAATCGTTAATAAAACGGGATTTCATCTGATTCCATTGAAATTTGACTTTTCCGGATATACGAAGATCGCTACGGATGATAATTTCTGGCACAGCTACCTGAATACGATTATGCGTGCGGTAGTTGGAACGGCCAGCGGCGTGCTTGTCACTCTGCTTACGGCATACCCCTTGGCTAAGACCAATCTTCCTTACAGGAAGGGATTAATGCTGTTTGTAGTATTTACCATGTATTTTTCAGGTGGTATGATACCAAAGTATCTGTTGATTAAGAATCTTCATCTGACAAATAACTTTTTAGTGTATATTCTGCCGTGTTTAGTAACGGGCTTTGCACTGATTATCACCAGAAACTTTTTTATGAGTATCCCTCCGGCCCTGGAGGAGTCGGCGAAGATCGACGGGGCGTCAAATCTGCAGGTCCTGTTTAAGATCTACATGCCGCTTTCCACACCGGTTATGGCAACAATTTCTTTATGGTATTGTGTTCAGCATTGGAACTCCTGGATGGATAATATGCTTTACGTAACGAAGAACAGCCTTTATGTGCTTCAATACGTGATTCAGACCATCTTAGTCAACGGCCAGACCGCTGATATGGAGATGATGACCGATGTGGTAATACATACGGAAACTATGAAGATGGCAGCGTTGGTATTGTCCTTAATACCGATTGTGTGCACCTATCCGTTCTTACAGAAATATTTTGTAAAAGGTATGATTGTAGGTTCTGTTAAAGGATAATAAGAATGTTTAAAAAATTGTTATATATCAATCTGTTCAGCATCACATTTCTTGCCTTGTTTAATTATCTGGTATTTCATAATTTAAACAGCAAAGCGTATCTGGAAAGCTTTACGGCTTATAATGAAAGGATAACCAACCTTGCATTCCAGAATATCGACAAGCAGATTATGGAAGCGGCAATTGATATACCTCAGCTGTATTTTTCTGATATCCGCCAGAATGAGGATACACTCATTCCTCAGGAGGAAGATATCACAGGCTCACCGGCCCGCATCCGCGGGCTGGTGTCACAGCTGGAGGAAATCCGGAAATCTTATCCTCACGTAGCCAGTGTGGATATCTATTATGAAGCGACCCAGACGATCGTTACCGGATTTTCCAGAGTTCATTATATCAAGCAGGAAAGAGAAGTGATCCAATACCTTCCGTGGTATGAGGAATATCTGAATATAGGCAGGGATGCCGTATTCATGGAGTCCCCGGAAGGAATTTACCCGACCAAAGAGCCGGTCATAACGTATGTGAAGAGAATCTCCCAGTCGAAATGGAAAGACAGGGGGATTATTGTCGCTATTCACATTTCTCCATCCAGCTTTCAGGAATATATCGATGAGGAAGAGGGCACGCTGGTGATCACGTCACCGGGGGGCCGGCTTTTATATGTAACACAGGGAGCGGACCGGGAAGTAACAGAAACGCTTCTCGACGATATTAAGGAAGAAAAGGAGGCGGTTAATCCCAAACTGTCCTTAAAAATCGACGATGAAGCCATGACCGCTTTTTATTCCAATTCTCAAAAAACCAATCTGAACTATGTATATTACGTACAGAACAGCACCTTTTATGCGGACTATAATGTTAGAAACCGCATTTTCCTCATGAACTTTTTCATATCCATCATATTCAACCTGATTATTCTTGCCGTATTCTCCTGGTTTAACCATTACGCCTATAAAAAACGGCTGATCAAAGTTTCCAAGGACGCAGGAATCACGTTGGAGAATGAAAAAGCCAGCTTTGACCATTCTTTAAATGCCCTGACCCAGGAGATCACGACCCTGAATGAAACGGTGAAATCTTCCAAGCCGCTTCTGTTCCAGAATGCAGTCCGTTCCCTGATACTCAACAGGAGGACGGAATCCGCTTACGAACGCTTAAATCCTTATCTGGATCATGACAGCGTGTGTACCGTGGTCTTGTATTGCCAGGATTTTGCAGGATCAAACGATCTGGTGGTCCGCCTTCAGGAGATGTTTTTAAATAGAAATGGCCAGTATCACGGCCTGTTCACCACCATGGAAAAGGGGGAACTGGTATCGGTTCTGGTGTTTGATAAAGACTTGTTTGACCAGATATACGAGGATTTTACATCGTGTATTGCGGGGCTGGTACCGGACTGCCGAATGGTTTCGGGAGCTGTTTTTGATATGGCAAAGGACAATATAAAGAACAGCTTTAAAAGCGCCAATGAGGTGTCCAGATACCGTTTTATCTTCACCGGACAGCAGATTATCAAATATGAAGATGTGGATATGGAACACAGAAAGAGTTCCGGCAGCCACTTAAAGCTGTTTGACGCCATGGAACGGGATATCAACAGTGAAAACTTCCTGGACTTTAAATATCATATCGAAGGGCTTACCGTATCCTTTAAAGAAGGCAATTACACCATCGATTACTGCATCTCGACATTGAGGGATCTGGTGGGACTTTTGTATCAGATCATGGTTCAGCGTCAGCTGGATATGTGGATCGTATTCGGTTATGATATCCGGGAGTATTATAAGCAGATTGAAGATATCGACGAATTTAATGAGTGGGTTGTGGATCTCTGCGAGGTTCTGCTGCAGAATATGCGGCAGAAGAAAAAATCCGTGGATATGGATATGCAGACAAGGCTGCTCCGCCTGATCGATGAAAATCTGGAAAATGATATCTCTTTAGATTTCCTGTCGGATCAGTTTGGCCTCAGGCCGGACGTGTTAAGCCGGATGTTTAAGCAGATGATGGGCAAGAGCTATACGGAGTACATCAAGGAAAAGAAGATGACCCGGGCTGTGGAACTGATCGGAGAAGGCCACAGCATGAAGGATATCGCTCACATGCTGGGCTACAATTCTCCTCAGTATTTCATCAAGATCTTTAAAGAAGTGTATGGCGTGACGCCTTATCAGTATAAGAAGCAGCAGACCCCTGAGAAATGATTAAGGCCTCAAATGCGGCCTGAACGGACCGGAAAAACAGCGGATTCAGGGACAGGGAGTCCAGGGACAGCAGTTCACAGACTTTCATAAACCGCTCTTTTTCGGAAGCTTGGGGGAAGTCCCGCATCACAGAAGCAGCAGCATTTTTTATCATTTCCAAATAATCATATCCGTCCTTAATGGCCAGGATTCCTTGTTCTCTATCATACGCATGATCCCATGCGGGGCAGAACTGCAAGACTTGATCTAAGTTTAGCAGCTTTAACAAGGTTTCCTGGCTTTTTGTCTGGTTTACGTAGATTGGAATGTCGCCTTTTACGGGAATTGCATCCCCAGTGAAAAGCGTACGGTATTCTTCCAGATAAAAGGACAGGGACCCTCTCGAATGTCCGCTGGTTTCAATAACGTTTAATGTAAGGCTGGGTTCCAGATTGATCCGGTCTTCCTCTTCAATAAAATGGTCTATTATAATAGACCTGTCGAGCAGCTTATAAAACCCGGGAATGGGCCTGTCGTTCCACTGTTTATCGATATCTTCCATCCACTCCCGTTCTTCGCGGCAGGCGTATATACCGGCTCCGGTTAATTCCTTCAATGCCGCAGCTCCTCCTATATGATCCGGGTGGGAATGGGTCAGAAAGATTCCTTTCACCTCGGACAGGGATCTTCCTATGGAGTTCAGATAGTCCTGAATGAGAATCTCGCTTCCGCTTACGCCGGTATCGATCAGATAGCAGGATTGGCCTGTGATCAGATACACATAGACATAACGCTGAATCTGCGGCGTCAGTTGGAAGGGTATCTTTATTTGATGAACGCAGTCGTTTATCTTCATCCGGTCTGTTCCTCCTTTCTGAGGCCCTCAACGATGACTGCTCTGCTGTCCACAGAGTTTTCGCGTTTTCGGGCAATCTCCTTATATTCCGGCGATTGAAAACAACGGTCCAAGTGTTCCCTGTCCGGAAATTGAATGACAATGATCCGGTTCGGCCGCCATGCGTCGCTTAATGCGGTCAGCTCTTCCGAACGGACCAGATAGGTGCCGGAGTGCCGTTCCACGATGGGCTTTACCAGGCGGATGTATTCCAGGTACTCAGTCTGGGCCTGGGGATTATCCGTGTAGATGGTGGCGATAAAATAACAAGACATAGCAAATCCTCCTTTATTAATTGATATGCAAGTACTTGCTTGCATATTGGGTGAAAGAAAAGGATTAAAGAAAATTACTCCTTAATCCCTTTTACAAAGGCCTTAACGCCGGCTTTTATATATTCTTCGGAGTGAAGAGGGGTGAGATTGTCTTCAAAGGATGCCTTTAAAAATACAAAACCGAAACACATGGACAAAAATGCCATGGAAAGGCTTTCGTAGTCCGCCTTTTTCAGCTTTCCCTTTTTATTCATCTTTTCAAAATAGGTTAATAATCCATTTTTAAATGTGAGTGGTATCTGCATGATGCCGCCGGCCGTATCGGGATACAGTTCCGGGGACCTTAAACCGATGGATATTTTAACAAATCTGGCGGTGACGCGCTGCATATAGAGACGTGCAAAGCGCTCTAAATCCTCCCTCAGATTCCAGGTACAGTTTGAAAAGTCTTCGGGCTGAAGGACGGGACACCATTCCTTTTGCTTCATCGCGGTCAGCACAATGTCCTTTTTTCCCTGGAATTTCCTGAAAATCGTACATTCGTTAACATTGGCCTGGCGGGCGATCTCCTTGGTCGTTGTGGAAGAATAGCCTTTTTCCATAATCAGATTCATCGTGGCATCGATGATCTTTTGTTGTGTTTCATCAGTCATGTAATTCTCCATTTCATGCTTGCAAGTGAATACTTGCATTATATCCCTGAATATTATGAATGTCAATAGAAAATGTGTAAGGTATACTTGACATAATAGTAAAAATCAGTATACTTAAAGTAAGGTTTACATTACTTTTTGAAATGTAAGTATTCAGAGAAATATGAGATGGAGAATGTCATGAAAAACAGAATTAAAGAGTTGAGAGAGCGGATGGGGCTGACACAGGAACAGTTAGGAGAGCTGGTTGGCGCGTCCAGGCAGGCGATTCATGCAATTGAAGCAGAGAAGTTTGAACCGTCCATTTGGCTGGCGTATGACATTGCCTGTGTTTTTGAGTGTTCCATTGAAGACGTATTTATATTCAATCAAAGTCTGAGAAAATCCAGAAGTGATAAAAGTAGGCAGGACAGGAGGGAATCTTATGGCAGTGCGGAACTTACGGTATGAGGGCGATGCGGCGCTGAAAAAAATATGTAAAGAAGTGAAAACGGTGGATGACCGAATCCGCATGCTGCTGGACGACATGATGGATACGCTTCATGCATTTCCAAATGGGGCGGCGCTGGCGGCCAATCAGGTGGGGATTATGAAGCGTCTGGTTGTGATCGATTATGAGGATCAGTACTTGAAACTGGTGAATCCCAAGATCATCGGAACCAGCGGAGAACAGGAATGTCTGGAAGGCTGTCTCAGTTTCCCGGAACGGTTCGGAAAGACCATACGCCCTCAGACGGTGACAATTCAGGCGTTGGATGAGAATGGAAAAGAACTGATCTTAACAGGGGAAGGGGAGATGGCAAAATGCTTCTGCCATGAGATCGAACATCTGGATGGCAAGGTGTTTACCGATAAGGTGCTGGAATTTATAGAAGTATAGCAAAAATAATTACATGCAGGTGGTGATAAGATGTTTAAAATTGGTGAGTTTTCTAAGATAACGCAAGTATCTGTTCGCATGCTTCGCTATTATGATGAAGTAGGGCTGTTAAAGCCGGAAGAAGTCGATAAATGGACGGGACACCGAATGTACTCGGTAACTCAAATACCCCGTCTAAATAGAATATTATATTTGCGTGACAGCGGTTTTAATATTTCTGAAATTGCGCCTGCACTCGAAATGAATGATTGTTTACTTCTTGAAACCCTTGAACAAAAGCGATTTGAAATTATGGATACCATACAGAATGAGCAGGAAAAACTACGGAAAATTGCGATTGCTAAAAACGAAATAAAAGAAAACAAAGGAGAACTTCATTACAACATTTGCATTAAAGCAATCCCGGAGTATCAAGTGCTTTCTTTACGAAGAATTGTTCCTACATACTACTCCGAGAGTGAATTATGGAATGAACTTTCTGCTTTTGCCAAAGAACAGAAGATAGAAATATCCAGTCAAACTTTTTCTGTTTATCACGACACAGAGTACAAGGAACAAAATGTGGATATTGAGTTATGTGTCCCTGTAAGTAAGCTATGTAAAGATACTGCCCCATTCAGTTTCCGTATTATCGAGCCTGTCCCCGTTATGGCCTGCACAATGGTATATGGTGACTTTTCAAATATAAAAGGAGCGTATTTTGCTTTTGCTGAATGGCTGCAGAAAAACAGTAAATATCGAATGTCAAACCCTATGCGGCAAATTGTGCATAGGGGATCGTGGAATGAGAGTAATCCGGCAAAGTACCTGACTGAACTCCAAATACCGTTGGAACTCAAGTAGCAATGTCCTGCAGGTTCTTTCTTGGCTTTGGGTGCGGGGCTGTGCCGGAGGGGTAATATCCCGTGTCCGCCGGGCTTCCTACTCGCCATAAAAATGAACGTGACTGTCGGACACAAAATACATGTGTTCGCCAGTCACGTTCATTTTTACGGCTCGTATTCAGATGGCGGTACACTGGGATATTACCCCTCCGGCGCAGCCCCGCACCCAAAGCCAAGAAAGAACCGTCCAGCAAACATGCAGGGCGTTTTTATTTTCCCTCTTGTATCTCACATGATGTGAGGTATTATACTGATCTCACAATAGAAAACGAGGAGGTACAACATGAGTGATTATCAATTAAAACCTATTGGAAAGGTAAAGAATGATGACAGCGGAGCATTTATTGAATTAGAGCCGGAGTATATTCCCGGACTGCAGGCATTAGACGGATTTAGCCATATCAACGTAGTATGGTGGTTTAGTGATTGTGATAATCCGTCAGACAGAAATATATTACAAACCGAACAGCCCTATAAAAATGCACCAACAGTAATGGGCGTTTTTGCCACAAGGTCCCCAGTCCGCCCGAACCCGATTGCTTTGACAACATCAGAAATTATCAGCATTGATTTCAACAAGGGAATTATTCGGGTTACTTTTATTGACGCAAATGACAATACTCCAGTGCTGGATATAAAACCGTACACACCGAGTTTTGACAGAGTAGAAACACCCGGTATTCCTGCATGGTGCAGCGAGTGGCCGAGAAGCACAGAAGCGTCCGGCTGTTTTAATTGGGAGCAGGTATTCAATTTTTAAGGGGGCTTTATGAAACTGCAGGATTATGTTCAGAATAAACCGAAACTTGAAACGGACAGGCTTTTATTACGTCCTTTGCAATATGATGATGTTGCCGATTTGAAAGAATGGCTGGGCGACAGATCATTGTATCAATATTGGGGGAAACGTCCCGGAAAAAGTGACTTAAATCCCGAATTGCTGTTTCAAAAAAAGGAGCGTCCTACAAAGAGTTTCCATTGGGGGCTTGTTCATAAAAAGGACGATAAAGTGATAGGTGAATTGTGGGTATATCTCATTGAAAATGACCGCATGGCAAAAGTGGCTTTCCGGCTTTCTCCAATTTATCAAGGATATGGTCTTATGGCAGAAGCTTTAAGAAACGTAGTAATTTTCTGTTTTGAAAAAACAGAATTACAACGGCTATGGTCTGATGTTCATGTTCTAAATATCGCGTCATATAAAACACTGGAAAAAGCAGGATTTAAGCGAGAAGGGCATATTCGGGACGGGAAAATGGTAAATACTTATTGCGATTATTATTTATATGGTATCACGAGAACCGATTATTATGAAACAGAAAGTATGATACAGCCACCTCAATAAGGGAATGGGTAAGGGGTTTATATTCCCACACTTGAAAATGGCATTCTATTGTGTGATAAAACGGGCATACCGCCATTTAGACGATACGCCCGTTTTGCTTTACGCC
The DNA here is from genome assembly GCF_002899675.1 of Clostridium sp. chh4-2. Taxonomy (GTDB): domain Bacteria; phylum Bacillota; class Clostridia; order Lachnospirales; family Lachnospiraceae; genus CHH4-2. The sequence continues at coordinate 208,283 of NZ_PKUU01000007.1, read as the reverse complement.
CTGTTTGTCAGCGTTAATGATAAGTTTCGTTTACTTCCTTATCGCTATTGACCCGCCGCAGACGGAGAATCCCACTTGCGGGATTCTGCCTTATAAATGCTGAGGCCTAAAAACTGGTGGAAGGCTGTATTACGCCGCAGGCGATTTTAGTACCTGAATTGCCGGAAGGCTGGGTGGTGAAATCGTCAGGTTTCTGGTGAATAATAACGGATCGCCCCAGAATCTGATCGATGGTAAATCTCTTGTCATAGAACGACATCCAGGCGTATCCCTGATTCCCCAATAAGGGGAGCAGGTCTCCGGCATGATCCGGATGGGGCTGGTCAGCCGGATTATAATGTTCTCCGGTTTTACTAAAATCATCTGAGCAGTTTCCATATTCATGAATATGCATTGCGTAAAAGTCAGTGGAGCCGGGAGTATGGATATTTGGAAGACCGAAGACCTCAGCTTCGATCAGAACTCCGCCATATGGTGTGGAATAGAATTTAACCAGACCGCTGATCTGCGGCTGTTCCGGCCCTCCGGTAACCCAGGCTGCAGCCTGAGGGGATTTATCCTCCAGAATATCGATGAAACGCATTCCCGGAGTTACTTGATGATTAGACATAGTTCGTTACCTCCTTTGCTTTTACTATATGCATAAGCAGGAGGTTTGCTATGGAAAATATGAATTTAATCCAGGAATGCGACTACTCTCAGCGGAAATGCCTCCACGCCTGCGATCGGATAAGGAAATGCTGTTACCTTAAAATGGCTTCGGCCGATTTTATCGAGATTTGCAACATTTTCAATCAGGGGAATGTTGTTTATAAATAATGCGGTATGGTTGACATGTTCTTCCGAAGCCGGCAGTTCCACGCCTCCTGCATCGACGCCCATCATCTTCATGCCCGACTGAGACAGCCATTCGATCGCTTCATTGGAGAAATACGGGCTCATGGAATACTCGTCCTGCCCATAACGGTCTGCAAATCCCAAGTTACAGAACACAATTGCTCCTTTTGGAATCCCGCCGATCTTATCGGCTTCTTCTTTCACCCGTTCCAAAGAAATTTCCACCCGCTCCTGTATATCTGAAAAATCTAAAAGCACAGCATCCCCATAATAAGCGTCCAGAGGCATATCGGCCAGATCATAACCGTCCGGCAAGATATGATAAGGCACCTCGATATGGGTTCCAATATGAGAGACCATAGAAATATTGCTCATAATATACCACTGATCCTGTCTTCTCACCACATTCTTATTAATCGTCTCCGCCCCAATCGTTTCTACTGAAAATTTACGCTGGACTTTTTTAGGATCGATAATATGGGTTAAATCTACAACATTTGACATAAAAATCCTCCTTATTCCCAAACAGTATTTAAATTATGATTAAATATTAAACTATATAAAAAATAAAAGAAAGCATAAGTGTGAATAAAAGTGTTTAAAAAATAGACGTAACGCAATTTTATTATGCAGTCACCATCAATGCCGGCGAAATGGTCTCGGCCCAACCGGATGCATGTGAACTAAAGAGAAATCAATCCAAGTACGATGAGATAACAGAAGACCAGCATGATGAGTTGTATAAGCTATTTTGCAGTATGTATACCTCTTTGCAATAGTTAAAAAGACAAAACAGGACAGAAAAAATAGGTAAAAGTGCACAAAAAAATTAGTGAAATTTGTGCTGTGAAAGAAAAAGCGTGGTTGCTTTCATGAAAGCAACAAGACTATAATGTGAACAGGTTAGGGAGAGGTGGGGATGGATATTCAGAAGTTGACAATCTATGAAATATCTAAATTGGCAGGAGTTTCAATAACAACTGTTTCACGGGTCTTGAATGGAAGCGATAAAGTGAATGCCGAAACAAAGATGAAAGTAGAAGAGGTAATTCACAGATATGGTTATGTGCCAAAGCAGTCAGCACGCAATTTTACAAGAAATGAAGCGTTGGCGGTTGGGCTGTTAATGGATGATATACGGCATGCCTATATGTCGGAACTGGCATATGCGATCAACCAGGAATTAGGAATCTGGAAAGTTGAGCCTGTGCTGTGTAATATACCGGACATTGAGCGGGAATTTATCACACAAGTAGATAATTTGGTTGAGAAAAAAGTAAATGGGATCATTTTGCTGGGGTCTGTTTTTGAAAATAAAATTTGCAGGGTGGCGATCGAAAAACGTTATTCTGAGATGCCGTTTGTTACCGTAAATGCGAATCTTGCACTGCCAAACGTAAGAGAAGTCTTACAGGACCAGATTCAGGGAACAAGAGATGCTGTCAAATATTTATTTCAATGCGGTAAAAGAAAAATCGGATGGATTTATTACCATAAATCACATTCGGACAAGAAAAAACATGAAGGATTTCTGCAAGGAGTGAAAAAATACAAACTACCTGCAGATTACATGTGCGAGACAAATGATAAAAGTTTGGAAGAAGGAATCAGGGCAACAGAAATACTTCTTAACAGCCATCCCGACACGGATGCAATTATTTACTCCAGTGACAGTCTGGCAGTGGGAGGAATCCATTACATGAACAGAAACAGCATTTCAATACCGGATCAGATTGCGGTAGTTGGATTTAATAATTCGAGAAGCGCTAAAGAATGTTATCCCACGCTTACGTCCATTGATAATAAGACAAGTGATTCCGGAAGAGCGGCGGCTCAGCTGATGATCGACATATTAAATGGACAGAAAGCCGAAAGCCGTATGCTGGTTTGCGGTTTAGAAATAAGGGAAAGTACTCCCTGAAAGAGGAAGAAGGGAATCGTTTATGAGTAAACCAAATGTAATTTTTTTGATTCAGGATCAGATGCAGCAACAGGTATTGCAGCCGGAATCCTCTTGTATTATGCCAAATTTGAAAAAAATGGCAGAAGACGGAATTAATTTCAGCCGTGCTTATACGTGCAATGCAATTTGCTCTCCGGCCCGGGCATCATTTCTGACAGGTACACTTCCCCATATACACGGTATGGTGGACTGCACTCATACTGTACCTGAATACAGGGCGGAATTTGATGATAATCTGGATACACTGACTCAGGCTTTTCATGATTCGGGCTATCATGTGTCATATTTTGGCAAATGGCATATTGAACGGTCACATGAGCTGGAAAAGTTTGGAGTTGATACTTATAAAACTGAAAAGCATATTCCGGGCTTTCATGTGACAGTGGAAGATAAGGTGGTGCTGAAAACTCCGGGATATGAGGATAAGATGGTATGCGGCATTTTCTCGGAAGGAGTGGAAAAGACGGAAGAACACTATATCTATCAGGAAGTGATGAAAGATATAGAAGAACATACGGCGAATGGACAGCCGTTCTGTACCTTTATTTCAACCTATGCTCCACATGATCCATACTGTGTACCGAGAGAGGTTTATGATTTATATAAGGATACTGATTTGCAGCTTTCAGAAAATTTTTTGGATCCTATGATAGATAAGCCGGCAGTTTACCGCCGCATGAGGGATGTGCTGTCGGTGCTTCCGGAATCGGATTTTCTGAAGGCGAAGCGCTGCTATTACAGTTACTGTACCTTGGTAGATCAGCAGGTGGGCAGGCTGATTCAGTATTTAAAGGAAAAGAATCTCTATGACAATACACTGATTGTCTGTATGTCCGATCATGGAGACATGATGGGCGCTCATGGGTTGATGATGAAGAGTGTGGAACCATTTGAAGAGATTTACCATATCCCGCTGCTGATGAAGCTTCCAAAGCAGATGTACGCCGGTATGAATGCCGGTTTCTATATCAATACATATGAGATTGCTCCAACCGTACTGGAATTGGCTGGCGTCAGAAACTTGCAGGGAAAGCATGTGGGTATCTCCATGGCACCATGGATTAAGGGCGAAAAAAAGGATAATCACTATGCCTTTGCAGAATTTTTCGGTCAGAGATATGCATATACGCAGCGTATTTACTGGGAAGATGATATGAAATATGTTTTTAATGCATTTGATGAAGATGAACTCTACGATTTAAAACGAGATCCTTTTGAAATGACGAATTTAAATCATAATGTTCACTATCAGGAACAGAAAAAAAATCTATGCGCTAAGATGTGGGAATGTATTAAGGATACGGAAGACTTTTGTTTGGCAGATGCGGAATATTATCTGATGCGCTTTGCCCCGGTTGGACCCGGCGAGAAGAAGCAGAACAATGAGTATTCCATATACAATAAAAAATTCTAAAACTGCTCCTTTACCAAAGGCCATGGACGGGAGTTGTTATAAAATGATGAATGCACAGTATTTCATCAAGAAGCACTTAATAATCAATATCATGATATTAGCGTTAAAAATCAGATAGGGAAATTCAGGAGGAAAAAAATATGTTTAAAAAGCGTTTGTTATCACTTGTATGCATAGTATCTATGGCGGCAGCCATGACAGCATGTGGAACTTCCGATTCAGGAAACACAGCGACGACAGCCGGACAGACCGCAGCTGTGGCAGCGGAATCTACAGAGAAGGCGGAGACAACAGAAAAGGCAGAAGCAGCAGAAAAAACTGAAGCAGCAGGCGGATATATACCGGAGGGGGATTTTAACATTCGTGTATTTGCGGCAGCAGGCGGAGTTGCTGATACTATCACCCGTATTACCGCACAAAGCCTTCAGGAAGAGTATGGGGCAACGGCAATTGTTAATAATCTGACAGGAGCAAGCGGGGCTGTTGCAGCGGCAGATCTGAATGCCTATGAGCCGTCCATCAATGAAATGGCAGTTGTGAGTATGAGCCTTTTTACAATGGCGCCATTGATGAATAAAGATTTAAACATAAGTATTGATGATTATGAAATGGTGGGCTCCCTGATTCGCGACGAGTTTGTACTGTTTGTTTCTAAGGACAGCGGAATAAAGAGCTGGGAAGACCTGGTGGAGTACGGAAAGAATAATCAGATTATATATGCCTCCAATACACCGGGCGGAAATACCCATATTGTTCAGACCGCCTTATTTGGCGAAGCCGGATTGGATGCTCAGGCGCTTACTTCTGATGGAAGCAACAAGGATATTCTTGCCTGCATGTCAGGCGATGCTATTTGCGGAAGCGCCACAACTACGCTTGCTAAGCCGTATGTAGAGAGCGGAGACATCATACCGATCGGTATATTTTCAAAGGATGTTTATACAGGATATGAAGGATATGAAGTGCCGACAATGGCCAGCCTTGGATACGATATCACTATCCCGTCCTATAACTTTCTCATTACCCGCGCCGGTGTAGATAAGGCGGAAATCGACGGATTTTTCCAGGCGGTTCTCGCATGCAGGGAAACCGACAAATTCAAGGAATTGGCAGCAGCTTCCGGCTATGAACCGGATAATACGGACAGCGATACGCTGCGTACGGAAATTGAATTTTATGCAAATGAATGTAAGGAAATCTATGATAAATATTACAAATAGAAAGAATTTGGCATGAATGGAAGGGGAGTTGGAAACAGATGCGGATTAAATATAAATTAAATCTATCGGCGGGCTGTCTGGCCGTATTGGGGGCGATCATCCTTTTTCTGATCATTCCCTCACAGGTTGGACTGGAAAATCAGTCGGTACAGGGAATCACCTCCCGGTCTTTGCCATATGGGCTCTGTATACTTATGGCAGGATGTGGCGTGGGATTGATTTTTCAAAGTTTAGTTTTAAAAAGGGATGAGATAAAAGAATTGGAGATAAAACAGGAAGTAAAAGGAATCTGTTATATGCTGCTCCTTTTGGTGTACGGCTATGGTTTTTCACACGGCTTTCTGGTTTCAACTATGCTTTTAGGAGTGGCCACATTGGCTTTCACAAAATGTAAAAAGGCTTCCTATTATGCGATTGTCATCGTTACGGTTGTGGCTTTGTACTTTATATTTACCCGTTTGCTTCATGTCAGATTACCATAGGAAAAGGAGGGAGAAATAGTATGGAACTGGTTATTTCTGCATTGGGTCAGCTTCTGACGTTTGAAAACTTCGTTTTTATTAATGTCGGAACCTTTATCGGTATTATATTTGGCGCAATTCCCGGAATGAGCGGGAATTTGGGTATTACCGTATTTCTGCCTTTTACATTTTCTATGGGGACTGTACCGGCGCTGCTTATGCTCTGCGGTATCTTTTTCGGATCAAATTTCGGCGGTTCAATCAGCGCAATTTTAATCAATACGCCGGGTACGAATGGAGCGTGCGCCACATTGCTGGATGGATATCCGCTGGCGAAAAAAGGGCATCCGCTGAAGGCTCTTGATATGGCGTTGATTGCCTCCACATTCGGCGGACTTGTAAGCGCCTTGTGCCTTCTGTTTTTCTCGCCGCAGATCAGTAAGGTGGCTATGAGCTTTGGGGCACCGGAATATTTTGCATTAGCGCTGTTTGGATTATCGATTATAGCATCTGTCAGCGGTAAAAGCATCATGAAAGGCCTGATCAGCGGATCGGTAGGGATGCTGGTTGCGACGGTTGGGATTGATAGTGTCAGTGGAATGACGCGGTTTACCTTTGGCAATATAAAAATGTATAACGGCATAAAGATGATCGCTGTTTTGCTGGGAGTTTATGCCGTGGCCCAGTTAATCGCCCGAATCAATGGAACGGAAGCGGGGGGACAGGCCAGCCGTCTTGATATGAAAGGGATGAAATCCGACCGGGTATCTTTTAAAGAGGTCAAAAGCCTGCTTCCTACTATGGGCAAATCTTCGATAATCGGCTCGGTTATTGGTGCAATTCCCGGAACGGGAAGCGCGATTGCGGCCTACATATCCTATAATGAAGCTAAGAGGAGAGCAAAACCGGATGAACATTTTGGAGAAGGCGAACTGAAAGGAATTGCAGCTCCGGAATCTGCAAATAACGGGGCGACAGCTTCTTGTCTGATACCATTGCTGACATTGGGAATACCGGGAGATGCGGTTGCGGCAACGCTGATGGGAGCATTTACTATGCACGGCCTGGTGGTTGGGCCGAAACTGTTTGTATCGTCGGGATCTGTGATCTATGCGATGATGATCGGGTGTGTAATAGCTCAGCTGTTTATGTATTTGCAGGGACGGTATCTGATGCCGGTATTTGTAAAAATTACCCATATTCCACAGGATCTTTTGACGGCGCTTTTGATGGTGGTTTGTTGTGCCGGTGCATTTGCAATTGCAAACTCGCCGTTTGAAGTATATGTCATGCTGGTATTTGGTGTAGTCGCCTATGTAATGAACAAATTTGGTTTTCCGCCGGTTCCGATTGTGCTGGGAATGGTTCTGGGGCCGATCGCTGAATCGAATCTGCGCAACTCATTGACATTATCGAAAGGGAGCTGGATGATATTTGTACAGAGACCGATCTGCCTTATGTTCATTGTCCTGACAGTCGTTTTGATTTTTCTCTTGAAGAGAAGTGCAAAGAAAAATGGAATATAGAACCAAAGATGGTTTTTTTGAAGGATTAGTTTACAATGAAAAACCAAAGATAATAGAATAGACCATATTAAAAGCAGGTAAAAAACATACCTGCTTTTAATAATATACCCGGATAATATACCTTAAAAATATCTCTAAATAATATACATTAAAGAATGCATTCAGGCATTCTTTTTTTAAAATCCTTTCTCGGTTATTTATTCATAATTCTCCACAACGTAGTCCTGCATATTCCAAGCCTTGCGGCCGCCTGGCTTTGATTCCCTCCTGTTTCCGACAGCACCGCTTTTACAATATCCCTTTGGATATCTTCCAGCGGTTTATTCAAATTCAATACGCTGGAAAGTGCGGAGGAAGAAGCCAGGTTGGAATTTTCGGATTCCAGCATCCGCTTTACGCTTTCTTCCTGTATATAGGAAGAGGCGGCGTTGGTTACCAGCTGGGTGATAACCCGTTTAAACTGGGTCAGGTTTCCGGGCCATTGGTATGACTCGATGAGAGCCATGGCCTGAGGGGTGAAGCCGATGATCTGTTTTGCCAGATCGATATTGACGGTGCTGATGTAAAGGCTGGCCAATGCCTGTATCTCATTGGAGCGCTCTCTGAGAGGCACCATGCGGATGGTTAAACAGGAAAGCTGGTTTACCAGATTCAGAATATGGGAAGGCATTTTTTCGCCCGGCATGGTGGTATAGGACAGGATTACCCTGTTTCTCCGGCATAAACCGGTATCGTATAGGACGGATTTTAACTTGTCCGTCTTGGCAGCGGTTAATTTTTCAATGTTGCGGAAATATAGGGTGATCTCCTGGCTGTTGATGGGCGAATTTACGTGATTCAATAAATAAGTCCACGTTTTGTCGGTTGCCAGTTCGAAGTCAATTACAACATAGGGATGATTCTGGTATTTGCCCTGGGTGTAGATGGTGGCGGCAATCTGCTCCTTTCCGGCTCCATTTTCCCCCAGTATCATGACCGGGTAAGGGGACAGGATGATCTGCTGCAGGGATTGGGAAGCGTCATAACCGGAAGAGGACAGTTCCAGGTAGTGATATAAAAATGTGTCCACGGCTTCGCCTCTGGAAAAAACCCGGATCTCATTCTTCGGAGAGTTGTAGGGCTTTTTTTGCTGGGAAAAATAGAAAATGGTGAACGGGCAGTCTGCAATTTCCACATTTTTCTCCCGAACCGTTATTATCATGCCGTTGTTGGCTTTTACGATGGTGGAATCCGCCTGCTGGATGTTTTGAAGGCGTCTGGAGGCGATGGAGACGGCCAAATCTTTCTTTATGGTTTTTAGCGATGAGAAGATCAGCTCCTTTTCCTTGTTAAAAACAAGCATCTCATGATCGCTCTGTTCCAAAAGTCCGCGTAAGAATTCTTCTTTTTCCCTAACCTGCGCCAGGGTGGTGCAGAGTCTGACCGCCTGGTCTATGGCGGAAGTCAGGCTTTCCCGGCCTGTGGTTATGAGTATGGAGTTGAGACCGTTCCGTCTGGCGATGGAATCGATGCCCATTCCGGAGACGATCAGCCGGTATCCCTTATTTTTTAAACGTTCCATCAGGGGAACCGCTTCTTCTAATGTAAAAAGAGTGTGGATATCCAGATCCAGCTGTAAAAGATCGCGGAGCAGGTGTGCGCTGTTGGTGACCGGGGTAAATCCCACGATTGCATACGGTTCATTGAAATTATCGGCCAGTTTCATGGCGTGGAGCACGTCGTAGAAGGAGAGGGGAAACTCAATGACAGGTATAGGAGTTACTTTCTTAATCATAGAAGCTGTCTCGCCGCGGGAGAGGATGGCGTCATAGTCAATGGAAGAGCGCTGCTGTACGATTTCCACCCCGCTGTAAAGGTTTCCTACATAAGCATCCATGTCTACCTGATCCATGGAGGATACAATCTCGTAAAGCTGGCTCTGAATGCTTTCGCTCGGTGCGATTGCTAATAATTTGATTTTTCTTCTGCTCATTTTTCTATGAATCCCTCCTATACTGTTTAAATTATATACAATAATAACATATATAAAAATGGATTACAAGAATATGTTTAAAATATAAACAAAAATAAATTGTATTTAGATTGAAACAATTGTCATATTGTCTATAATTAAAGCATCGGGAGGAAACAGCGGATTTCGACACGACGAAACAACAAAGAAATTGAAAAGGAGAAGGGGAAGATGAACAATATTTATTCGAAAAATGCAAAAAATATTTTTCCATGGCTGCTGATTATGCCGACGTTAGTTTTTTTAGGAATGTTTTGCTTTTTTCCAATGATCCGGGGGTTTGGATATGCGGTTACCAATTATGACCGCGGAAATCCAAAGGCAACAGAATTTGTGGGCATGGCAAACTTCGTAAAGATTTTTACAGATGATAAGGTGTTTGTGAAGACCCTAATTACCTCGATAAAATGGGTATTTTCACAGGTTACGCTTCAGCTGTTCTTCGGAATGATATTCGCATTAATTCTGAATCAGAAGTTTCGTGGGCGGGGGCTTGTAAGAACCTTCTGTTTCGCACCGTGGGCGGTGTCGGGCGTGTTAACCACTATGTTGTGGGTTTTGATTTTTAATGAACACATCGGTCTTTTGAATAACGTGCTTAAAGCCATTGGAATGGGAAGCATGACGAAGGCATGGGTACAAAATGTACAGACCGCGTTTCCGTCTGTTGTGATAGCGGAGCTTTGGAGAGGAATTCCATTTTTCACCATCACCTTGCTGGGCGGACTTCAGACCGTACCGTTAGAGCTTTATGAATCCGCTAAGGTGGACGGCGGAAATGCCTGGAAGAACTTCTGGCTTATCACCATTCCTTATATGAAGGAATCCATCGTTTTTGCAACGCTTATGAGAACAATCTGGGAATTCCGTTCTGTGGATTTGATTATTACGATGACAGACGGAGGCCCTGTGCGGAGAACGCTGACGCTTCCGATCTACATGTACAAAACATCCATTGAAAATGGACAGTACGGATACGGAGCCGCGCTGACGGTGATCCTGTTCCTGATCCTCAGCGTTTATGTAGTAATTTACCTGAAAGCCAATAACTTCGGAAAAGGAGTGAATGAATAGACATGAATCCAAAGACGAAAAAGAAAGTAATGCGCGTTCTTACCTTATATCTGCCTATGATTGCATTTCTGATCTTTATAGGAATACCGCTCATGTGGGCGTTGTCCCTGTCATTCAGGGAAGGGGCCAGCGTAATCAGAGGAGAGTTTCAGATTATACCGCGGCCGGCTACCATCGTTAACTACATTTATGTGTGGACAAGCAATAAGTTAAATAAGTTTTTTGTAAACTCCCTGATCACATCATTTGGTTCCGTGTTCGTTATCGGTTTTCTGGCATTGTTTAACGGTTATGCGCTGAGCAGATTTAATTTTAAAGGAAAACAGGTATTTATGGTAATCCTTCTGATGACGCAAATGATTCCTCTTATCTTCAATATGTCCTCCATCTTTTTAATGATGGTTAAGTTAAAACTGACAAACTCCCTGTTTGGTATCTGTCTGCTTCACATCGCAGCAGGCCTTCCGTATAACAGCCTGATGATGAAGAGCTTTATCGGAGGCATTCCAAAGGAGATTGACGAGGCGGCGGCCATCGACGGCTGCAACCGGGCGCAGATTATATTTAAGGTCATCCTTCCGGCAGTGCGGCCCGGATTTACAACGGTTATCGCATATGCATTTATCACATGCTGGAATGAATACCTGTTGTCCTATACACTTCTTACGGACGCGAAGAAATTCCCGATTTCCGTAGGATTAAAATATCTGGTTGGTGAATACAGCACTGATTATTCGGCTCTTGCGGCCGGATGTATCATAGCACTCATTCCTCCGATCCTTCTGTTCGCATATGTTCAGAAGAACCTGGTCAGCGGCATGAATGCAGGGGCAGTCAAGGGGTAACGATATGCCTTATAAAAATGAAAGAATAAAGAAAAGGAGAGGTTTAGTTATGAGAAAATTAGCGAAGACAATGGCACTGGTGCTGGCAGGAAGTATGCTCTTAACAGGATGCGGCGGAGGAAGCAAACCGGCCGAAACAACGAAAGCGGCGGCAGATGGAAGCAAGGCGGAGACAACTCAGGCGGCGGCTCAGGGGGAGACGGCAAAAGCCGCGTCAGGCGAGAATGTCACCTTAACGCTTTGGGCGGATTTCGTTACGCCTGAGAGAACAAAGTATGTGGAGACGATGGTTGAAAACTATATGGGCGAACATCCCAATGTAAAGATCGAAGTGACGCCGCTTCCCGATTCTGCGGATGACAAGATCATGACCGCCTATGAAGCTGGACAGGGACCAGATATCTTCCTTTCGTCAGGGCCTGATATCACAAGCCATATCAACGGCGAGTACGTAATTCCTTTAGATACATATTTTGATAATTGGGATAAAAAGGATCTGCTTCTTCCGGCGGCCATCGAGACTGTCCGCCAGTATGATGTAACCGGCAACAATCAGCTGTACTATATACCGAACGGCATTTCCTTCACCGTTTTATGGGTGAGAAGTGACTGGCTGAAAGAGACTAACTCCACGGTTGACACATGGGACAATTTATTCCAGGCAGTTGAGAACATGACCGATAAGGATCAGGGACGTTATGGACTTTCAATCCGCGGAGGAAAAGGCGGCGCGAAGTTCCTGGAGCGTATGATGTACGCTTACAGTGGAATCTTATCCGTATTTGATGAAAACGGAAAATGTACGATCAATGATCCGAAAAACGTGGAATTTGTAGAGCGTTACCTTGGACTTTATGGAAAATGCACGGCAGAAGGCGATTTGAACTACGGCTGGACAGAATTGGCGGCAGCATTTGACTCAGGCGCAGCCGGCATGATTATTCACAACCTGGGATCAGCATCCAACCATATGGAAGCATTTGGCGGAGACCAGACTAAATTTGAAGCCATCGGTATGCCTTTAAATGACAAAGGAACTTCTGTAAACCTGATGATTCAGCCGGGCGGAATGACAATCTCTTCAACCTGTAAGAATCCTGACGAAGCATTTGATTTTATCACTTATATGACAACCGGCGAACCTGTCAGCGAGTACTGCCAGCAGTGGGGCGTAGTTCCGGTAGACCAGGATGTGCTTGAAAATGCAAAATGGATCGACGATCAGCCTTGGTATGAATCTTCAGCAGACCTGCTTCTGGATGACAATACATTGTTCTACAACCAGTATTCATGGCTTCCGGGACATGACGATATCTACGGCGAGATGGATACGGACAGCCAGTACATCATGACAGGCGAGATGACAGCCCAGGAAATGCTGGACAAATGGGCGGCATATTATCAGGAATGCTATGACAAGTTTTACAACAAATAAAAATTAACGTTTTATTGGCAGAATGCAGAGCGGACCGAAGGAGTTTCTCCAAAGCCGCCCTGCAGCAATGCCGGAGTAATAGAAATTAATGAAGAAAGAAAAAGGTGCGGATGATGGTAGAACATAATGTAAATTGGACAGAACTGAGAAGCCTGTGCCAAAAGCTTATGATGGCAGAACATGTATCGGAAGAAGATGCATTGGTCTGCGCGGATAACCTGGTGGATGCGGATCTGTGCGGCGTGGAATCTCACGGCGTAAGCCGTATGACCAATTATATGAAACGTTTGAGAACCGGAGTGGTGGACAGCCGGGGCCGGTGTAAAGTGGAAAATGAATGCGCAGGCAGTCTTTATGTACACGGCGGCAATGCCATGGGCATGGTAGTTGGCAAATACGCCATGGAACGCTGTATTGAAAAAGCCAAAGAGAGCGGCTGCTGTTTTGCGGCTGCCAGCAACTCCAATCACTACGGAATGGCCGCTTATTATGCCAGAATGGCAGCGGAAGCTGGAATGATCGGCATTACCGGAACCAATGCGCCGCCAAACCTGGCGCCATGGGGAAGCCCCCAGAAATATATGGGAACCAACCCCATCGCATTTGGCGCTCCTACCTCGGGAAATCCGATTATTTTGGACATGGCTCCCAGCGTGGTTGCCATGGGAAAGATCATACTGGCTGCAAAGCTTGGCAAGTCAATTCCGGAAGGCTGGGTGGTAACTAAGGACGGCAAACCTACCACAGATCCTGTGGAGGGGCAAAACGGCACTCTGCTTCCGATCGGCGGGGCAAAGGGCTCAGGACTGGCCATCTTTATGGAAATCTTCTGCGGCATTCTTAGCGGAGCTGAAGTAGGACCTCATATTAATCATTTCTGGAATGATTTCGAACATCCTCAGAACGTGGGACATTTCTTCTGCGCGGTTAATGTGGATAAATTTGTGGGCTTAGAGCGTTTTAAGACAAGTCTGGATCAGATGGTTCAGGAGATGAAAGCGCTGCCTAAGAACCCGGGAGTGGAAGAGATCTTCATGCCGGGAGAAATTGAGATCCGGAAACGGGCGGAGAGAAAAGCAAACGGAATTAACCTGTCTGACAGCGTATACGGAGAATTAAAAGCGCTTGCAGATCAATATCAGGTGGATTTCACGATCTGATAAACGGAAAGGAGAGGGGACATGGGTAAAAAAATAGGTTTTATCGGCCTTGGCAACATGGGCCTTCCAATGGCACTTAATTTGTGCAAAAGCGGTTTTGAGGTTCTGGTATGTTCCAGCAGTTCGGAGAGCCAGCAGAAGATCATTGCGGCCGGAGGCGGTTCTATCGGAAGTTTTCAGACCATGGCGGAGATTTGCGACGTGGTGATCACCATCGTTCCGGCGGATCAGGAAATCCTCTGCCTGTATAAGGAGGACGGAATTCTTTTAAATGCCAAGCCGGGCCTGATCTGCATCGACATGACCTCTGCAAAAGGCACCACAAAACAGGCCATCGCCCAGTATATCGAGCAGACGGAAAAAGACGTGCAGTTTATCGACGCTCCGGTCAGCGGCGGCGTGGCAGGCGCGGAAGCGGGCACCCTGACCATCATGGTGGGATGTACGGATGAACAATTTGAGGAAAATAGGGATATCTTCAACGCCATGGGCAAAAAGATTATTCATACGGGAGGCGTGGGAAGCGCATCCAACATTAAGATGCTGAACCAGATGCTGAATGCGGCCAACACGGCGATTGCGGCGGAGGTGCTCTGCATAGCCAGGGATTTGGGCGTGGACGATAAAGTCCTGAGCGAAGTCGTGAACCAGAGCAGCGGCGGAAGCTTTGTATTTGAAAAAAATGTACCGAAATATATGATGACAGGCAATCACACCCCGGGATTCCGGCTGGATCTCATGAAAAAGGATGTGGGGCTGTTCATTGACACTGCAAAAGAAATCAGCGGTTTTACTCCTGTGTCCAACCTGGTATATCAGCTGTACCGGGCGGCGTCCAATCAGGGAGCAGGGGATAAAAACTATACTTATATACATAAATGGCTGGAAGAAAATCAGAAAAAACTGTAACTGTTCATAGGGCGGGAATATGCCCCTTCTGAGCAGTTACAAAAATAAATGAAAAGGAAAGGTATTAACCATGAGACTGATGGATTGTACGCTGCGTGACGGCGCAAATGTAATAGGAAAAGGATTTGACGCGAGACTGACGACCATGATGATCGAAGGGCTCATTAAAAGCAATATTAAGCTGATTGAGATGGGAAACTGCCTGGGTCTTGGCGCTTACGAGGCCAACAACTGCATTTCCCCGCTTAATGATATCGAATATCTGGAACTGGTGCAGCCTTACCTGTCCCAGGCGGAGATCGGCATGTTCATGGGCGTTAAAAATGCTATTGAAAAATATATCGAGCTGGGCGCCCGCTACAACCTTCACTTCCTGAGAATCGGCGCCAATGCAGGAGACGGAAAGATGGCCTGCGACGGCATCCGCCTTGTAAAAAAATACGGTATGAAATGCCGCTATTCCATGATGAAGGGTTATATCTTATCCGCCAAAGATCTGGCGGAAGAAGCCGCTATGTTGGAATCCTGCGGCTTAGATGAGATCACAATTATGGACTCTGCAGGAACCATGATGCCTCATCAGGTATACGACTATGTATCGGAAATGGTAAAACGCGTACAGATTCCGGTTGCATTTCACGGACATAACAACCTGGGACTTTCTGCCGCCAACGCTTTGGCTGCTGAAGAGGCGGGCGCAAGCGTATTCGACTGCGGCCTGATGGGAATGGCCAGAAGTGCCGGAAACTGCGCTACTGAAATAGCGGTTGCAACATTCCAGAGATTAGGTAAAATGGAAGATGTAGACTTATATGCCCTGCTTCATTTTATTGATGATGAACTGGCTCCGGCCATGGCGGAATACGGCTATCAGGCTCCGGTAAAACCGATTGACCTTGTATACGGCCTGTCCGGCTGCCATTCCAGCTTTGCCAAATTATTTGAAGACGCTGCAAGGGAGAAGGATGTGGACCTGTACCGCCTGATCACAAAGGTATCGGCCATAGACCAGAAAGCGCCGTCTGCAGAGCTGATTAATAAAATAGCGGATGAACTGAAACAGTGATTTTGGAGGGAATATGAAAATAGTAGTTTTAGACGGTTATACGGAAAATCCCGGTGATTTGAGCTGGGAAGGTTTGGAACGGCTGGGCGATCTGATTGTATATGACAGAATCCCCTATGACACGGATTCGGTTGTCAGCCACATAGGAGACGCGGAAGCCATATACGTGAATAAAGTGCCTGTGACCCGGGAAGTCTTAGACGCATGTCCGGCTTTGCGCTTCATCGGCGTGCTGGCTACGGGATACAACGTGGTGGATACGGAAGCAGCCAAAGAAAAGGGAATCACGGTCTGCAACATCCCTTCCTATGGAACCGACGCGGTAGGACAGTTCGCCATCGCTTTGCTGCTTGAAATCTGTCATCATATCGGACATCACAGCCAGGCGGTTCTGGAAGGCAGATGGTCCAGCAATCCAGACTGGTGCTTCTGGGATTATCCTCTGATTGAATTGGCCGGAAAGACCATGGGAATCATTGGATTTGGAAGAATCGGCCAGTGTACGGGCAGA
Organism: Clostridium sp. chh4-2; assembly: GCF_002899675.1. Taxonomy (GTDB): domain Bacteria; phylum Bacillota; class Clostridia; order Lachnospirales; family Lachnospiraceae; genus CHH4-2. The sequence goes on along the minus strand of NZ_PKUU01000007.1, from coordinate 191,851 downwards.
ATCGCCCAGGCTCTTGGAATGAAGGTGCTGGCTTATGACGCATATAAGAATCCGGAGCTGGAATCGGATACCTGCCGTTATGCGGAGCTGGAGGAACTTCTTCAGACAGCGGATGTAATCAGCCTTCACTGCCCGCTGTTCCCGGAAACACAGGGAATTATCAATAAGGACAACATTGCAAAGATGAAGGACGGAGTGATCATCTTAAATAACTCCAGAGGTCCGTTGATCGTGGAAGAAGACCTGGCCGAGGCGTTAAAGAGCGGAAAGGTTGCGGCAGCAGGACTGGATGTGGTTTCCACAGAGCCGATTAAAACGGACAATCCGCTGTTAGGCGCGCCAAACTGCATTATCACCCCTCATATTTCCTGGGCGTCCAAGGAGAGCCGCCAGCGGCTGATGAATTTTGCGGTGGATAATCTGGTTCAGTATTTAAACGGAACCCCGGTTAACGTGGTAAACCGCTGATCGTACTGAATAATTAAGAATGGTTCGTTTTGGAAAGCAGAGGGCTATATGAAAGGACAACAGTACCATTTTCAAATGAGTTCTGAAAAAGATCCTGTCACGGGCGTGGAAGTCGTGCGGCTGACCGACAATAAGGGAATTTATGACCGGCCGTATTTTACCACCCCGCAGTTTAGCAGAGACGGGAAATATACATTATTTGTTTCGGATTTTACGGGCACGTCGGTGGTTAAAAACCCGGATGCGCCCGCCATCGGAAAGCTGGGCTTCGGAGAACTATACACTCTGGAACTGGAAACGGGCACCGCTTTGCAGGTGACTCAGGGGGAGGCAATCAAGATGGGCCATGGAGCCCACGCCATGATGGCTCCCGATGGAAAGAAAGCTTATTATTACAGCAATGAGCTGTTAAAGGAAGTGGATTTGGAGACGCTGGAATCCAAAGAGCTGATGTGGATTCCCTATTCCTATAATTTCCACAGCCTGTCCATGACCAATGACTGCCGGTATCTGGCATTTTCGCTGGTGGAAGAGGTAACTCTTTTAACCTCAAAATTCGCCAATCCGCTGGCAGAGGCGGCTCCCGGAGCCAGAGAACGGTTCTTTAAGGAGCCAAGCAGCCTGGTGATCCGCTATGATACCAAGCTGGATACCGCTGAAGTGGTATTTGGCGGCCATCACCGGATCACACATACCAGTTTGAAGCCGGATGACGGAGACTGCGTCTTATTCTGCCATGACGGCCCGTGGCATCTGGTTCAGAGAATGTGGACGGCCAGGGTCAGCACCGACGAGGTGGAGCCGTTGATCGTGCAGCAGCATAATCTGGAAGGCGTGGTGCATGAATTTTTCACTCCGAAAGGACGGATCGGTGCTCAGTATTCGTACCGGTATAAGCCGGATATGCCGTTTTTCATGTTTGCGGATATATTCGTGGACTTCGACGGTAAAAATCAGGAACGGTTCTATTATCCATATCTGAGACCGGGACATGTAAGCGTTAACTCGGCGGAAACGCTGGGCGTGGGGGACCGGGCTATGATTTCAGCGGATATGAAGGACAGCGAGAGATATGTGTCGCTGATTGAATATAATAAGGAAGAGCATAGGGCGGAGGTGTCGCTTCTGTGCGCACATGACAGCTCCGGAAAGAAGTCAGCTCATGTGCATCCGGTGTTTACGCCGGATGGAAAACATATAGTTTACTCTTCAGATAAAGAAGGAAACCTAAATATCTATATGGTAGAGACAGACTTAACTAAGTGTCTCCCACACTAAAATTGTTATTTAACAGATTTGGCGGAAAGGTACGCCCGGAATCGGGATTCGGAGCCGGGAGACGAAGGTCGGAGGGGCCGTCCGGGCCGGAGAAGGAAGATGCAGCCAGATCGGATTCGGGATTCGCCCCTAAGAACAACTAAGGCCCGTAAGGACAGAACAAGGCAGGCCGGCGCCATTCGCAGTGAACTCTTTATGACTTCACTGCTCAAGGGCGCCTTAGAAACTGACACGGAAATCAGTTTCTACCTGCCTCGTTCTGCCCTTACGGGCCTAAGATGTTCTAAAGGGGTTCCATACGATCCGATCTGTCTGCATCTTCCTTCCCCGGCCCGGACGGCCCCTCCGACCTTCGTCTCCCGGCTCCGAATCCCGATTCCGGGCTGGTTTTCGCTGGCTTGGTTAAAAACAATAGTGTACATCGGTATTTACGTAAAGCCAAATTTACATAGATCGTGAAGGCATTTCACAAAAAGACCTCACCCTTTACATTAAATCATGAAGGCATTTCTGAAAAAGACTTCATGGTTGATGTAAAAACTTACTCTCCCATCCACCAAATCTTTTTTTCCTCAGCTAGCCAAGCAACAGCCGGAAAGAAGGGGAAGCCCAGGCGGGCGGCGGAAGTAATCGGCGAAATGGGATCGTATGGAACCCCTTAGAAGTACTTAGATCCGCAAGGACAAAAAGAGACAGGTAGAAACTGAATTCCGAATCAGGTTCTAAGCGCCCCTTGAGCAGTGAAGTCATCAAGAGTTCACTGCGAATGGGCGCGGTCCTGTCTCTTTTTGTCCTTGCGGGTCTTAGTACTTCTTAGGGGCGAATCCCGAATCCCATTTCGCCGATTACTTCCGCCGCCCGCCTGGGCTTCCCCTTCTTTCCGGCGTACCTTAGTCCACTAAATAAAGATTTATAATATTAGGTAACAAAAAGCATATTTTTGCTTACTCTAAATTATTTCGCAGGTCTTTTGTACGTGTTACTATAATTATAACCTGGAATCAACAAATTGTTTCCGGTACTGAAGCGGTGTAGTTCCTTCCCGGTCTTTGAATATTTTTACGAAATTATTCACATTGACATAACCAACCGCTTCAGCGATTTGCGATACGGAAAAATCCGTGGTTATCAGCAGCTTTTTTGCTTCCGTAATACGAAAGAGCAAAAGATATTCCTTAAACGTAGTCCCCACAATATCCTTAAAAGCCAGGGACAATGCATGGCGGCTGATAAAATTCTGATCGGCGATCTCGGTCAAAGTCAGTTTGCGGTTAAAATGTTCATTTACATACCGCTGGGCATTCAGTACCGCGTCCGACATGGTGCTGTGGCCTCTCATGGGAAAATATTCCGGGTTGCTGCGGTACAGTTCAATGAGTATGGAGATGAAGCCGGCGGCGCTGCGGGTTTCATAAAACATCAGTTTCCGGGTGTATTCGCCGGCCATTTGGGCAAAAAGAGGCAGAACAGCCTGATAGGTTTCATCGCTTAACGTCATCACATGGCAGAATTCCCTTGGACGCTGGATGAAGATGGAAATCAGCTCCGCATCCTTGGTGTATGACAGAACCAGATCGCTGGACAAGGTGACCACGTAGCGGCAGTACGGTTCCGCTTCGATAATAAAGTTATGGCGTTCCAGGCGGCTGATAAAGATCAGCGATTTTTCCGTCAGCATATAAGTTTTGTGATTGACCACAGCCTGCGACCTTCCGCCGGTAATCAGGATCATTTCATATTCAAAATGTGCGGTAGGGAGGAACAATTCATCGTCAATAACGTCGGAATAAAAGCAGCTGATATCGGGAACATGGGTATAGATCATGGCTTTGCCCGCCTTTCTAACACAAAATTTCTATCACAAGATGCAGCAATTAGTATCATTATAGTCTACAAAACAGCCAAACGTCAAACTCAAACAAAGGCCATGGAAACAGCCGGAGCCGGCAAAGTTACTGTTCACGGCTCCTTGGGCCTCTGCCGTCTGGTCTGGCTTCGCGCAGTATATACGGCCTTTCCTGTTCCGGTTTCGGGCATAAGCACTTCTAAACGTGCAGAATTTTTCTAAAAACCAAGGGAAATGCCCAAACTCGCTCCGCTCAAACAGGTGGACATTTCCCTTGAACGAAAAATTCTGCGCATTAAGAATTGCTAATGCCCTGCAAAGTCACAGGAAAGGCCGTATATACTGCGCGGAGCCAGACCAGACGGCAGAGGCCCAAGGAGCCGTGAACAGTAACCCGGCAAAGGCATCGGAAGGCCGGACGGTTGCCAAACCGCAAAAGGCCGGAATGATACTGCAAATGATAACCAAAAGAAAAGAACATGGAGGAATTTATTATGTCACATGAAAAATTTAATTACAAAAGCTTAGAAGACATCCGTACAAAAGCGGATGAACTGGGGGTTCACCTTCCATTTGCAGAGGACACCTCTGTGTTAAAGGAAAAACTCACCTTTGGTTCCGTGACTTTACAAAACCGTTTGGGAATCGCTCCTATGGAAGGGGCGGACGGACTGCCTAACGGTTCTCCGTCCGATCTGACGCTCCGTCGGTACGTGCGGGAAGCGGTTGGCGGAAGCGGCCTGATCTGGTTCGAAGCCATTTCCATCGTTCCGGAAGGAAGATCCAGCGCGCATCAGCTGATGCTGACAAGAGACAATCTGGAGGATTATAAGAAATTCACCGAAGCGGTTAAAGAGGCCGGAAGAAAAGCAAATGGTTTTGCACCTTATCTGGTAATGCAGGCAAATCACAGCGGCCGCTATTCCAATCCGGATGGAAAGCCGGCTCCGTTAATTGCATACCGTCACCCCTATAATGAAAAGCTCCGCAAAGCGGACGACAGCTGCATTGTTACCGATGATTATCTCAAATCTTTGGAGGAAAAATTCGGGGAAGCATCCCTGCTGGCCAAAGAAGCAGGTTTTGATGCGGTGGATATCAAATCATGCCACGGCTATCTGCTGGCCGAACTGAATTCCGCATATAACCGTCCGGGCGAATACGGCGGAAGCTTTGAAAACCGCACCCGTTTGTTGAGAAATGGCATCGCAGCGGCAAAAGCCCATGAGGATGAATCATTTTTAGTAACTGCCAGAATCGGCATATTTGACGGTTATGCATATCCATATGGATTTGGCGTCAGCGAAGGAAACGGAATCAATCCTGATCTTCAGGAGCCGATCCGGTTAATCCGCTCCCTGTACGAAGATTATAAGATTCCAATGGTCAACTTAACCATGGGAAATCCTTACGCTACCACTCATGTAACCCGTCCGTATGACATTGGCAAATACATTCCGGATGAGCATCCCCTGTTCGGTGTAGCCCGTATGATCAATGGAATCGGCCAAGTGAAAAAAGCAGTTCCCGGTATGGTGATCTCAGCCTCCGGCCCATCCTATCTGCGCCAGTATTCCGATCTGTTCGCAGCAGGAGCCATTGAAGAAGGTTTATGTGACCATCTGCTGTTTGGACGCATGTCCTTTGCTGATCCTGAATTCCCGAAACAGATTTTTGAAACGGGAAGAATCGATCCTAAGAAAACATGTGTGGCCTGCGGCAAATGTGGGGACCTGATCCGCGCCGGAAAAGCTACCGGCTGTGTAGTGCGGGATACGGATATCTACTTAAAATACTACCGGGAATACATGGAAGAAAATAAATAAAGAGAAATAAAGAATAAAACCCGGGAGTTTATGCGCGGCAATAGAAAGAGACAAGCGGAAATGCGTTAATTGACATATGCACAGTCAGATATTAGAATAAAAGAAAGTTATTTTGTATTTGCTCTCTTAGGACAGAGAATGCGTCCTTTGCAAAGCGGAATTTGGAGGCAGGGCATAATATGATGCGAAAATTAGCAAAAGTATTCTTAATATTGGCGTGCATCGCCGCGATAGCCGGCTGTGGTTCGAATAAGGATTTTGACATCAAAATAGTGATACCCGCCGGCAGTCAGGATGAATTCGTTTACTCAGACGAAGAAATCTCCCCAACGAAAGGAAAGATAACCATCTCTTCAGGAGAAGGGCTTGGGGATACGGAAGTTGTCTTAAAAAAGACAGATGGGGAGGATGAAAACTCTTATGAACCGATCTATTTGACACCTGGTATGCCGATTGAAATGGAGGCAGAAAAGGGCGCATGGTTCAAGGTGGGCGTTTCTGTACAGAATCCTGCTGAGGAAGATGTTGTTGTATCTGTTCATGTTGAAAATGTGACGGTGAGAATTGAGTGACAAACTCTCTATGTTAGGCGGTAGTTAATACCTGCGGTTGACGGAGTGAGATGAAGTTATAGATTTTAAAGTAAAGGGTGAAGGCATTTTTAGAAATGCCTTGAAGATTAAAGTAAAACGTGAAGGCATTTTTGAAAATGCCTTCACCCTCTATGTAAAAAAAATGGTTCGCAAATATGATTTTGGGAACCATTTTTTGTAATTTGAAAGCCACGGCTGCCCGCGGCTTTTTTTCTTTGCACAAACATTATTTGGCATACAAGTGACAATTACTTAGTCCAAGTGACAAAAACTATCGGATAATCCCCCATGTGACAAAAAATAAATGAACGTAAAGCAGAAAACCCCCTCGGCAGAAATTGACACTTGAAAAAAATACTGTCAATTTACAACCGATTTCCAAGATGTTAAGGTAAATTCAGACGAAACGAGAAAAAACCAATAATAACCAGTGATTTAAGGAGCAGGGTATGAAACAAGTAAAGGTTCTGTTAATTGGAATCGGAGGTTATGGCAGCAATTATATTAAAGAACTGACAGAAAAAGATGTCACTTCAGCCGTAATCGAAGGCATTTGTGAAGTGATGCCGGATGCAGAAAAGACATATCCGGTTATTGCTGAACAAAACATTCCGATCTATCAAACACCGGAAGCGTTCTATAAAGAACACCGGGCGGATCTGGCGATTGTGTCCACGCCGATCCATCTTCATTACCGTCAGATAGAGACGTGTTTAAAAAACGGTTCCCATGTGCTGACGGAAAAGCCTGTGTGCACAACCGTAAAAGGTGCGGAGGAATTGATCCGGCTGGCGCAGGAACACGGCCGCTTTATCTCGGTGGGGTATCAGCTGAATTATTCAAAAGATGTTTTGGCGGTAAAGCAGGATATTATAGAAGGAAAGTTTGGCCGGCCGGTTTACATGAAAGCCCTTCACGCCATGAGCCGCGGAGAAGCTTATTACCATAGAAATAATTGGGCCGGAAGGATCGAGGTCCACGGGTGTGCGGTTAACGACAGCCCGTTTAACAACGCCTGCGCCCATCAGTTCCAGAACATGACCTTCCTTTTAGGAGGCACCATGGATCAGGCGGCCGGGCTGTCAAAGGTGGAGGCCGAATTGTACCGGGCGAACAAAGAAGTGGAGAATTTTGACACCGCGGCGGTTTGCGCGTGGACGGAGAATCAGGTTCCCATCTATTACTATACGACCCATGACCTGAAAGAGAAGAAATTAGGGCCTATGGCCGAGTACAAGTTTGAAAACGGAACCATTTATTATGGAAAAGATTATGGAAATGGTCCGATAATGGATTATGTGGCGGAGATGAACGACGGAAGCAGGCGCTTTTACGGGGAGGTTCCAAAAGGCGAACGGCTTCAGAAATTATATGATACCATTGAATGTGTGCTGCATGGAGGCAATCCGGTTTGTACCGTTCAATGCGCAATTCCCCATTTGGAAGCGGTGAACGCTTTGGCTAAGATGCCGGTTCACCAGATACGGGAAGATCAATTGGAACATGTTGAGGAAAACGGAGACCGGTTCTGCCGGATCAGAAACCTGAAAGAGATATTTTTAGCATGTTATTATGACCGGAAAATGCCTTCACAGGCAGGAGCCGGCTGGTAAATAAAGAAAAGGAGAGGTACACATTATGAGGAAGAGATTTACAACAATGAAACGAATCACAGCCGTGGCAGCAGCGGCGTCCATGGCGGCCATGTCATTAACAGGCTGCGGCGGATCGTCATCTTCTGCGCCGGAAACGACAGCAAAAGAGGCGGCGGCGCCGGCCGGTTCAACGGCAGAAACCGCGGGAGGAGAGACTTCTCAGGCGGCATCTTCAGACAAACCCTATGATGGGGTGAAGCTCACCTGGTGGACCAAATTAAATGCCAATGTTTCCGCTACATATCCAAACCTGAGTGAAACTCCATGGGCTCAGTACGTTAAGGAACAGACCGGTATCGAGGTGGAATTCATTCATCCTACCGTCGGTTCAGAGGACGAGGAATTTTCCATTATGGTGGCAAGCGGCGAGTATCCTGATATCATCGAGCATAAATGGACCGCATATGCAGGCGGCCCTGGAGCAGCGATCAGCGACGGCATTATCATCAATCTGGACGATGTGATGGAAAGCAAAGCGCCTAACTTTAAAAAGCTGATGGATGAGCATCCGGATGTTGACAAGATGGTGAAAACATCGGACGGCAGCTATTATTGTTTCCCATTCCTGAGAGGTTTGGAGCAGCCCAACGCAACACAGTTCAGCGCCGGTATCATTGTCAGAAAAGACGTTTTGGATGAACTTGGACTGGAACTGCCGGAAACCATCGACGAATGGGATACGGTTTTAAGAGCGTTTAAAGATTATGGATTCGAAGTGCCTTTTACCACCAGAAAAGAGTGGATGAAACCGGTATGGTGTCCGGGATTTGACAACTGGGTTGACAATGAGAACTCATTTTATGTGGAAGACGGCGTTGTAAAGAACGGTTTGACCGAAGACAGCAGAAAAGAATTTATCGCTAAGATGAATGAATGGTATAAAGACGGTTTGATTGACCGCGATTATCTGGTGGCGGATAAAGCTTCTAACCAGACGTATTTTACCACAGGCAAGAGCGCCGCAGTTTATGCGCCGTTCGGACAGGGCTTAGGACAGTATACACAGATTATGAACGAGGCGGACCCGGAAATTACCCAGGACGATATCCGCTGTACCGTTCCGGTAACCGCTGTTAAGGGCAGAAATGCCAAATTCTCCAAGATGAACCAGATTTATGATAAATCCGGCGTATCCGCAGCGATTTCAACTCAGTGTAAAGAGGTTGACGCCGCAGCATGGCTGTTAGACTGGATGTACAGCGAACAGGGCAATTTATGCTGTAACTTCGGTATCGAAGGTCTTACTTATGAGATGAAAGACGGCCAGCCGGTTTATACGGATGTGATTATGAAGAACCCTGACGGACTGTCGGTTGCTAACGCATTGGCAGCTTACACAAGAGCTTCCACATCAGGCGTCTGCGTTCAGGACCCGCGCTACATCGAACAGTATTATGAGCAGGATAATCAGAAAGAGGCGTTGGAACTGAGTAAAAAGACCGATATGGGCGAGCATTTCTATCCTCCTACAAGCGTTGCAAGCGAAGACGCAGAACAGTATGCGGAAATCATGAACAATGTTAAAACTTTATCAGATGAGATGGAAGCACAGTTTATCTCAGGAGCCGCATCCTTAGACGAGTGGGATAATTATATTAAGCAGTTAAAAGATTTCGGTCTGGACGATGCGACAGCTATGATGCAGAAAGCATATGATCTTTATGTGAGCAACTAGTGCACTGACACGCTGACATTCCGGCAAACAGTAAAATGCTGCATCTGGGAGAAGCCGGTCAGGCGCTCCCGGATACAGCATTTTAGATATAAGGAAAATGAAAAAGAGGGAAGAAGAAAAATGAGCATGGATAGAATGACAGAGCTGCTGAACCGTTTGGATTACCGGGTACCGGGACTTTCGGAAGCGGGAAAGCTGTTTGAGCAGAAGGATTATGAAGGATGTATGGATGCGGTGGTACGCCATTTCCGCACGAGAACCGCGCCGGTGTATCTGTTTTCACAGGAAGACATGAAAGCGTTTCAGGATGAGGAAACCCTTACGGACGCCCGGGAAGTCATGGAGCATAAGATCTATGGACATCAGTTTCCTGGAGAGATCGACTGGTCCTATAACCCTACGGCGGACACATCCAGAGATAACGAATGGAGCTGGTCTTTGTTCCGGCACATCTACTGGCAGCCCCTTGCAAGAGCTTATGTGATGACAGGCGATGAAAAATACACAAAAGAATTTCTCCATCAGATGAGAGAATTTGAAAAGAGCTGGCCGGCAAAGCCGTTCATGGAAGACGAAACCTTTGAAACTAAATTTAAGTTTCCGGGCCATGCATGGAGAACCATAGAAACGGCCATGAGAATCTATACTTCCTGGCTTCCCTGTATGGAGGCGTTCAGAAGATCCGAAGTTTGGGGACGGGAAGACTGGGTATCCTTTTTAACCCAGGTCTGCGACCACGCGGATTTCTTAATGGATCACTACAGCAACCACAACCGGTCAAGCAACTGGCTGACCATGGAATCCGGCACTTTGATGCAGTGCGGCATCATGTTTCCTGAGATCAAATCCCAGTGGAAGTCAATGGGATACCGCAGAATGATGCATGAAGTGAAATATTCCTTTGACAACGATGGAATCCATATGGAACGGACCCCGATTTATCATATGGTTGCGGCGGGAATTTATCTTCAGTGCTGGCGCTTATGCAAAGCCAACAATATTCCAACTGCCCCCTATGCGCTGCCAACATTGGAAAAATCGGCGGATTTCCTGTTAAGCCTTGTAAAACCGGACTTTTCCACACCGATGATCGGGGATGCAGACAGAGATGACCTTCTGACAAGAAGATGCGATACCTCTCTTTACGAAGGAATGAACCTGACGTTTGACCCTGTGGATTTAAATGAGATGCGCGCTTATTTCCGCACCATGTATGAGCTGACCGGAAGGGAAGATTATCTCTATCTTGCGACGGCCAGAAAAGAAGGAAAAGCGCCTGAACAGAGGAATTTTGCATATAAAGAGGCCGGAATCTATGTGATGAGAACCGGCTGGGATGAAGACGACAGTTATTTCCACATTCACGGCGTCCAGCTGGAACGGGGCGAGAAAAGCACCCATTCCCATAACGACACCGGACATCTGGAATTACATATAAAGGGCGAGGATATTTTGACAGACAGCGGGCGGTTTATCTATAACAGTTCCTGCTGGAAGGATTGGAGACACTATTTCCTATCCGCCAAAGCCCACAACACGCTGTATGTGGACGATCATGAGATGGGAACCGTGCCGGGAGTGAGCCGGGTGAGAGGCGTCAGAACCTACTGCCACCGGTTTGAGGAAAATGAGGACTTCCAGATCATCGATATCTCCCATAACGGCTACGTATACCGGGAAGACCCGATCTACCACAGAAGAAGAGTGCTGCATCTGCCGGGGGACATTTATGTGATCGACGATCAGGTGACTGGACTTGGACTTGAGGAACACGATATAAGGCTGTATTTTAACTTTGCATTCGGGCAGCTGAGTCAGAGAGAAGAGGGGCTGTTTGATTATGTTTCACAGAAAGGAAAACGCTACCAGCTGATCTCCAAGGCCACGAAAGACGTGTCCTACGAAATCCTGGAAGGAAGCGAGGAACCTATAGGAGGCTGGCTTTCTTACGGATATGCCTGGAAAAAGCCTGCGCCTCAGCTGGCCGTTAAGACCGGCGGGCCTGTGCCGGTCCGTTTCCTGACCATTATTAAGCCGGAAGACGCGGCTGTGGAAGCTTTCGTAAGCCAGGATCAGATAACGGTAACGCTGCCGGATAAAAGAACCGTGACAATGGGATCAGACGACGTCAGCCTGAAGGAAAAGGAGTGAATCGCATGAGATATGGAATCTGCACAGGGCTTGAAAACCTGGAGCTGTTAGAAAAGCTTGGATATGATTACATAGAATTATCGGTTACGGCTACGATGAAGCTGGAACCGGAAACGCTTTGCGGATACAAGGAAAAATTAAAAAATTCCTCAGTCAAATGTGAAGCGTTCAACATCCTTTTTCCAAAGACCATGGAATTGATCGATGGAAATACCGACGAGGAAGAATTAAAAGACTATCTCCACAAGGCCATGGCTCTGATTCAGAGCCTGGGAGGAGAAGTGGTTGTGTTCGGAAGCGGAAAATGCAGACGCTGCCCGGAGCATCTGTCCTATGGGGATGCCTATCAGAAACTGGTGAAGGTATACCGGATCACAGGCGAAATCGCCGCGCAATATGGAATCCGGGTGGTCATTGAACCGCTGAGCAGAAAGGAAACCAATATGATATGCACCATGGCGGAGGGAGCGATTCTGGCTTCCGACGTGGCCCATCCCAATGTGGGTCTCCTCTCCGATTATTTCCATGTAGCTGCGAATCACGACTGCATCGGGGATATAGAGACGATTAAAAACTTCGGCCATATCCACATCGCGTCAGGAAACGGCAGACGGTATCCTCTTTCCGAAGAGGGCGAAGAATACGAAGCATTTATGAGAGCGTTAAAAAATGCCGGATATACGGGCAGAATCAGCATTGAAGGAAAAACCGACGATATAGAAAAGGATGCAGAACAGGCATTGAAACTATTAAAGGAATTGGAGGAACGGACGAATGAATAAGGTCAGACTCGGCATTATCGGATATGGAAACATCGGCAGCCAGCATGGGCGGAGCATCAAGGCAGGAAAAACGCCAGCTGTGGATCTGACGGCTGTGGCGGATACGAACCCGGAGAGGCTTAAACTGGCCCGGGAGACGTTCGGCGAAGGACTTCAGGTGTTTAACAGCAGCGATGAACTGATAAAATCCGGCTGCTGTGACGCCGTTTTAATCGCAGTTCCCCATTATTACCATCCTTCCGTAGCCATCGAGGCCATGGAAAACGGCCTTCACGTGCTGGTGGAAAAACCGGCCGGAGTGTATGCGAAACAGGTCGAGCGCATGGACGAAACGGCGAAACGCCACCCGGAACTGGTTTACTGCATGGATTTCAACCAGAGAACCAATCCGCTTTACCAGAAGGTGAAGGAACTTTTAGACAGCAAAGAGCTGGGTGAGATGAAACGGGTGATCTGGATCGTCACGGACTGGTACCGCTCACAGAGCTACTACGATATGGGCGGCTGGCGCGCCACCTGGGACGGAGAAGGCGGAGGCGTTCTGCTGAACCAAAACCCTCATAACCTGGATCTGTGGCAGTGGATGTGCGGGATGCCAAAACGGGTGAAAGCTAACGTTTATTATGGAAAGCACAGAAATATCGATGTGGAAGACGATCTGACCGCCTTGGTGGAATATGAAAACGGGGCCACAGGCTGTTATATCACCACAGTCGGAGATGCGCCGGGCACAAACCGCTTGGAAATTGACGGAGAAAATGGTAAGTTGGTAGTTGAGAATGGAAAACTGAAATTTTACCGTCTGAGAGTTCCCGAACCGGAATTTAACAGCACCTATAAAGGGGGCCTGGGAAAACCGGAGGTTTGGGAGTGCGAAATTCCTTTAAAGGGAACATATACGTCCCATCCGGGAATTATCAATAACTTCTGCGATGCCATATTAAAGGGAGCAAAACCGATCGCACCCGGTGAAGAGGGGATCAAGGGCCTGCAGATATCCAATGCAATCCATCTGTCCTCCTGGCTGGGCGGAGAGTGGGTGGATCTGCCTGCGGATGCGGATCTGTTCCTTGAAAAGCTTCAGGAGCATTGCAAAAAGCCGGTAATATTATAACTTAACATGCGGAGGCGTTCCATTTTCGACTAATATATAGGAGACATAGAGATGATGGAAAAGAAAAAGAGAAAACTATATAAGATGTTCACAAAATGGAGCCTTTCCTATGTAATAATATCGACTCTGGCCATTGCGGTTATCTCCTTCTGCGCGATGAAGTATTCCGAGGCCCTGAGAGAGGATCTGGAATACACCAATGCGGTACAGCTGGAAATGACCCAGCTTCAGATGGACCGAAATGTGCGGAATTTAAGAATATTCTGCAATAAGGCCAATTTCAATAAAACGGTAAAACGCCTCCGCAAAAAGACTTCCTACGAAGACGAATCACGATATGAACTGTACGAACTGGTGAGGGAACTGGCCAATGAGATGATCCTGGAGGGAAATGCCAATGACTGCTATCTCTATTTCCCCAATATGGATCTTCTGGTATCCGGCAACTACTACAATGACAGCAGGGAATTTTATGATATCGCTTTTGACGGATACGGATTCAGCTATGATGATTGGTTTGAAGTGATCAGCAAGGATTATAAAACGTCACAGATATTTTCGCTGGATACAAAAAACGGAGATTCCCTTACCGTATTGATAAAGCCGCTGGACAGCAGCAACAGGCAGACGCCTCCCGCCAATGCCATCATGGTCATGGATGTGGGCAAGATCTTAAAGGCGTCGGACTGGCTGAACCAGGACAGGGATAATATGTGCATCATAGACCGGACAAACAAAAGAATTGTATCGGTTTCCCCCATGGAAGAAGAGATGAGCAATAAGCTGCTGGAACGGGCGCTGGAAAGCCAGCCGGGAGAATTTCAGACCCGGTTTGAAGTGGGTTCTTCCGTCATATCCTATATTCATTCTCAATATGAGAACTGGGATTATGCGGTGATCACCCAGGAACAGGCGTATGTAATGCAGATATCCGAACTGAGAAATACGGTAGCCCTTTTAATCCTTTTGTATTTGGCAGTCAGCGCCATTGCCATCGGTTATGCGGCCATCCGCCACTATTGGCCGTTAAAGAATATGGTGGACATCCTGGAACAACAGGATGGGGCGGATGCTCAGATGAGCACAGACGCCTATGATTATATCAGCAAATCGGTTCACAAGCTTGTAGTTAAAAATAAAGAAAATAACAGTGTGATCAATAAACAGCGAAATGCCATCAGCAGGGAATTATTTCACCGCCTTCTGACGGAAAGCGGGGCATCTGCCATGATGGACGAAGAGCTGCTGAAACAATATGGAATCCGGGTGGGAGAAGGGGCCTGCTGTATCCTGGTTTACCGGATGGAGAAAAATGTGGAATTTTTACCGGAAGAGATGCAGGTGGACACCCAGGAGATGTCCTGGTTCATCCTCCAGAATGTGACGGAAGAAAATCTCGCAGGCGAGGAACTGGAATCCGTATGCTTTAGGGAAGGCCGGTGGGAACTGGTATTTTTAATCTGGCCGGAAAAGGATAATGAAGAGTTTTTAGAGGCGGTGAAACGGGTATGCCTGATGTCATCGGAATTTATACAGGAACATTTTAAACTTTCCTATCAAACCGCGTTAAGCGAGCTGCATTACGGGCTGGAAGAGAGCCATAAGGCTTACAGGGAAGCCAGGACGGTATTCGATTATCAGAAAAAAGAAGAGAGCAAAGACATTATAAGCTATGGTGAGATCAACCTTCTTCCGGTGGACACCCTGCTCAAATATCCTATTGATGTGGAAAACCGCCTGGTGCACAGCATCAGCAGCGGGGACGGGGAAGAAGCCTGCAGGGAGATAAAGAAGCTTTTGGAAGAAAATCAGGTGAACTGCCTGACTCCGGAAGCGATGCAGTTTTTAGTCAGCAACATCGCGTCCAGCATCATCCGGGCAGCAGGCAAGGCGTCCCATGAAACTTCCATTCCAGTATCCTCAAAGGCCCTTATGGAGGCATGCCGCCGGGGCGACGCAGTTCGGATGCAGGAAGAATTGGAGAATCTGGTGATGACCACCTGCCAGAAGATAACTGAGATCAATAAAAAAGAACGGGAAAATCAGAAGGGAAGGCTTCTTTTGGATGTCAAAGCCTATGTGGAGGAACATTATTCCGACGCTGAATTAAGCGTGGCATCCATGGCGGAACAGTTTCATGTGCCGCCGGCCTATCTTTCTAAGCTGTTCAAGGAACTGGACGGAGAAAAGCTGTCCCAGTACATTCACAAGATCCGTCTGGTTCATGTGAAAGAACGGCTGCTGGCGGACGACCGCCTGGAGGATATCGCCGTCAGCTGCGGTTTCGGAAGCCACCGGACATTTCTCAGGATTTTCAAACAATATGAAGGACTGACACCGACCCAGTATAAAGAGCTGGAGGAGAAAAAGAGAAAAGAGGAGCAGGATTCATGAAGAATTTAAAAGCGGCCGTCATAGGCTGCGGGCTGATATCTAAAAATCATTTTAAAGCGCTGAATAATGTGGAACATGCGGAGTGCGCGGCGGTATGCGATATCGTGCCGGAAAAGGCAGAGGCGGCGGCCGCCCAGTATGGAATTCCTGAGATTTATACGGATTACAGGGAAATGCTGAAAAACCCTGATATCGATGTGGTTCATATCTGCACCCCCCATTATCTCCACGCCGGCATGGCTGTGGACGCATTGGAGGCGGGAAAGCATGTGTTGTGTGAAAAACCCATGGCGCTTTCCGAAACCGATGCGAAGCGGATGATGGAGGCCAGGGACAAGGCGGGCAGGAATCTGGGAATCTGTTTTCAAAACCGCTATAACGAGGCTTCCATCTATATGAAGAAAATCATGGACAGCAAAGAATTAGGAGAGGTCTTGGGAGCCAGGGGCCAGGTGACCTGGAATCGGAAGCCGGAATACTATACCCAGTCTCCGTGGAGAGGCAGATGGGCTACGGAAGGCGGCGGGGTTTTAATTAACCAGGCGATACATACCTTTGACCTGCTCCAGTGGCTGACCGGACCGGTGAAGACGGTGGAGGCCAGCGTCTCCACAAAAAGGCTGAAAGAGGCCATCGAGGTGGAGGATACGGTGGATATTCTGATGACCGGGGAAGACGGAAAGAGGATTCTCTTCTATGCGTCCAACTGCTACGTGAAAAATGCGCCGGTGGAGCTTGAGATTATCTGCGAAAACGGAAGCATTAAGATGGTGGGCAATGAAGTGATCACAGAGAAAAACGGAGAGATCACAAGCACGGATTATTCTTCGGGAACTGTTTTGGGAAAAGATTACTGGGGAAGCGGCCATGGCTTTTTGATCGACGATTTTTACCGGTGTATCGAGACGGGAAATCCGTTTCCCGTAAACGGAGAAGAGGCGGTTGTCAGCGTCCGCCTGCTGGAAGCGGTGTACCGTTCGGCAAAGGAAGGAACTGTAATAGATTTGAAAATTCTTTAGGAAAAGGTGGTAGGATATGAAAAAAACGGGAGGCTCAGGTCAGGAAATGGCCTTAAACGTAAGGAAGCTTTCATTTAAAGAACGCGTAGTTCGGGACTTCCAGCATAACTGGATGTTATATCTGATGATGCTGCCCATCATTATATATTATCTGATATTCAAATTTGGTCCCATGTTCGGGCTGTCCATCGCATTTATGGATTACAAACCGGCGAAAGGTTTTGCCGGCAGCAGCTGGGTAGGACTAAAGCATTTTAAAAATTTCTTCGGCAACTATTATTTCGGCCGTCTGCTCAGAAACACGATACGGATCAGCGTATTTTCACTTTTAACATTCCCCGCGCCTATCATTCTCGCCCTGCTTTTAAATGAGCTGAAGAGCAAGCGGTTCGCCAAATGGGCGCAGACGATAACTTATATCCCCCATTTCATTTCTACGGTGGTTATCTGCGGAATTATTGTGAAACTGACCAGCAGTACGGGCGGAATTACAACAATATTACATACGCTGTTCGGAATTGAACAGGAAACGTTGTTAAATCACAGCGCATATTTTCTGCCGATCTACATCATATCCGATTTATGGCAGACGATAGGGTGGAATTCCATCATTTACTTATCCGCTCTCGCCGGAATCGACCAGGAACTTTACGACGCAGCGAAAGTGGACGGGGCGGGAAGATTTAAACAGGTTATCTATATCACGATTCCCAGCCTGATGCCTACGATCATCATCATGCTGATCCTGAAGATGGGCAAGATTTTCGACGTGGGATATGAGAAGATCATGCTTTTATATAACCCGTCCATCTATGATACGGCGGATGTTATCAACACTTATGTATACCGGAAAGGTCTGATTGACGCCCAGTACAGTTACAGTGCTGCGGTTGGACTTTTCAACTGTGTGGTCAGCTTTGCTCTGGTTACAATTACCAATAAGCTCAGCAAAAAGGCCAGCGGCAACGGTTTGTGGTAAAGGAGGCACCATTCATGAAAGCGAAACAAGCTGTGGTAAAAAGAACAAAGATGAAATCGAGCTTTTCAAGCAAAGTATTTGATGTGTGCAACGTGGTTTTTATGGCGTCGCTGATCGTTTTAATCCTGATCCCCCTGCTACATGTACTTGCCGCATCCTTCAGTAATCCGTCCGCTTATGTGCGCCATGAAGGACTGCTTTTATATCCTCTGGATTTCTGCCTGGACGCTTATAAGGCGGTGGCTAAGAACAGGAATATCATCACCGGTTATATGAACACCATTTTCATCGTGGTGGTGGGAACGACTTTAAACGTAATCATCACATTGGTAGCGGCGTACTGTCTGTCCAGAAAAAATGTGATGTGGAGCAATATCATGATGATGGGAATCGTGTTCAGCATGTATTTCAGCGGCGGTATGATCCCATTTTACCTGGTAGTAAAAGGCGTGGGGCTGAATAACTCCATCTGGTCGCTGATCATCCCGTCGGCCATCAGCACCTATAACCTGATTATCATGAGAACGGCCATGGTTTCCGTGCCGGACAGCTTAGAGGAATCGGCCAAACTGGACGGAGCGAACCATTGGACGATCTTGTGGAAGATCATGGTTCCGCTGGTAAAGCCTACGATCGCGGTTATCTGCCTGTATTATGCGGTAACTCACTGGAATTCCTGGTTTAACGCAATGCTGTTTATCCGCAACAAGTCGGGATATCCGCTGCAGCTGGTTCTCCGTGAGATTCTGCTTCAAAACGATACTTCCGCCATGACGGCCGGAGCGGACGACTATCTGATCAGTGAAACCATTCAGTTTGCCACGATTGTGGTTGCCACGCTGCCGATCCTGACCATCTATCCGTTTATTCAGAAATACTTTGTCAAAGGCGTTATGATCGGCGCAGTGAAAGGTTAAGGAGGAAAAATGATGAGAGTAAGCTATGATACCATGTATGCCGAGTTTGTGCGTGTGCTGGAAAAACGGGGATTTACACCAAAACAGTCCGCATTATCGGCCAAACTTTATGCGGACGCCAGCCGGGACGGAGTTTACACCCACGGCCTGAACCGCTTTCCGAAATTCATAAACAGCATTGACAAGGGATGCGTGGACATTCACGCAGTTCCTGTGTTAAAGGAATCCTTCGGCTTCTTCGAACGGTACGACGGGCAGAAGGGGCCGGGCAATTTAAATGCCCATGCCTGCATGAAACGCGCCATAGAGCTGGCAAAACAAAACGCCATAGGCTGTGTGGCATTGTCCAATACAAACCACTGGATGCGCCCGGGCAATTACGGCCTGATGGCTGCAGAAGAGAACTGTATCGGCATTCTCTGGACCAATACGGTGCCCAACATGCCGCCGTGGGGCGGAAGAGACGCAAAACTGGGCAATAACCCGGTGGTATTCGCAATTCCCCACAAGGATTCTCCCGTGCTGGTGGATGTGGCCATGTCCATGTTTTCCTATGGAAAACTGGAAAGCTATGCCCGCTCCGGCAGAGAGCTTCCGGTGGACGGAGGCTACAACAAAGCCCAGGAGATCACGAAAAATGCTGCCGAAATCCTGGAGACCCACCAGTGCATTCCGATCGGATACTGGAAAGGCTCCGGCCTGTCGCTGGCTCTGGACTTAATCGCATCGGTTCTGGCCGGCGGAAGGACATCCCGAATGGTGGGCGAGCTTCCGGCGGAAACGGAACTTTCCCAGGTATTTATCGCAGTCAGCCTGGATTCCTTCGGAGACAGGGAACAGCTGCTTCAAAATATCGACGATACACTGAACGATCTAAAGAATTCCGCTCCGGTAAACCCGGACCGTCCGGTTTACTATCCGGGAGAAAACATGATGAGGACCAGAGAAGAGAACATGGAGCTGGGCATTCCTGTAGATGAGGAAATCTGGCAGAAAGTTCTGGATATGTAGGAGGGAAATCATGATAATACCTGGAATGGTGTCGGCCACATTTCGCAAAAAACCGGCCGGTGAGATCATAGAGCTCTGCCGGGAAGCGAAACTGGAAGCCGTGGAATGGTCTGAAAATGCGCATGTGATGCCAGGGGATGAAAAAGGCGCCAAAGCGTTATATGAACAGACGAAAGCGGCAGGGCTTCAGGTCGCCGCTTACGGATCTTATTACCGTCTGGGGGAGCAGGAAGACCCGGAAGCCGTATTCCGCGCATCCATATCGTCGGCTGCCGCTTTACATGCGCCGGTGATACGCCTTTGGGCGGGAAAAAAGCCTTCCATAGAGGTGGAAAAAGGGGAGCGGAAAGCTCTTGCAGAAGAGATGTCCCTGATCTGCGGAATCGCCGCGGAATACGGGATCAAGGCCGCGCTTGAATGGCATAAAAACACGCTGACGGATACGAATGAGTCCGCAATGGAATTTTTCAGGGAAACAAACCACGAAAACATGTATTGCCTGTGGCAGCCCACAGTGGCTCTTTCTATGGAAGAGCGGATGAACGGTTTGGACTGTCTGGGCAGCCGTCTGGCAAATCTGCATATCTACTACTGGCTGGACGGGGTACGGCGTCCGTTTAAAGAAGGCATTCAGGAGTGGAAACAGTATTTGGCCCATATTGACCGGAATGCGGACCGCTTTGGTCTGTTGGAATTTGTAATGAATGATACGGAAGAACAATTTTTGGAAGATGCGGCTGCACTGCATCAGCTGCTTGGAAGATAAATGAAGGGGGAATAAGAAATGGCTGATTTATATGTAAAATCGTTTGATATGATTAACCCGTTTGTGGTGGCGTCCAGTCCTGCCACCCAGGGCGCAAAAAATGTGCTGAAAAGCGCGGCTATGAGGCCGGGGGCCATCGTGCTCCGCAATTTCGGACACGGCGCAGGAGGCGGAAGCTACATCGGACCGGACAGCAAAGCCATGTTTTCAGGCCAGATGAGCATCCACAGTCATGCGGTGGGACGCCAGATTAAGGACAGCATCAACACGCTGGAACAATATTGTGAAGAAGTTCAGAAGATAAAACGGGAAATGGACAGCGACATCAAGCTGTGGGTATCCGTAGGCCATTACAGCGATATCGTGGCCGGAGGCGGCTGGGAAAAGGAATGGGCAAACCAGGCCAGAGAATTGAAACGGGCCGGTGCCGACGCCATAGAACTGCATTTTAACACGCCGGGAGTGGCCGTGGCAAAGGACCGCATCTTCGACTATCACCAGCTGCTCAGACACAGTATTGAACTGATGAAGGAAACGGTTCCGGATATGCCGATTATGGCAAAGCTGGCCATAGAATCCTGTGATGTTTTGACCTCCATCCGCATCGCCCAGGCGGCAGGCGCGGCTGCCGCAGGCCCAACAGCCAGATGGAAAGGCTTTTACTTTGATCTGGACTGGAGAACCACCCAGGCCAGGCCGGGAGCAGGTTACGGCGGCACCCAGGCAACCCCGCTTGTATGTTATGCGGTGGCAGAGGCGAGAAGCAGCGGCATGACCATACCGATGTACGGCGGCGGCGGAGTGTTCAGCTATGACCAGGCGGCCAGAATCATCATGTCGGGCAGCCAGGCAGTACAGCTGGGAGCTTTGGCCTGTGCAGGCGGAACCAATGTATGTAAAAAACTGATTTCCGATCTGGATCATTTTATGGATAAAAACGGATATAAGGATATGGACAGCCTTTGCGGAGATGCGCTGAAACTGTTCTCCATGGATAAGGACCTGACCTCAGAACGCCAGAACCGTCTGGCGGACGCCTATCAGCAGGCCCAGGTTTCCGATGCGTGTATCGGCTGCGGGCGCTGTGTGGATGTCTGCTGGCATGAAGGGATCGAGATGAACGGAAAAGCGGCTGTGAAAACGGATAAATGCATCGGTTGCGGATACTGTTTCCAGGTATGCCCGACAGATGCCCTCCATGTGGAAAAAGAAAAGATTCTGGCTTCGGCATTTGAAGACAGGGGAATCAAGAGGGGGGTATAAACCTGTGGCAGAACTGAATACAGCGCAAAAAACAGCTGCAGCGGAAAAAACAGCTATAGTGAAAAAAACAGCGATTGTAACAGGGGCCAGCCGCGGTATCGGGCTGGCCATTGCCCGTCAGCTGGGGCTTGACGGATATCAGGTGGTGATTTTCGCCACCAGGCCCAAAGAAAGCTGCATGGAGCAGTTAAAACAGCTGGATGAAGCCGGAATTACCTGGCATTATGTGCAGGGAAGCCTGGACCGGGAAGAGGACAGAAAACGTCTGGTGGAATCGGCGGTTGAAACATTTGGCAGAATCGATGTGCTTGTAAATAATGCGGGCGTGGCTCCAAGCGTCCGGGCGGATCTTCTGGACATGACGGAAGAGAGCTATGACCGGGTTATGGGAATCAACGCAAAGGGAACCCTGTTTTTAACTCAGCTGGCGGCGAAACAGATGATGAAACAGGAAGTGACCGGGAAAAAACGTGGAACCATTGTCAACGTGGGCTCCTGCTCGGCGGAGGTCTCTTCCGTAAACCGCGGGGAGTACTGCATTTCAAAAAGCGCCCTTTCCATGATAACCACTTTGTTTGCGGACCGGCTGGCAGGAGAGGGGATTCTGGTGCATGAAGTGCGTCCGGGCGTGATAAAGACGGATATGACCAATAAAGTACAGGAAAAGTATGACGCTTTAATCGAAGCCGGTTCCTTTCCAATCCGCCGCTGGGGCATGCCGCAGGATGTGGCGGACGCGGTCAGCGCGCTCTGCTCCGACAAATTTTTGTACACCACAGGCAATTATATCGATATTGACGGCGGATTCCACATTAAAAGGCTGTAATTATATAAAAAGAGATGGAGCGTGAACAGATGCGGATTTTAGAGATTCATACCGCAGTGATCGGTTCGGGGGCGGCCGGCTTAAATGCAGCCGACTGCCTCTGGAAACGGGGCGTGCGGGACATGGCGTTAGTGACGGAACGGATGAATGCCGGCACTTCAAGAAATACAGGGTCTGATAAACAGACTTATTACAAATTATCTCTGGCAGGAGGTGAAAATGACAGCGTTCTTAAAATGGCCCGTGTCTTATATGACGGCGGCTGTGTGGACGGAGATCATGCGCTTTGTGAAGCTGCGCTTTCCTGCCAGGGATTTTTTAAATTGGCGGACCTGGGCGTCCCCTTCCCCCATAATACATACGGGGAATATGTGGGCTACAAAACGGATCACGATCCCAACGAGAGAGGAACCAGCGCAGGCCCCTATACATCCAAGTTTATGACAGAGGCGTTGGAGCGTTCCGTGAGGGAAAAGCAGATTCCTGTTTATGAACACTTTCAGGCGGTCAGAATTTTAACCCATCAGAAAAAGCTGTACGGAATCCTCTGCCTGGATACGAAGGAAGGTGGTTATGTGATGATCCGCTGTACCAATGCGGTCTACGCCACAGGCGGCCCCGCAGGAATCTATGCGGACTGCGTCTATCCGGCCAGCCAGCTGGGGGCCTCGGGAATTGCGTTTGAAGCGGGAGCGGCCGGAAAGAATCTGACCGAATGGCAGTATGGCCTGGCGTCCGTAAATCCCCGGTGGAACGTGAGCGGCAGCTACATGCAGGTGCTTCCCCGTTTTGTCTCCACAGACCAAAACGGCGGAGATGAGCGGGAATTTCTGATGGAATACTATAAAAACAGGGAAGACATGATGAACATGATCTTCTTAAAAGGATACCAGTGGCCGTTTGATGTAAGAAAAACAGAAGGCGGCTCTTCCATGATCGATCTTTTGGTTTACCGGGAAACCTGCGTCCGGGGCAGACGGGTATGGCTGGACTACCGGAATAATCCGGGCAAAATGGAAGTGGATTTTTCGGCGCTTTCAAGGGAAGCGGGAGAATATCTGGAGAAGGCGGGGGCCTGCGGCCGGACGCCGTATGAAAGGCTGTGCAGTTTAAACGCTCCGGCGGTGTCATTTTACAGAGATCATCATGTGGATTTGGAACAGGAGATGCTGGAGGTGGCGGTCTGTGCCCAGCACAACAACGGCGGACTTTCCGTAGATGCCTGGTGGCAGACTGAGGTGGAAGGATTTTTCGCCGTGGGAGAAGCGGCAGGAACACACGGAATCTACCGGCCGGGTGGAAGCGCCCTGAATTCCGGTCAGGTAGGGTCTGCCAGAGCAGCAGAATTTATTGCGGCCCATAAAGAACGGAAACATTCGTGGGAAGAGGCTGCAAAAAGCCTGGAAAAACAGGTGGACGAGTGCGTCGCTATGGGAGTTTGGGCGGGGGCTGAATATAAAGACAGTTCTGCCTCCATCATGGAAATGCGGAAGCGGGCTTCTAAGGATATGAGCCGTTACGGCGCATTGATGCGGCGGCCAAAAGATATGAAAAAGATGAGTGATGAGATAGAACGGGAATTAAAGGGGATGAAAGCCGGGGCAGAGCAGGTTCAAAAAGAACAGGCCGAAGAAGAACAGCCGGATACTGCATTTCTGTCACGGTTCTTCAGGTATTATGATATGAGAGTGTGCCAGAAGGTCTATCTGGACGCAATGCTGGACTATAGGGAACAGGGCGGCAGAAGCCGCGGTTCTGCCATCTGTCCCGAAGATTTAGGAGAGAGTGAAAACCAGATATCGGTGCCAGAACTGGTCACATTTTCCCTGGATGGGCCGGATGGACGGGCGCATCAGGATGTAATACAGGAAATCCGCTGGGATTGCCAAAATGGAACCTGTATCCCAACGTGGAGGCAGGTTCGTAAACTGGAGGAACTGGAAGATAATGCGGCGTTTGAAGTTGTTTGGAAAGCGTACCGTGAAAATGACTATTTTGAAAGGAAATAATTGAAAGATGGAAGAAGTTTTCAAGGCTGCGGAACGGGGAGATTTGGAAGAGTTAAAGCGTCTGGTGGAATATACGCCGGTCAATGTAACCGATACGGACCGGGACCACAATTCAGCGTTATACTACGGCGTTAAGTCAGGCAGTCCTGATGTGGTGCGCTACCTGACGGAACGGGCAGGGTTAAATCCCACGGCCGCAAACAGGAACGGAGAGACGCCTTATGATTTGGCGTATCATTCAGGTTGCCGGGAAATATTGGATTATTTTGCTGAAAGGTGCGGATTTACCTGGGAAGAGAGCTACCACAATCCCATCCGCCGCGGGTGTTTTCCCGATCCTTCTATCGTCAGGGTAGGGGATGATTTCTACATGGTCAATTCTACATTTTGTTTCTTTCCATGCATTCCGGTATCTCATTCCAAGGATCTGATTCACTGGCAGATTATCGGATATGCCGTCACCAACCCGGAATATGCCGGACTGGATGAACTGGAGGGAGGAAGGGGGTACTGGGCGCCTGACATCTCTTACGCGGACGGCAGATTTTATATTACCGCCACCCTCCGTCTGAACGAAGGTATGGCAGAAAAACGGGTTCAGATGATAACTTCGTCTGAACGGCCGGAAGGCCCTTATGAGAAACCGTCCTGGATTCACGAAGACGGCATTGACCCTTCAATCTTTCACGATTCAGACGGCAGAAAATACATGCTGTTAAACAGGGGAGCCCGGATACTGGAATTGAGTAAAGACTGCAGAACTCAGATATCAAAAGCCAGCCTTCTGTGGTATGGGGACTGGAAACAAAAGCCGGAAGGCCCCCACCTGATCAAACGCGGAGATTTTTACTATCTGTTTCTGGCGGAAGGAGGCACCGGCATGGGACACCGGATAACTGTGGCCCGTTCCAAAAAACTGATGGGCCCCTATGAGCCGTGTCCGTACAATCCGATTCTCCACCAATGGGATCAACATGCCCGGCTTCAGTGCTGCGGACATGGAAAACCGGTTCAGCTTCAGGACGGAACCTGGTGGATCGTCTATCTGTGCCTTAGAAAAATGGATGGAAAATATGGGATTTTAGGCAGAGAAACCTCCTTAGATCCCCTGACCTGGACTGAGGATGGATGGCCTGTTATCAATCGCGGAAGGGGACCCGGCGACCAGCAGAAAAAGCCTGTTTTAAATGTTTCAGGGGACATGGATGTTTCAGCGCCGCCACACGGAGGATATCCGGCCTGGATGGGATATGAATGGATGACGCCGCGTGGACCTTTGGGTGACCGCCTCTCTTTCGATGGAAACATCCTGCGGATGAAAGGGCAGAAAGAGGATTTAAATGACATTCAGTGCAGAAGCGTATTGGTTAGAAGGCAGGAGGAATTTTCCTTTCAAGTGCAATGCCAATTCGTGATACCGGATTTGTCGGACGAGGAAAGCCTGGGCATGACCTGTTATTATGATGAAAACAGCTATTTGAAGTATGGCGTCTGCCGCAGAGAGGGCCGGTTTGTGGTTTTGATGCAGGAATATGTGGGGGACGGATATAGAAATGAGCAGTTTCATGATATTTTGAAAGACGGGATTGACTGTGGAAGCGTGATCAGCGTTAAGATGGAAGCCGACGGGCTTAAAAGAGAGTTTTCCTGTGATGCGGGAAACGGGTGGAGGAAGACGGATGTGCTTGAGGATACCTGTTATCTCAGCAGCGAAGGGATTTCAAAGGGGAAACGGTTTACGGGAGCTATGGCAGGGATTTATGTGCAGGGGGAGGTTCGGGGTGAGTTTTTGAAATTTGTGTAATCTCCATTCAGAGGGAAAACTCCTGCAAACTGCCAAAGCCCAGACGGACGGCAGAGGCCTCCGGGACTGCGGGCGGTGACGAGAAAGAAGTTCCTAAGGAATATTTAAGTTGAAATATTGCCCATAAGGGGATAAAATAGGGAATATAACGACGGCAATTAATCGAATGGAGGAATTGGCATGAGAGGAAACGGAAGGAAAACATCAAAACGCATAGTAACAGCAGTTCTTACAGCTGCTTTGGCATTATCATCAGCCACAGCCGCAATGGCAGGCGAGTGGAAGGAAGACAGCACAGGCTGGTGGTATCAGGAGGACGATTTATCCTATCCATCAAATTCATGGAAGGAAATTGGCGGCAAGTGGTATTATTTTGACGGAAACGGATATTTGAGATACGGCTGGATCAATGATAACGGAACCTGGTATTTTGCAGGTGCTGACGGCTCCATGAGCACCAATCAGGTGGTGGAAGGTTTCCAGCTCGCGGCAGACGGTACGAGAATCGAAAATAGGACCCAGCTGGGTATTTATGTAAAGGACAAGAACGAGAAGAAAGAAACAAAAGCAGCTGACGGAGCAGTGGTACTGAATTACGATGTGACCATTCCGCTTGTGACCATTGCAGGCAATGCAGAAATCACAAACAAGATCAACGGCTATTTTAACGACATTAAGAATAAGCTGGAAGAAAAGAGAGCCGGTTATGAGGCGGATGCGATGCAGTATTATACCATGGCAGGCCAGCAAAACGGAGCTGCATATGAGATGAGCTATAGCTACGAATCCCTTGGAATCGCAAAACAGTATCTGTCTTTTAAATTGACAAGCTATGAGTTTACAGGCGGCGCCCATGGAATGACATATACTACGCTGGTGACCTTTGACACAGCAACCGGAGAGCCGGTAACCTTAGACAGTATGGCCACTTCACCGGATGCGCTTCGTGAAAAGATCCTGAACTATGCGGCAAAACAGATTGCGGCGGAACATCCGGACACGATCACCGAAGAGACTGTGAAAACAGCCGGAATCGAGCAGTGGGTTGTTGTAGACGGCGGAATGAAGCTTTTATATAACCAGTACAGCATCGCTGATTATGCCACGGGACAGGTGGAAGTTCTGGTTCCTTATTCAGAATACAGCATGTATCTGAACAGTTTTGGCAGAAGCTTACATAAAGGAAAATAAAGTTTAATAAACAATAAAGTAAGGCCCGCAGGGGATGAAAAGTCTATTGCTTTTCACCGTCCTGCGGGCCTTTTTGTACTTATTGGAACGTTATGTTACCTTGGAATGGGTATCAAAATAGTGAGTATAAAATTATGATAATCATCGCTATCGGTCACCATGGTTCCCCCATATTTTTCTACAGACCTCAGAATGCTGTTCAGCCCGATTCCATGCTCATGACCGGTTTTTGTGGTTAAAAGCCGCTTTCCGTCCCTGTTTAAATCCCCTTCATAATAATTCATAAATGAGATAATAAGGTTTTCCGATGCAGTGCTGCATTTTACCAGGATACAGCGCTTCTCGGGGTCCTGCACCTGGCGGCTGGCCTCTATGGCGTTGTCCATGGCATTTCCAAAGATGGTGCAGACATCCAGATCATCGATAAATGCCCCGTCACGGAAGTCAAAACAGGCATTCACGTCAATCTGTTCTTTCTGTGCAGCCCGGATCTTTTCGGATAAAAGTCCGTTGAGAATCTTATTGCCTGTCTCCACAAGCCTTTCATAGCCGGCAATTCCCTGCATCAGTTTTTGAATGTACTCTCCCGCATTTCTGTTGTCATCAATCATGTTTTGAAGGACGATCAGATGATTTTTCAGGTCATGGTGAAGGCGGCGCAGATCATCATCCGCCACCAGACGGGTCAGGGCGTTTTCGTACCGGTATTTGTTGATGGCCTCGCCCAGGCGGGCTTCTTCACGGAGATCACGGTGATAGAGATACCGTTCAAACATGATTAAGGCGATAAGGGTGAGAAGCTGCATGAGGATCGGATAAATAGTCAGTTCCGGCGGAAACTGGCCGGAAGGAAGCATGGACATCAGCTTCAAAGTGTATTTAACATAAAGCTCACAGCCGATGAGAGTGGCAGCCAGCCAGACCCTGTTCTTAGTAACTCCCCGTATCTTATCCAATGGAATCAGACGGCTGACTAACGTGATTAAAAACAGTTCCAGAATAAATTCAAAGCTTCGGTTGATTACCGTATCATTTATAAACGGAAGATTGTAAGATATCTGGTTCCAGCGGATAGCGGACAGCTGAGGGGTTAAAAATATATTGTTTTCGCAAGTAAACGTGATCCAGCAGAGAACGCCGAAATACAAACTTTTGGCGGGCGGAACACCCTTGTTAAATCCAATCCAAAGAGAGTAAACCAAAGCCCTTATTACAAAGCGTAATACGATGGAAGGGACATTTCCCGGACCCGTGTAGAGATAGATAGGCAGAAGAAACAGGAGGATGCACCAGCCCGTAAGCTTTTTTGTGACTGTCTGCCCCGGTTTCTGCCGGATCGGCAGGGCAAACCAGGCCACCATGGCCGAGTCGAAGAAAAAACGGAAGATCTGAGTTCTGTCCATTATAAATGACCTCCCATATATTTGGCAAAACTGTCTAAAAGCCCTTTTCTGCGGTATTTGCTGACAGGAATCCGTTTCCCGTCCTTTAAGATCACTTCGTTTGATAGAATCTGGCTGACAAAGCGTAAGTTGATCAGGTAGCTCTTGTGGCAGCGGTAAAAATATTTCTCAGACAGTTCCTTTTCGATATCTGACAGAGTTCCATAGAAGGTAAAACCGCCGTCCTCCAGCACCACGTGGATATCATGGCCGAATATCTCGAAATACCGGATTGTGCGGATGTCGGGATTGTAGGTCTGGCCGCCTGCTTTCAGCATGACTGTCTCATGGACCCTGCTTTTTAACAGACGGACGGAATCCAGCATCTGCAGCCGGAACTGGGCATAGCGGACCGGTTTCTTGATGAAGCCAAAAGCGTGTACCGAATAGCCTTCCATGGCATATTGGGTCATGGTGGTTATGAAAATGATGCAGACATCATGGTTCTTTTCGCGGATGGCTCTGGCGGCCTGCATACCGGACATGGGCTCCATTCTGATATCCAAAAGGACGATGTCGGTATCAAAAGTTAAAGAAGTTAAAAGCTCTTTTCCTGAATGGCATTCTTCGGTCTGGAACCGGATGCCGCATTCGTCGGAAAAACGGTCCAGCAGCTCCCGAAGATGGGCGCACATATCCGGTTCATCGTCACAAATGATTATCTTCCACAAATGGTTTCATCCCCTTCCAAATGCATTCTATAAAAAGCCTCCGGCGGCAGCAAAAAGCGCCGGCACGTCATAAAATTATCATATCTGATTTTCCATCATTCGTCAAATGATCCATTTAAGCTGTAAAAATGACCTGTTATGCTGTAGCGGTTGTTCCGGGTTTCGCACTCTGTTAAATTAAAATCATAAAAAGTAATCAGGGAAGGGGTGCAGTAATTTAATGAAAACAATTCAAAGCTGGCGCAGGCCGGCGGCGCATAAACCGCTGTTTGGACAAAAGGTGGAACCTTATCCGGCGACCCGGTTTTTCGACCAGTTATCCTTTATCGGAACGCCGAATGTAGGCTGTTTTGTGCTGGAGACAACAGAAGGACTGATTCTTCTGGACTGTATGGAGCCGTATGAAGAACACAAGCAGATGATTTTGAAGGGATTTGGTGATTTGGGGTTAGACCCGGCGGATTTAAAAGCGATTCTCATCACCCACGGACATGGGGATCACTATGGAACGGCAGACTGGTTCCGGGAACAGTTTGGCTGTAAAATCTACATGTCCAGGGTGGATTACGAATTTGCCAAAACGGATACCAGAAACAGAACCGGGGCTCTCAAATGGGAAATTTATGATTTTTTAGAGGGAGGGGATATATTTACCCTTGGAGATACAAAAGTTCAATGCGTATCAACACCGGGCCATACTCCCGGATGTTTAAGCTACGTATTTCCGGTTACGGATGAAGGACAGCCGCATATGGCAGCTTTGTGGGGCGGTTCGGGGCTTCCGTATACCATGAGCGATAAAATGCTTTACTTAAAATCTGCCCTTGCATTTGCAGAAGTAACTTCCAGGGCCGGGTGTGATGTGGAAATCAGCACTCATCCATTTCTCGATAAAGGGACGGAGAGGCTGGAACTAATCAATAAAATTACGGATGGAATACCGAATCCGTTTGTGCTTGGAAAAGAAAATTATAAATATTATGAAGCTATGTTTATAAATATGTGTCTGGAAGGCTTGGAAAAACAGGCGAAAGAACTGGATCAATTTCTGCCGCCTCAGCCACCGATGCCGGAAAGAAAAAAATAGGGGGAATGGATAAATGGAGAAGGGAAAAGCTTATACACAGAAACAGCTTCTGCACCTGACGGTTAGTTTGTTTTTTATGTTTATATTTGGACTGGTTTGTCCGCTTTGGGGAGGAATTACCAGGCAGGGAGTTCAGGCTATTGGAATCTTTATCGGTGGAATCTGGCTGATAGCCAACCGGTTCGGCATGATCGTTCCGTCATTTCTCATCATGTTTTCCATGATATTGACCGGCTACACGGATGCTGCGACGATCATCAGCACTACGCTTGGCAGCCCTACGGTGTGGCAGTTAATTGTCATTTTTGTACTTTTGTATGCGCTGACGGAAAGCGGGGCGGACAGCGTTTTGGCCCGGTGGATGATTTCCAGAAAAGCATTAAACGGCCGTCCGGTGCTTTTTACCTGTGTGTTCATGGTTGCGGTCACCGTATTGGGGGCGCTGGCAAGCTCTTTGGGTTCATTTTTGTTCAGCGTGGCTATGGTAAATTCCATAGGTGATTCGGTTGGCTATGATAATAAGAGCCAGTGGAAAAAGGCCATGACTACCGGAGCGCTGATCGCGTCTTCTGTAGGAGGAGGGATTCTTCCGTTTAAAGGGATGGCGCTGATGATCTACAACCTTTTAGCTTCCGGAATCGTGGAAGCGGGGCTGGAGATTAACCAGGTATCCTATATGGCGTCGGCGGCGCTTTCCGGTTTGTTTATATCCGTTTCCTTTGCGCTTTGCTTAAAACCGCTGTTCCGGGTGGATTTTACCAAGCTGAAACATGTGGATATCGCGGCAATCTGCGGGAACGGGGGAACCAGGTTCAATAAAAAGCAGTCGTTTACATTCGGCATATTTTTATTGGGCATTGCATACTCAATCGTTATGATCTGGCTTCCCAAAAGCATTTACGGATATGAGATTATCAATGCAGTGGGGCAGGGGTTCTGGTTTGTTTTAATGGTGGTTATTTTAGGGCTTGTACATATAGATGGAGAACCGCTGTTTGACGTGGAGCGGTCCATGGGAAAATCTGTGAATTGGGGAATCGTGCTCTGCGTATGCGCATTTACCGCAATTGGCGGCATGATCTCCAATGAAGCTTTGGGAATCCGCGGATGGTTAAGCGGAATTATGAACGTGGTTTTCGGCAATATGCCGTTCCCTGTATTTGTGCTGGTGCTGGTTGCAGCAACCTTGATCTGTACCAATGTTTTCTCAAACACTGCAACTGCGGTGATTATCGGTACGGTTGTCGGGCCATTTTTAATCGACTACGGGCTGAATCTGGGAATTAACCCAAGTTGTATCATTCCTGCAATCGTGATGACTGCCCTATGCGCTTTCCTCACCATGGCGGCAGGCGGATCGGCGCCGCTTTATCTGGGGGCGGACTGTATGAAAGAAGATCCCAAATGGGTGTGGTCATATGGGCTTTTGATTTTCCCGATTGTGACTGTAACATCTTCAGCCGCTTATATTTTATGTGCATATCTGATGTAGACAGAGAGTGGAAAACTTATCCTGCGCCATGACATTTTGGCAGCAGGATAAGTTTTCTTTGGTTTCAAACCATAGACGAAAAACGGCGGGTATGCTATAATCATATGATAGGCGAAATATGCTTAATCTTTTAGAAGAGGAGATAGCCATGAAAGAAAAGGTTAAGGTGAAAGGGCAATTGGGGATCTACATGCAGTGGCCCTTACTATTGTCTGCTTTGCTGATTATAGCTAATCTGCTGATCGGCGCGGTGGATACGGTGGCCGGCCTGGTGATGTGCGGATTTACGGTAATTTATATTCTGATTGCATTATGGCTGTATTTCTATAAGAGAAGAAGAATGATGGCAGGTCTGGTGGAATTTTCCGCAGATTATGCATGGATTCAGAAACAGCTGCTCACCGAGATGAATGTTCCGTACGCGGTGGCTGATGAGAATGGGAAAATTCTCTGGATGAATCAGGAATTCCACGATCTTACAGGAGTGGAGAAGAACTCCAGAAAGAGTTTGATGGCCGTATTTCCGGAAGTAACCAAGGAAAGCCTTCCCCAGCAGGAAGAAGATATCAGCATTCACAGCTGTCTTGGCGAACGAAATTACAGAATTGATGTAAAACAGGTTCTGGTAGAAGAAAGCAGCAGCAGGGAAGCGGAAGAGACCCTGGGAGCTGAAAATTGCCACCAGAAACTTTTTGCTGTGTATTTATTTGATGAGACGGAGATTTTGAAATACAAACAGGAGATCACCAATCAGAAGATGGTGGCCGGACTCATCTATCTGGACAATTACGAAGAGGCATTAGAAAGTGTGGAAGAGGTCAGAAGATCCCTTCTCATGGCGTTAATTGACCGTAAGATCAGCAAATATATTGCAGGCATGAACGGCGTTGTCAAGAAGCTGGAAAAGGATAAATATTTCTTTACCATAAAGCAGCAGTATGTGGCAGGAATACAGGAAAGCCGTTTTTCAATTCTGGAAGACGTAAAGACTGTGAATATAGGTAATGAGATGTCTGTTACACTGAGTATCGGTCTTGGCATGAACGGTGAAACATATTCCCAGAATTATGATTTTGCCAGAATGGCCATCGATATGGCGCTGGGGCGCGGCGGCGACCAGGCCGTTGTCAAAGACGGCGAAAAGATCCTCTATTACGGAGGAAAATCACAGCAGCTGGAAAAGACCACCAGAGTGAAGGCCAGAGTCAAAGCCCATGCGCTCAGGGAATTACTGGAGACCAAGGACCGCCTGCTCATTATGGGACACCAGAGAGCGGATATCGATTCCTTTGGCGCTGCTGTCGGCATCTACAGAATTGCCACATCCCTGAATAAAAAGGCACATATAGTGATCAACGAAGTGACATCCTCCGTAAGGCCTATGATGGACCGTTTTATCGGCAACGGGGATTATCCGGATGATCTGTTCCTGAACGGAGCGAGGGCTGCGGAACTGGTGGACAGCAACACCATTCTCGTAGTTGTGGACGTCAACCGTCCAAGCATCGCCGATGCGCCGGAACTTTTACGTATGGTTAAAGGAATCGTGGTTTTGGATCATCACAGGCAGAGCAGCGAAATCATCGATAATGCGGTGCTTTCCTATGTAGAGCCGTATGCATCTTCAACCTGTGAGATGGTTGCGGAGATTTTACAATACATTGCAGACGGAATCAAGATCAAATCCGCAGAGGCGGACGCCATGTATGCCGGAATCGTCATCGATACCAATAATTTCACCAATCAGACCGGTGTGAGGACATTTGAAGCGGCTGCTTATCTGAGAAGAAGCGGCGCGGATATCACGAGAGTCCGCAAGCTGTTCCGCGACGATATGGCGGATTACAAGGCAAAGGCGGAAGCGGTGAGACGGGCGGAGGTATTTGAAGGCGCATTTGCGATCAGCGAATGTCCGTCCGGAGATGTGACCAGCCCGACCATTGTTGCGGCCCAGGCGGCCAATGAACTGCTGGGCATTATAGGCATTAAGGCATCCGTTGTGCTGGCAGAGTATAACGGAACCGTATACATCAGTGCGCGGTCCATTGACGAAGTCAATGTTCAGGTGATGATGGAACAATTAGGCGGCGGAGGGCACAGAACCATTGCCGGAGCGCAGCTGAAAGGTGCGACCATCGAAGAAGCGAAGGAACGCGTCAAAGTAGTCATCAAAGAGATGCTAGAGAAGGGAGATATATCATAATGGAAGTTGTATTATTAGAAGACGTAAAATCATTAGGAAAAAAAGGACAGGTGGTAAACGTCAATGACGGTTACGCAAGGAATTTTATTCTTCCTAAAAAACTTGGAATAGAGGCAACATCAAAGAATCTCAACGATTTAAAGTTACAGAAGGCAAACGCCGAGAAGATCGCAGCAGAGCAGCTGGCGGCGGCCAAAGAACTGGCTGAAAAGATCGGCAGTTCTTCTATTACGGTATCGATTAAGGCAGGAGAAGGCGGAAGAGCATTCGGTTCCGTTTCCGGAAAAGAGATTTCAGCGGCGATTACCAGCCAGCTGAATCTGGACATTGATAAGAAGAAACTGCTTCTTCCTGAACCTCTTAAAACCTTCGGAACCCATGAAGTAGGAATTAAACTCCACAAGGATGTGACGGCTAAACTGGCAGTTAAAGTTGTTGAGGCATAAGGGGGAAAAACACTATGGATGAAGCGCTGATTAAGCGGGTGCTTCCTCACAGCATTGAAGCGGAACAGTCTGTGATCGGGTCCATGTTAATGGATAAAGAAGCGATTATTACTGCCTCGGAGATTATCATGGGCAGCGATTTTTACCAGCATCAATATGGCGTGATGTTTGAATCCATGGTAGAGCTATTTAACGAGGGGATGCCGGTTGACCTGGTTACCCTGCAGAACCGTTTAAAGGAAAAGGATGTTCCGCCGGAAGTCAGCAGCCTGGATTTCGTAAGGGATATCATCACCATGGTTCCGACATCGGCCAATGTTAAATCCTATGCGAATATCGTTAAAGAGAAGTCGGTTTTAAGAAAGCTGATTAAAGTTAATGAAGAGATAGCCAATGTCTGTTATGCGGGCAAAGAAAGTCTGGAAGATATTCTGGGACAGACGGAAAAATCCGTATTTGACCTGCTGCAGAGCCGGAACGCGTCGGGAGAATTTGTACCGATCCGCCAGGTAGCGTTAAATGTTTTGGAAAAGATTGAACAGGCGTCAAAAACCCAGGGAACGGTTACCGGTATCCCAACCGGATTCATCGACCTGGATTATAAAACATCCGGTATGCAGCCTTCCGACTTCATACTGATCGCCGCCCGCCCTTCCATGGGTAAGACGGCATTTGTATTAAACCTGGTTGACCATGTGGCGGTAAAAAAAGGGATTCCATGCATGGTATTCAGCTTGGAGATGTCCAAGGAACAGCTGGTAAACCGTATGCTGTCCATGGAAACTAATGTGGATTCCCAAAAACTCCGAACCGGTTCCCTGACGGATTCCGATTGGGATGCGGTTGTGGAAGGAATCGGCACGATCGGAAGGTCACAGCTGATTATCGACGATACTCCCGGTATCTCCATCACGGAGCTGCGTTCCAAATGCAGAAAGATGAAGCTGGAATATGGCCTTAACATGGTAATCATCGATTACCTGCAGCTGATGTCAGGTTCCGGAAAAGGCGGGGAGAATAGACAGCAGGAGGTTTCCGAAATCTCCCGTTCTTTAAAAGCATTGGCCCGAGAGCTGAATGCGCCGGTTATCGCGCTTTCCCAGTTAAGCCGTGCCTGTGAGACAAGACCGGATCACAGACCCATGCTTTCCGACCTTCGAGAATCCGGCTCCATCGAGCAGGATGCCGACGTGGTTATGTTCTTATACCGTGACGACTATTATAATAAAGATACGGAAAATCCCAATGTGGCCGAGGTAATCATCGCAAAACAAAGAAACGGCCCTATCGGAACGGTCAATCTTCTTTGGAGACCGGAATACACGAAATTTGCCAATATTGCCAAGCAATAAGGTTGTTTGGGGCTGGAAATACATTTGGATTGCAATGAAACTTTAGAAATTCCGGTAAAAAGCCGGGATGAAGCGGGGGCTCCTGCTTCATCCCGGCTTAACCTTTTTTAAAATTTATTTTAAGGCCATATCACAAGTTCCGGTTTCTTTGCACTGCATCAGGTTTTTAATTGAATAAACGACCATGCTTTCCACGGCTTCTTTTGTGTAGAACGCCATATGCTGAGTCATGGTGACATTGGGGAACTGTCTTAAATAAGCCATATCCCTGTTTCTGATAATATCACTTCTCAAATCTCTGTGATAAATTCCTTCTTCATGTTCCACCACGTCTAAGCCTACGGCTCCCACTTTTTTGCTTTCCACGGCATTGATCAGATCTTCCAGACAGATAAGCGGTCCGCGGGCGCAGTTGATGATAATGACGCCATCCTTCATCTGTCCTATGGTATCTTTATTGATCATGTGATAGGTGGACTCCAGAAGCGGGGTGTGAAGGGTGATGATATCACATCTGTTGTAAAGCTCTTCTAAGGAAACATAATCAGCCAATCCCTTCAAATTAGGATTATGGTATACATCGTAAGCCAGCACTTTACAACGGAAGCCCTGAAGGTTCTCGATTACTGCAGCGCCGATCTTTCCGGTTCCGATGACACCTACGGTCAAGTTGCGCATCTCCATGCCCTGCAGTCCGGTCAGGGAATAGTCGTTGACATTGCCGCGGAAAAGTGCCTGTTTATAGTGACGCAGAGACATGAGGATCAGCATGATCGCATAGTCGGCAACTCCGTAGGGGCCGTAGTATGTGTTGCTGACTACCATTCCAAGCTCATTGGCATGGGAAATGTCGATGTGATTGTAGCCGATGGTGCGGGTATTCAGAAAACGGATTCCCCGCTTATGAAGCTGATCCAGAAGTTCGGAATCTAAATGGCTCATGCCTAAAGTGGTCATGTATTCATAACCGTTTACCAGGTCAACATTTTCTGTGCTGACAGGAAATGGGTAGTAGGCGATCTCTAAATCATGTTCTTTTTCTAACCGCGTAAATGTGCTCATCTCGTCGTCGCGGACTTCAAATGCAATAAGTTTCATAGTAGGCCTCCTTTAGTTAATCGGTGGCTGAGACTGTCTTTGAGCTCAGCTCTTATTTTATGCATAAATTATAGACATATTTTTAAAATTATGCAAACACATACACCAAAGTATAAACGCTATAAAGTGGCAAAGTGAAGGGTGTGCTGCATATGATATGATTATAGAAGAATGCAGAGGAGAACAGAATGCAGAATAGTTATGCCAATGGAGAGCTGGAATATTTCAGAAGCTTATATCCTATGAGGGCGAGAACCCTTCAGAACTATGTGGATGAGGCTTGTGATAAAATGGAATATAAATTCAGCCCCATGTATGATGAATATCCTGACCAAATAGTGATTGAACAGATGTGCAGCGATATCTGCGCCAGAGTGTATCAGGAAGTACCGGAATTGCTGAGTGAAAAGACGCAGGAGCTGCCGGGTGCAGTTGACGTGGAGGAAGTGGAGATTTATGAAGCCACGAAAATGCAGCAGCTGCCTGCATGGGGACCTCCGCCAAGACCACCGCAGCCGCCGAGACCACCACAACCTTGGCCGCCTCAGCCGCCGAGACCACCACAACCTTGGCCGCCTCAGCCACCAAGGCCACAACCGCCGCAGCCACCTAGACCGCTGCCTCCGGGATCAGGAAATAACTGGCTGAACGACCTTGTCCGCAT
This sequence comes from Clostridium sp. chh4-2, assembly GCF_002899675.1. Classification (GTDB taxonomy): domain Bacteria; phylum Bacillota; class Clostridia; order Lachnospirales; family Lachnospiraceae; genus CHH4-2. The sequence goes on along the minus strand of NZ_PKUU01000007.1, from coordinate 153,829 downwards.
CATGCTTTTGAATGAGATATACCGCCGCAGATGCCAGACGGGACGGTGCTGAAATTCATAAAAGATTAAGTTGAGGTTTTTATGGATAGCATATACAATAGAAAAATAATAACTGTTCAATAGGTCTGCGCATTTACTGCGCTGACCGTAATAAAACGTGGAAAAAAGAATAACAAAGGATGCTGTAATACATGGGAAAAATCATTAAAAAAGTGGGAATTTTGTGCGGTGTTTTTCTTGCCGCGCTTGTCATATTTTTTGTATTTGAAAAGAATACGTCAGAGAAGTCCGATACGGTATATACTTCCATGGAAGAGGCAACTCTTCCGGTAGTATATACCAGTATGTTCGGAAGTGAGCTCAATGTTCTCCACGGCTATCTTCAGGAGATGGACCGGACAGCTGCGGACAATTCCTTAACCATCCTGCCTTCAGACCGGAATTTGGGTATGAGGATCGCCGATTATGGCGAGAGCGTGCTGGCCGTTCATTATGAGATCCGAAGCATGGATTTGCAGCGGCTTGTAGAGCGGACCGATGTGGAAAGCTGGGATGAGAGCGCTGGAAGCACCAATGTGGTGCTGCCGATTCAAAACCTTTTAACGAAGGACGAGCAGTATATGCTTCATTTGTTTGTAGAGACCGAGAAGCATGGAGTTATTAACTATTACACCAGAATTATGTGGACAGATAATGAAAATATCGGGCAGATGGTGGATTTCGCCAGGGATTTTTCGACGAAAACGTTTGATTATGAACAGGCCCGGTCTTTGACTACTTATCTGGAAAGCAGCAATACAGAAGACGAATCGTCCCTTGGCCATGTAACCATACGGTCCAGTTTTAACCAGATTACCTGGGCGGGGCTGGACATGCAGCTGGAAGGCAGTATGCAGATAACGCTGAAAGAAGTGGACGGAATCATGGGAAATGTTCAGGTAGACTATACGGCTGTTCATGAGAATGATGACGGGAATAAGGAATACTATGAGGTAAGCGATAATTTCACGATGAAATGGAGCCCTCAGAGAATTTATCTCATGGATTTTGAACGGACTACCAACCAGGTCTTCGATGGGGACAAGGAGCTGTTCTCAGGAAAGAGAATATTGCTGGGAATTGAAAATGAAGAGAATATCACGGTTAGAAAAAGTGAAAAAGGCAATGTTTTAGCATTCCGTGTCAATAAAGATCTTTGGAGTTACAATCAGGAAAAAAATGAAGCGGTGAGAATCTTCTCCTTCCGAAGCGGCAACGACGACAGCCCCAGAAGCCAGTATGACCAGCATGACGTGAGCATTGTCTCGGTTTCCGACAGCGGCGATGTGGATTTCCTGGTCTACGGCTATATGAACCGTGGAAAACACGAAGGAATGATGGGAATCAGCATGTACCGGTATAAATATGAAAGCAATACCATAGATGAAAGCTTTTTCCTTCCGGTTACCGCTAGTTTTGAAAGTCTGTCTTCGGATATCGGCCAGCTGGCCTGCCTGGGCGGCACGGAAATGCTGTATTTTTACTTGAACCATGCGATTTATGGGGTGGATTTAAACAGCAAAGAATATATGGTTGTGGCGGATTCCCTGGAAGAAGGCAGTTTTGCCGTCAGCCAGGACGGAAGAAGGGTAGCGTGGCAGGACGGCGCCGGCCTTTATCAGTCCGGCATGATTCATCTGATGGATTTTGAAACCGGGCAAAAGGTGGAGATCACCAATTCAGAGGGCGCGGTTATGAGAGCGCTGGGCTTTGTGAATAACGATTTTATCTATGGACTGGCGAAAGAAGAGGATTTATGGACCGTACATGGGCGGGTTGAAACGCTGCCGATGTATGCGCTCGAGATTGTAGACGACAAGCTGGAAATACTGACCCGGTATGAGAAATCCGGCCGTTATCTGGCATCCGTTGTCGTAGAAGACGGAAGAATCCATATGGACCGTTTGGTTAAGAGTGGAGACGGCGGATATATAAAATCCGATAAGGACACCATTGTATGCAATGAAGAGGTAAAGAATCAGAATATGGATGGAATCGGCTGGTATGCTTCTCCTCAGCGGAGGCAGCTGTATTTTGTCCAGCTGAGCACTGAAATTAAAAACTCAAAAAGTGTGCGTGTGAGCACGCCGAAACAGATCTCAGGAGAAACGTCGGAAAACCTGGTACTGCAGCTGAATAACTCAAATGGAAAGTTACAGTTTTATGCTTACGGCGCAGGCAGACTCTTAGAGGTGACCGATGACTTTACAGAGGCGGTGCAGCTGGCTTACAATAAGATGGGCTATGTGACGGACGGCAATCATCAGATTCTATATAACCGCATTAACAGAAATCCAACGAAAACAATACGGGATCCTAAGACGGCCGCCTACCGGCTGACCAGTCATTTGGGAGAGGTGACATCCAGCCAGATCTATGATGATATCATGATTTTAGATGCGAGAGGATGTACGTTAAGCCAGGTTCTGTATTTTATCGACCAAGGTATTCCGGTGGCGGCTTATCAGGGAGATGGAGGATATCTGCTGTTATACGGTTATGACCAGTATAATGTTTCTATCTATGATCCTGTTTCGGAAAGTACCTACAAGATGGGCTTGGGAGATGGAAACACCTATTTCCAAAGCATGAATAATGATTTTATCTGCGGGCTTTCTGTGGATAATAGTTAAATTGTATAAAGACGATGTGGATAACCCGCCTGCCGGAATCAGAGATGTTTTCGGCGGCGGGATTCTTTTATGTACCAGTAATCTGCCGAAATATTATGAGGTAAAAAAATATTTTTTTATGAAATAATCAAAAGGATACGAAAAATTGGTCATATTGCTCATGTGGAATGCTAAAAAAGATGAAATTTCATTAAGTCTCATAGAATGGTTAAAGAAAAATTTAATACAAGGGAATAAAATCATCTGTATTCAGTCTATTCAATACGGCAGACTTGAATTGCATAAATAGCGGTCACACAAACAGAAGCATTTATGGTAAAAAATGGATAAATATAACATTTTACAATGACAGAAAACGACTTTATTTGCGGCCTTTTACCGGGGAAAAAAACGGGAAAGCTTTACAAATTCTATTGATGTGTTATAATTAGCAAAGGTATAGTTGTAAAAAAAACGTAAGAAAATAATTGAATAGAGCAAATGTATATAGAGGTGTAAAATGGAACAGTATATTATGAAGGGCGGTAACCCGCTGGTAGGTGAAGTGAATATCAGCGGTGCGAAGAATGCTGCTCTGGGGATATTAGCTGCTGCTATTATGACAGATGAAGATGTTGTGATTGATAATTTACCTGACGTCAGAGATATCAATGTACTTTTGGAAGCGATTGAAGAGATCGGAGCTTCCGTTGACCGGATTGACCGCCATACGGTAAAGATCAATGCAAGTGAGATAAAGGAAGTTTCCGTAGATGATGATTATATCAGAAAGATCAGAGCCTCTTATTACTTTATAGGCGCTCTTCTTGGAAAGTACAAAAGCGCGGAAGTACCGCTGCCGGGAGGATGTGACATAGGGAGCAGGCCTATTGACCAGCACCTCAAAGGATTTCGTGCTCTGGGAGCCGACGTATCCATAGAGCGGGGGGCTGTGGTCGCTCATGCCATCGACCTGGTGGGAAGCCACATTTATCTGGATGTGGTATCAGTGGGAGCAACGATTAATATCATGATGGCTGCCACATTGGCAGAAGGCCAGACGATTATAGAAAATGCTGCGAAGGAGCCTCATATTGTCGATGTGGCAAACTTTTTGAACAGCATGGGCGCTAATATAAAAGGCGCAGGAACCGATATCATCCGTATCAAAGGTGTGAGAAAGCTTCATGGAACCGATTATTCCATCATTCCGGATCAGATCGAGGCAGGCACCTTTATGTGTGCAGCCGCTGTGACCCGCGGCGATGTTATGGTCAGGAACGTAATTCCTAAGCATTTAGAAGCGATCTCTGCAAAGCTGATGGAGATGGGATGCGAAGTGGTGGAATTCGATGATGCTGTCCGCGTAGTAGGAAAGCCGAAACAGAAGCCGACCAATATTAAGACACTGCCTTATCCAGGATTCCCAACGGATATGCAGCCGCAGATTACAGTGACTCTGGCACTGGCAACCGGGACAAGCATTGTGACCGAAAGCATTTTTGAAAACCGTTTTAAATACGTAGACGAATTGGCCCGTATGGGATGCAATGTTAAAGTGGAAGGCAATGTGGCAGTCATTACCGGCGTCAGCGGATTTACCGGGGCTCAGGTGGATGCGCCTGATCTTCGCGCGGGAGCTGCCCTCGTGATAGCGGGACTGGCGGCCGACGGTTATACGGTTGTGGATCAGATTGGTTATATACAAAGAGGATATGAGCATTTCGAGAAAAAACTTAGAGGTCTTGGAGCTATGATAGAGAAGATTGATTCTGAGAAAGAAGTGCAGAAGTTTAAATTGAAAATAGGGTGATTGAACCATTGACCGGGGTATTGAAATCATTTGTAAAAGAATGGTTTTAATACCTCGGTTTTGCTGTGCAAAAATCAGGAAAATACATAAGGAAAAAGGGAAATGGGTATGAGTAAAAAAAGCATAGGAAAAAAAGCGGCAGCCGGAGTTTTGGTTGCAGTTGTATTAGCCGCGGGAATCGCAGCCGGAGTGAAAATTGCGGGGAGTTTGGACTTTTCCGGTGAAGAATATCATTTAAAAAGAACTCCTTTGGTGGAAAATTATGAGGCCGGTTCGGATGAGGAAGAAGGAGTATTTCAGGGAACCGTGGTGGGAGAAGACGGAAAACCTGTGGAAGGCGCATGGGTGGCTGTGGGCATAAAAGGCGAAGCTAAGCCGTTTGTTAAGATGGAAACCGATGAAAAAGGCGCATATTCCTGGAAAGTGGAGGATGAGGAGGAACAGTATTATCTGGTGTTCCAGAAAGAGGACTGCATAACGGTTGTGATGGAGCCGGATGAGAAGGACTCCACTCCCTATAACTTGCAGGATGCGGTTGTTCTTTTGGACAAAGAGGAGGATAAGGATGCGGTTTATCCTGTCAGCGTCAAAGGGCTGGCGGTTCTGGCCAAAGAGATGGGAGAAGACCAGGATATCAAGCTGGAAGAGGACGGCTGGTCTGCCGAAGAAGAACAGAGCCTTCCCGGTCTGGAAGGGGCTCAGGTGGATATCCGCAGGGGAATCAACTGCACGGACGGTGATGCTGAGGTCAGCCTGAAAATAGGGGATGACGGCACTGCTTCCGCAGATTTAGCCAAGGGCACGTATACGGCGGTGATAACGAAAGAGGGATTTAATCCGGTAACATTTATATTATATGCAAAAGATGAGGAACCTGAGATCACAGTTCCCTGTGTTGAGCGTTCAGCCGGCGGGTGGCAGATCGTTCTGACATGGGAAGGAGAAGGCGAACCGCCGTTGGACTTGGACAGTATGGCGGTATGCAAGGGCCGTTTGATCAGCTCTCTGAACCGGGGAGATGAAGCGCATGGCCGTTATCTGTTTGATTCCTATGGAAAAACAGGCTGTGAGGTGATTGAAATGCCTGAGGAAGCAAAGGATTACCAATATTATGTTATGGATTACAACCGTGTAATAGAAGGGAAAAGTTCCTCTCTGGAAGACTCGGGCGCGGCCGTGTGGGTGTATCATAATGGAAACCTTAAAGAACGGTACCAGCTTCCAACGGATGAAACACAGCCGATTTGGAACCCATTTGCGGTAAAGGACGGCAGTCTGGTGACGGCTCAGGCGGGACTTGATTCCATTGAAGGCGTGGAAGGATGGAAAGCGGATAAAGTCTTATCCAGAATGAATTCTAAGGATTTAAATGCAGGCGTGATCGTGTCTGACGGGGAATGGCTTTATTTCACCAATCAATTTGATGAGAACAAGCTGTATTACATTAAAAAAGATGGAACCGGTATGGGTAAGCTGTGCGATGATCCGACTGGGGGCCACAGCAGAAAAATCTTGGATGGGAGTTGGATTTACTATTGCATTGAAGGGGAAAATGGCCGGGGAAAGGCCGTTTACCGCATTAAAACAGATGGAAGCGGCCGGGAACAGGTTAAAACTCTGAACGAAGGACAATGGCTGTCCCTGTTAGGCAAAGCCGATGGAAGATTGTTTGTATGGAACCAGGATAAAATCGGCGGAGAGATTTCGTATATCGATGATAATGGCATTGAAACCAGCCTGGGAACCGGACTGAGCAATCAGATCAGCCTTGTGGGACATTCTCTTTATTATCTGAATGAAGCCGGATATGGAGGAACTGCCAAAGGTCTTCACTGCCGGAATTTGAAAACGGGAGAGGATAATTTGATAATTCCTGATGTGGACTGGTTCCAGTTTTACATCAGAGACGGTTATTTTTACCATGATGAAGGATTGAGCTTGTTTCGAATGCAGCTGGGAAAGGAACCTGAATTCATAGCATCCGGGCAGGAAGCCAGGATCGGAAGTTTTATCATGTATGAAGATTGGATTTTTTATTACGATGACGGCTCCGTATACCGCACAAACCTGGACGGAACGGATAAAATCTGTATAAAGAATACTGTAGGACAGTATGAGATTATAGATGGAGAACTGTATACGGATCGGGGAAAATTTGCCCCAATTAAAGTCTGCGGCTTAAACGGTGAAAATGAACGGGATCTGTTCGATGTACTGCCCTATAAAAAAGATGCGGCCGCACAGGCGTATTACCAGTTCCTGTGTGAGAACGAATCAAACGGAGATCCTGACTGGCCTTCTTACAGCAGGTTTGCCAGCTTAGATGTCAATGGAGATGGAGTAAACGAGCTGTTTTACAGTATTAACGAATATTCTATGCAGACAGACAGGCTGTATTCCTTTGAAGACGACATGGTATTAGCAAAAACGTTAGCGGACGGATATAAGTATGGCGGAACCGTTGTTTATGAGGAAGACGTAAAAATGCTGACAGCTATATACCGCTATGGCGAAATGGGATCTCCGGATGAAGTTACCCTTTATTCTACGGAAAATGTGTATCCGCGCATCCTGGACAGCGGGTACCGTTATTCGATCGGATGGGATGACGATACTTTGGAAAGCCAGGAAAATGCGGCCAGATTTGATGCAATTCTGGCGGATCACTGGGTTGGAAAACAGTCTGTTAACTGGGTGGAGAATACGGAAGAGAATAGAAAAACCTATATTTTAGGCGGGCAGAGCACAGGATATGGGGATGTGATGGAGGCATGGCAGTAAAATATGGCTGCCTCCGGCCGATTTTTTGCATAATCGGCCGGAGACAATGCAGTCTTCCTCATAATCGGCTATACCGTCTTCCTCATAATTTGCTTGACATAAGTCCTGTAATAAGTTAATATATCACTTGCAACAATCGTTATACAATTGAAAAGTACGTAATATCCCTTATTCAGAGTGATGGAGATACAAAGGATCTGTGAAGTCACGGCAACCCCGAACTGAGTGCATCAAGGATGCATAGGAGTGCGGAAGGTGCCAACCTGAGCGAGAAATCGAGCAATAAGAGGATTTGATTTAACAAACTCAAGTCCGCAGTAACTATTGCTACGGACTTTTCTTGTATCCAAATTCAAAATTCCAAGGAGGAAAACTTAGTGGAGAAATTATTATTTACATCTGAATCAGTAACTGAAGGCCATCCTGACAAGATGTGCGATGCCATTTCCGATGCGATTCTGGACGCACTTATGGCTCAGGACCCTATGAGCCGCGTGGCATGTGAAACATGCACTACAACAGGACTCGTTATGGTAATGGGCGAGATTACCACCAGCGCATATGTGGATATTCAGAAACTGGTGCGTGAAACTGTGAGAGAGATCGGCTATGACCGTGCAAAATACGGTTTTGACTGCGATACCTGCGGAGTTGTGGTTGCAATTGACGAGCAGTCCACAGACATCGCTATGGGCGTGGACAAAGCTTTGGAAGCAAAAGAGAATAAGATGACGGATACGGAATTAGATGCCATCGGAGCCGGAGACCAGGGTATGATGTTCGGTTTCGCAAGCAACGAGACGGAAGAATATATGCCGTATCCTATCGCATTGGCACATAAGCTGGCGCGTCAGCTGACAAAAGTCCGCAAAGACGGCACCCTTACTTATCTTCGTCCCGACGGAAAAACCCAGGTGACGGTAGAATACGATGAAAATGGTAAACCGGTACGCCTGGACGCGGTGGTTTTATCCACCCAGCACGATGAAAATGTGACTCAGGAGCAGATTCACGAAGATATTAAAAAATATGTATTTGATCCGGTTCTCCCGGCTCATATGGTGGATGAAAATACGAAATTCTATATCAACCCAACCGGACGTTTCGTAATCGGCGGACCTCACGGAGACAGCGGCCTGACCGGCCGTAAGATCATCGTGGACACCTACGGCGGATATGCCCGTCACGGCGGCGGAGCTTTCTCCGGAAAAGACTGCACCAAGGTAGACCGTTCCGCAGCATATGCGGCCCGTTATGTGGCGAAAAACATGGTAGCCGCAGGGCTTGCCGACAAATGCGAAATCCAGCTTTCCTATGCGATCGGCGTAGCTCATCCTACCTCTATTATGGTGGATACTTACGGAACCGGAAAACTGAGCAATGAAAAACTGGTTGAAATCATCCGTGAAAACTTCGATTTAAGACCGGCCGGAATTATCAAGATGCTGGATCTGCGCCGTCCGATCTACAAACAGACAGCGGCTTACGGACATTTTGGAAGAACAGATCTGGATCTTCCGTGGGAAAAACTGGATAAAGTGGAATTATTAAAGAAATATCTGTAATTAACAGTTAAAAAAGCAAAATTTTATAATAGTTTTAGAAACAGGCAGGGCCGGATATGGTATAATGTTAACAGTTATACCGTATCCGGTTTTGCTTTTTTTACCGGATCAATCTAATAGAAAAAGGGGTAATGCAGATATGAAATTAAAGACGCGTTTGGCATTAGCCTTTGTTATTATTACAGTGGTACCGCTGCTTCTTATCTATGCGTCCGTTTTAGGACTGAGCAGTTACCAGATGAATTCTTTCAGGAAAGCATACGGCCTGTCGGAACAGGTGGAGCTGTTGGGCGGAAATTCTATGCAGATATTTAACCGTTTGACAAGGCAGATGCAGATACAGATAAAAGATAATATTAAACAGAATCCGGAACGCTTTGAGGACAGGGAGTATCTTGATAAGGTCAATCAGGATCTGCTTTCAAAGTATTCCTATTTAATTGTGCGAAAAGGCCAGGATATTATCTATATCGGTGAGAAAAATCAGAGTAAGGAGGATAATCTTGTCTCCAGACTGCCAAAGTACGGAGATATGGAGGCGGACTTGGAAGGCGGCATTTACCTGGACGGCGATACGCAGCATTTGATAAAACAGATTGATTTCCAGTACCCGGATAAGTCTGAGGGAAGTCTGTTCATCGTTTCCCAGGTGGATGATTTTGTGCCTGAGGTGAAGTCCATGCTCAGCGAGATGCTGATGTCCGGCGTTATGATCCTGATTCTGACCGGCGTAATTCTGACATTTTGGGTTTACCAGTCCATCTTAAAGCCTTTGGGACGTCTTCAGGAGGCGACCAAGAAGATCAGGGACGGAAACCTGGAATTTACTCTGGAAGTGGAAGCGGACGACGAGATCGGCCTTTTGTGCCAGGATTTTGAGGAGATGAGAATCCGGCTGAAGGAATCGGCGGAACAGAAACTGGAATATGACAAGGAGAACAAGGAGCTGATCAGCAATATTTCCCATGATTTGAAGACTCCGATCACTGCGATCAAGGGTTATGTGGAAGGAATTATGGACGGCGTGGCATCTTCACCGGAAAAGCTGGATAAATACATCAGAACCATATATAATAAAGCTAATGATATGGACCGGCTGATCGACGAGCTGACATTTTATTCCAAAATTGATACCAACAAGATACCATATACATTTTCCAAGATTAATGTAGCACAATATTTCAGAGATTGTGTGGAGGAAGTGGGACTGGATATGGAATCCCATAATATTGAACTTGGATATTTCAACTATGTGGACGAAGACGTTCAGGTAATCGCGGATGCGGAACAGATGAAGCGGGTTATTAATAATATCGTGGGCAATTCCGTGAAGTATCTGGACAAGAAGAAGGGAATTATCAATATCAGAATCAAGGACGTGGGTGATTTCATCCAGGTAGAGATTGAAGACAATGGCAAGGGCATTGCAGCGAAAGACCTGCCCAATATCTTTGACCGCTTTTACCGCACGGATTCCTCCAGAAACTCTTCCCAGGGAGGGAGCGGAATCGGACTTTCCATCGTGCGCAAGATTATTGAAGACCATGGGGGAAGGATCTGGGCGACCAGCAAGCTGGGGATTGGAACGGAAATTCATTTTGTGTTGAGAAAATATCAGGAGGTTATTCAGGATGAGTAAGATACTAATTATAGAGGATGAGGAAAGCATTGCGGAGCTGGAAAAGGATTATCTGGAACTGAGCGGATTTGACGTGGAGATCGAGAACAACGGAGAATCCGGTCTGGATAAAGCGCTGCATGAGGAATTTGACCTGGTGATCCTGGATCTGATGCTTCCGGGAATTGACGGCTTTGAGATCTGCCGCCGGGTGAGGGAAGTGAAGAATACGCCGATCATCATGGTTTCCGCGAAGAAAGAGGATATCGATAAGATCCGCGGCCTGGGTCTGGGGGCGGATGATTATATGACGAAACCATTTAGCCCGAGTGAGCTGGTGGCGCGTGTAAAGGCGCATTTGTCCCGTTATGAGCGGCTTATTGGAAGCGGTGTTCCCGATAACGAGATCATCGAGATCCGCGGGCTGAAGATCGATAAGACGGCACGGCGGGTATGGATTAATGGGGAGGAGAAGAATTTCACAACCAAAGAATTTGACCTGCTCACCTTTTTGGCACAGAATCCGAACCATGTGTTTACTAAAGAGGAATTGTTCAGTAAGATCTGGGATATGGAATCGATCGGAGATATTGCTACTGTTACGGTGCATATTAAGAAGATTCGTGAGAAGATTGAATTTAATACGGCGAAGCCCCAGTATATTGAGACAATTTGGGGGGTGGGGTACCGGTTTAAGGTGTGATATTGACACCGTACGGGAATTTGTGTTAAATTATTATAGCTGAGAAAGTAGTTAAGACCATGTGGTCACAAAGCGAAATCCCGTGTATGCCAGTACACGGGATTTCGCTTTGTGACCACCTAAATGGTGATTTTGTCTGCCTTTGATCCGGAAAACCTTGGCATTTTTAGAATTGAATGATAAAATTAAACCATATATGCTATATTAAAAATACGGTGGGGAAGTGCATGTGGAGATATGAAATACCTTGAAACCAATCCTGAGTTTTATAAAAAAGCGGCGGCTATAGCGGTTCCGATTACGCTTCAAAATCTGATTACCATAGGAATCAACATGATGGATACCATTATGCTTGGCTCTTTGGGTGAAACGGCATTGTCCGCTTCATCCTTAGCCAATCAGTTTATTAATCTGTTTCATATCTGTTGCATGGGAATCGGTATGGGGGCTGCTGTATTGACTGCGCGGTATTGGGGTAAGAAGGACATGTATTCCCTGAAAATGGCTATAACGATAGCAATCCGCTTCTGCCTTGTGTTTGCATCTGTCTTTACTGCTCTTGCGGCGTTTATGCCGGAGACGATTCTGCGCCTTTATTCTAAGGAAAGCCAGGTGATTATACAAGGGGCCGTGTATTTGAAGTGGTCGGTACTGACATTTGCTTTTATGGGCTTGTCCCTTATTACTACTAATATAATGAGAAGTGTGGATTTGGTGCGTATTCCTCTCTATACATCCGTTATAGCTTTTTTTGTTAATATTGGAGCCAATTATACGTTTATTTTCGGAAAGTTCGGAGCTCCGCGCATGGAAGTGGCGGGGGCAGCTTTGGGTACCGTGATCGCCCGGTTTTTTGAATTCAGCATCATATGCGGATATTTTTGTTTTGTCAATAAAACGGTCAGATACAGGCTGAATAACTTATTGGCGCCCTGTAAGGCGTTGTTAAAGGAGTATTTCCGGGTCAGCATACCGGTTTTAATCAGTGACAGCCTTTTGGGTATGGGCAATAACATGGTGGCTATGGTGATGGGGCACATTGGGGCCAGTTTTGTATCCGCGAATGCCATAACCATGGTAGTTCAGCAGCTAAGCACCGTTTTCATACAGGGCATATCGTTTGCCAGCGCTGTTGTCACCGGACAGACGCTTGGAAGCGGTGATGTGGAGATGGCGAAAAAACATGGATATACATTTTTTATCTGCGGAACTGTGCTCGGATGTCTGGCAGGAGGCATCATTCAATTGATAAGCGGGCCGGTTATCGGCGCCTATAATATAACGGCGGATACAGCGGAGATCGCCCGGCAGCTGATGAGGGCAATCAGTATAATCGTTATATTCCAGTCTATGAACAGCATTCTGACAAAAGGTGTTTTGCGGGGAGGCGGAGATACAAAATTCCTTATGGTAGCTGATATCTTTTTTCTCTGGGCAGTGTCGATTCCTTTGGGATATGGAGCAGGACTGGTATGGGGCTGGCCGGCATTCTGGATTTATGTATGCTTAAAGCTGGATCAGGTTCTGAAGGCGGTTTGGTGTATTTTCCGGTTGAGAAGCGGAAAATGGATTAAAAAGATAAACAGCGCTGCTGAATAAAACGGCCTGGAAAGGAGTAAGATGATCGATTTAAGCAAACTGACCGATGGAAAGAACCTGTCGGAGATGGAAAAGACGGTCTTATATTATATTGTAGAACACATCGACGAGGTGCTGAAGATGGGCGTCCGCGGTGTGGCAAAGGAGAATTTTACCTCTTCCTCCACCATTATGAGACTGACCAAGAAACTGGGTTACAGCGGTTTTGTAGATATGTATTATAAACTCCTTCCCATGGTGAAAAATGCGGAGGGATGTATTGACGAAGACATTCAGTTTATCAACAGTTTTTGCAGCAATACCCTTTTACAGTACAATTCCTATGACCAGATGAAACTGTTCGCCAGGAAAATATGTGAACTGGACAATCAGTTCATCTTCATCTATGCCACCGGATTTTCCGCCATGTCGGCGGAGTATTTTAACAGGAAACTGCTGGTGCTGGGGCGGAAATGCATCGTTTCCAGCGGTATGGATTCCATCGGGGTATTTGAAAATAATCTGGCGGATATGGGAATGCTCATCACCATTTCCCGGTCAGGAGAGACGCAGAGCGTGGTGGACCGGGTGAAGATCGCAAAGGAAAACGGTATTTTCATTGTCAGCTTTACCAATGAGCTGGAGAACAGGGTGAACGCGCTGGCGGACATTGCCTTCCGGATTGAGGACAGCAACAAGCTGGATGACCGGAATATGATGGCAAATACATTTTTTCCCAACGTCCTGATGCTTATGGAATTGCTGATTTATGAGTATTATAAAGTCTTACAGGTAACTCCCGAAGACTAAACGGCAGCTCAATAGAGGCTTATCAGAGCCATTTTACAGAACGTGTTTCGTTTCGGCGGAACACGTTTCTTTCATGGCCAAAACTATATACAAACGAAAAAACGTTGGTTATAATTCAGACATGAATTTCACGTGGGATTAAATAATAATGATGTTGGAGGATTGGTGAGATGAAAGAAAAAATAATGGACGTGCTGCAGCGCTTTTCAAAAGCGATGTTTATCCCCGTTCTGATACTGCCAATTGCAGGTATTCTGATTGCGGTTGGAAACCTGTTTACAAATGTTCGGCTTATAGAAATGCTTCCTTTTTTGGATAATCCGGTAACAAAAGGGTTCGGTTCCATCCTTTCCGGTTCCCTGGTGGCGATCTTAAATAACTTAGGATTGATCTTCTGTGTGGGAATCGCTGTGGGACTTGCAAATAAGAAAAAATCAGAGGCAGGATTTACTGCGCTGTTGGGCTTTCTGGTTTTCATTAATGCGATGAACAAGTTCATGGACTTGACCGGAATCTTATATACAGGGGAATCCCTGAGAGGAACCGGACAGACCATGATCCTGGGCATTCAAATTCTGGATATGGGCGTGTTCCTGGGAATCATCCTGGGTATCGTAACCGCCATGGTTCACAACAAATTCTGTGAGATCGAATTCAACAATGCATTTCAGATTTACGGCGGCTCCAGATTCGTATTTATCGTGCTGATCCCTGTTGTGGTTGTGCTGGCCGTAGCGCTTACCTATGTATGGCCGTTTGTGCAGGCGGGAATTTCCGGTTTGGGTAATTTCATCAACCGCTCCGGCAATTTCGGTATCTTCCTGTATGGTTCACTGGAACGTCTGTTGATTCCTACAGGACTTCATCATCTGGTGTATACCCCGTTCCTTTACACCTCTTTGGGCGGTGTGGAGACAGTGGGAGGCCAGGTATTAGAAGGGGCCAGAAACATTTATTATGCTGAGATGGCAGATCCTTCCATCGCGCTGCTGTCACAGTCCGTTGTATGGGATGCCAGAGGTATCTCCAAGATGTTCGGTCTGATCGGCGCATGTCTTGCTATGTACCATACGGCAAGACCGGAAAATAAGAAAAAAATCAAGGCGATTCTGATTCCTGCAGCGGTTACATCCTTTATTGCAGGCGTTACAGAACCCATCGAATTCTCCTTTATGTTTGTAGCTCCGGTGCTGTTTGTGATCCACGCGGCTCTCAGCGGACTCAGCATGGTGGCGTTCAATATCTTTAACTGCCGCGCCATCGGACCAAACGGATTTATCGATTTCCTGCTCTATAACCTTCCGCTTGGAAATGCCAAGACACATTGGATTACTTATATCCTGATCGGACTTGTATTCTTTGTAATTTACTATGTGGTATTCCGTCTCCTGATCACAGCTCTTAATTTAAAGACATTAGGACGTGAGACTGAAGGCATGGAGATGAAACTGCACTCCAAAGCGGAATACAAAGAAAAAGTTGCCGCTGAAAAATCAGGCGGAAAAGGCGATGCTGTGGACGCGGCTTTGATCGTGGAAGCTTTAGGCGGAGCTGAGAACATTACAAAAGTTGACAACTGCTATACACGGCTGAGACTGATTTTAGCTGATCCGGAACTGGTGAAGGAAGACGTGCTGAAGCTGGAAACAGGGGCCAACGGAGTGATTAAAAAAGGCAATAATGTTCAGGTTGTATACGGACTGAAAGTAAACTCTGTGAGAAAAGCGGTAGACGCTTATCTGGGAAGAACCGCGGAACAGTAATTAATAAATGATGATAAATCTAGGCCGCAGGCAGCGGCGGAATGAGAGGCAAAATATGAAGAAATATTCTGTAGTTATCGCAGGAGGCGGAAGCACTTATACGCCTGGTATTGTTATGATGCTTATGGATAATTTAGACCGGTTCCCGATCCGTTCCCTTAAATTATATGACAATGATGCGGAACGCCAGGAGACAATTGCAAAAGCCCTGGAGATCGTTATGAAGGAAACCGCTCCCGATGTAGCTTATTCTTATACCACAGACCCGGAGGAAGCATTTACCGATGTAGACTTCTGTATGGCCCATATCCGCGTCGGAAAGTATGCGATGCGTGAATTGGATGAGAAGATCCCGTTAAAATATGGGGTGGTAGGACAGGAAACCTGCGGCCCGGGCGGAATCGCATACGGCATGAGAAGCATTGGCGGCATGCTGGAACTGATCGACTATATGGAAAAATATTCTCCTGACTGCTGGATGCTCAATTATTCCAACCCGGCCTCCATCGTGGCGGAAGCCTGCCGCGTGCTGCGTCCGGATGCCAAGGTGCTCAATATCTGTGATATGCCGGTGGGAACCAAACGCCGCATGTCCTACATTGTGGGAAGAGATCCGAAAGACATTGACGTCAGCTATTTCGGCTTAAATCATTTCGGATGGTGGACCAGCGTAAAGGATAAAGACGGTACGGATTTAATGCCTCAGCTGCTGGAATATGTTTCCGAAAACGGGTATCTGACACAAAAAGCTGTAGAAACACAGCATATGGACGCCAGCTGGCAGGAAACTCATAAAAAGGCAAAAGATCTGCTGGCATTAGACCCTAAGTTTTTGCCAAACACCTATTTAAAATATTATCTCTATCCGGACTATGTGGTATCCCACAGCAATCCTGATTTTACGAGAGCCAACGAGGTGATGGAAGGACGGGAGAAGCATGTATTCGATGCGGCCCGGGCGATCATCGAGGCGGGAACTGCAAAGGGCGGCGAATTTGACATCGATAACCATGCATCGTTTATCGTAGATTTGGCCCGCGCTATCGCATATAACACCCACGAGAGAATGTTATGCATTGTGGAGAATAAGGGAGCGATCTCCAACTTTGACCCCACCGCCATGGTAGAAGTGCCGTGTCTGGTAGGCTGCAACGGCCCGGAACCGCTCTGCCAGGGTGATATCCCGACTTTTGAAAAGGGAATGATGGAAGAGCAGCTGGCCGTGGAGCGTCTGGTTGTGGAAGCATGGGTGGAAGGAAGCTATCTGAAGCTTTGGCAGGCGCTCACCCTGTCCAAAACAGTGCCGAGCGCGGCTGTTGCAAAACAGATTTTGGATGAACTGATCCCAGCGAATAAGGGATATTGGCCGGAACTGAAATAAATATACTTTGAGGGGAGTATTCATATATGTTCGGATTTTTAAGCAAAAAGGGAAAGAAAGAGAACTGCCTGAAAGCCGCAGCAAATGGTACGGTTGTGCCCATGGCGGAAGCTTCCGACGAGACATTTGCATCCTGCATGCTGGGAAACGGCGTGGTGATCCATCCAACTGACGGCATGACAACAGCTCCCTGTGACGGAGAAATCACAGTGTTTATGGAAGACAGCAAACATGCGGTAGGATTGAAGACGGAATACGGGTTTGATCTGCTGATTCATATCGGAATTGACACGGTGAGCCTGGAAGGCCAGGGATTTAAAAGCTTCATTAAGCTTGGACAGAAGGTGAAGGCCGGGGATAAGCTGATTCAGTTTGATAAAGAACTGATTGAATCCAAAGGGCTGTGCGCCGACGTGATCGTGATCGTTCTGGATTCTCCGGATTTGATGCCTATAGAATATGTTACCGGTATTCAGGCTGTGGCCGGGGAGACTGTGGTAGCTAAGTTTTAGATAATAAAATGATGGCAAGACGAAAAAGTCCTCTTGAAATTCTTCGGAATTTTGAGAGGGCTTTTTTGCCTTGCCAATATGGTGGATGAAACGTAAAACGGGGCCGTTCAGGAAGGAATCTTCCTGCAAAAACAGATGATTATGGCTGCGGTAAACAGGCATAGGGCGATAAAAAGTTCTATGCCGGCAAGCACCAGATTTTTCCCGGCCTTTACCAAATCTGATTCGGAATATGCTTTTTCAGGATGATATTCGCAGACATAGAATTGTTCGTCAAATTCTTTGCGGGATATCTTTACCTGGTAGCGGATATTTTCATAGATATAATGCCTTTTATAGATGGCTTTTCCTTTGTCGAAATTTGTCGGTTTCAGACTGTCCGACGCTTGGTCTTCAAAAACAGTGACCGGTTTAAAATGATCCGGAAAATGAGTGGTCATACACTGATAACGTCCATAGGCTCCCCAGGCGAGAAAAATCATGGATATGCCGGCCGCCAGCAGCAGTGTGAAAATGGGTATATTTTTATGCATACAGAAACCTCCGAATTATTGGGATACATAGGCAGGTGTTTCAGAATCCCCGGTAAAGAAGTCGATTACGCTGTCCACCGTCTTTGCGGCCTTGTTGACGAGCTGATCTTTTAGCTTAATCCTCTCCAGAACAATGTCTTTTACAATTTCTCCTCCTGTAGAAGTTCCGATTTCCTTTTGGGCAAGCTGATACAGCTTTGATACCGATTTACAGGCTTTTTGAGCCAAGGGTTCGGAATTGATATAATCTGCGATTTTAGTTATGTTTTTGGAGGTCCATTCCGCACCCTCCTGAATGACGTCGTCCAGCTTTGTGAAAACGTCGTCCGCATATTTCCAGGTTCCTCTTGCATAATCGATCATTCCGCCCAAAGCTCCGTCGGAATGCTTTAGAATCTCTCCCAGCTCGTCGGAATATTTGAGAAGATCAAACAGAGGAACTACTGCGATCACATCGATGCCTAAAGAGATCCACTCGGCTGTTTCCGGACCGTCTTCAAACAGGTGGTAAATATCTGCCAGAAGGTCTCTGATATCACAAGCAGTTCCTAAGTAAGGGACGCATCCTACAAGCACTGCCCCAACAATGCCAAGCATATTGCATTCATCTGTGAAATTGCCCAAAATGACCTGTTCCGCTGCATCCATAAAGTAATCCGCAGCGTAGTCCCAAATGTCTGGGTCTACGTCCTGATAATAATTGTATATAAAATTGTTATTGTTCCCCGGATCTTCCGTATTCGGGAGCTTGGCGGTCACCTTCGTTTTGCCCAGAATATCCGATTCTGCAGACGAATAAAGATTGATAATCACCTCCAGTTTATCGGACATCTGCGCCATATTATTCTGAAGCCGGCCGCAGTTATTCAGGACAATTTTCAAATTTCGCTGTACCCGGTCCACGGAAATGGCAGAGATGCCTAAATTGCCTTTTACGGATTCAATATCTGAGGATATATCTGTGATGGATGATATAAAATTGAAAAAAGATGTTTTTGTATCTTCCATTCCTCCTGTTTTAACGCTGAAACCCTGTGCCATAGTACCCTCCTTATTCATCAGAATTTTTCAACAAAGACCTGAAATGCAGTTCTTCAATATCCTGAAAACCGATAAAATAAATCATCTGGATCTGGTCATGGTTAAACAGCACCACATCCTTACTGTTTAACATTCCTTCGGGATAAAGGCAGGCTGAATAATCGTATTCCTTTTCCCCATCTTTTACTAATTGTCTCCGCCCATAGATCATGAGGCGTTTCTTTCCTTCTTTTAACAGCACGACTGAACCAATTGGCAGATAATTTTTCTGACTCATAATTATTTCCTCTCTTCATAACAGTAAAATATATTTGTTAAGGAGATCGTATCAAAATGAACGAGAAAAGTGGGGATTCCCTGACGGACGGCACATTTTAAAGACGAATGACCACGATTTTGAGACGGGAAAAGGTCATGTTCTTGAAAACTCTAAAAATATGAGATAAGATGGTAACAACAGCAGATAAGGCTGTAATTGACAGGGAGGGATCATAGCATGGAGACAAGAATTGCTGTAATAGGAATTATTATTGAAAATATGGAATCGGTAGAGGCAGTAAATGGGATTCTGCATCAATATGGAAGTTATATCATCGGAAGAATGGGACTTCCCTATCCGAAAAAGCATGTGAATATTATCAGCGTAGTGGTGGACGCGCCCCAGGATGTGATCAGCGCCATATCGGGAAAGATTGGAAGACTTCCGGGAATCAGCTGCAAAGCCCTTCATTCAAAGATGAGCTGATTGTAAAAATTTTGCATAATCCAAAGAAATTACAAAAAAGTGCAAATTATTTTTAGAAAGACCTCTTAGCTTTTGGTATATTAGATTCATCAAAAAGCAGAAACGGCCTGAAAAATAAGGGCGGAATGAGAGGTTAATATGAAGATAAATATGAAAGAATGGCTGGCAGAACTGCTGGCCGCACCGGAGAAAAAAGCGATGCCTGTATTATCATTTCCGGCAATTCAGCTTATGGACATTACTGTCCGGGATTTGATCTCAGATGCGGGAGCACAGGCGAAAGGAATGAAAATGATTGCGGACCGGGTGGATTCCTTAGCGTCTGTCAGCCTGATGGATTTGTCGGTAGAAGCCGAATGTTTCGGTTCTGAGATACGTTATGCGGATGACGAGGTTCCTACAGTAATCGGAAGTGTGGTTGCCGATGAAGAAGGGGCGGAGGCACTGCAGATTCCGGCCATCGGAACAGGAAGAACCCAGATATATATAGACGCTATCAAAATGGCTGTAAAAGAGATTACAGACCGCCCTGTGTTTGCTGGAATCATCGGGCCATTTTCTTTGGCGGGCCGTCTGATGGATGTGACGGAAGCCATGGTGTACTGCTATGAGGAACCGGACATGGTTCATACGATTTTGGAAAAAGCGTCCCGGTTTTTGATTGACTACGCCAATGCTTATAAAGCGGCGGGCGCTCACGGCGTTGTAATGGCAGAACCGCTGGCAGGTATGCTTTCTCCTGCTTTGTCGGAAGAATTTTCCTGTGATTATGTGAAGAAGATCGTGGACGCCGTCCAGGATGATGATTTCCTGGTGATCTATCATAATTGCGGCAATTATACCATTCAGATGATAGACCAGATCCTTTCAACCGGTTCTGCTGCTTATCATTTTGGCAATGCCATCGATATGGCGGAGATGATGACACACATTCCGGAGGGAACAATCGCCATGGGCAATGTGGACCCGGCCGGTGAGATCAGAAACGGCACACCGGAATCCGTGAGAAAGGCGACTTTAAAGGTGATGAATGACTGCTGCAAATATCCTAACTTTGTGATCTCTACGGGATGCGATATTCCTCCGATGTCCAAGTGGGAGAATATTGATGCGCTTTTTGCGGCGGTTGAGGAGTATTACGGAAAGTAGGAAGGAATCCTGACATGGATGGAAAGATGTTTGAAACAGAACGATAAATTCAGAATGCATCAAGCCGCTGTGCTGCAAAATGCCGGGGCTATGGTGCATTTTCTTTTTACAGCTGTTTTTTTCAATGCTTTTGGATTCTTAATCAGGCTTACCAGCATCCCGGCTAAGCTATTGATATTTTTTAGGGTTTTTGCTATACTGAGTTAAAATAAATATGTATGTGAACGATTGAAAATTTGCCAAAACACTGCAATTGCCAATAAAAATCAAAAATCGATTCTCACATAACGTGTTAAAGAATGGGCGGTTGAATTATGGGAAATAGAACGGAGCAGAGTAAAGGCTATATACCTCAAAAGACAGGGAACGGGTGCCCGGCAGTGATAGAAATGTTAAAGACGGGTATGGTCAGCTGTCTGCTGGACGAGGACCTGACTTTTCTGTGGGGAAATTCCAGCTTCTTTACCGGCCTCGGTTATACTCAGGAGGCTTTTTGCAGTCTCTTTAATAATCTGCGGCAATACTATGCAGTTATACCCGAAGAATATGCCTTTATCCGTCAGAAATTGACACAGGCGCTCAAAAAGAATTGTTTTGATATTGAAATGAACGTCCGTCTGCCTCTCAAAGAGGGCGGATTTTCTTGGGCTCATTTATATGGAACCATTAAGGAGGATACTGCAGCCGGAGGGACGATATTGTTGGCGGAACTTACGGATGTGGGCGAATTTATGGTTAAGCAAGAAGAACAGGAGCGGCTCTGTCAGCAGAAGCTGCAGTATTTCCACTTTATGCTGGATACATATGAGGGCTATGTCTACGTCAGTGACATGGACACCTATGAGCTGTTATACGTGAATCAACATACCTGTGACGTTTTGGGTGAGCCGGCGATAAAAGTATTGGGCCACAAGTGCTATGAGATAATCCAGGGAAGGACGTCACCCTGTCCTTTCTGCACGAACAATAAATTGACTGAGGACCAGTTTTATGAGTGGGAATTCAAGAACCCTGTACTGGAGCGGACCTTCCGAATTAAGAACCGCATTATTAACTGGGAAGGCCGGCGGGCGCGGCTCGAACTCTCTTATGATATGTTCAGTACAGAATACAAACTGGCGAAGAAGGACCAAGAGAGGGATGCTCTGATACGCAGCGTTCCCGGAGGTTTGGCCCGGGTGGATGGCCGGGATATGCGCACTGTCCTTTGGTACAGCGGCAGTTTTTTGAATATAATCGGCTATACCAAAGAACAATTCGAAAAAGAACTGCATTCTCAATGTAGCTATATGCATCCGGACGATATTGAACATGCAGCCGCAGTCATGGAGCAATCTAAGAAGACCGGAGAATCCACTATGCTGGAAGTCAGAATTGTCACCCGTGACGGAATTTCTAAAATCCTAATGATGACATACAGCTATGTCAGCGGCGAGGACAGCTGGGATGGAATCCCTTCCTATTACAGTGTGGGAGTAGACGTGACGGCAGAGCGCACGGAGCAGGCTCGTCAGAAACGGGCGTTGGAGGATGCCTGCAAAGCGGCTCAGATAGCCAACGATGCCAAGACGAACTTCCTTTCCTCCATGTCTCACGACATCCGCACGCCCATGAATGCAATCATTGGTATGGCGGTCATCGCACAGGCAAACCTGCAGTCCCCGGAAAAGATACAGGACTGTCTGAATAAAATAAATGTTTCCAGCCGGCATCTTCTAAGCCTCATTAACGAAGTGCTGGACATGTCCAAGATTGAGAGCGGAAAAGTTGACCTTCTCTCGGAGCCGGTTTCACTGCCGGAGCTGATTGAAGACGTTATGGATGTGTTCCGGCCGCTGGCTGCGGAAAAGCACCAGGAGCTGCATATTAACGCCGATCATGTACGGCATGAAAACGTGGTATCGGATCAAAGCCGCCTGCAGCAGGTCTTAGTAAACCTGCTTTCCAATGCGGTTAAATATACGCCCGACGGCGGCAGTGTCGGGCTGCGGGTCAGAGAGCTTCCATCATTTGCCAAAGGCAGAGGGCAGTATGAATTCATTGTCACTGACAATGGGATCGGGATGTCTGAGGAATATATCCCGCACATTTTTGAGCCTTTCTCCCGGGCGGAAGAGTCAAAAGCCAAACAGATACAAGGAACAGGTCTGGGCATGGCGATCACACAGAATATTGTGTGTATGATGAACGGCACCATTGAGGTCAAGAGTACCTTGGGAGTGGGAAGCGAATTTATTGTTGCAGTCTCTTTTGAGTTGTGCGAAGAGGTGGATGAAAACACGGATGAATTGGCCGGTCTGCCGGTTCTTGTGGTGGATGATGACCAGATCATTTGTGAAAGTGCCGCTGAGATTCTGGACGATCTGGGTATGCGAAGCAGCTGGGTGCTTTCGGGGAAAGAGGCGGTCCGCTGCGTTGTGGACGCCCATGAGGCCAAAGATGATTTCTTCTCTGTAATACTGGACTGGAAGATGCCGGAAATGGGTGGGTTGGAAACGCTTAAAGTGATTAGGAAGCAACTGGGTATGGATGTTCCCATCATTGTCATTTCGGCCTATGATTATTCTGATATAGAGGAAGAGTTCTGGATGGCCGGGGCGGACGCTTTTATCACGAAACCGCTTTTTAAGTCAAAGATATCCCGCACTTTCCACCAGATCTGCCAAAGCGGGCGTTCTGATGCCATGGCGATTCCTGTCGAAAAAGCCTGTTTTAGCTTAGACGGTAAGAGGATTCTGTTGGTAGAGGATAACCAGCTCAACAGGGAAATCGCAGCTGAATTATTGGAAATGAATGGATTTTTAATTGATGAGGCGGAAAACGGCCAGTTTGCGGTGGATATGTTTAAGGCATCCGCGCCAGGGAAATACGACTGTATTTTGATGGATATTCAGATGCCGGTGATGGATGGCTATCGGGCAGCAGAAACCATTCGGGCGCTTAATCGGGAGGATGCAAGGAGCGTTCCAATCCTGGCTTTGACGGCGAATGCCTTTGCCACTGACATAGGAAAGGCCCATAGTGCAGGTATGAACGATCATGTGGCAAAGCCGATTGAAGTTGGCCGCCTGTTGGAAACGCTGCAGAGATGGATCAGGTGATTCCCATCCAAATGTGTAGAGGCCCGGAAACTTCCCATGGAGTTTCCGGATTGTGAGGAGGAATAAATGTGCAGAGACTGCTGAAAGGACTCAGCCAGGAGGGCGAGGCTATATTAAACCTTATTCCTGGTGGAGTTATGCAATGCCGGAATGACGGTGATTATACCATTGTTGAAGTTAACAATGGCTTCCTTGATATGTTCGGATTTACCAGAGAAGAACTGGCAGGACAGTTTCAAAATCAGTTCCTCGCAATGATTCATATGGCAGATCGGCAAAATTTTCTGATCGAAGTAAACCGCCAGTTAAGTCAAGGTGACCGGCTTTCTATGAGTTATCGGATACTATGTAAGGACGGAAGCTACAAATGGGTCGCCAACAGCGCTCAGTTGTTCGGTGACGGACGGGAAGAACGCTTTTTTTGTATTTTTCTGGATCTCACCGAGGTGCGTGATGCACAGGAGAAGCTTCGTTTGTCGCTGGAGCATCTGGAAATCATCATGAATCAATCTTCAGATATCATTTTTGAGTGGGATATTTGTGCGGATACAATTTCCTTCTCTCCTAATTGGCTGGCAAAATTTGGGTATGCGCCGAATTATGACAGCAGCCTGCAGAAGGAAGAACTGCTCCGGCATTTCTATCCCGATGATATTGAGCCCATGGCCGACGTTATGGATGATATAAAAAGAGGGGCACCTAATTCGGTACTGGACGTACGTATCCGAAACGCAAAAGGTCTATACATTTGGTGCAGGCTCCGGGCAACTACTCAATATGACGCAGACAACAAACCACTGCGCGCAGTAGGAACCATTTCAGACATTGATGAAGAGAAACGGATGGTGGAAGATTTGCGCAAGAGGGCGGAACTGGACGCTCTGACCGGTCTTTATAATCATTCCGAAATGGAACATAGGGCAGAACAGTATCTGAATGGCAAGCCGGAGACGGTCTGTGCCATGTTTATTATTGATGTGGATAATTTTAAGCTGGTGAACGACAGACAGGGACACCTGTTTGGGGACGCAGTATTGGCTGAACTGGCGGCAGGCATGAAAAAGCTGACACGGAAGTCGGATGTGATCGGCAGAATTGGCGGGGACGAATTCGCAATTTTCTTAAAAGATCTTCCTTCAACCTCAGTTGCCGAAGGAAAGGCCAGGAAGCTTCTGGCGATGTTCCGGCAGCTGTTTCAGGAAGAAAAACGGTCTGTTGAGGTGACATGCAGCATTGGTCTGTCCATTTATCCGTGGGACGGCACTGATTACCATACCCTGTATCACTGTGCAGATTTGGCATTGTACCAGGCTAAAAGCCAGGGAAAAAACCAGTACGCCCGATATGATGTTAAAAGTATGGAGGCAATGGACCGAATTGGGTATTCCTCTCTGGGAGCGGCTATTGATTCCGACCAAATCGTAAGCGGTAAGTCTGGGGATTTAGTTAATTACGTGTTCCAAATTCTGTATGATACCCATGATATCGACATTGCCGTTCAAGCAATTTTGGAAATTGTGGGCAGACGGTTCGATGTGAGCCGGGCTTATGTTTTTGAAAACAGCGATGACGGAAAATATACCAATAATACATATGAATGGTGTAATAAGGGAATTACACCACAAAAGGAGTTTCTACAGCAATATCCTTATGAGAATGTGAAGGGGTACAAGGAGCTGTTTCGGGATAAGTCTATTTTTTATTGCCGGGATATCCATTCTCTTACCCCGGCCCAGACTGCGCTTTTTGAGAATCAGGGAATCTGTTCTACACTCCAGTGCGCGTTGTATGATGGGGAGGAATTCCGTGGTTTTATCGGGTTTGATGAGTGCACGGGGGTGAGAATGTGGAATAAAGAAGAGATTGGCATGCTCTCTCTGATTGCCCAGATTCTGACTACATTCCTTTTGAAAAAACGGGAGGAGGACCGAAACGAGCAGATCATGGTCAAACTCAACACGATCCTGAATATGCAGGACGCCTATATCTATGTTATTCATAAGGATACTTATGAACTGTTGTATCTGAATCAAAAGACGCTTAGGCTCGATCCGTCTGCTAAGGTTGGCATGACTTGTTATCAAGCATTTTTTGATCGGAGCACGCCCTGCGAAAAATGTCCGTTAACAGGTGCCACAGAGGTTTATAACCCACAATATGACGTCTGGACCAAGATACGGTATTATGCGATGGAATGGGGCGATAGTAATGCATACCTGATTAATTGCGCGGATATAACGGAATACAAGCGGCTGCAGGAGATTAAGGCTGAGAGAGGCACCGTTTTGGAGTAATTATCAAAATTGGGAGGGAGGGTGACTGTGGAAGCTTGTGTCGGCGATAGCTGACCGTGAATAGGTTATTGATTGCGTCCATTTTTCCTACTATCATGCCATGGAGTGCATAGGCCCAGAAAAACTGTTTTGACAACTCAGTGTAAGGTGCGGATCTGTTCCAATAATGTGGATTCGCTTCATACAGTGAACAAAGGAAGAACAGTTTTTTAGGGCCTTTACAGATGGGGGAGTTCTATAATCAATTTATGTTCAACAGCGTTATAACTCAATCCAATATCTTCTGGTCAATCGCTCAATACCGTCAATGGTATTTATGATTTTATCCTGCAGCTGTCCACCGTTTTTTTCGATAACGCGGGCAGAACCATAGTTGTTATCATTACAAGTGATTAAGACTCTGTCAAGTCTGATGACATCTTTCGCATAGATCAAAGCCTTTGAAAGCATGACTGTGCCCAACCCCTCATTCCATCTTGAAAATCTTACTCCATAACCTATATTTCCGCCAATGCGCAGCAAAGAATCCGTCAGACTGTGACGAATTGATACTTCCCCAAGAAATTCATCGCCTTCTGTTAACCACAAATAGGTCCCTTTTACATATCCTTCCGGCAGATTATTACCATTTCTGTAGTCCTCGATCAGCTGGAAAATATCACAGATGTTGACGTCTAAAAAATCATAGGTGGTGACATTATGACGGCGGTATTCGTCTATTGCGCTGACGTAGGATTGATAATATTTTTTACTGGGTATGACTAATTCCATAGTATTCACCTTCTTAAAATTTTAATGATTAGATTTGCGGTAAAAAATTAATTTAATGACAGTTTATCGGAAAAACTATTGCTGGACAGCAGAAGCTCCAGCTTGCATTGGCGGGCTTTCGTGATATGGGATTCCATGAGTTTTGCAGCGCTTTCTAAATCCTGTTTGGTAATGGATTCTATGATCTGGATATGTTCGTCCATACTGTCGTGACGGCGTTTTCCAAGTTCACAGCCGCTTATTACGGAAATGCGGAAGTTCTGGTTGCTGATATTAGTATAAAGCTGATTAAAATAAGTGTTTTGAGCCATAGCAAAAATGAATCGGTGAAAATCAGAATCCAGTTTGGTGAACATGATGGGACTGGCCTCATCCACGTCAAACTGCCGAAATTCCTCATGGAATTTTCTCAAAGTGGCCATGTCAGCATTCATGCCATAATTTAAAATAATCTGCGGTTCCATAATGATCCGGACATCATAAATATTTTTCATTTCATTCAGCGTGATTCCCTGCACGAAAATCCCTTTTTTAGGAACAATGATAACAAGATTATCCTGGCTAAGACGGCTTAGGGCATCTCTGACCGGAGTTCTGCTGATATTTAAGTCGGTGCACAGCATATCTTCGCTCAAAATCATGTTGGGATAGTACTCGCAGCTGAGTATTTTTTCTTTTATGTTGTTATATGCATATTCTTTTAACGGTTGTGTTAGAGCCATCATCCATATTCTCCTTTTAACTTGGATACATGATAAATGCAAGAAAGTACCCTATATGTATTTCCAAATTTATCCATAAAAACATTATATCATTCTATAATGCCCTTGTCAGCATCTAAGAGGTAAAACCCGATGTATACCTCTGAATATATCATTATTTTTGAGAAAATCAAGTGTAAAATGTGAAGTGAAGACAGTTATATTATGGAAATAAGTAATACTAGACAGATTTTACAGAATAACTTTGTGCGTGTTTGCTAATTGACTTGAAATTTAGGGAAGACTATAATTTAAGTACAGCTTGGATACAAGTGAGATACAAGCTGGGTACAAGGTGACGAGTAAGTAGAAGGAGGGCAGTTTTCATATGAAAAAGATCAAAAGGATGATTTGTATCGTAATCAGCTGTATTCTTTGGGTGAGTTTGCTGGGGGGATGTTCGAAAAAGAAGAATGAAGAGACAAAAGTGGATACGGTAATGACGGATTACCCCAAATATTCCATTCAGGTGATCGTACCACTGGGGAGCGGAGGCGACACGGATTTGTGCGCCAGATTGTTTGCCACATATTTAGAAAAGGAACTGGGGGTATCCGTAGTTGTGAATAATATAAAAGGGGCGGCTGGCGTTACCGGTTCCAGAGAGGTTTTGAATGCCAAGCCGGACGGATATACGGTGTTATTTTACCAATATGCGGCCCTGGTGAATATGGTAACGGGGGCATCTGATTTTTCCTACATTGATGATTTTGAAGTTGCTGGTATTGCAATGCAGGATGACTGCTACATATGGCTGGGAAATGGAAAGTCAGATTATAATGATTTGGGCGACGTGATAGAAGATGCCAGAAAGAATCCAGGGAAAGTAAATATTGCGCTGTCAGGAACGGGCAATATGTCACATTTAAGCGCGGCCATTATAGAAAGACTGGCAGACGTTGATTTCAATCTCGTTGATTTTGGTTCGGCTACCGAGGATGCGGCGGCCTTGCTCAGCAACCAGGTGGCAACTTACGCAGGTTATTATGTTTCTGCAAAATCTTATCTGGAATCAGGAGATTTTAAGCCTTTAGCGGTGTTTGCCGAACAGAGACATCCGTTATTTCCGGATGTGCCGACAGTAAAGGAATTGGGATATGAAGCGGACTGCCTGAACACAAAATTTTATTATTACGCATTTCCAAAAGATACTCCGAAAGAGGTTGTATCAGCCTTTTCGACAGCTATGGAAAAGGTGTGTTCCGACGAAGAAGCACAGAAGAAATTCTATGATGATTACTATATCACGTTAAAATATATGAATCCTGAGGAATCTATCGATTATATGCGGGGAGTATATGAGGACTTTAACAAGTATTCGGATATTTTCAAATAAGAGAAGATCTGAAAAAGAAAGGAATGGATGATGAGATTTTTAAAAAATAAAGATGCGGCCTCAGGGATTTTTCTGGTTGTATTTTCCATCTGGGCCTTTTGCTCTACCAGTGCATTTGGAAAATCATCCATCAGTACTTATGGAAATCCAGCGGTAGTTCCAAGAATTGTGACCATTGTTATATTTGTGCTGGCATCATTAATTCTTATGGATGGTGTGAAAGAGGTGAAACGGCAGGAAATTGGCAGGGAAACCTTGGAGCAAGGCAGTTTGTTCTCAAAAGAACGGCTGCCGGAACTTATGACATTTCTTCTTCTGGTAATCTATGTCGTAACCATAAGGGCTATTGGATTTGTGATTACCACTGCGGTGTATCTGTGCCTGCAGATGTTTATACTTTCCTGTTTTGACACAAAAAAGATCTGGTTGTTTTTATTGATTGCCTGTATCATTTCTCCTGCGTTATTTTATGGATTCCGGACATTTTTTGATGTTCTGCTTCCTGCGGGAGTGCTTGGATGGAATCCATGAGACAGGTTGGGAAAGCAGAGGTAGATGATGGAATTAATTTTAAATGGACTCCAGGCCGTTTTTACTGCGGGAAACCTGCTTCTTATAATTGGGGGAACGGCTTTGGGGATTATATTCGGCTCAGTCCCGGGCTTGACTGCGACGATGGCAGTGGCTCTTTGTCTGCCGGCAACTTATGCGATGAACAGCACATCGGCCATGTGTTTGCTGGTGGGACTTTATATCGGGGGGATTTCAGGCGGGCTGGTTTCTGCTGTTTTACTGAAAATACCGGGAACACCGTCTTCTATCGCCACAACTTTTGACGGAAATCCCATGGCGGAGCGGGGAGAAGCCGGAAAAGCTCTTTCTACCGGAATTTGGGCATCTTTTTTAGGCGGATTTTTAAGCTTCTGCGTTCTTTTCTTTGTTGCTCCGGCGCTGGCTAATGTGGCGGTCCGCTTTACTCCGTATGATTATTTTTCCGTTATATTGTTTTCGCTGACCATGATATCTTC
The DNA here is from genome assembly GCF_002899675.1 of Clostridium sp. chh4-2. Taxonomy (GTDB): domain Bacteria; phylum Bacillota; class Clostridia; order Lachnospirales; family Lachnospiraceae; genus CHH4-2. Next base: position 123,895 of record NZ_PKUU01000007.1, on the reverse strand, counting down.
ACTGAGCGGAAATAATTTAAAAAAAGGGATTATGGCAGGAATGCTGGGAATCTTTCTTTCCTTTGTAGGAGGCGATCCTATTGATGGAAAAGTCCGCTTTACTTTTGGTATTGCCTCTTTGGACGGCGGTTTTGCCACACTTCCGGTTGTTATCGGCTTGTTCGCTGTGACAGAGGTATTTGATACGGCCAAAAATGCTTTTGGCCTGAAGCACGAAACGAAGGTTAATTATGAATTGGGAAACTCAAGGCTTAGATGGACAGATATCAAGGATCAGGGAATTAACTTTATCCGTTCCTGGGCCATCGGGCTGGGGATTGGAATTCTTCCCGGAATAGGCGGAGGCGTGTCCAACCTGATATCGTATACCACATCGAAAAAACAGTCCCCGCATCCTGAAAAATATGGGACAGGCTGTGTGGATGGAATAATAGCGTCAGAAACAGCGAACAACGCAACCATAGGAGGCGCTTTAGTTCCTCTGCTGGCATTGGGTATTCCGGGCGATGCAATTACTGCAGTTTTGATCGGAGCGTTTATGATCCATGGAATTTCTCCGGGGCCGCTGCTGTTTACCACAGAAAAAGCTTTGGTATATGCTATTTTTGCGGCGATTATGGTGGCCAATGCAGCTATGCTGGTGCTGATGCTGGCGGGTAAGAGAATGTTTACCAGAATACTGAGAGTTCCAAGGCATATTCTGCTGCCGCTGGTGCTGGCTGTCTGCGTGATCGGGGCTTATGGAAATAATAACAGAATGTTTGATGTTTATGTGGTGCTTATTTTTGGTGTGATTGGACTAACTTTAAAGCATTTTGGATATCCGGTAGCGCCTATGGTGATGGGGATGATTCTGGGAACCAATCTGGAACAGTACTACAGGAGGTCGCTGATGTTCAGCAACGGATCTTTTATGCCTTTTCTCACACACCCTATTTCCGCATTTTTCCTTGTAATCTGTGCAGTATCCATCATAATGACTGTGCTGCGGCAGCAAAAGATTATAAAAAATAGGGAAAAAGGTTCGTAAGACAGCAGTTTAGAAATATATAATGTGGAAAAGAAGGTCCTGTGGCCTCCTTTTCCTCCAAAATGGAGGATTGTCATGGATACGAAGAAATATAATATTGTTTGGTTTTGCACAGACCAGCAGAGATTTGACACAATATCAGGTTTTGGAAATGGCAGCATTAAAACTCCTAACATAGACAGACTGATGGAGGAGGGAGTCAGTTTCAGCCGGGCATATACCCAGGCTCCGATCTGTACGCCGAGCCGGGCCTGCTTTTTGACAGGAAGATACCCCAGGTCTACAAGGGCAACATTTAACGGTAATGACCATTTTTCTAAGGACGAAACTCTGGTAACCAAGATTTTTGCAGATCAGGGCTGGAACTGCGGATTGGTTGGAAAGCTGCATCTGGCTGGAGCCAAGGATCATATGGAAAACAGGGCGGAAGACGGGTATGAGGTGTTTAAGTGGAGCCATCATCCGCAAAATGACTGGGAGGAAGGGATTGACGCCTATCAGACATGGCTGCGTTCAAAAGGGGTAAAATGGGAGGATGCCTATAAGGGATGCCACTGGGACAATACGAATAAGCACACGGAACATCTGGCGGAGAAAAATGCCGGGTATCTGAAAGCTGTTTATGAAGAAGGATTTCAGCCTTTTGTGGGAATTGAGGCTCAGTATCACCAGACTACATGGTGCGTGGAAGAGGCGATTGGATTTATAGAGGATAACCAAGATCACAATTGGCTGATCAGCATTAATCCGTTTGATCCTCATCATCCCATTGATCCACCGCCTGAATTTCAATCCCGGATTGATGCGGAGGATATGAAACTTCCTCTTTGGAGGGAAGGAGAGCTGGATAATAAGCCGCCGTTTCATAAAAAGGATTATATGCAGGGTGCTATGGACGGCCGCTGTCACAGCATCATCGGCATGTCGGATGAGCAGAAGCAGCAGAACACCAGAGATTATTATGCGCAGATAGAATTGATTGACCAGCAGTTTGGGCGTTTGATGGATTACTTGGATCAAAAAGGTCTGCGGGAAAACACCATAGTCATCTATATGACTGATCATGGAGAACTGGATGGAGATCACGGCAATTATTATAAAGGACCTTATTTTTATGAATCTCTGGTACATGTGCCTTTAATCATGTCTTGTCCGGGGACGATTCTGCAAAATGTTAAGCGCAGCGCATTGGTGGAATTGGTGGATTTAGCTCCAACTCTACTGGAACTGAATGGAATTGAAATTCCTGATTATATGCAGGGAAAGAGCTTTAAAACGCTGCTGACTGATGAAGAGGCCAAAGACGCTCATAAGAATTCTGTATATACGGAATATTATGACTGCCTGTGTCAGGTTGGATATTCAGGTATCTTTGCTACCATGTATTATGATGGGAGATTTAAAATTGTCAATCACCACGGCCATGATTATGGTGAGTTGTATGACCATGCGGTAGATCCCAACGAATTTCATAACCTTTGGTATGATGAGAAATATCGGGATTTAAAGCATGAATTAATTAAAAAGAATTTTGACCAGATGGTTCTCAATAATGCGGATTATGTACTGGGCCGCAGGTGGGGATATTAAAAGACACGGATACAGATAATGCAGAACGCAGTTCAACCGGTTTCTCTTGCGTCCCTTTACTCTGCTGTTGTAAAATAAATACAGAGCTGATTTAAATTTAAGGGGGTATCCGAATGAACATAAAAGAGACCATAGACTTCTGCATCTCTTCCGCCATAAAACTTGGCCGTGAAGTTTATAATGAAAATCTGGATTTCAGCGATGAGAGCATTCAGACTGTAAAAGAAATTCTGGATGGCTATCACGAGCGGTATCTGCATCCGGAAAATGATAATGGGTTAATAAAAAATCGTGTAAATACATACGCCCATGTTTTTGGAATTTACGTGGGAGAGGTTTTGATCCGGAAAAGCGGCGGCAGCTATGCATGGAAGGATACGGAGTATGGAATTGTTCTGGCTAAAGATGAGAAAAATATTATTAATCCGGTCGGTAAGGCCAGTAAGCAAATCGTCAATGGCGTAGAGGGCGGAGACGATATTAAGTCTTTTTTTGATGTGGCGACAGCTATTATACGGGGAGAATTTCTATCGTAAATGTTTAGGGAAGAGGGATGATATCTTCATTCACTCTTCCCTGTTTTTATTAGTTTTAGATTCGCTTTATTACGAGTATATATCAGGCGCGCCTGATTCATCGTCTGATGCCAACCGTTCCGCATCGTCCAGAATTTCCTTTGGAAAATCCATATAAGCCAACAGTTTCAAAGCATTTTTGGATGTAGCAGGACCGGGATGGATCTTGTATTCAAATGAGATTTCATTGTCCGTTATGCACTCCGTAAAATGAAAATTACTGTAATCTCCCTTCAGCATTTCCGTCAATTCGATATCGTGTGTCGCCACGATGGCGATACAATTTCTTTTATTCAGATATTTCATAATTGCAGCTGACGCGGCAAGCCGTTCTTCCGTATTGGTTCCCCTCAGGATTTCATCGATTATGCATAAAACCGGCTTTTCGTCATTTAAAGCCTGGATGATCCGTTTCAGATACTTGATTTCGCGAATATAATAGCTGTCGCCGGAGGAAACATTGTCTCTGACTGCCATGGAGGTGATCACCGAAGAAGGGGGCAAAATGAAGCTTTTTGCCATGCATGTGTGGATGCTTTGAGCCAGCAGAGCATTAATTGCCAGCGCTTTAATAAAGGTGGATTTTCCGGAAGCATTGGAGCCGGTAATAATACAGCCGTCTTCTATGACTGCAGTATTGTATACAGGCTCATGAACTAAAGGATGGTAAATATCTTCGGCCGCAATCAAATTATCTTCACAGAATTCCGGGATACACCATATCGGCAGAGAAGCGCGGAATGAGGCGACGGAAATGGCGGTATCGATTTCACCAAGAGTCTGGTACAGTTCCATCAATTCTTTTTGATGCTCGGTGAGATGATTCATCACCTTATCATATTGGATGAAATCCCATAATGTAACGCCAAACGTGGACGATTCCATCATTGTGAAAATGTCGCCCGATAGATTGGCAGAGGTTCTCAACTGAGGTTTTCCGATCTTTAACAGCAATTTACGGAACACGGACAAGTTATCTTTTAAGTCATGGAATTCATTTTCATAATTTAAAGTATCAGAATCAACGATTTGCCTGGCGGTTTTCATGATTCCAAGGATGCTGCTCAGCATATTCAGATACATTTCATACCGGCTCTTTTGTACCGAATAGATGACGATATTGATTAAAGCAACAATGCAGGTGAAGCCAAGATACAGGTAATTCAGTTTTACAATGGCCGGAATTACGGATAAAAACAGCAGGATTCGCATAAAACGGTAGTATTCTATATGCGGAATTTTAAATGCTTCCAGATTATTGAGATAAGCGGGAAGAAAATAGTTGTCTTCCCCTTTGCCCAAATCTGATATTATGGGCCAGATGATATTTCTGTCTTCGGGATGAGATTCGAAGAAATCAGTCTTTTTCTGAAAAGAACGGTAAGAATTGCCCTGTCCGCCGGTTTTGTGCAGAGTGGAGTACAGAATCTGATCCCCGGCGAAGGATTTGCAGTTATTGAGTTCGCAGTAGATCTGATCCATCTCCAGATCATCCCAGGTGATATCGTCAATCTGGTTATCAGAGGATATTTGAGCGGATGAAAAGTCCCAGTCTTTTCCGACTAAATCTCTTTTATAGGATTGTTTTTTTGATTTTTTACCATAGGATTGGACGACCATTTTCCGGGCATATGTTCTCTTCTGATATTTGCTGCGTTTATCAGAAATGATGGAAATGATGATGAAAACGGCAATGAGAGCCACGAATATTTTAGCCTGCATAGAACCTCCTGTCTTGCCTGCCCCGGCAGCGCGCGGTGAGTGGTGGGATTTCCGTATTGATTGAAATTAATTATAGTCGGTTCCAAATTACTTGTCCAGTTAAGAAAAATACATATGGACAAAAAGGGTAAAATATGGCATGATCTGCATATAATTTGTTTAATGGTCGGAGGGCTTATATGGATAAAAGAAACAAGGTTACAACAAAGGATATTGCGCTGCGTTTAGGGGTTTCGACTACTACTGTGCATCGGGCCATTTATGGGAAAAAAGGGGTAAGTGAAGAATTAAGAAAAAGAATCCTTCAGGAAGTAGAAGATACAAATTACGTAATAGATGAAGCTGCATCTCTGCTGCGAAGAGATGAGATTAATATAGCCGTGGTTTTGCCGCAGCCCACAGGAGAGGACCGCTATTTTTTCAGAGGTATCTGGAAGGGAATTAACGATGCGGAAGAGGATTTAAAAAATCAGAAATTTAATGTACAGCATGTGGAAAATGAGCTGGGTATTTACGGAATGAGCGATGCGCTTGAGAACTTGTTTGACAATACGGACAACAGCCTTCAAGGACTTATAACCATGTGTGACGATGAAAAATCAGCTGGTTGGATCAACCGATTTTCAAAACGTGGAACACAGGTTGTGCTTGTTTCCAATAGCGGTGAAGGAGTGGAAGCATTATGCTCTCTCAAAGCGTCCCATAAAGAAAGAGGTGCGTTGGCGGCACATCTGATTAATGTGCTTTTTTCCAATGCTTCAGGAACCGTATTGGGTATAAATGAAAACCGGGCGGTTTTCAGCAGTAAGCATTACCTTGTGAGCCTGCGGGAAAACCTTACTGAAAATTTGCGGTATTCTGAAGTGGCCGGAGTGGACGCCTCTGAATATGAGGGGAAGCTGTGCAGCATATTAATATCTGAAACTCCGGATGTATTATTTTGCGGCAGCGCCAGAATAACCTATAATGTCTGCAGAATCGTGAAAGATATGGGATTGTCCGGGAAAGTCAGGATCGTGGGTACGGACGTTTTTGATGAATTAAAAACATTTTTTGAAGATGGAACTTTGCTGGCATCTGTGTATCAGTCTAATAGGGAACAGGGGCGAATTGCTTTAAGTATTCTTTCAAAAAAACTTTCAGGCTTGAGGAGTGAGAATGAGTGCAGGATCGTTGATATGCCCATCGGTTTAGTTATGAAAGAGAATTATCGGTTTTACAGTTCATAACAATCATTGACTGTATTATTTGGTATAAATGACAGTGAAAAACATTTGACTTGCTTGAATGAAAAAAGAAATAAGTGTATTGACAAAATTAGTGAAAGGGATTATTCTAGCATTTAAGTAAACGTATACGTTAATTGAAAACCTTAAATGTTTTCGTATAACGAAAAATCATAGTTGAAAGAAAAGGAGAACAGAATGAAATTTTCAGTGACATGCGCTCTTGAAACAGGAGAGAAAACCCCTGTGGTACTTAGAGGGGATTATAAAAGCTGTATAGAAACAGCTTCAGAAATAGGCTATGACGCAGTTGAGATCCATACCAGCGATGCGAATACTATATTGCTTGAGGGAGTGGAGGAAGAGCTGAAAAGATTACACGTCGGCCTGTCATCCATCGGAACCGGACCCGCTTATGGTAAATATGGGCTTTCCCTTTCCTCAGAAAACGAGGACATCAGAAACAGGGCGGTAGCAAATATAAAGGATCATATTGCTGTGGCGAAAAATTTCGGAGCAATCGTGATTCTGGGACTCATTAAGGGGAAAAAGAGCGAGTGTTCCAGTGAAGAGAAATACTATGAATTACTGGATAAGAGCATGCGGGAATGTATCAGCGCAGCTGAAAAAGATAACGTTTTATTAGTCTTTGAAATCATAAACCGCTATGAGAGTGATGCACTCAATACAATCGAAGAGGGGCTGGACTATATTAAACGATTTGAATCAGAGAATATAAAGCTTCATATTGACAGTTTTCACATGAATATAGAAGAGACAGATATACCGGCTGCGATTATTAAAGCGGGTAAGAATCTGGGACATGTACATATTGCGGATAGTGACAGATGGTATGCAGGTCATGGGCATTTTGATTTTAAAAGCATGCTGGAAGCGTTAGAAGAAATTGGCTATCAAGGAGTATTGTCCTTGGAATCTTTTAAATATCCTGATCCGCTTGAAGCGGCAGCAAAAAATTTAGAACATTTAAATGGGATGCTTTGTAACTAAATAATTTAAATGGGTTAGTACAAGCCGGTATCATCATATTGACCTGAATAGAAGAGCAGGAAGATGCAGAAATACTGGGCAGCAGTCATGATTAAAAACAGGAGAAAACTGAGATGAGAGTGGGAATTGCTTCAGATGTTTCTGGCTTTCGATTAAAGGAAGCGGTAAAACAAAATCTGATAAAAAAAGGATATAATATTACGGATGTGGGCCAGACCTCAGAGGATGAACCGATGATGTATTTCGATGCGGCATCTAATTTAGCAAAAAAAATTCAAACCGGAGAATTTGACCGGGGAATTGTAATCTGCGGTACAGGAGCAGGCGTCAGCATGATAGCCAATAAATTTAAAGGAGTATACTGCGTTGCGTGTGAAAGCGTGTTTACGGCTGAAAAGATTTCTTTGATAAATAATGCAAACGTGCTGGCCATGGGAGAAAATGTCGTCAGCTATTGTATGGGAACGGAAATGGCTGAACGGTGGCTGGAAAGTAAATGGTGCCAAGGATTTGAACCGGAACGCAAAATGAAGAATGAAAAGGGATTTGCTGTTTTGCAGCAGATTGAAGCGCAGAACCGGCTTTTTTAATGACTTCATTGACATACATCCACATTCGATTAACAAGATATCCACATATTTATCCACAATATCCACCGACAATACAAGATATTTAGGGTAAATATTGTGGTTATCTATATATAGTGGTATCATAATTGTGGATAAGTTTTTATTTCTATAGGAAATAGTCTCTTGTTGATTCGGAATTGATGATTGTCATTTACTGTCGAATTGGATATCTTAGTGGGTTTTATACGTGGAGAAAAGATGAAAGAACTTAAAATTAAGCACAGCATATTTTGTTTTGACGAGTGGGATTCCTGTTTTGATCTATACAAATGGTGAATTTAAAGAAGATGATCGTGATGAGCTGGAAAGAGCATTGGAAGAAAATGTGATTAGCATAAGTCAATATCAGTTGGCGAATACCGCAGCTTTTGAAATGATAAAATGGGTGGTAACAGATTTTAATGGTTTCATAACTTTTTGCTTTGACAGACTGAGGGAAATGGTGGATTAATGCACCAAATATGAGGTTGATTTTTCCACCATTTGTGTCTGACTTTCTGCCATGGCGCATTAGGTATTGGTTCATTAAAGCGCTGACTTCGCATCGTTTTATTTCATTCTTCCTCTATTTTCCGAAAGTCTTTTACGTTAAACCACCATGTTCCGTCCTCACCGAGATAGGGATTATAGGAAGGAGGACACTCTTCAAACGTATAGGAGCCCTTATTATATGATGAAACGGTATAAATTTCACCCGTGCTAATTTCATAGCCAATTCCAATGTATGCCGAATCCTTGATTGCAATAACTTTTTCACCAGGCCGTGCGATACTTGGATCAAGTTCTTCCGTTTTTTCCTCCCCATTCTGGCTGCTGTACAGTATTCCGGCGGAAAGCAGATTTCTTCCTAATTTTAATAAGCGTTTTTTTTCTTCGTCTGTCATTATATGTCCTTTCTCCATTAATTCGGCTTTGCATATCCAACGGTTGAAGAAGGCACTTTTTCTTCTTCAACCGTTTCCCCTATACTGCTTACATTCCCTTCCCCATCAAAAGATCAAACGAACTCTGTTTCCCCTGCTGAAGATGATAAATCATTGACTGAGCCGCCTTATCATAATCACCTTCCAAAATCCACTTTGTAATGTCTATGTGTTCCGCGATGCTGTATTTAAGCCGGGAATTCCGATCCCCTGTCATGATACGCATCCGCCTTGTCTGGTCCCGGAGCTGTTTCAGCGTTCGGAACAGATGTGCATTGGGGCAGCAGTCCAGTATCATATCATGCAGTTTGTCATCCAATTCGATCTTTCCCTTTTCATCACCGGTATTCTTTAGGGCATTTTCGCAGGATGCCATATATGCCTTTAATTCATCTTTAGAAATATTACATCCCCAGCGCTTGATAATATGTGGCTCAATCAGTTCTCTTACCTCATATACATCTCTTACGTCGCACATCTTTACATCGGTTACCCATATTCCTTTTTTAGGCATGATCTTAACCAGATTTTCCTGTTCCAGCCTGCTGATCGCCTCCCGTATGGGGGTATGGCTGAAATCCACCTCCTTTACCAGATCCATTTCGTTAATAAGTGTTCCCGGCCAATATTGACATGTAATTATCTTTTCCTTAATAATCTGATATGCTTTATCTTTAAGGGTTTCCTTTGCCATATATCCCCATTTCCCTTCTGATCAAAATGTCTATCCGTAGACTTCCATTCCATTGTTGTAATAGACATCCTCTAACTCCGCTGGAGTAAATACTCCTGAATCCTGGAAATAATCATACAAATGACGATAGCTGTCCCGGGTTAGAGGGCATGGAATATCACTGCCCCAAATCAGTTTTTTTGCGCCTACAATCTCTTTGGCTGTCTTCAGATACTGAATTGCCGTAGGATAAGGATACTGTTCCGGGTAAACATTCCAGGGAAGTGCTGAAATATCAAACCATATATTCTCTTTTTTCAAGGTTTTTAATCCCTGTTCCAATGCCTCCCCGTCTTTAAGAGTGGGAGCTAACAGATGGCATATTACAATTTTCATGGATGGATGGCGTTCTGCAATATTAGCAACTGCCTGAGGCTGAAAGCTGGCCATTCCCGGGCTTCCCAGATCCAGTGTAAGCACGCATCCCCGCTGCGCAGCCATTTGGATAAGACCCGACAACCGGCTTCCGTCCAATTCAAATGCTTCATGGTAACTCATAAGGCCGGGGCCGGTGCTGACTTCAAACTTTAGAACCCTTACTCCGGCGTCCAGATACCTTTCAAGGATCGGAACCGCCTCCAGGCAGAAGGGATCAACGGTGCATGCAGGAATAAAGGTGTCCGGATATTTGGCGGCCACTTCCAGTGTATAATCGTTTTGAAAACCGTAAAATCCGCCCTGCAGCAAAACCGCTTTTTCCACACCTTCCCGGTCCAGAAATGCTTTCAGCGCTTCTCCGGTTACATTTTTCTCACCAAGTTCTGCCGGAAACATGGTAATTTCGTCACCATTGGCCCAGCGCGCTTTTCCGCCGCCAATTGCCCTGAGTTCTCCCCGGCCGCCATAGCCGGCTAAGCGTTCTACGACATGTGCATGTGCATCAAATAGTTTCATGCTTTCACCTCTCTTTTCCTGTTAAACAATGACCGCTGCAGGCCATTTCCTTTGTTCTTTGAGTAAACGTCAACCGCAACAGCGCAGATAATTATAATTCCCTTCACCAGAGTGTGATAGGTGGAAGGCACTCCCATAAGCCGCATACCGTTATTAAGAAGTCCTACCAGCATTGCACCGAACAGCGCTCCCTGAATAGAGCCTTCTCCTCCCATCAGACTTGTGCCGCCAACCACAATAGCAGTAAGCACATCATTTTCATATCCTGAAGCCGCTTTGGCGATGGCCTGCTGGTTCATGGAAGCCAGTACAATTCCCGCCATAGCGGCAGTAAAGCTCGAAATGATATAGCAGATAACGGTGATTTTTTTCTTTGAAATACCCGAAAGTTCGGATGCATCTCCATTACCGCCAACCGCATATACATACTGGCCAAAAACTGTTTTATTAAGCACAATATAGGTGAGCAGCATCATGCCTCCCATAATAAATATGGGAATAGGAATACCGAACACACGGCCGCTTCCAATTACTGTAAAGAGTTTTGGCTCCATTGCGGCGATCGTGTTGTTTCCTGTTGTAATTTGAGCGAGGCCATTCACAATATTCTGCGCGGACAAGGTGATGAGAAATGCCGGTACGGAAAAGCCTGAGATAATCAGACCATTTACCAACCCCACTCCAATACCGGCCAAAAGACCGAGTAAAATTCCCGTCAGGGCAGCCCCCGGAGTTTTCCCCATGGAATTCATTACAACCACGGCTACCGCGCCGCTTAAAGCTGCTACCGGACCCACGGATAAATCAATACCGCCCAGCAATACCGTGAAGATCATACCACAAATCATTACGCCGTAGATAGAGATAGCATAGAGAATACTCAACATGTTGTTCCATGTAGGAAATACCTTCGGCTGAAGAATTGTCATGATGATTATGACCACCAGAAGAATTAATGGTTTCTGAAATTTAGAAATCTGTTTTCCAAGATCTTTTTTATTCACCGTTTGCCACCTCCTCTTCCTGTGTCAGACCCGAAGCTGCAGCGAGCACATCTTCCTGCGTCACGGCTCCGCTGTCGAACTCTTTAAAGATTGTTCCCTTACGGAAGACCAGGATTCTATGGGATACCCGTATCAGTTCCTGAAGATCCGAGGATACCACAATTACCACAACTCCTTTTGGTGCCAGTTCCTCCAGGATATTGTAAATTTCCTCCTTAACGCCCACATCAATTCCGGCAGTGGGTTCATCCACCATCAGCACTTTCAGATCGCGCATCAGCCATTTTCCTACTACGACCTTCTGCTGGTTTCCGCCGGATAAATTGCCCACCAGAAGATCCGGATTATCCGGCCGTATGTCCAGCCGTTTTATAGCGTCCCTGGACATGTCACCTTCCTTTGAAAGCCTGATAAATCCCAGGTGCTTTTTTAACTGGTCATAGTTGGTAAGCGCAATATTTTTACGGATGCTGAGAAGAGGGACAAATCCCTGCGTCCTTCGGTCTTCAGGAACCAATCCGAAACCGTTTTGTATATTTTTTTTCACACTGCAAGAAATCTTTTTTCCTTCAAATGTAATCTCACCGCTGTCATATTTATCTATCCCATAGATACAGCGCAGCACCTCAGTCCGCCCGGAACCCACCAGACCGCCGATTCCCAGGATCTCTCCCTGATGAACATCAAAGGAGATATCCCTGAAGACCCCCTTGCGGCACAGATTTTTAACACTTAGTTTAACCGGTTTATCCGTCTTTTTCATAACGAACCGGTCGCTCGTATCCTTTAACTCTTTTCCAATCATCATACGTATAGTATCTGCCGGATTAATATCCTTTTTTTCAACCATACCCGCATTGACGCCGTCTCTTAGTACGGTGAGCCGGTCGGCAAGCATATATACCTCTTCCAACCGGTGTGTGATATAGAGGATTCCAACTCCCTTTTCTCTCAGATTGCGGATGATTTCAAAGAGACTTTCCGATTCAGAAGCGCTTAAAGAAGCAGTTGGCTCATCCATGACGATCAAAGGAGCGTCCACAGTCAGCGCCTTTAAAATCTCCACGGTCTGCCTTTGAGCAATACTGAGCGTTTCAGCCACCGCATCCAGATCCAACTTGAGATGGAAACGTTCCATCAAATCCATAGTCCGTTTTCTCATTGCCTTGTTATCCAGGAATCCGAATCGCCCCATTTCCTGTCCAAGCAGTATATTCTGCATGACTGTAAGGGTTGGAATTAAACTCAGTTCCTGATAAATAACGGATAACCCCAGTTTTTGAGCATCAGATCTGCTGTTGATCTCCACCTTTTTTCCTTGAAAATAGATCTCCCCGCCATCTTTCGGATAAACGCCCATGATAATTTTGATCAAGGTAGATTTTCCGGCCCCGTTTTCACCCATCAGAGCATGAACTTCACCTCTGCGGACCTCCAGATTCACCTTCTTTAAAACCTTTACACCGGAAAATTCTTTCTCTATGTTATGGGCATATAATAAAATGTCATCATTCATGCTTGTGCCCCCTTTTCCAGTTCAGCCCGTTTGCCTGAGCTCAAAGTCTTGTTCTCCATATATCTCTGATAAACAGAATCGAAGAGTACCATGATTATAATGACTGCGCCTTTGATAATAACCTGATATTCACTTCCTAAATGATATTTATAGATTCCGTTGGTCAATACTGCCATGAACAGCGCCCCCAGCATACTGCCGACTACGTCGCCTCGGCCTCCGCTGAACGCACAGCCTCCAACCACAACGGCCGCAATAACATCAAACTCTAATCCGGTTCCCAATTCAACCGTAGCCGCGCCGGTACGGGCTAAAAGGAAAATAGCTGCTATTCCACAGCAGATTCCTGAAAAAACAAATGCAGTCCGTTTTATCCGGCCAGTATCAATTCCTGACAGATCCGCTGATTTGCGGTTAGCTCCGGCGGCATAAGTATAAACGCCAAGCTTTGTCTTTTTCAGTATCAGCTGTCCGATAATTACCATAATAAAAAAGACCATAGTTACCAGATAGATTCCGTTGATATGACCGCTAAGCAATGTAAAACTGTCATTTTTAATAACCTTATTGCTGATTCGGCCTGCTTCGCGGATCGCAAACAACATAGCCAGGCCTCTGAATATTCCCTGTCCGGCAAGTGTGGCGATAAAGTCCGGCAGTTTCAAACGGGTTACCACGTTTCCATTAAAATAACCGCCTACAGCACCCAGAAGAACACATAAAATACAAATTGCCCAAACCGGTACCTGGGGCATGTAATATAATATATTAGCAGCTATCATACATACAACCGCTACCAAGGCTCCGGTGGACAAATCAATTCCAGCAGTGATTATGACAAAGGTCACCCCGACAGCTATAATCCCTGTCACAGAGGCATCCCTCAGAAATGTAAAAATATTATTAGGAGTTAAAAAATATTCGCTGGTCAAACTGAAAATCAGAATAAGCAGTGCCAGTAGACCGGCAGAAATTAAGCGTCTGATTCTTTCCTGCCTCAATGTGTTCCCTCCTTAAATTCGGATTTTTTTAAAGGGATGACTCCGGCAGACTGGTACAGTTCCACCTAAATTGTACCGTTTGCCAGAGTATCATCCCCTGCTTTTATTTATTATCTATCATTCCGTTATTCATTTACCAGCGCATGTCATCCGAAATCTGCCCTACGGTATCCGGTGTCACAACAATAGGTCCCATCTTCACAACCGGAGTCTCAGTAAACTGGCTCGGCTCAATCTCAGCGCTCAATGCAAAGAGCATAAGACGGAAAGCAGTAGCTCCCTGATCGTAACAGTTGGTATAGATTGTTCCGGTCATCTTGCCCTGTTCGATGTATTCCAGTGCCTTTGTCTCGCCGTCAGCACCCCAAATGCTCATTCCTTCCAGACGTCCCATAGCTTCTGCCGCCTGGGAAGCTCCTTCTGCCATTGCGTCATTGTCACAGAATACGCCGTCTATCTGGTCGTATTTTGTAAGGAAGTCACGCATAACCTCATTTGCTTTTTCTGTAAGCCATTCACCGCTCTGTTTGTCCAAGAGCTTCATGTCAGGATATTTTGCCAGAGCGTCCTCAAAACCTGCCTCCAGATTAATACCACGGCTAGCTCCAGGAGAAGCCTGGATGATCACTACATTTCCTTTGCCTCCGCATTCCTTGGCTATGGCCTCTGCAACTAACCTTCCGGCTTCGTAGTCAACCATTGCAACTAAAGCGGTATGAGGGGTATCCGCATCCAGATTCAGGGTGATAACAGGAATACCTGCCGCCTCCGCTTCTTTTACCGAATTAGCGAGTGCCGCTGAATCCGCTGCTTGAAGGAAAATACCATCATACTGCTGATTGATTAAATCCGTCATCTGCTGGATCTGAGTCTCAGCCTGGCTCTTACCATCGAAATACTGTACGGAAATATTGTCATATGCCTCTGCTTCACGTTCCATACCGGTCTTCCACGCTGCTCCTACAGGATGTCCGATATTGTCAATAATAAAGCCCAGTTTTAACTCATCATTGTAGGGATCTTTTACTTTTTTGACTGTTTCTGCCTTAGCAGTGCTCTCCGCATTCCCGGCAGGAGCTGCTGTTTCCGTCTGCTGCGATGCAGCAGGGTTGCTGGTTGAAACGCTTCCGCATGCAGACAGCATCATGGAAGCTGCAACAGTAAGCGCCAGTGTTGTAGCAAGTGTCTTTCTCATCTTTTTTCCTCCCTTGTGTTTGTAGCTTGATTTGTTTTTGACTGGTGGACGTTGCAAAATAAATATAAGTTATATATATATTAGATATATAATACTTTATATTATTTATAACATATAATTTGTATAAATTCAACATTAAAATATGAATTGTAAAGTATAAAATATACATATTTTAAATAAAAATAATTTTTGTAAAAAAATAATTATGTATAATATACTAAAAAATAAAAATATATTTCGTAATAATGTATTATATATACAAAACACTCCTGCGATTCAAAACCATCAGTTTATTTGATACATTCCCAAACACACTTTTCCTATATCATGCACGTTTTCATTGAATAGATCCGCTGTAAGTGCAGCGTGATAATGAATTAACTGATACAAAAGCATGGGTATTGTATTGATTCGCGGTTAATGGTGAGATCACACAGCATTCTCGGAATGCTGTGCCGCGTCTTAAATACTTCCATCGTTCGTGAAGCCGGGGAATATTAGTCAGAAAGATTGCTTCAACGTTATTACTCTGTTATCATTATCATATGAAACGATCACGCCACTGCAAGAACGTTAGCCATACAAAAAAGGAGCGAATTTATTCATGAAATCGATCGGAGAAGAAAATGTACCTCGTGAGGGAAAAGTGTCCCCTAATGGTATAGCAACAATTTCTGGAAAACAATATAAACTAAAGCCATGTCCCTTCTGTGGTTCGTTAAATCTTAAAGTGGATGAAACTAATGACGGTTACTACAATACGCTCAGCGGTTCCCGCCATAGGTTCAATCCTGGCAACAAGTATTATGAATACTATAGGTTGTTTAGGATTTGCTGCAAGAATTGTCGTGCCAGGGGAAATGCGATGCACGAGCCGAAAGAGGTAGTTGAAAAATGGAATAGTCTATCGGAAAGAAGATTTTGGCCTATAGCATGAAAATTCAGACTTGATGTATGATTGAATAAAAAAGCAACAAGCCTAATAGTTTTAATCTGACTATTTGGGCCTGTTGCTTATCAAATGTTAATATGCTTTTAATTAATAACCTGTAATTATCAAATCAAGGTCATATTCACTTCTTCCAGAAAATCGGGTTTTATATTCTCTAATTAAATTTTTAGGAGCAAATAATTTTACTTAAACATATTGTCCCCCTTGTTATTGTTTAAATCATTTACTACATAGCATATTGATATATCCTATATTGAAAATGGAGTACATAACCAAAAGGCTCCTTTATTTTGGACAACAATTGAATAACGGTATGTCTGTGATAATATAAAAGTGTGCAATAACAGTGGATTGATTCAGAAGGAAAACAGTGAGAATAATTTAGATATATTATAAGGACAACTTTTTGACAATTAAAAAGAGCCGCTTGAAAAAAAACGGCCCTAGTATATAATCTAAGTAGAAAGGTTATCGGAAGCAATTTCCGATAACCTCAGTAAATGAATGATGATTAAAGAATAAGCATCTTACTTTGGACGGTAGGGATGCTTATTTCTTTTTATGATTATCTAAGTAAGACAGAGCCGTGAAAACTACCAGTAAAAGTGTAAGTACTTCTATAGTGTCCATAGGGCGTCACCCTCTTTCGTAAGACTAGAGGGCATCGATCGGAAAATCGCATCCTTTATTTCCTAATTAAATTATACGAGAGTATTATAGCATATGGAGAACTGACGTTCAATCAAAACAAGCGCCGATATAAACAGAATGAAGGGAGGAGAATAATACTTTTCGTTCACTGTTAATAAACAAAAATTATCCAAAGTGTGGGGAGAGTGTGAAAAATAAGTTCAATTAAAATAAAGATAAAACTAAAATATGTGTAAAACCCTAAAAATCCCGCAAAATACTTGTATTTCCCGCATATATATGCTATTATGCACCTATAAAATAAATATAAGTTCTTCGGGGCAGGGTGTAATTCCCTACCGGCGGTCAAAGTCCGCGACCCACTTTTTGTGGCTGATCTGGTGAAATTCCGGAACCGACAGTATAGTCTGGATGAGAGAAGAAATTGCAAGAGTGGTAAGAGTGTATACTACAGGCCCCGGATATTTTTCGTATCCGGGGCTTTTTTATCTTTAGGGTGATCGCCCCTGGAATAAAGGCACTCCGTAATTGCAATTCCTCAGACAAGATGAACTTACAAACATGTAGGAGGAAAATGATATGAAACAAAAAGAATTGCTCAGCATTAAAAATGTAACGCTTATGGCCATGTTCGGCGCTTTAGCCGCGGTGCTCATGCTATTTGAGGTTCCGCTTCCATTTCTGGCGCCGTCCTTTTATGGGCTGGATATCAGTGAAGTTCCGGTTTTGGTGGGAACCTTTGCTTTAGGCCCGGTAGCGGGCGCGGTGATGGAACTTGTGAAAATCCTTGTAAAACTGGTTTTGAAACCGACCAGCACAGGATTTGTGGGAGAGCTGGCAAACTTTTGTATCGGATGTGCTTTTGTGCTCCCGGCGGGGATCATCTATAAAATTAAGAAGACCAAAAAAGGAGCAGTTATTGGCATGATAACCGGCACCGCCATTATGACCGTTGTGGGCGTAATTTTAAATGCGCTGGTTATGCTTCCGTTCTACTCCAATTTTATGCCTTTAGATACGATTATTGCGGCTGGCGCGGCCATTAACCCGGCCATCTCTAATGTATGGACATTTGTGATACTGGCAGTCGGACCGTTCAATATCGTAAAAGGTGTGATTGTATCTTTGATTACTGCTTTGGTATATAAGAGAGTCAGCGTTATCATTCACAGCACATCTTCAAGACGTGCCGTGAAAGCGCCGAAAACCACATTAGAGTAAAAAGATTTTATGTTCTGCGCATTCTCTGCGCATCTCTTCAGGCCAGATGCTCGCCTGAACTTCACCCACATGGGCGCGGTCCAGCAGCAGCATACAGAGCCTGGACTGGCCGATACCGCCTCCGATTGTATATGGAAGCTGGCCATCCAACAGCATTTTATGATAAGGCAGGCTGCGGCGATCTTCGCAGCCTGCTTTTTTCAGCTGCTCATCCAATGCTTTTTCATCCACGCGGATTCCCATGCTGGAAATCTCCAGCGCGCAGTTTAAGTTTTCAAACCAGAACAGGATGTCGCCGTTTAAGCTCCAGTCATCATAGTCCGGCGCGCGTCCGTCGTGAGGTTCTCCGCTTGCCAGTTTATCGCCAATCTGCATCAGGAAGACACAGCCGTGTTCTTTGGTGATTAAGTTCTCGCGCTCCTTTGGAGTTTTATCCGGATATTTGTCTTCCAGCTCCTGAGCGGTGATGAAATAGATATCTTTTGGAAGGTGTTTTACTGCCTGGGGATATTTGTACCACACTTCATGCTGCATATGTTTGATGATTTTGAAAATATGTTTGACTGTTTCCATCAGCGTATCCATGTTGCGGTCTTCTTTGGCGATTACCTTTTCCCAGTCCCACTGATCCACATAACAGGAATGGAGATTATCCAGTTCTTCGTCACGGCGGATGGCGTTCATGTTGGTGTAAAGGCCTTCCCCGACTTCAAATTCGTATTTTTTAAGCGCCATACGTTTCCATTTGGCTAAGGACTGTACGACTTCCACCTCTTCTCCGGGAATCCCGGCGATGTCAAAGGCTACCGGGCGCTCAACCCCGCTTAAATTATCATTTAATCCGCTGCTTTTTTCCACGAACAGAGGGGCGGAAATCCGCTCTAAATTCATCTCACGTCCGAATTCTTTCTGAAAAGTATCTCTGATATATTTTATGGCTTCCTGAGTCTGGCGGACCGACAGGTGTGGGTCATAATTATCAGGTACAATGATCGGCATATTAGTTTCCTCCTATATTAAGTCAAATTCTATTTTATGGTTACAGTTCAGCCTTCCGATGCCTGCGCCGGCTCCGGCCGTTTCCATGGCCTTTCCAGTTCCGGTTTCGGGCATAAGCACTTCTAAACGTGCAGGATTTTTCTAAAAGCCAAGGAAAATGCCCAAACTCGCTCCGTACAGGCAAAATGCCCGCTCAAACAAATGGACATTTCCCTTGAACGAAAAATTCTGCGCGTTAAGAATTGCTAATACCCTGCAAAGTCACAGGAAAGGCCATGGAAACGGCCGGAGCCGGCACAGACATCGGAAGGCTGAACTGTTACATTTTATGTTATCATCAATAGGAAAATGTTTCAAGAGCATTGCACCGGAATAACTGTTGTGCTATGATAAAATCTATATGTAAACGCGAAAAATGGCGTAATTTGGCCACTTTCTGTAAATATATGCCGCATCGGCGGTGGAATCGAGGCAGTGATGAGAACTAAATTAGTAAAAATTGAAGATACTGATCATATAAAGGAAGAAGAACTGCAGGAGGCAGCTCAGATTATCCGGGACGGCGGGCTTGTGGCGTTTCCGACGGAAACGGTTTACGGACTGGGAGCCAACGCTTTGGACGAACAGGCGGCAAGAAAGATCTATGAAGCAAAAGGACGCCCTTCGGACAATCCGCTGATCGCCCACGTATCCTCTTTGGAAGAGCTGAAACCATTGGTTAAGGAGATTCCGGAAGCAGCGAAAAAGCTGATGGATGCATTTTGGCCCGGCCCTATGACCATGATATTTCCGAAAAGCGGCGTGGTGCCGTATGGAACGACTGGAGGTCTTGATACAGTTGCGGTCCGCATGCCCAGCGATCCTGTGGCAAGGGCGCTGATCAGCCTGGCGGGGGTGCCAATTGCGGCTCCCAGCGCCAACACTTCGGGACGTCCAAGCCCAACAACCGCCCAGCATGTGTGGCAGGATATGGAAGGGAAGATTGAGATGATCCTGGACGGCGGTCCGGTTGGAATCGGTCTGGAATCCACAATTGTGGATGTGACGGGGGAGATTCCTACAATTTTAAGGCCGGGCGCGGTCACTATGGAGATGTTAAAAAAGGTGCTGGGAGACGTGAAGATGGACCCTGCCATACTGGGACCGTTAAAAGAAGACGTTAAGCCTAAAGCGCCGGGAATGAAATACCGCCACTATGCGCCCAAAGCCAATCTGACATTGGTGGAAGGGGAACAGGAGACCGTGGTTTCGGAGATCAACCGTAGAGTTAGGGAAAAGCTGGAACAGGGATTTAAAGTAGGCGTAATCTGTACGGATGAAACGAAAAACTGCTATCCAAGCGGAGAGCTTCGCAGCCTGGGAATCCGGGCGAAAGAGGAAACCATCGCTCATAACCTGTTTGCAGTATTGAGGGAATTTGACGATCTTCAGGTCGATTACATCTATTCGGAAAGCTTTTCTGACGCGAGCCTGGGACAGGCAATTATGAACCGTTTAACCAAGGCTGCCGGATATCACATTATACACGTATAAAAAAGGAGAAGAAGATATGACACAAAAACGGTCGGATTATATCACATGGGATGAATATTTTATGGGAGTTGCCCTGCTTTCCGGAAAGCGTTCCAAAGACCCCAGCACACAGGTTGGGGCGTGTATTGTGAGCCAGGACAACAAGATCTTGTCCATGGGATATAACGGATTTCCAAAAGGATGCTCGGACGATGAATTTCCATGGGGAAAGGATCAGGAGGAAGAGGACCCTTATAATTCTAAATATTTTTATTCCACCCACAGCGAACTGAACGCGATATTAAATTACCGGGGCGGAAGTCTGGAAGGCAGCAAGCTTTATGTGACGCTGTTTCCCTGCAATGAATGCGCCAAGGCGATTATCCAAGCCGGGATCAAGACGATTATCTATGGCAGCGATAAATATGCCGATACACCGGCTGTACGGGCGTCTAAACGGATGCTGAATGCGGCGGGCGTCCGGTATTACCAATACCAGCCTACCGGAAGAAAGATTGAGGTTGAAGTTTAAGTTATGAAGTTTTTATTGGCTGCGATTAACGCAAAATACATCCATTCAAATCTGGGAATCTACAGCCTGATGGAATATGCGAAGGAAAAGACAAAAGGACAGCCGGGGATTCAGATTGAAATCGGGGAATACACCATTAATCACCAGATGGAAACCATATTAAAAGATATCTATCTGAGAAAACCGGATGTGGTTGGATTTTCCTGCTATATATGGAATATCAGTTATGTGCTGGAGATTGTGCGGGATCTTCATAAGGTTCTGCCGGATACGGATATCTGGCTGGGCGGCCCTGAGGTTTCCTATGACGCCGAACGGCTTCTTAAACAGGAGCCGGATGTTTTGGGGATCATGATGGGCGAAGGCGAGGAGACGTATGCGGACCTGGTTTGTGCTTACAGCCGCGGTGAACGGTCATTTGCCGGGATGGATGGAATTGCCGCCCGGGATGATAACGGCTCCGTGGTGGAAGGAAAGCTGCGTCCGGTGATGGATATGAGCCAGATACCGTTTGTCTATCACGATTTGAAAGACTTTGAAAATAGGATTATCTATTATGAAAGCAGCCGCGGCTGCCCATTTTCCTGCAGCTACTGTCTGTCGTCCATTGACAAATCGGTGCGCTTCAGGGATGTGGAGCTGGTGAAAGCGGAACTGGATTTTTTCCTGCAGAATCAGGTAAAACAGGTGAAATTCGTGGACCGCACATTTAACTGTAAAAAAAGTCATGCAATAGCTATATGGAAGCACATTCTTGCGCATGATAATGGTATCACCAATTTTCATTTTGAAATATCGGCGGATCTTCTGGGGGAAGAGGAACTGGAACTGATGAGCCGGATGCGTCCTGGGCTGATCCAGCTGGAGATCGGGGTGCAGAGCACCAATCCGGAAACCATTTTTGAGATTCGGAGGAAGATGGACTTGGACCGATTGCGCCGGGTAGTTGACCGGGTGAACGGTTATCACAATATCCATCAGCATCTGGACCTGATCGCCGGCCTGCCCTATGAAGGGCTGGAACGTTTTAAACAGTCCTTTGACGACGTTTACTCCATGAGGCCGGAACAGCTGCAGCTGGGATTTTTGAAGGTGCTGAAAGGCTCCTATATGCAGGAGATGGTTTCAGAATATGGCCTTTTGTATAAGAGTGAACCGCCCTATGAGGTGCTGTCTACCAGGTGGCTTGGATATGACGATGTACTCAGGCTGAAAGCCGTGGAAGAGATGGTGGAAGTTTATTACAACAGCGGACAGTTTCAGAACACGTTAAAGCGTTTGGAAGAGAAGATGGGCAGTCCTTATCATATGTACGAAGCGGTTGCATTATATTATGAAGAAAGAGGATTGTCTGAGATCAGCCACAACCGTCCGGCCCGGTATGAAGTTCTGTATGATTTTATCTGCGAAGAGGCTAAAAAACGGGGATTTGAGGATTTGACCGAAGAATTCCGGGATCTTTTGGTCTATGATCTGTATCTTCGTGAAAATGTCAAGAGCCGCCCGTCCTTTGCCAGGGATCAGGGAGAGATCAAAACGCAGATCAGGGACTTTTTCATCCGGGAAGCCCGGGAGTTTAAGTATTTAAAGGAATATGAAGGATACGATTCACGGCAGATCAGCAAGATGGCCCATATCGAAGGAATGGCAGATGGGACGATGGTGCTGTTTGATTATAAGAACAGAGATCCGCTGACCTATAATGCAAAGACATTTTTGCTGACGCCGGATACAAAAGCATGAGAGGATAAGAATGGGAAAGAAAGAGACAAAAGCGCAGCGCGCAAAGCGGGTGCAGACCATATTGGAGCTGCTGGATAAAGAATACGGTACGGATTACCGCTGTTATCTGAACCATGAAACGCCATGGCAGCTTTTAATTGCCGTTATCATGAGCGCACAGTGTACGGATGCCAGGGTTAATATCGTGACTGCGGATTTATTTAAAAAATACGATTCCATAGAGAAATTTGCCAAAGCCAATCTGGAAGAATTGGAGATGGATATCAGGCCCACAGGCTTTTACCATACGAAAGCGAAAAATATTATAGAATGCTGCAAAAGGCTTCTGTATGAGTTTAACGGAGAGGTTCCCAGTGAGATGGAGGACTTAACTTCCCTGGCGGGCGTTGGACGGAAGACGGCCAATGTAATCAGGGGCAATATTTATAACCAGCCCAGCATTGTGGTGGATACCCATGTGAAGCGGATTTCCAGAAAATTGGGTCTGGCCAAATCAGAAGATCCTGAAAAAATCGAATACGAGCTGATGGAGGTGCTTCCAAAGGATCATTGGATTCTGTGGAATATTCATATCATCACGCTGGGACGTACCATATGTACGGCCAGAAGCCCGAAATGCGGAGAGTGCTTTTTAAGGGATTACTGTCCGGCCGGTGAAGGGAATACAGGTAAGTAATATGTTTGATTCTTATGTTTCCGTCGATCTTGAGACCACGGGGCTGGACCCGAAACAGGATAAGATCATTGAAATCGGAGCAATTAAGGTGGAAGACGGCCAGGTGACGGACCAGTTTCATACCATGGTCAATCCGAGAAGGGCGCTGGAGGAGCGGATTCTGGAAATCACCGGAATCAATGACAGCATGCTGACAGACGCGCCGGGAATTGAAGATGTGATTGAAGGGATGCTGGCATTCTGCCGGGGACTGCCCCTTTTAGGGCACCATGTTATTTTCGACTACAGCTTTTTAAAACGGGCTGCCGTCAATCAGGGGCTTAAATTTGAATCTCAGGGGATTGACACTTTGGCTTTATGCCGGAAATTCATGCCGGAAGAAGAAAAAAAGAACCTGACTGCCGCCTGCCGCTACTTTGAGATTGAGAATGAGAATGCGCACCGGGCGCTTTCTGACGCATGGGCGGCTCATAAACTCTTTCAGGAACTTAAAAAAAGATGCCCGGAAGGGGAATTAGAGGTGTTTGAACCTAAAACCCTGGTTTATAAAGTGAAAAAAGAACAGCCGGCGACAAAAAGGCAAAAAGAACTCTTGCGTGATTTGATAAAATATCATAAAATATGTGTAACTGTGCAGATTGAGTACATGTCACGCAATGAGGTTTCCAGAATGACGGATAAGATTATTTCTCAGTATGGAAGAATAAAAGAGGTGAAAGATTATGTTTAATTTCAGTAATAAAAAGACAAAGAAGATCGTATCTTCTGTTATCATTATTTTGTTGGTTCTGGCTATGATTATCCCTACATTGGCAGGGGCATTTTCAGCGATTGGATAGAATGGGGAGCATATTATGAAAAAGAAGACGTGGCTTACTGGTTTGCCGGCCATTGTGTTAGCGGCTGGCTTTAGCTTTATTATGCCGGTATCTGCGAAGGCGGAGGAGACGATTCCGCACGGTTTATACGTAGGGGAACAGGATCTTGGAGGAAAAACAGTCGAAGAAGCTGAGAAAATAGTTGAAGATTATGTGAATGGACTCTCGAATCAAAAGATAACCCTTGATGTGGACGGAACACCGGTAGATACAACAGCACAGGCATTGGGATTTTATTGGAATAACCCGGAAATAGTGAAAGAAACAGCCGAATCTTATCAGAGCGGCAATATTATACAGCGTTTTTTTGCAATCTCAGATCTGGAGGCCAAGCCGGAAAAACTGGCTTTGAGCACTCAGGTGGATGAAGCGAAGGTTGCAGAATTTGTAGAGACAGAATGTGCGGGCCTTGTTGCGGAGCCGCAGGATGCGGTGATCACCAGGGAAAACGGACAATTTATCGTTACACCGTCCGTAGACGGGCTTATGATCGATTCACAGGCCACCACGGGCGCATTGAATGAAGCGATCGCTTCCGGACTGGAGCAGCCGATAACGGCCGCTGCCGTCGTGACAAAGCAGGAACCGGCGAGAAAGACCGAAGACCTGGAGACAATTCAGGATCTGCTTGGAACGTATACGACGGATTTTAGCAGCAGCGGAGCTTCCAGATCCACCAACCTGAGGGTTGGAGCAGGAAAGATCAACGGCCATGTGCTGATGCCCGGAGAAACATTGTCAGGTTATGAGTGTATGCAGCCGTTTACAACGGCCAACGGCTACGCTACGGCGGCCGCTTATGAAAACGGCCAGGTTGTAGACAGTGTGGGCGGCGGCGTATGCCAGATTGCCACCACGCTTTATAACACTTCGCTTTTAGCGGAGATGGAGATCACCCAGAGACAGAATCATTCCATGATCGTTACGTATGTAAAACCTTCCATGGACGCGGCGATCGCAGGAACATTTAAGGATATTAAGATTACCAATCCATATGATACTCCGGTTTATGTGGAAGGGTATACTTCAGGAAAGTCATTAACCTTTTCCATCTACGGCAAGGAAACAAGGCCGGCGAACCGCACGATCAAATACGTGTCGGAAACGCTGAGCGTATCGGATCCCGGCGCTCCGACGGAACAGGTGGACCCAACGATGGCGCCAGGAACCAGGAAACAGGTTCAGTCGGCCCACAGAGGGATGAAATCAAGGTTATGGAAGTATGTTTATGTGGACGGAGTGGAAAAAGAGAAGACACTTTTACACACAGACACTTATAACGCTTCAAAAGCGATTGTCAAAGTAGGGCCGGCAGCACCTCCGGTAGCTGCGCCGGTGGAAAGTATACCGGAAACACCTGCGGAGACACAGCCGCAGGAACCAAAGATTGAAGGGCCGGGAGGCAGTCTGGGAGGAAATTCTCCATCAAACCAGCCGGCACAGGAGATCCCTAACGGACCGGGAGATGTGCCGTCATGAGAGGAAAAACAGACAGGGAACGCCTCGGTGTCATGAAACCGGGGCAGGATCTTGTAACAGCAGGATATATTGGGGAAGCAGGGACTGCCGGAATCATTTCTGAAAAAAGGCAGGAACTGCTCAGCCATTTTTCCCCGTTATTTTTAGATCAGAAAGCAGAAGAAGAGAACAGGATAGGCGGGAATCTGGAGCAGTGGGAACGGTTCGGCGCAACGGAATGTGAAGCGGTGGGAGAAGGCGGCATTATGGCCGCGCTTTGGAATCTCTCCGGGGCATATGAAGTCGGCATCGAATTTTGGCTGCGTCAGATTCCTGTTCGGCAAATGACCATTGAGATTTGTGAATATTATGATTTGAATCCTTACCGCCTGTTATCGGAAAACTGCGTTATCCTGGTATGCAATAACGGATACCAGTCCGTCACTGAGTTAAAAAGGGCGGGAATCCCGGCGGCGGTGATCGGAACTGTGAACCGCGGCCTAAAACGTGAAATCTACAATGGGGAAGGCAGAGGCTTTCTCGACCGGCCCCAGAGAGATGAAATATATAAAGTATTAAAAATCATTTAATCAGGAGGCAATTTTATGAGAGAGAAAATTTTGGCGGTTATGGAAAAAAACAGCAGAATCGACATCAAAGATCTGGCGATTCTATTAGGAGAAAGTGAAGTCGCGGTCGCCAATGAGATTGCCGAGATGGAAAAAGAGAATATTATCTGTGGTTACCACACCCTGATTAACTGGGATAATACCAGCGACGAGAAGGTTGTAGCATTAATTGAAGTTAAAGTAACTCCTCAAAGGGGCATGGGATTTGACAAAATCGCAGAACGTATTTATCAGTACAGTGAAGTGAACTCCGTTTACCTGATGTCAGGCGCATTTGATTTCACTGTTTTCATCGAAGGCAAGACGATGAGACAGGTGGCGCAGTTTGTATCGGAGAAATTATCACCGATGGAATCAGTGCTCAGCACAGCAACCCATTTTGTATTGAAAAAATATAAGGATCACGGCACAGTTCTCGTTGACGAGGTCCATGACGAAAGGATGTTAATAACCCCATGAGAAATCCATTAGCTGATAAAGTAACAGTGATCCCCCCTTCGGGAATCCGTAAATTTTTTGATATTGTAAGTGAGATGAAAGACGCAATTTCACTTGGCGTTGGAGAACCTGATTTCGATACTCCATGGCACATCCGTGAAGAGGGAATCTATTCCCTGGAAAAAGGGCGCACTTTTTACACATCCAACGCAGGCCTGAAAGAACTGAAAGTGGAAATCTGCAATTATCTGAACAGAAAATACAAGATTACATATGACGCTGACCGCGAGGTGATGGTGACCGTAGGCGGTTCTGAAGCCATCGATATCGCCCTCAGAGCCATGTTAAACCCTGGGGATGAGGTTTTAATCCCTCAGCCAAGTTATGTCTCCTATGTGCCTTGTACGGTGCTTGCAGACGGTGTGCCGGTTGTGATCGAACTGGAGGAAAAAGACCAGTTTAAACTGACGCCGGAAAAGCTTCTGGAAAAGATTACGGATAAGACCAAGATCTTAATCATGCCGTTTCCCAATAACCCTACCGGCGCAATCATGGAAAAAAGCGATATAGAGAAGATCGCCAAAATTGTGATTGAAAAGGATTTGTTTGTCATTTCCGATGAGATTTATTCAGAACTCACATATAAAGACCATCACGCCACCATCGCGGCTGAGCCTGGAATGAAGGAGCGCACCGTCTTAATCAACGGATTTTCCAAATCATATGCCATGACAGGCTGGAGGCTGGGTTATGCAGCTGCACCTCGTGAGATTCTGGAACAGATGGTTAAAATCCACCAGTTTGCCATCATGTGTGCTCCAACCACGAGCCAGTATGCAGCCGTATCCGCACTCCGCAACGGGGATGAGGATGTGGTTCATATGCGGGAATCTTATGACCAGAGACGGCGTTATCTGATGCATGCATTTAAGGAGATGGGGCTGGAGTGTTTCGAACCTCACGGCGCATTTTACACATTTCCGAGCATCAAGCGTTTCGGCATGACATCGGATGAGTTTGCAACCCGGCTTTTGCAGGAAGAAAAGGTGGCAGTTGTGCCTGGAACGGCGTTCGGCGACTGCGGAGAGGGATATCTTCGTATCTCTTATGCATACTCATTAAAAAACTTAAAGGAAGCTTTGGGAAGAATCGAACGGTTCATCCGCAGGCTGGATGAAAAAGCATAAAGAAAAGAGAACAGCTATGAATGTAGTATTATTTGAGCCGGAGATGCCGGCGAATACCGGCAATATCGGAAGGACATGCGTTGCAACCGGAACAAGGCTTCACCTGATCGAGCCCCTTGGCTTTAAGATCAATGAAAAGGCGCTGAAACGGGCCGGACTGGATTATTGGGATAAGCTGGATGTTACGGTTTACTGTGATTATCAGGATTTCCTGAACCGGAATCCGGGAGCCAAGATCTATATGGCAACCACTAAGTCCAAACAGGTCTATTCGGACGTCAGCTATGAGCCGGACTGTTACATCATGTTCGGAAAGGAAAGCGCCGGGATACCGGAGGAGATCCTTTTGGAAAACCAGGAAACCTGTGTCAGAATCCCCATGTGGGGAGATATCCGCTCGTTAAATCTTTCCAATTCGGTGGCCATTGTTTTATATGAGGCGCTGAGGCAAAATGGGTTTGAGAAGATGACGCTGCAGGGACATCTGACAAAATATGACTGGAAATAGTTGACTGCATTACAAAGAAAAAAATAATAGCAGAAAAAGAAAATAAATGTAACCATGAGACGGAAAATCGTGTATAATAAAGACAATATGAATGATTGTCTTTAGACGCGGTGAGGAAAGATCATGGTTACATTTTATTTATATGATGATACGCCAAACCAGGCTGCTTATGCAGAACGGCTGCAGAAGGCGGTGGAAAAGTATCAGGTTGAAGGAAAGATTATAACGTTTACATACAGGAATACCATGCTGAAGCATATTAAAAAGAATCCACGCCAGGCGGACCATATATTTATGACGGCGGACGGCCGCAATTTTGACTGTCCGGAGGTTATTAAAAAAGCAGGAGAGATGGGAAGCCGGGCGATTTTTGTGGTATATGGAAATGGATGCCGTGAGGAGGAATATGCCAAGGCCGGAGCATATTATCTGCAGTGTCCGTTTACAGAAGATGAGTTTGAACGGGTATTTTTAAGAGCGTGCGGAGAATATGAGGAAAAGCGGCTGACAAGCCTGGAAGTGATGATTAAGAAGATGCCGGAGAAGCTTCCGATCTCTGAAATACGCTTTCTCTCTGTGGAGAACCGGGTTGTATACGCCCATGTGAGAGATGCGGTTTACCGGTTCTATGCTTCGCTTATGGAGCTGGAAGAGGAGTTAAAGGAAGAAGGATTTATGCGCGTGCACCGGGGGTATCTGGTGAATAAAAAGTTTGTCCGTGAATTCCGGTCCGGGTACGTGGTGATGGAAGACGGGGCTACGATTCCGGTAGGGAGAAAGTATCGGGGAGAGATTAAACGTAAGGCAGAGTTTATCTAGGGCGTTTCCTTGCCCCGGATCACTCTGCCTTTTGTGTCTAATTTGATTTAACTTCTTTCCAAAGCTCATTATAAATGCTGTCCACATCGTCTCCTAAATACTGGAATACTTCACAGTTATTCAGATCGCTCTTATCCGGGAAGATGGCTTTATTATTCTGCAGTTCCGGATCTAAGAGATCAAAGGCTCCCTTGTTTGGAGTAGGATAAGTGATGTATTCAAAATTCATCTTGGCGATTTCCGGTCTGCAGAGGAAATCGATCCATTTCTCAGCATTTTCTTTGTTCTTTGCATTCTTAGGGATAACCCAGGAATCAATCCATACGTTTGTTCCCTCTTGTGGAATGACATAATTTAAGTCGTAATCCAGACCAAGTTCGGCAACCTGTTCCTGAATGAACAGCATTTCGCCGGAATAGATCACGCCGATTGCAGCTTCTCCGCCGATCATCTTATCGCGGACCTGATCGATTACATAGGCCTGGACAAGAGGTTTCTGCTGGATCAGAAGGTCTTTGGCTTCCTTTAATTCCGCTTCGTCGGTGCTGTTCATAGAATAGCCTTTTGATTTTAACGCTACCATGAAAGCGTCTCTTACGCTGTCCTGCATCAGGATTTCACCGCTGAATTTGTCATTCCATAAATCGGACCATTTGGTAGGAACGTCTTCAGGAGCCACTTTTGAGGTGTTGTAAAGGATTCCTACGGTTCCCCAGCAATAAGGCACGGAATATTTGTTTTCCGGGTCAAAGCTTTTGGAGTCTTCTAAGTACTGTGGGTCAATTTCCTTGATGTTGGGCACGTTATCCATGTTGATCTCGGCCAGCAGGTCATTTTCTATCATTTTCTGGATCATGTAGTCGGAAGGGCAGACAACATCGTAAGTAACGGCGCCGGCTTCGATTACCGGGTACATGTCTTCATTTGTCTCGAACATGTCATAGATTACTTTAATTCCGGTTTCTTCTTCAAACATGTCAATAACCGATTCGTCAATGTATTCGCCCCAGTTGTAAACGTATAACTGGTTGTTTTCGGCCTTTGCTTCGCTACTTCCGCTGCTGCCGGAGCCGCTGTTTTGGCATCCGCTTAATGTGGCTACGGCAGCAGAAACGGTCAGGGCTGCCAGTGCTAATACTTTCTTTTTCATAATCAGAGTTCCTTTCGTGTGGTGTTAGACTTTAATTTTTAGAGGAAGACATAATATCTCCGATTTCTACAAACTGTTCGGGATTGTGTTTGAAAGCGTTATATTGCTCCAGTAAACTGGTATCTGTGATATCATTAGCCCAGAAATTAGCACTGATCAGATTCAAGCGTTTCAGTACCGAAACGTCGGAAATGTGGTTGGCTATTATTTGCACGGTCTGTAAATCACGAAAATACCAGAGAGAATCTATATTTTGGATATTACCCTTTACGGTGATCTCTTCAGAGTCTTCGGAAAGGGAAAAAAACGCCTCCAGCTTCCAACTGTTATCGTCACCGGCTGATGCCCGGGAGAGGATGCGATAGCCCCAATTGCTGTTGGATTCGCTTTCTGTGGTATTATTTTCAGGTCTCTTGCTTATAAAGATGTACCGGTCCCCAAGAATATCCAAGGACCATATACTGTCCAAGTCTTTTACATAAACCGGGCCGCTCTCGATATTGATAGCTTCCCGCACCATTTTTTCCATAACCGGGTCGCTCCATTGGACGATATCATCTCCGGCCGGTTTATCCAGTTCATCCAGCTGTTTCCGGAAACCCTCATCCCCCGTAGCGTTATAACCATCTCTTAAAATGTGGATAAGGTCATCCAAACGGCTCTGGTCTGTGTATAAGCCGGCCAGTTTGTAGTAAGCCTCTCCGATGGATTCATCAATAGAGAGAGCAGTCAGATAGTCATTCTCTGCATCGGCATACCATTGTTCCGGCCCTGCCGTGGAAGTGTTTTCCGGGGCAGCGGCCAGGCCCATGTAGGCTTCTGCACGACCTATATAAGCTTCTGCCGCCCTTGGTGCGATTTCGATAGCGGCTGTGAAGGCGATAACCGCCTCTTCGTAATTATTCTCAGTCAGATACTTTGCTCCCAATGTCATCTGTCTGCCTAGCCGCTGTTTTGGACTGGTAAAAAACAAAATAAGGGCGGCACAGATAATACCAAGCAGAACCGCTGACAGGCATAGGATAAGTTTAAGCTGTTTTTTCATAATAATTCGCATCCCTTCGGAAAGCGGTCTATGCAGTGTGGCGGCGGCTGTTGTTATTGGATTTAAAGTTGACAATAATCAGCAGTACCAGTACGGTCAGGAAAATGACCGTGGACAGAGAATACATGGACGGTTTAATTCCGCGCCGTACTTCACTGTAAATCAGGGTCGATAAGGTATTGATTCCCGCGCCTCTGGTGAAATGGGTGATGATGAAATCATCCAGAGACATGGTGAATGCCATGAGGAAACCGGAAAGCACGCCCGGCAGAATATCCGGGAATACCACCTTGAAAAATGCCGGCAGCGGCGCCGCGCCCAGATCCAGGGCGGCTTCATAGGTATAGCGGTCGGTCTGTTTTAATTTTGGCATGACATTCAGAATAACGTATGGAATGTTAAATGTTATATGGGAGATCAAAATGGTTTTAAAACCAAGGGATATTCCGAATGCGATAAAAGTCAGCATCAGGGAAATACCGGTTACGATCTCCGCGTTCAGCATGGGAATATTGGTGATTCCCATAATGATCGTTTTGGGTGTGCGCGTCATACTGTTGATCGCAATTGCCGCTACGGTGCCGATTATGGTTGCGATCAGCGCGGAGAGCACGGCGATCACCAGAGTGTTGGAAAGTGCGTCCATGATATTGCGGCTTTCGAACATCTGGGTGTACCACTGCAGGGTAAAACCGCCCCACTGTGTTCGGGATTTTGATTTATTAAAGGACAGCACCATCATGGTTGCAATGGGGGCGTACAGGAAAATTAATATGAGGGCCAGATAAAAATTCTGCCATATTTTCTGTAAGTTTCTTCTTATCTTTGTCATTAGAATGATGTCCCCTCCCCATTTTTATCATATTTGGCGATCAGCGCCATGCTGATTAAGATGAATACCATAAGCACTAAGGAAAGGCCGGAGCCCAGATGCCAGTTGCTTCCTTTTGTAAATTCCTGTTCGATCACATTGCCGATCAGCAGGATCTTGCTGCCGCCCAGCAAATTGGAGATGACGAAGGTGGTCAGCGCGGGAACGAATACCATGGTGATTCCGCTGATGATTCCCGGAACGCTGAGCGGGAGCCAGATGCGGAAAAATGTCTGCACCGAATTAGCGCCCAGGTCCTTTGCCGCGTTGATGGTGTTGTCATCAATTTTACAGAGAACATTGTAAATCGGGAGAACCATAAACGGCAGGAAGTTATACACCATGCCCAGGATAATGGCTCCCGGAGTGTTGATAAGTGATTGGGTGGGAAGATGGAGTGTGGATAAGATTCCGTTGATCACTCCATTTTTCTCAAGCAGTGTCTGCCATGCCAGGGTGCGCAGCAGGAAATTCATCCACATGGGCAGGATGAATATAAATACCACGAAACTTCCCTGATTGACGCCCCGGTTTCTGAGGATCATAGCCAGCGGATAGGCCATGATCAGGCACACGATGGTGCTGAACAGGGATAAGCCCAGGGACAGCCAGAGGGCTTTCGCGTGCTCTGCGGTGGTGATGGCGATGATGTTGGACAAGGTAAATGCCCCTGTTTTATCGGTCATGCCGTAATATACGATGAGGGCCAGCGGGATGAGGGTAAATGCAGTCATCCACAGAAGGTACGGTCCTGCTAACAGTTTTTTATTCATTCACACCCACCGCCTCTTCATCTTCGGAAGCCGGTTTATTCATGATCTGAATGTCAAACGGATCAACATGAATACCAACTTCTTTTCCAACCGGGCACATGTCTGTGCTGTGAACGAGCCATTCAAATCCATCCGGAGTGGTTACTTCCATCTCATAATGGACGCCTTTAAAGATCAAATGGGTGCAGACGCCTTTTAAAGTGCCGGCTTCCGGTTCCACGAGATCGATGTCTTCCGGGCGGATTACCACGTCCACCGGCTTGCGGTTTCCAAATCCTTTGTCCACGCAGGGGAATTTGGCGCCGAAGATTTCCACCAGTTCATCGTGGAGCATCAGGCCGGGAACGATATTGCTTTCGCCGATGAAATCGGCTACGAAAGCATTTTCCGGTTCATTGTAAATCTGTTCCGGCGAACCCATCTGCTGAATGTAGCCCTGGTTCATGACTACGATGGTGTCCGACATGGTAAGGGCTTCTTCCTGGTCATGGGTAACGTAGATAAAGGTGATTCCGAGTTCATTTTTCAAACGGATCAGCTCATACTGCATATCCTGGCGGAGCTTTAGGTCCAGAGCGCCTAACGGTTCGTCTAAAAGAAGAACTCTGGGCTCGTTGACGATCGCCCGCGCGATGGCGATACGCTGCTGCTGGCCGCCGCTGAGGGAATCCACGCTTCGGTTTTCAAATCCGTCTAAATTCACAAGTTTCAGCGCGTATTTTATCTTATCCTGAATGTAAGCTTTTGGTTTATTTTTAATTTTAAGGCCGAACGCGATGTTTTCGGCGATGTTCATATGTGTAAAAAGGGCATATTTCTGAAATACGGTGTTCAGCTGGCGTTTGTTGGGCGGAATCCTGCTGATATCCTGGCCGTCAAAAATCACTTTTCCGGTGTCGGCAGTCTCGAAACCGCCGATGATCCTGAGAGTTGTGGTTTTGCCGCATCCGCTTGGGCCTAATAATGTGACAAACTCGTTTTCTTTAACTGACAGATTGAGATCGTCCAGAACAACGGTACCGTCGAAACTTTTCGTAATATTTACTAAATCAATCAATGGCTGACCCATGGTTTATCCTCCTGAAGTGTGTGATTAAAAGCTTGGCGGTGAGCTGACCCAAATCAGCGAAGCGCCGGTTTTGCTGGTAAGATAATGCTTTTTGTCGGGAGTAAAATAGAAGGATTCTCCTCGTTTTGCTTTATATATTTTGCTTCCGATGTGGATAGATATGCTTCCCTGAAGAATATAACCGAATTCTTCCCCTTCATGTGGGTTGTCAGGATAGGTGGAACCGCCCGCCTCTAATGTTAACATAATCGGTTCCATCATATTTTTCTGTGCATTGGGTATAATCCACTTGATTTCATTCTTTAATTCAGCATCGTATTTTTCAAAATAATCCTGTTTTCCGAAGACGATCTGTTCCTCGGCAGTTTCGTTAAAAAATTCTCCCAAGGTGGTTCCGAGACACTGTAAGATGTCCATCAGGGTGGCGATCGATGGCGATGTTAAGTCTCTTTCCAACTGTGAGATAAATCCTTTTGATAATTCGGCCCGGTCCGCCAGTTCTTCCTGGGTAAGACCTTTGAGCGTTCGAAGTTCTTTAACCTTAGCCCCGATATCCATGCATACCTCCCTCTCACCTTTTATAGGATATACCGTAACTGTTCAATGGATTTGTGCCCATAATTATGACGCATTGAATGATTACGATATATTTAACTTAAAGTTTAGTAATAATAAACAAACGACAAGATTCATTATACTGAAAAATCCTGTACTGTCAATAGATTTTTCAATGATTGTGTGATATGATATCTTTAACTTAAAAATTGCAGTATTTTGAGGAGGACATTTCAGTATGAAAGGTAAATACATGGCCTATGTAGGCTCCTATTCCTACACAGGAAAGGCAAAGGGAATTACGGTATACGATGTGGATGTGGAAAAGGGAGTGTTTATTCCGCGGTGTGAGATGGAGGTGGACAACTCCTCTTATGTGATTCCATCCAGTGACTGCAAAACCCTGTATTCGATTGCAGATGAAGGAGTCGTTTCATTTAAGATACATGAAAACGGGAGCATTACCCGATTAAACAGCGCTAATATTAAGGGAATGAGAGGATGCCACCTGTCTACGGATAAGGATGATAAGTACATCTTTGTCTCAGGCTATCATGACGGAAAGGCCACGATTCTGGATCTCAACAAAGACGGATCGGTGGGAAATATTGTGACCGGCGTATTTCATAAGGGTCTTGGCAGTGTGGCAGAGCGTAATTTCCGCCCTCATGTCAGCTGCACCCGCCTTACTCCGGACGGTAAATATGTGATGGTGGCTGATCTGGGAATCGACCAGGTTAAGATCTACCGGTTTGACCAGAAGGAGAGACGGATGTTTTTGGTGGACGCGATCCGCTGTGAGAGGGAGTCTGCGCCCAGATGTTTCCGTTTCAGCGATGATGGCAAGTTCTTCTATCTGATGTATGAACTTAAAAATGTGATCGAAGTATTTACGTATGAAACCGGAGAGAGAACGCCTGTAATTGAAAAGATTCAGACCATTTCCACGGTGGGAGATAAGAAACTCAGCGAACTGACGGCAGCATGTTCCATGCGTTTTTCCAATGACGGGGATCAGAGCTACATGTACTGCGGCAATGCCGGCGACAATACGGTCAGCGTTTATAAGAGAGATAAGGAAACGGGACTTCTTTCCCTGCTCTGCTGTCTTCCGATCAGCGGGGATTATCCAAAGGATATCGCTGTATTTCCGGACAACCGGCATATTGCGGTGGTTAATCATGAAAGCGGAAGCATCACATTTTTCCATGTGGACTATGAAAAAGGGCTTCTTGTTATGAGTGCGAATCCGATCCGCGTTAACGAGCCGAACAGCTGTGTGATCGTAAAGGTAGGGGATTAAAGCATGGCAGGATCGACATTTGGAAAGCTGCTTACCATGACCACATGGGGAGAATCCCATGGTAAGGGAGTGGGAGTGGTGGTTGACGGATGCCCGGCCGGGCTTTCGCTCAGCGAAGAGGATATACAGAGATATCTGGACAGGAGAAAACCGGGACAGAGCAAGTTTACGACCATGCGCCAGGAGGGCGACCGGGTGGAGATCCTTTCCGGAATTTTTGAAGGAAAGACTACCGGCACGCCGATCTCTATGATGATAAGAAACCAGGACCAGCGTTCTCACGATTACGGTAATATTATGAACGTATACCGTCCGGGACATGCGGACTATGGATTCGATGCCAAATACGGCTTTCGCGATTACCGGGGAGGCGGGCGCTCTTCCGGAAGGGAAACCATTGGCCGTGTGGCCGCCGGAGCTGTGGCATGCAGGCTTCTTGGACATTATGGAATCGAAGTGAACGCATATACCAAGTCCATCGGCCCTGTGGAGATTCAGATGGAACGCTTTTCTATGGAAGAAGCCGGGAATAACCGTTTATATATGCCGGATGCTCAGGCCGCCAGGGAAGCGGAAGCCTATCTGGAAGAACTGATGGCGAAAAAGGATTCCGCTGGCGGAATCGTGGAATGCTGTATTACAGGCGTTCCGGCGGGAATCGGGGAACCGGTATTTGATAAACTGGACGCCAGCCTGGCAGGTGCGATTATGTCAATCGGAGCGGTGAAGGGATTTGAGGTAGGCGACGGATTCGCCGCCGCAAGATCAACAGGCTCTGTGAATAACGATGCATTTTATATGGGACCGGATGGAAAGGTATGCAAAAAGACTAATCATTCCGGCGGAATTCTGGGCGGGATGAGCGACGGAAGCGAGATCGTATTCCGGGCTGCATTCAAGCCGACCCCTTCCATTGCCTCAGAGCAGGAAACTGTGAACAGGGATGGGGAGGATGTTAAGATTGAGATAAAAGGACGTCACGATCCGATCGTGGTGCCGAGAGCTGTGGCTGTGGTGGAAACTATGGCTGCGTTTACGGTGGCGGATCTGCTGCTTCAGGGCAGAGGGGCGCGGATTTAAAGGATTTGGGATTATTTGATTTCAGGGGCATGCCTGGAAGAATAGAGATATGAGATACACGAAGGGCCTGGAAGTTTGCTGAAAATACAGGTTCCGGTGAACATCCGGCGGTGAAGCCGCTCAGACAAGTTTATCGGGACATGCATTTTTAGGCAGACCTCCGGGCCCGTTTTTTACGCGTATACCTGGTGTAAAAGCTACCTGGTAGTCAATTTTCCAATATTTTTAATCAGCATGGAAATGGTTCCGTCTACATTTGTGATAAATTCCACATGATCGGAGTTTCCGTATTCTTCCATGGGGATTTTGATTTCGATTCCGGTGTCGGTGGTCAGATACTGGGTCTGGAATTTTTTAACGGTCTGTTCGTTTTTGGGCTCCACGACTTCGGTGACCATGTTGTATTTTTCCATCTTTTCTACGAATTCTTCCTGCATCTCAGGGCTGTCTTTGAAGACTTTTTCTTTGAGGGCTTCGATATGGATGCAGCCTTCTTCTTCCAGTTCCTGATAGATCACGCTTTTGGTTTCCATCTTGCGTTCTGCGTCATCGTCTCCGTAATATTTTTTGTTGACCTGTTCCACCGCCTTGGTTACGATGTCCAGTTTGCTTTTTTGGGAGAGGGGAGCGTGGCATTCCAGGAAGAGTTCGGAGAAATAGAGGCGTTTTTCACCGTTTACTTCGTATTTTTTCTCGGTCAGCAGCAGTTCGCCGTCCAGCAGGTTTACTACAAATGCCTCTGACAATTTCTGGCCTTCGGAAGGCAGGATGGCGCGCTGTAAAATGATGTCGTTGTTGTTGCTTCCGTCTTCGGACGGCTGGGTGATATGGGTATAGGAAGTTTTATAGTTGAGCTTTAAGACGCCCAGATAATCGTTTCCCTTGCAGCTGAATATCACCATGGCCATGTCGGCAGGCGGGATGGCGATATTGGAATTCATGATCTGGAACAGCTTTTGGGCGATGACCTTGCTGGTCTCCACAAAGTTTTCCGGGGTACATTCCCGGATTGCGGCGCAGACTTCGGATTCCTCGGAGAACTGGCAGTGCTTAACATCGTCGTTTTCCGTAAATTTTTCTATGTGGGCTTTCAGAAAGTCGCATAAGTCGGAGCCTAAATCAAATTCATAGTCTGAGAGCACCGGCATGCCCATGGTTGAATCCAGAATATGTATAATACCGGTTTTCATAATCATATCGTCTTTTAACATTATTTCCTCCATTTCGCCGCCGGACAGCGGCAGGTACAATCAAAATTGCGGTTCCCAACTATTTTAAACGAATATCAAAGTTTAATCAATGCTTGATTTTCGTTACGCTTCCCAGCCCCGGCGGCCTCTGCCGTCCGTGCGGGTTTTGGCAGTATGCAGGAATTTTCCAGTTCCGGTTTCGGGCATAAGCGCTACTAAACGTTATTCATAACGTTATTCATAAAATAGTTGACATTGGAGCAGCTCCAAGGTGTAATATAGTGTTTGGACATCACTGCCCGGGGAAATGGCCACCGCACTCTTCGCCTTTCACCGGGTATTTTTTTGCTTTTTTTGGCGCTAAAACGTAAGAAATTGTAAGTAACTTTACTATTTTCTGACATATTTCTCCCAACCGTTGACCCTGGTCTTTGACCATGGTTTATTCTGGAAAAGTCTTGAAGAAAAGATATGCGCGCATAGAAAAATCTGTGATTGCAGAGATAAATCCAGGCTGTTTTTAAACAGCGGAATGAGAGGAAAAAAGTGAAAAAACAAGTGCAGATATTAGCGGCAATGTGTGTAATGACCGCATGTTCTATAGGGGTGGCTATTCCATCCATGGCAGCCACAAAGGGCTGGAAACAGGAAGGTGAAAATTGGGTTTACTACGAAAAAGACGGAAGTAAAGTCACCGGTGAGTGGAAAAAATCAGGCAGTCACTGGTTTTATCTGGATGATGATGGTATAATGCTGACTAGTTCTCTGGTGGAATCAGATGATGATGTGTTTTATGTAAACTCAGTGGGCGCTATGGTCATGAATGAGTGGAGAGAAGTGGAAAATGAAGATGCCGGCGACGAGGACGAACCGGACTCATACTGGTATTATTTCCAGTCCAACGGTAAGGCTTATAAGGCGTCATCCGATAGAACCACATTCCGTTCCATTAAAAAGGCGGATGGAAGTCTCAGAAAATATGCGTTTGACGACGACGGACGCATGTTATATGGCTGGGTAAATGAAGAGTCCACCCGTCTGACAGGAGACGATGCATGGAAAGAGGGAGTCTATTACTGCGGAGAATCGGACGATGGTGCGCAGGTGATTGCTTCCTGGGCGCAGATCCATGTAGAAGACGAGGAAAATGAGGACGATTCAGACCAGGATTACTGGTTCTATTTCAACGGTTCAGGCAAGAAAATAGATGATGAAACAAAGAAGATCAATGGAAAGCGCTATACATTTAACGAATACGGCGCAGCTCAGTATGAATGGTATCAGGTCGCTACCAAGCAGAACGCTTCGTCTTCCAACAGCTATCAGTATTTCAACCTGCCTGAGCAGTGTTGGAGAGCGGACGGCTGGTTCTATGTAGTTCCGGACGAAGATGTGGATCAGGAAGCTTATAACGATGATGAAGCTTATTGGTTCTATGCGGAAAAGGACGGCGA
Organism: Clostridium sp. chh4-2; assembly: GCF_002899675.1. Lineage (GTDB taxonomy): Bacteria > Bacillota > Clostridia > Lachnospirales > Lachnospiraceae > CHH4-2. The sequence continues at coordinate 84,153 of NZ_PKUU01000007.1, read as the reverse complement.
TCTTGTGAAGAGCCAGATCAAGACTATTAACGGCAAGAAATACGCATTTAACGACAAGGGCGAGATGCTGGAAGGACTTTTCAAGATCGAGTTTGAAGAAAACAGTTCAACAAAGATCGCGTCCAGCACGGAGATTGAAAATGAGGAAGATCTTCCGGATGAATTTGACAGCTGTGAAGTATTCTATTTTGGAAATTCACCGGCAGGCGCCATCGAAACAGGCAACGCCACATTGGAAGTGGATGGAGAGGTGTATGCTTACAGCTTCCAGGATTCAGGAAGCAAGAAGGGCGCCGGTTATAACGGAATCCATAAGAACTCCATTTATATCAAGGGGCGCAAATTAAAAGCGGATAAAGAAGACAAATTAAAGGTTGTAGAGTATAATGATAAGGAATACCTGGTAAATACATCCGGCACAATTGCGAAGAATAAGAAAAATGTGAAGGATGCGGATGAAAATTATTACTGCACCGATAAAGATGGTGTGGTAACCTATCAGGGAACCGATAAATACGAAAAGGAAAAATAGATAGTAAAGGAATAAGGCTGCTGTATGAGAAAGGGTAATTTCTGGAGATGCGTTCTGCCGTCTATGCTCGCATTTGCATGTTCCGGCGTTTATGCAATTGTAGATGGATTTTTTATAGGAAGGAATCTGGGAGATCCCGGCCTCGCGGCAATCAATATCGCTTATCCGGTCACAGCGCTTTTGCAGGCGCTGGGCACCGGAATCGGCGTGGGAGGTTCCGTGCTGATGGTATCGGAGGGAACCGGAAGTGAAGCAAAGATCAGGCAGGATCAGAAGAGAATTCTTCTGCTCCTGCTTTTTGCGGCTGCGGCCATGACGGTACTTGGAAGCGCCGTAAAAGACCCGGTTCTGCACATGCTGGGGGCCCGCGGGGAGATCTATGAATTGGGGCGGATTTACCTGAGGATTATTCTGACGGGAGCTGTTTTTCAGCTTTTGGGAACGGGACTGATTCCGGTGCTGCGCAATATGGACCGGGCATTTTTAGCTATGATTTTTATGATGTCCGGTTTTTTTACCAATATGATCCTGGATTATCTGCTGATCGAAGTGATACCTATGGGGATGTTCGGCGCTGCCCTCGCCACTGCGGCGGGACAGGGAGTGACGGCGGTAACCAGCCTGTTATACTTGTTGAAAAAGAGCGTTTTAAAACGCGGCGGGGCCTCTGAGGAGGGAAGACTGATTCAATGGGACAGAATTAAACGGATGCTTGTGATCGGCCTGTCTCCATTTGGCCTGACCCTGTCTCCAAATCTGATTCTTTTGGTGATGAATAAAAGCCTGACTGTTTATGCCGGCGATCATGAGGTGGCCGTTTACGCGGTGATCAGCTATGTGATTGTGGTTGTCCAGCTGCTTTTACAGGGTGTGGGCGATGGAAGCCAGCCCCTTTTCAGCCTCTGTCTCGGAATGGGAGATGTGAAGTCCTGCGGCCGGTATCGGTCAATGGCCTATTGGTTTGCGGCCGCTATCGGAGCGGCCGGCATGGCATCCCTCTATCTGTTCAGAAGAGAGGTGCCGCTGATGTTCGGCGCATCGCCGGAGGTGATGGAGACTTACGGTAAGGTGATATTGATTTTCTGTGCCGGCCTGATTCCGTACAGTTTTATCCGCGTCACGGCTTCTTACTTTTATGCGACGAGACAGAACCTTCAGGCTTATATTCTGGCATATGGGGAACCGGCCGGTGTGGCGGTCTGGCTGTTGATTCTGCCGCATGTTATAGGAGTAACGGGCATCTGGCTGGCAGTGCCTCTATCCCAGCTGACGGTGGCCGGCGCAGCGCTGCTGTTGAGAAAAAAAGAAGAGTTATCAAGAAATCTGCAGATAAACGGTGAAGTGGGGAAAGGAGAAAGTATATGAAGCGGGAATACCGGATTGGTGAAGTGGCCAGGCTTTTAGGCGTGACCCAGGATACGTTGAGATTTTATGAGGAAAAAGAGATTATTAAGCCATATAAAGCGGAAAATGGCTACCGCTGTTATACGGCGGACGATGTATGGCTTCTTCTGGATGCTATTTACTACCGCAAAGTGAATTTCAGCGTCCATGACGTGAAACAGATCCTTTACCACAATAACTGTGAGGCCATGCAGAATTTAATCAGCCAGAAGATCGAAGAGGAAAAAAAGAGCATTCGGGAACATCAGTTTTATCTGACAAAGCTGGAGATGAGCCATCAGAGCTGTCAGAATATAAAAGATTATCTGGATATCTGCTCGGTTCTTCCCTTTCAGCGTTTTTATATTTTGTCTGAAAAGAGAACCGAAAAGGATAAGGTCAGAGACGAATGGTTTCAGCTGATCCAGGAAAAAAGCGTATATGAGGTTTCCAATATTATGGAAGAATACGATCTGTTAAATGTAGGATATGACAAACCGGTCTATTCATTTCTGAGTCTGAGGGAATCCATTGCCAAGAAAATGAAGATGAAAAAGAAGCTGGAAGAGATGCCGTGTCTGGATTATAAGCGGTGCATTTTTACCGTGGATACATCAGAAACGCGTTCACCCAGAAAGGAAGCTTTAAAACGTGCGGTGGAATGGGCTGGAAAGCACAGTTTCCAACTGGAAGGAAAAGCCTATTCCCAATATACGATTAACTGCAACGCGGAAGGCAAAATGGTCTATTATATCGAAATCTATCTTCCGATCCGGGGCTGTGAACATTAATAAGCAGGAACGTAATCACAATATTCTTACTCCCCATATCTTGATAAAACATGTCAGGTATGATATGTTTAAAAAGATGAAAACATTGCAGACAGCAGTAGATATGGAGGAAGTTATGAAGATAGCAATAGGAAATGACCATACAGCAATAGAAATGAAGGATGCAATTAAAGAACATTTGCAGTCAAAAGGGATCGAAGTGCTGGATCTGGGCACCAATTCACATGAGAGCTGTGACTACCCTGTCTATGGTGAAAAGGTAGGCCGCGCGGTGGTATCAGGAGAAGCTGATTTAGGAATCGCGATCTGCGGAACCGGAGTGGGAATCTCATTGGCGGCAAACAAGGTGAAGGGAATCCGCGCTTGCGTGTGTAGTGAACCTTATACGGCCAAACTTTCCAGAATGCACAATAATTCCAATGTCCTATCCTTTGGAGCCCGTGTAATTGGAGTGGAGATGGCTAAGATGATAACTGATGAGTGGCTGGATGCGGAATATGAAGGCGGAAGACACCAGAGACGTGTGGATATGGTGATGGAGATTGAAAACAGATGAGAAAAGTATTGATAACAATTCCGATAGAAGAACGTCATAAAGAATATTTTGAAAATATAGGGAAAGACTGCGCATTTGAGTATGTGCAGTCTTCTGATGTATCCCAGGAACAGGTAAGGGATGCTTCTATTATAATTGGCAATGTTCCTGCTGAGATGCTGCCTGCTGCAGAGAAGCTGGAATGGCTGCAATTGAACTCCGCAGGCGCTGATCTGTACTGCAAACCGGGTATCTTAAAGCCGGGAACGCTTCTTACCAATGCGACCGGCGCTTATGGGCTGGCCATCTCTGAATTCATGGTGGGAGCTGCTCTTATGCTTCAGAAAAAATTGAATTTATACCATGACAACCAGAAAAAACATCTGTGGAAAGATGAAGGCGGCGTTACTTCTATATGGGGCTCCACCACGCTTGTAATCGGCCTTGGCGATATCGGCGGAGAATTTGCCAAACGGATGAAGGCTTTGGGAAGCCATACCATCGGCATCAGAAGAAAGCCGGGCGATAAGCCGGATTATCTGGATGAGCTGTATACCAATGATAAGATGGATGAGCTGATTCCGAGAGCAGATTTTATCTCCCTTTCCCTTCCAAACACGCCGGAAACGTACCGGATTATTAATGAAGACCGGCTCCGCAGCATGAAAAAAGGAGCGTATCTGATTAATGTTGGAAGAGGAACCGCTATCGATACGGATGCTTTATGCAGAGTGCTGAACGACGGTCATCTGGGTGGATGCGCGCTGGATGTTACCGATCCGGAACCACTTCCTTCCGATCACCCTCTGTGGGAGGCAGGCAATGTGATAATTACCCCTCACATTTCAGGCCATTATCACCTTCAGGAGACATTGGAGCGCATTATACGGATTTCAGGTTCAAACCTGGAGAAATTTTTAAATGGAACAAGGCTGGACAATCTTGTGAATTTTGAAACCGGGTACAGGGAAAGGCAGAATTAAGACGGAAAGAATATAATCTTGCTGCAAATATGCCTGTCTGTGGTAAAACGGCGTTTGCGGTGAAAGGAGTAATATGATGAAAATCGGATTTATTGGTGTTGGAATTATGGGCAAATCCATGGTGCGAAACTTGATGAAGGCCGGATTTGAAGTTTCCATCTATACGAGAACCAAGTCAAAGGTTTTAGATGTAATCGAAGAAGGCGCTGTCTGGTGCGGGACTGTTTCAGAATGTGCCAAAGATCAGGATGTGGTGATTACCATTGTCGGATATCCGAAAGATGTGGAAGAAGTTTATTTCGGAGATGACGGAATCATTGCCAATGCGAAAAAAGGCGCATATTTAATCGATATGACCACCAGCAGCCCTAAATTAGCCATAAGAATCTATGAAGAAGCCAGAAAAGCAGGCCTTTCTTCTCTGGATGCGCCGGTGACCGGCGGCGACGGAGGCGCTAAGGCGGGGACGCTTACCATATTGGTGGGCGGTGATAAAGACGCTTTTGATGCGTGTATGCCGGTATTTGAAGCAATGGGAAAGAATATCAATTATGAAGGCCAGGCGGGCAATGGACAGCATACCAAGATGTGCAATCAGATCGCATTAGCCGGAGCGTTGAGCGGCGCCTGTGAAGCGATGGTATATGCGAAGAATGTAGGGCTGGATGTACAGCAGATGCTGGATTCCATTTCTACAGGGGCGGCGGGAAGCGCACAGATGAGCAATGTGGCTCCGCGCGTCCTGAAAGAAGATTATAATCCGGGTTTCTTTATCAAACATTTTATTAAAGATATGAAGCTTGCGGATGAGGAGGCTCAGGGAGCGGGAATCGAGCTGGGAGTTCTGGAGTACATACTTTCCATGTATCAGGATCTGGAAGCAGAGGGAATGGGAGATTTGGGGACTCAGGCTTTGGTGAAGTATTATAAGTGGTAATAGAATCGTATGGTGAAAACAGTTGGGATGATGTGATTCCGTTCGGATGGGAACGGTCATTCCGGCTGTTTTTTACATCAAGGGTGAAGGCATTTTCGGAAAAGCCTTCACCCTTTAACTTAAAGCCTCAAGGCTTTTCCGAAAATGCCTTCACCCTTGATGTAAAAAAATTCAAAAAACCCCTTGACAAAACTAACTGTATATTGTAAAGTTACAGTAACAAATAAAAATACAGTTACGGAGGGAAATAGAATGGAGCAAAGGAGACAATACGATGCGGTTATCATTGGTTTTGGAAAAGGCGGAAAGACCCTATCTTCCGCTTTAGCAGCGGCCGGTAAAACGGTTGCAATGGTGGAAAAATCACCTAAGATGTATGGAGGAACCTGTATCAATGTGGCCTGCCTCCCCACCAAGTATCTGGTGCACAGCGCACAGAAGCTGGCTTCTTCATGCCGCAGCTTTGAAGAAAAAGCTGCAGCCTACAAAGACGTGATGATCCAGAAAGACAGCCTGATCGCTAAATTAAATAAAGCCAATTATAATAACCTGGCTGAAAATGAGAATATTACAGTAATAGATGGAAAAGCCAGATTCTTATCCCCTCATGAGATCGAGGTGGATAACGGAAGTGAAGTATTTACCGTGGAAGCGGGGCAGTTTTTCATCAATACCGGCGCAGTGCCTGTAGTTCCGCCGATCAAAGGGCTGAAGGATAATCCTTATGTATATGTCAGCGAAACGATGTTACAGCTGAAAGAACTTCCAAAGCATCTGGTAATCATCGGCGGCGGATATATTGGAATTGAGTTTTCTTCCATATACAGACAGTTTGGTTCTGAGGTGACGATTCTTCAGGACAGCGACCGTTTCCTGGCAAGAGAAGATGAGGAAATGGCGGATGCGGTGAGAGAGCAGCTGACAAAACAGGGCATTCAGATTGTCACAGGCGTTAAGATTGAAGCCGTGGAACAGGAAGCAGGCCAGGCGAAGGTTCTTGTTACAGGCAAGGATGGACAGCAGATATTTATGGCAGATGCAGTACTGGCTGCAACAGGAAGGCGTCCGGCTACAGACGAATTAAATCTGGAAGCGGCTGGCGTTAAGACGAATGAAAGAGGCGGTATCATAACCGACGAGCACCGGATGACCTCAACACCTGACATTTACGCCATGGGAGATGTGGTTGGAGGACTTCAGTTTACTTATATTTCCCTGGATGATTATAGGATTGTCCGTTCCAAAGTGTTGGGAGACGGCAGCTATACCGTGGATAAGCGGGGCGCGGTTCCATACAGCACATTTATCGATCCGCCGTTTTCGAGAGTGGGAATGACGGAAAAGGATGCGAAGGAAGCAGGTTATGAAGTGAAAGTTGCCAGACTTTTGGCATCTGCAATTCCAAAGGCAAAGGTTATGGAACAGACAGACGGTTTGTTAAAAGCGGTTATCGATGCCAAAACAAATCAGATCCTGGGTATGCATCTGTTCTGTGCCGAATCACATGAGATGATTAATCTGGCAAAGATGGCTATGGATGCCAAGATCCCTTATACAGTTCTTAGAGACACGATTTACACCCATCCAACCATGAGCGAAGTATTCAACGTATTATTGACAGTATAAATAAAGGAGGACGATTGAGTGGGATTTTCATTAGATGTAAGTGTTCCGGCGCTTACCGTATTTTTACAGGGACTGGTGAGTTTTTTCTCACCGTGTGTGTTGCCGCTGTTACCATTGTATATCGGCTATTTATCAGGCGGAACGAGAAGCGTGGGCGAGGACGGCAGAATCTACTATAAACGCAGCAAGGTTATGGTTAATACCATTTTCTTCGTAGTCGGTGTCAGCTTTGCATTTTTCCTGCTGGGTTTTGGCGTCTCTGCACTGGGACATTTCTTCAACCGGGGACAGCTGTTATTCGCTAAAATCGGCGGCATCATCGTGATTTTATTCGGCCTTTACCAACTGGGATTCCTGGGCACATCAACCGTCCTTGGAAGAGAGCACAGGCTTCCGTTCCGGCTGGATAAGATGGCGATGTCGCCAGTTACCGCATTGATTATGGGCTTTACGTTCAGCTTTGCGTGGACTCCATGTGTGGGACCGGCTTTGGCGACAGTGCTTATAATGGCAGCTTCTGCGGCGACGAAGGCAACCGGGTATGCGTTGATCGGCGTGTATACATTAGGATTTATCCTGCCGTTTCTCATCGTTGGATTGTTTACAACAACCCTGCTGGATTTCTTTAAAAAGCATGGGCAGTTTGTAAAATACACGGTAAAGATCGGCGGAATTCTGATGATTATCATGGGACTCTTGATGTTTACCGGAAAAATGAATGCGGTAACCGGTTATTTATCTGAATATACGACACAGAGCCAGAACAGCGGCGGACAGAAGACGCCGGAACCGACAGCTGTGGTTGAAAATACGACAGAAGAATCCAGCGAAGAAACCGCGGCAGAAAGCACGGCGGGAACAGCGGAGACGGAAGCAGAATCTCAGGCAGAGATCGAGGAAACCACAACCGCAGAGCCGGAGACATTGCCGGCAATTGATTTTACGCTGACGGATCAGTATGGCAATACCCATACGCTGTCCGATTACAAAGGAAAAACAGTATTTCTTAATTTCTGGGCAACCTGGTGTCCGCCATGCCGGGCGGAGATGCCGGATATTCAAAAGATCTATGAAACTTACAGCACAGAAGGCGACGACGCTCTGATCGTGCTGGGAGTGGCGGGACCGAATCAGGGAAGAGAGAAATCGGAAGATGGAATTAAGCAGTTCTTAGAGGATAACGGCTATACCTATCCGGTTTTAATGGACACCACAGGAGAACAGTTTGCAGCTTACGGCGTTTATTCATTGCCGACCACATTTATGATTGATAAAGAAGGCAATGTATTCGGATATGCGTCGGGGCAGCTGAATGAAGACACCATGAAGAGCATTATACAGCAGACGATGGAAGGAAAGCGCAGATAGAATGAGCAGCGGATACAGAAAACGAAGGAGAAGACGCAGGGATGGTTCGAAAGTATTTTTGTCGGTTGTGATCGTTACGGCTGTTATGGCAGTGTCCATAGGGATTTTGGAGAGGACAGTGTTTAAGAATACGGGAGATATCCAGACAGCGAAAGCGGAAGTAAGCCCCCACATCCGACCGGATGAGGAACGTCTGAAAGCGGTGAATGCTCCGGAGATTACTGTAGAGCAGGTGGAGATCACCGGTCTCACAAAGGAAGAGGCACAGAAGAAGCTGAGAGAATATTATCCCTGGAGCATGAAGATTGTGAATGGGGAGGAAGAGCTTTCGGTGGAAAACTGGCTGGAACCGGAGCTTGCAGATATTTTAGAACAGGTTTACTCCACAAATGACCTGAAAGAAGGTTCTTATCGAATCGATGATAACAAACTGGAGGCAAAGATTAAGGAAAAGGCCGGAGAACTGGCTCAGAAATGGAATAAAAAGCCGGTTAGCTCCCAATTGGAGTCTTACGATAAGGAAGCCCGTAAATTTGTCTATACAAAAGAGCAGGAAGGGCGTGAACTGGATCAGGAACGGCTGGCAGAAGATTTTATGGCTGCGGTAAAGTCTAAGGATTTTACCGCCCGGATTCAGGCCGGATTTACCGTTATCCGGCCGGAGCGGACACAGGCTCAGGCTAAGGAACAGTATCAGGTAATCGGCACATTTACCACGAAGACTACCAATAATGCCAACAGAAATGAAAACATCCGGCTGGCTGTCCAGGCGATTGACGGCTTGGTATTGCAGCCCGGAGAAGAGTTCAGCTTTAACAACGCTACAGGCAACCGGACCACGGAAAAGGGATACCGTCCGGCCGGCGCTTATAAAAATGGAATCCTGATTAAAGAGCCGGGAGGCGGTGTGTGTCAGGTATCGACCACGTTGTACAATGCGGTGGTGACGTCCGGATTCGAGACAACCGAGCGCAACCATCACAGTTTTACTCCAAGCTATATCCCGCCGGGACAGGACGCCATGGTCAGCTTTGACGGCTACAGCGGCCCGGACCTGAAATTCAGGAATACGGAGAATACAAGCGTTGCCATACGGGCTTCTTTCCAGGATAATCAGTTGAAAATATCAATTGTGGGATTGCCCCTCCTGGAGGAAGGTGTTAAAATAACTATGCGGTCAGAAAAGACCCAGGATGTAAATCCGCCGGCTCCCGAATTTGTGGAAAATCCTAACCTGCCGTTTGGAACAGAGCAGGAGGTTGTAAAGGCACAGACAGGAGCTGTATGGAAAACCTACCGGGTTGTGAGCAAAGACGGCAAGGTGTTGGAAGAGGATTATATCCATTCCAGCAGATATAAAGGAAAGCCGTCCACCATCCAGAGAAATACACTCACGGATAATACCCGGGATTCCCAAGCGGAAACCCAGCCGTCCGAACCGGCAGCTGCGGATATCGGAACAGGCGAAGCACCAGATGCCGAACCGGCGGAAGAACCGGCCGGTGACACGGTAAATGAACCAACCAGTGAACCAACAGACAGACCAGAGGAGCAGATTCCTGCAGAAACAGCAGTTCCCCAGGCCGAGTGAATAGAATCAGAAATCGGAGAGAGAATGAGATGACAAGTGAGTTTGGCGTAGCAGTTCATGCATTAGTATTTTTAAATCATAAGGCGGAAACCGTATCCAGCGAACAGCTGGCGGATAATATCTGTACCAACCCGGCCCGAGTGCGCAAAATCATGGCCAAGCTTAAAAAAGCCGGTCTTCTTGCCACGAAAGAGGGATTGGAAGGCGGATATCTGTTTGATAAGAATGCTGCGGATATCACCCTTTGCATGGTAGCGGACGCATTGGAGACAGAATTTGTTTCCGCATCCTGGAAAAGCGGCGATCCCAATAAGGATTGTATGGTGGCGTCAGGTATGGCAGGCGTGCTGGATAATCTGTATGGTGATCTGGATCAGATGTGCAGAGAACGGTTAACTCATGTTACGATTGAAGATTTGGATAAAATAATATTTATGGATAAAAATAAAAGAAAAAAGGAGAAATAAAAGATGGCAATTTTAAAGATAACAAAGGAAAATTTTGAGAGCGAAGTATTGAATTCTGAAACACCGGTTATGGTTGACTTTTTTGCAACATGGTGCGGTCCCTGCAAGATGCTTCATCCTGTAGTGGAAGCTTTATCCAACGAAGTGACGGATGTAAAGATCGGTGAACTGGATATTGACGAGCAGGCCGAACTGGCGGAGAAATACAGAATCATGACAGTACCCAGTCTGGTTCTCTTTAAAAATGGAGAAGCGGTTGATAAATTAGTAGGGGTACAGTCCAAAGGAAAAGTGCTCGAATTCATTCATAAGTAAAGAAAAGTGATTTTACCCGGTCAATTGTTTCCAATTAAATAACGAAGATTTTACAAAGACGATACCTGGGCAGCGGATGAAAAATTCTGCTTGCCCAGGTATTTTGCGTTTTGTAAAGCATGATATTTTACATGGATTTAACAAAACACTTCTTTTGGATTTTACATTGGAACTTTACAATACGAACTGTAATCGACAAAGAGATATAAAATTTAACGATGAACTCAGAGTTCAAAAGGAGAGGAAATTATGAAAAAATCATTAGCAATAATTCTGGCATTAGGTATGGCAGCAGCAAGTTTAACCGGATGCGGAGGAAGCAAAGCCCCTGAAACCACAGCTGCAGCTACAGCGGCAACAACTGCGGCAGCAGCGACAGAAGGAACAACGGCTGGGACAAGCGAAGCGGAAACTACAACAGCAGAAGAAAAAACAGCTATGGCAGAGGGACCGATCACCGTGGTATCACGTGAAGACGGATCCGGTACAAGAGGAGCATTTATTGAATTATTCGGAATTGAAGAGAAGAATGATGCCGGAGAAAAGGTGGATAATACCACTGAGGATGCGGAAATCACAAATAGCACTTCCGTTATGATGACAACAATTTCAGGAAATAAGGAAGCCATCGGATACATTTCATTAGGTTCCTTAAATGATACGGTAAAAGCAGTGAAAATCGACGGTTCGGAAGCAACTGTGGACAATATCAAATCCGGCGCTTATAAAATCGCCCGTCCGTTTAACATCGCGACCAAAGAAGGCGTCAGCGAAGCAGCTCAGGATTTCATTAAATTCATAATGAGCGAAGAAGGACAGAAAGTTGTGGAAGACAACGGCTATATCAGCCAGGGCAATGAAGGCGCTTACACAGCAGGTAATGTATCTGGAAAAATTGTTGTGGCAGGATCTTCTTCTGTAACTCCTGTTATGGAAAAACTGAAAGAAGCTTATACGGCCTTGAATCCGGATGCGATAATCGAAGTTCAGCAGAGCGATTCCACAACAGGTATGACATCAGCTATTGAAGGCGTTTGTGACATCGGTATGGCTTCCAGAGAGCTGAAAGACAGTGAAACAGGCGCTGGTTTAACTGCAAAGGTTATCGCAATGGATGGCATCGCAGTTATCGTAAACAACGACAGTCCTGTAGACGAACTGACAAGCGGCAATGTAAAGACAATCTTCACAGGCGAAGTTACCGACTGGGAAGACCTTCAGTAATAAGTCAATCAGAGACAGGCGGTTTTCCCCACAGAATCGCCTGTCTTGTTAAAATTCACGGCCTGCCCCAAGCCCATCCTGAGTTATTCCTTATATAAGGACGGGCTTGGGGCAAACCGTGAATGGAAACACAGCATTTACCTTGCGTTTACCAAGCAGGAAATATGAAGGAGCAATTGAATGAGAAAAGTGAAAGAAAAGGGGATGGAACTGGTATTTTTAATTTCCGCCTGTGTCTCCATCCTGGCGGTTGTCATGATCTGTATTTTTCTGTTTGCCAATGGTGTTCCGGCGATTGGAAAAATAGGTGTCCTGGATTTCCTTCTGGGAGAGAAGTGGAAACCGGGAAATGATATATATGGAATTCTTCCTATGATATTAGGAAGCATCTATGTAACTGCAGGAGCAATTGTGGTGGGAGTTCCCATAGGGATTTTAACCGCCATCTATCTCTCCAAATTCTGTCCCAAACGTCTGTATCAGGTTATTAAGCCGGCCATTGACCTGTTGGCAGGAATCCCGTCGGTTGTTTACGGATTCTTCGGCATGGTGGTGATTGTTCCGGTTATGTCGGAATTGTTTGGCGGCAGCGGTAAGAATATGGCTACCGCATCCGTGCTGCTGGGCATCATGATTCTTCCAACTATTATCGGAGTGGCGGAATCTGCCATCAATGCGGTTCCCGCTTCCTATTATGAAGGCGCTTTGGCGCTGGGAGCCAGCCATGAAAGGAGCGTATTTTTTGCCACGCTTCCCGCCGCTAAATCGGGAATTATGGCTGGCGTTATCCTGGGAGTGGGCCGGGCCATTGGTGAAACTATGGCGGTGATCATGGTGGCCGGAAATCAGGCCAGAATGCCGAAGGGGCTTTTCTCCGGTGTCAGAACCATGACAGCCAATATCGTGCTGGAAATGGGATATGCCACCGATCTTCACAGAGAAGCGCTGATCGCTACTGCAGTTGTGCTGTTCGTGTTCATACTCATCATAAACTTATCATTTTCACTGCTGCGAAGGAGGTCTGAATAATGGAACCAATTAATAAACAGACATTTTCACAGAAGATGAAAGCATATGGAAGAAGCCCGCTTTCCCTGGTTCTCATGCTGCTGGTAACCATATCAGCGGCGCTGACCGTTCTGACCCTTCTGTTTCTGGTAGCTTATATCTTGATTAAAGGAGTTCCGTATCTGACTCCAAGCTTATTCGCATGGGAATATAACAGTGAAAATGTTTCCCTGATGCCCGCATTAATCAATACGATTATTATGACTTTTCTTTCTTTGCTGATCGCAGGGCCTCTTGGCATCTTTGCGGCGATTTACCTGGTGGAATATGCAAAGCGCGGCAATAAACTGGTTGCCGTGATCCGGGTGACAGCGGAAACCTTATCGGGAATCCCTTCCATTGTCTACGGTTTATTCGGTTTCCTTTTGTTTGCGGTCACATTTGGCTGGTCCTACACCATCATGGGCGGGGCTCTCACGCTGGCGATTATGATTCTTCCGCTGATCATGAGAACTACGGAAGAGGCGTTAAAATCGGTTCCCGATTCTTTTCGGGAAGGAAGCTTTGGACTTGGAGCCGGACGGTTGAGAACCGTATTTAAGATCGTTCTGCCGTCCGCAGTGCCGGGAATCCTGGCCGGAATTATTCTGGCTGTCGGAAGAATTGTAGGGGAAACGGCGGCTTTGATGTATACGGCGGGAACGGTGGCCGGCGTGCCGTCCAATCTGATGTCTTCGGGGCGGACTCTGGCTGTGCACATGTATGTGCTGACAAATGAAGGTCTGTACACCAACCAGTCATACGCAACTGCAGTTGTACTTTTAGTAATTGTGGTGGGAATCAATGCGGTTTCCGGCCTGATTGCCAAAAGAATCGCGAAAGGATAGAACGATAGATTATGGATAAGCTCACTATTAATAATATGGAATTATATTACGGTGATTTTAAGGCATTAAAGGGCATCAATTTAAAGATTCAGTCCAATGAAATTACCGCGTTTATCGGCCCGTCGGGCTGCGGTAAATCTACGCTTTTAAAATCCTTAAACCGTATGAATGATCTGGTGGAAGGATGTAAAATAACAGGAGAAATCCTTTTGGACGAACAGGATATTTATGGAAATATGGACATTAACCTGCTGAGAAAGCGGGTGGGCATGGTGTTCCAGAAACCGAATCCATTTCCCATGAGCGTTTATGATAATATCGCATTCGGGCCGAGAACGCATGGAATCCGTTCAAAAGTCAGGCTGGACGATATTGTGGAAAAATCATTAAGGGATGCGGCGATCTGGGATGAGTTAAAAGACCGTCTGAAGAAAAGCGCGTTGGGACTTTCCGGAGGACAGCAGCAGAGGCTTTGTATCGCAAGAGCATTGGCGGTGCAGCCGGAAGTGCTTTTGATGGATGAACCCACGTCTGCTCTCGATCCGATCTCCACATCTAAGATAGAAGATCTTGCTGTGGAACTGAAAAAAGATTATACTATTGTTATGGTTACGCACAACATGCAGCAGGCAGCCAGAATCTCAGATAAAACCGCATTCTTCCTGTTGGGAGAGGTGATTGAATTCGGTGAGACGGAGCAGATCTTCTCCATGCCGAAGAACCAGAAGACAGAGGATTATATAACGGGGAGGTTTGGTTGATATGCGCAATCGGTTTGATGAGCAGTTGGAGTATTTGAATGTGGAATTGATCCGCATGGGAGCGTTATGTGAGGATGCTATCGCTTATGCATCCAGAACCCTGATGGGGGAAAGCAGTTTAAGCGAGCAGGTCTATAAAACAGATAAAGAGATAGACCAGAAGGAGCGGGACATCGAAAGCCTGTGCATGAGGCTTCTGCTTCAGCAGCAGCCGGTGGCAAAGGACCTGCGCCTGATTTCGTCTGCGCTGAAGATGATATCGGATATGGAGCGGATTGGCGACCAGGCGTCCGATATCGCGGAAATTGCCGGATTTATCAAAGACAGAAAGGTACAGAGCAACATCCACATCCGCGATATGGCGGAGGCTACCATAAAGATGGTTACGGAAAGTGTGGATTCTTTTGTGAAAAAGGATTTAAAGATCGCACAGGAAGTAATTCAGTACGACGATGTGGTGGATGACCTGTTTTCTAAAGTGAAAGAAGAACTGATCAGCCTTATAAAAGAAGATAACAGCGACGGAGAATTCTGCATTGATCTTCTCATGATCGCCAAGTATTTTGAACGAATCGGTGACCACGCCACCAATATTGCAGAATGGGTGGAATTTTCAATTACCGGAGTTCACGTGGAGGGAAATTAAAAAGATGATTTATCTTGTGGAAGATGATAACAGCATCCGGGAACTTGTGATCTATACGCTTCAGAGCACAGGGCTGGAGGCCGCCGGATTTGCCTGCGGAAAAGATTTCTGGGGAGGGATGAAGGCAGAGCTTCCGTCATTGATCCTATTGGATATTATGCTGCCGGATGAGGACGGCCTTACCATATTAAAAAAGATCAGAAATACGGTAGAGACAGCGAAAATCCCGGTGATTATGCTGACCGCCAAAGGAACGGAATACGATAAGGTAGTGGGCCTGGACAGCGGCGCGGACGATTATATTCCAAAGCCTTTTGGGATGATGGAACTGGTATCCCGTGTCAAAGCAGTGCTTCGCCGCACCGAGCCGGAACAGAAAACCAGACTTTACGAGATAGGGCCCATCAAGGTGAATGTCATCCGCCACACTGTTCATGTGAACGGAGAACCTGTGAATCTGACTTATAAAGAATTCGAGCTTCTCTGTTATTTAATGGAAAATGAAGGGATTGTGCTGAGCCGTGACCAGCTGCTTTCTAAGATATGGGGCTATGATTTTGACGGTGAGACGAGAACCGTGGATGTTCACATCCGCACTCTGCGTCAAAAACTGGGCATCGGCGGAAATTATATAGAGACAATCCGGGGCGTTGGCTACAAGATTGAGGAGATATGATGAGACGAAGAATATATTGGAATATGTGTCTGGTAGCCTTATTTTCCCTGATTCTGGCCACTTTGGTGACCACTGGGATGTTTTACAAGGATTTGCAGACGCAGATGAAAAGGGAAGTGGCCACCGAGGTGCGCTATATCCAGTCCGCCATGGAGATGGGAGGCAGAGAATATCTGGATTTTCTGTCCACCAGAGGAGACGGCAACCGCATTAACCGCATTACCTGGGTGGATACGGACGGAAGGGTTTTATACGACAGCTTTAAAAACAGTGAGAACCTGGAAAACCATCTGGACCGCCCGGAGATTAAAGAAGCGCTGGAAAAGGGAAGCGGATCTATTACAAGACCGTCGGAAACCTTGGCGGAGCAGACTTATTACTATGCGGTAAGGCTGAGCGATGATACCGTGATCCGTGTTGCCAGCACGACGAGAAGCGGCTGGGCGTCCTTTATGCAGGCAATCCCGTGGATTGTGGTGCTCACCATTGTGATTTTCTGCATTACCATGGTATTGGCTGAAATTCAGACGAAAAAGATCGTGGGGCCGATCAATAATCTGAATCTGGATAACCCGGATGAGGCGTCGGTTTATGACGAATTATCTCCGTTAATCGGAAGGATCGAAAAGCAGAACCTGACAATCCACAAACAGATGGATACTTTAAGGGAGAAACAGATGGAGTTTGCCGCCATTACCGAGAATATGAGCGAGGGATTTATCGTGGTAGACAGTAAGGCAGAAGTTGTTTCGTACAACAGCAGCGCCATGAGAATATTAGGGGTGGAACGTCAGCTGGTTCCCGATTCCAGAGTGAATATTCTGAACTTCAACAGAAGCGCGGAATTTCGTGAGGCTGTGGATCATGCCCTGGCCGGACGTCATGCGGAACAGAATCTGGAACTGAACGGCCACTGCTATCAGATGATCGCCAATCCGGTGCTTGATGAAGGGCGGAATAAAGGCGCTATCATCGTTATCCTGGACATAACGGAAAAGCAGGGCAGAGAAGAGCTTCGCAGAGAGTTTTCGGCCAATGTGTCCCACGAATTGAAAACCCCTCTCACCTCTATCTCAGGATACGCCGAAATCATGAAAAATGGATTGGTGCGCCCGGAAGACATGGCCCGCTTTGCGGAAAATATCTATACGGAGGCCCAGCGCCTGATCACTTTGGTGGGAGATATCATCAAGTTATCCCAGCTGGATGAAAATGCCGTAGAGGTGGAAAAAAGCGCGGTGGATCTGTACGAAGTGTCCTCCGACGTGGTAAAACGCCTTCAGGGAAATGCCGATAAGCAGAAAGTATCCATAAGCCTTCAGGGCGAACCGGCTGTTGTCCATGGGGCAAGACAGATTCTGGATGAGATGATCTTTAACATCTGCGACAACGCGATTAAATATAATAAAACCAACGGTAAAGTCATGGTTACGGTTAAAAATGAGGGAATGCGCAAGGTAGTGACTGTGGCCGACACGGGAATCGGTGTTCCGGAAGCGGATAAAGACAGGATTTTCGAACGTTTTTACCGGGTAGATAAGAGCCATTCCAAACAGATTGGCGGTACCGGCCTGGGACTTTCTATTGTAAAACATGGAGCGATTTATCATGACGCCCAAGTGGAGCTGGAAAGCAAAGTGGGTGAGGGTACCGTGGTTCGAATTGTGTTTTAAAGTGATAAAAGTAATGCTCGGAAGATAGGGGGCCTGTCTTCCGAGCTGTTTTTTTAATCCGGTAAACAGCTATTCGAAGACCGCTTACAATCTTCCTGATTAACCGGATTTGAACAGGCATATCCTATTCAATCTTATTGATACGGGGATAATACCGGAACAATACCTTTGCGATAATTTTGTCTTTGTGTACATAAGTATTCTCCCAACGCCTAGCGTCCAAAGAGTCGTTGCGGTTGTCGCCCATCATAAAGTAGCAGTCTTCAGGCACTTCGTAATGCAGCGGCGGCTCGGGGATCATGTCGGCGAGGAGATATGGTTCATCAAGAGGTGTTTCTGAGTTGTTGAGATAGACTTTTCCGTTTTTGATATCTATGATGTCTCCCGGAAGTCCGATAATTCTTTTTACAAAATAGACGGATTCGTCATCCGGCCAGTGGAAGATCACGATATCGCCCCGCTCCGGTTCCTGGAATTTATAAGTGAGGCGGGAACCGATTACCCGGTCTCCGGTCATGATGGTGTTTTCCATGGAACCGCTGGGCACCCGGCTGTTGGCAATGATAAATTTGTTGAGCACAAATGCGATAACAGCGGCGGTGATGATAATTTTAACCCAGTCCCAGATTTCCTGTTTCCAGCTGAATGGCTGTTGTTCCTCCGGGGTGAGTTCAGCGTTCTTATTTTCTTGTTTCATATATTGCATACCTTCTTAGATTTTCTAACCGTTTCTTAACTGATACGATTGCTATAAAGAGTTTATATGAGAATTTTACTTTCCGCAAGGGTTTTCACAAAATGGTAATAAAAACTTCACATTAGGCAGGTAAAATAATAATATAAAATTTAAATGAGATGAGAGGGGAACATGGCGAGAGAAAAGAAGGTATTGATCATTGGGGGAATACTTTTTGGAGCGGCTTTGGGGCTGCAGTTACTGGCGCGCAACATCGGGGGATTCGGCCAGTGGTATGCGGTTACGGTTTATCCGCTTCTGACGGGAACACTGGGACGTTTGACCGGATTGTTTCCATTTTCTGTGGTGGAACTGGGGCTTTATGCGCTGGTTATTTTTTGTGTGGTCTATGGAGTTCGAAATATACGAAAGCCGAAAAAATTGCTCGGGGGGACTTTTTTGCTAACCGGGGCCTTGTTTTTTTCTTATACAATCAACTGCGGCATCAACTATTACCGCCAGCCGTTTTCCGCGTCGCTGGATTTTAAGGTTCAGCCTTCTTCAAAAGAAGAGCTTGTGGAATTATGCCGCTATCTGACGGAATGTGTCAATGAAAATGTGCCCGATGCAGTGCCGGAAGGGGAAGCAGACGCAGGGCAGAGCCATTTTCCATCTATATCGGTTCTTAACAAGGAAGGCGTGAAATCCATGAGGGCGCTGGGTGATGAATATCCGGGGCTGGATGGATTTTATCCGCTTCCCAAGGGACTGTTGTTTTCTCAGATCTTGTCTTACCAGCAGTTAAGCGGAATCTATTCTCCATTTACCATCGAAGCGAATTATAATAAGGATATGACTGCTTACAATATTCCACATACCATTTGTCATGAATTGTCGCATTTGAGGGGATATATGCGGGAAGATGAGGCCAATTTTATCGGTTATCTGGCCTGTATCAATTCGGAGATGAAAGAATTCCGCTACAGCGGCTACCTGGCCGGATGGATCTATGCGGGCAACGCGCTGGCCAGAACGGATATGGAAACCTACAGGGAACTGGTTGGAGGACTGAATCCTCAGGTGCTCATGGACCTGAATGCCAATAACCTGTTTTGGGACCGATATGAGGGAAAGGTGGCTGAGACAGCAACTAAGATGAACGATACCTATCTAAAAGCCAACAGCCAGGCAGACGGCGTCCAGAGCTATGGGCGGGTGGTGGATCTGATGCTGGCATATTACCGGACGGAGAATTAGGAAATCTTTCATTTGGTGGAGAAATAGATCGGGTTGTACCTGAAATGGAAGAATTATGAAGATAAGTTGTGAAACAATTTCGTTGTAAAAACAAAAATAGAATGATAAAATAGAAATATTAAAACATGCGGATGGAGGAGGAATTATGGACAAAATTTTATATGATTTGATGGATTGGGCTGGTATTGAAGAATTGGTATATTCAGAAGCCAGCGATCCCTGCAGGCTGCTCGGACCTCATGTTACGAAAGATGGCTTGCTGATTCAGGCATTTATTCCAACTGCAGTTAATATTTCGGTGAAATTGAAAGCGACCGGTAAAAGCTATCCCATGGAGCTGGCAGATGAAGCCGGATTCTTTGCAGTGCTGATACCGAGAAAGACCGTAGCTGAGTATGTGCTGGTGGTGACCTATGATAACGGAGTGCAGGAAGAACTTAACGATCCATATGCATATGGACCGGTGATAAGCGAAAAAGAACAAAAGCAGTTTGAAGCCGGAGTTTATTACAATGTTTATGAGAAGATGGGTGCGCATCCGTGGAAGATCGGAGAGGTGAGTGGTGTTTTATTCGCAGTATGGGCTCCGTGTGCGATGAGAGTCAGCGTTGTAGGGGATTTTAACCTTTGGGACGGACGCCGTCACCAGATGGAGAAGCTGGGAGATTCCGGCATCTTTGAATTATTCATTCCGGGCATGGAGATTGGCTCCATCTATAAATACGAAGTGAAATGTCCGAACGGAGATCCTTTATTAAAGGCCGATCCATACGGAAATTACTGTGAACTGCGTCCTAATACGGCTTCCGTGGTATGGGACATCAGCAGATACCAGTGGAATGATAAAGAATGGATGGAACAGCGGGCTAAAACAGATACAAAAGAAAAGCCGATGTCCATTTACGAAGTGCATCTGGGTTCCTGGATGAGAAAAACGGCGGAGACGGACGAAGAGGGCAATACGGTTCTCGGCTCCGAATTCTATAATTACCGCGAGATCGCGGAAAAACTGGCGGCTTATGTGAAAGAGATGGGATATACCCATGTGGAGATCATGCCGGTTATGGAACATCCTTTGGATGCGTCATGGGGCTATCAGGTGACCGGATATTATGCTCCTACCAGCCGTTACGGAACGCCGGATGATTTCATGTATTTTATGGATTATATGCATGGACAGGGAATCGGGGTGCTGCTGGACTGGGTGCCGGCCCATTTCCCACGTGATATGCACGGACTGGCCTGTTTTGACGGCACCTGTGTCTATGAGCATAAAGACCCCAAACAGGGCAGCCATCCTCATTGGGGAACCCTGATCTATAATTACGGACGCCCTCAGGTGAGCAATTTCCTGATCGGCAATGCATTATTCTGGGCGGATAAATATCACGCAGACGGTATCCGTATGGATGCGGTCGCTTCCATGCTGTATCTGGACTATGGCAAGAACCCGGGCGAGTGGATTCCTAATATCTACGGCGGACATGAGAATCTGGAAGCGGTGGAGTTTTTAAAACATTTAAATCATGTGTTTAAAAAGAGAAAAGACGGAGCGATACTGATCGCAGAAGAATCAACCGCATGGCCTCAGATCACCGGCGATGTGAAGGACGGAGCGTTGGGATTTGATTATAAGTGGAATATGGGGTGGATGAATGATTTCACCGGATATATGCATTATGATCCGTTTTTCAGATGCCATCATTACGGAGAGCTGACATTCAGCCTTTTATATGCTTACAGCGAAGATTTCATACTGGTATTCTCCCACGATGAAGTGGTGCACGGAAAGGGCTCCATGGTCGGCAAGATGCCTGGAGAGACGATGGAAGATAAATTCGCCAACCTCCGCGCGGCCTATGGATTTATGCTGGGACATCCCGGCAAGAAGCTTTTATTTATGGGCCAGGACTTCGGCCAGGTTGCCGAGTGGAATGAAAATGAAAGCCTTCAGTGGAATCTTTTGGAATATCCAATCCACCAGCAGATGAAGGAATATGTGAAGAGTTTGAATAAACTTTATGCGGAATATCCTGCACTGGCTGCTATGGATTATCATCCGGAAGGATTTGAATGGATTAACAGTACGGCGGCTGAAGACAATATCGTTGTATTTTTAAGAAAAACCAAGAAAAAAGAAGAGACATTGCTCTTTGTATGCAATTTCGCCCCTGTGGTTCACCAGAAATTCAAGGTGGGAGTTCCGTTTGCCGGAAAATATAAAGAGATCTTTTGCAGCGATTCGGCAGAATTTGGCGGAAGCGGCCTGATTAACGGACGCGCCAAGTCCTCTAAAAAGGATGAATGCGATGCCAGAGAAGATTCTATCACCATTCAGCTGGCGCCTCTTGGCATTCATATCTTCACCTGCATGCCTGGACAGGAAAAGGCTAAGGCTGCGGTGAAAACAACAAAGAAAACTGCGGTAAAAGCTGCGGATGGCAAAACCGCTGTAAAAGAAGCAGCTCCGGCAGCGGAGACAAAAAAGAAAACTGGATCCAGGAGAAGTAAATCATGATTTGGAATACAGTAGAAACCCTGGCGGAAACATTGGCGGAAACTGCATCGGAGACGCTTCCGATTGCAGAAGAAGTACAGTCTGATTTGGCCCAGCTGAATCCCAATGTGATGTTGGAGACGATAAAAAGCTGGCTGCCCGGTCTGCTGGCTTTTGGATATAAGCTGTTGATTGCAGCGTTGATTCTGGCTGTCGGCAGCAGAATTATCCGGTTGGTCAGAAGGATTTTGGACCGTTCCTTTCAGAGGATGGAGATGGAGATCAGTTTGAGGAAATTTCTCCTCTCTCTGATCAATGCGATTCTGTATGCAATTCTGGTATTTATGGCTATCGAAAAGATCGGCTTTAATTCCGCTTCGATTGTGGCAATATTAGGTTCCGCCGGTATCGCTCTCGGTCTTGCGCTTCAGGGAAGCCTGGCAAACTTTGCCGGAGGTGTCCTGATTCTGCTCATGAGGCCATTTAAGGTGGGCGATTATATTATCAGCAAAGACGGAGAGGGAACCGTCGCTGTGATCGGCCTTGTTTACACCACGCTGAAGACCGTGGATAATAAGCTGATTGTGATTCCAAACGGCACATTGTCCAACGATTCTCTGACCAATGTAACGGCACAGGAAAAACGCCGGGTGGATATCAGGATCGGAATCGGATATACTTCGGATTTAAAAAGAGCCAAGTCGATTATAGAAAGCGTTTATGAGAATCATCCGCTGGTTTTAAAAGAGGAGGATGTGGTTGTATTTGTAGATGACTTAGCGGACAGCTCCGTCGTATTATGCGGACGGGGATGGGCGGCTACGGAAGACTACTGGACCGTCAGATGGGACATTCTGGAACAGATCAAGCTGGCGTTCGACGATGCCGGCATTGAGATTCCATTCAAGCAGCTGGATGTTCATATGAAATAACGGTAGGTATACAGGGGGAAGAGTATATAGGAACTATAGGACAAAGGCGTAATATCGTGTGATATTGCGCCTTGATTGAACATAAGACCGGCCCGCGAAGCGCGCTGGCCGTTTGTTTTCAGAAGAGTGAGGTGATCTGGTATGAGCTATCCCCGAATATTACTAAATGGAGATTCGGCATTAAGCGTGGAGTTTGGCAATGAAATCAGTGTGGAGGTAAATAACAAGGTAAGCGGTTTTCAAAAGGTAATTGAGGAGGAGATGAAAGCCGGACATCTGAAAGGAATTATAGAAACGATTCCTGCATTTTGCTCCATTATGATCTGCTATGATCCGGAAGTGGTCTGGTATGAGGAGTTGGAAGAGCAGATTCGCAGCCTTTTGGACCGTGATTTAACGGCCCAAGCGGGAGGAATACGCCGGTTGATCGAAGTTCCGGTTTGCTATGGAGGCGAATTGGGACCGGATTTGAAAAATGTTGCGGAACATGCGGGAATTACGGAAGAAGAGGTAATTAAGCTTCATTCCGGCAGAGATTACCTGATCTATATGATGGGATTTCTGCCGGGCTTTGCTTATCTTGGAGGGCTGGACCCCAGATTGGAGATACCGAGACTTCCGGTGCCGAGACCCAGGATACCGTCCGGAAGTGTGGGAATCGGCGGTAAGCAGACCGGAATCTATCCTTTGGACTCTCCGGGGGGATGGAATCTCATAGGAAAAACCCCGGTCCGCCCATTCAGACTCCGAAGAAAAAGTCCGCTTCTCTATCAAACCGGTGATTACATCCGTTTTGTTCCGGTCAGCAGAGGAGAGTACGAACAGATCAAGAGGGACCTGTCCATTGGGCTGTATAAATGCAAAACATCAGAAGTGGAGGTGTAAGGATGGGAATAAAGATATTAACGCCGGGCATGTTCACAACGGTTCAGGATGGAGGACGAAAAGGATACCAGAGTTCCGGTTTTTCTCCGGCAGGGGTTATGGATACCCGTTCCTACCGCATCGCCAATTTGCTGGTGGATAACGATGCAGATGAAGCGGTTCTGGAGATTATGATGCTGGGACCGTCCATTGAATTTGGAGAAGATGAGGTAATTGCGGTCACAGGGGCACCCGTAGATCCGCGTATTAATGAACGGCCTGTTTCAATGAACCGGGCCCTACAGGTAAAGCGGGGAGATATTTTGAAATTTGGATATCCAAAGACGGGCCGGTATGCATATATCGCCTTTGCCGGAGGGTTGGATATTCAGATGGTTATGGGAAGCCGCTCCACTCACACCAAATCGCTTATGGGAGGATTTCGGGGCGGAAGGCTGGAAGCGGGCGCGCTGATCCGGCTGAGAAACCCCAGAAAACGTTTGAGAAGGATGAATAAGAGGGATCTGTCCGATTGGAGCGAAACATATAAGGATGGGGCGGTGAAGGCTTCATCGGAACTGCTGCGGGTAATACTGGGGCCGCAGGATGATTATTTTACAAAAGAGGGAATGGTTACATTTCTGAATGCGGAATACAAGGTTGATGTGGATTCAGACCGCATGGGTTACCGGCTGAGCGGCGAACCGGTTGAGGCGAAGCAGGGAGTTGATATTCTCTCTGACGGAATCGCATTCGGTGCGGTTCAGATTACGCCGGAGGGGCAGCCGATCATCATGCTGGCCGACAGGCAGACGACGGGCGGATATGCCAAGATCGCCAACGTGATATCCGTGGACATTCCAAGACTGGTACAGCTTCGAACCAATGAAAAAGTGAAATTTACAGCCTGTTCCGTGGAAGTGGGCCAACGGCTTTACAGGGCGCAGCAGGAGGAATTTGAACGGATTAAAAATGAAAGATTTGGATAATTACAGGAGAGTGCCATGAATAGGATAGATTTAAACTGTGATTTGGGAGAGAGCTTTGGAAGATACACCATAGGTTTAGACGAAGAGGTGATTCCTTACGTGTCTTCCGTTAACATTGCCTGCGGTTTTCATGCATCCGATCCGGTGGTTATGGAAAAGACGGTGAGGCTGGCTGAAAAATATGGCGTGGGTATCGGCGCACATCCGGGCTTTCCTGATCTAATGGGATTCGGGAGACGGGAAATGAGTGTTTCTTCGGAAGAGGTAAAGGCTTATATGACTTATCAGCTGGGCGCCCTCTATGGATTCTGCCGCGCTATAGGCGTCCCGATGGTTCATGTAAAACCCCATGGCGCCCTTTATAACATGGCGGGACGGGATTACCGTCTGGCAAAAGCCGTCTGTGAGGCGGTCTATGAGTTTGATCCACAGTTAAAGCTTCTGGGTCTGTCGGGAAGCCGTATGATAGAGGCGGCCATGGATACAGGCCTCTCCTGCGCGCAGGAAGTATTTGCGGACAGAGCCTATGAAGAGGACGGTTCGCTGGTGGACAGAAAGAAGCCGGGCGCGGTAATTCAAGATGAAGACCTGGCTGTCAGTCGTGTGATACGAATGGTAAAAGAGGGGAAAACAGAGGCGGTTACCGGAAAAGAAATCTTTCTGAAACCAGATTCGATCTGTGTTCATGGGGACAGCCCTAAGGCGCTTGAATTTGTGGCTAAGATAAGGAAAGGGCTGGAAAGTGCAGGTGTGGAAGTGGTTGCTTTTTGATGTGGCCATTGCTATAATTTGGGGAGAAAGATGTGAAAATACGGGCTTTATGTAGATAAGGGGGCAGATGAGTGTCAGGTTTTCATATTAAACCGGAAAAAGTGTCCGCTTTAGCGGAAGACTTAAACGGATATTCAGGCAAGCTGGACGATTTAAGCTCTGAAGTGGGCAATGTGAGAAATGCAGAGGGAATCAGCACATCCTCCTATTCTTCGATTCAGTGGAGAATTAAAGCTTTGGCAAGCGAGCTTGAGGAAGAAAAGCGTAAGATGGGGGCTATGTATACCTCGCTGCAGGCGGTAAATAAATTGTACATAGACTGTGAAGACAGTATCACAGGCAGGGCTCAGGAAACCAATACAGGAACGGCCGAACCGCCTGGAAACGGCGGTGGCAGCGGCGGTGCGGATGATGAAAAGCCGTGGTATGCAGACCTGCCGAAAGAAACAATCAAGATGATTCTGGGAATCGTGGAAAAAGCCGGTGATATAGGTGGCGCCACTGCGGTTGTCAATGCTGTTATTAAAGTGCTCATGGACAATGACGGAATGTCCTATAAGGACGCGGGCAGCATTATTAAAGGTCTTGGAAAGACTATTATGAGCTCAGAGAAGTTGATCGGAAACGGTTCTGTGGATTGGATCGAGGCATTAGGCCTTAATGCATATAAAGCGGCATCATTCAGCCAGACTGCGGGCTGGATGGGAAGACTGGAGTCTGCCAAGGATACGTTCGGCCAGGCGTTCAAATACGAAATGACCGGGGATACTGCTGGAAAGGTTTTAAAAGGCACGAAGATAGCGGGCTGGACGCTGGCCCTGGTCGCCAACGGTTTCAGCAATTATGAGGAGTATTCGAAAGGCGAAATTACCGCAGGAAGAGCGGTGGCTGAAACTGTGATGGAAACAGGCGTCGATATTGCAAAAGGAGCTGCCCTGGCAGCAGGCGTGGCGGCTGGGGCAGCGGCCCTCGGAATTGCTGCGCCGGCAGTTGTAGTGGGCGGCGTAGCGGTTGCGGCATCTGCGGTACTTGATTATGCTTGTAAACAGATTACCGGGAAAGCGGTGACGGAACTGGTTTCGGATACCATTTTAGATGTTGGAGAAGCTGTGATTAATGGGGCCAGGGAAGTGGTGTCTAACGTGGGAAATGCGGTTAAGGATACATTTACAGGTGCGGTCCGGAGTATAGGGAATATCCTTCCCAAGTGGAAGTGGTCCTTTGGATAAAATGAGAGATAGAGGAGAAGCAGATATGATAAAAGATTTATTGCCCATTGGTTCAGTGATTTTACTGAAGAATGCGAAGAAAAAATTGATGATTTACGGAATTAAACAATTGGACAGCAAGAATCCTGAGATCGAATATGATTATATCGGTGTATTTTATCCGGAGGGAAATATGGGACCTGATTACCAGTTCCTGTTTAACCACGAGGATATTGATACCGTTTATTTTGAAGGATATAATACGCAGGAGCGGGAAACATTTATACAGGAAATCGCAAAAGCTTACCATGAATAACGAATATGGGGAATAGAATTGTCAGGATTTGGGAAAGCTTATAACAGCAGAGCTGGATGTCGGAAAAGAGATTTTAAAGCTTGTGGGAATGGGGAGGCCGTTCCCGCAGCTTTAAAATCTCTTTTTGATTAGTTGACCTGAAGATTTGTCTCTGCCTCGGACTCAGAAACGGAGCCGGAAGTCTCTTCGGAACTGCCGTCGGAAACGGACTGAGGCGTGAAGGTGATCTGCCCCTGATTGCCGGACATATCACTGATGAATACGGTTAAACCATCTGCGTCCATAGGGAAGGTGATGGTAGCTGTGTTCTTATCAATCGACGTTGGGTAGATTGTGATTCCTACGGAATCTGTGGCGTAAATGGAGTCGTAATTAACTCCTGACTGGCTGTCTTCCAAGG
The DNA here is from genome assembly GCF_002899675.1 of Clostridium sp. chh4-2. Classification (GTDB taxonomy): domain Bacteria; phylum Bacillota; class Clostridia; order Lachnospirales; family Lachnospiraceae; genus CHH4-2. Next base: position 56,840 of record NZ_PKUU01000007.1, on the reverse strand, counting down.
TAAAAGTCAGAATGCCGTCTTCAAACGCAGAACTGCTTACTGCCGGTGGATTATCATCCAAAACGCTGATATATTCATAACTGGAAGCGGCCATTCCGTTTATGCTTTTCACGGAAATCTCCAACGCGCCGTTTTTGGTGACGGTGGCTGTGTAGATGCCGTTTTTCCCCTTAACCATCTCCAGCGGTTCGGAGTCCAGTGTTACAGTCAGATCTTTGGTAGGAAGAAATGATTTAATACTCAGCTGAACTTCTGTGCTCAGATAATCATTCGTTTCGCCGACTGTTAATTCGCATTTGGGTTTTGTGGTTACCAGGAAAAAAATCAAACCGTTAACAACGATAAATGGAAGAACATAAAACAGCAGGATATGTAGCCATTCCTGCCCGGAGGAAACAGAATGTCCGGATCTTCCTGTGTGTCTGCGCCTGTGCGAGGTGCTGTATGCATAATCTCTCATGTAAAAAGAAACCTCCTGTTTAGTATAATAATGCCTGCTAGAATAGCATATCAGAAAATGGCCTCTCTTACAAGTTTATCTTCTAAATTGTAAGTTTCTGTGTTATGATGTAAGAAATGTCATATTGTTTACAGAAAGGGAATCTCATGATACAAAAAGCTGTAGCTTTCGCTACTAAAGCACATAGTGGTGCCGTTAGAAAGGGAACTCTGATCCCGTATATCACTCATCCTTTAGAAGCAGCCGTCATCGTTTCTATGATAACGGACGATGAAGAGATGGTAGCAGCCGCGCTGCTTCACGATGTGATTGAAGATGCAGGGGTGACCCGGGAAGTTCTGGAAAAGGAATTTGGTCCAAGAGTCGCTTCTCTGGTTTGGGAAGAAACCGAGGATAAAACGAAATCGTGGCATGAAAGAAAAGCGGCTACCATAGAGCATCTGCGCTGTGCCAGTCTGGATGTAAAGATCATCACATTGGGGGACAAGCTCAGCAATATGCGGTGTACGGCAAGAGATTACCTTGCAATCGGAGACGGTATTTGGAACCGTTTTAATGAAAAACGCAAGCAGCATCACAAATGGTATTATGAGAATGTGGCCAGGGAATTAAGCGAGCTGGCGGAGTACCCTTCTTATCAGGAATACTTAAATCTTTGCAGATTAGTATTCGGTAATATGAATGATTATTTAGATGAGGAGATTTGAGTATGATTAAGAAAGTGATAGTGAAATTAATGGCCGGCCTGGCGTGTGCCGGCATCTGTGCGGGGGGCAGTCTGATGACTGCAAGAGCGGATGAAACTGCCGCGCAGGAGCCGATGAAAGCGATTTACAGCACATACCAGTTCGGACAAGGCTGGAAGCCATATGTAAATGATAATATGCCGTGTCTGCCTGCTGCCGGCACCTATATTACCGGCATGAAAGCTTCTCTGGTAAACCAGCCGGAGGGAATGACGGGAACCATAGCGTATAAGGTAAATTTAAGCGGTTCCGGCTGGCTGGATTGGGTGGAGAATGCGGCGGACAGCAATCAGACGGATACGGATATGCCGCTGGAAGCGGTCAGCGTTAAGTTGACAGGGCAATTGGAAGAAAATTATGATATTTATTATAAGGTTCTGCAAAATGGAGCCTGGACAGAGTGGGCCATGAACGGAGCGGAAGCAGGCGCCAGCGGCGTGGGACAAAAGATTGACGGCATCCGCATTTCCGCAGTTGCTAAGGGAGCTGGTGAACCGGAAGACAGCGTTTTTGGCGCGATTGATCCAAACCGCCCTATGGTTGCCCTGACATTTGACGACGGCCCTCAGACCGGTGTAACAAACAGGATTCTGGCGTCGTTAGCAGCCAACGGAGGCCGTGCAACCTTCTTTATGGTAGGTAACCGTGTGCCCGGACATGCAGCTTATGTGAAACAGATGGCCGATCAGGGCTGCGAAGTGGCAAATCATACATATGACCATAAATATCTGACAAGTTTAAGCGCCGACGGTATTATTTCTCAGGTGGGAGCGACGAATCAGGTGATTGCCAATGCATCCGGTGTTACGCCAACGCTTTTGCGCCCTTGCGGAGGATATTATAACGCTGCATCGTTAGAGACTTTGGGGAACATGGGGATGCCTGCGATCATGTGGTCGATTGATACAAGAGACTGGAAGACCAGAAATACACAGAGCACGGTTAATGCGGTTCTTAATAATGTAAAAGACGGTGACATCGTGCTGATGCACGATTTGTATACGGCGACTGGGGATGCAGCGGAGATTATCATTCCTGCTTTGACGGAACGGGGATATCAGCTGGTGACGGTTAGTGAATTAGCAGCTTATAGAGGCGGTATGGCTCCAGGACATGTGTATAATAGTTTTAGAAGATAATAGAGTGTTTAGAGTGGGAATAGGGCCGGAAAACCGATGGTTTTCCGGTCTTTTTTAGGTGGAGGGAGGCGGGAGGGGAAAAAGAGTTGGAGCCGACAGAGAACTTGGAGGGCGGAATGGCTGTGTAATTTTATAGAATCTTATTAGATCTTATTAAAACTTACAAAAACTTATTAAAAATGCTTGCTATATGAGGCGAGTTTATGTATAATGACCCCATAATCTTATTTTTCTGAATAGAGATTCGTTATAAATGTGGTTAGTTCTTAACCATATATTTCCCAAAGATGGAAAAACAGTACATTGAAAATTGAATATGGAAAATCCATAGTTTTATAATTGTTAGTTAATATTATGGCGTTTGGTTTTAGGGGATGGAAGAATGGTGATGAAAGCAGTACGGTTATATTGGGAATAGCTTGTTTTTTAAGGAATAGCTGATTTTTGTGATGCAGGTGATATAGGAAGAGTGAAATGCGAAGTTAGAAGATTTTGCTGAATTGGTCTAAGCGGGGGTGGGCATGGCATAGTAGCATGTGCTATAGTCTTATAGTCCGTTTTGTAGTCGGATTTTCGATAATGATTGTTTTTTGAGAATATTTGAAGGAGGAGATTATTATGTTCCAGAGAGAATTGATGCAGGCAGAAAATTATTTTGTATATAAGGAACGGCTTACGGCAACGGAATTATTTGATATTTGGTGGTCCGGAGATTGGAATCATGAAGATGTTTTTGTCAGTCAGGAGGAAAATTCGGCTCCTGAAAGCATGTATTTTCTTCCGGAAACTTTGGGAAGGATACGCATGTCTGCAAAAAGAGATTTGCTGTTTCAAATTTACAGGCCGTCGGATAAAGTGATGGGGCCGGTCGAAGCGGTCTGCGGCAATTGTGAAAGGTATATGCCTCTGTATGTTAAGAGAGGTGATCAGTTTCATACATTTAAACATGGATATTGTCTTTATGGAAAAGAGGAGGATTTGGAAGTTTATCCGGGGGACAGGCCACGGGATGAAGCGTGCTTTGTTTTGAATGGGATATTTAAGGTGGAATAGTATAATGACATCGTATTTTTACGGGAATTATGTTATACTAAAAACTATGGAATAACCGTGATACAGGGTGGACTCCTTCCAGTTTTTGTATATTACAAAAGATGGGAGGTGGTGCATATGGATCTTGATTTCAAAGACGTTATAGCCGTTGCAACATTCATAATTGTATTCCTTATCTTTATTTTTAATTTACTTAATCCATTTGCATATATCTGCCGGATATGAAAGTGAGGTAAATAATTGGATAAAGAAAATACAGGCATTGATAAAGGAATGGTATATCGTTTGATCTCAGAGTGTAATCGTAGACTACCCTCAAATAAAAGGATCAAATACTCCTTCACAAGCGATGAATCTATCAATATGATCCTGGATGGCAGAATGTATATTGCGATTCCATTAGAGGATGCTTATGACAAACTGAAAACTTCTATGAAAAGTCGTCCCGATATTCAACGCGGCAAGGGATATATAGAAAAGAGAATGAGTGTTAATGCTCAAGCAGCCCATGATAATGGATTAAAACCAAAATCTTATTTCACAAATAATGTATTACAGGAGCTGGGCTTCTCCTATTCTGTAAGTTTCTTTCATTGGCTAATAAAATCCAATTATCTCTTACCCACTGAAAGACATCACACATCAGCCAGCAAAAATTTCACAAATTTTTATTCACCTGAATCGATCTGCCGCCTGGTTTCTACATATAACTTAGATTTACTTTACAATTTATATCTTGATAAGATCACAAAAGATGATGCAAAAAAAATACGTGGGATCAAATATACCAGAATACGGATTCCCAAAAGCCTATTGGATAGCCAAGGTGGCGTTGTTGATATAGATTGCATTTTATGTGATAATACATTATTTTTCACCCCTAAACTATGTTTCTCAGCCAAAGATCCTAGAATACAGATTTTAGAAACTCATGAGGAACGTCCAGCAGATTTTAAAAATACGTACACAAAAGGATTAATCAAAAATTTACTAAAGCGGAAAGCCCATTCCTTTGATAAATACATCAAAAGATAACTACAGATGTAACCTCGCATTACTGACTTACATAGATAGGCACTAATTAGGGAAAAAAATCCCACCTGTTAGCCGACAGGATGGGGTTCTCTCATATTGAGATGTTAGTTTTCGATTTGTGCTACTGGTAGCACAAATAATATATTTATAAATTTCTAATCATTATCGCATTTTTACGTTTTCCATGCTATACTAATTGCTATGGAATAACCGTGATACAGGGTGGATGCCTTCCAGTTTTTGTATATTACAAAAGATGGGAGGTGGTGCATATGATGATGTTTACATTTAGCGATATTATGCTATTTGCAGCACTCATTCTCGCATTACTGACCTACATAGATAGGCACGAATTAGAGAAAAAAAATCCCACCCTGTTAGCCGACAGGATGGGGTCCTCTCATATTGAGAGGTTAGTTTTTCCCAACAAAACCTGGAAGTTTCCACCTTTGTGTGGCGGTTATTCCTATTTGTACTTTTAATATAACATTTTCGTAAAAAAATGTCAAATCATATAAATGTGCTACCAGTAGCACATTTCATCAGCAAAGGAGTAAATGGAAAATGTACAAAGGAAATTTTAGTTCTAATGTGAAAGAGCACTGTTTATTTTATCTCGCCTGTGGACTATTTATCATTTACCTGGTTCAGCTTTTCAATAGCGCACGGACGGATTCCTATATGAAGAAGAAAAATATTTTGTCATTTTTACGCACAGCTGCTATGAGCTTATCAGTATGTTATATTGTAAAAAGCTACAAACGTTAAAATGTGCTACTGGTAGCACATTTCAATCATAGAAGGGGGAATGAGTTATGAAAAAAAGAAGATTATTAATTTTAGCACTTTCCGGGATTCTTGCAGTGACACCAATTACCGCTTATGCAGCGGAAGGTTGGGTACAGGATGAAAGAGGATGGAAGTATCAGTTATTCGATGGAAGCTGGCGAACGAATGGCTGGGTTCCTGATGAAAATAATGAAAATATTATTTACTACATGGATGAAAACGGATATATGCTCACCAATTGTTATACCCCAGATGGTTGCTGGGTAGATGAAAATGGTGCTTATTACGATGAAAATTATGGTGAAGTAGTTTATGCCACGGCAGAAAGTTATCGTGGAGAATTGTTTTATCCAGAAGAAACAGACTATCCGCTAAAAGGAACACTTGCTTATAGCATCGGCTTTGATGGAAAGCCTGAGTTATTCCAAAATAATCCTGAATATGTTCAAGTTAATTCCTTTACCTATGGTGGGGAACCCAGGCTACATGATAATATTGTGTTACTGTATTTAGCTGGGTTATGGGATCAAGGCTTAACTCAATATGAGGTGGAAATCGTTAATATAATAAAAGAATTTCTCAATAGCTTTGACTGGAAAAATGCCACTGATTATGAAAAAACTGATAAGGCCATCCGTTTTATTGCAAAAAGAAGTAAATATATTAATATAGATGGTGATGGATTAGACACTAATTCATCTTATTCCTGTTTAGTAAAAGGAATTTCTGTATGCGACGGATTTGCTCAAAGCTTTCATTTATTAACTAGAGCTGTTGGAATAAAAAGTTATTATGTCGGTAATTTGTCACATGCATGGAACTACGTTGAAATAAATGGCGAATATTATGAAATTGATCCATCAATTCTTACAGATATTTATCATAATCAAAATGATAATTTCAACTATATATTAAATAATGATTTAACCATACCATCAGATAGGGTAGATCAATATATCTGGATCTTAAACGGAACACAGCTTCAATTTGATTCCTCTGCCCCAACAGAGCCAATCTTTTAATAACAACTGAATAACAATAATCGCAAAAAAGACTATGGACATTGAAATATGTTTCATAGTCTTTTTTTGCGTTCAAATAGATTCTAATTGATCAGAAAAGAGGAAAACAAATGAATCAATTAAAAAAACGATGGCTTTCCGGGGTTTTGGCCGTTGTCTTACTACTGGTTAATCTATTGTCACCCGTAACCGGATATGCAGATGAATCTATGGGATTTTCAGGTAAAGATTTGTGGAAAGGAAAATCTGAGATCTTATTTGGCCAGGAACGCCATTACTTATTCCGGTGGATGGATACTTCGGGCCAGACTGCTTTCTGTATCGATCCTGGAAATCACATGGGGTCCGATGTTCGGGTTATGGGAGGCCATTACAAAATTACGGATGATGAAGTCCCTTATATCGCAAGTGAAGAGGATTTCAAACTGTTGGCTTTGATCTGTGACTGGTATGACAAAAATGGTGCCAGGCTTGCAACAAATGGCCAGTATGCAGCGGCCCAAGGGGCTGTTTGGGCAGTCATAGCAGGAGAATGGGATCAGGTAGATTCATACATGCAGATAATAGACCCTCACGTAATCGGAACATTACCTGCTTGGACAAGCCTAAAAGATTGGATCGAAAACGCTTACCAAGGAGCCAAGGGACTTCCAGAATGGTGTTCGTTTAATCAAGATGATGCCCCAGCACAAACAATGACGTTAGAGGATGGTGTTTATACCATTCATTTAGATTTTTCAGAGAAACCAGAAATCGCAGAGGTCAGATGGAAATTACCGGATGGATGGATGCAATCCATTTCAGGGAAAACCTTAACACTTAGCTATAACGGCGCATCTATGCCTACTGTACTAATAGAAGGCGATGTTCCTACTTCATTGAAAAAAATCAAAAAAAATAGTCAGTCACTTACCATTTATAAACCAGAACGCACCAGGGACCAGGCCATGATTGGTGCCGGGTTGGATACTGAAAACTATATCTACATCAACATCGGCGGCGTAACCATCCCTGACCGTCCCATGCTCGATGAACCGGAGCCGCCCCACGTCGATATTTACCGCCACAAAGAAACCTTCCAATCCCACTACCTGATTGATCTGGCCAAATACTGTGCGGAAACCGGCAAGGGCTTAGAAGGTTCCACCTTTGAAGTCCTGGAATCCTTTGACAGCGGCCAGCTGGGCAACGGCCTTTACGGAAGCGTATCGAAAAGCTCCATGTGGCCGTCCCCCGTTACCTGGGATGGCTGGCGCACCTGCGGCACCATCCGAACCGGACCGGATGGGACCGCCAACCATACCGATACCAGACGCTACGAATATGAACGTACCTACTGCGACGGCCACCCGGAACCGGAATACGTCGAGGTCCCGGAAGAGGAAGAAGACGAACTGACCGGAGAGGTCACAAACGAGGACGAAATCGAAGCAGCTGAGGAGCTGAACGCCATGCTGGAAGCCCAATGGGAAGAATTGATCGCCCTTTGCGAGGAAAAAGCAGAAGACGGCACCCACTATCACGGCATGGATTCCGGGGACGCCTTGGAAGAGATGCTCGAGGACCGGGAACGCACGTATGATACCTTCATCCACCTGGAATATGGCTACACCATCAAGGAAACCACCGCCCGGTATGGTTACATCCTCCATGGGAAACACAATGATGATGAAAGCATTCCATCCATCCGGATTAATTCTTCTGAAGCCGGATCAGACTGCCAGGTAACCGCATGGAACCAGGCCCGTTCCATAGGAGATAAAACCGCCTTTGGAACCCTTACAAATGGCCGTCTGGAATGGAAGCCAGGGAACCGGAACCTTCCGCTTCCATATGTGGCCCCGGCCTCCTTAGAAGAGTTCCGGTTCATCACGGAAACAGAAGCTGAACTAAAAATACCAGCCCTGAACCCGGAAGAAACAATTGCTACTTCCTCCGATGCCGAAGCAACGCTGCCAGTATCAACTGCATCCAACGCCGATCCAACTGCCAGCCCTTCCGATGCAGACGAGGAAGATCTTCTGGATGTGGATACCGAGCTATTCAATGACCTGGTAGAAGTGGAAGAATCAGAAGAGGATTTCCCCGAAGGAGCTTCCTACTTTTACACCCTTATGGACCGTGGCTTTGAAGCAATACAGCCCATCGGCCAGAACCTTTCCTTATTCGCTTTTGATGATGATGACGAGGACGGCGGTTGGGGAGACTTTGATACCGGCGTTTCCCTTCCCTCCCCAATCAATGACAGCGTTTCCGATATCCCCCCATCCGGAACCCCGGACCGGTCCGCTTATCTCTATGAAGTTTACGACCGCCGTACCGAAGGGGAGATCCATATTAACAAACGGGATCTGGAACTTTACAACAAAGATAAGGAAAAAAGCTACGGCCAGGTACAAGGCGACGCCACATTAGAAGGTGCCGTTTACGGACTATATGCAGCGGAAAACATCGTCCACCCGGACGGCAAAACAGGGACCGTTTATAAGGCCAATGACCTGGTTGCCATAGCTTCCACGGATATCAACGGGGACGCTTCTTTCCTGGCCTACACGGAAGAGACCGATACCTCTAAAACCGTGGCCAACAATGACCACCGCTGGGTTGGGCATCCTCTGATTTTAGGCAGCTATTACATCCGGGAGATCTCCCGTTCCGAGGGCTATGAACTGTCGGTTTACGGAATCAACCTGACCGATTCCAACCGGAATGCAACCGGCACCACCACCATTACCGAAGCCGGGTCTGTCTCTGCCGGGAGGCTTTATCATCCGATTGATGAACACGACGGCTCCTGGAATGAATTTGATATTACCAGCTATAAAACAACCAACGGATACGACATTATCGTGAGCGGATATCCCAAAGGAACGACCTTTTTCCAGTCAGAACGTGTTCCCACCACGAAAAAAGAACAGGTGGTTATCGGAACGAAACAGGTAGCAACCGGAGAATACGAAAAAGCAGAAGAGGGGGAAAAGAAACTGGATTCCACCGGAAACTATATCCCTGTTCTGGATGCTTCCGGCCAGCCGGTCTATGACACGGATAAGCCGGTTGCTGAATCCTATTACCTCTATAACCGGGTCAGCACCTATCCATCCGGAACGGCCAGCCCTTCCGATGCGGAAAAGTGGTTCGATGAAACCGCTGTGGATCCGGATTATTTAAAGGATGAAGTCAATGAGATGTTACGCCAGACCGGATACAAGTCCCTGGATGATGAAGACGGTGGCGGAGCACCATGGACAATCCTGGATCTGGTTGGACAGACGAATCAGGAAATCGGTGAGGAACTCCTTGACTGGTATGCATCCAATTCCTTCTGGGACAGTGCGGCCGTCCACCGGATCTTTGAAGAGGACGGCATCTACAAGGCAGAACTCTTTTACGACTACAAAGCGGCCAAGTGGAAAGCGGTTTATGATCCCCTTTCCCAAACCGTTTACATCCGGAAAGAGATTACGGTAACCGGGGGAGCGGCAGACAGCCACTTGTTCCTTGCTTATCCGGCAGGAAGCTTTACCAGGAACGGATTTTATGTATCTGTCTTTCCGTCCAAAACCATTACCGGAGCGGTCCCGTTCTTAGAAGACCAGGAACCGTTTTTACAGGAACAGTACCAGCCGCTTTATCAAACCTACCGGGCCGGTGATTACCGCCTGGACTTAAACGGAAACAGAATACCGATTTATGAGACACAGTTTATTTATGACAATCTTGACCAGACCACGGTAAATTACAGCCTGGTTCCAGTCAATGCCAGTTATGACGCAGCGAGCGGCAGCTACACCATCCATGTTCCTAATACTGTGGATTGGAATGCTGTTTCTGAAAGCCAAACGGTTACCTACCGGGCGGTCACGAAGGAAAAAGAGATCGTTATTGACGGCGAAGACTGGTTCTATTCGGATTATCTGGCCCAGATTAAGGGAGCCGGTGTCAGCGCCTTTACCGTAAAGAATGCACTGGATCAGGGCAGCTATATTAAATTCCAGAATCTTGCCTACCCTGGCCAGACGGTCATTTACCAGGACGGCAATACCAGAAATGTCCCGGTCATCGTCCTTCAGAGAATAATCAAACAGGCGATAAAGATTACAAAAGATATCGCTCAGACTTCTTATGACAATGTAAATACCTATAAAATCCACCGGGACCCATTCACCGTCCTGTTCGGCGGATACAACGGAAAAAAAGGGACAAAGACCTTAAAGGATTTCTATTTCCGCCTCTACCGGAAACAGGACCTGGTTGATACCGGCCAGCTGGTTCCGCTTGATAAGGGCGATCTGGAATACGATTATGAACTCTTTTTCAAGGAACATCCGGAATCCATAAAAACCCTGGCCGTTGAATGGGATCTCCCGGCCAAGGATAAGGACCATGATCTGACCACGATCCATGCCGATCAGGGAACCGGAGTGGACGATTATTACGCTGCCTCGGCCATGCTGCCATATGGCACCTATGTCCTGGTAGAACAGCAGCCGTCCACAATCCCGAATAAGCATTATGAGATCGACAAGCCACAGGAAATCACCCTTCCCCGTGTTCCGGAGATTGACCCGGACGGTACGGTGCATGAAGGGGTGGATTCCAGCAGTTATCTGTACGACAGTGAAATGACACCGGAAACCATGCGTGAAAAGTACTTTATCCGTTTCCATGAGGAAACCGATGTAATCGAAGCCCATAACAATGACGGTGATTTCAAGATCTTTAAATACGGCCTGGAACCGGATGCCTGGCAGGACTGCGGCAATGAAACCGTACAGAATTACTATCACTATGGACGAAGCGAAAATGCCGGCACTCAGGACAGCGTTTACTATGAAACCTATTATGACCGGAACGGCCATATCACCGATTACGGGATCACCCTGGACGGGGTAAAAACCATGACCGGAATCACCACCATGGTGGACCGGAAATTTGCTTCCGCACTGGTTCCATGGTCGATCCAAAACCCGGTAACCGGAGGGATTATCAATGACAACGGGGATATCGGAAACCGTGATCCGGGCCTTGATGAAAACGGAAACTTTAATTACGTTGCCTATGCATCTGCGGACATGGAAAACCGCTTCTACAGTTCCAAAATCCGGATTGAAAAGCTGGATTCCGTTACCGGGGAAAATATCATTCATGACGGTGCCCTGTTTAAGATCTATGCAGCCAAGCGTGATATCACCGGTGTAGGAGCCACCGGGGTGGCTGGGACTGGCAAGGTTCTTTATAAAACCTTCACCGTAACCGGCACCAGGGCAGAGCTGGAAGCCCGGGGAGATACAGACGGCATCCATTGGAACGGCAGCACCTATGAAGGGACCGTTACCATTCCGGACTACGACGAATCAGAGCAGATCATCATGCAGGATACAGACGGGAATGAGGTGGGAATCTTCAAAGCCTATTCCACCATGAAGGAGGTTGTGACCGAAAGCGGAAAAATAGAAAAGATCCCGGTTGGTTATATTGAAACCTACCAGCCGCTTGGAGCCGGTGTCTACGTCCTGGTGGAAGTACAGGCACCGGAAGGTTACTTAAAGAGCAAGCCGGTTGCCTTTGAGGTTTACAGCGACAAGGTGGACTACTACGAGGAAGGAAATCCCAACCAATCCGTAACCGCCGAGAAATACCAGTACGCAATCCCGGTTATGGGAGAAGAGAATAAATACCATACCTATGACGTGAACCAAATCAAAGTGAAAGATTATCCGTCCAGGATGGTCATTCATAAGGTTGAGGACGGGGATCAGAAAGTCGGAGATGAAAATGCCTTAGATGATCTTACCGGGGTAAACGACAAGGGGGATACCATCACGTACCAGGTACGGGGCCGGAAAGAATATCTGGAAGCCAGAGGGGATGTGAAAAACATTACCTGGAATCCGGATGCAAAGGAGTATTACGGAACCGTGACCAAAACTTACCAGGAGTGGTCCGAGGTAATCGTAAGCGGTACGGAAGCGGAGCTACTGGCCCGTCCCGATGTAAAAGTCCTTTATGAGCTGGACGGCAGCTTTTCCGGAAAAGGGATTCAATTTTGCATCCCGGCAGAAGGGGCTGGTCTGGCCTTATACAAAGGATTGGAAGTAAAGAAGACCGGAACAAATCAATACCAGGGTGTTTCATCCGAATCGGAAGACGGAAAAATCATCCGGGTAACCGCAACGGAAACCGGAAGCCGCTTAGATATCACCACCAATGAAAAAGATACCGGCCCGGCCCATTTGGATATCTGGGATACGGAAGCGATTAAAAACAAACCGGTTGATGTGTATTTCTACGACCTGGAAACGACTGCAACAGAACCGGATCCGATAACCGGAGAGCTGTATGTTTTAGATGACCGTGGAAACCGGATCTGTTACGCCGATCCCGTTACCGGCATGGCCTATGTCTACGATGATTACGGGAAATTAATCGTATACCCGGTAAATGAAGAAGGAGAGAAGCAGTTAGTCCAGTCCATCCAGATTCATTCAGACGGTTCCGCCGAAACCATTTATACGGATCTTGATGCCGTAAAAGATGAAAACGGCCTTGCGATCTACTACAAAGACGGCCATATTACCTGGCAGGACGAAGCGTGGGTTACACCGGAAGACGGAACCCATACCATCACCCGGCTTCCGTTTGGGGCTTATATCCTGGAAGAAACCGATGTGCCATTTGAACAAGGGTATGTACAGTCGGAATACCTGGGTATTATTTTCCGGGAAAGCAAGGAGGTTCAAGATTTCTTCCTGCAAAACAAATTTACCAAAGTCAATATCGCAAAGCTGGACATTGATACAAAAGCAGAGATCCAGGATGCGGAGCTGACCTTATACTGTGCAGAACGAATCGAGGATGACAGTGAGGAAGGATATCATCTGGTAAAGGGGTCCGCTTATGCCAAGTGGATTTCCGGTTATCAATACGATGATAACGGAAATCTGCGCTGGGCACGTCCGGATGAAATGGCTGCCACGACACAGCCGCACTGGATCGACCACATCCCGGTAGGCAATTACATACTGGAAGAAACGAAGGTTCCTTATGAATGGGGCTATGTACAAAGTTCTCCTGTAGAGATACAGGTAAAGGAAACCGGAGACGTACAGACCTTCGTCATGGAAGACGACTACACCGCTCTTGAGATTAAAAAAGTGGATTCCAAAACCGGCGAGCCGCTGGATGAAGAGCATAAAGCCACCCTTTCTCTTTACCGTGCACAGCTGGATGAAGCAGGTCAGCCCATGATAAAGACAACAAAAATGAACCCTGGCCGCCAAATTCCTTTGTGGGAAGAAACCGGCCTGGTTGCCACTTGGGAAACCAGTGATGGCAAATCCGTGTCAGAAACCGGCAGAACGGTAACGGATGAATACGGGGTGACCAGAACGGTATACGACTACGAAATTCATTACACAGATATGAGTGAAGATATCTGCCAGGCCCGATATTACATAACAGAAACCGGCAGTACACGGTTTGAATATCTCCCGGTTGGGTTCTATGTCTTATTAGAAGAATCCACCCCGGAAGGATATGCAACCGCTGATCCTATGCTCATTACCGTGGAAGATACCGGCCATATGGAAACAACCCAGGAATACATGATGGAGGATAAACCTCTGACCATGGATTTTGGTAAGGTCCAGATCACCGGAGGAAAAGAAGTGGATGGAGCCAGACTGGAAATTCATCCAGTCGATGAATACGGAATCATGGAAGCATCACCTTCCGATGCCTGGATCTCAGGCCGTGACGGAAGCTATACCGAAGAAGACCAGGAAACCGGATTCATTCCGAATGGCTTTGAGCCTGGTGATTTAAAACCCCACCGGATTGAATATCTCCCTGCAGGAGACTATGTTCTGATCGAAACCACAACCCCCTACGGATTCCTGCAATCGGTTAACATGCCATTTACCGTGTTAGACACCGGAGAAATCCAGTATACGGAGATGGTTGATGAAATTCCGGAAGGGATTTTGGTAGTTGAAAAATCAGATGCCGATCACCCGGATGAATATCTTGCAGGAGCCAGATTCACCTTAACCAATCAGGATACCGGGGAGCTTGTGGACACATTAATCACCGACGAAACCGGAAGAGCCACTGCTTCCAATGCGGTTCCAATCGGCCGGTTAAACGATCAGGGAAAATTTGATCCGTTTACCTATGAAATACAAGAAGTGGATGCGCCAATGGATTATATGCTGAACCCACAGGTGCATGAGTTCCAGTTCCAGTATGAGGACGAGGTTACGCCAATGATCTATTACCAGTGCCAAGCCACCGATAATCAAAATCAAGTCAAGATCAGCAAAAAGAATTTGACTACCAAGGAAGAGCTTCCGGGAGCTGAGCTTCTGGTTGTTGGTAAATATACGAAGAACATCGTGGACCATTGGATCAGTACGGAACAGCCGCATTATATCAACGGAATCAGCGCCGGTACCTATTTACTCATAGAGATACGGACACCGGGCGAAGGCTACTCTTTGGCAGAATCCATTGAATTTACCATTAAAGAAAATATGACGGAAATTCCCTATCTGACCATGTACGATGAACCGACAAAAACAGCAATCGACAAAGTAATCGGTACAACGGATCAGTTATTAGTAGGGGCTAAATTACAGTTATCCGCAGCCGATGGAACCATTCTTGATGAATGGATCACAACGGAAGAAAGCCATATGCTTTATGGTCTCCCACCAGGACATTACCGGATAACAGAATTGGAAGCCCCGTCCGGCTATAAAAAGGCAGCTCCGGCAGATATTTACATAACTGATGATTTTGAAATTCAAAAATTTCAATATCAGAATTTTAGGATTCATTCCGGTAAAAATGAGCATTCACCCAGTCCTCAAAAACCGGAAGTGCCGGAAACAAGGAAAATCGGTTTAATAACAGTTGAATATTCACCTTCCGGCAGGCAGCGTTTTGGTAATTGGCTTACAGAACCATTTTTGTATCTGCCTAAGCTTGGAGATGAGGCAGCAGGGATTGCGGCCAGATTATTAATAATAATTTCGTCACTGATAATGATATTACATTTAAACAGAAGAAAACGGAGGAGAAGATGAAACGGATATTATATGTGATAGCACCTGTTCTTTTCTATATTTGCTGTTTTTCTGCTGAAACATTTGCTCAGGGGCCGAGGGCTGAAGAAATAACGAAAACCTCTGAGATATTTGATTCGGCAGGCCGGATATTTGAGCCGCCTCAACAGGAGTATGTGGATGAGAATGGAATTGTGTATCAGCTGGATTCCTGGCAGACGGTGGAGCTGCCGGATGAAAAGTCGGAGCAAATGGTGGAAGATGAGGTAATATATGACCGGATGGAGTATATTGATTCGATTCCCCAGACCACAGAAATTTCTATTTATAATGAGTATACTGGAGAGAGGATGGTATCCACATTTCCGTTGTTAGAGACTGTGTGTTTGGAAGATCGATGGGAGACCGGTTTGGAATTTCCGGTTACCTACCATGATTACAACTCAGATGCATATCAGCTTGGAGAATATCTGATTACACCGGATGAAGAACGGCCCAAATTAGAGGGATATGAAGGAACCCTGCTGGCTATGGCAGGTCTGCCTGAAAGTGACTATCGTATAACCAATATTGATTGGGATGGACAGCCTTATCAGGATGATATGGGGCAATGGTGCCGGGATGCGACTGCATACGGCGAAAAACGTCTATGCGATTACCGGGTGAGGTATGGCGGCAAAACCGTTCTGACTAAACCAGGTGGTATTCAGTGGAAAGCCGTCTACCGCCCGGTAGAAGAACCTGACGAAGTATTTGAAGATATCGTGATGCAGACAGAACCCAGCACAATAGAAATCCCGGCTCCTCAAAAACGACCGGGATGGAAGCTATGGATAAAAAGTACTGTGATAATTACGGTTGCCATCGGCTTACTGTTGATTTTAATTGGACTTATGATGTATATGGCCAGTTGGATGAAAAAACGGGTAAAACAGAGGCGTGTCCGCTAATAATCAGAATAAACTGAGAACCGATCAGACAGTTTTTATCTTAAAATAAATGTAATATACTGGAACAAAAGCTCGAAATGTATGAAAACATAATTAAAAGAATTAAGAAAAAAAGAAAAAATCTTACTATTTTATGAATGTGATTGCATTCTCAGCACAATTTGTTATAATTCATTACGTCGCTGAAGAAACGATAATAAGGCGGCAAAAGGGAGAATTAATTATGAAAAAAACATTTAAAAAAGGTATGTGCGCAGTAGCTTTAGCAGCTATGTTAGCTGTATCCGTAACAGCTTGCGGCGGTGAGAAAGCAGAATCCACAAATGCAGAAACAACAGTAGAGACAACTGTTGAAACAACAGCTGAGGAAACAACAACAGAAGAAACAACTGTTGCTGATGAAACATCTGCAGAAGGCGAAACAAGCGCAGAAGAATCCAGCGTAGAAGAATCAACAGAAGAAGCAGCATCTTTAGAAGAAGCAGAATCTGTTGAAACAGAAGAAGCAGATTCTGAATCTGTAGAAGCTAATGCAGAAGAAGCTGAAAGCACAAGCGCAGCTCAGTAATTAAAAAAAGCCGTCAGCGGCTTACATAAGGAAAGGCAGCTAAGGGTTTGGTTGAACCTGAGGCTGCTTTTTTCAATTATATAATTTTAATTCAGCCAAATGATGTAAAAAAGAAGATTTTGCGGTATGATAGAGAAGACAGAAGATATAAAAAGGTTCAAATACGATGGCGGCATCAACCGCCAGCAGAATAGAGGTTAATATGTCAGAAGTTGTACAACATCAATTTGATCCAATCTATGATTCCGATTCAGAAATTTTAATATTGGGAACCATCCCTTCTCCAAAATCGAGAGAACAGGGATTTTACTATGGCCATCCCAGAAACCGGTTCTGGAAAGTTCTTTCAGATGTTTTGAACGAGCAAATGCCAATATCAATAGAAGAAAAGATAATTATGGTAAAAAAGCACCATATCGCTTTATGGGATGTTCTCGCCAGCTGTGAGATTCAGGGAGCCGATGATGCCAGCATTAAGAATCCGGTTGCCAATGATATGGACATCATTTTAAAACAGGCCAGCATACGGAAAATCTTTACAACAGGCAGCAAAGCGACCGCTTTATATAAGAAATACTGTTACCCGAAAACTGGAATCCCATCTGTCATGCTGCCGTCCACCAGTCCGGCCAACTGCAGGATTCAGTATGAACAGTTAAAACAGGAATACAGCATTATTCTTGACTGAAACCATAGAACGGTCCTACGAAAAGGAGAAGAAACCAATGTTCGCATTTATGAAGAAAAAGAACCAGCCAAACCATTTAAAAGCTTTTGTTTCCGGAACGGTTATTCCCATGGATCAAGTGCCTGATCCGGTATTTTCCACCAAACGGTTGGGAGATGGAGTTGCGATTTATCCGACAGAGGGGCAGGTTGTGGCGCCTGCGGACGGAGTGATCAGCGTTGTTATGGACGATTCCAAACATGTCATAGGAATGACGCTGTCAAATGGAATCGAAGTTTTAATTCATGCCGGTTTGGATACGGTTGCGTTAAACGGCGAGGGATTTGTGCTTTGCACGAAAGCGGGGGCTAAAGTGAAGTGCGGAGATATTTTACTAAAGTTCGACAGGAAAATAATCGAAGAGAAAGGTTATTCCGATCTGGTGGTTTTTGTTATCACCGATCTGAAAGGCCATGAGTCCCCCAAATATCTGACCGGTATGGATGCAGCAGCAGGGCAGACTGTGATTGCAGAATGGGAAAAGGCATAGAACGAATCCAACAGCAAATGGCGGCCGTTTCTGTTCTGTACGTCCTTTTTGAATAAATTAGCTGTATGAATCTGAGCGTTTATCCAAATCGGAGCGGAACAACCAAAACGGCCGCCATTTCTGTCAAATTTCAAGCAAAGCGGGACGTAAATCCGGCTGAAGCATTATCCTATCATTTCCGGCGGAATTAATAAGGTCCGCCGCGTCAGTTTTAATGCCGTATCTTCTTTATCAGTGGTGAGTATAACCAGCTTCTTTTCCAAGAATGGTTTCATATAAGAAGCGATGTTATCCACATGTTCGATAAAAAAATCTCCGTTTGTCAACAAAAAGATCAGTTTTGAACGTGCATAAAATAGTTGGAGCTGCCGGGCCAGTTCATCAACCGGTTTGACTTCCGTAATAGTTTCCCAATCATCAAAGAAGCGTCCCATCTGCAGAATCGGCATTGGAGTCACTGATTTAACCATTTCTTTTCCATTTTTCCATATGATTGTATTCAGCAGCACATTCCGAAAGACAGGGCTGTGAGCTTTTAACGCCTTTATTAAATCTCCGGTCAATGTGGCTGACGTATTCCGGTCCAAAGCGCTGTCGAAAACAATTGCCATCTCTAAAATACCGCCTGAATAGTTGCCCGGGACATGGAGAACCTGCTCCACAAAATTCATACATTTTAATTTTGTAACCTGACTGATCATAGATATCAGAGCCTCCGCATCATCAATTTATATTCAGTAGGTATTATACACCTAGATCAGAAGCCGGGCAACCGAAGACACGATCACACATAGACAGAATCCTAAAAGGGTGGGCAGCAATACGGCCACTGCGGTCCACTTCCAGGAACCGGTCTCCTTGTGGATTGTCAGGCAGGTTGTGGAACAAGGCCAATGGAACAGACAGAATATGAGCATACAGACTGCAGTAACCCAAGTCCAGCCATGGCTGACCAGCAGGTCTTTTAAAGCGGCGATGTCCGTCATTTCCACCAGAGTTCCGGTTTGCAGATAGGCCATGAGGATAATCGGAAGAACGATTTCATTTGCAGGGAAGCCCAGAATAAAAGCGACCAGAATGACGCCGTCTAAGCCCATCAGTTTTGCCAAAGGATCGAAAAATCCGGTTAAAATGAGCAAAATGCTTTGGCCGTCCACATAGGTATTGGCAAGAACCCATATAACAAGCCCGGCAGGAGCAGCCACTGCAATCGCCCTGCCAAGGACAAATAATGTCCTGTCAAAAATGGAGCGGACTATAACTTTTCCGACCTGAGGTCTTCGGTAAGGCGGCAGTTCCAATGTGAAAGAAGAGGGAACCCCTTTTAACAAAGTATGTGACAGAAGCCAGGAGCAGCCAAGCGTCGCCATAACTCCGCCTACGATGGCCAAGGTTAAAATAGCCGCGGAGCCGAGAGAAGCCAGGACTGAGTCATGAATGCCTGCAATAAAGAAAAGCGTAATCAGCGTAAACAGCGTCGGAAATCTGCCGTTGCACGGAACCATGGCATTGGTCAGAATTGCGATTAAACGCTCCCTGGGCGAATCGATAATCCGGCAGCCCACAACACCGGCCGCATTGCAGCCCAGCCCCATAGCCATAGTCAGACATTGCTTGCCGCAGGCCTTGCATTTTTGAAATGCATGATCCATGTTAAATGCCACACGCGGAAGATAGCCCAGATCCTCCAATAAAGTGAACAGCGGGAAGAAGATCGCCATCGGAGGCAGCATAACCGCTACAACCCATGCCAGAACTCTGTAAACGCCATATACAAGCACTCCGATCAGCCAGGACGGTGCATGAATGGAGATCATCCATTGGGCCAGACTTGCTTCTATAAAAAACAGTCCTTTCCACAGCAGTTCGCCCGGATAATTGGCCCCGGTCATGGTCAGCCAGAATACGCCTAAAAGCAAAGCAATCATCAGAAGCAGCCCGCTTATTTTTCCTGTCACAATCCGGTCTAAAAACTCTTCTCTGCGGCGGTAATCGGCTTTTGTATATTCAACCACTTCTTCAGCCAGACGTTTGGGCGAAAAATCCAGGCATTCATAGTGAAATGTCTGTGTTACGGCGTCCGCAACTGCTTTTTTCAGCGCTGTCAATGAATTTTGACATCTGGCGCAGCAGGAAACGACCGGGATCTGAATTACGTCTCTTAACAGGTCAAAATCGATTTCAATTCCCTTTTTACCCGCTTCGTCACACAGATTAATGCACAGAATGACCGGTTTTCCGGTATCTTTTAATTCATCCAGCGAGATAATCTGCTTTAAAAGATGAAGTCCGCGTTCCAGACAAGTGGCGTCACAGACCACAATCGTCATGTCCGCATCTCCTGAACTTAGATAATCTCTGGTGATTTCTTCTTCTTCCGAATGAGCTGATAACGAATAAGTACCCGGCAGGTCTACCAGAAGAAAGCTTTGAGCCTCGTATTCAAAGGTACCTCTAGCGGAGGCTACCGTCTTTCCCGGCCAGTTTCCGGTATGATAATTTGGTTAGAGGTAAAACAAAATCAAAAAAATATCTTAAAAGTACGCTGACGATTAGTACTTTTGGTAATTCGGATCTCCTTAATTATAGTACGCCAGAAACGTCGCTTTTCTTCATTGTCAAATGTTGCATAGACAGTTTCAAAATCACTGTTCAGCAATTCGGTAATCTTTGTGAAATCAACTGGTGATTCAATGATATCCGGAAGGCTTTCTAATTCCTCTAAATATTTAGCACGATCAACTTTATATTCATCGAGTGAGATAAGTTCGTCTACATATAGTTCTTTTAAACGATCCAGTTTTTTGCGAATAGCGTTCTTTCTTGCACGATTGTCTATTCTATTTTTGTTTTGATTGCTGTATTCTGCAATATAGGATTGAAGTTCTTCCCTAATGTGCGTCAATAAATAATCCTCAATTTTTTGCTCTCGTATTTCTCCACCGTTACAGCATTCCTTGTAAGCTTGAAAGCGCTTGCATTCATAACCAGGATATTGGTAACGATATTCCTTGCCGCTTTTTCGTTTGGTATATACGTTAATTTTACAGCCTGTAAGTTTATAACCACATTCGTCACAAACTAAAAGTCCAGAAAAAATATACGGATACCGTTGACTTGATTTTATGTTTAAGTTGGAATCCAAAATTTTCTGAATTTCATTCCATTCTTCATCTGATATTAAACGTGGACAGAAAGAATCATTATCACGAAACTTTCCAGTATATTTGGTATTACGCAAAATGCTATCTTTAAAATTAGCAAGTGTCATCGTTATGCCATGCTGACTTCTCATATATTTAATTGTGCCGTTTAAAGATTGTGTTTTTAAAAAATACAAGATACTATCGTAGATGGCTGGTGCTTCTTCTGAAAGAATAAGATGTTTGTTTTCGATCCGATATCCGCGCGGAACTTTTCCTGAGATCACCTCACCATACTTTACTTTATTTTTAAAAACGTCAACTATACGAATACCATCATTTTGAGCTTCCAGTTCTGCCCACATCATTGATTGAGCGACAAAAGCTCTGCCATGTGGGGTGCTGGTGTCGAAATATGGCTGATCTATGGCGGTCCAACATACGTTATGCTCTTCCAAGATAGCTTGGGTATTTAAGTAATGTCGTAAACTACGAAACCAACGGTCTAATTTGGTAAATATAATTAGATCAATTTCGTCTGATTTGACAGCATCCATTAGACGTTGAAAATCATCTCGCTCTAACTTTTGCCCTGAAATTCCGTCATCGGTGAAGATGCCTGCGAGAACCATGTTATCATGGTTATTTATGTATTCAAGGGTACGTTCCTCTTGATCGCGCAAAGAATCTCCATGTTTCGCTTGTTCGTCGGAGGATACACGCCTGTAGGAAGCAACCCTCATAATTGATTCAATTCTTTTTTTCATTCTATCATCTCCTTTAATCATTGTACGAAAAATAAGTACAAAAAATACGCCCCTTGCCAGGGCGTATCGGAAATGATATAATTCTATTGATGAGATAGAGTATATCTTCCGGAACATCCGGCAAGAGAAATCTATGTAAAAGCCGTTCGGTACGCCAATACCGGGCGGTTTTTCATTCTGCTTGAAGCCACACTAACTTATGAACAGCTAGTGCCGGTTCAAACGTAATTAAATAGTTTCCTTTGTAACATGTTTTTCCGAATTTAGATCGATAAGAATCTATGGCATCCTGGAGGAATTCTTCTGTAACATCCAAATATTCAGCAATTTCATAACGGTTTTGACAACCATTCAAACAAGCATCAATTAATTTATCAAGTGTTATCATTTTTTTATAAGCCCAAAGACGAGCTTTCTTTTCCTGTTTGCGATTAGTGTCATCTTTTTGATTAAGAATATTACCGCAGTTTAATTTATGATGTCCTAATTCTTCAGCAAGCGTGCAAGCTCGTTCGGCTTCGGTTTTTAAATTAGCGCTAAGGCCAATCACATCACCATTGATGAGACCTTTAGATTTTGATTCAAAATCAATGTTCTCCAATACATAGATACCATTTTGCACAGCCTCTTCCAATAATGATTCATATTTACTCATATAATCATCTCCAATTATTTCTGTGGACGTTTTAATTTAGATAGATCAGACTGTATTTTTTCCATCTCTCCATCTTCGTCGAGGTGATCGTTATGGGCTGCTGTCAAATATGGTGCAGGTGTTTCGGCAACCATAGGAGATTCTGATATCGTAAAGTCATATTGATCTGGTTCTTTCTCAGGATATATCTTCGCAAGATCTTCTATATTATCAAGAGCTTTTTTTTGGCCGACTTCATTTAGATGAGTATAATAATTTATAAGCCTTTTGGCACGTTCATCCTTGTGTGGCTCCATATACTCAATTATTATAGGTGTCTCGTCAGTTAAGTAATATACTATATCTTGTAATTTTTTTTCTGGACTATTTTTTAAAATTTTAAATATTCTAAGAAGATCAGGCTTTTCAAAAAACTCATGGGCGATCTGGAGGGTTTCGTCATCGCAATCCGTTTGTTCGTCAATACCGATAATATCTGTTTTTTTACAGTTAAGGGCGGCACTTATTTTTTCAACCATTCCCATTTTGGGTTCTGTCCGGTTGATTTCCCATGAAGAGACTGTTTTGTCACTTACTCCTATGAGTTCTGCTAAATCAGATTGTTTTAGATTCCTAATTTCTCTCCATTTTTTTATATTATCACCGATACTCATATATTTCACCATCCTTTAATGAAATTATATACGTTTTGTAGGATGATGTCAAATGAAATATGCAAAATGTAGAAAAAACAGTTGACAATCTACAAAACGTAGTCTATACTATGACTAATCCACAAAATGTAGGAGGTGATAAATAGTGGGATTAACAATGAGACAATGGAGATTGGCAAAAGAATTATCTCAAGAAGATATGGCTATAAAATGCGGAGTTCATAGAAATACATATGCTTCATGGGAAGAAAATCCAGATAACGTATCCGTAGGTAATGCCAAAATTATTGCAAAGGCATTGGGAGAGAGTGTTGAAATTATTTTTTTTAATGAGGAATCTACAAAACGTAGGAAAGAGTAAACGGGAGATGAGAGAGGTGAAAATAATAAAAAAGATAACCCAGAGGCTAAAAGAAAAATACTGGTACAGTGAGAGGATATACCAGTATGTGATAAGTGGAATTATGGGTTGGGCTATAACTTTAGTTATTTTTATAGTTTGGATCCTAAAATTTTATGTCTTTGATTAAAATAATTTGGCAAGATCACCCACTTCGGGGTTGTCAAAAGGAATATGTTCTTTTTCTATAATAGTTTCTTCAACAGGTCCCTCAAGCAATGGATTAATTATAAAGGATGGTGAGTTTTTACGTATGATTTTTCTGGGAAGCGAGTTTTCATATTTATCAGATTCAATGGTACACATATTATCTTGTACATGTATTACCTTTCCAGTACCTTTTACCAATTCTAAGTAACCGAGGGATTCTTTTGTTGCTGGATCGATAATCTCATGATCAGAAAGAGTATAAATCAAAAAACGATTATTCAAGTTTATACCATCGTTTTTTCCAACATTAAGAGATAGTTTGTAGTCATCATGAATATACACAACATAAATATTTTTTGACATATAATTAACTCCTTTATTTTACAATTGGATACTGTTTATAGTATCAAGGGTAATAGTTGGGCGAAGAATGATTGTTTCCATATTATCATTTATGTGAGCTATTAAATCTGGTATGTATTCGGAGGTGGAACATACTCTTATTTGTGCTAATCCAGCGCTGTTTATGTTTTCAACATATCCGTACCCAATTTGTTGTTCATAGCCTCGTATTTTTTCATAAAAGGTTACTAATGAATTGTTAGCTATTAAATTGTTTGGCCTACAAATACAGACATTATGATGACATTCTATTATGGGCAGAGTAGGTGATGATATTTGATGGTTATTGGTAATTTTTAGCTCTTTTAAATCTAAAAATAATTTCATACATAACCATAGGCTAAGTAGAAATAAAAAAAGTAATATTATGAATACAAAAAATGGTACCGCTGTTGTTGAAGGAAAAATATAGAGTAAAACGGCTGGAATTAACCCTATTCCAAATGAACAAATATTACTATAATCTTTAAAAAAATTTTTTATGTTCACAACTAATTTCACCACCTTTTGCCTAAATTCTACCATAGGTGGCAAGATAAAACAAGATGAAGCAAGGAACATGATATCTGTTAAAGGTAGTCATATAAAGGCTATGCACCTAAAAAGGCGGAAACAAGTACAACCAGTAGTACATACACTTTACCAGAGAGAGGTGGTAAAAATGAAAGACAGCGTTATAACGGTAGGGCAGTTAGATGTAGAGAGAGTTTTTAAAACTCTCGCCGCAATCATTGGTGATCGAACCAATACGGAAATCAGATTACTGTCAGTTTCAAAAAAGAAGAATACCAGAGAGGAAACCGCCTGAGGGCGGGAAGGGAGGACAAGCCCATGGATAAGTGGCAGTACTGGTACCGGCGTTATTGGGACAAGTCAGCGGAATATTGGGAAGCCAGACGGGAAGCCGAAGAAAAGACATGGTGGATGTTGGCGGAAGCGGCCGTGATCTGCGTCTGTGTGGTTGTTATTATAGGACTATTACGGACATGAAAGGAGGCGGTTGGGCTGATGGTATATAAAAATGAAACCCCAGCTGCGGGAACAGCCAGGGAATCAATGTAACTATTAATTACTTATCACCTTCAGTATGAAGGAAAAAGGAGGATTTGTCAAGATGGATAAGGTACGTGTTACAGAGCTGCGTCCAGGCCAGACCATTCGGTTCGAATCCGGTACGCCAGATAACTGGGTAAAACTTAAAATCCATGAAGTACACCATTTTGAAAAGATGGTAATGCTTGTGGGTGACAGTACCGGATGGCAGAATGATTATTCATTCCGGCAGGATGAAATGGTGGAGGTGGTTGCGGATGAATGAACAATACCGAAGGATGTGGATCCTGGAAAAAGAACGGATCGCCAGGAAAGCAAAAGAGTCCGGAACAGACATCAGAAAACGGGAACTTCTTTGCAACCTTTTGATAGAGATGGATATTTTGGAAGCAGAGGTGGTGCTGGAGGAATGAGGGATTTATACCAGTGCGATGCCTGCGGATGTACGGATGATGATGTCTGCCGGGAATGCCGGCGGCAGAGCCAAATAAGAAAAGAACATGCCCGGGAGCGGGATGAAGGAGGATATGATGAGCGAGATAATGTTTGAGGTGATGGCGCCAGCCAGCACTATTAGTGCCAATTTTGAACAGGTAAAGGAGCAGCTGGCCGAAGAAATGAGTCAGTATGAGGGGATCGTTTTTACGGAGGACAGTAAGGCGGCAGGCAAGAAAAAGGTTGCGGAGCTTCGTAAAACCAAAAAGGATATTGATGACCGCCGCAAGGAGGTAAAGAAGCAGTGGATGGCCCCGTATAATGCCTTTGATGAACAGGTGAAGGAACTGCTGGCATTGGTGGACAAACCTATCAATTACATAAACAGCCAGGTTGAGGCATTTGAACAGAAGCGCCTGAAGGAGCGGGAGGCTGAAATCCAGGCCATCTATCAAGAAGAGATTGGGGACCTGGCTGAGTTCCTTCCGCTTTACCGGGTGCGGAATGAGAAGTGGGGGAACGCATCCACAAGCGCCAAGGCCATCCGGAATGAAATGCAGGCCGCTATTGCCTCCGCCCGGGCGGGGAAAACGGCAATCGAGGCAATGCAGTCTGATGCAGTACCGAACGCCCTGCGCAAGTTCCAGACAACACTGAATTTGGCGGATGCCCTGGCTTATATAAACCAGTACGAGGCACAGCGGGCAGAGATGCAAAAACGTGAGGAAGAACGCCGACAGAAGGAAGAGGAGCGTCGGCACCAGGCTGAAATTGAGCGCGTCCGCCATGAGGAGCGCCAGAGAGTCGAGGATGAGAAACGTATCCGGAAGGAAGCGGAAGCAGCGGCCATAAAACAGGTGACAACCGTGGACGAGGCGCGAGCATCGGAGCTCACGCTGCCGGATTCCCATACGGCAGTCTATACAGTCGTGGGGACGGATGAGGAGCTGCGGGAACTGGAGATGGCAATGATCAGCCTGGGGCTGTATTACGAAAGGAAGGATGCCTGATGCCGAACATTATTACTGTCAACCGGAGAAAAGAAGTGAAAATTAACCGCAATGCCAGAGGAGACGGGGTTATTAAAATCGACTCAGATTCCGCGGATATCTTGGAGCGGTTCTTGTGTGAGGCAAATGCGGACCTGTCGGTGAAGGAGCTGGCTTCTTCCATGATTAAGTATGCAGCCGATGACACGATTATTAAAGTCGATGGAGGGGAGGATGCCTGATGACAGAGACAGCAAAAATTTATGGCACCATTAACAGCGTCATGAGCGAGATCGGGGCGATCGGGAAGGAAAAACGGAGCCAGCAGGGCTTCAACTACCGCGGAGTGGATGACGTAATGAACGCACTAGCCCCTGCATTCATTAAGAATAAGCTGTTTGTCGTCCCGGAGGTGCTGGAGCAGTCCAGGGAGGAACGGAGCACGGCCAAAGGTGGGATGCTGATCTATTCCATCTGTAAGATTAAATATACGTTTTTTGCGGAGGACGGCTCCCATGTGGAAGTCATCACGATAGGCGAAGGCATGGACAGCGGGGATAAGGCGACAAACAAGGCCATGTCAATCGCCTTCAAATATGCCTGCTTCCAGATATTCTGCATCCCGACCGAGGAGATGGTTGACCCTGATGCGGAGGGGCATACGCTCCCACCAAAGCAGGGTGGCAGCGGGAAGAGACAGGAGAAACAGCCAGCGAAAAAAGGTGCGGAACCTATGGATTCCGAAACGCCCGTCGCCGCACTGGCGAAGAGGATCACGCAGGAAGAAATAGAATCCATCAAGGGGCAGGTGGAAAAATACAGCGCCCGTGGTCTGAAAATGGAGAAAATCCTGAAAATGTATCAGATCAAGGATATCGCAGAGATGTCGGCAGAGCAGTATAAGGACTGCATGAATAAACTGAAACTTTATGATAAGGAGGAACCGGCATGAATAGGGCAATCCTAATGGGGAGGCTTACCAGAGATCCGGAGATAAGGTATTCCCAGGGAGAGCGATCCATTACAATCGCGAGGTATACGCTCGCAGTAGACAGGCGTGGACGCAGGAGCCAGGACAGCGACCAGGCTGCGGACTTTATCAATATCGTGGCGTTTGACAGGGCAGGAGAATTTGCGGAGAAGTATTTTCGTCAGGGTATGAGGGTTCTGGTCTCTGGTCGGATCCAGACTGGGAGCTATATCAATAAGGAAGGACAGAAGGTTTACACGACGGATATCATCGTGGACGACCAGGAGTTTGCAGATAGCAAGGGGGCAGGCGGTGACAATGGCGGAGGATACCAGCAGGCATCCAGGCCAGTTCCAACCAGCGCGATTGGCGACGGCTTCATGAACATCCCGGATGGGGTGGAAGACGAAGGCCTGCCCTTCAACTAGGGGTGATTGATTGAACATACAGATCGACAGCAGAGAAAAGGCTAAGGCAATACAAAAGATAATCAAGGAGTTTGACCGCCGAGGCGTGGATCACTTCGTTTCAAAATTATATGTCGGGGATTATATGAACTATGATAATCCCCGTTTGATTATAGACCGGAAACAGAGCCTGAATGAGCTGTGCAGCAATGTCTGCCAGGAACATAACCGGTTCAGGGATGAGATACTTCGGGCGAACGAACATGGAATCCAGATGATTATCCTATGTGAACATGGCGGGGGAGTGAACTGCCTGGAGGATGTAATCTGGTGGGATAATCCGAGACGCCATAAACGGGTGAGAAATCCGGATACTGGCCGATGGGAGAACCTGGAAACCAAAGCAGTTACCGGAGATAAGCTGTACAAGATCCTGTGTACATTTCAGAGAAAGTATGGCTGCCGGTTCCTGTTTTGCGATAAAAAGGATACCGGGCGGCGGATCATTGAGCTATTGGGTGGTGATGAATATGACAGTGGAAGAGATTAAGGCTACATATAATATGAGGGATATTGTGGAACGGTATGGATTTCAGCCCAATCGAGCGGGCTTTATTCAATGCCCATTCCATCAAGGCGATAGACAGGCCTCTTTAAAAGTATACGAACACAACTTTCACTGCCATGCCTGTGGCGCAGACGGGGATATTTTTTCCTTTGTGCAGATGATGGATGATGTGGATTTTAAGACGGCTTTCCAGACACTTGGCGGAGAATACCAGAAGCCGACATTTTCTAGCCGCCTATCTGTTTATCAGGCACAGAAACGACGGGAAATGCATCAGAAGGAGCGGCAGAGGCAAGAAGCGCGGAAATGGCTCAATAACATTCTTATCAGTGTTTATAGGGGCTATATGGAGCGATCCGAGCCTCTGTCAGACGTTTGGTGCGATTGCTATAACGCCTTGCAATATCAGCTCTATATACAGGCAAAAATAAACGGATTGGAAGCGAGGTGGTAGCATGGTGCCGCTTAATGAGCTAACGGCGGAAACCGTCATCTCAGATGACATTCTGACAGAGGTATTCGATCAGGAGGACGAATTATATAAATCCCGGCTCCTGCTGTCTTTGGAAGACCGCGCAGGTGAGCTGGGGGTAAAAAAGAAGTTTCAGGAACTGGTGAAGGCATACAAAAGAGTGGAGCGTGAGATGCGGCGCCGGGAGCGTGAACGGAAGAGCCAGCCCTGCTCTTTGGAGCAGTGGACGAACTTTTCCGGCCCTTATGACAATATGCAGTGTAAGCAGTGGATTGCGTCCGAGAACGGCATATATTTGAACAACCCTTCAACCGGTTATACGGATATCCTGGCCTGCTATCATCCGATCCTGCCAGTGGAGCGTATGAAAAACCTGGAGACTGGCGAGGAGCAGATCAAGCTGGCCTACAAGAGGAATGGGCGGTGGGAAGAAATCATTGTTCCAAAGACCATGGTGACTTCCGCCAATAAGATTGTAGCATTATCCGGCCGTGGGATCGCGGTGACATCTGAAAACGCCAAATACCTGGTGAGATATCTGGCGGATGTGGAAAATGCAAATGAGGACCATATAGCGGTCCAATACTCCACGTCAAAGCTGGGATGGATCCGCGGTGGTTTCCTGCCGTATGATACGGAAATCATCTTTGACGGGGACGTGCGGTTCCGCCAGATTGCGGAGAGCGTGGTTCCTGCAGGCAGCCGAACGGCATGGTATGAGCACATGGCGCAGCTGCGCAGGACCGGGCGGATAGAGATTAAGTTCATGCTTGCGGCGTCTTTTTCCAGTGTGCTGGTGCAGCCCCTGGGCGGTCTGCCGTATTTTGTGGATCTTTGGGGCGAGACGGAAGGCGGCAAAACCGTGGATCTGATGGTGGCGGCGTCTGTCTGGGCGAATCCGGACGAGAACGCATACATCAAGGACTACAAGGGGACGGAGGTGGGCCTGGAGGCTATTTGTGATCTGCTGAACCATCTGCCGCTGATTCTGGACGACACCAGCAAGAAGAATCGCAAGATCGAGGATAATTTCGAGGGGCTGGTCTATGACTTGTGCTCCGGAAAGGGTAAGACCCGTTCCAACAAGGATCTGGGACTGAACCGGGAGAATCACTGGAAGAACTGCATTCTGACCAACGGTGAGCGGCCTCTGAGTTCCTATGTGACCCAGGGTGGAGCCATTAACCGAATCTTAGAGGTTGAGTGCGGCCGGAAGGTTTTTGACGATCCTGGAGCTACTGCAGAGCTGGTAAAACGCAATTATGGACATGCAGGCCGGGATTTTGTAGATGTTCTGAAGGATCTGGGCTGGGATAAGGTCCGGGAGATCCAGCAGGGAATTCTCCGTCAGCTGGCAGATGATGACAAGATGCAGAAACAGAGCCTGTCCCTTTCCATCGTACTGACAGCCGACAAGCTTGCCACAGACTATCTGTTTAAGGATCGGCAGTATATAAGCCTGGAAGAGGCCAGGGAGGTCCTGGTGGACCGTGATGAGCTTTCGGACAATGAACGCTGCTATCAGTTCCTGATGGACAAAGCAGCCATGAACCCGGCGCGGTTTGACAGAGATAATGAGAACGTGGAAAAGTGGGGAATGGTAAAAGATGGGTATATTATTTTCTATTCCCCGGCCTTCGCGGCCATATGTAAAGACGGAGGCTTCTCACGCGCATCGTTCCTGTCATGGGCGAACCGGAAGGGGATGCTGGAGACCGATCAGGGACGAATGGACAAGCTGAAAAGCGTCCAGGGGAAAAAGGTGCGGTGCATCGTTCTAAAGTTGAATGACGGCTCTGACAAGGACGGCTTTGTTCAAATGGACGATGAAGAGGGTCAGATGGAGCTTCCATTCAACGAACGGTAACCAAAGCACGGTTACCGCAAAAATCTAGGTTTTATGCGGGTTTGCGGGTGATTTTTGGCAGGGTAACCACAGTAACCAACAAAATTGCATCCCTATATAGAGAAAAATGTTTTTACACATTTGTGCAAAAAAAAATATCTCTCGCGCGTAAGACCATAAAAAGTATGGTTACTTTGGTTACTATACCTTGCAAAGCCTTATTTTATGCGGGTTTAAGCGGTAACCAAGAGTGGTAAAAAATGGTTACAGTAACCAGAAAATAGGTTACTGAGGAGAAGTTTAATGACAAATAAAGAATTATCAGATGTATTTACAGACATATATAACGGTTTCTGGATGAAATACCGGGATAATCTTCCTTTACTGTCTGATGAAGCTGGATGGGAAAAGATTACCGAAGAAGCCAGAGAACTGATGAAGAAACACGACTGCCAGCTGGCACGAAATATGGCGGCAGACTTATTAGTAATCATGGATCAGAGACAGAGGGATAAGGAGCGTAAGATTGTAGATGGCAAATAAAAAGAAACGGTCGTATTGCTATACCAAGCACACAATGATGTTGGATGCATACAGAATGCTGCAGGCAGCCCATGAAGGAGGAGGGAATTAATATGTTTGAAAAGCAGATAGACAGAGCAGAAGCATTCCGGCTGGCGAATACCGGGATGCGTGTGAAAGTACTGGTTCCTGGTCCGAAGGGATCAGAGTGGGAAGAATCAAAACCAACTACTCTCAGTGAGTTACTGGAAGGCTGCCTGTTCTTCCGGGACGAGCCGGCAGGAGTTAACCCGGATTTCGAGGCTGCGGTGCCCCCCCCCCAACGCTGATGGAGCAGTTGCAGGGGCTTCCACCGGCACCGAGAAACAGGCCACCAAGCGTGTGGTTACCGGTGCTAAACGTAAACGAAAATCGGTAGACGTAGGGAAAATATTGGCGTTGCATAAGGCAGGATGGAGCAACGTCAAGATTGCGGATGAACTTGGGATGAATGAAAAAACGGTATGGTATTACGTTGATAAAGCGAGAAAGGAAAGTCAGGATGGAGAAAAATGAGATGGACAAGCTGGTGGAGCCGATGATGGAACATATCTGTGATAGTCTGTGCCGACACCCTGCGGAGGAACCAGACCAAGAGACACTGGACAAGATCTGTGCGGAGTGTGAGATGGGGAAGTACATAGGCGGAATCCTGAATGAGTATAACCGGATCAACAAGTTCCAAGGATCTCAATGTGAGAAGTTGCTGGAGGAACTGGGGAGAGAGCGGCAGAAAAACAGATGGATTCCGGTGGCGGAGCGGCTGCCGGAAAAGACAGGAGACTACTGGGTTGCAATGCGGCACTTAGATGGCAGCATAAGCACGGAAAAAATGTTTTGGAGTCCTGAATGGCCTTATGAAGATGCGTGGAGAGAAGTTGTTGTTGCGTGGCAGGCGTATTATTACCCGGAGCCATTTGTTCCACAGAATTAAGATTTGGAGGCAATATGAAATATCAGTGTGTTGATAGCTTTAGTGTTGAAAAAAATGATGATGATGGTTTTTACGAATCAGGAAGCATGACTATTATGGCCGGAACAATGTGGGAAAGAGATATGTCAGATAATAGAATAATCGGTGGAGATGTAAAACTTGATAATCCTGAAACAATGGAATGGTTGGAAATCCCTTTTAGCACATTTATAAGATGTTTCCGCCAGGTAGATTGAAATGTGGAGGTGGAAGGAATGAACTTTAAGGAGGGAAGCCAGGCAGCAGAAGCTACGGAACAGGAACTTTTAAACCCATATGGAAAATATCTTTTTCAGTTTGCGGCGAATCATAATATGACTGTATCAGAAGCTGCAAAGCATCCAACAGTGCAGGCAAGATATGAGTACTTCTGTAAGACAGGAGCATAATTAATTGATATTTCCGGAAGGAGGATTAGATGAAAAATGGAGATCGAATTAGAAAAATGACGGACGAAGAACTGGCGCGCTTTCTGGCATGTGTAGATGCAGCATTATATCGAGATGACTTAGACATTGTAGCGTATAGGGCGGATAAAGTAGCAGATGCCTTGGAATGGCTTAAAAGGCAGACAAATTGACATTTTATAAAAGAGGGTGAAATTAGTTATGTTACAGATTGAAAAGGAACACAGGCGATCAACGCTTATGAGTAGCAGGAAAAAGGATCTGGTAGATCAGATTATGTATTTGGAGCATAACAATAATGTGTTGAATCGGACACTTGATACTCAGGCAACTAATTTTTTACAACTTAATAAGTG
Source organism: Clostridium sp. chh4-2 (assembly GCF_002899675.1). Lineage (GTDB taxonomy): Bacteria > Bacillota > Clostridia > Lachnospirales > Lachnospiraceae > CHH4-2. The sequence continues at coordinate 23,586 of NZ_PKUU01000007.1, read as the reverse complement.
GATTCCAGTGGAGGAGCGGCTGCCAGGAACTGAGAGCGTTCTAATTACAAACGGAGAATTCGTAAAAGAAGGCTATTGCAGGCCCGATGGAATCTGGAAATATGGAAGAAGGGAAAATGAACTATTTTCTAATCTTTCAAGTAAAGGTGTTATCGCTTGGATGCCGTTACCGAAACCGTATAATCCGCAAAATTAGGATTTAAGGAGCGATCTATGAGGAGAAAACTAACTAGGGCGGAACGACAACAGGTATATGAAAAGTGTAAAGGTCATTGTGCCTATTGTGGAGGCATTCTGGAATACAAAGACATGCAGGTAGACCACGTTACCCCTCTGCGGATAGGTGGTACAGATGAAATACAAAATATGCTTCCATCCTGTCGAAGTTGTAATCATTATAAATCAACGCTTGATGTGGAGGGATATCGTAAGTATTTGGCAGGGATACCACATAGGCTCATGAGAGACAACATACCATTTCAAATTGGCGTTAGATTTGGTTTGGTGCAACATATCAAGGATGATGTGACATTTTATTTTGAAACATTAAATTATCATTTTCAGAAGGAGGGAAGGAAATACAATGACTGTAAAAGAAGTGAAAGATAAAATTGTACGATTACAAGAGTGTTATAAGAATTTAGCACGATTGCAGAATTTTTTCCTTGGTGCATATGATGTACCCGCCGAAACAATTGACGACTTAAAAAATAATATTGAAGAAATGGCACATTTAAGTATACCGATCAGGGATTTGTGTTCAGCAAGCGCTAAATTTTTATCGGATGAAATTGAGCGATTAAATAATGTAATTGATAACACGTCTGTTAATGTAAACTGATATTTTCACTAGCAAGGGAGGACAATTTGGATAGAAAAGAAGAACATGCTGCGGTCCTTCAAGCAGCGCAGGCCAGGGCCGCGAAGCAGCATTACATACTAAATGGTCCACCGCCGGACTCCTGGTCGTCCCGGATGCCGGCATACTGCTACACGGTACTGTGTCCGGTGCTGGAACTGCGGAAGGTGCTAGTTAAGAGGGGAGGGGATGCCGATGGAGCGGATCAGAAAGCGGGATATGAAGCTGAGCGATTATAATATTTCCCGTGCTAAGTATAATGAGCTGAAATATTTCTGTATGCAGTATGAGGAGAAAAAGCAAAAACTGAATTGGAGCTATGGGATCGGAGCAGTGATAAATGATGGGATGCCAAAAGGGAACCTTCCGGGGAATCCGGTAGAGCGAACGGCTATTCAGAATACGATGCTGCAGAAGGATATTGAATTGATAGAGCAGACGGCGATTGAGGCCGATCCGGAGATTTATCAGTGGATATTAAAAAATGTGACCGATGGGATCGGATATGACTATTTGGATGTGCCAAAATGTCGATCTGATTTTTATAGTAGTAGAAAATATTTTTTCTATTTACTTTCTTTAAAAAGATGATCACTCAGAGGGGGTACTTCCGTGATATTCTGGTATCATGGATTTAGGTGAAAGGGCTTGAATCCATGACCTCCTCCCAAATGAATATTTTATCCCCACGAGAAAGCGCCTGTCGGTTGATGGGTGCTTTTCTTTTGTCTTAATTTGATGTATGATAAAAGAAAATTGTAGGAGGGAATTTATGACTGTGAGAAAAGGGTGGAATGCACACGGGGATATCGGAATGGTTTTAGAAAATATAGCAAGAAATATTCTTAATCCCGGGGTACCATATGGAGCTGATTATACAATTTATGATGCCAGTGCTATCGAATCAGGTACATTTGCAGAAGTAATGATTTGCCTGTTGCGTCATGAAAAGGGTTATGAAGATATTGAGGAAATAGAAGATTTTAGCAAAAGTTTGGCAGATATATGGGGAAAAAGTCTTCATGATATAGAGCCTGAAAAAGCGCAAAAACTATTGGATAAGTTTGTAATATTAATAAAGTAAAATGCTAAAGACGTAGAGCCTTGGATTGAAGCTAAGGCTCTTTTTCTATACCCAAAACAAACGAATTGGAGGTGAGTGGCTTGCCAAAGCCAAGAAGCCCAAACCGGGAAAAATCCTTTGAGATTTACAAGGAGCACGATGGAAATATTGAAAATCGGCGGATTGCTGAAATGCTTGGGATATCCGAAAAGACAGTGGGCGGATGGAAGTGCAAGGACGCATGGGAAGCGAGGTTGAATGGAGTACTCCAATCAAAAGAACGGAGTACTCCGAAAGAAAAAGGAGGCCAGCCTGGTAATAAGAACGCAGTCGGTCATGGGGCTCCTGAACGAAATAATAATGCAGAGAAGCATGGCCTTTTTCGGAAGTACCTTCCGGAGGAGACCTTTTCTATTATTGAACAAATGCCCACGGATCCACTGGATATCCTGTGGGATCAGATCCAGATCGCTTATGCTGCTATCATCCGGGCGCAGTCAATCATGTATGTCCGGGATCAGAAGGATAGCACTAAGACTAAGATTGGGCAGAAGGATAGCGATACGGTTACGGAGGAGCGCTGGGAGGTACAGCAGGCCTGGGACAAGCAGGCGAACTTCCTCCAGGCACAGGCCAGGGCGCAGAAGACGTTGGAAGGGCTTATCAAGCAGTACGATGAACTATTGCATAAGAACTGGGATCTGGCAACTGAGGAGCAGAAAGCACGTATCAATGCGCTGCGGGCGAAGGTGGAGGATAAAACGGACAAGCCGATTCATATCACATTTACGAAAGCGAGTGACGGTCATGGATGATGAGCGCAATGTACACTTTGCCCTGAATGACCACTTCTTTGATTTCGTCCATGACTGGAATTATAAGATCTACCTGACCGTCGGCGGCTATGGCAGCTCCAAAAGTTACCACGTGGCCGTGAAACTGATTAAGAAACTCCTGGAGGAGAAGCGCAAGGCCTTGGTGGTCCGCGAGGTATTCGATACCATTCGGGATTCCTGTTTTGACTTACTGCAGGAAGTGGCTGAGGCCATGGAGGTGACGGATTACATCACGTTCACCACGTCGCCGATGCGGGTGCGATTTAGCAATGGCAGCCGAATCATCTTCAAGGGCATGGACAAGCCCACAAAGCTAAAGTCCTTGAACGGCGTCAGTATTGTCTGGATTGAGGAGTGTTCCGAGGTTAAGTATGCAGGCTTTAAAGAGATCCTTGGGCGTTTACGGCATCCAACGATGAGTAATCACATTATCCTGTCCACGAACCCGGTAAGCAAGAGCAACTGGGTATACAGGCATTTCTTCCAGAATGACGCTGCCAAGGTTAAGATCAAGATCCTGGACGATGAGGAACTGTATCAGAAGCGGATTGTAGTGATTGGGAACACCTATTATCACCACAGCACCGTGGACGATAACTACTTTGTACCGGAAGATTACATTACGCAGCTGGATGAGCTGCAGCAGTGCGATCCGGATCTGTATCGGGTAGCCAGGAAAGGGCGTTTTGGAGTCAACGGTAAGCTGGTGTTCCCTCAGTTCGAGGTTATGCCGTACAGCAATGGTATGGAGGAGATCAGACGGATCCGCCATCCGCTTAAAAAGAACGGTATGGATTTTGGTTTTGTGGAATCTTACAACGCCTTGCTCCGGCTGGTGATCGACCAGGATGAGAAGATTCTCTACATCATCTGGGAGTATTACAGCCGAGATAAGGATGATACAGAGATCGAGAAGGATATCGATGAATTCAGGCAGACGCAGGAGCTTATCAAGGCTGACTGCGCGGAGCCTAAGACCATCCGGTATTTCCGTAAGCAGGGGTTCCGGATGCAGTCCTGCCGGAAGTTTAAAGGTTCCAGGGCAGCCTATACCAAGAAGGTCAAGCGTTTCAAGAAGATCATCTGTCTGGACAGCTGCCCCAACACGATATCGGAGCTGCAGGAGCTGACCTTCAAAGAGGATAAGGACGGTAATATCGTGGAGGATGAGTTTAACATTGACCCACATACGCTGTCTGCAATCTGGTATGCCTTGGACGATTATGAGGTTGAGGATCTGAAAGGCGAAAATTTAAGGAGGCGCATCTAAATGTGCACACATAATTTTAAACAGGTTAACGATGTAAAGGTCTGTGTCCGGTGTGGATTAACAATCCCGCAGGGCGGTAGGCCATTTTTTGATAAGAATATTGTGGCGTATTATCAGCGCCGGAAGGGAGACAGGAGATATGGATAGATGGATGGGACGACTTTCCAGCATGGAGTATCCAGATTACTCCGCAGAGATTCAAGCAATCCGGAACGACGGGATCACGCCGGAACTCCTGAACCGGATCATACGCCGTCATCAGGGATGCCGAGAACACATGCAACAGTTGTATGGGAGATATCGTACAGAGGCAGATAAGGTGCCGATCTTTACCCGGGAACCACGGTTTAAGGACGACGGTGAACATCAGGCTGAGAATGCAATCAATAACCGGGTTAACAACGACTTTTTCAGTGAGATTAACGACATAAAAGTCGGGTTCTGTGCGGGGAAGCCGGCGAATTATACATATGGGGATGACTATCAGGCGGAGGAAGAGACTGGTGGAGAGGAGGCTGTGGAAGCAGCAAGCAAGGCACTGTCTGATTTTGTCAAGCGCAACAATATGTTCGACATCGATATGGAGGCGACCAAGTTTGCCGCGGTATGCGGCTATGCGGGGCGTCTCTTTTATATTGACCCGAAAGGTAATGAGCGCGTGATGATAATGCCGCCGTATGAGACGATCATCCTGTCGGAAACAGAAATGACGGAGCCGGAATTTGGGGTGCGGTACTATCAGTACCTGGACCTCAACGACCAGCAGACATGGAAGGTGGAATTTTATGACAGCGGCACAGTGCAGTTCTATGAGGGGCAGCTTGATGCACTCAGTTTTATAAATTCAAAGCCGCATTTGTTTGATTTTTGCCCGCTCCAGGGGATTCCTAATAACCGGGAGTTGATTGGGGATGCAGAGAAGCAGCTGGCATTGATTGATGACCATGACGGGAATTACAGCGACAACAGCAACGACATTGAGGGATTCGCCAATGCATACATGGTGTTCAAGAACTGCCGAATCAACGAGGATACCATGGCGAGGGCCAATGCCACCGGCGTGATCGGGGTAGACGTGGATGATCCGGAATCCCCATATGATGTCTACTACTTGACTAAGAACATCCAGGGAGATTTTGTCAACAGTCACCTGGATCGGGCGCAGGACAATATTTACCGGTTTTCAAAAACCCCCAACCTGAATGACCCGGAGTTCGCAGCTTCCTCCGGTATTGCACTGAGAATCAAAATGACCGGGCTGGAAACCAAGGCTGGAACATTTGATGCGAAACGAGTCAGCGCGGCTACCTATATGTTTGAGCTTTTGGCAAGCAGCTTTGCGAAAAAAGGGATCCCATTTGATCCACTACAATGCAACGTCAAATTCAATCATAACTTCCCTGTGGACTTCCTTGGTGAGGCGCAGGCTGTACAGGCATTGATCGCCGCAGGACTTCCGAAGAAGATTGCGTTTGGAGCATTGTCCATGATCGACGACGTGGAGCAAGTTTTAAGGCTGATTGAGACCGAAAAAGATGATATCCCAGATCTGGAAGATGAAGGCGAAGAAGTGAAGAAGCTGCCACAGAATGAACAACAGAAGGGAGTTCTACTAAAAGAGGAGATAGCGGATGGCTGATTATGAGTATGATGACCTGAACCGGCTGCTGGTTCAGGTACGCCGCATCGAGGAGCACCGGGAGAAGGGAGCCGAGGCAGAAATCCGCAAGGCCTACCAGGAGTTAATGAAGGAACTTCAACACTACCTGGCGGATACATATACCCAGTATGCGGAAGACGACCAGCTTACATATGCCATCCTCCAAAAACACGGCTATTATGCCCGGTTCCTGGAGGAAGTGGAACAGAAGATCAATGACATTTCCCCGGATGTCAAGCGGCTTATCCGCAGCATGGTGGACCAGACCTACGAGTACACGTACAATGGGATGATTGACTGCGTTAAGAAGGCATCCGCCGGCGTGGAAATGGGAACACTGAAAGCTTGCACACCTGACATCATCCGCAGGGCAGTCGAGAATCCTGTGTCAAAACTGACTCTCAATGATCGTCTGGAGAAGCATCGGAAGGAAATCATTTATGATATCAAGCAGAATATCAGCGTCGGCCTGATGAATGGTGACCGGTACAGCACAATGGCGAACCGGATCAAGAAGTCCGTTAACGGTGACTATAAGAAGGCGATCCGGATTGCCAGGACGGAGACTCACCGGGTACGGGAGGCCGGGAACCATGATGCGGCGCTGCTGACTGATGAGGTGCTGAAGATCAGCGAGAGCGGGATGTGGATGGCGAAGACTTGGAAGACGATGAAGGACGAACGTGTGCGGCCAGCGGGGAAGACCAAGGGAAAAGCAAGGAGGTACGACCATCGGAAGATGGAAGGTATCATGATTCCGGTCGAGGAAGAATTCACCCTTCCAAGCGGGGCGAAGACCATGGCTCCGGGGCAGAGTGGTGTGGCAGGGGAGGATATTAACTGCCGGTGTTATCTGTCTTACGGATTAAAAAAGGCTGATTTGCAGGATAAGGAACCACAGGGCAGGAAGAAGCGGACGAAAGAGGAATTACAGGCCGCTAGCGTGAACGCAAAGAATATCACCGAGAAATACACCACCCGTCCGAGTAAGTGGAGCGGAAAGGTCACCGTGGATGATGAAGCGTGCCGCAGGGATAAAATTGCTGGTCGGAAGGAATGGAACTGTGATATACTGTTAAAAAGCACGGCATCGGACAAAACAATCATCCATGAGCATCTCCATGCACGATCCGGGAGCTATCTGAACCGCATCACCTATATAAAGCATGGAGCAATGGAAGAGGCTTCAGTGGAGCTGCTGGCCCGTGAGATATGCACCAATGAGAGAATCCCTTTTAGCGGATATCCCAGGCATGGTGTAGAAGCCCTCAGGAAGATTAACCGGATAACCGGGCTCCGGGACAATGACCTTGATTTCGCTGTCTCCCTGTTTGGGAAAAGCCTTGACAGGCGGTATAGCTGGCTGGAAGCACAGGTGGACAGGTATCTGAAAATGAATAACCAGGATTCGGAAGCCCTGCGTGAGCTTCTGAGGCAAGTGAAGGGGGCGAATTGGTGATGAAGAGCCGGGCGGATGCGCTTATCGAAAAAGTGGACGACTTCAGGTTGTGGGAGGACAGGGAATCATTCCTTGCATTCCGACAGGAAGTGTTTGGTCTGTATGACGCCTTAACGGAAGCAGAACAGAGAGGTGTGGATGAATCAATGGTGATGGAACACATCGCAATGATTTATTCATGCTATGTGGATGGGTGATGCCATCAGCCGGGAACGGCTGGTGGTTTTTTGTTGCGACATCGCAACAAAAAGGAGCAAACATGGATGATATCAGAACAGTAGTAAAGGAACTCCGCCGGATTGTCGATGCCGTGGAACGGATTGCAAAGGCACTGGAAAAGCAGAATAGAATCATCAACTATTCTCCCAACATAACCATAGCGGAGGGAGAAACACAGGAGAATGAGGAGACGTGAAAGCGTCTTTTTTTAATGCCCTCTGATAAGGCACAAAACTGTCAGCCCGTCACTCCCGGAATGTGGGGCGGTGAAACTATCAACTCAATGTGGACTTACCAGTTGCCACTCTCGGAACGTGGGGTCGGGGTAAGGACTCGAAAGGAGCAGAGGAATGAAATTAAGTAAATTAAAAGAACTGTTGGAATCAGGATCCATTACACAGGAAGAATATGATGAGATGGCGAAAACCGCAGAGGACGATACCAAAACGGATCCACCACAGGAAGGGCTGCCTAAAAATGATCCGTCTACAGATCCAGAGGATTCGGAGAAGAAACTGGAGAAGATGGTTCAGGCAGCGGTTGACCGCGCGACCAACAAGCTTGGCAATGAGAATAAGAAACTCAAGGGCGAGCTGGAGAAGGAGCGCAAGAAGAACCTGTCGGCTGATGAATTAAAGCAGCTGGAGCTTCAGGAGAAGGAGCGGGAACTGGCTCAGAAGGAACAGGAGATCAAGGAGAAAGAGAACCGTATGTATGCCATCAAGGCGCTGAAGAAAGCAGAACTTGATGACGGCAGTGAGGAGACCCTGGACCTGGTGGAGTTTGTCCTGGGAGAGGATGAGACAGCCATTGACGTAAAGGTTAAGGCCCTTCAGAAGTTTGCCCAGCGTGTTGCGAAGTATACGACCGACGGGATCTACAAGGCCAATGGGCGCACCCCGGGCAAGGGCAACGCCGGCAGCGGTCAGGATAATCCCTGGAGCAAGGATTCCTGGAACCTGACAAAACAGATGGAACTGGAGATCAATAACCCGGAGCTGGCAAAGACATTAAAGACCAGCGCCGGAAAGTAAAAGAAAAGGAGAGAAGTGAATTATGCCTATTACAACGATTGCTGATATGCAGATTGTACCCCCGAAATTTGCGGAGTACATCATCACGAGAACAACAGAGAAATCCATGCTGGTGCGCAGTGGGATCACAACCGCAGACCCGACGGTATCCCAGGTTATCAATGGGACACCCAAAGGCGGAAATTCCATCATCATGCCTTACTACAAGCCGCTGACCGGCGAGGATGAGGTGTTTGGTGAGGAGGAGATCGGTGTTGATAAGATTTCCACCGACAACGAGAAAGCCACGCTTCTGATCCGTCAGAAAGCATGGGGCGACACGGATCTTTCCAGGGTATTTGGCGGATCTGATCCGATGTCTGCGATCGCAGATCTGGCAGCGGACTGGTGGATCACCAGGGAACAGGCAGTCATGATGGCGATCCTGAAGGGTATCCTGGACCCGTCCAAGGGTGCGCTGAAAGGCCATGTGCTGGATGTGTCTGCATCGGAGGGGAGTGATTGCATCATCGGTGTGGACAATACGCTGGATGCCAAACAGCTGATGGGCGATGCCTATGATAAGCTTGGCATGGTGTTCATGCACAGTGCCACCTATACCCGGCTGCAGAAACAGCAGAACATTGAGACCGAGTATGATGCCACTTTGCAGATCAAGATCGACTACTATCTGGGATATCAGGTGGTTGTGGATGACGGGATGCCGTATGATCCTGCTACAAAGACTTATATGACCTATTTCCTGGGCAAGGGTGTATTTGCCCGGAATGACGGCATGCCGCAGGGTCTGGTTGGTGTTGAGACTGACAGGAACAAGAGAAAGGCGGAGAACATCCTGATCAACCGCCGGGCTCTGGTCATGCATCCGCTTGGCCTGTCCTGGAATACGGAGGCGACTCTGGCGGGCGGCAAGAAGTATGCGGCCAATGCAGACCTGGAGAAGCCGGCTAACTGGACGCTCAAGAAGGATCATAAGAACATCCCGATCGTGGCGCTGAAGCATAAGCTCGAGGCAAACCCGGCGGCTCCGACAACGTAAGAAAGGATGAAGGCTTATGATGGCAGAGGAATTTGAAAGCCTGGAGCTTCCAGTACCGCCATCCTCACAGCTGTATGTGGAAAGCGGCCTTGAATGGCTCCGGGATAACACCACATTAGAATTTGATATCACGGATATAGAATCCGTCAAAGCCCTGCCCTCATCGGCCAGGCTTTTTTTAGTGAAGTTCAGTGAGGTATGCAGCCGGGACACCGGGGTCACGGGTGAAAGCGTAGGCCCGATGTCCCAAAATTTTACCACGGACTCTGTGGAAAGGCAGACGATGTCCCTGGCGAGGCAGCTGCTGAAGGCTTACTTAAAGCCGAACGTGAAGTTTATTCCGTGTAAAAGGAGGTGGTGCTAATGGGAGTTAAGTGGAAAAACACAAAGAACTTGATCCCGAAGATGGAAAAAGCGGCTGCACAGCTGAATGGCCGGCGGGTGAACGTTGGTGTATTCGGCGAACAGGCCTGGCTGGCCGGAATCCATGAGTACGGCTGTAAGATTGAGGTGACGGATAAAATGCGGGCATATCTGCACAGCCAAGGCCTGCATCTGAAAGATAGCACGAAATATATCACGATACCAGAACGGGCCTTTTTACGGAATGGGTACGACCAAAGCAAGGATGGTGTGGTTGATAATGCGGAAGATATCCTTCCCTCAGTTCTAAATGGGGGTATGGATACAGATGCATTCCTAAAGATGGTAGGGCTCATCCTGGCAGCTGAAATCAAGGACTATGCGGCATCACTTGACAGTCCGCCGAACCATCCGTTTACAGTATCTCGGAAGGGAAGCAGTAACCCATTGGTGGATACTGGGGATATGATCGGCTCAATAACATATGAGGTGCAGTAATGAGACAATTATACAACTTTGAGCGTCTGATAAAGAAATACAGTGTGGATTGCCAGCTGCTCTCTGATGTGGAATCCGGAAGTTATGTCGGTGGGGAATGGGTGCCGGAATCGGCGCCACCCTTGCGGGATATCTCCGGTGCGGTCATTCCCATGATGGATCGGAAGATCTATCAGAGCGGAGGAACTTACACAGAACAGGACCGGGAGTTTATTACGTTGGTCGAGATTCCGTTGGAGCCGGCGCACTACATCGTTCACAATGGAATGAAATACAAGGTGCAGGCAAACACGGATTACTCTGATTACGCAGGCTTTAATGCCTACAACTTGAAAAGGGTGGGTGCATTTGATCGATCAGGAAAAGATTAACATCGTCATCGCGGGAGGACTGAATGCGGTGACTGGCTGTGAGATTGTGAAATCTAATCTCGCAAATGCTCGGATACCGCCGTATCCCTATATTTCCTTTACGGTCCTGAACACAGACACGAAGAAGGGGACGTACTCGGTATCCGGAGGCCAGCAGTATATGCCGATTACTCAGACCTGGAGTTTTACGGTTCAGGGGGATCGGGATAACGAGGCACAGATGGTGGCTATGAAAGCGAAAGACTGGCTGGAGGAGAGTGGACGCTTGTATTTGAATGATAACGGTATTGTGGTACAGAGTGTGGGAGCCATAACCAGCAGGGATACGCTGTTAACGATAGGATATGAGTATCGAAAAGGATTTGATGCGGTTCTGTCCATCATGAATGCGGTGGAAGATCAAGATATAGAAACGATAGATCAGGCAGAAATTAAAAAGGAGTGAATTAAATATGGCAAAAAATGACGTGACCGTAAAGATTACACAAAAACAGGTCGCAGGAAGTGCGGGGTTTGGCGTTCCATTGATTATACAAGGAATGTCGACAGCCGTTAAAGACTATAAAGAATATGGCAGCCTGGATGAGATCATGGAAGATGGTTTTGAACAAGACAGCCTAATCTATAAACAGTGCACAAAACTGTTTATGCAAAACAATAGGCCGGCAAAAATAGCAGTGTGTGCGGGAACTGGTAAAGTGACTGAAACTTTGAATCTTATTAAAGAAAAGGATTTTCGCCAGATTATCCCGATCCTGGGAGAAAATGACGATGTAGTTAAGGATCTTGCTGCCTATATTGAGACAACAGAGGATAAAATGCTATTTATTAAAGTAGCAGATACTGCTTCTTTGGCAGCTCTTGGAAAAATGGACCGCACCATGGCGATTGTCTATTCTGGTACGGATGAAGGTGTTGAGGGAGCTCTGGTTGGCGCCACGGCGGGACTGACGGTAGGATCATTTACCTACAAGAATGTTATCATCAAGGGCATTGAGCCTGACTCGCTTACCGACGCGCAGATTGACACCGTTCATAAAGCTAGTGGAATATGCATCGTCCGAAAGGCGGGGGATATTGTTACCAGTGAGGGGATGGTCCTTAGTGGGGAGTATGCAGATATTATAGACAGCAAAGATTATGTAATAAAAAATATTGCCTATAAGTCGCAGAAACTGCTGAACTCCAGCCCAAAACTGAGTTTTGATAACGTAGGAATCAGCCAGCTCGAGGGCGTTGTCACTAGCGTATTGAAGGAAGCTTCCTCAATGGGCATAATTGCCCTGGATGAGGATGGAATTCCGATCTACTCTACTGATTTTGCGACTAGAGCAGAGACAAGTGAAGCGGATCGGGCCGCTCGGACATATAATGGCGGAAAATTCTCTTTTGATTTGGCTGGTGCGATTCACTACGCCACAATTAATGGAACAATCGAAGCGTAAGGAGGAAGAATAGATGGCAGATGTAAAATTATATAACCCGAAAGAATGTGTCATCACAGTCGACGGGGTGTACATCACGGGGCTGGGTGAGGATATGGTTTCCTGTGAAAAAGATGAGGATAACTTTTCTACCAGCGTAGGTGCCCAAGGGGACGTGGTAGTCAACCAAAGCTGTAATCAGCTAGGGACGATTACGATCACCGTGCAGGGGACGAGCCCTCAAAAGGGTTATCTCATGGGACTGGCAAGATCTCAATCCATGTTTGATATTTGGGTTATTAATAAATCAATCGGAGAAAAAGCAGGTGGTACCAAGGCAATGATGAAGAAGCCGCCTACGTTGGAACAGGGGACGGAACTGGCAGACAGAGAGTTTGAGATCCAGGTGTTTGATTATACAGTGGAATGATGATAACGGGGTGGCGCAGGCTGCCCCATCTTTTATGAGAAGGAGAAAATAAAAATGGATAAGAGCAAGTTTTATACAGTAGAAAAGGAATTCAACGGGAAGAAATACGTGGCACAGTTTTCTGGGGTATCTGCCGCGGTCCGGGCAATTGACAGTTCGTACATAGACGGGACCAGTACCACCAGTACGGAAAAACTGGGGCAGTATATCCTGGATAACATCATCGTAGACCCCAAGGGACTGACGGCGGATGACTTTGAGACCCTGGAGGAATACAATACCGTGACAACCTGGGGGCGCGATGTGATGTACGGGAAGTTTCGAAACGGAGCTAACGCCAGCACGGGCAAAGCAAAGAGCTAAGGAACATTGGGATTGGTGGCGTTTGGTACTGGATGCAGGGATGGATTATAATACGGTATTTCACCAGATGCTGCCAGACGAGATCCATGAAGCGAATGCCGCATTTGATTTATATATAGATGCCATGAAGCGGGCGAACAAGGAAGGCAGGTGATGGTATGGCTGTTATAAGGGAAGATGTTGTAAGCATAGGCTTTGACGTTGAAACTAATCCGTTTGCTGATTTGACTGCAGGTATTAATGATATAAAGGCAAGGCTTGGGATACTGAATGAAACAGCGGGTGGCCTGAATGAAGTTTCCGATGAGGCCAGGACAGCTGCCGATGATGTAGAAAACCTTGTTGACAGGCTCCGTGCCCCACCGGAAAACGACCTGGCAGGTCCGATCAATGAAGCGGGAGATGCTGCGGGAGATGCCCAGAATCGTGTGTCTGATCTTACCTCAGAGCTGCGGAATGCCGGGGACCAGCGCTTGACGGATAATGTTGATGATTTAGACAACCAGACAGAGAATCCAATTAAAAAGTTTAAAGATCTGGCCAGGCAGGCCAAGACTTTTGCAAAAGAAAAGCTTGACGATGGGATCCGGCAGCTGCCACCTCAATTGCAGCTTGGTATCAGGGCAGGGGAGAAGCTTCTGGGATCTTTGGGGAAAGTTGCGAAAATGACCTTTAAGAGTGCTGTATCAGGGCTTAAATCAATTGCCACTCATGCGGGCAGCGCAGCAAAAACATTGGGGAAAGCGGCTGTAAAGGGAACCGTCGCAGGGATAACTGCAGCAACTGTGGCCGTTAGTGGTTTGGGAGCGGCTGCTGTCCACGTAGGTGCAGGGTTCGAGGCTTCCATGAGCCAGGTAGCAGCCACTATGGGTATGACGGCAGACGAGGCGGATTATTCCAACGAGACTTATGCGAAGCTGGCAAATACCGCCAAGGAGATGGGAGCTTCTACAAAGTTTTCGGCATCCGAATCGGCGGAAGCACTGAATTATATGGCCCTAGCCGGATATGATGCGGATAAGTCCTGTGCAGCGCTGCCAACGGTTCTGAACCTTGCAGCATCTGGAGGGATGGAACTGGCTGCGGCATCTGACATGGTTACAGATAGTATGTCTGCATTGGGTATTGAAGCGACGCAGGAGAACCTGACGAAGTTTGGGGATCAGCTGGCAAAGACAGCCCAGAAGTCCAACACCAGTGTCGCACAGCTTGGTGAGGCAGTTCTGACCGTTGGAGGCACGGCAAAGACGTTGGCTGGAGGCACTACGGAGCTGAACACCTTACTTGGTATCATTGCAGATAACGGCGTGAAGGGCGCGGAAGGCGGAACTGCCCTGCGTAATATCATGCTCTCCTTGCAGGCCCCTACGGACACGGCGGCCAAGAAGATGAAGAAGCTTGGTCTGAATGTCTATGATGCCGAAGGCAAGATGCGGCCGATGAATGACATCCTGAATGACTTGAATTCTTCTATGGACGGAATGACCGATCAGCAGAAGCAGGATGCAATATCAACGATATTTAATAAAAATGACTTAAAGTCTGTCAATGCATTGTTAGCCAATAGCGGCGCACGATATGACGAGTTGAGCGGCTATGTCAATGATTCTGCCGGCGCTATGGAAAACATGGCACGGACTATGAATGACAACCTGACCGGGAAAGTAACAGAGTTCAAAAGTGCTGCGGAGGGTGCTGGAATTGCCGTTTATGAGGCATTGGGCAGCAGCAACCTGAAAGGCCTTGTAAGCGAGGCGACCGGATGGGTAACAGAGCTGACAAAAGCCACGGAAAAGGGGGGACTGGAAGGTCTGGTAGGCCAGTTGGGTACAACCTTATCCAAGGTCCTTGTTACCGTAACGGGATACCTCCCACAGCTTGTACAGGGTGGAGTATCAATCGTACAGTCCCTGCTCTCTGGAATCATGCAGAACCGGGACCAGATTGCCCAGAGTGTGCTGAATGGGCTTACCACGATGCTGATGGGTATCTTACAGCTGGCTCCGCAGTTACTCACTGCTGGCATCCTGATGCTGGGTTCCATGCTTCAGGGGCTCGACCAACAGATGCCAAATATCCTGAATGCCGGACTTTTGGCAATCCAAAATCTGTGTGCAGGGCTGTTGGCAAATGCCCCGTCCATCATACAATCCGGTATCAACATTATCATGCAGCTCCTGAATGGCCTGATCGCAGCCGCACCGACGATACTGACAACCGGTATTCAGCTTGTCATCATGCTGGCACAGGGACTGATCGGAGCAATCCCGCAGTTGATTCAGGTAATCCCGCAGTTAGTCAGTGCGATTATTACAACGCTGATGAGTGTGAACTGGTTGAAACTTGGCCTGGATATCATTAAAGGCATAGGAAACGGCTTAGTACAAGGAATTAAAGGGCTGTTTAGTAAGGGTAAGGATGCCGGAAAAGAAGTCGGCGACGGTGTGGCGGCAGGTTTGGACGAAAGTACCAGCCAATTAACAGCGGCGGCGGACAATACCACGGCGGATGCGGCGGAAAGTCTGAAACCGGATACCACTCTATTGAGCGATTATGGAATGCAGATGCCGGCAGCGCTGGCTTCTGGGATAGACAGCAACTCGGCTATGGTAGAGATATCGTCTGCCAATCTGGGAACTACAGCCCTTGATTCCATGAATCAGGCCATGGCATCTTCCATGAACGGATCGCAGCCAGTCTTGACGGATCTGTCTACGATGTTTGACGGTACAATGACAGATATGAATCTGTCCGCAGCTACTCAGATGACCCAGATGGACACAACGGTCCAAGGCAGCTTTGCCGGGATGGTGACGGAAGCCGGAGAGTTCAGCAGTGATTTCAAAGACCAGATCGACGATACGGATCTGTACCAGTCTGGCGTGGACATTATGCGTGGACTGGACAATGGCCTCAACAGTATGCGTGGCACTGTAATCGGGACAGCCCAAGGAATCGCAACGGATGTGAAGACGGCAGTCAACAGCTCCCTGGATATCCACAGCCCATCACGGGTTATGGAGGAGAGCGGAGAAAACACTGGGCTTGGCTTAATCAAGGGCATGACAAACCTGACCGGAAAAATCGCAAAGACGGCTCAGGGGATTGCTGGGAGAGTGGCCGGGACGATGGATCCAATGCGGAGCCGGTACAGCCCTGAAAGCTCGACGGTTACGAATAGCCGGAATTCTAACCAGACAAACAATTACAGCCCAGTATTTAACCTTACCCTCAACGGGGCCAGCGCTAGCGACAGCAATGAACGCAAGATAAAGCGCTGGGTGAAGGATGCCATGAAGGAAGCAATGGACGGAATGGGCCGGACCAATCCACCGCTGCAGGAGGTGTAAGATGGCGCTGATTAATGATATTTATATTTTTGTAGAATCTGAGGATGTATCCAGAGAGATTACTGCGAGCACCCATCCGGTAGAAGAGGGGATTGAGCTGACGGATCATATCCGCCGTTCCCCTCTGTTCCTGAGCCTGTCCGGTGAAATTGTGGGAAGCAGCTACGAAGATGATGTTGCTGAAATAGAAAACATGCAGAAGAGTGGCGAGCTGGTGGAGTATGTTGGAGTCAATCTGGTTTCTGATGTCGTAATTTCAAAATTTTCTACCAGCCATATAGGTGATATTCGCAGTGGCTGCCGCTTCACTATGGAGCTGAAGGAGATCCGGATTGCTAAAAGTCCATACATGGAAGGAAGTGGAAATAATGGAACCCAACAGGTAGAGGAAGCACCGGTACCGGCTGCCGAAACGCCGCCGACCAGGACTCATACGGTAAAGTCCGGGGATACATTATCTAAGATTGCAAAGTCATATTATGGGAATGCAAACCAGTTTCCGAAAGTATTTGATGCAAACCGTGACAAGCTATCAGATCCAAACAAGATTAAAGCCGGCCAGATTTTAGTGATACCATAAAGGGGGAGGGAATAATGAGAGATCGGATTATTGTGAAAAAAGAACTGATTCCCTATGGGTTCAACATTGCACTAGGGAAAGATAAATTTAATATGAGGTTCGCCTACAACAAGCGGGCGGACCTCTTTACTGTGTCCTTGTACCGGGACGGAAAACTGCTGTGTCATGCGGAGCCGATTGTTTATGGAGTGCCGCTGTTTCGGGATATCTACGAAAGCGGAGTGTTTCCAATGCCGGATATCGTCCCATTGGACGAATCGGGACAGGAACAGGCCGTGACATGGGAGAATTTTGGAGAGACTGTTTTTTTGACAATCGACAATGGGAAGTGAGTACATGAGAAATAGTTTTACAGTCGAAGGGGTTGGTTTTGGACGAAGTTCCAGAATCATAGAATCAATCCGGAGTTTGGAAGGGAAAATATCCTTGGACACGGAAGAAGCGGACCAGAATGGTCTATATGGGCATACCGTAATTATTCAAGCCGGAGATGTGACAATCAGTAGTGAAGAGCTGGACTGTGAGTTTGACATTCCATTTGATGATGATACAGAAGCAGATGAGGCCGAAATCATCATCTATAATCTCTCAGATACAACCATACAGAATATCAAGACAGGTGAGAAGATTACGGTTACAGCTGGATACGGAAGCGATACGGGGATTATTTTCAGTGGGTATATTTCGAAGCCCAAAACATATTATTCCGGCGTAGACCGGATAACGGAGATCTATGCAGTCGACAGCAATGACAGAAAAGAAAAAGAAATAAAAAGCATCTCTTACGCTGCGGGGACGCCGGCAAGCCGGATCCTTCAGGAACTGGTGGGAATGATGGGACTGCCAGTAGCAGTATTTACGCTGAAACGGGATTATATATACAAAGATAAAGCGACGGTTGACGGCGGATTAATGGAAAATATACGTAAGTATGCAAAGGTCTGCGGTGTATCAGCTTATATCTGTAAGGGACAGATCTATGTAAGGCCGATTATTGACGGAGACGGCTTGGATTTTGCATTATCGGCAGATACCGGTTTACTGGAACTGTCAGAGTTTGAGGAAGAAAACACCATGGAAGATTTTGTCGATGCGGTTCATGGCTATGAAATAACCATGCTTCTGCAGCACAGAGTTACAACGGCAAGCCTGATAAAAGTTAACTCTAAAAATGTATCAGGATCTTACCGTGTCAGGGAAGGAAGCCACACCTATGATGGAACGAACTTTCTGACAAAAGTAAAAGCCGTTGAATGCCCGCCGGCGCCACCGGCTTCCGAAACAGAGCAGAAGACAGAAGGCCTGCCGGATCTGTCCGGATACAGTGGCGTCTCCATTGTGGACGGGCTGAAATCGGTTTGGGCAGACAGCTCTTACGCATACCGGAAGACACTGGCTGAAAAGTTAGGGATCGCTGGATACAGTGGAACGGCTGCACAGAATCTGGAAATGCTGAGAAAACTTGGAGCAAAGGTGGGATAAGGAACGGAAAAAGGTTGATGTAATTATCACTTGACTTGTTGCATGCAACATGATATAGTTGTTACATGCAACAAGGAGGTGAATAAAATAGCAGATAAAATACGGCTTGTGGAAGTTCCTCAAATAGTTAAAGACAGGTCAGATTATTTTAGAGAAAGGAGGAAAAATAAAAAAGCGTTTCATGTTGAAGTTGAGAAGGAAAAAATGGAGGCTTTTGAGAAAGTATTAGCTAAACAGCAAAAAACCAAAAAGCAATGGCTTGATCAAAAAATTGACGAGGAACTAGAAGAAAAGTAGCAGTTGACAAGTTTGGCGACCAGCAACTACTACTTTGACACCAGAGGTTTCCCATCTGATAGGGACAGTATATCATCTTGGGAAACTTCTTTCAAGAACTAAAATTTTGAAAGGAGTTTTATATTATGCGGAATTTTCAATTAGTAGAAATTGAAGGTAAGAGGGTGTTGACAACATCGCAGCTCGCACAAAGCTATGGCACAACAAGACAGGTTATTTCCAACAATTATACGAGAAACAGGGAACGGTATATAGTAGGAAAACACTTTATTCCTCTTGAAGGACAACCTTTAAAAGAGTTTAAAGCTAGTCATCAAATTGATGACAACCTTAAATTTGCCCATGTAATCTATCTCTGGACTGAAAAAGGTGCCCTGTTCCATGCAAAATCTCTGAACACGGATCAGGCGTGGGAAGTGTACGATTACCTAGTGGACTTCTATTTCCGGGCGAAAGATGATCAGAAGAAGGAAGAGGTTGTTCCTGTGATGATGAGCACGAAGCCGATACCAGATGAATTGCCTGAAATGAAGGTGGCAACAAAAGAGAGCCATGATGTTATTAGTATTTTCAAAATTTTAATGCAGGTTGCAGAAATGAACGGTTTACAAATAAATACAAAGGAATTATCAGTATACAAAAGTTATTTGCACGGAAAAAGAATTGCAATAAGAAATGGGTTATCATTAGAGGAAGTGAATTATGAAATCGCTTTTGAACTATTTCACGCAACAGTGAATTGTGATAAAGGTGATATGTTGAATACCCCTTTGGCAAAGTATTATAATTCACAGGCAGAAAAAGCGGCGACTCTGATAATTAGCTTACTGAATGTACAAACCGCATATCATTAATAATAGGAACGCC
The DNA here is from genome assembly GCF_002899675.1 of Clostridium sp. chh4-2. Classification (GTDB taxonomy): domain Bacteria; phylum Bacillota; class Clostridia; order Lachnospirales; family Lachnospiraceae; genus CHH4-2. The sequence goes on along the minus strand of NZ_PKUU01000007.1, from coordinate 4,122 downwards.
CTTCAAATGAGGGGCGTTATTTTTATACAAAATCGCAGGGAAAGAGGTGATTAGATGAAAGGAACCGTATTTAATGAAATGATAGAACAAGCACTTCTTCAGCTCCATACTGGATTTTGCGGGAAGGTAATCAGCATCAGTGGGAATCTTGCAACGGTCCAGCCCCTTAACATGGTTCGGGCCATAGGAGGGCAGCCACAGAAGCAGGCAGTGATCCCGAATTGCCCGGTGTTGGACAGTGCCGTAAAGTTCACCAGTCTTTCTCCGGCTGCAGTCCGCCGGGTGCAGGCTGGCGATACCGTGTACTGCGTCTGTGCGGAGCGTGATATCACTGAGACGCGAACAGGAGCATTTGCGACACCGGTATCAGGGCATCACACGCTGGCCGGAGCCGTGATTGTAGGAATTTTGTAGGAGGTGATCGCATGAAAGGATTTGCGTTGGACGAAAAAGGAGACGTTATCATTGAAAATAATGACGTGAAACTGACATACGATACAGAACTGCTGATCCAGAAGATCCGTCAGGTTCTTGGCACTAATCGTGGGGAGTGGTGGATGGATCCCAAGGAAGGGATTCCTGTACAAAAGATTTTAAAGAAGAATCCGAATCCGGCCATGGTTCGGGACTACGTGCGTAATGCTATTGCCCAGGTGGATAAGACCCTACAGATGACGCATTGCGATATCGCAACAGAGGGAAGAACGATGGAGATTACATTTTCCGTAGCTGGGGCTGACGGTATGGTGGAAGTGAAGATGGAGGTATGACGATGGTATTAACAGAAAAAGGTTTTAAGCGGCCAACTTATGAGGATCTGCTGGCTGCGCAGACCGCACGGGCCAAGGAACTGTTCGGTGAGGATATTGACACCAGCGGACAGTCTGCCCTAGGAAAATTCATCCGGATCAATGTGACGGATCTGGCGGATTGCTATGAACTGCTGGAAGATATCTACTATGCCAGGTTCCCAAGCAGTGCCAGGGGGCAGAACCTGGACCGGCTTTGCGCGTTTGCGGGAGTGGTACGTGATCCTGCAACGGAAGCAATGCTTAACGTGCGTTTTATTGGAAATGCTGGAGCTGTGATTCCGGCTGCATTCTGTGTGTCAGGAGGCGGGCAGACCTTTTATGTGGATCAGGATTATACGGTGGGGGTGGACGGAACCGTGGAGTGCAATGCACGCTGTTCAGAATCCGGAACTGCCGGAAATCTGAAACTAGGGACGGAATTATCTATCGTGAATCCAGATGCGGATCTTGAACGGGTGGAGTTGCTTGGCATAACGGCCTATGGGCAGGAGCGGGAGAATGACACCTCTCTACGAATCCGGTTTGGCGAATCCATCGCTGGATCAGGAAGCGCAACCATTGACGCTATCCGTGGAGCAATATCTCGTGTGGCACTGGTGGATGGCGTTGCTATTACGGAAAATGATACGGAGCAGATGGTTGATGGAAGGCCGCCCCACAGTTTTGAGTGCTACGTACTGGCGCCGGAAAGCCAGGACCAACTGATCGGAGATGCAATCTTTTCCAAGAAACCATTGGGAATCAAGAGCGTTGGAGAGGTTGAAGTACAGGTGTTAGATGAAGGAAATAAACCTCATGTAGTACGTTTTTCCAGAACGGTGAAACGGATGGTTTACATCCGAGCAAAGATTTTGACGAACCAATTTTTTGAAAGCAATGGGATCGGTCAGATTAAAGACAGTCTGCTGGAATATATAAATAATCTTGCAAACGGGGGCTCGGTGTATCTGTCCAGTCTATACGGATACATCCATGAGATTCATGGTGTAGTGAACGTCCAGGAACTTTTAGTCTCAAACAATGGAACGAATTTTTCTTCCAGCAATATCCTGATAGAAGATTACGAAGTGGCAAGAAGCGCAGCGGAAAATATCGAAATAGAGGTGGTTGAATGAAACCGGTAGAACGTTTACCGGATTGTTACCGGAAGGATACGGACAGTAATAACTACAAGATATTGGAACTGGGAAAGGTAGAGGCGGATGAACTGAGGTCAGATATTCAAGCAGTACTGAGTGCGTTGGACTTAAATCAGGCAACCGGAAAAACTTTGGATCTGTATGGGGATATGTTGGGACAGCGCCGCGGGCTCCTGAATGATGAGCAGTACCGGTACATGCTGTTTGCGAGGATTGGACGTAATGTGGTGCAAGGAGATTATAATTCCATCCTGAATACGCTTGTCCTCATGTTTAACAGCCAGAAAGGCGACATTTCTCTTGATGACCTGGATATTGCGGAAGAGGAACGTCCATGTGTAGTGAAACTTACCAAGTTCCCAATTTTTGTGCTGGTGAATGCAGGGTTCTCGAGTCGGCAGGCAGTGACAATGATTGAGTCCCTCCTGCCAATATGTGTAACGTTGGCGGCCGATAACTTTGAAGGAACATTTGAATTTGCGGAACTGGATGGGGAATATGATGCAGACGCGGGATTCGCAGATGTGGCTCAGACCATCGGCGGATATTTGGGGCTACTGCTTGGAGAAGATGATAGCATCCCAGTCTTGCCAATATAGAGAGGAGAATGATACATGGATTTTGAAAAAAAGGTCCCGGATTGGGAAAACATCGGCGTTGAGCCGCCGGAAGATCTGAAAAAGGAAGGATTCAAGGCTGGTTATAAACCCCCTGCGTCTTATTTTAACTGGTTCTTCAACCGGATCGGTGAATCTGTAAAGGAAATTCAGGTGCGTTTGAAAGCACTTGCCTTCAAGGATAAGGCGGGAAATGATGACATAACGGATGTTGCAGCAAGTAAAGTTACACAGGATAGCACTCATCGGATGATAACAGATACAGAACGTACAAATTGGAACGATGCTAATGGAAAGAAGCATACACACAGTAATAAGGCCATTTTGGACAAGGTAACACAAGCATTACTGGATAATTGGAGTGCGGCCTATACGCATGTAAGCGATACAGTTAAGCATATCACAGCGACGGAGAGAACGAACTGGAATGATGCAAACAGTAAGAAACATACCCACGGCAACAAAGGGATTCTGGATGGAATCACTCAAGTACTTCTGGATAATTGGAATGCAGCATTTAGCCATGTGAGTAATAAAAGTAATCCACATGGTATCACAAAATCCCAGGTAGGGCTTGGGAGCGTGCCAAACGTGTCAACAAATGACCAGACGCCGACCTATACGACAGCCGAGAGCCTGGAAAATATAACCAGTGGAGAAAAGCTAAGCCTGTCACTCGGAAAGATCAGGAAGGCAATCGCAGACTTTATTTCCCATAAGGCGGATGCCGTGATCCATGTCACTGCGTCAGAGCGGACAAAGTGGAATGCAGTAGATAGTAAGGTGGATAAGGTATCAGGGAAGCAGTTATCTACCAATGATTATACCACAGCTGATAAAAATAAATTAGCCGGGATCACGGCCGGTGCGGAAGTAAATGTACAGTCGGACTGGAATGTAACAGATACCGGCTCAGATGCCTACATAAAAAATAAGCCGTCCACGTACCCACCTTCCGGACATGCCCATGATGACCGATATTACACGGAAACCGAGATGGACACGAAACTTGGAACAAAAGTGACATCCTCTGGTGGAGATGGATCCAATGTGATAACCAAATTCAGTCAGGAATCAACGCTGAGCAACCTTACCAGTGGCGAAAAATTAAGTGTGTCTTTGGGAAAGGTAATGAAGGCAATTGCGGATCTGATTTCCCACATTGCTAATAAGTCCAACCCCCACGGGATTACAAAATCGCAGGTAGGACTGGGAAGTGTGGACAATACGAGCGATGCTAACAAACCTGTTTCTACAGCACAACAGACGGCGTTGGATATGAAGGTGACTGCCTCTGGTGGCGACATTGCGGACACGAAGATATCCGCGTTCACGGCATCCACGGCCAGTTATCCGGTACCGGCAGCAAACGATACAGTGCGGGTTGGTTTTGGCAAGATTAAGAAGTTCTTCGAAGATATCCGGAATGCTACGACCGGAGCCTGCTTTATTGGGCAGATTGTCAATAACTGTGTTACTAATAATGCTAGCCTACCGCTATCGGCGGCCCAAGGCAAGGTGCTCATGGACCTTTATACTCAATTAAATAGTAAT
>NZ_PKUU01000061.1 GCF_002899675.1 Clostridium sp. chh4-2 | reverse complement strand
TCGGTTTACGGTACGGGCACATATCACACAATAGCGGCTTTTCTTGACAGCCCCTCCGCCAACTTCCCTACTGTAATTTCGGTACGCGTCACACCGTCCTGTTGTTAAGCGGATTTGCCTGCTTAACCAGTCAGATGCTTGCCCCGGTCTTTTCATTCCCGGGTTTGACTTTGGTTCTGTGTCCCCACAGTTCTGATGATACGCGGTACAGGAATTTCCACCTGTTGTCCATCGACTACGTCTTTCGACCTCGCCTTAGGCCCCGACTTACCCAGAGCAGATCAGCTTTACTCTGGAAACCTTAGATATTCGGCCTGGAGGATTCCCACCTCCATCTCGCTACTCATTCCGGCATTCTCTCTTCTTAACACTCCACAGCTCCTTACGGTACTGCTTCGACGCGTTAAGAATGCTCCTCTACCAATTGTCTTACGACAATTCCTAAGCTTCGGTGTTGTGTTTTAGCCCCGGACATTTTCGGCGCAGGACCTCTCGACTAGTGAG
>NZ_PKUU01000060.1 GCF_002899675.1 Clostridium sp. chh4-2 | reverse complement strand
GAATCTCTGGTCTTAGGTTTGTTTGTTATGTTTCCATAACGAGTTATTTGTTTGGAATCTATTATCTCTAATAAATTCACCTCGGATGTCTTGAATTGTTTCACCATAATTGCTTATGGCTCTACTTTTCTAGATATATTTCAATATGTGGTTTTCAAGGTACATATCGTAAGCAGTGCTTACGGGGACGGTTTTTATCGTTTTACAAAAACCGAGTGGAGATGGAGAGATTCGAACTCTTGACCCCCTGCTTGCAAGGCAGGTGCTCTCCCAACTGAGCTACACCCCCATAAAATCTGGCACTCACCTGCTCTCCCATATCGTTTCCAATATAGTACCATCGGCCGCTTAGGTCTTAACCATCGTGTTCGGGATGGGAACGGGTGTGTCCCCTAAGCGCATCAGCACCAGAAATTTTCTGAACCTATTAAAGATTCAACAGTATATAAAACCCTTACTTCTTCTTCCTTAGAAAGGAGGTGATCCAGCCGCACCTTCCGATACGGCTACCTTGTTACGACTTCACCCCAGTTATCGGT
>NZ_PKUU01000006.1 GCF_002899675.1 Clostridium sp. chh4-2 | reverse complement strand
ATAGTAATTTTGCAGGCTATATAAATACAGCAAGCGTTGTGTCGACATTAAGTGCTAACGGTATATATACAGCTACACAAAATTGTATAGTGGCTGGATACATTAATCTTAAAATGAACACAAACTGTTGCGTATTAATCAATAACACCACAATTGGATATTATTCAGCTCCAACCAATGTTAACATATATGTTAGTGCTTACTATCCATTAAAACAAGGTCAGCGAATTGCTTTTAATATTTCAAATACCCCGCATGAATTCTTAGTGAGGGTATTTGAAAGGAATTAACTATTATTCTTTATAATCATTTATCTCGCATATACATAAAGGCTGGCTATTTCTGGGTTTCGTATGTCATCGTTAAAACTGACTTTATGAACTGTTATAGTAACAATATCATTAGTACATTCTGTAGTTAACTGGTATCCCCAGTGATTATATTCATCGCTGCCTCCTCCGCACCACACGAGACTTTTATTGTAATTTTTAATCGCATAAATGGGGATTAGATTACTGCCTGTATAATACACATTATCATCTATAAATACCCTGACTACTAATTCAGTAAAAGAGGAGATATTTATAGATATTTTCAAAAAACTGGTTACAACGAGTCTCCAATCTTTGTTTTGTTTATTACTATATTATTGAGCCAAACAATAAAAAATGAAAATTCCGAGCCTGAAAGGGCTCTTTTTATATATTTATACACCATTTTTGCATAAAGAAAGGAGTAGCTATGGAAAAAATTAAAATTGGAACTGGTGAAACACCATACGAGATCAAGGGGATTCGACCGATAACCCCAAATGTCATGCAGATTGTGTTTACCGGCCCGGTTCCTACTACTTGGGGAGACATTACCATCTATACCGAAGATGGTACAGAAGCAACTACTTTGGCAGGGTATGAGACGGTCTATCGTGATGAGGGGCAGACAGTGTATTTGTCCAACGATGGCAGCGTGTATGTGCCGCAGGAGGAACCGGGAGAGGTATTGCCGCCAGAGCCTTATGTTCCTACCCTGACGGAGCTGCAGGCGGCGAAAAAGCAGGAGATTGCGACCGCCTGTGAGAAGATTATCTATGCTGGTGTGAATGTCCCCCTGTCAGATGACACGGTGGAGCATTACAGTCTCACAATCGAGGACCAGCTCAATCTATTTGGTAAGCAGATCCAGGTTGCCGCAGGTCAGGAAGCGATTGAATATCACGCCGACGGCCAGCCTTGCCGGTATTACAGTGTGGCAGATATGCAGGCCATCATCCAGGCGGCCATGTGGCATGTCAGCTATCACACCACGTACTGTAATGCCCTTAACATGTGGATTGCCGGCTGTCAGACGGTGGAGGAGGTCCAGGAAATCTTTTACGGCGCAGATGTGCCGGAAGAGTACAGATCAGAGGTGTTAGATGCATATCTTGTAGAGATAGCTGCTGAGATTGGGGTGGACAAAGATGGCGCACAGGATGTTGAATAAGTACTTGATATTGTTTGAGGTAGGAGGATTGCTGTACATACTGCTAGAACTGGCCTGGAGAAGGTGGAGCCATTGGACCATGTTTGTACTGGGTGGCCTGTGTTTTATTGGTCTTGGGCTTATCAATGAGGTTCTGCCCTGGGATATGCCTTTATGGCGACAGATCCTAATCGGCGCCGGCCTGATTACGGTATTTGAGTTTTTGACCGGATGCGTGGTTAACTTGTGGTTAGGCTGGGGCATATGGGATTACAGCAATATGCCAGGAAATATCCTGGGGCAGGTGTGCCCACAGTATTTCCTTTACTGGTTACCTGTGAGCCTGGCCGGAATTGTACTGGATGACTGGCTTCGGTACTGGTGGTTTGGCGAGGAGCGACCGCATTATAAATTATTTTGAAAGGACGGTGCCATATGTGATTGAAACGGAGTTCATTGAGCGTTTGACAAAAGTCGAAGAGCGTTCTAAAAGTAACACTCATCAGATTAATGACTTGAAGCCAGTCATAGAGGAGATACACACGATGTCTAAGACTATGGTGGAGTTGATTGGTGAGGTAAAACATACAAATGAGAATGTATCCAACATGAAAGAAAAAGTGGAAAAGATTGATGAAAAGGTAGAAGAGATCGAGAATCGTCCGGCAAAGCAGTGGTCCGGCACAAAAAAGACTTTCTTCACATCAATAACCAGCTCCATCGGAACAGCAGTGGCAGCTGGTATTTTATATTTAATAAGTAGAGGAGGACTATAAAATGAGTGAGAAGACTAAAAAGTGGTTAAGAGCTGCGGGGATCCGCGCGGTTAAAACAGTAGCACAAACGGCGGTTGCTACGATCGGCACGGCCGCAGTACTGGGGGATGTAAGTTGGGCTATGGTGGCATCTGCCTCTGTACTGGCCGGAATACTGTCCCTGTTGACATCTGTGGCCGGCCTTCCGGAATTGGACAAGCCAGCCTGAGAGGAGGTGGTCCCATATCTCCCGGCCGGCAGGGTTAAGCCGGAGCTGTTGCATCGGTGCAACTTGTTGCGATATCGCAACTTTTCACGGCCTGGAGAGATCCGGGCCTCATCAAGTTTTCTAAGCTGTATGTAAAGTAATTGTAATAGTATGAGCAAAGAACTTACAATTATTTATATTCAGTACTATAATGGCAGTAAGTATAATACAAGGAGGAAAAAAGATGGAGATAAAAAAGCTACTGACCCCGTATAACCATAAGGAAGGAACTGCTGACAGGATCAAATATATTGTCATCCATTATGTAGGAGCTACAGGTAGCGCTGAAGCTAATTGTAAATGGTATGCTGGTGGTGATCGCAATGCCTCTGCTCACTATTATGTTAATTTTGATGGAAGCATCTGGCAAAGTGTGGAAGATCATAACATTGCTTGGCATTGTGGAGCAAAAGCATATGTACATCCGGAGTGCCGCAATGCGAACAGTCTTGGAATTGAAATGTGTGTTCGGAATAAAGGAAGTCAGGCAGATACGAGCCATGATTGGTACTTTGAGGACGCCACGGTTCAGGCGGCGATTGAGCTGACTAAGGAGCTGATGGCAAAGTACAACGTTTCTGCAGACCATGTAATTCGCCATTATGATGTAACGGGTAAAATCTGTCCAAATCCATATGTTTATAATACAACAAGCCATACATGGATGGAGTTTAAAAATGCATTAGGAGTTGGAAATACAAAGAAATCAGGTTGGATGGAAGAAAACGGCGGCTGGCGTTTTTATCTGGGGGATACTGGAAATTATGTATCAAATAATTGGTACAAGGATAAGGATAAATGGTATTGGTTTAATGGGGACGGAATCATGGTGTCGGATACCTGGTATCAATACAAAGGAGACTGGTATTATCTTGGAACGGATGGAGCAATGGTAAAAGGCTTACGCGAGAGCGAGGGAAAATGGTATTACTTGGATCAGGAGGGTAAGATGGCAACGGAGCCAGTGATATTGACACCAGATGAGGATGGAGCATTGCAGTATCCGGGGCTGGCGGAATAAAAAGTGGGAGGCCGTTATGACCTCCCGAATCCTAAATCTTATAACTATGCATCCCGACATTAGTTACTGTAAATATTATAGCAGTTAAACGCTAGTCTGTGTAAACTAAAAATGTAACGTAGACATACTAATTCTGCGTTTTAAAGCCACAATTCTGTAGGCCTTATTTTAACTCTAAAAAGACGTTTCTTCATTATATAAAGTTTTACTGCTAACAAACATTATCCTGTATGCTGTCTTAATCCGGTAAGACCGTTGAATATGGTGCTCTTTCCCACATTCGGGTTTCCGGCCAGCGCTATTACTACACGATTGTCTTCCATATAATTCCTCCATTTTATAACCTAATAGTTACATATGATAAGGAAACTCCAGTAGTGCCTGCCAGACCATAAATTCCTTTGTAAAGTTGTGGAAAGTATGAAGACAAGAGATTTATCACAGCCCTGTTAAACCGTGCTTAAAATGCACTGCATGTACAATTAACGGCACAAAGCCGCTGCCAACCATTAAAAGGTCGGCTCGCGGCTTTGCTAAGTCGGAATTTAGTTAAATCGGAGAACATTCTCCGCAGTCTAATTTTTTAACGAATATTTCCTGAATATTTTCCAGGCGCAGCCCGATTACAGCGTTGCGGACCAGGTAGGCCCTCATGCCCTTTGAATTGCCCTGAAGAACGCATTCGATTTCCCCTTCCGGGATAAAGCCAAGATCGTTTAAACGCGTTGCCATGCTGTCTTCGCTGGCAATCCAAACAATACGCGCGTGTTCTCCTACATCTATCTGAGTTAATGGAATTACCATGTTGTTCACATCAATAAGTTCAGCTTTATTATAATATATGCCGCCCTCTCAAAAGAGTGCAGCATATATTATAATAAAGTTATACAGTTATCTTTTTCTGATAATAGCGGACTCCGCATGAGAGGGAGAAACAGATCATGAAATAAACCAGCGCAATGAATCCATATAAGGTAACAATCTGCGCCGAACTTCGGAGCTGCCCCATAACAACCGTGCTGTTCCGCATAAATTCAGCGATATCAACCACCTTCAGAAAAGAGGTGTCTTTAATGATTGTGATGACCTGAGAAAGCAAAGCTGGGATAATGCTTTTATACGTCTGCGGCAGCACGATATAGAATAAGGTCTGCCAAAATGAGAATCCCTGGGAAGCCGCACTTTCAAACTGCCCTTTTGGAATCCCGTTTAAGCCGCCGCGCACGATCTCAGCCACAACTGCTGTGGTAAATAGCGTGCAGGCCAGCACTGCCTTCACATTGGCATTTCCCTGAACCGTAAACCGAATCCAGAGAATCCACAAAATATTGGGCGTACAGCGGAAAAATTCAATATATGCACCTGCGAGCCCGGAAAATACAGCCGCTTTGCCGCGGCAGAAATGGCGGATTAAAGCCATACCTGTACCGAATATCAAACTGAGAACGATGGTGAACAACGCGATTATTATTGTCAGTCCCAGCCCCTGCATCATAAACAGAAAATTTGCTTTTGTAAAAATGGAACCCAACACATCGCCCATTTATGCCACCTCCTTCCGCTTTTTAGGAACAGGAGTGCGCTTAGCGCGGATTTCCAGCCACCTTGCCAGTTTGGCCAGAGGGAAGCAGATGATAAAATATAAAATCGCACAAGGCAGATAAGCCTGCATGAAGAATCCACGGTCGCTGCCCCAGGAATCTGCAAAATACATCAGATCCATGCCGGCGACCATAGCCAGAACAGAGGTATTTTTCACCAGGTTAAGCGCCTGGTTTGCCAGAGCGGGCATGATGATTTTAACCGTCTGTGGGAGCACGATAAACCGCATTGTCTGAAGATAACTGAATCCCTGGGAGTAAGCGGCTTCGAACTGTCCCTTGGGAACCGCTTCAATTCCGGTTCGTATGACTTCTGATATGTAGGCGCCGTGATAAATCCCCACGCCGATTACGCCCAACGTGAACTTGGGAACCCTTCCCCCGATCAGATACGGCAGACAGGCATAATAAAAAAAGACCTGCACTGTCAGCGGCGTATTTTGAAAGAATTCAACATAGACCCGTGCGAGAAGCTTTAAAGGTTTTACTTTTGTTGTAGATAACATACCAAAGATGATACCAAGAACCAGCGCCAACAGGAGACCTGTCAGCGCTACTTTTAATGTCATAAGAAAACCCGGTATGTATTTTTCCGGGAGGACAAGGAAAAATGCCTCCCACCGTTTTACGTCAAATAAGTCTTTAATCATAAGAATTATTCAATTCCCCATTCTTTTAACATATTGTCCATTTCACCGGAAGTTTTAAGGTCAGTTACAACGCTTTCTGTCAAATCAGCAAGGCCGGTATTGTCTTTTTTGGAAACAACGCCATATTCCTGCTCAGCAAATCTGTCGTCCAGAATGACCGTTGTATCATCGTTGTAACCTGCAAGGATCGCACGGTCAACCGCGAATACATCGATATTCTTAGCTGCAAGAGCTGCCGCTAAAGATGGGTATCCGTCAAATTCTTCGAATTCAGGAGAAACATCGATTCCTTTTTCCGCAGTGTAAGCGGCAAATCCGTCTTTTGTGGTAGAACCCTGTGCAACGCCGATGATTTTCTTATCAAGATCGTTGATAGATGTGATGCCGGAATCCTTTAATACCATCAGGCCGACCGCATCGGTATAATATGGTGATGTGAAGTTCCAGGTCTCTTTACGTTCAGGAGTGATGGTAAATGTTGCGATAACCAGGTCGACTTCACCGTTGTCAAGAAGCGGTCCTCTCGTTTTCGCGGTTACGCCCTGGAATGCAACCAGTCCCTTTTCCTTCGCTTCATCTGCCGTACATCCGAAGATCCTGCCTGCGATTTCATATGCCAGGTCGACTTCCAGACCTTCATACTCCTTAGTCTCCGTGTTCTGCATACCGAACTTTGGAACATCAACCTTGCATCCCACTTTTAATTTACCTGCGTCGATGATTTTCTGCACGTCTGCGGTCACGTCTCCGGACGATGCTGCAGCAGAATCGGATGATGCAGCGGTTGTGGCTGAGTCTGCGGCAGTGACAGCTTCGCTGGATGGAGCGGCAGATTCAGCCGGCTTATTACCGCCTGAACATCCTGTTAAAGCCACTGACATTGCCATAGCGGCAGCCATAATAAATGCACTTGTTTTCATAGTCCTGTTTTTCATAATTAGTTCCTCCTCATATATAAATAATGGTGTAGCTATCGGGTTAATGAAGGATTTTGCTCAAAAATGCCTTTGTGCGCTCATTTTCCGGATTTTCAAAGAAATGTTCCGGCGTTCCTTCTTCTACAATTGTTCCGTCATCCATAAAGATAACGCGGTCTGCCACCTGTTTTGCGAAGCCCATCTCATGAGTAACGCAGACCATGGTTATATTTTCTTTGGAAAGTCCCACCATAACGTCGAGAACTTCCTGAACCATCTCCGGGTCCAATGCGCTGGTCGGCTCGTCAAAGAGAATCAGTTTCTGTTTCGTACAAAGGGCCCGCGCAATCGCAACACGCTGCTGCTGTCCTCCGGATAAATTCTGGGGATAACAATCCGCCTTATCCGCAAGGCCAACCCTCTCTAAATATTTCATGGCCTCAGCTTCCGCCTGGGCTTTCGGAACCTTCTGCAGTTTGATCGGAGCCAAAGTGAGATTTTGAAGCACCGTCATATGCGGATAGAGATTAAACTGCTGAAATACCATGGAAGAGTAATTCTTTGCGATTTCTCCCCGGTTTTTCTTGGTAACTTTTTGATTGTTGATGTACACTTCGCCGGATGTCGGCTCCTCCAGGTAGTTCATGCAGCGAATCAAGGTACTTTTTCCACTTCCGGAAGGCCCGATAATAACAAGTTTCTCACCTTCATTAATTGTTAAGTTGATATTTTTTAATACTTCCAGATCACCAAAATCTTTTTTCAAATTTTCGACCTTTACCATCTTACATGCCACCTTTCTTAATTTTAGATTTGTTGGAAATTAAATAAGCGCCCAGAGGTATCTCTATGATTTCCATAAAGAAATACTCTCTGAGCGCCGTTGCCCATGTTATGTTAAGTTGTAACTAGCTGTTTTTTGAATTATATTCGTTTGAAAATAAAATGTCAAGAGTTTTTACAAAATATAACAATAATTTAACTGTTACAACCACAATTTTTACACTGTAATTTCCGCTGTAAGTATTTTCAACAGTTGCACCGGAATCCAAAGTGTGCTACAATTTCCCCATTAAACAATGATTTCAAAAGAAAGGAACCTACAATATGAATCTGTTATACAAGAGCACTCGCGGGGGTGAAAATAACGTTACGGCATCCCAGGCAATTCTGAATGGTCTGGCCAAAGATGGAGGCTTGTATATGCCGGAATCGATCCCAGCACTGGACGTACCGGTTGATAAACTTGCTGGAATGACATACCAGGAAGTAGCTTATGAAGTAATGAAGCTTTTTTTGACGGATTTTACTGAAGAAGAGCTGAAAAAATGTATTACAAACGCATATGACAGTAAATTCGATACAGAAGTGATCGCCCCGCTGGTAAAAGCCGACGGCGCATATTTCCTGGAGTTATTCCACGGAAGCACAATTGCGTTCAAGGATATGGCTCTTTCAATTCTGCCATACTTAATGACAACAGCAGCAAAAAAGAATCATGTAAATAATGAAATTGTTATTCTGACTGCTACCTCAGGAGATACCGGAAAAGCGGCTATGGCAGGATTCGCAGATGTGGAAGGAACCAGAATCATTGTATTTTATCCGAAAGACGGAGTCAGCAAGGTGCAGGAACTCCAGATGGTAACCCAGAAAGGCGCCAATACCAGCGTAGTTGCAATCCATGGCAATTTCGACGACGCCCAGACCGGAGTTAAAAAGATCTTCGGAGACAGCGCATTTGCAGAGAAATTAGCGGAAAAAGGCTATCAGCTGTCCTCCGCAAATTCCATTAATATAGGAAGATTAGTACCGCAGATCGTTTACTACGTTTACGCTTATGCCCAGTTAATCGCCAATGCGGAGATTAAAAACGGCGAGAAGATCAACGTGGTAGTGCCTACCGGAAACTTCGGCAATATTCTGGCCGCATACTTCGCAAAACAGATGGGAATCCCTGTTAAGACTTTAATCTGCGCGTCCAACGACAACAAAGTATTATATGATTTCTTTACAACAGGAACTTATGATAAAAAGAGAGAATTTATTCTCACAAATTCCCCGTCCATGGATATTTTGATCTCCAGCAACTTAGAGCGTTTGATCTATTTAAGCACCGGATGTGACGGAATGAAGACGGCTGAACTGATGAACGAGCTCAGCACCCAGGGAAGCTATACCATCACAGATACCATGAAAGAGAAATTAAAAGATTTCTGGGGAAATTATGCAACCCAGGCCGAAAATGCGGCAACAATCAAGAAACTCTATAATGACACCGATTATATGATTGACACCCATACCGGTGTTGCAGCAACCGTTTATGACAAATACCGTGAAGAGACAAAGGACAGAGCCAAGACGGTAATCGCCTCAACGGCAAGCCCATATAAGTTTTCTCGCAGCGTTATGGATGCGGTGTTTGGCGACCAGAGCGGACAAGATGAATTTGCTTTGATCGATGAACTCAGCAGAGCTTCCGGCGTTCCGGTTCCAAAGGCAGTGGAAGAGATCCGCAATGCTAAGGTTTTACATACAAAAGAGTGCGATGTAGACCAGATGGAAGATACGGTGGCTGGAATTCTCGGGTTATAAGAGATAAAAAGATTCACAAAAGAGACAAAGTGGTATATAATAAGGAATGAAAATATATTTCAAGAAAATGGAGGTTTGTGATATGTTAGTTTCGGCAAAGGATATGCTTGAAAAAGCAAGGGATGGCAAATATGCAGTAGGCCAGTTTAATATCAACAATCTTGAATGGACAAAAGCTGTTTTAGCAACAGCACAGGAATTAAATTCTCCGGTTATTTTAGGTGTTTCAGAAGGCGCCGGAAAGTATATGACAGGATATAAAACAGTTGTAGGTATGGTGAACGGAATGCTGGAAGAGATGAACATCACTGTTCCGGTAGCTCTTCATTTAGACCACGGCGGTTTTGAAGGATGTTTAAAATGTATCGAAGCAGGCTTTTCTTCCGTAATGTTCGACGGATCTCATTATCCAATCGAAGAAAATATTGCTAAGACCACAGAACTTGTTAAGATTTGCAAGGAAAAAGGACTTTCTCTGGAAGCTGAAGTTGGTTCCATCGGCGGAGAAGAAGACGGCGTAGTTGGTGCCGGCGAATGCGCAGATCCTGATGAATGTAAAGCCATCGCAGATCTTGGCATTGATTTCCTGGCTGCCGGTATCGGCAACATTCATGGAAAATATCCTGCAAACTGGCCTGGTTTAAGCTTTGAGACTTTGGCAGCTGTTAAGGAAAAAGTTGGGGACATGCCATTAGTACTTCATGGCGGTACCGGAATTCCGGCAGACATGATTAAGAAAGCAATCAGCCTCGGCGTTGCAAAAATCAATGTTAATACAGAATGCCAGCTTTCATTCGCAGCAGCAACCCGCGAATATATCGAAGCAGGAAAAGATCAGCAGGGCAAAGGCTTCGATCCTCGTAAACTGTTAGCTCCTGGTACAGAAGCAATCAAAGCGACTGTTAAAGAGAAGATGGAATTATTCGGATCAGTTGGAAAAGCCTGATTGAATTTTGCACCACTAATGATGTCAGAAAGCTGACCTTTCGATGAATATCCACGAAAAATAAAAAAATTAAAAAAACTACTTGCTTTTTTGCAGGAAATAGTTTATTTTAATAAAGAACGAAGGCGTTCTTCCTTAATAGGGAGAGCGCCATTTCTATTGTATGTTCTATTATATGAATTAACAGCTTTCATTTTTAGCTAAAATATGGAATGCGAATGAGAGGAAGGAAGAATCTATGAGCGAACTTGTGAATGTAGCAGAAGTATTCGGCAAAAATGTGTTTAATGAAACCGTTATGAGAGAACGGCTGCCGAAAAGCGTATTTAAAAAATTGAAAAAAACCGTTGAAGATGGCGCAGAACTTGATCCGTCTATTGCAGATGTTGTAGCGCATGCAATGAAAGATTGGGCCATTGAAAGAGGAGCGACACACTATACACACTGGTTCCAGCCGTTAACCGGAGTAACTGCCGAAAAACACGATTCCTTTATCTCCGCACCGAGTCCGGACGGAAAAGTAATCATGGAATTTTCCGGAAAAGAATTGATTAAAGGTGAGCCGGATGCTTCCTCATTTCCATCAGGCGGTCTTCGCGCAACATTTGAGGCGAGAGGATATACCGCATGGGATTGTACATCACCTGCATTTTTAAGAGAAGACGCAATCGGCGTAACTCTTTGCATTCCAACCGCATTTTGTTCCTATACAGGAGAAGCTCTGGACCAGAAGACCCCATTGCTTCGCTCCATGCAGGCTATTGACGGCCAGGCGCTCAGAATTTTAAGATTATTCGGAAATACAACTTCCAAAAGAGTCGTTCCGTCCGTAGGACCGGAACAAGAATATTTCATCGTTGACAGAGAAAAATATTTACAGAGAAAAGACCTGATTTATGCAGGCCGTACATTATTTGGCGCAATGCCTCCAAAAGGACAGGAGCTGGAAGATCATTATTTCGGCGCCATCCGCGAGCGCATCGGTTCCTACATGAATGAAGTGAACCGGGAACTTTGGAAACTGGGCGTTACCTCTAAGACTCAGCATAACGAAGTGGCTCCTGCACAGCACGAATTAGCCCCGATTTACGACCAAGCCAACCTAGCAGTCGATCACAACCAGATGGTTATGGAAACCCTGAAAAAGGTAGCGGGCCGTCATGGGTTAACCTGTCTGCTTCATGAAAAACCATTTGCAGGCGTCAATGGTTCCGGCAAACACAACAACTGGTCCCTGACCTCCGACGACGGAATTAACCTTCTGAATCCGGGCGAAACACCTCACGAGAACATCCAGTTCCTTTTGGTGCTCGGCTGTATTTTAAAGGCTGTCGACAGACATGCGGATCTGCTCCGTGAATCGGCCGCAGATGTGGGCAATGACCATCGTTTAGGCGCCAACGAAGCTCCTCCGGCAATCATTTCCGTATTCCTTGGAGAGCAGCTGGAAGACGTAATTGACCAGCTGTGCAGCACCGGTGAAGCGACCCACTCCAAAAAAGGCGGCAAGCTGATGACAGGCGTTGCCACACTTCCTGATCTGGATAAGGACGCTACAGACAGAAACAGAACATCACCATTTGCATTTACAGGCAATAAATTCGAATTCCGTATGGTTGGTTCCTCTGATTCAGTTGCATCACCAAACGTAGTTCTTAACACGATCGTAGCCGAGACATTCAAAGAGGCGGCTGATATTCTGGATCAAGCGGAAGATTTCGACACCGCAGTTCATGACTTAATTAAACAGCTTTTGGCAGACCACAGAAGAGTGATCTTCAACGGAAACGGCTATTCAGACGCATGGGTGGAGGAAGCCGAGAGACGCGGCCTTCCGAACATCAAGTCAATGGTGGACGCAATTCCGGCTCTGACAACGGATAAAGCCGTAAAACTGTTCGAAACCTTCAACGTGTTCACAAGAGCAGAGCTGGAATCACGTGCAGAAGTTGAATATGAAGCTTATTCAAAAGCCATTAACATCGAAGCCAGAACTATGATCGATATGGCAAGCAAGCAGATTATTCCTGCCGTTATCAAATATACAACAGAACTTGCAAACTCTTTAAATTCAGTAAAATCCGCATGTCCGGAAGCTGATGCCAGCGTTCAGACAGAACTGCTGATTGAAACGTCCGCGTTGCTTTCTGATATGAAGGTTGCGCTTGCAGCATTAATTGATGTAAATGAGAAGTGCGGAACTGTTGAAAATACGGAAGAACAGGCAAGGGCATATCGTGAATTGGTGGTACCTGCCATGGAAGCTCTTCGCGCTCCGGCGGATAAGCTGGAAATGATCGTGGATAAAGACCTCTGGCCATTCCCGAGCTATGGCGATTTGATTTTTGAAGTTTAAACAGATAATTTTACATTAAGGGTGAATGCATTTCGCGAAATGCCTTCACCCTTTCATGTTAATAACCAGGTCATTCATGTAAAAATAATCGGATTTGATAAAAACTGATATCTAAAAGCCGCGATATATGTGTTTGTGTAAAGTTAAAATCCCGATAAAGTAAAATAACCATAGGCTTTTTAAAGTTAACATTTCTTTTTGCTTCTTCCCAACTGTCGATAGAAAAATGTTTTTGAATTGCAGACAAAGCGATCTGTTCAACTGCCGCTAACTGCGACTCACAGTCTTCTCTTATGTCATCATATAAAATAATATCCTGGAACTTGTGAAAGCTGATAAATTCTTTTTGAGTTTGGAAGTTCTGGGAAAATAATTCAAAAGCACTTTTGCTAAGAATAAGATTTGTAGATTGAGGATTCAGGTATTCGTGCAGACTGGCAAACGGATAAGAATAGATAGAAACATTCATTCCGGCATTTTCAGGGTTTTTATGTATATAGCGCAGTACGCCCAATAAATAGCGTTTGCTGTTTACCGCACGGCTTTTATAAACATTTTGAAAAACCCTTCCCTGCCGTTTTTGATAAGAATTGTATGCGATTCCGAATCGTCCTTCAATATCCCGCATAAATTTTGCGATTTCTGAAAAATCTCCGTGTATTAATAAATGAAAATGATTGTCCATCAGACAATAAGCATAAATATCCACTGTATATTTGGACAGACTTTTTCTAATACATTTTAAAAAGAAATGTTTACTTTGTGGATCTTTTAATATGGGACGTTGGTCGATACCGCGATTGAAAATGTGATAGATTTGAAATTGAGACTCGATTCGTTTGTTTGCACTCATGAGAGAACCTCCTCGTGATAGAATAAAAGATATGAATGATAAGATGTGATAAATTACAGAAAAAGCAGCTGCGATGCAAAATAAATAAGAAATGTAACATCATCCCCTTAAATATAGTGAATTTTACATGAAATGTCAAGGCATTTTCGAAAAAGCCTTCACGTTTTATATAAAAACGTGAAGGCTTTGCTGAAAATCCCTTGAAGTATCATATAAATTACGGCTCGCCAGGCCCCTTAGGTCTATGCTCAGTGGTCTCCGCAGATCCGGAACCACTTCCTCCCGGAGTGTCTCCGGCGGATACAGTGGCACCGCCGTCATTATTTCCCTCTCCGTTCGGCGCATCCCCTGATATTCCCTCCTGTGTTTCAGAAGCGGTTTCAACAGGTGATAATGAACCGTCAGCTGCAGCATTATAATCCACACCATTAATATTAACAACCGTATTGGATACCATGGTTCCGGTTGCCGGATCAATGTAATAAAGAACTTCATTAACATTAATTAATCCGGTATTCATAGCTCCGTCACCACCGAAATAATACCAGTTATTGTTCCAAAGCCGCCAACCCACAGTCATACGCCCGCTGCTTTCGCTGAGGAAGTACCGTTTACCGCCGTCATCCAGCCATCCGGTCTTCATCTTTCCGGCATTCGTTCCATTATTCGGCTCCAGATAATACCAGCTTCCATTATCATTCAGCCATCCGGTAGCCATAGCGCCATTCCCTGTTTTGAAATAATACCAGCTTCCGTCCAATGACTTCCATCCAGTACTCATCGCACCGCTCTGATCCAGATAGTAACGGTTAGAGTTATCGGTTAACCAGCCTGTTTTCATGACTCCGTCGGACTGATTCATAAAATACCACTTATCGTTAACCATCTGCCATCCGGTACCCATTTGGCCAGAACCTGGAATGAGATAATACCATTTATTATCCTCCTGGTGCCATCCGGTAACCATCTTTCCGCTGGCGGTATCCAGAAGATAAGATTTCCCGTCTTCTTTTCTCCAGCCCTTAAATGCGGTTCCGTCTGATTGGATGTAATATCTGTCCGAACCATCGTCAATCCACATATTTTTCGCCATCTGATGATCTTTATAATAATAGGTAATCCCTTCAATCGTACGCCACAGATTAGCCGGCAGATGTTCGGAAAGATCCACATACTGAAAATCGATATCGACATTCCCGTTAACACCGTTTACCCTGCCGGTGCTGGTTGCCTGCCACATAACCGGATTAGCATAAGCATGTTTCTTTTCATAACGGGCGACCCATACATCGTAATCCAACTGTGACATATCCAGTTTATTGGCCAGCCAATAATCATTCGCATAAAGAATTGGGTAATAGCCGGCGTCTTTAATCTTCGTGCAGAATGCATTAGCTAAAGCGCTTAATTCTGAAGGAGACATAGTACTTTGAACATTGGCTTCCATGTCAAATGCCACCGGATAAGAGATTTTATAATCCTTAATCAGCTTGAGGACAAAATCAGCCTCATCTTCAGCCATCTCCACACTGGTTGCATAGGAATAGATGTAAACACCCACATCCAGCCCGGCTGCAGCCGCATTTTTAGCGTTAGTATCAAAATAAGGGTCTACAGTTCCGGAATATCTTGTTCCCAGCATAACAAATTGAATATCATCGGCCGCGACCGCTTCCCAGTCGATGACTCCCTGCCACTGTGAAACATCGATACCCCGCGCGTGGACACCTTCAATGACTGTGCCGTCCAACATCTGATATTCTCCATTAACCCTCTCATAACCGGCAAAAGAATCAAATCCCATACCGGGAATCGAAGCGGCCGGGCCGCCGATTCCGATTATACCTGCCAGCGCAAACACTGCCAGCTTCTTGTAATTGTGCATTTTAATCAGTCCTCCTTTAAGTAATTGAACTAGCCGTTCAACACAAAGGGTGAAGGCTTTTTTGAAAATGCCTTCACCCTTGATGTTAAAAATGAATTAGTGAGGTCCATCCGTTCTGCCCGGCTGCAGTCCCACGCTGGTGGAGCCGGAACCAGAAGAGCCAAGTGTATTCGAATTCGATCCGGAACTCGAGGAACCAGGAGCATTAGAATTCGAACTCGAGGAGCCAGGTGCGTTAGAATTCGAATTCGAGGAACCGGGAGCATTGGAGTTCGAATTTGAAGATCCGGGAGCGTTGGAATTCGATCCGGAGCTTGAACCTGGTGAATTGCTATTAATTACAGTATTGGCGCTGCCTGAGCCTCCCGGGGTATTTCCATTGGAAGTATTACCGGGTGAATTATTGGAGGAAGAACCAGTATAAACGCCATTGGAGTCAAAGGTGTAGCTTGATCCATCGATTGTCAAGGTTTGGTTGACAGCCATCTTACCGGTAGATGGGTCTAAATAGTAGTATTTGCCGCTTAAATTCAGCCAGCCTGTCTGCATATGACCTGCGTTGTTAAAATAATACCAGTTGTTGTCAATCTGCTTCCAGCTGTCGGCCATGCTGCCGTTACCGGGATCCATGTAATATTTATTGGTGCCGTCGCTCAGCCAGCCCGTAAGCATCTTGCCGTCTGAATTCAGGTAAAAGTAATCGTTGCCCACCTTTTGCCATCCGGTCATCATCTTTGCGTCGGATGCAAAATAATACCAGGCTCCGTTCAAATTGGTCCAGCCGATGGCCACAGTGCCGTTATCCTTAAAATAATACCAGGCGTTGTCCATCTCCCGCCATCCGGTTGCCATGGAGCCGTCGCCCTTCAGGTAGAAATAATCTTCTCCAACCCGGAGCCATCCCTTAACCATGGTTCCGTCATCCAGCATAAAATACCATTTTCCATTATCCTGAACCCACCGGGTTGCCATAATGCCATTGGATTTGAAATAATACCAATTGTTATTAATCTGCTTCCAGCCAATGCTCATAAGGCCAGTGGACAGATCCAGATAATAATAGCCGTCAGTAGTTTGAATCCACCCCTTATGTTTGCTGCCGTCCGTATCATAATAGGCCCAGTTATTGCCTTCCTGAGTCCAGCCAGTTGCAGCGAGTGCAGAAAATGCGCCGGCGCCTGACATTGCAGTAATCAGTCCGGCCAGTACACACGCTGTCAATCGTTTATTCCGTATCATTAAAAATCCTCCTCTCAGTAAATCCGAAATCCTAAAAATCCGATATACAATTTATTTCATTATATCACAATGTTAATCATAATTAATAACAATTTTATTACAATTTCAACATTGCCTTACGGTAATATTTTTTTGCATACCGGTACATGATAATGGTATATTCTCCAAATTCTTCTCCCACTGTACCCTTGTAGATAGCCCACAGCGTCCAAAGGAATCCCCCTAAAGCCATATAAGAATAGATTACAAAATGTTCTTCATCCGTAGCGGCACGACCCAGATAGACCTGAATCAGCTGTTCTGTTTCTTTTTCATCATAATAAGAATAGATAGCGCACATGGCCACATCAATCAGCGGATCGCACATTCCTGAGTATTCCCAGTCGATCAGCCGAATGCTTCCGTCCGGCAAAAACAGAAAATTGTCAGCAACACTATCAATGTGTGATAATGTTTCCGGCCGGTTTAACCTGTCGAGTTCATCCATCAATTGATCCATCCAGGCCCGCACCATCTTATAATCTTCAAATAAGAGCGTCTCCCCCGATTCATGGCTAAGCTGGCTTTTGCAGAGTCTTTCATAAAAAATAATCCGCTCCCGAATGTCAAATCTGTGATCCACGCGAAGCGCCGCATCATGCAGCAAGTGAAGCGCCTTCATACAGGAAGCTACTTCCTCCCAGTCTCTTGGATCTGAATTGATGGCGCCTTCATAATATTCAGAAATTTTATAACCTGTTTCTCCATCAAAATAGACGATGTGTTCTGTTAAATTCAACTCCTTCACAGCATCATAAACACATTTTTCCTGTTTCCGGTTAATTAAAAGCTCAGTCCCAGGTCCGGGAATTCTGCAGATGTAATGCTTTTGATTGACGCAGAATAAAAATGATTTATTTGTCATTCCTGCTTTTAAGCAGCGTATTTCTGTAATCGCTGATTCAGGCACTTGGAATACCTTTGCAACCAGTTCCATCGCAGCATTGTCCGATCTCGTTTGGTATTTCGGATCAAACAGCCTTAATTCCTCCAAATTTTCAAATTCATACACCTGATAATCCGGCTGTTTATTAACATACATTTCAAATTTATCCGGCTGTTCAAGCAAAACCTGCTCCCAATAAAACTGTTCTGTCCCCGGCTCATTATAATATTCCTCAAGCACAGGAAGAAACTGTTCTGAAAATTCCTTAGACCAAAATACAGGCCCGTACATGAACCAACAATCATGGCCGCCCACATAAACTTCCGTGATGCGTCCTTTCTTATTAAAATTAAGACACCACTCAGAAGTATCCCCATCACTATATGTTGCGGAGTACCAGGCACCGCATTCATAGGTATGGTACATGTTATTTCTCATCCAGTTATCGGAGGAGAGCACATACATGTTGCGCCCTTTGAGAATTTCTCTTGCATGCCAGATGGTGGCCAATGTATTTTTATGTGAATATTCATTATTATATAGAAGTTTCACATCATATTTGTCGATCAGGTATTCGAATTTTTCCTTCAGATAACCGACAACAATCGTTATATTGTAAATGCCAACCTCGTGGAGCTGTTTAATCTGCCGCTCGATCATCCTTTCTCCAAAAACGTCTAAAAGGCCTTTGGGCATTTCATAAGTTAAAGGAACAAAACGGGAGCCAAAGCCGGCCGCTATGATGACCGCACCGTCTACTTTATAGGACTCTAATAATTCTTTTCCTTTATCTAACAGCAGATAATTGTATTTATTGTCGGAAGAGAGGGCGATGTAGTCCTTTGCGATGCATTCCTTAACCAGGTTATTAGCGGTACCAAGAGATACTTCCAGTTTTGAAGCCAGATCCCTTTGGGTGATTTCAGGGTTTTCCCAAATACATCTGCATACTAAACCTAACCGATCCATATATTAAAACCTCCGTGTTCAAAAATTTAGCTAAAATAAAATATATGAACATTATAAACGCTTTAATCTAAAATTACAAGTGGATTACAAGAGAAAAGACGGATTGCTTCAGACGCATTATTAAAGTCGGAGCCAGGATGAGGAGAGGGGTATGTTGTCTTTAGGTTGAGTTGATATTTGTTATAATCAGTGTAAAAAAATTATTATGTATCAATATTAATACAATATTTCGCTTAAAATGCACTTTCGTAAGCTTTACGTAAGAAAATGTACAGAGAATGTCTATGGTATTCTGGAAAAATGTGTATTATACTATCTGTGTGATGGAGGAAATGGTATATTTTCCATATCTTGACGGAGCTAGTAATTCTTATCTTTTTTGCATAACATATCAAAAAATGTTAAAAAAGTATTGCTAAATTCCGGATTAGGAAGTATAATTACCTCGTAATGCAATTAGGAATTTCAAAAAGTATTCAAAAAAGGAAAAAGGAGAGTGCATTAATTATGAGAAAGCAAACTAAATTAGTTGCAGTTATGTCTGCAGCTGCTTTACTCGCTATCGGTGCATCCATGACATCTTTCGCAGCTACAGGCTGGGCAGAAGAAGACGGAACATGGGTATACTATGACAGAGATGGTGAAAGAGTAAGTGGAGAATGGAAAAAATCAGGTAACAACTGGTTCTATCTTGATGATGACGGATACATGGCTACTGATGTATTAATCGAAGATGATGACGATTATTACTATGTAGATGAGAACGGTGCTATGGTAGCTAACCAGTGGGTTGCTATTGAGAACGAAGACAAAGACGATGATACTGATCCAGATAACTGGTGGTATTATTTTGGAAGCAATGGTAAAGCTTACAAGAGATCTGATAGCGCTACCAATGATGTATCTTTAAAGACAATCAATGGCAAGAAATATACCTTTGATGAAGAAGGAAAGATGCAGTTTGGCTGGGTTTCTGACGGCGAAAGACAGACTGATGATGATGCATGGCAGACTTGCGATTATTACTTCGGCGATGAGAACGATGGTGCTATGACTGTAGGCTGGAGAGAAATTCACATTGTTGATGAAGATTATGAAGGCCAGCAGCCGAATGACGATATCTGGGATGAAGATCAGGATCGTTGGTTCTGGTTCAAAGCTAGTGGTAAAAAACAGACATCTAATACCAACAAAAACATCAATGGCAAGAAATACGGCTTTGATGAGTATGGTAGAATGATCGCTGAATGGTATACGTCAGAAGCTACTCCTGTTAATGCTAAAGGTACAGCAGCTAATGCTGGTAAATATGAGTCTAAACAGGGTACTGCAGATTATACAGGTGGATTTATGTACTTTAACAGCCCAGAGAGCGGAGCTCGTTATACAAAGGGTTGGTTTAAGGTAGTTCCTGGTTACTATTTACAGCAGGGTAAGTATGATGATGGCGATAGCTATTGGTACTATGCTGATGGTAATGGTAAGATTTATTCAAATCAGATTAAGACAATTAATGGTAAGAAATATGCATTCGATAACTATGGTAGAATGATTAAGGGCCTTGTATTCTTACAGATGGCACCGATGGCTAACAGCACAACTAACTATTCTAACACAGAAATCGCTACAAAGTTTGCTGACGATGCACCTGATTATCCATATGATTCTGAAGATGCATTTGATATCTTTGTAAATCACTATGCTGATGAAATCAATAGTGGTGAAATCAGATCCTTCTACTTTGGCGGTTCTGATGATGGCGCTATGAAGACTGGTAAACAGACAATCGATATCGATGGTGAAAGTTTCACTTTTGAATTCGAAAAATCTGGTGCTAACAAGGGCGCTGGTAAGAATGGCTTAGTTTCTAGCGATGATAAGCTGTACATGGCTGGTAAACAGGTTAAGGCTGATAAAGATGATAAGTATAAGATCTATAAAGTAGAAGATGCTAAGAATGCTGATGGTACTTATACTAGCGGTAAAGGTGTTACTGTAGAAGAAATGGATACTGCAGAATTCGTAGCAGTATGGTGTGAAGATGATTCTGCTTCTCTGTCTAAGAGTGCACTTGAAGATGGCGATCAGGCTTGGAAAGTTAAATCTGGCGCTTATACCAATAACCGTAAGTTCTACTTAGTAAGCAGCGCTGGTAAAGTAATTGACAAGAAGTCAAAAGCTAAAGATGGCGACGATTACAAGATTACTGTATCTGGTAGAAAGATTACAAACATCTTAGTAGAAAACTAATTTTAATTTCCGATAAGAAATTCTAATTGCCAATTGAGAAGGCACCAAACCTTGGTGCCTTCTCTTATACATTAAAAGTGACAGTTTGTCATTTTTTAATATAGTTTATATTTACTTTATAATTAAGGGATGAGCAAATGCCAACGCAAAGATTTTATAATTTAAGTGAGAACAAACGAGCTGTCATAAAGATGGCTGCGATCCACGAATTCTCCCGAGCCCTCTACGCTGATGCGTCGATTAATAAGATCATCAAGGAAGCGGGAATTTCCAGAGGCAGTTTTTATACATATTTCGAGGATAAATCAGATTTGCTCCGGTATTTGATGGAAGATTTCCAAAGTGAATGCAAAGGAGTGATATGGAAATCCCTGGTGCTCTCTAAGGGGGATATATTTGAGGCTGCAGAACATTTGACGTGGGATCTTATCGAGAATGGGAAGAGCCGAAAAAATTTTCAGTTTTATAAGAACGTATTATTTGATTACCATTTGGCCACGGATACGGTGACATTCCGGCAAAAAGGTTTTATTCATAATAGTCAGGAGTATATGGCGTTCCTTACCGAATGTTTTGAAAAAGTGGACCGCCAAAAGTATTTAATTACAGATATCAAGAAACTTGGTTATCTGACAGAGTTAATAATAATTATAGCCATAAAAACCATAACTTCATGTTATATGCAGATTGCCGCTCCGGAAGATGCGAAGAAGGTTTACCGGGAACAGATGGAAATTGTGAAACATGGTGTTGAGCGGTAAATGCAGGACTTAAAAATGTGACTAATATAGAGGAGATAAGTTATGAAGAAGAAAGTAAAATATCTGATATGGCTGCTGGTGCTTTGTCTGGCAGTGTTCGCAGCATATTTAATTTTTGGGAAGAAGAAAGAAACTGTTATAGAGGAAGTTCGTCCCGTCGTTATGACAGAGACACCAGCAGTCGATGATATTACTTTATATACTGATTTAATTGGAACGATTGAACCGGCAGAAGTGGTTACTGTTTATCCTAAGATGAGCGGTGAAGTTCTGGAAGTTAATTTCTCTGTAGGAGAAACAGTAACAGCAGGGCAAGTGCTTTGTAAGATTGATTCAGATGCATTAAATGCGTTGAAGATCCAGTTAGATGGTGCGGCCGTATCGAAAAAAGATGCTGAACTCGCATTGCAGAGAACTCAGGCATTATTTGCGACTGGTGCGGTATCCCAGCAGGCGTTGGAACAGGCCCAGAGCGGTGCGACAGGAGCAGCGCTGCAGTATGAGGCAGCAAAGAACTCTTATGATTTACAGTTGAAATATACGTCGGTTATTTCTCCGATTAATGGAGTGATCGAGTCAAAGAATATAGATCCTCATGATATGATTTCCCCATCTACGGGAATCTGTGTTATTTCTGGAAAAGAGGAGATTACAGTAAGTTTAGGTGTATCAGAAAAGGTTATGAAGAATCTGACAGTCGGTATGCCTATTACTGTGGATAAAGCCGATACAAAATATGAGGGCAGCATTACTGAGATTGCATCCATGGTGGATTCTGCTTCAGGCCTTTATAAAGTAAAAGCATTTATCAATGATGGAGAAAACCTTACCACAGGTTCTAAGGCAAAAGTGACGGTAACGATGGATTCTGTACAAAATGTGCTTACAATTCCGGTGGACGCTGTTTCCTATGCCAGCGGGGAACCATTTGTGTATTGCCTGGAAGGAACTCAGGCGAAGAAGGTTATGATAGATGCCGGCATTTATGATGCGGAGAGAATGGAAGTGAAATCAGGTCTTTCACCTGAAGATCAGGTGATTACCACTTGGAGCAATGAATTGAATGATGGGGCAGAAGTATTGGTGAAAAATGACGATGCTTCAGCCGGAACAACAGAAGCCACTGCCGAAACAACAGCAAGCGCTAACTAGAAGGTGAGGGATATGGATGTTAAACTTAACTAAATTTTCACTCAAACGGCCTGTTACCATCATCCTCGCTTTAGTTACATTGGCGTTCTTTGGTATGCAGTCAATTTTAGGTTCCAAACTGGAACTGACTCCTGAGATGGAGATGCCTATGATGATTGTGGCTACGGTTTATGCCGGAGCCAGCCCGGAAGACATTAATGACTTAATCAGTACCCAGATCGAAGATTCTGTAGCGACTCTGGAAGGTATTGATAAAGTAGTGTCTTACTCCATGGAAAATGTTTCCATAGTCTTGCTTTCTTATAAATATGGTACTAATATGGATAAGGCATATTCCAATTTGAAGAAAAATATTGACGCTGTTAAGACGGACCTTCCCGAAGATGCGGAGGAATCTAACATTGTAGAGATGGATATCAACGCACAGCCGGTAATTACGTTGGCGGTCAGCGGCGGTACCGATGGAAACCTTTACAATTATGTGGATGACAAGATCATACCTGAACTGGAAAAACTG
Organism: Clostridium sp. chh4-2; assembly: GCF_002899675.1. GTDB lineage: Bacteria > Bacillota > Clostridia > Lachnospirales > Lachnospiraceae > CHH4-2. The sequence continues at coordinate 237,664 of NZ_PKUU01000006.1, read as the reverse complement.
AGTTCAGTTGGTGATATTTCCTTGGCAGGAGGTCAGAAATCCTACGTTAGAATTGAACTGATCCCTGAGAAAGTTAAGGAATATAAGCTGAGCATGAATACGATTGCTCAGTTGGTCGGGGCAGCTGATTTCGCAATTCCTGCCGGCAAAACCAAGGTGGGAAAACAGTCCCTCAATGTCAGCGTTGGCAACGATTATAATGATATAGAAGCGCTGAAAACAATTCCGCTTCCTTTGGCAAATGGCGACGTAATTCATTTGTCAGATGTTGCTAATGTTTATGAGGCATTAGAAGATGCTGACAGTATTGGACGTTATAACGGTGAAGATGCTGTGTCTATCAGTATTCAGAAACAGCAGAGCGCCAGTGCAGTGGATGTGTCAAAAGAGGTTATGAGCGAACTCGACAAGATGAGAGCGGCTAACCCAAACCTGAAAATTACAGTTATTAATGATTCCAGTGAGATGATTCTGGATTCCATACGAAGCGTTATTCAGACCATGATTATGGCGGTTATTCTTTCCATGGTGGTATTGTTCTTCTTCTTTGGAGACTGGAAAGCTTCTACAATCGTCGGCAGTTCTATTCCTGTATCAATCCTGCTGGCATTGATTATGATGAGGGCGATGGGATTCTCCCTGAACGTTATTTCATTGGGAAGTTTGGTTTTGGGCGTTGGTATGATGGTTGATAACTCTATCGTAGTATTGGAGAGTTGTTTCAGGGCGAAGGAAGGTCGTAATTTCTATGATGCCGCTCTGGAAGGCGCAAAATTGGTTATCGGTTCAGTAACCGGTTCGACAGCAACCACCTGCGTCGTATTCATACCGCTTGCATTGCTGAGCGGTTTGTCAGGACAGCTGTTTAAACCCTTAGGATTTACGATTGTATTCTGTATGCTGGCATCTCTGTTTTCAGCAGCGACAGTTGTTCCTCTTTGCTATACATTTATGCATCCGACGGAAAACGAAAATACACCTGTTAGCGGATTTGTAAAGGCGCTTCAGAATAAATACAGATCAATTGTTCCTAAAATTCTTCCAAAGAGAAAAACGGTTATCTTTGGCGCTGTTGCACTGCTGATTCTTTCATTCTTAATGGCTGGAAGCGTTGGTATGGAATTGATGCCGGTTGTAGATGAGGGTATTGTTGTAATGTCCGTTCAAACGAAACCGGGTCTGACAATTGAAGAAAAAGATAATATTCTTAAAAAGGTAGAAGAGATTGTAGCAAATGATGAGGAAGTTGACCATTATCTTCTGACTTATGGCGCCAGCGGTTTGAGCATTTCCACCAGTGATGCGGCGACAATGAATGCTTATTTGAAAGATGACAGAAAACTAAGCACCGATGAAATGATTACGAAATGGAAGAATATAACGCAGACGATTCCTGACTGTACGATTATAATGTCAAGCGGAAGTACCAGCGGTATGAGCAGTATGTCTGCATCCAATATTGAGATTGATCTTCAAGGTACTGATTATGATCTGGTGAAGAAGACAACTGATGAATTGGTGGAAGATCTCCGTCAGAGACAGGATATCACAAAAGTCCATTCTTCTATAGAAAATGCTGCGCCTGTTGTTAAAATTAATGTGGATCCTGTAAAAGCACAGGCTGAAGGCTTAACTCCTGCAAGTGTGGGCGGAAGTCTGTATACCACATTATCCGGCGTAAAGGCTATGGATCTAAGCGTATCAGGCGAGGATATTGAAGTTCGGGTGGAATATGCAACAGATGAATATGATACTATTGAAAAGTTAGAGGGTATTATGCTTCAAAGTCCTTCCGGAACTATGGTGCCGCTCAGCGATATCGGCAATATCCATTTTGAAGACAGCCCTCAGTCCATTACCCGTTTAGACAAACGGTATAAGGTAGCAATTACAGCTGAACCGGTAGAGGAATACAAGAAAACCGCAGATGCGGATGTTAAAAAGTTTGTAAAAGGCTGGCAGTTCCCATATGGAGTAGAACAAGCGGCTAACTCTATGGATGAAATGATGGCAGACGAACTTTCTGCATTGGGTGCAGCTATCGGAACGGCGGTATTCCTGATATTTGTGGTTATGGCAATGCAGTTTGAATCACCAAAATTCTCCTTGATGGTAATGTTTACAATTCCATTCAGTTTAATTGGTGCGTTCGGCTTGCTTTTCCTGGCGGATTGTCCGATCAGTATGACATCCATGTTGGGCTTCCTGATGATGATCGGTACGGTTGTTAATAATGGTATTTTGTATGTTGATACTGTAAACCAGCTTCGAGGTGAGATGGGAGTTGAGCGTGCGTTGGTTGAAGCCGGTGCAATCCGTCTGAGACCAATTATGATGACCACGCTGACTACCGTGCTTTCCATGATTCCTCTTGCATTAGGATTTGGTAAATCAGGTGCAACCCTTCAGGGACTTGCACTGGTCAATGTAGGTGGTTTGATCGCATCTACGATACTGTCACTGTTACTTCTGCCGACATTCTATCAGTTAGTGGATGGAGTAGGCAGGAAACGTTTTGGTATGGAAACAGGAGGAGTAAATTATGATTAATAAGAAACGGGTGATGTCCCTGGGAATGGCGCTGCTTATGGCAGCTTCCGTTCCCGGAACGGCTCTGGCGGTAAGTCCTGAGTTTGCTCGTACAGAAGAAGAATGGGACAGGCTTCGTGACAACACGATGGAATATGATGAACTGGCTGGCTTGATCCATGAATACAACACCACTGTTCAAAATAATCAGTATGCGTATAAGGATTATCTGGGAAAAGACCGGCAGGATGTGGAACGCGATTACCGCGACCTGGCAGACGAACTGTATGCCAGTATGTCCGGTGATGATGATATGCAGTCCATGATTTCCGATTTGAACCTGGAGATCCAGGCTAGAAAAATGCAGCAAAATGCGGATGATAATGTGGACGACGGTCAGATCGTTTTGATGGGATATCAGCAGGCGGAAGATAATCTGGTGGTATCGGCCCAGTCCAATATGATCAATTATTTCAAAAAACAACAGGATTTAGAACTGGCTAAGAAAAATAGGGAATTATTGGAAACTACATATAATGTGGTAGTGGCTCAGTTCGTCCAAGGAGTGACAACTCAAATCGATGTACTGAATGCAAAAGAGAACCTTCAGAGAGCAGATCAGGCAATTAGAGATACAGAAGCTTCCATAACGAGTTTAAGGCAGCGTCTTTGTGTTATGCTCGGATGGAAATACGATGCGAATCCGGAGATCAGAGAGATTCCTTTGGTGGATTTGAGTGTTATTGATTCTATGGACCCGGTTGCGGATAAAGCAACTGCATTAGAAAAGAACTATACTCTGCGCATCAATAAAAGAAAATATGATAATGCGAAGACGGAAGAAAAAAGAGAAGACCTTCGGAAAACAATTGAAAACAATGAACAGTCAATTGGTGCATCTCTTGTATCGGCCTATCAATCTGTTTTGGCTGCAAAAGCTGCATATTTACAGGCGGTAAATGATACGGCACTGGAGACGCAGAATATGCAGACGGCTGAAACCCAGCATTATCTTGGTACGATCAGTGACCTGCAGTATTTGCAGCAGCAATATGCATTGCTAAGCAAGCAGGCAGCTGAAAATACAGCTGAGTTAAGCCTGAGAGAAGCGATTGAAACTTATAACTGGTCCGTAAACGGTCTGGCGAGCGCCGGCTGATGAAAGGCGGGATGCAATGATGAAGACAAACAAAAAGCTTGTTTCTGCCCTGCTTTCTGCGGCAATGCTTGCCGCATTTCCGGCACAGGCTATGGCATCCGGTCCGGGAGTTGCAGAGCCTGAAAAGTATGATGCAGAGACCTTGGCAAGGCTGCAGGATGATGTTCTTGAGTATGACGAATTACCCGATCTGGTTCATGAGTATAATACCAATATGCAGATCATGTGGAATTCATTTGGTCAAACGAAGCAGGATTATGCCAATGTTGCTCAGGAATTAAAGAGCCAAAGAAAAAACTATAAGGATGGTGCGGAGCGCGATAAAGATGCTCTTGATCATGCTACAAATCCGGATGACATTTATCAGCTGACAGTGTCTTATATGACAAATAAGGCGTTGGATAAAGGAATTCAATCAGTGATCACATCCTATTCTGATGTGGTAAAGAATTTTGAAAGTGATAAGAATACCCAGACGCTGCGTCAGTACGAGCGTCAGGCGGTAAACGGCGCTCAGTCGCTTATGATCGCTTACGGCAGTATTCAGTCTCAAAAAAGCATTCTGGAAAAGATGAAAGAGTTATATGATGCCAAATACGATCTGGTAACACAGCAGGCTGTTCTTGGCACTGTAACGCAGGCTGATATCTTATCGGCCCAGTCCAGCGTCCTTTCCGCAGAAGCGTCTTTAGCGTCTCTTAACAGCACACAGGATGATCTGAGGCGGAAGCTGATCGTTATGACCGGTTGGACTGCGGATGCGAACCCGGAAATTCGCCCGATTCCTACCTCTGATTTAAATCGGGTTGCTGCTATGAATCTGGAAGAGGATACGAAAAAGGCGATCGGAAATAATGCATCGCTGATTAGCTTGAGACACACAAGGACCAATGGATCGACAGCGGAGCAGAGGCTTCATCTTATGAGTGTAGAGGAAGCGGAGCAGAAGATGACGATTAAGATGCAGGAATTGTATGATGATGTTTATAAGAAAAAAGCGGAGTATGAAGCTGCTTTGACCGGGTATGAAAGTGCCTGCATCAGCAAACAGTCTGCAGATACCATGTTTCAGCAGGGTATGGTTGGAGAGACGGAATACATTGGGCTGCAGCTCCAGTATCTGCAGAAAATGTCGGAAAAAGAATCGGCGGATATCGCTTTATTTCAGGCGATGGAGACTTATGACTGGGCGGTTAAAGGGCTGGCTAGCTATGAGTAGACGGTAGATTTTGGGGATATGAGAGGCGGAGACATGGAAATGTCTTCGCCTTTTATGTGAAATGGAAAATATTAAACGTTTCTTAAATATTTACCATCTGTTTTTGAGGATGGAAAGTTGCGTTATTTTTTATTAAATGATATACTGTACTGAGATTTAACCAAAGATTATTTTACAGGAGGCTTTGGCTTTTATGGCAAAAAGAAAAAATAATGAGAAGGCATTCTGTAATAGCTGTTCTGATCTCTATGCAAAGGTAGTCAGCTTCTTTACTCTATGGATACTGTTGCTGCTTCCATTAGTTATTACAGATTTTTATTTTAATATTCTGGAAACAAAGTATATGTTTTTCTGGGTCTCAGTTATAGCTATGCTGGCAGTTCTTATCCTTATGACTGCATGGCTGGTGTATCAGGATTTTGAACTGTTTGATGGAAAAAATACAAAACGTATTCTCTCTTATCTGAAACCAACAGAGCTGTTCCGCCACTGTAATGTGCCGGATATCGCAATGATGGCTTTTTTGTTGATTGCGATTATTTCCACTCTGCAGTCAGATTATCTGTATGAATCGTTTTGGGGAAATGAAGGACGCTATACAGGATTGTTTTTGCTGTTGCTGTATGGTGTAATGTTTTTTGCCATCACAAAACTGATGAGGTTAAAGAGATGGTATATAGATGCTTTCTTGATCATAGTGATGCTGGTTTGTTTGTTTGGAATTACGGATTATTTCCAGATGGATTTGCTGCATTTCAAGGAACATATGAAGCCGGCGCAGTGGACAATCTTCACATCTACAATCGGAAACGTTAATACTTATGCTTCCTTTGTCGGTTTGGGGCTGGGAGCGGTCATGACTATGTTCGCAGTTGAGAAGAATAGGATAAAAGTTGTTGCTTATTATATAGGTACGATCATCGCAATGACGGCCTTATTTATGGGGCTTAGTGATAATGCATATTTGGCATTAATGGCTCTTTACGGCTTTCTTCCATTATACCTGTTCCGTTCGAAAACAGGAATTCGGAGATATGCAGTTTTGCTGGCTACGCTTTTTACAGTTGTAAAAGCTTTAACCGTTATCAACAGGATATGGGCCGGAAAAGTTGTTGGACTGGACAGTTTGTTTCTTATTCTGGCAGATATGAAGCTTTTGATGGTCGTAATTGCAGTCCTTTGGTTTGTTGTTGCCGCGCTTTACTATGCGTCTTATAACAATAAAACTTCGAATGATAAGAGTAGTCCATGGGCGGTCAGAGCCTGGATTATGGTGATAGTTGCAGTAATTGGTGCTGTGATATTTATGATTTGGGACGCTAATTGGGGCGGTCATGTGGAACGCTATGGAGCGTTGGAACGATATTTGATACTGGACGATGAATGGGGGACCCACAGGGGCTATATTTGGAGAATTGCTATGGAAAATTATAATAAATTTCCAGTCATGCATAAATTGTTTGGTTATGGGCCTGATACATTTGGGATTCTGACATTTGAAAACAATTATAGAGAGATGACGAGCCTTTATGGTGAAAGCTTTGACAGTGCCCATAATGAGTACCTTCAGTATTTTGTGACCTTGGGAGCGTTAGGGGCAGCAGCTTATTTGGGACTATTAGTTACGTCGGCCGCAAGAATACTGAAAAATGCACTGGATAAACCGGAAGTAATGGCAGCATTTTTTGCATGCGTAGCATATGGAGCGCAGGCATTCGTCAATATCAGCGTTCCGATTGTTGCTCCGGTTATGTGGCTGTTACTGATGATGGGACTTGCTGGATGCAGAAAAACACCAGTTGAATCTTAGGATAGATAGAGTAGGAGTGTTGGTTCCTATATGAAAAATTATGAACAGTATAAGCGATTGGTGAGGTTTTTGTTTGCATTGATCCTCATTGGTTGTGAAATGGCTTTATATTGGAATGTTTGGTTGGAACATTATAATGGAAAAATGGAAATACCTTATAACCGTACCGGGAACTGGCTGATGGTGGCGGTATACGGTATTTTGCTCTTATTGTTTTGCACAATTTACGGTGGGCTCCGTATTGGCTATTTGAGAACTTTTAATTTGATTTATTCGCTGATGCTGGCCAACATCTGTGCTACGGCAATGATCTATCTCCAAATCACATTGGTAACAAAACATTTTCATAACCTTGAACCGTTATTTGTAATGCTTTTGGAAGAACTGCTGTTAACAATTGTTTGGAGTACGATATGCAGCCGCATATATCGGAAGCTGTATCCGCCGAGAAGAGTTTTGCTGGTATATGGCCAGCATCCGATTTACAGTTTGATGAGTAAGCTACATAGCCGTGCAGACCGTTATATTATAGGAGAAATCATTCATGTATCTGTTGGCGTGGATAAGGTGTGTGAAAAAGCAGAGCAATATGAGGGCGTTATCCTATGTGATATTTCATCGCAGGAGCGCAATTTGATTTTAAAATATTGTTATGGACAATCAATAAGAACCTATACAATTCCTAAAATTTCAGATATTATTTTACGAAGTGCGGAGAGCCTCCATTTGTTTGATACGCCTCTTCTGCTGTCCAGAAACACAGGGCTTAATATCGAGCAGCGTTTTATAAAACGTCTGATGGATATCGTTTTATCTTTAGCGGGAATCATAATATTATCTCCTGTTTTTCTCCTGACGGCTGCCGCAATTAAAATTTATGATAGGGGCCCGGTTTTCTTTAGGCAGGACCGCTGCACCAAGGATGGAAAGATTTTTTCAATCTGTAAGTTCAGGAGTATGATCGTTGATGCTGAACGCGAGGGACTATCGGTACCGGCTGTAGAAGAAGATCCCCGAATCACTCCAATCGGCAAATTGATTCGAAAAACAAGAGTTGATGAACTGCCGCAGCTGTTTAATATTCTAAAGGGTGATATGAGCATTGTGGGACCCAGGCCGGAGCGGGTGGAACATGTAGAACTCTATTCTCAGCAGATTCCTGAGTTTGAATTCCGTATGAAAGTAAAAGGCGGGCTTACTGGCTACGCTCAGGTCTATGGAAAATATAATACATCTGCTTACGATAAATTAAAATTGGATTTAATGTATATACAAAATTATTCTATTTTAATGGATATTGAAATTATATTTAAAACCATTAAAGTTCTATTTATGAAGGAAAGTACAGAAGGGTTCACGATGAGCGAAAGTGAGGCAGTGACCCGAGAAGGTGAAAGTAAGAAAGATGAAAGCCTATGAAAAATAAGATGAATGTAATGCAGGTCTGCAGGATGTATTACCCTATGCTGGGCGGTATTGAACGGATTGTTCAAGATATTGCAGAAGGGCTGTGTCAGGAAACTAATATGTCGGTTTTGACCTGCCAGGTAAAGGGCGCTGGAAGCGAAGAGGAAATTAATGGAGTAAAAGTATACCGCTGTTCCAGTATGGGAACGTTCTGTTCCCTTCCTGTTTCACCTGCTTTTTTGATGCAGTTCCGTAAAAAGAGCCGGATGCAGGATATCATACATATTCACATGCCTTTTCCATTGGCAGATTTGGCCTGCCTTTTATCAGGTTATAAAGGTAAAGTTGTTTTATGGTGGCACAGTGATGTGGTAAGGCAAAAAAAGATGATGTATTTCTATCGCCCAATTATGGAAAGACTGTTAAAAAGGGCTGATGTTATCATGGTGGCAACGGAAGGACACATTGAGGGGTCCTCTTATCTGGGGCCGTATCGCAGCAAGTGCCGGGTGATACCGTTTGGTGTGGAGCGTGGGGTATTGGATAGTGCGGATAAATATTTGTGCAGTACCGCCTATGTGAGGACGGATAAAAGTGGAAATCAGACAGATGCTGAAATCAAATTTTTATTTATAGGGCGTCTGGTTTATTATAAAGGCTGTGAAGTTTTGCTGCAGGCATTAAAGCACGTTGAAGGTGCTTGCCTTACTGTTATTGGCGATGGAGTATTAAAAGGAGAATTGGAGCAAATATCATCAGAGCTGGAGATAACTGATAGAGTTCGTTTTCTGGGAAGTGTGTCGAATGAAGTTTTGAAACAGGAATTGGCGGGCTGTGATGTCTTTGTATTGCCCTCTATTGCGAAAAGTGAGGCGTTTGGAATTGTGCAGATGGAGGCAATGGCGTATGGGAAACCGGTGATTAATACAAAACTGCCAAGTGGAGTACCATATGTAAGTATTGACAAGCAGACCGGGCTTACAGTAGAGCCGGGAGATGACTTGGCGCTTGCGGACGCTATGCAGTGGCTGATTGAGCATCCTTTAGAGCGGCAGCAGTTCGGTGAAGCGGCAGCTAAAAGAGTGCGGGAATATTTTAATGTGGACTACATGATAGAAGAGGTTTTAAAAGTATATCGGGAACTTCAAAATAGGTGATGGAGGAATACTATGAAAATAGCATTTGAATCGCAGCTGTTTCTTGGCGGCAATAAGACGGGAATCGGCTGGTGTGCGGATAACATTGTCAAGGAATTGGCGGCGGATCCAAAGTATCAGTGCCAGTGTGATTATATGGCGTATCATCAAGAAGATGGACAGCGTTACCCGGTTCATGAGTATGAAAAATACGGTGTGAAGATGAATCCCTGCAAATGGTTTCATCCGATGATTTATAAATTGGTATGGCCCTTTTTTCCCATTCCATACAGCATGTTTTTTGGAAAAGATAGGCAGATTACACAGTTTTTTAATTTTGTAGTGCCTCCTGGAGTTAAGGGGAAGAAAGTAACAATTGTTCATGATATGGCATACAAAGCTTATCCGGAGACTGTATATTATAAAACTAGAAGATGGCTGCAGCTCACATTAAAAGGGTCATGCAGGCGGGCTGATGCAATTATTACGGTATCGGAGTTCAGCAAGCAGGAAATCGTCAAATATCTGGGAGTTAAGCCAGAAAAGATTACGGTTATGCCCAATGGTGTGGATTTAGATCTGTATCACCCTAACTACACGGAGGAGCAGGTAGAAAAGGCAAAAGAACATTATAAGATACAAGGGGAATATTTCCTGTATTTAGGAACACTTGAGCCGAGGAAAAATATAGAACGGGTCATAGAAGCTTATGACAAGCTTATTAAAGAGAATGCTGGTGAGGAGATACCGAAACTTGTACTGGCCGGCGGAAAAGGCTGGCTGTACGATTCTATTTTTGAAAGTGTCCATAAACTGAAAATAGAGGATCAGGTTATTTTTACCGGATATGTGGATGCAGAGGATGTACCTGTGCTTATGAAAGGTGCAAAAGCATTTTTGTTCCCTTCTTTATATGAAGGCTTTGGCATGCCTCCATTAGAGGCTATGGCCTGTGGGACGCCGGTTATCACGTCAAACTGTTCTTCTTTGCCGGAAGTGGTGGGAGATGCCGGAATTTTAGTAGATCCGTTGAGCGTGGAAGAGATAAAAGGAGCAATGGCGGGAGTAATGCGTGATAGGGATCTGTGTATGAAATTGGGCCAAAAGGGAATCGAGAGAGCCCAAAAGTATACCTGGAAACATTCAGTGGAAATATTAAAACAGGTATACGAAAAATTAGTTTAAAGTTGGAGGAAAAAATGCAGTTAGCTAAAGAATTGTATGCATATCGGGAAATGATATTCAGCTTGGTGAGAAGGGATCTTCAGGGGCGTTATAAGGGGTCGATCTTGGGCTTTTTTTGGACGTTTTTGAATCCGCTTTTACAGTTGGCTGTTTATACATTGGTTTTTTCGGTGATTTTAAGGTCGGATGTAGAAGATTATTATTTACATTTATTTGTGGCTTTAGTACCATGGCTGTTTTTCAGTGTATCTGTTTCAGGCGGTTCTAGTTGTATCAGATGTCAGCAGGATATGGTTAAAAAGATATATTTTCCAAGGGAAGTATTGCCTATTGCATTTACTACCAGCCAATTTGTCAATATGCTTTTAAGTTTTGTTGTAGTGATTATAGTAGTTGCCTTTTCGGGAAGAGGAATTAATTTTGGTGCCCTATTGTATTTGCCGATTATTATGTTTGTAGAGTATATGCTGGCGCTGGGGTCTGCCTTAATTGTGTCTTCTGCAACTGTTTATATTCGTGATTTGGAGTATTTGTTAGGAATTGTGACGATGGCTTGGCAATTTTTGACTCCAATTATGTATTCGATTGACCTTATCCCGGAACGCTACATGGCACTCTACATGCTGAATCCTATGACCCCGGTTATTATTGCATACAGGGATATTCTTTACTATGGTAGGGCACCCCATCTAAGCACGTTGGTACACGCTACTGGGGTCGGTATAGGTCTTCTGATTATTGGATTTCTTGTATTCGGAAAATTGAAGAGACATTTTGCAGAACAGATGTAGGGAAGTGAGGTAGGACATGAAAACTGAAAATGCAATTGAAGTGCATAATATAACTAAAAAATTTCGTGTATATCTAGACAAGGGGCATACATTAAAGGAATTAGCTCTTTTTAGCAAAAGAAGGAAATATGAAGAACGAAATGTATTAAATGGTATTAGCTTTGAAGTGAAAAAAGGAGAGGCCATAGGGCTTATAGGGCATAATGGATGTGGTAAGAGTACTACATTGAAACTTCTGACAAGGATTATGTATCCAGATAGTGGAACCATAGAGATGAAGGGGCGTGTGTCCAGCTTAATTGAACTTGGTGCAGGTTTTCATCCAGATATGAGTGGGAGGCAGAATATTTATACTAATGCGTCTATTTTTGGATTGACAAGAAGGGAAATTGAGAGACGGCTGGAACAGATTATTGAATTTTCTGAACTGAGAGAATTTATTGATAATCCGGTAAGAACTTATTCATCTGGTATGTATATGCGTTTAGCGTTTGCGGTGGCTATAAATGTTGATGCGGATATCTTGCTGATCGATGAAATCTTAGCTGTAGGAGACGCGAATTTTCAGGCAAAGTGCTTCAATAAATTGAAGCAGATTAAAGCGGAAGGAACAACAATTGTAATTGTTTCACATGGATTAGGCCAGATTGAAGAATTCTGTGAAAGAACCATATGGATTCATGACGGAAAAATCCAGGAAGAGGGAAGTCCAAGAGATGTACACCCTCATTATATGGCTTATATGGGGCAATTGAGACAGGATGCAGTTCCTACATCTGTGGTACCGGAAAATGCAGGAGAGCGCGCAGGCAATGGTTTGGTTCGTATAAAAGAAGTAGAATCACTTGTTAAAAGTGAAAACGGTAGAAATCTTTATAAAACAGGAGAGGCAGTTACGATCAGGATTGCTTATGAAGTGAAACAAAAAGTTGAAGATGTAACCTTTGGATTTGAGATCAGAAATGCAGAGGGAACAAAATGTTATGCCACCAGCAGCAGAACCGACTATGCAGACCGCATTGACCTTGATAAAGATGGAGTAATTGATCTGAAATTTGAGTCTATGCTTTTAATTCCGGGAAAATATAAGATGGATTTGTCTATCACTACAGTTGATGGTTTTCCGGTGGATAATTTTCAGGATGCTTTTGAATTTGAGATGTATTCTGAATTTAAGGATAAGGGAATCTGCAGGTTAGTGCATCAATGGGAAAATGAATAGAAAAATTATTATATAATAGTTATGAAGATTAAATATTCCCGGCACTTTTGAAAAAGGTGCCGGGAATGATTTTTTTAAAACTCTGTAAGGTACTGATATACACGTTCAAAATCAAAAGGTTTCAATATGTCCGGTCCGGTGGCCAGCAGTTTATGATTTGAGTTGATTTCTTTTATAAAATCCTGCAGCTCTTCAGGGTGAAGAGGGTACACACCACTGATACCGGATATGCTTTTTAGATATATTTCATCAGTAAAACAACCATCCAGGATGGAGATAACAGGGATACCGCTGAGCGCCGCTTCGTAAATGATGGATGAATGCCCGCTGCCTATGATTAGATTGTAATCAGACATGGCATCATAAACGGATCTTGCCGGGTCTAAAAAGTGATAGCCTTCTTTTGAGAGGATTGGATATACGCCAAAATCGCCGGCCGGCATTTTAATGGGGATATCTGGTCCTATATAGCGGCGGAACCAATCGGCATAGCCTTCTGCACCAAGCTGATCATAAAAGGTAATGATGTTGCTTGGAAAAAAGGCAGGGGCATATACCGGGTGATCGCGGTCAACAGAAAATTCAGTGGCCGTATGTTTTTTTATCCAGTAAACCACCTCAACGCGTTTACACCTGTGTTTTAGTTTATAGTAAATATTGTGCTGGTATGGAAGCATAACCAGATCAAATAACTCTAGCCACGGAAGTTCACTGTCATGCATAAAACACTCCATATCATGAGGGTAAAATACAGAGTAATCAGGTTTTAAGTAATCCAACAATTCAAGTGCAGATATCATATTGGGGTCATGTCCATAAAAGTGCAGATAATTGTATTGGTCAAACCATAGATGGGCTGAAGTAATGAATACAATCCGATACTGCTCTTTCAGCAGCCTTAAATGTTCAAACATTTCTGCTCGGGTATAGGGGAATTTCTGGTCATCAATTACCAAAACAGGATGCCCTTTTTTCTGCATATAATCAGCCAATGGTATAAGCGAATTTTCACCGCCGTACCCATGGAAGATATAATATAGTTCTTTCATTTAATACCTCCTGCATTTTAGCTGTTAATTGGTCTGATAAATTCAAAAGGAATCGGATTAAATGGAGCAGTCCGTCTGGCAACATAAAGCATTAAAGAGGAAAAGCCATTTGTATTATCCAAAACTTCTTCTTCCTCAAAAATATAATAACAGTTCAAGCTCCGTTCATCATTGGAGTGATAATATCTGGTAACTGCACATTTTTGAACCGCATAAGTAGAAAATAGTCTGTAGCTCTCAACTTGAAAATAACCGTTCTTGTGAAGCTGAGAACGGATGTAAGGATCTGTTAGAAGGAATGGGTAATATCCGCTGCCTAATTCGTCTTCACACAGATCATAAGCACTTTTTTTGCAGTAAACTGCAGGAGAATCAGAATGTTCTTCCAGTTGGAAGTCAGTAACCGATATTTCCACGGCCCTGGACCAATCGCCAGGAGGGACAATTTTAGAACCAAAATAAGTGAAGGTTATCTCGTTATAGCCAGGATTCAGCCATAAATCCATGTATACAGGACACAAGGTATCTTTAAATACCAATGTATTCTCCTGGCCTGAGAAGCCTAAAATTACAGCAGAACCAATAGCTAAAGATGATAACGTAAAGGTTATAGAAACATGTTTTCCGGATTCACTGTGATTAATTATGTGGATGCCCGCTTTACTGGTATTGCCCTTCATCCATCTTTCATAAGAACCATTAGTTCTGACTTCATAGTTATCCCAATGGTTATCCCACACGATCGAAAGGCTGTTGTAATCTGTAGGAAGGACAGGCATTGTGAAAACAAGATATTCCTGTGTCATCTGGGTCAATTTTTCTATAGCATTGGTTGTGAGTAAATGAAAAATGGTTTCCGGAGAAGTGATAAAGAAGTCATGCTTTTCCAGAAGCGTCTTTAAATTAAAATCTGTGGGCGCATAAGATAGTGAAACCGCGTCCGGCTTAATAATATCCTGTGCCATATATCCTACAGTTACGTAGGAAGGAGTATCATGGACTGTAGGAATGTAGGATTCTAATTGGAATATCTGACCTGTTGAAAGGGCAGAATATTCGGTTTCCAGTGAATTATCAGATTTGTAAAGGGAAAAATTCATGGAAGAATTGTTAGTAAGGGGTAAAAACTTTAATTTTATTGGGGACTTTTTATCAAGTTTCAGAGCGAATTTTACTTTTTCGCCAATTTTATATAAGTAGCATTCTGTACGGTATTTTTCTATGTTTTTGATTTCAAACCGTTTTTTGAATTCTGGAGAACGGCTGACCCAATAGATGAAACCACCGCGTGATAAGCCGTTCTTAAACATCTGGATGGCATGGCGGAGCTCATGAGGATCAATTGTACGATTTAAAAGCGTTTCATAACAGGATATAATGAATGTTGAGTCTTTTTCACAGCTAAATAAAAAGCTGAGATCAGTTTGGGATGATGGCATTAATATGACCTCCGGATTATGGAAAAGATAATTTCTATGTTAAATATATATGGAAAAGGGGGGGATGTCAAGGTGAGGTGGAGTTTGGGGCAAGATTGTTTTGACTGGTGATATTCAGTATGATATGATCAATGAGTTGAAGATTGGATTACTGGTAAATAGGAATGAAAATTGAAATCTGAGATGCTGAATAGTATTAGGGGAGGTAATTATGGCGCGTTTGCATTTGGAATATTATAAAGGGAGCGGCTGTAACCAGAATAAGATCGATGTTAACCGGGATATCATGGAATATATTAAAAAAAATAGCGATGAGGATTATGCCTCTGTTTTGACTGAAGACAGCAGATGGCAGGTTTTTTATCATCTGTCCCAGATGAGGACTTCCGTTTTAAATTGGTATGAATTTAAAAAAAAATCAGATATTCTTGAAATCGGCGGAGAGTTTGGCGCATTGACCGGGATGCTCTGCGACCGGTGTCAAAATGTCACTACCGTAGAATACGGATTATTTAAGGCGCAGGCAATTCAGGAAAGATATAAGAAAAGGGATAATTTGGATATTTACGCCGGAAATATAACGGATATGGAAATTTCACGACAGTTTGATTATATTATAATGATAGGCAGTCTGGAACGTCAATGCGGAGGAAGTAAAAATTCTGAAGATTATGTTAAGTATTTAAGCGGCTTAAAAAGTTATTTGAAGCCGGATGGAAAATTTTTAATCGCGGCGGAAAATAAATATGGACTCCGTTACTTCTGCGGCGAACCGGAGAACTATACAAAAATGCCGTTTGGCGGTATCGGACAGTACTGTACGCCAGGGAAAGGCTATACCTTTGGAAGACATGAGTTGGAGATGATTTTGGAAAATGCAGGTCTCATTCAGCAGCGCTTTTATTATCCACTGCCGGACTATAAGCTGGCACAGATGGTTTATTCAGATGAATATCTGCCGCAGAAAGATTTGGGAGAACGTCTGCTTTTTTATCATCCGGATCCATCAACGCTATTGCTTCCTGAGCAGTGGCTGTATTCGGACATTCTGGATAATAAAGTATTCCATTTTTTTGCCAACTCTTTTCTGGTGGAGTGCAGTGAAAGCGGGGATAAGGGGACTGCTGTTTTTGCAGCGGTGACCACAGACCGGGGAAAAGAACATGGACTGGCCACCAGTATTCATCAGGCACCGGATAAGAAGGGGCGGCGTTTCGTTAAGAAAAGAGCATTGTATGATGACGGTCAAAAGAGCGTCCGGAGCGCATATGATAATATTATGAATTTAAAGCAGCATGGGGTTCCGATCGTACCGCACACAATGGAGAATGATGCAATTGTTATGCCGTTTGTGGATGAGATAACCTGTTCTGATTATCTGAGAAAGCTTGTATCAGAAAAGAATAAGGAACAATTTGAAGTGATTTTTGAACTGATTTATCAAAATATTATAAGGTCTTCAGAGATTGTGTCTTCAGAAAAGAATGCTTTTCCAGGGTCAGAGGAATGCCAGATAGAATACGGACCTATTTTAAAGCAGTGTTATGTAGACATGGTTCCTTTTAACTGTTTCTATGTGGATAAACAATTGATCTATTTCGATCAGGAGTTTATAAAGGAGAACTATCCAGCAGCATATCCAATGTTTAGAGCGCTTATGTATACTTATATATTTACTCCGGAGGCAGAACAGCTGGTTCCGTTATCTGTGATGAAAGAACGTTATGGGCTTGAGATGTTATGGGAGGTTTTAAGCGAAGAGGAGCAGCACTTTGTTGCTGATAACCGAAGACATAATGTCTATCGGAATTTTTATCAATGGACGTGGGTGGATCTGGAACGGATGGAGAAGAATCGGCGGCAGATTGGAAAGTGCTTATAAAAGCTGAAGAGAGTATAAAGAGAGGAATTTTCAATATGAAATACGATCAGAATGAGGTGATCTGCGACTATAAGGTGACTTCAAGAATGAAGAAAATATGGGCAGTGCAGATGGAACTGCTGACGGTCTTTAAAGAATTCTGCGAAAAACATCAGCTGCGGTATTATTTGTGGTCCGGAACTTTATTGGGAGCGGTGCGGCATCAAGGGTTTATCCCTTGGGATGATGATATTGATGTAGCCATGCCGAGAAAAGATTATGTGAAGTTCAAAACATTGGCAAAGGCAGAGCTGAAGCCGCCTTTCGAACTCCATACAGATGAGAATGATTCCGGGATCTTCCGTGGGGGAATGTGCCGTCTGAGAAACAGTGATACTACCGGAGTTGAGTATCATGAAATCGAACGGATATGCAGTTGGGGAATCTGGATTGATATTCTGGCTTTGGATTATGTATATGAAAATGAACAGAAGCGGCAAGAACAGCTTAGGAAGATTGCCATATATAAACGTCTGTGCTTGATACAAACTTATGGTGAGGGAAGACCTGAATTCCAGATGCTGTCGAAGCTGAAAAAACATGCCTACAGGATGATTATAAAACGTGAAGGGCGGGATAAGCTTCTAAAAGCATATGATCAGGCCTGCAGTGCATGTCCGGAAGAGGAAGGATATTATATCCGTCCTTTTACATCCTCTTTTGATGCAAATAATTATCAAGTGTTTTATAGTAAGGATTTTGAAGAAACAACCATGCTGCCATTTGAAGGACAGGAATTTTCAGCTCCTTCAGGTTATGACCGCTTTCTTAGCATGATGCTGGGGAAATATATGCAGTTTCCTTCGGAAGAGCACAGAAAACCGCATCATACAGGGATCTTTGACCCGGAGACGCCATATAGGATATACAGGCATAGACTGGCGGAAACATTTCATGGGGCAGAGGGAAAGATTATAGCAGTCTTTGGAGCCGGCAATATGTTTGAAGATTATATGCGCCGTTTTGGAGACCGTTTCCGTCCGGCTTATATTATTGATAATGGGCGTGAAAAATGGGGAAAGTCCATTCATGGAATTATGGTCTGTGGTCCGGATAAATTGTTGGAAATTCCAAAAGACAAATTGAGAGTCATCATTTGCAATATTTACTACCGAGAAATAGCTTTGCAGTTGGAAGCTATGGGAATAGAAGATTATTGCCTTCATATAGAAAATAAGTATTGGCTAAATGATATCCTATTCCCGGTCAGACTGGAAAAAACAAGAGAACAGCAAAGCGATAAAACAATATCTGTGAAACTGGAGGCAGATATTGGGCTGAAATTGTCAGCGGACAGCGGTATGATAGAAAAAACTGACGATACCTGGATGACTACTTATAAGATCTACCATGCTGTTCCGGGAAGTTATTTGAAGTTAAATGATTCTGCTTATCGTTATGGCGTAGCTACTTATGACAGGCAGGTGGACGGAACTTATATCTATACTTATTGTTATCAAAAAGAAGAAAATTGGACGACTTATAATCACGATTATAATGAAAATAAACTGAAAACAGGATACTATTATTTTGATGATGACCGCTATTTCCGTATTTGTATAAGAAGGGCTGATGGAGCCGGTATACCGACGGAAGCGGCAGTGAATTCAGAAACAATTATTTCTTTTATGACTGCAGAAGAAAAATATGAAGAGAAAGATTGCTTTGCAGAAGAAATCAGGGATACGTCAACATCTGTCTTGAGGAAAAAGAAAGAAGGAAAAACCTTTACATTGGCTGTTCTGGCAGATACACATTATGTAGTTGGCGGAACTTGGGAAGATACTCTCCATAATCTGCAGGCTGTTCATGAACAGGCAGGGTTTGATGCAGTTGTTCATCTGGGAGATATTACAGATGGCATGATACTAAAGAAATTAACCTGTGAATATGTTGAAAAGGTAGTAAGCGGATTAAGAGAAATGGAGCTTCCGGTCTATCTAGTGCAGGGAAATCATGACTCGAATTATTTTTCCAGAAATCCGGAAGTGATGAGCGAAGCGGAGCAGTTTGAATTATACCAAAAAAATGTGCCGAAGGATGTTGTTCGGGAAGGAACGAACTTGTGGTACTATCTGGATAAGACGGAGTTAAAACTTAGAATTCTGTTTTTAAGTTCATTTAACCACCAGGAGTCTGTGCGATATGGTTTTCCTGACGAAGAACTTATTTGGGTTCGGAAAATATTAGAAAGTACGCCAAATGATTATAAAGTAGTGGTATTTGCCCATGTGCCCCCGCTGCCAGAGATCCATTATTGGAGTAATGAGATCAGAAATGGTGAAGAACTGCTTAATATTTTGGAGGATCATAATCGGAAGGATGGGCATCAGGTGATGGCCTATGTTCATGGGCATAACCATGCGGATCAGATTTATGAAGAAAGAGATTTTCCAATCGTATCGTTGGGGTGCAATAAATGTGAGTATTTTGTCGATAAAAAACCGGAAGGCTCCATTGCTTATGAGAGAAAGCTGGGAACCGTTTCCCAGGATCTTTGGGATGCGATGGTGATAAATACGGATCAGAATCAAATCGATTTTATCCGTTTTGGCGCGGGTGATGATAAATGTATAAGACGATAATAAGCGAGGCGGAATTGAGATGACAAAGATTTGGGCCCATAGGGGAGCGTCCGGGTATGCGCCGGAAAATACATTGGAAGCATTCGAATTAGCTGCAGATATGGGGACGGATGGGGTAGAATTGGATGTCCAGATGACCCGTGATGGATATCTGGTAGTAGTTCATGATGAACGTATTGATCGGGTTAGCGATGGAACTGGTTTTGTAAGGGATTATACTCTTGAAGAGTTGAAGAGATTTAAGTTTAATAAGACACATCCAGAATACGAAGATGCTAAAATCCCTACTTTGCGTGAAGTATATGAATTGTTAAAAGAAACTCCTCTTTTCATCAATGTAGAATTGAAAACCGGAATTTATTTTTACGATGGACTGGAAGAGCGTGTTTTGGATCTGACTAAAAGAATGGGGATGGAGGAGAGGGTTATCTATTCTTCTTTTAATCACTATAGCGTGAAAAAGATTAAAGAACTCAATCCGAAAGCGAAAACGGGAATTTTATATTTAGATGGGATCTGGAATCCGTCGGTATATGCTCAGAGTATTGGCGCAGATGCGCTGCATCCAGCTTTTTACAATTTGCAGTATCCGGATTTTATGGAAGAAGCACGGAAAAACGGTAAGCAGGTTCATGTGTGGACTGTGAATGATGAAAAACAGGCTGTGGAATGCTTAAATATGGGAGTTGACGCAATTATCAGTAATTATCCGGATAGGATGATGGATGTTAGAAAAATGTATAAATATAATGAATAAAAGAGAAAGGGGCCATATGCAGGCGGAGCCTGCAAGGGCTCTTTCTTTGCTTTACCAGGCTTTTCTATTTACTTTTCGGGTGGGGTGAAGTATACTAAGGAAAGATAAAATTGGAGACAGTACGGCTTTTTATTAAAGGGATTGAGGTTGAATAATCAAATGAGAAAAGTAATTACATATGGTTCTTTTGATTTGTTTCATGAAGGACATTATCGATTATTAAAGCGGGCAAAAGAACTGGGCGATTATCTGATTGTAGGGGTAACAACAGAGCATTATGATGAGTCCAGAGGGAAACTGAATGTTGTGGATTCACTGATGGAACGTGTGGATCATGTGAGGAGAACAGGGCTAGCGGATGAAATTATCATCGAAGATCATGTTGGACAGAAGGTTGAAGATATTCAGAAGTATAATGTGGATATCTTTACAGTTGGTTCTGATTGGATTGGGGCATTTGACTATTTGAGACAATATTGTGAAGTCGTGTATTTGGAAAGAACGAAAGATGTTTCCAGTACTATGCTTCGGGCTAAAAATTTTTCGTTGATACGTTTGGGTATTATCGGCTGCGGAAGAATTGCGAGACGAATGGTAGCGGAAGTGAAATATGTAAGCGGTATCTATGTTGAGGGAGTTTATAACCCGCGTATCAGCAGTGCAGAAAAATTTTCGGAAATTTGCGAACTGAACTTTTATACGGATAAACTGGATGAGTTTTTTAAGGAGGTGGATGCGGTATACATAGCGTCACCTCATGCTACGCATTATGAATATACAAAAGCGGCATTATTGGCGGGGAAGCATGTTCTATGTGAGAAGCCGATGACTTTGAAAAAAGAAGAAGCCAAAGAGTTGTTTGCATTAGCAAATAAGCGGGAATGCATACTAATGGAAGGAATAAAAACTGCGTATTGTCCGGGCTTTGTCCAAATGCTTGGTATTGCAAGAAGTGGTACGATAGGAACGATCAAGGATGTAGAGGCCTGTTTTACTAAGTTGACAAGTTCAATTATGAGAGAATTGTCAGATGCCGAAACCGGTGGTAGTTTCACAGAACTAGGAAGTTATACATTGCTCGCAATAATTAAACTGCTTGGGGGAAATTATAAGGATATTAATTTTAAAAGCTTTAAAGCTCCTAATGGCGTTGATATCTATACAAAAGCATATTTGGAGTATGAACTGAGTATGGCTACGTCAAAAACGGGTCTTGGAGTTAAATCAGAAGGTCAGTTATTGATTTCTGGAACCAGAGGATATATCCGTGTGGATGCACCATGGTGGAAAACGCAGTCGTTTGAGGTTTGCTATGAAGACATAACACAAAATGAAAGATACTTTGTAAAGTTTTTAGGAGATGGGCTGCGGTATGAGATCAGTGACTTTGTTTCGGCTATAAATGGAAATGCTAAAGGGGATTATAAATTACGCCCAGATGAATCAATTGTTTTGGCTGGGATTATAGAAAGCTTTTTGGATGAAAGAAATGTTATTTGAAAAATATTAGACATAAGAAAAACCTGGGGATCGTAATTAGTGGGAAGGCAATAGTTGTAAGAATGGAGAATATAGGCATAAATAATAGTAGTAAGTCTGCTTGTAGATACTACTTATTATGTGGATTTATTTATATTGCTCAATTAGTGTTAATTGTATGTTAACAGGCTATGAAGGACAATATACAGTCCCTAATAGTTACATAATATTTAGTCTTACATAATTGAAGCTGTATGGATACTAGGCTTTAAATATATTTGATGTTTTCTGTATTCTTGGGGAGCATGTAAAATACAATATGGTGTTTGTGCGCGTTTTAGCACAAAAAAACGCATATCGAATTTTATTGGTATGAATCAGGATAATATTTTGAAAATAGAAATAGTTTGAGGTGCATGAAATGTTAACAGATAATCAGTACGTAAAAGAATCGCTTGAAAAGAATTTTTCATTATGTAAGAACAAAAGAATTGTTCTTTACGGAAAGGGACCATTTACTAAATTAGTACTAGATGTGGCCCAAGAATATAATATTGTTGGAATTATGGACAGAGATTTAAAAAGCGGATTTAAGTATGGTAAGCCAATATTATCATATAAGGAAGTGGCAGAGCAGAAAATTGATCTTATAGTCGTGGTTTCGCGCCCAAACTCGCTTGAAGCGGTATTTAAACGTATACACAGTTTTTGTTCTGTTAACCATATACAATTATATGGGATAAGTGGAGAAAATTTATTTAGTAAATTTAAAATGGTTCAGTTTACAGATGAAAACATTATTTATACATTTCAGAAAAATTTTTCTTCATGTAAAGATAAAAAAATTGTTCTTTACGGAAAGGGGCCAAGAACACGTATAATTGTGGAGGCATTTCCTGACTATAATATTATAGGTATTATGGATAAGACGGTTAAAGAAGGTATGTATTATGGCAGAAAAATATTATCTGTTGAGGATGTCATTGAGCTGAAAGCAGATATTATTATATCAGTTACGCGCCCCCAATCTACTGTTCATGTTTACAACAGAATCGGTCAGCTTTGCTCATATAATCATATTCTTTTGTATGATGTTGAAGGTAATAATCTTTTTGAAACTATGGGGGATATTGAAGAAGAGGTTGAAGATAATCCTTACTTTAATGTAAGCGAAGAAGCACTAAAAGAGGAAATCAAAAAGCATGACGTAATTAGTTTTGATGTGTTTGATACATTAATAATGCGTAAAGTATTGATTCCTACGGATGTTTTTTATATTGTTGAAGATAGGGCAAGTAAACAAGGGATAAATATTCCGAAGTTTAGGGATATTCGAAAGAGAGCGGAAGCAGATATTATTCATAATAATCCTAATATATATGATATTTATAATAGGCTGCAGGAATTGACTAATATTTCAGATCAAGAAAGAAAAATATTATTAGAGTTAGAGATTAGTGTGGAAAAAGGTGTGCTGATCAGAAGAGACAAGATGGTGGATATAATGAAATATGCGGTGAATTTAGGGAAAAAGGTTTGCCTGATTTCGGATATGTATCTGCCAGAACGTATTATGAGTGAAATTTTAGAAGAGTTAGAAATTACTGGGTATGAGAGGTTATATATATCTTGTGATTATAATATAGCTAAGCATAATGGGATATTTGAGGTATTTAAGCGGCAGATTTATGGTAAGTCTTACCTGCATATTGGAGATAATCCGGCTGCCGATGGAGAGTGTGCAGCCAGATATGGTATCGATAGTTTTAATATAAAAAAGGCAATAGATATGCTTGATCTTTCTAGCTATTCTGCAATTAGAGGATACCTCACAAATGTTAATGAACGATCTTTGGCCGGTTTATTTATTGCTGAAGCATTTAATAATCCATTTGTTTTATATCATACATCGGGGAGACTGGAAGTAGAAAACATAGAGAAGTTTGGTTATTTGTTTTTTGGTGGATTAATTACAGATTTTGTATTGTGGATTATAAAAAGAATGAAAGCATCAAGATATGAGGCAATTTTATTTGCTGCACGTGATGGATATTTGATGGAAAAGCTTTACCGGTATTATAAAAAGGTAAAAGAGGAAGAAAACTTGCCTCAAGGCATTTATTTTCAAACTTCAAGACGCGTTTTGATTAATGCATCAATGGAGTCAGATGAAGATATTCGCTGGTTGATGTCTTTGCCATATGCGTATAGTCCGGATAAAATGCTGAAGGATAAATTCGGATTTTCAGATGAGGAGATAATTGCTTATAAAGAAGAATTTTCAGATAAGATAGAATATGGGTTGGCAAATAGAGAAAAGATATTTCAAAGATCAAAGGAGATAAGAAATAATTACTTTAAATACATAGGTATTATCGGAATTGATAGACAGAAAAAGTATGCATTCTTAGATTTAGTGTCATCTGGAACTTGTCAGTTATTTTTGGAAAGAATGAATTTATTCGAGTTTGATAGTTACTATTTGAGCTTTTATAGTGGCAGTGATTTAAAGCGCAATAAATTATTGCATAGGGAACGCTCTTATATAAAATTGACAGAAGGTAATGATTATATTGACTATTTAAAAGAAAATAATACATATAAAGATTATTGGCTTTTGGAGACAGTAATGACATCTGAGCAGCCGTCTTTAAGCAATGTGGACGAAAAGGGAGAAATAGTACTGGAGGAAGAGAAGAGATCCACCCAAGAATTGAAATTTATTCATGATATGCATGAGGCAATAGAATGCTTTTTTGATGCTTATATTAAAAATTTATATATTGATACTATAGATATTGATCAGATTGTGCCAGATAAATTGTTTGGTTTTAAGAATCTTAAATATACAAATGAGCATTGTGCTATTTTTGATGATTTTTCTTTGTTTGAAGATTTGGGACAGGGAAGACTGGCAATTATAAGACATTAACTATATAAAAAATTAAAAGATAAATTAGTCCATTGTGTGAAGAAAAATATGGTTGTATCATAAATAAATAGTTAGGCTGTAATAGTTTGATTATATTAAATTGACCAGAAGGGGTGTTGAGAGGAGCTATGATACATTTAGACAAAGATGCATTACGTCAACTTCAAATGATAGAATTAGAATTGTTAGAAGAAGTTGATCGCATTTGTAGAAAGTGTAATATCAAGTATAATATTATAGCGGGAACTTTGCTTGGTGCAGTTCGACATGGTGGATTTATACCGTGGGATGATGATGCTGATGTTGCATTACTTCGACCAGAATATGAAAAATTCAGACAGGCTTGTAAGACGGAACTTGATACTGATAGGTTTTATTTTCAAGATCATAGGAACACAAAGGGATACAGATGGGGGTATGGAAAATTACGAAGAAAACAGACACTGTTTCTTCGTGAAAATCAAGAACATATGCCTTACAAACAGGGAGTATTTATAGATGTTTTTCCGTTAGATGGGGTACCGGATAATTATTTTAGGCGTTGCTTACAGAACTTCCATTGTTTTTGCATAAGGAAAATTCTTTGGTCTGCTGTTGGTAAAAAATCTGATAAAAAAAGGATGAAACGTATTTGGTTCAGTGTCCTTAATAAGATACCAGAAAAAATTATATTTAGGCATTATCATTGGATGATTTGGAAAAGCAATAAAGAGATAACAAAGATGGTACGTATTCTTATGTTTCCGACACCTAATAAAGCTTTTGGATATTATCGAAGATGGTATGAGAATAGTGTGCCAATTACATTTGAAGGAAAAACATTTTTAGGGATAGAAGATTATGATGGATATTTATCCTTTAAATATGGAGATTATATGACATTGCCACCAGTAGAACAAAGAAAAGTACATCCGGTCAGCGATATAAAATTAAATTGTAAAAACATAAGAAAAGGACAGTTATATGAGAAATGATAAAATTTCGGTTATAATTGCTATTTATAATGTCGCAGAGTATTTAGAACAATGCTTGGAAAGTGTGAGACACCAAACGTATAAAAATCTTGAAATAATTTGTGTGGATGATGGATCGGTAGATGGAAGCGCAGAAATTTGTGATAGATATGCAGTGGCTGATTCTCGATTTATTGTCATACATAAGGAGAATGGTGGCGAGTGTTCAGCAAGAAATTTTGGATTAAATATATGCAGTGGGAGCTATATAAGTTTTATAGACGGAGATGATTGGCTTGAACCAAGGATGTATGAAAGATTGCTTGAGTTAATTTTGCAAGATGAAAAAATTGGTATTTCAATGTGTGGGCATTCTATGGATTATGAAGACCGGACTGTAATGATGATTAATAATAAAAAAGTTCCAGAGAAGATAGTAAGTCCAATGCGTGAGTTTTTGTACTACATATATAGGCGTGATGAATATAAAAATGTAACCAATTATTTGTGGGCAAAGCTATTCAGAGCAGAGTATTTTACGGGTAATAAAGGGATTCGATTTCCTATAGACTTAACAGTAGGTCATGATGTTGTAGTTGGTGCATTGTGCTATTTGAGAACGGAGTACGTAATTTATACAGATTCCGCTTTATATCATTATCGACAAAGGCAGGGATCTGTTATGCATAATCTTGATAGAAGATTAAAGGGGTTGGGATCGTGTGTTGCATATGAGCGAGTAATTAATTTATATAAAAAAAATGGCATTAGTTTTAAGATACTTAAATATGTGGAAAGATTTTATGTATATCATGCGAGTGTACTATTAAAGATGGCATATCAAGTAGGCGATGCTGAATCAGTAATGGCTTTAAAAACAAAAATTAAGAAATATTTATTAGTGTACATTCTAACGAATTTAGATCATCCAGATAGAATTATAGATATGATCAGAAATCTTATTAGAAAAGATTGATTTATTAAAAAATTTCTTTTGGAGGTAGCATGGTTAATTTAAAAAATTGTGCGATAAAAGAATTCTTTCATCGCGCAAGCGGGTTAAAAGTATACACATTTGGTGCAGGTGGTTATATACAAAAGTTTTGTGAAAGAAATAAAGATTGGCGAATAGAAGAAGTAATAACACAATTTGTTGATAATAACAAAGAAAAGCAGAAAAAAAAGTATTTGCTTAATAGAAAAGAATTTTTTGTTTTGTCTGTAGAAGATATGTTGGGAATAATAGAGAAGGACGATATTATTTTAATTAGTTCGTTATATTATGGGGAAATAATTGAACAGTTAGATCAAATGGATAATTTGAATGGCATAGACTGTTATATTTTGCCGTATTTAGAAGCAAATAAGCTTAATCTGCCTGAGAAGAGTATAGATATTTTTCCATTAAAAGAAGGTGTACAAAAAATCCCTAAAATAATACATTATTGTTGGTTTGGAGAGGGGCGGATGTCTGCTAAGGAATTGTTTTGCATTGAAAGTTGGAAAAAATATTGCCCTGATTATGAGATTATTTGTTGGAATGAAAAAAACTATGATATTAGAAAAAATAAATATATGCTTCAAGCTTATCAGAAAAAGTTTTGGGGATTTGTTCCTGATTATGCTCGATTGGACATCGTAAATACTTACGGTGGCCTTTATTTAGATACAGATGTTGAGATTTTAAAACCGTTGGATGATTTATTGCAATTTAATGGTTTTGTCGGATTCCAAAATTTTGTGCAAGTTAATTTAGGCCAAGGATTTGGCGCAGTGAAGGAAAATAAAGCAATTCGGAAGATGTTAGAAAAATATAATGATTTGGAGTTTTGTGATGCTAATGGCGAGGTGAATTTAACACCTAGCCCCTATTATCAGACAGAAAGTTTACAAGAGATAGGTTTGAAAACAGATGGAACCTTTCAGGAATTAAAGGATATCAGTGTGTTGCCATGTGAATACTTGAATGGTATCAATTGGTATACTCTAACAAGAGAGGTTACTTTAAATACCTATTCCATTCATCATTATGCAGGTTCTTGGCTAAATGATAAGGAAAAAGAAAATAGTGATTGGCGTAAAACGTATGGTGAGTGGATTGAAAAGAGAATGCAAGAGGAACATTAAAGGTGGATGATGTATGAGGGAAAAACCAGTAATAAGTGTTATCATGCCTATATATAATGCTGAAAACTATGTCGAAGAGGCGATTGAATCAATATTAAATCAAACATATGGTGATTTTGAATTAATAATTATAGATGATTGTCCAACTGATTCAACTATGAAAAAGGTTAATGGTTATAAAGATGATAGAATAGTTGTTATACATAATGAAACTAATTTAGGAATTTCCCATACGCGTAACAAAGGGCTAGAGGTTTGCCGTGGAAAATTTATTGCATTAATGGATGATGATGATATTGCTATGCCAGATCGATTTAAAATTCAGGTAGATTTTTTAAATAGAAATCCGGATATTGATGTAGTTGGTGGAAGATATCAGATGATAACCGAGGATGGTATTTTAATCAAACCATCAAATATGGTATTTTATAATCCTTTGTATTTGAAAGCTTTGTTGCTGTTTAGAAATATTTATGCTAATAGTGAGGTTATGTTTAGAAGGCGATTAATCGATGAATTCCATTTGCGATATGTTGATGGGTTATACGGAATAGAGGATTTTAGGTTTTGGATAGATTGTTCTAAAATCGTTAAAATGTCAAATATTGATGAGCTTTTTCTGAAAATTCGAAAGCATATAGATAATGAAACTAGTAGGGTTTTAAAAGTAGTGCCTGATAAAAGACGTCAAAAATATGCGGAATTACAAGAATATTCATTGAGTAAAAGCGGTTTTAGATTGAACGATAATGATGTATTATTATTAACAAAAATTTTGGAAGAAAATAGTGGTCGTTGTAACACAGAAGCCGAATTACAAAGGTTTTATGAGATTTTAAAAAAGATAGTTTATCAAGCAAAAGAAATGCAGTGTGACAACCATAAAGAAATAGAGATTGTTTGCTCAAGATTGTTTGGAGAAAAGGTTAGTAGCATGAAAGATTTATGGAAATAAAGAATGGCTTAAATATATTAATAAAAATTAAAGAAAATTTATATGTTTAATCATACTTCACACTATAAATTGAGTGTTTATGCTGTTGAAGTTATTTAGAATGAATATAGTAATATGATATGCTACTGCGTATAATTAAACGTATGGCATCTCTGCAGGTATAAATAAAGAAAGGAAACGTATGGTGTTTTATAATGCCCATATAAGCTAATAAGATGAAAAAGTTAAAAATTGTCATTTTTGGTACGGGTGCTTATTACAATAATAGAAAAGAAGCTAATGTATTGAAAGACAGTCAGGTTGTTGCCTTCTTAGATAATGATCCTAAAAAACAGGGGGTTCTATTTGAAGGCGCTACAATTATTCCGCCACAAGCTGTTAAAAAAATAGAATTTGATTATATAGTTTTAATGAGTATATTTGCAGATGAAATGCGAATACAACTACAGGAGGAAGGAATAGCTAAAGAAAAAATATTAACATTTTTGCAGTACGAAATATTAAATGAAAATTTGACGCGAAAAAAA
Organism: Clostridium sp. chh4-2; assembly: GCF_002899675.1. GTDB lineage: Bacteria > Bacillota > Clostridia > Lachnospirales > Lachnospiraceae > CHH4-2. The sequence goes on along the minus strand of NZ_PKUU01000006.1, from coordinate 208,482 downwards.
ATTGTTATTTTTGGTACAGGAAAATATTACGATAATAGAAAAGATAGTGTTTGTTTTCAACGGTACGATATAGTAGCTTTTCTGGATAATGATCAAGACAAGCAAGGAAGCATGCTTGAGGGTATTCCAATATTAAAACCAGATATAGTATCGAAATTAGAAGTTGATTATATTGTATTGATGAGCATTTATGAAGGTGCAATGAAAAAGCAATTACTAGATTTAAATATATCTGAAAGTAAGATTATTACATATGGGGAGTTAGTTGAAATATATAGAAAAGAATACCATAACAGTGGAATTATTCCAGAAGAAATATTAATTGAAACCGAAAATTGGCAACCACTTGTAAGTATAATTGTACCAAATTATAACCATGAAAAATATTTACGAGAACGGTTGGAGTCTATATATCAACAGACCTATTCCAAATTTGAAGTAATTTTATTAGATGATTGTTCAACTGATAAAAGTAGAAATATTTTAGAAGAATTTGCAAGAAAATATCCTAAAAGGACAAGAACTGTTTTTAATAATAAAAATTCTGGGCATGTATTTTTACAGTGGAACAAGGGATTAAAACTTGCTAAAGGAAACCTGATATGGATAGCTGAGAGTGATGACTACTGTGATACAAATTTTCTTGAAGTTATGGTTGATAAATTTCGTCAGGAATCAGTCATGCTAGCATTCGCAAAAAGTGAATTTGTTAGTGAGGGTAAGGTAATATGGACATTAGAGGAATATTTACATGATTTGCCAAATTATGACTGGAATACGCCTTTTGTAGCGACAGCAAACGAAATTGTTGCAAATGCATTTTCATTAAAAAATATAGTGCCTAATGCAAGTAGTGCTGTTTTTAGAAATATAGGTAAAATTTCTGATTCAGTAGTGGAATTATGGGAAAAATTAAAATTATGCGGAGATTGGATCTTTTATTTGAGTTTAATAAGGGGAGGCTGTATAAGTTATACTCCAGAAACAACAAATTATTATCGAGTACATGTAAAAAGTACATCTAAAATAGTTCAAAAAAATTTTGATTATTATAGAGAACAGGAAGAGGTAAGCAAGTTTATTTGTCGAAATTATAAAGTTGATTTGAAAATTTTTGAGAAGGAGAGAGAAATTTTAAAACAACATTATCGTGATAATAATGGATTTGATGTTGAGATGGTAGATAGTTATTATAGGTTGGATGAAATAAAAAATGAACTTTCTAAAAGAAAGCCTAATATTTTAATGTGTGAATTTTCATTTGGATTAGGAGGTGGTGAAACATATCCCTTATATCTGGCTAACGAACTAAAAAATCAAGGATGGACCGTTACCATTTTTGATTTCAATATGGAAGGATTTGATGAACAAATCAGAAAAATGTTAGACATAGGCGTGCCTTTAGTCAGAATAAAACATATGGAACAGTTAGCTGATTTAATAAAAATATATGGAGGTGAGATCATACACTCCCATCATGCCTCTGTTGATTGTACGGTTTCTGATTGTTTATATTATAACCCCAAAATAGATTGTAAGCAAGTAATAACATTGCATGGGATGTATGAGGCGATATCAAAAGAAAACTGTAGAAAAAGTATTGAAAAAATAAAGAGAACATGCAAAAAATACATTTATATCGCGGATAAAAACCTTATTCCATTTGAGCAAGCAGGAATATTAGCTGCTTGTAAAGATTATTTTATTAAACTGCCTAATGGATTACCAAGGACCTCTTTATCTAAAATGGACAGGGAGGATTTTGGAATTGAAAGTGAAGCCTTTGTACTATGCCTGGTAAGTCGTGCATTACCGGAGAAGGGATGGAAAGAAGCTGTTGAAGCCGTTGAATATGCACAGCTTTTTACCTCAAGGCCTATTCATTTAATATTACTTGGAGCAGGAGAAATGTATGAAAAATTGAAAGAAAGAGGTAATCCTAAAATTCATGTTTTAGGTAGGGTTAATAACACTAGAGATTATTTCTGTATGTCTGATATGGGGGTGTTACCTACATATTTTAAGGGAGAAAGTTATCCATTGGTAATTATTGATAGTTTGATGTGTGGAAAACCGGTTATAGCAACTAATATTGCAGAAATTAAAAATCAATTGACAGATGAGAGGGGAAATTTAGCAGGAGAATTAATTGAATTGGTAGATGGATATGTAGATTATAAGAAAATTGCGGAGATTATTTTAAAAGTTGCAGAAGATGAGGATTACTATAAAATTCTCTGCGAAAGGACAAGTTCTGCTGCAAAAAAATTTGACATATCTGTTATAACAAGAGAATATGGTGAAATCTATGGTAAACTAATAGAATGAGATAAAGAGGAATTGCTATGATTGAAATGGATGAAATAATTGAAAATTTCCACAGATGTTTTGATAAATATAAAGACAAAAATATAATTCTTTATATGAATGGAATTGATGCAGAATTCTTCCCGATTATTGAACAGCTGGGAAATTATAAAATATTAGGTGTTGTAACTAATTACTATTTGGAAGGAACAATTGTAAAATATCCTATTATATCATTGGAAGCTGCGGTTAAGTTATGTCCGTCTGCTATAATTATTATAGCTCCTTTAGATAATATTACATTAATACATGAGAGATTAATAGGTACTTGCTTAGAATATAAAATAGAATTATATAGTTTATTTGGAGAACGGTTATCTTTGATAGAAAAAAAGAAATGTGTAAATCAACATCCATATTTTAATTTAAATGAAATTCTTGTAAAGCAAGAGATCGACCGTCATCAGTACATTGCTTTTGATATTTTCCATGTATTGTTTTATGACCTCGATTTTAATAATGCCGGGTTTTATGATTTAATACGAGAAAGTTCTGATTTGAGTGTAGATTTAAAACAATCTTTTATAGAACTAAGGAGTAAGATTATAACTAGTGATTATGTTGAGGAAGACATTGAAAAACTTTATGATTATATTCAAATTAAATTAGGATTGACAAATGAGCAAAAAAGAAATTTGCTATTAACGGAGATGTATTATGAAGAGAATAGATGGGGAGTTAGAGATGATTGCGTTAATCTTTTAAAGTATGCTATAGAAAAAAGAAAGAAGGTCTATTTGCTAGGAGAGCCATCTCTAACAAAAACATATGTTGTAAAGTTATTGAAACAGAATGGAATCGGGGCGGATGTAGAACTTATTTGCAAGGACAAAAGAGGAAGTTCTAGTAAGTTAGATATCTGTAAATTTTATGCTGAAATTTGTAAAGGATTTTCAAGCCTTTATTTACTGAGTTCCAAAAACAATGAATTCTCAAGTGAACTTTATGGCGTGATAGATGTCTGTAAGCTTTATAGTATAAATGAATTGTTTGAATTATCACGCTATGCAAATTGTAGTTATAAATCAAAATCTTTTTATGGAAGTTTTACTTTAGGAAGGTTTGCCTCGAAAATATTTAATTCACCATTTAGTTTATACAAAGCAAGTGGAAAAGGTACAATATCATCAGCATACGAGTTGGGATATACAATGTGTGGAGATTTGGTATATCGGTTTATGGTGTGGTTTATTAAAGAATTGTCTACTGATAATATTGACTATGTGTTGCTTTCTTCGCGTGATGGATATTTAATAAAGCAGTTATATGATATATTTATGACAAAAAGTAATATTGAACAAAGCCCTAAGGTTGTGTATTTTTATACATCACGTATTATAGCTACAATGATAGATTTGTATTCTTTTTCAGATATTCAATCCAAAGCTTGCTTATACTATGGTGGCGATAGCTGCGAATTATTGAAAAACCGTTTTTTACTATCAGATGAAGAAATTTTACCGTATGCAGAAAAAGATTATGAAAACATTTGGCATTATTTTTATGCTCATAGCTCTCTAATTTTAGAGAAAGCAGAACGGTTAAGAGAAAATTATCTTAGATATGTTAAAAAATTTAAAATAAGTAATAGATTGGGAGATAAAATAGCTTTTTTTGATTTTGCAGCATCTGGAACTTGTCAGTTGGCGTTAGAAAAATTATTGGCATGTAGATTTAAAGGGTATTATTTTTATAGATTCTTAAGTATGGACAGTGAACGGAGAAGTTTGGATATTAAAGCTTTTTACCCAAAAGATATAGAATTTGAAATGACATCATTATTCATGGAATGTTTATTTACATCTCCAGAATCGGCTGTGCGAGAATTTGATAGAGAGGGAACTCCAATTTTCAACCAGGAGAGTCGTAGTAAGAAAGAAATTGAATTTTCTATAGAAATGCAAAGAGGAGTGATTGATTATTGCAAAGATACTTTAAAATGGGGGTATACACCTAATTTAGATGAGACTAATTTTGAAGCATGGCGTATGCTCGGGGCATGGTATACTAATTTGAAGATAGATGTTTTTGAAAATTTAGTAGTAAAGGATGAATTTTTGAATACAGAATCCAAACTCAGTAATTACTATCAGATTTAATTGGTGGTTTGCAATTTAAGAATATAATATAAATGCAGGTAACTTTACGCTATAGGAAGATTAGAGGAGATGTGTAGATGAAAATTGCTATATACAATCCTGTAGGATGGATAAAGAGAAATAACTCTGATAGTATTGACACGAAATATAGAGACGTAGGAAATAATACAGGGAATTTAGTATATGCTAATGCATTAATTGATCAGTTGGATAATGCGTCAGATACGTGGTTCGGTTTAGAGGAAAATAAAGAGGAAATAAGGGCTGGTGTTATACCTTCATCAAATGCTTTGAATATTAAAGGAAATACATTGGAGTCACAAGCTCAGTGTATAAAAGAATGCAGTTATCCAGTTACTTTAGTTGGATTAGGGGCACAGGCAACTCCGGAATTTAATACACCTTCGAGATTGGTGAAAGAATTACCAAGTTCATGTGTTGATGCCATAAGATTAATTGCGCAACAAACAGTTTCGATTGGAGTACGGGGATATTTTACAGCAGAATGCTTAGAAAAATTGGGTATTCATAATTATAGAGTTATTGGCTGTCCATCACTGTACTTTTGTAAAAAAAAAATTAAAAAGGTAAATACACCTGAAAATATCAGAAAAACCGTATTCAATGTTACACATAAAGGTAAATTTCAAAATTGTATTGTCGAATTGGGTATAAAAAATAATTCATATTGGATTATGCAGCAAATGGGCGAATTAGCGAGAACGCTGCTTGAAAATAAAAAGATTTCTGAATCGGATATAGAATACCTATTTCCTGGGTTAAAAATATCGACAAATAGTCTAGAAAGTTTTATAAAGAAGAATGCTAAAATTTTTTTTGATATGGAACAATGGTATGATTACCTAAATAAAGAGAAATTTGACTTTTCATATGGAAGTCGATTCCATGGAAATGTGGCAGCTTTAAGATCAGGAATACCCACTTTATGGATTACTCATGATAGCCGAACTCAAGAGTTAGTGGATTTATTTGGTCTACCATATATGCCAATTGAAGCTATTCCTAAGGTTAGATTTTTAGGCGAACTAGTTGAAAAATGTGATTATACCCAATTCTATAAGAACTACGATTACTTACGGAATGAATATATTGCTTTTTTAAATGAGAATTTTTTGGATAACAAATTTGAATATTAAGAAGTGAGAGTGAAAATGAGAACAGCATTATACAATCCTGTAGGTTGGATAAGAGGCAATGAAGACAAAAGATTAAAGGATAAGTTAAGTTATGTTGGTTGGAATACTGGCAATTTAGTATATGTAGATGCCCTTAAACATCAGTTGACCAATCCATTAGATACATGGTTTGGTCTTGAAGGAGATTTAAATAAAATAAAATCAGGGGTGATTCCATCTTCTAATTCAATTAGTATAATGGACACTGCATTGGAAGATCAGTCAAAAGCTATAGAAAAAGTTCCTTTTCCAGTAACACTAGTAGGTCTAGGGGCACAGTCTACTAGCGATTTAAATACTCCTAAAAAATTGGTTAATGCACTACCAGAGAGTAGAAGGAATGCTTTAAGAAAAATAGCAGATCAGGCAGTCTCAATAGGGGTAAGAGGAGCATTTACAGCAGAGTGTTTGGAAAAACTAAATATTCATAACTTTAGAATTATAGGCTGCCCTTCTTTATACTTTTGTGAGAGCGGTTTTGAAAATATTATAAATAAAGAGATAAAGGGAATTAATACTGTTTTTAATGTGACATCAGAAGCTGCGTTACAGTATCTTATTTTAGAACTTGGTATAAAATATAATTTACATTGGATTATGCAAACAATGGGTGAATTTGCATTGACGTTGTTTAACAATACAAAGTTAGTACAGGGTAATATTATTCGTTCATTTCCTGGAATGCAAATTGATATAAATACGTTACAAAATTTTATTCATACAAATGCCAACATGTTTTTTAGTATGGATGACTGGTATGGATATTTAAAGGATAATAAGTATGATTTTGCTTTTGGGAGCCGATTCCATGGAAATGTGGCAGCATTTAGATGTGGAATACCTGCCTTATGGGTAACTCATGATACTAGAACTAAAGAATTGGTAAAGTTATTTCATTTGCCACATATCAATATTAGCGAAATGAAAAATATCAATAATATTGAGCAATTAATAGAAAAATGTGATTATAATGAATTCTCAAAATATTATGGAGAAGTACGTAAAGAATATATTTCCTTTTTGGAAGAAAATGATTTAGATAACAATATACAAAAGAATGAAGTTATCTAGTATGCTGGCTAGATAACTGTTGAATTTGTGACCGCATGTTTATTAATGCTAAAACTGTAAAGAAAATGCTAGGGGCAGTAGGAATATAGTGTGTACCACGATGCTAGTAGACATAAAAATCTTGACAGATATCGAAATTATTTCCATATAATTCGTCCAGAATGATGCTAAAGGTAATGAAAAATTCAATGTAATGTGGAAAACTTTACGAAATTCAATACAAAGTATGTGTCATTATAAAAATCAGCGAATGGGTTATAATATCGGATACAGTAATTGAAAGATAACGCAAATTGCATACAGAGTGCGGAATACTGTTAGCAATTATTCTAATGTAGACGTTTAACCTTTGTGTCGAAAAGCTTCAAGAATAGAATAAGTGTTAGCTTTGTGAATTATCAATTAAAGAATTTGCTTCTGGTATAAGTTAAAAAGACGTGTACTGCAATATACTAAAAAGGTGAATATTACGTTGTGATAAGATTGGTGGTTTAAAAATGTTTGGAATACATATACACTATATGTAGTTTGTTGCTATAAAAAATTTAATAAGGAAAATGATAATGCGAAGTTCAGGATTTAAGTTATTAAAAATAGGTTATTGTTTGGTATCTGGTTATATTTTTATGAAATATTTGAGAATAAAACCTATGCCTTTAATTTGGTTTATTATAGCAATTGTTTTTTACATTTTACTCGAGAAATGTAGAGATATTCATAAAGAAAAAAGAACGTTCTGGTATGCCATTTTTGCACTGCTATTGGCATCTTCACTTATTATTTGCTATCATATAAAAGTTGATTTTGGGAATTTGTTGGGGAATATTTCAATATCATATTTAACTAACTATGGTGGAGGAGATATAATTGCATTTATTATATTGCTTCATATGATTGTAATTATTAGCATTAAGTTCCACAATGCTCTGACAAGTTATATAGACAGTAGAAATATAGATGTGAACAGATGCGGGACAAGGAGCGTATTTCAACTTTGTATAATATCAATTTTTATATTTATCGCATGGTTACCATATTTTTTGAATTACTACCCCGGGATTGTTTATCCAGATTCGTTAAAGTCTATTTATCAGGCTTTAGGATTAAATCCATTTTCTAATCATCATCCTGTATTTTATACATTATTTATAAAGGTATGTTTAGCAATAGGTTATAGAATCCAGGATATGAATTTAGGCTGTGCGATATATACATTAATACAAATGGCATATATTAGTACAATACTTAGTTATTCTATTTGTTGGATGCGTAATAAAGGGGTATCCCAGTGGATATGTATGTTTACGATGATGTTTTATTCTCTTGTAAATTGTTTCCCGCAGCTTGCTATTAGTATGTGGAAAGATCCTATTTTTTCAGCAACTATTATGTTTTATAGCTTGAAATTATTTGATTTAATAATGAGCCGGGGAGGAGCGACAAAAAGTAAATGTTTTGTCGGGCAAGTGCTTTTAGCGTCACTTATTTTTTGCCTTGTAAGGAATAATGGTATATATGTTTTAATTTTATCAGTTTGTGCCATAATAATTATAAGGATGAAATTGAAGAATGATTTTTTAACACATAATCATTTTTTAAAGTTGAATTTTATTTTAATAGTAGGTGTTTTATTTTTAACAGGGCCTGTATATAGTGAAATGGGTATAGAAAAACCAACTACGGAGAGTTTTGGAATACCTTTGCAACAGATGGCACGTACGGTTGTATATGAGGGAGAGATTAGCCAAGACGAAGCAAAATTTTTAAACAGTCTTTTACCACTAGAGAAATATAAAGAATTATATTGCCCTGGATTTGTTGATAAAATTAAATTTGATAGAGAATTTGATAGAGAATTCTTAGATAATAGTAAAAATGAGTTTATAAGTACCTGGCTATCTCTAATGTTTAAGAACCCCAAGATTTATTTTGATTCATGGTGTATGAATACATATGGATATTGGTCGTTGAGCTTTTGGGAGTTAAATTATTATAGTGGAAATATTGCTACAGGAGATCTAGAAGGGATATATAGAATGGACAATTGTGGAATATATCCTCGAAATTTATTGAAAGAAAGCGGAATAGATATATCAAATTATATGCCTTTAGTCTCACCTATGATAAGTATAGGATTGTGTACATGGGTAATAATATTTGTTTTTTCATTTTGCTTGAAAGAGAAATGCGGAAGATATACTTTGGTTTTAATTCCTAGTTTAGGAGTATTATTAACTTTATTAGTTGCGACCCCCATGGTATATTGGCCGCGTTATGCAGCTGTTAATTTATACATGCTGCCTGTGTATTTAAATATACCTATTTTTGTAAGGAAAAGTAATATTTAATTATGGATATATTATAGATTGAGTGATACATATTCAAAAATAACAAGGATTTTAAAGAGGTTTTCTTTATGAAAGAATATCCACAGTTTATTTATATAGAAAAGATTTTGAGATGAAGGAGAAAGTTATGGATAAAATAGCCATCTTAGTGCCTTGCTACAATGAGGAGAAAACGATTGAAAAAGTTGTTACTGATTGGAAGAAAGTACTTCCTGATGCGGTTATCTATGTTTATGATAATAATTCGACAGATAGGACGGTCGAGTTCGCTAAGAAGTCAGGAGCTGTTATAGGTCATGAGTTCAAACAAGGCAAGGGAAATGTAATTCGAAGAATGTTTCGAGAGATCGATGCAGAATGTTATATTATGGTTGATGGTGATGATACATATCCAGCAGAATATGGGGGCTATATGGCTGAATTAGTTATGAAGAATAAAATAGATATGGTTGTGGGTGATCGTTTGTCTTCAACCTATTTTGAAGAAAATAAGAGAATGTTTCATAACTTTGGAAATAATATAGTGAGAATGTCAATAAACCGACTATTTAAAAGTAATATTCAAGATATTATGACTGGTTATCGTGCGTTTAGTTATCAATTTGTTAAAAGTTTTCCAGTACTGTCTAAGGGATTTGAAATAGAGACGGAAATGACAATCCATGCGGTTGATAAAAATATGATGGTAAAAAATGTTATTATTGATTACCGGGATCGTCCAGAAGGGAGTGTATCAAAACTTAACACATATTCTGATGGTATAAAAGTTTTGAAAACAATTGTTCGATTATATAAAAATTATAGGCCATTTGGTTTTTTTGCATTTTTTTCAATGATTTTAGTTGCACTATCGACAATTATGTTTATACCTATTTTTATTGGTTACTTGAAAACAGGACTTGTTCCAAATTTCCCCACATTAATTGTTTGTGGATTTACAGATTTGGCAGCTATTATTTCATTTTTTTCAGGGATGATTTTAACAACGATATCAGAAAAGGAGCGTCAGGAATTTGAATTCCGTTTGTGTTTGATTGATATGTATTTAAAACAAAATAAAAAAGAATAGATATATGTATAAGATGCAAATTGTTTATTCTTGTGAGATTGTACCTTTATTCCGGGGGGACGATTGAATGCTGAGTATTCCGGCCGCCGTGTTCCTACTGTCTGGACTAACGGATCCACCTGTTTTTGTTACTTAGATTGTGTCGGATCCAGACCATATACTTCCCTCATTGAGAGATCTTTGGTCGAATCAATGCGTTCAATAATCTGAAAACTGTATATATATATATATGATTACTTTCATCGGGAACTGTTAAAAAGACACTTCCTGATGGCTGACGAAACACCTCATGCCGAAATCTGTGTATATGATAATAATTCTTCAGATGGTACAGCTGAGATTGCTAAAACAGCAGATGCAATTGTTCGTCATGAATATAAACAAGGTAAAGGAAATGTGGTACGTTCAATGTTTCGTGAGATTGATGTGGACTGTTACATTATGGTAGATAGAGATAATACATAACCAGATTCTTTTGGCCCAGTGCTTGAGGCAGAAGTATTGGAGGACAAAGCTGATATGGCTGAAGATTTGCAACAAGTTCATTTAAAAAAGGTGTTGACGGAACTCTGCAAATTTTGCATATCCTGAAATATCCATTGACGTATTATCATGTGTTATGCAGAACCTATATAAACATTGCATGGTGGTTAATACAGACTATGCTTGGTAGTACATTGGCTTGGCTTTCTGTAAACGTTGTTCAGCCATTTATAGTCATTTACGCGTGCCTTTTGGTAAAGAAGTCCAATACTAGTTTGTATATGCAATGGACTCCTATATATAATACTACAATGGTAGGACTTCAGGGCCGATATTTTCTACCGTTGCTATTTCCTCTTTATATGGCATTTACGATGGACGGCTGTCCTCAGTTTGAAAAAGAAAATCTAGACTTTATTTCGATATATTGTATTATATTGGTTAATGTGGGGGCCTGTATGGCACTATTGTTTTCATGTTTGTAAGACTTACTAACATCAAAGAGTAGCGAATACTGGTATAAGAGAATATTCTAAACAAATGAATGTTTATTTATTTTATAAAATAATACTGAATGAATGGTAAATTAGGTCTATTTTTCTATTATGGGAGTCAGGCTGGTATTTGCTTTATTTTTATTTGTTAGGACAATCAGGGTAAATAGTATTTATAAAAAAAGTATTGGATATCCCTAGGTGCTAATCAATTGTAAACTGAGCAGCAATATGATAGAATGTTAGATAGTACATCAAGAATAGGAGAAGTGAATTGATATGAAGGATTATGATATTGGTTATATAGCTGGCGTATTCGATTTATTCCATATAGGACATTTAAATTTAGTTAGAAAAGCAAAAGAAAAATGTAATTATTTAATTGTTGGTGTTTTAACGGATGATTTAGTTCTGCACTTTAAGGGAAATCCGCCATATATTCCATTTGAAGAGCGTTTAGAGATCATGGGAGCTATAAAGTTTGTGGATAAGGCGGTTCCTGTGACATTGGATAGTATAGATAAAATGGCTGCCTGGGAATTGTATAAATTTGATTGTCTGTTTTCAGGTGATGATTATGTCAATAATGAATCTTGGATAATTGATAAGAAGCGTTTAAATCAGGTGGGCTCAGATATCCAATTTTTTCCTTATACCAAGAGCACCAGTTCGACACAAATTAAAAAAGCTATGGAGAGATAGGCGGGATAATAACGAAAAGATAGGGAGAAATGAAGTGGAAAGAAAAAATATATTTAAATATACAGCGGGGGTATTGTGCTTATTATTTGTAATAAGCATAATTCCTCTTTTAATTTTAGCGCAGTATAATCACAGCTGGGCAGATGATTATTCATATGGACTTTTAGCTTATACTGCGTGGAATCAAACACATTCTTTATGGCAAGTTTTGCTTGCTGCAGTTGAACAGGTAAAAAGCAGTTATTTATATTGGCAGGGGACATTTTCAGGAATATTTTTTATGGCAATTCAGCCAGGAATTTTTGGAGAAGAGTTTTATAAAATCACTACCTATATATTATTATTACTTTTATGTAGCAGTGTATTGTACTTTCTAAAAGTAATTTTAGTTGATTATTTATCCAGCGTCAGAAGTATTTGGCTGATAACTTGTTGTGTAATCCTATTTTTAATAATTCAGTTAATGCCAGATCCGGTTCAAGCATTTTACTGGTATAATGGTTCATTATATTATTTGGGTTTCTTTTCACTTTTTTTATTTTTAGTTAGTATTTATCTCAAATTGTTATACACAGAAAACAGAAAAAAACATGGTAACATAAAGCGAGTCTTCGTTACAATCTTACTTGCTGCTTTGGTTGGAGGAAGTAATTATGTTGGAAGTTTGCTGGCGGTGGAAATAACGCTGGCAATTATAATAGCTGCCTCATTTATGCAAATTAAAACGAAACGATTATTGTATCCATCATTCATTACTCTTGTGGTTAGTTTTGGCATTAGTATAATAGCGCCAGGGAATGCAGTCCGGGCAGCTACTTTTTTGGGAGCGCGGAAAGGGGTAATACAGTCAATATACTATTCTTTTAGATATGGAATTGAATTTATAAATGAATGGCTGGATTTATATCTAATACTAGCCTTTATGTTCTTAATTCCTTTTTTGTGGAGAACAATAAAAAGAAAAAATGGGATTGAAAAATATTGCCGATTCCCATTGTTAATGATAGCTTTTTCTTTTTGTTTATTTGCGTCTAGTTTTACACCTACATTATACTCTACAGGAGGACTAGGGCAGAATATAGAGGCAGCAGGACGAGTTCAAAATATTAGATATGTTTTATTTGTTTTTTTGATTTTGGTAAATGTTATTTATATTCTTGGCTGGTTAAAGCCAAAGCTGCCGAACGGAGAAAGAACGGTCCTATTTACGTATAAAGATATATGTTATTATTTTTGTTTTATAATTGTAAGTATTGGTATTATGCTTATGTGTCCTAAAGATTTTAATAATCTTACAAGTGTGTCAGCAGTATACACATTTTACACAGGAGAACTTCAGGAATATAAAAGAGAAACAGCTGAAAGAAAAGCTTTGCTGGAAAGTGATGAAAAAATAGTAACATTAAAGCCATATTATGCACGGCCGCGTTTACTATATTATTATAATGATATACAGCCGGATGAACATGATTGGAAAAATGAAACGATAGCAATATGGTATGGGAAGGAACGGGTGTATTTATCAGAAGAATAGTCGAGTTAATGGATTTGATGGAATAGTAATATGTGAAAAAGACCATAAAAGTAATGTGAAAAAATATGCATTAAAGGCACAAGGGTGATGAGATGAAAAAACTTTATGTAGTAGTTCCATGTTACAACGAAGAAGCTGTGCTCTATGAGACCGCAAAGCGTCTGAAGTCCAAGATGACAACGCTGATAGACGCAGGAAAAATTTCTAAAAAAAGCCATGTAGTATTTGTGAATGATGGTTCAAAGGATCAAACATGGGAGATAATTGAAAAGTTGCATAGCGATGACTCGTTGTTCAGTGGAATCAATCTCAGCCGAAACCGGGGGCATCAGAATGCACTTTTGGCAGGCTTGATGACGGTAAAGGATGTTTGTGATGTCAGTATCTCTATGGATGCGGATCTGCAGGATGACATTAATGCTATGGATGAGATGATCGAGCAATATTTATCAGGATGTGACATAGTCTATGGGGTTCGCAGCAAGCGGGCTACTGATACTTGGTTTAAGAGGATGACCGCTGAAGGATTCTACAAATTTATGGATATCCTTGGTGCCAATACGGTTTATAATCATGCAGACTATCGCCTGATGAGTCAAAGAGCGCTTGAGGGTTTAGCGGAGTTTAAAGAGGTGAATTTATTCCTCCGTGGTATTGTGCCTATGATTGGTTACCGAACTGGGATTGTTTATTATGAACGGAGCGAACGGTTTGCAGGTGAGAGTAAATATCCTTTTAAAAAAATGCTGGCATTTGCCTTCGAAGGCATTACATCCCTTAGTACGAAACCGATACGTATGATTACAGCATTGGGAATTGCCGTTTTCTCTATCAGCATTCTCATGCTGATCTGGAGCGTTGTGGGATTTTTTAGAGGCACTACGACGCCGGGATGGGCCAGTTTGATGGTATCTGTCTGGGGGATTGGCGGTTTGTTAATTTTATCAGTTGGCATTGTGGGAGAATATATTGGTAAGATTTACTTAGAGACAAAAGCGCGTCCCAGATTTATTGTTAAGGAGTTTTTAAATGATGATAAAGACGAATAAGACGCTCCATAAAATGATTTCATGGATTTGTTATGTGGTGAGCGCTGCATTGATCATATTTTATTTACTGGTATTGTGGGGAGCCAGGACTCCGGATGTTAATTGGGCTTATCAATTATATTATATTGATAAAGAAATTAATATATGGCCGGGAATAGATGGGTTTAATTATGCTTTAGGGGACATTATCTTGATGGATCAGGAACAGAAGCGCTGTGAGAGCGGTTGGGGAGCGATAGAAGCAGGAGGTCGTTGGACTCAGAATGGCGAGGCAACCATGTATTTCGATCAGCTGCCGGATAAGAATCTTAAAGTGGAATTAGTTTGCTCTAAACCAGCAGGCGATACAGACATAGTTATTAAAGCTAACGGACAGGATATATGGCAGGAAATAATAACCAAGGCTTTTGACGGAGAAAGAATAGAGATGATAGTTGGTCGAAATATGGTATCAGAGGGGCGGCTAAAACTGTCAATTACTTGTACAAGCAGCCGGCCGGTTGGAATGTTGGTAAAGGAAGTGCGAATTGATGAAAACAAAGATTAATCAATATCTGAATTCAAAATGGGGGGCTCCTTTTTTTATTCTGGCAGGACTGCTCATATCCCGGGTGTTAATGTACGTGGTATTTTGTATTTGGAAAAATGTGAACAGTGTAGATGTTAATTTTTTTGATCAAATAAATGTTTGGGACGCAGGATGGTATAGAAATCTTGCGGAAAACGGTTATGCCCTGGTGCCCGATCGGCATGAAAGCGGTGATGCGGCTAACTGGGCCTTTTTTCCACTGATGCTAATGATTATACGCTATGTTTCAAGATGGCTTCATATCAGTCTTAATATGGCTGCCAGTGTTGTTAATTCAATCTTTTTTGCTATAGGTCTTGCTGTGGCAGGAAATTATATTAAAAAAACCAGGGGAGGCCGGGAAAAGGCAGTTTTATTCATAGTGACATATTTATTTGGAATCTATAGCTTTTATTTTTCATTATTTTATTCAGAATCCCTGTTTTTTCTACTGGTTATTTCATTTTTCTATTTCATGAAATCCGAGAAATATATACTGATGGGAATTACAGGTGCGCTGGCAAGCGCAACCAGAAATGTCGGTGTAATGCTTGTATTTGCGATTGCAGCTAAGTATACAATGGATTTTGCAGAATCTCGGGGAAGGAAAACAATAGGAAGTTATTTTGGAAATGCACTGAAAAATTATAAATTGGTTTTGGGAACCGCATTAATTCCATTGGGGTTGTTTACTTATATGGCATTTTTAGGAGAATTGATGGGGCCCCCCTTGCTTTTGCGCATATACAGCGTGCCTGGGGTGAAAGCGGTGGATGGTTTAGAGATGTAATTATAACTTTAAAAGGAGAGAATCCTTTAAGAAATCTGTATTTTACAATATTTGGTGGAGTAGGATTGATTGAATGTCTCTATCTTTTAAAGGAAAAAAGATGGGATGAGGCAATTGTAGGAACAATATTTATTCTGATTCCATTTTCCGTCAGAACGGTGTCTATGCCAAGGTATGTTATAGGCGCGTATATACCAGTTTTTGGATTGACTGATTTAGCAGCTAAGTTTCCTGCGTGGATAAAAAAGGTTATTTTTCTTTGCTTGGCAGTAATTGAACTATATATGTTTTGGGAGTGGCTGAATCATAATTTTCGTTTAGTTTAATTATTGAGAATCGAAAGATGGTTAGAACTGATGTGGAAAGCGATGAGTTATGTAAGGGTATAGGCGGAATATTAAGATCACCTGGCGTAGTTCATCGCATTTGTATTATTTCACACGCTCAAAATTTTGTTTCTCAGAAACATTCATCTATAGCATAGTGGAAACTGCAACGACAAATCACTTAAAACCATACGATTACTTTGAATATTTGCTGACCAAGGTAACGAAACATATGGGGTGACCGGAAACGGCCCTTTAATGTGTCAGGGTATTGAGTATCAAGTGGTTACAATTGGATAATTTATGATGTTTTTTTTAAATGTAGAAAATATAGAGCAATACAAAGAGATTTAAAGAAATTAAGTATCCTCATAAATTGCTTATTACATATAAAAGATGGGGATAGAATTATGGAAGTAGCTGTAAATCAGTTGCACAGGAAAAAGAGTTATATCTTCAATACATTATTATTTAATGTATTATTAGCATTGCATTATACATAGGAGGTGGAAATGGTACTCTTCAAAGCACACAATGTGACATTAGAAAAAGTGGAGTTCAAGAACAAGTATAAAATTTATTTTATTTCAGCAGTAATTGGTATCATTATTTTTATTTGTATATTTGGCATTAGGGTTTTAAATCCCCAATATGTTGACTGGCTGATGGTTGGCGGAGATCTATCCCAGCATTACTTGGGATGGAAGGCATATCGTGCGGGAAAATGGTTTTTTCCTATCGGTTTAACAGACCGTTTGGCATATCCCTTGCATACATCCATTATTTTTACAGACTCTATCCCCTTACTTGCAGTAATTTTTAAAATATTATCGCCTCTGCTTCCGGCGGATTTTCAGTATTTCGGTTTGTGGGGAATTTTATGCTTTGTCATTCAAAGTATTCTGACGATCAATATTATCAAAAAATATACCAAAAATGAGAAAGTTTTAATTGCAGGATGTATGCTTATTAATTTATGCCCGGTAATGATTATCCGTATGTATTGGCATACGTCTTTAGCGGGGACATGGCTTATTTTATTAGCCGTCACGATGCTGGTTTATTATGAAGAATACTTCCGCAATACGAAAAAGGCTGTGGTGTTTGCTGCTGCCTTAGGAATATTAGTGGTTAGTGTGCATCTGTATTATCTGGCGATGTGCGGAATCGTGTTAGTAGGATATTGTTTATTGGATGTTTTAACTGAACATAAGATGGTACGTAGTTTAAAGGTGTGTGTTGCGTTTATAATATCTGCAGCAATTATGGTTTATCTTTATGGAGGATTTGGAGGAAACTCATCTGCCGCCAGTGGCGGCTTGGGTGATTTTAGCTATAATCTAAACGGATTCTTTAATCCATTTGGCTGGTCCTCGATTTTGCCTGATTTACCGGTGAATACAGGTTATCAGATAGAAGGATTTGCTTACTTAGGTGTTGGAATTATGCTGCTGTGTTTAATAACATTCGCATCTATAGTCATAAAAGTTAAGAATAAGAAAGAACTGTTTATAGATAATCATAAGAAAATAGCTGCATATGCATTTATTTTAATTATAGATTTGTTTGCGGCGGCATCTCCTGTTATTACATTTGGTAGCAGTGTATTATTAAGACTTCCGTTGCCTGGAATTATTTGGAATCTATGGAGTGTTTTTCGTTCATCAGGACGGTTGATTTGGGTTACGATATATTTAATTGTTATATGGGCAGTTTGTGCTGATATTAAGTATACAAAGGTTCATATAAAACTATTAATCCTATTGTTTTGTTTTTGTATACAGTTTTATGATATACACAAAGAACTTATGTATCGCTATCAGCGTTATATGAATAAAATGGAATTCCATAGCGTATTACAGGATGATATATGGGATGGAATTGGAGATAATGATGATATTTCCCATATTGTATTTGCTGATCCATTAGAAAAGGATGAGCTTTATTCTTTTGTTGATTATGCGATAGATCATGGCAAAACTGTCAGCGATTTTTATTTTGCCCATGCTTCTGGCGATGCAGTGAGAAATAATACTCAGTCCAGCTTGGAAAATCCGCAGAGATCGGAAATTTTTATTTTTAAGAATAGGGATTGGAACGATTTAGAACAATATCATATGGATTATTATGAAGCTGATGGATACACGATTGGCTATTGCGCACAGGAATAAAGGGGAAATTAATACTAATCATGGCAGGGATGTTTACCGCAAGTTGTTGAAAGGCGTGAAGCAATTCCAGAGACAAAAAACGGCAACCCAGCCGTTATATAAAAAGGAATCAGAGCTCCATTAATAAATGCATACTTCCCGCCGCTGACAAATAATGCCGTTATACCAGGGACTGTCTTGAACATCAAGACAAGTCCCGCCATCCCTAATAAAAATCTAAATATCTTATCTTTCCAATCACCAGAAGTTTCATCAAAATGAATTAATTTTCTATCCAGAATAAATCCGCAAAGAAAACCTGTCATGCCTCCGCCAGCTCTAAAAGCTCCGTTGATCATCTGACTTGGATTTACCAAAATCTGATCCCCGACGTAATCAAGAGGATAATTTTTGGTTTTTGCATAAAATATTAAAATAGCGGATAAGAGAATCCCTCCAATCATAATTATCAAATCGTATTTACCTGATTTGTCAATCCAGGTTATTAAATATCTGACCAA
The DNA here is from genome assembly GCF_002899675.1 of Clostridium sp. chh4-2. GTDB lineage: Bacteria > Bacillota > Clostridia > Lachnospirales > Lachnospiraceae > CHH4-2. The sequence goes on along the minus strand of NZ_PKUU01000006.1, from coordinate 189,715 downwards.
CAATAGAATTGGTAAACCTAAAAGCAGCGATACCAATACATCCTGAGGAGTGTGGACACCTAAATAATTACGGGAGAATCCAACTAATAGAAACAGAAAAATCAAAAAATAGCGAAGCTTTTTATAATCTTTAAAATTAAAAAGTGCCAATCCACCCCACACAGCCACCGCTTTAGCAGTATGTCCGCTTGGAAACGAGTAGCCACTTGCACCGGGCTTTGCGGATTCCACGGGTAAGATTCGGGGGTCACGAATCCATGGGCGGTAAACACACGCAGTTATTTTAATGATCTGGTTAACAAAATTGCTTAGGTGAAAAGAAAAAAGAAGGCAGACAGCGGTTTTTTTATGTATGCACCAATAAATACCTGCGATTATTGTCATCAGAAGAAAATCCTCTCCTAAAGCAGTAATGAATAAAAAAAGATTATCGAAAAGATTATGAGTTATTGTACGGAATGATTGCAGAATTAATAAATAATTTATATCCATTTTTCCTCCAGTTTGATATGATTTACTTGATTATATAAAAGTAATTTGATAGAGTCAACAATGTGATGGTTTTAAGATGCAGATTTGCTGCATGTATATTATAATTTATTAGATAAGGGGGATATTTAAAATATGAAAATAACAGCGCTTATTATGGCAGGAGGCCGTGGAGAACGTTTTTGGCCCAAGAGCCGCAGAAGTTTACCGAAGCAATTTTTAGAGATTACAGATGATGGGAAAACGATGATCCAGCTGACCGTGGAGCGTATCTCGCCACTCGTTGATATGAAGGATATTTTTATAGCAACGAATAAGGATTATAAAAAGCTTGTTTTAAAGCAGCTTCCTGAGATACCGGAGGAGAATATTCTTTGTGAACCGGTTGGACGCAATACTGCGCCTTGTATTGGCTTGGGAGCCATGCATATCTCCAGTAAATATGAAGATGCTTTGATGTTGGTGCTGCCTTCTGATCACCAAATTAAATTTAATAAAATGTATCTTACCGCATTAAATGATGCGTGCCAGGTGGCTGAAAAGGGTGAAAACCTGGTTACGATTGGGATAATGCCGGATTATCCGGAAACCGGGTATGGATATATTAAATTTAATACTCACGATATGGAAGGACGGGCTTATAAAGTAGAGCGTTTTGTAGAAAAGCCCAGTTTGGAGGTGGCTAAGGAATATTTGGCTACTGAGGAATATTTATGGAACAGCGGCATGTTTATCTGGAAGGTATCATCAATTCTCAAAAATATGGAAAAATTGATGCCGGAAACATATGCAGGTTTGACACGAATTAAATCTGCGATTGGGACTGAAAACCAGGAGATTACTTTGGAACAGGAATTTGTGAAGATGGAGGCCCAGTCTATTGATTATGGAATAATGGAAAAGGCAAGGAACATCTATATCCTGCCAGGTATGTTCGGGTGGGATGATGTGGGTTCCTGGCTGGCATTAGAACGGATTAAGAAGACCAATGAATTCGGTAATGTTGTAGACGGCAATATTATTACTGTTGATACTCAAAATTGCATTATTCAAGGCACGAAAAAGCTGATTGCTACAGTTGGAATGAAGGATATGATTGTGGTTGATACAGAGGATGCAATGCTCATTTGTGCGAAAGACAGTACCGGAAGCATTAAAAAGGTATTGGAGAATTTGAAAATATGCAATAGGGATGAATATTTGTAGACTCTCGGACAAGGATTTTAGTATATGAACATATCTATCATATTGTTTTTGTTATTTGTAGTATTAAAACCATTTTATATATTTCCGTCAGGAAGTCTTGGAATTGGGGATTTGGCTGCTGGATTATGTTTCTTCAGTCTCTTAGCGCGGCGTATCTATGGAAAAAGATGGAAACTGTTTTATAAAAAGGATTATCTTTTGTACCTTTTTTTGGCATGCGTGGTGGGAATCAACTGCTTTTATTATATAAAAGATCCTTCTTTTGATTTAATTCAAAATACAAGCTTTTGGATTTACAGTGTAATGATTGTCTGGTGCTTCCGTGAATTGGCGGAAGAAAGAAAAATTTATCACTGGCTTAATCTGGCATTGAAATTAAATATTTTGATTCAGTTAGGCGTTTATCTGACCGGATATGGGCGGATTTATTATGAATATTGGGATGCTGACCGTTATATGGGAACCTTTAACAACCCCAATCAGATGGCTTACATCTTATTTTTAACGATTCTACTGATATATTTAGAGGATGTAACTTATCGGAGAAAGTCATTTTGGCTGTTCTTTTTTATAGATGGCGGTTTGATTTTACTCACCAAGTCTACCGGTATTTTTTTAGGGTGGTTTTTGCTTCTGGCCGGTTCAGGATGTGTCAGTCTGTATTCACGATACCGTGATGGAAAAATATCCGGAAAACTGATTTTAATAGTTTCCGTAAGTGTGGTATCGTTGGGGATTATAGCATTAGTTATGATCTGGCCGGAAAAGGGGTTTGTTATTCAAGAAGAGAATTATAATCTGATTACCAGAATACAGGAGAAACTGGCCTTATTATCAGATGGAGGAATTCGTCAGGTAATTATTGACCGCGGAGGAGAGAAATTGTTGTATTATCCCCAATATCTTTTATATGGAGCGGGAGAAGGAGGTTTTCATCGGTTCCCTCTAGCAGTGGTATGGAAAAGCGAGATTCACTGCACCATATTTAGCGTATGGTTTTCTTATGGATTGATTCCATTTGCAATGCTTAGCGTGTGGGTGTACAAAAATCTTAGAAAAATGAATTTTATATACTGGCCGGTTTATGTGGCGCTTCTGGCCGAAAGTATGACGGTGATTAATTATCGTCAGCCATTTTTTTGGCTAATACTTATTTATGCAGGAATGAGGAGTATGGGAGAAAATGACGGAAGAAGTAAGGGAAAGATACGAGCAATGGCAGAAAAATATATGCGGAGACGATGAACTCACAGCAGAGCTTATTGCAATTTCAAATGACGATGAAGCGGTCAATGACCGCTTTTACCGCGAATTAAAGTTTGGAACAGGAGGGCTGCGTGGGGTCATCGGTGTAGGAACCAATCGGATGAATGTCTATACTGTTGCAAGAGCGACTCAGGGCTACTGCAATTATCTGAATGGCTGCTGCGAGAATCCTTCTGTAGCAATCGCATATGACAGCCGGATCAAATCGGACGTATTTGCAAAGACTGCAGCAAGGGTATTTGCGGCAAATGGGATTCATGTGAATATTTTTACAGAATTAATGCCAACACCAGCTTTATCTTTTGCCATACGGTATTTAAAATGTGATGGCGGAATTGTAATTACAGCAAGCCATAATCCGTCAAAATATAATGGATACAAGGTTTACGGCGCCGACGGCTGCCAAATTACTACAAAAGCAGCGAAAGATATCTATTTAGAAATAGAAAAGGTTGATCAGTTTTTGGGTGTAAAGACAATTTCTTGGGAAAAAGCTGCGAGGGAAGGACATATTGCTGACATTGAGGAAGAAGTGGTAACTGCCTATCTTACGGCTGTATCTTCACAATCTCTCTGTAAAGATGATTCAATTGACAGAGAACTATCCATCGTATATACTCCGTTGAATGGATCCGGCCTGAAGTGTGTAACCAGCTGCTTAAAGAAAAATGGATTTAATAATATTTCAGTAGTAGAGGAGCAGAGGGAACCGGATGGCCAGTTTCCTACCTGCCCTTATCCAAATCCTGAAGTAAGAGAAGCATTGGAATTAGGACTGCGCGATGCCAAACGTTTGGACAGTGATCTTTTGTTGGCGACTGATCCGGACTGTGACAGGGTTGGAATTGCTGTAAAAGCGGAAGACGGCTATACATTGCTGAGCGGAAATGAAGTTGGTATGCTTCTTCTTGTGTACATTTGCGAGAGACGGATAGAATCAGGCAATATGCCGGAGAAGCCAATTCTCATGAAGAGTATTGTTTCTATCGATATGGCTGACCGAATCGCCCGGGATTATGGTGTTGAGACAGTTAACGTATTGACCGGATTTAAGTTTATTGGGGAACAGATTGGCCTGTTAGAGAAAAAGGGGGAAACTGGCCGTTTTATTCTGGGATTTGAAGAGAGCTACGGGTATTTGACGGGAGGATATGTCCGGGATAAAGATGGTGTGAATGCTTCGCTGATGATATGCGAAATGTGTGCATATTATAAAGCCCGAGGCATGAGCCTTTTGGATGTATTGAAACAATTGTATCAGAAGTATGGGTATTGTCTGAATACCCAGCACTGCTATGAATTTGAAGGCGCTGCGGGCAATGAAATGATGCAGAAAATTATGGACAAGCTGCGTGGATCTATGCCATCGGTATTTGCAGATAAAAAAGTGGTTAAGATTAATGATTATAAAGAATCGTTAGAATATGACTGCTTATCGGGAGTGAATAATACGATTGATTTGCCTAAATCGAATGTTCTTAAATTTATTTTGGAAGACTACTCCTCCATTATAATACGCCCTTCTGGTACAGAGCCTAAAATAAAGGTATATTTTTCTGTTATTGCGTTGGATAAAGAAGCGGCTGAAAGGATGGAGATACATTTTGTTCAGGAAGTGGAAAGAAACATTATACAAAAATAAGTATGAAATATTGTTATGGCTGATAGTGGTTGGAATTGCAGGATATTTCTTTTATATGATTTATGATATTGTATTTACTGTCTGGGATGACTTGAAGACATATACATGGATGAAAAGGCATATGCTGCAGAATGTGGCCATCTCATCTGCTTTAAACGGCAGAATTACGCATTTGTATAATGTTATTCTATTGGGGATTCCAATGCTGGCGGATAAGCTTTGGGTATATAAGCTGTTTTCCTATGGCAGTATTTTATTTGATGTAAGTATTTATTATGTTTTAATTAAAAAATATATAGATAAAAAAACAGCATATTTATCCGTTCTTTTATTTTTTGCTTTGGCAACTTTTACTCATATGCATAATTTATTTATCTCGTATGTTTTTTGTCATCAAATATTGATTGGTATTATTCTTTTGTCAATCTATTACTTCTTAAAATATTATGATGAGAGAAAACGAAGATATTTATTAGTCAGCGCGGTTTTATATGTAGCAGCATCTGCTATATATGAAGGAATGGTTCCGTTCTGGGGATTATTCTTAATCTTAGCATGGATGAAAGAGAAAGATAAGAAAAAGGTTATTGGCGATATCTTGATACACTCTATTTTGCTGATGGTTTGGCTGGCTGTTTACTTTTATTGGCAGACTTTACATCCGACAAGCTATGAAGGAGGACAGTTTTATTTTGGAGATATCGTAGGAAGTTTATATGCAATATGCCTATACTCTATCGGTTCATTTCCTTTACTTTCTTTAGTGGGAGATGCATTTGCCAGCCAACTTTCAGTATTGCGTGGGCAGACTCAGATTAGCGATCTTATCACTTGGCAGATTATTTTGACTGCGGCTTTAACTGCATTTGTGTTTGCTAAGCTAATTCCAACGATACAATGGGATAAAAAAAGGGGAAAAATATTGTTAGCTGCGCTTTTGGCAATGTTTTTACCGAATGTGATCTTAGGTTTTACTTCAAAGTATATAGAGAGTGCTAAAAAACTGATTTTTGCGTATCTTACCTCATTTTACAGTTGGTTTTTTATGATTATTGTGATGTTATTAGTAGCAGTTTTTTTATATCAAAAACTGCGATGGAAAAAGCCAATATTAGTTATATTAACCTGTATGGTATTTATCTGCTCTTTAGGCGCAGGAATTAATAATACAATATGGGATCTGGAGTATGCCCGAAGGGCGGCGCCTATGAAAGCCTTCGATAAACTGGTTTCATCAGAAAGAATAGCAGAAGTAGAAGATAATACCTATATTTATATGACAGGCGAATTCATAGAATTCTTTGGCTACTTTGATCTTTCTGAATATACAAAAATTTATACAGATAAAACGTTAGTATTTACTAATAATCCTGAAGTTTTAGATTACAATCATGCAATTTTGGAAATGAGATATGATCAGGAGCTTCAGACGATGGAATTAATTCCATATCAAGGATAAATTCATGATCATCAAAATGAAAAACATATAAAAAAATCAAAGGAGAATAATTCATATGACAAACGAAAAATCCCAAATCTGCACCACAGTAGACACCCTAAAACCCGCCCTAATCACCCTCTCCCACAACATTCACTCCAACCCCGAACTAGGCTTCCAGGAGCACAAAGCCGCAGGCTTTATTGCATCCCTATTGGAATCCCAAGGCTTTACCGTAGAACGCGGCTACTGCGGCATTGAAACCTCTTTCCGCGCCGTAAAAAAAGGCAAAGCCCCGGGCCCAAGAATTTCTTTCCTCGCCGAATATGACGCTCTGCGCGGCATCGGCCACGGATGCGGCCACAACATCATAGCGACCTGTGCAACAGGAGCCTTCTTAGGTCTTGCATCCATTATGGACAATTATGACGGTGAGATCTCCCTGATCGGCACCCCGGCAGAAGAAGGGGGAGCCGGAAAGGCAATTCTTTTGGAGCGGGGGGCATTTGATCAGACGGATTATGCTCTTATGATGCATCCGTCAGGCGGCGGTTCCAAGGCCAATTTAATCGGCCGCGGAGGACGGGCTTCGGGAAGCGTTACGGTATCATTTCAGGGGAAAGCGGCCCATTCTTCGGTGCCGGCAAACGGTGTAAATGCATTAAATGCGGCTATCAGCGTGTTTAATCAAATCGATATGCTGCGTCCTACATTCCAGATGCAGGATAACATTAATGGGGTGATTTTGGAAGGCGGAGTGGCTGGAAACATTATTCCGGAATTTTCAAAATGTGAATTCTGCATCAGAGCGGAAACTATGCATAGAATAGAAGAGCTGATTGAGATGATTCAAGGCTGTATCGATCGTGCAGCTCAGCTGACAGGTGCAGTGCCTTCTGTGGAAATGGAACCTATCTATGCAGAGCGTTATCCCAATATGCCTATGTGTGAGGCATTTAAAGCCAATATGGAGGAGTTGGGAGAGACTATGTGTTATCCTGATCCTAAGAAACAGTATGGGTCTTCTGATATAGGCAATGTATCCATTAAGATCCCAAGCATCCATGATTACATATCTATAACTGACGACGAAACGATTCAGAGCCATTCCGCAGACTATACGAAGGCTGCGGCTATGCCGGAGGCAGATGAGGTTTGTATTAAAGGTGCGAAGGGCCTGGCTATGACTGGCCTGGATATTCTGAGAAGCCAGGAATTTAGGGATGAAATCAATAAATTCCATGAAAATCAGATCCCGGACTGCTATAAAGGAAAATAATAATATGACATCAATTGTTTGGAGCAGACAGAAATGAAATATTTAAAGAGAATATGGGTAGTTTTACTGGCCGCTGTTTTTACAGCGGCAGTAACCGTCCAAGCGGCAGCTGCTGCGGAGAGAACCATTGAGGTGACTGCCCATCGCGGGGATCAGTCATCAGCGCCGGAAAATACAATTCCTGCGTTTGAGGCAGCCGCTATACATGGCGCCAAATGGGTTGAAGTGGACGTGGCACAGACAAAAGACGGCGTTCTGGTAGTGCTTCATGACCGGAACTTAAAACGGCTTGCAGGTGTTGATAAAAACATATGGGATCTTACTTATGAGGAACTGATGGCGTTGGATGTGGGAAGCTTTTATTCTCCTGAGTTTGCGGGAACCAAAGTTCCTACGCTGAAACAGGTAATTGATACCTGCCGGGACCGGCTGAAGCTTAACATTGAAGTTAAGTATAATGAGCATGAGAGCCAGGATTTTATAGCTAAGGTTGTCCAATTGATTGACCAGGAGAACATAAAGGATCAGTGTATTATTACTTCATTCTATTACGATTATGTTAAACAGGTGAAAAACCTGGCTCCTGACCTTCGATCCGGCCTGATAACCGCTAATGCAGCTATCAATTTTTCAGATTATCCGGAAGCAGATTTATTCAGCCTCAATTATAAAATGATTGACAAAAATGTTGTTTCCGGTCTTCACCACATGGGAAAGCAGGTTTATGTGTGGACAGTTAATTCGTATCCGGATTTAAAAAATTGTATTGATGCCGGCGTTGATAATATCATCACCGACAATCCTGCTTATGCAAGGCAGATTATTAGAAATAACTGATAAAAGTTTAAGACTTCAACTGGCAGCAGATATAGATTGGCGGATGAAGTGTGCATAAAGATTCGATCAAACTGGTTAAACGAATTTAAGCAAAATTTGACCCTATCATAATAAAAGGAGTTCACTGATGAGAAAAGAAGCATCATTAGAATTATGGCGGGAGCTTTATGATCTGGCTGTTGAGATCAAAAAGTTGGAGCCATGGAAAGATTTCTGGTCTATGGATATAATTGAGATACAGCTGCCTGGCTATCAGGAACCGGTTTATTGTTCGGTTATGGGAAAAGGCGGAGAATGTTATGGAATCGGCTTGTATGAGGGAGCGGATGGTTTGGCTGATTTTAACATGATTGCTACGGCCGATGAGTTTATGGTGCCGATAGAGTATGTTATGGGAGACCAGTCCAATCTGAGCTGCTATTTTGGCGACCGTGAGGAAGTGCCACCGGAGCAAAAGACGGTGATTAAGGAGCTTGGATTAAAGTTTCGGGGTAAAGGGCAGTGGATTTATTTTGAATCTTTTAAGAAAAGATATCTTTCATATATTCCCGACGAGCGGGAAGTAAAGGTGCTGTTGGATACATACAGGGTTCTTCCTATTGCAATTAAAGCTGTTAGGGATCATACGGTTGAAATCGATTGGGATAATGGTGAGATTCTGTCCTGCCGGTTTGACGAAGATAAAAAAATATGGAATATGTCCGGTATTCCCCACCCTGACTGCTTTAGGCAATATCCATCCATCCATTCAATTGACAGATGATATTTTAAGACAGAAATTGAAGAAAATGAAGAAGAATAAGCTGGAGATTGCACTGGATTTAAGCTACATGCACTGCGGTGTGACGGATGACAAATATGAAAGACCGATAAATCCGCTGCTTTTGCTAGCTGTAGATGTGCAGGCTGATATGATTATCGATATGCATATAATGGATATTGATGAGAATGAAGTGGACGCGGTTTTGAATTTCTTTATTCCATTTGTGATGGAGCATGGGCGCATGAAAACGGTTTATGCGAGAAATCCGTGGATTTTTGCGGCACTGAGTGATATCTGTGAATTCTGCGGAATTAATTTGGTAGGCGATGAACTGGAGGGAGTGGATGAGATACTGGAAGATGTGATGAGTATGATGAGGTAAAGGGGAGTTTATGGCATTGAATGAGATAATAAAAAGTATAAACTGAAGTACCGCTGATAATATCATCACCGACAATCCAGTTTATGCAAGGCGGATTATTCGGAGTAACTGATAAAAGATTAAGACTTCAACCGGCAGATGTATATTGACGGAGGGAGTCTTAATCTTATTTTTGTGAATAGAATGTAAATGCTTGGATTTCGGGCGGCAGCACCGTTAAAAAGTCTTAAAAAACATTGAAAATGATATATAATGATGTCAAAATAAATATAAGAAGGGGCAGCTGGTATGAATGGCACGGCAGAACGTATATTAAATTAAGAAAATATCTGGGCTTGACACAGGCCGAATTTTCTTTCCCCTTGGGAATCAAAAACTCATTATTATCTAAACTGGAGCGGGGGAATCTGGAATTGGATGAAGCAAAGGCAAAACGCATTGCCGAATTTTACGGCGTCAGCATTTCATGGATTCAGAACGGTGAGGAACCTATGTTTCAGGAACCGGCAGATAAAAAACAGATTAAAGAGCAGATTTTGGACAGTATCCAAAGCTTTCAGGAATGGATTTCAGACTGTCCGCGTCAGAGCCTGCCGGGATACGGGGAGCGTTTGATGTCAGTGAGGAATGCTCATGTACGGTAAGGAAGCAAGCAACCGAAAACAAGAGATAGACCGCCAGCACTACACTATTCCGAACCAAAGACCAAAAGATAAGCATTGTGGGAAAATCTAAACTTTTGGATTTTCCTACAATGCCGACTACGGCGGAATCCTTCCCACTCCTTATATCTTTATTTCCGTATACATTGAATTTGTATTTAGTAAATGCTATAATGTCCCTATTCAAATTATAAATGTGTTGAATTAGTTACATGTACATATTTTTTGTGCCGCATAAATACCCTGTTGAGGTTGTCGTTCTTTGTCCAGATGTGGAAACAATAAAAGGAAGGGAACGATACAGGGAGAAAACAGGCTATTCCGGCTTTACGGTTGAAACCTTATACGATACATTTATGCAGACAACACCACGGATCGGCTTTTGGCTGGACAATTCCAACCAAACACCACAGCAGACAGCAGAAACCATTCTGAACGCCAGAAAGTCGGTATGATTGTTACATATAAGGGGAAGAAAAATTTCTTTTAGGTACTTTCTTTCCTAAAACTAATGTGATATAATAGCATCATTCCAAAAAAGGAGTAAAAAATATGCGGCAAGGTATTCTTAAATAAAACTATAATCAAATAGTGGGAACAAAGGATTATGATAGTCCCTTTTGTGGGGGCTTGGTTTTTTGTACCCAATTTAAGAATACTTTTGCCTTATCAATTTTGACATATCCGAAAAACAGCAATCACAAACAGGTGTATGCTGTATATGTGTATGTCCGCAAATTATAATCCCCAGTGGTAAAAGTATTTTACTGCTGGGGATTTTTATGCCCTTTTGGGGCTGTAAAAGGAGGACAATCACATGAAAATAATCAATATTGGAATTCTCGCCCATGTAGACGCAGGAAAAACAACATTGACGGAAAGCCTGCTGTACACCAGTGGAGCGATTGCGGAACAAGGAAACGTGGATAAAGGAACTACAAGAACAGACACTATGATTTTGGAACGGCAGCGCGGAATTACCATTCAGACAGCGGTTACTTCTTTTTGCTGGAATGATTATAAAATCAATATCGTGGACACTCCCGGTCATATGGATTTTTTAACCGAAGCATACCGCTCTTTATCTGTCCTTGACGGAGCTGTTTTAGTCATTTCGGCAAAAGACGGCGTACAGGCACAAACCCGTATATTATTCCATGCGCTTCAGAAAATGGACATTCCGACAATTATCTTTATAAATAAGATAGACCAAAATGGGATCGACCTGCGGCGTGTTTACCAAAGCATTAAAGATAAACTTACCAGTGATATGATTGTCATGCAGGAGGTTTCCCTGTCGCCAAAGATAACCATGACCGATATTTCTGATTTGGACAAATGGGATATGATTATTTCCGGAAGCGATGAACTATTAGAACGATATGTTGCAGAGGATTCTTTGGATATACAGGAATTACAATATGAAAAGTGCAAAAGAACCAGATGCTGCTCTTTGTTTCCTGTTTATCATGGGAGTGCAAAAGACAATTTAGGAACAGAAAAACTGATTGAAGCGATTACAGAAACTTTCATTACAGAAACAGACGATATTCAGTCTGAATTATGTGGATATGTTTTTAAGGTTGAGTATACAGAGCGGAAAAAACGGCTTTCTTATTTACGCCTGTATCATGGGACGCTCCATTTACGGGATACCCTGCTGCTGTCAAAAAAGGAAAAAATAAAGATTACAGAAATGTGTATTCCGTCAAATGGTGAAATCGTCCCGGTTGACCATGCCTGTCCGGGAGAAATTGTTATTTTAGCTGATGATACTTTGAAACTGAACGACATTCTGGGAAATGAAAAACTCCTGCCTCACAAAACACGGATTGATAATCCCATGCCATTACTTCGGACAACGGTAGAGCCGCAAAAGCCGGAGCAAAGGGAAGCCCTGTTAAATGCCCTCACAGAGATTGCTGATACAGACCCTCTTTTGCATTTTGACATTGATACTGTTACACATGAGATTATATTATCTTTTTTGGGAAAAGTACAGTTAGAAGTTATTTGTTCGCTATTAGAAGAAAAATATCATGTGGGCGTGGCTATGAAAGAGCCTTCGGTTATTTATCTGGAAAGACCGCAAAAAAAAGCGAGCTACACGATTCATATTGAAGTGCCGCCGAATCCGTTTTGGGCATCTATTGGTTTGACTGTAACACCGCTTCCTGTTGGAAGCGGAACACAATATAAAAGCGAGGTATCTCTCGGCTATTTAAACCAAAGTTTTCAAAATGCCGTCATGGAGGGTGTGCGTTATGGAATGGAGCAGGGCTTATATGGCTGGGGAGTGACAGACTGCCAAATTTGTTTTGATTATGGAGTTTATTACAGCCCGGTCAGCACCCCCGCTGATTTTCGTTTTCTTGCGCCTGTCGTGTTGGAGCAGGCATTGAAAAAAGCAGGAACACAACTGTTGGAACCATACCTTTCCTTTACCCTTTTTGCACCGCAGGAATATCTTTCACGGGCTTATAATGACGCACCAAAGTATTGCGCAATCATTGAATCAACCAGACTTGAAAAAGATGAAGTTATTTTTAAGGGGGAAATCCCTGCCCGTTGTATTGGTGAATATAGAAATGATTTGAATTTTTATACAAATGGAAGAAGTGTCTGCATTACAGAATTAAAAGGGTATCAGGAAACTTCCGGCGAGCCTGTGTTTCAGCCACGCCGCCCGAACAGCCGTTTAGACAAGATCCGGCATATGTTTCAGAAGATAATGTAACATCTTGCGCAATGCAAACGTTCATTGCTGGCTATTGCGAAATATCATTGATAAAATCAGCATCAGAGAGGAGGAACCATTTTGAACCAGAAACAGACGGATATTACAACAGGAAAGCAAATACGTCATCTGCGAACACAATCGGGAATGACACAGGAAGAACTGGCTGGGAAATTGAATGTTACCCGGCAGGCGCTATCGAATTGGGAGAGAGATGTTAATGAACCCGATTTAAATACGTTGAAAAAAATTTGTTTTCTTTTTGGAGTCCACATGGACGATTTTGCGAAGGAGGTAATAACAAAAATGGAAACATGTGAAAAAAAGAGAAACGACAATTTAATAAGTATGATATGGCAATTGGACTTTTTTATGGTGTCGGGATATTTCTTGGCATTGGTATTTTCTTTGTTGGCGGTTTTATGACAATGTCGGGTGCAGGGTGGGGAGCATCACTATTTGGCGGTGGCTGTTTTTCTCTTGTATTTGGCTTGATATGCCATGCAGTTATTACATTGAGAAGAAATGACAAATGATGACATATCCTGCTTTCTAGTCTTTTCGGTCATATCGCGTAAAAAAGCCGCTGCTTTTGGCTTTCCAATAGCGGCGGCAAAGGGAAATATCCTTTGAATACCTTACAGAAGAAAAGTTTTGCAGCATTATAAAAATAAAAGCCTATACCATTTTGGAAAGAAAAGATACATAATAGTCAAGACGGCAACAATCAGAAGTTATGGAGGGTAACAATGGAATATAGTAAGGAAGATTTAATGGAAGCAAAAAGGCAAATTTTGGGAGTGGGAGAGAACATGGGAACAGAGGAAAGCAAAAAGATCTGGGAGAAAAACGCACAATTTTGGGATGATGCAATGGGTGACGAATCCAATGAATTTCACAGAGAGGTAGTACGTCCCAAAGTAACGGAACTTCTCTCTCCTGATCCTTCGGATTACATTTTGGATATTGCGTGCGGCAATGGAAATTATTCTTCGTATCTTGCACAGAGAGGCGCTTCGGTCGTCGCTTTTGATTACAGCAAAAAAATGATAGAATTGGCTAAAAGACGGCGATCACAATATGCAAAACAAATTGAGTTTTGCGTAGCGGATGCGACCAATAGAGAAAGCTTATTAGGATTAAAAAGAAATCGAGCCTTTACGAAAGCAGTTTCTAATATGGCAATTATGGATATTACGGATATTGAACCGCTTTTTATGGCTGTTTATGAACTATTGGAGGAAAACGGGATTTTTGTCTTTGCAACGCAGCACCCTTGTTTTATCACATTGACTGAAAAATATATGACACCGCACAGTTACTATGATATAGCGATCGAAGGGCAGCCGGAGGAGCAGATTTATTATCATCGTTCCATACAAGATATTTTTAACCTTTGTTTCAGAGCTGGATTTGTCATTGATGGATTTTATGAAGAATGTTTCAAAAACAATAAAGAAATTCCTATGGTAATGATAGTAAGGCTTAAAAAGGTAAAACGTGATAGCTTAAAATAAATTCAAGTTTGCCGGATAAATAGCAAACCCGGCCGAGCCAGTCAACGGTCAAGATGAACGGGCTTCGCCCGCCGTTGACAGCCCCGCCCGGTTTTGCAGTTAGGCAGTCAAGGAGCGACAGCCTAAAGTGCTGCCGCCCCTTACTATCATAAAAAGCAACTACTAACCAGCCACAGCCCTTTTGGGAGGAAAGGGGGATTTTCCATGACCTGTACAGAAGAATATCGGGAACATATCGAGTACACTTTCCATGCCTTTTGCAAAGTCGTTATCCGAAATGCAACGATCAACGCAGCGAGGACACGGAGCAGGAAGCACAAAAGAGAAATATCCCTTGAATACCTCACAGACGAAAAGCACTACCCTTTAGGCACGACAGATGAATATTTCCAAGCCCCGGAGCCGGACGAGGAATACATACTTACCCTTTGCGGCGATACGGTCATTTTCAGCAGCGGTTTACTTGCGGAAGCCCTGTCACGGCTGGACGAACGGGAGCGGGAAATGATTTACCTGTCCTTTTTCAAGCGTATTCCACAGCACGAAATTGGCAGACAGTACGGGCGCAGCCGCAGCACAGCGGGCTACCATATCCGAAAAGCCCTACGGCAGCTCCAAGCGGAAATGGAGGGAATGGCATATGAGAAATAATAGGCTTCTCCCCTATGAAACAATCGTCCAAGCCGCCAGCGGGGAGCCGGAAGCGGTGGGAACTGTATTGCAGTATTACCGCCGCCGCATACAATGTGCCGCCCGTGTGAATGGACGGGTAGACCAAGATACAGAGGACTACATCACCCAGACGCTTCTCACAGCTATTTTCAAGTTCCGCTTTGGGAGATAGCCCTACCGCCTACAACTGAATAACCGCCGCTTCGCCGGCAACCAGAAAGCAGTAAATCTATTCAACAGATTTGCTGCTTTTTTTCGTTCCTGTTTGGCATTTTTGAAAATCCCCAGTATGAAAAAACAAAAGGGAAAATAGCCGCCGCAGTTGGCAAAATCCCTTACTTATCCGTAGAGGGTATCAAAGAAAAAAATACTGCCATTGTCCGCCTATTCCGGCTTGCGTGGTGTTGTAGGGAATAGAGGGGAAATTCTAAAAATCTCCGTCCATTTTGCTTTGCGTGGTGTTGTAGGTAGTGAAAGGAAAATTTTCAAGATAAGCCGGAATAGCGGGTAGCAAAGCCCTTTTGAAACGTTTTGTTAGCGGAAAGGACGGGAGCCGGGGAACGCCGGAGTTTTTCAGAGCAAGATTCTACCGAGGTGCCAAAATTCGCTCTCCGCTTATTTTTGCCCCTGCGGGAATCTTGTTGGGGAGTGCCTTCCCCAAACCCTGCTATGCGCCCTGTCGGGCGAGAAAGGAGGTCACAGACCATGCGAAAGAAATACAATACGCCCCACCGCCGTCATGTGGTAAAGACCCGCATGACCGATGAAGAATACGCCGACTTCACCGGGCGGCTGGCGGCTTATGAAATCAGCCAGTCCGAGTTTATCCGGCAAGCCATACGGAAAGCGACCATACGCCCCATTGTCACCGTTTCCCCGGTCAATGACGGGCTGCTTGCCGCCCTCTCCAAGCTCACGGCAGAGTACGGGAAAATCGGCGGCAACTTAAACCAGATTGCCCGGAGCCTGAACGAATACGGAAGCCCCTACCGGGGGCTGGAAAAGGAAGTGCGGGGAGCCGCCGCCGACCTTGCCGCCTTGAAGTTTGAAGTCTTGCAGAAAGTAGGTGAAGCCGTTGGCGATACTCAAACATATCAGCTCTAAAAATGCCAACTACGGGGACGCTGAAAAATACCTCACATTCGAGCATGACGAGTTTACCATGAAGCCCACCCTTGACGCAGACGGGCGGCTCATACCGAGGGTAGACTACCGCATATCCTCTCTGAATTGTGGCGGGGAGGATTTTGCCGTTGCCTGTATGCGCTCCAATCTCCGCTACGGCAAGAACCAGAAACGGGAGGACGTAAAGAGCCACCACTACATCATCAGCTTTGACCCACGGGACGGCCCGGACAACGGCTTGACCGTTGATCGGGCGCAGGAGCTGGGCGAGAAGTTCTGCGCCGAGCATTTCCCCGGACACCAGGCCCTTGTCTGCACCCACCCGGACGGACACAGCCACACCGAAAATATCCATGTGCATATCGTCATTAACAGTCTGCGGATTGCGGAGGTTCCCATGCTGCCCCACATGGACAGGCCAGCGGACAGGAAAGCAGGCTGCAAGCACCGCTGTACGGACGCAGCTATGAACTATCTGAAAGCCGAAGTCATGGAGATGTGCCACAGCGAGGGGCTTTACCAGATAGACCTTTTGAACGGCAGCAAAGAACGCATTACCGAGCGTGAGTATTGGGCGCAGAAGAAAGGACAGGCTGCCCTTGACAGAGCCAACGCCCCTATTGCTGCGGACGGTATCGCGCCCCGGCAGACCAAGTTTGAAACGGATAAGGCGAAGCTGCGCCGGACTATCCGGGAAGCCCTTGCCGCTGCTTCCGGCTTTGATGAGTTTGCCGCCCTGCTTCTCCGGCATGGTGTGACCGTCAAGGAGAGCCGGGGGCGGCTAAGTTACCTCACGCCGGACAGGACGAAGCCAATTACCGCCCGGAAGCTGGGGGACGATTTTGACCGGGCTGCTGTCCTCTCCGTTTTGGAGCAGAACGCCGCCAGAGCCGCCGAAAAACCCGCAGCCATAGCGGAATACCCCGGCAGTATCAAAGACCGCTTACGGACGAAAAAAGAAGCGAAAAACGCCCCGAACAATGACGCTGTACAGCGCATGGTAGACATAGCCGCCAAGCGAGCCGAGGGGAAAGGACGGGGCTATGAGAAGTGGGCGACCATGCACAACCTCAAACAGATGTCGGCTACCCTCATGCTCTACCAGCAGTATGGCTTTTCTTCCCCGGACGAGCTGGACGCTGCCATTTCCGCAGCCAACACCGCCACGCAGGAGAGCCTTGCCGGACTGAAAGGGCTGGAAGCCGCTATCCGGGAGAAAAAGGAATTGCAGCGCAACCTTTTGGGCTATATCGGCACGAAGCCCGCCCGTGACGGTCTGAAAGCGCAGAAATCGGAGAAAGCCCGGAGAGCCTACCGGGAACAGCACGAAAGCGATTTTATCATAGCGGACACAGCCGCCCGTTATTTCCGGGAGCATGGAATAACCAAGCTGCCAGCCAGCAAAGCCCTGCAAAGGGAGATTGAGCAGCTTACCGTCCAGAAGAACGCCGGATATAACGACTACCGGGAGAAACGCCAGCGGGCGCAGGAGCTTCAGACAGTCAGACGCAATATCGACCAGATTTTAAGGGGCGCACCGAGCCAGCAGAAAAAGCGTGAACAGGAGCGTTAAAGACCGCCCCGAAATGATACCGAAACCCTACAAAAATACAGGTATGATATGAACCCTTACCGCAATACTCCCCGACTTCCAAACGGGGCTTACAGGGCAGAAAAAGCCCGAAAATGATACCGAGAACATACAGAAAATGCCCCCTATCCCGCTACACCGATAGGAACGGCAGAAAGGAGCTTACCATTGCCGAGAATGAGCAAGAAGCGGCGGCTGGAATGGTCTTTCTTCCTCAACCACCGCAACCGTATCACTTACAACGACCTATGCCGGGGCTGCACCCGTGACTGCAAACAGAGCTTCCGGGCGGTTATCATACTATGCCCTCGCTATTATTCCAAACGCTGGAAAAAGGAGGACGCAGCCTATGGCAGATAACCGCAAATATTACTACCTCAAGCTGAAAGAGAGCTATTTTGACGATGATGCAATCGTTCTGCTGGAAAGTATGCAGGACGGCGTTATCTATTCCAACATTCTCTTGAAGCTGTACTTGAAATCGCTGAAAAACGGCGGGAAATTGCAGCTTGACGAGAATATCCCCTACACCGCCCAGATGATTGCGACCATTACCCGCCAGCAGGTAGGTACCGTAGAGAGAGCTTTGAAAATCTTTATGAAGCTGGGGCTTGTGGAGCCTTTGCCAAGCGGCGCACTCTACATGAGCAACATTGAGCTTTTAATCGGCCAGTCCTCTACCGAGGGGGAGCGCAAGCGCAGGGCGCGGCTGGCTTTGCAGGAACAAAAAGCCCTGCCGCAGACAGGGGCGGACAAATGTCCACCATATCGAGCGGACATTTGTCCACCAGAGATAGAGATAGAGAAAGAGATAGATATAGAAATAGAAAAAGAGAGAGAGTTAGAAACGGGACACCCCGCCCCCGCCGCCTATGGCAGATACCACAATGTCATTCTTTCCGATACGGAGCTTGACGGGCTGAAAACAGAGCTTCCCGGCAAGTGGGAGTATTACATTGACCGCCTATCCTGCCATATCGCTTCCAGCGGGAGGAAATACAAGAGCCATGCAGCCACGATTTTCAAGTGGGCGCAGGAGGACGCAGCCAAGAAAGCCCCGAAAAAGGGCATACCCGATTATACCTGTAAGGAGGGCGAGAGCTTATGACGAATGGATTTGATGAAATGATTTTGAATATGACCGACACCACGCCGGAGCCGGAGGACTACACCGGCGAGGACGGGCTTTTATACTGCGGGAAGTGCCACAAGCCCAAAGAGGGCTATTTCCCCAAAGAAACCGCCGCATGGCTGGGGCGTGACCGCCACCCGGCAGAATGTGACTGCCAGCGGGCAGAGCGTGAGGAACGGGAAGCCGCAGAGAAACAGCGCAGTCACCTTGAAACTGTCGAGCGGTTGAAGCGGCGGGGCTTTACAGACCCGGCTATGCAGGGCTGGACGTTTGAGAACGACAACGGCAAGTGCCCGCAAATGGAACACGCCCATTTCTATGTGGAGAACTGGGAAACCATGAAAGAGCGCAACATTGGCTATCTGCTATGGGGCGGCGTTGGCACAGGCAAGAGCTATTTTGCGGGCTGTATCGCAAATGCCCTTATGGAGCGTGAAATCCCCGTGTGCATGACAAACTTTGCATTGATATTGGGTGACCTTGCCGCCAGCTTTGAGGGCAGGAATGAATATATCTCCCGACTTTGCAGCTTCCCGCTGCTTATCCTTGACGATTTTGGAATGGAACGGGGAACGGAATACGGCTTAGAGCAGGTCTACAACGTGATTGACAGCCGTTACCGCAGCGGCAGGCCGCTGATCGTCACGACTAATCTCACGCTGGAGGACTTGCAGCACCCGGAGGACACCGCCCACGCCCGCATTTATGACCGTCTGATTGAAATGTGTTCTCCTGTCCGCTTTACCGGGAGCAACTTCCGAAAAGCCACGGCGCAGGAGAAAATGGGACAACTGAAAAAGCTGATGAACAGAAAGGAGAGCCGCCTATGACCAACACCCCAAAGAATGACCGCAGCACCCGCCGCCCGGATTGCGTGACGGAAATCCGCATAGGTAATTCTGTCCTTGTCGTTTCCGGCTATTTCAAGCAGGACACCACCGCCACCGCCGCCGATAAAATGCTGAAAGTGCTGGAAGCGGAAGCTGCTACACAAAAATCGGCAATTTGACGGGACGTAAAGAAGCAGAAAGGACTGTACAGCCAGCCCCGGCGTGTGGTATGATAGTCATACGGAATAGTGGGGCTGGCTGTCGGAAATGGAGGACACTATGTTAAGACAGACCACCCGAAACCTTATTACCGCCCTTTATCCGAGATTATCCCACGAGGACGAGCTGCAAGGTGAGAGCAATTCTATTTCAAACCAGAAGCGTATTCTTGAAACCTATGCGAAGCAGAACGGCTTTTCCAATCTGCAATGGTACACAGATGACGGTTATTCTGGGGCGAACTTCCAAAGACCCGGTTTTCAAGCCATGCTTGCGGACATTGAAGCCGGAAAAGTCGGCACCGTTATCGTCAAGGATATGTCACGGTTAGGGCGAAACTATCTGCAAGTGGGAATGTATACGGAAATGATTTTCCCACAGAAAGGCGTCCGCTTTATCGCTATCAATGACGGAGTGGACAGCGCACAGGGCGACAATGATTTTGCCCCTCTGCGGAACATTTTTAACGAATGGCTGGTGAGAGATACGAGCAAGAAAATCAAAGCAGTAAAACGGTCTAAGGGTATGAGCGGGAAGCCCGTCACGAGCAAACCCGTATACGGCTACTTTATGGACGAGGACGAAAATTTTATCATTGACGGGGAAGCCGCCCCTGTTGTGCGGCAGATTTACAGCTTGTGCCTTGCCGGGAACGGGCCGACCAAGATAGCCCGTATGCTCACAGAGCAGGAGATCCCCACGCCGGGAACGCTGGAATACCGTCGGACGGGAAGCACCCGCCGCTACCACCCCGGCTATGAGTGCAAGTGGGCGACCAATACCGTGGTACATATCCTTGAAAACAGGGAGTACACGGGCTGTCTGGTAAACTTCAAGACGGAGAAGCCGTCCTACAAGACCAAGCACAGCGTAGAGAACCCCATTGAGAAACAGGCGATTTTCGAGAACCACCATGAGCCTATCATTGACACCCAGATGTGGGAGCGTGTGCAGGAGTTACGCAAGCAGCGCAAACGCCCGAACCGCTATGATGAAGTGGGCTTATTCTCCGGCATACTCTTTTGTGCCGACTGCGGCAGCGTCCTTTACCAGCAGCGTTACCAGAACGCCACCCGCAAGCAGGATTGTTATATCTGCGGGAGCTACAAGAAGCGTACCCGTGACTGTACGGCGCACTTTATCCGCACCGACCTGTTGACCGCCGGAGTGACCGACAATCTGCGGAAAGTCACCAGCTATGCAGCGAAGCACGAAGCCCGGTTTATGAAGCTGCTGATCGAGCAGAACGAGGACGGGGGCAAGCGCAGGAACGCCGCAAGGAAAAAGGAGCTGGAAGCCGCCGAGAAGCGTATCAGCGAGTTATCCGCTATCTTCAAGCGGCTGTATGAGGACAGCGTGACCGGGCGCATTTCAGACGAGCGTTTCACGGAGCTGTCGGCAGACTATGAAGCCGAGCAGAAAGAACTGAAAGAGAGAGCCGCCGCTATCCGGGCAGAGCTTTCCAAAGCGCAGGAAGCCACGGTAAACGCAGAAAAGTTTATGAATGTTGTCCGCAAGTACACCAGCTTTGAAGAACTTACCCCTACCCTTTTGCGTGAGTTTGTGGAGAAAATCGTTGTGCATGAGTGCAGCTATGACGAGAACGGCACACGCAGACAGGACATTGATATTTATTACTCTTTCGTTGGCAAGGTAGACCTGCCCGAATGACCGCCCGACCTATCCGGCGCAATGCGCAAACGCCGGATAGGAACGGCAAAATTTTTTACACTTCTACTACTTCTTTATCACACATCAGCAAAGGATTCGGGATTAAAACAGGCGGAATTTGCCGACAGGACGGGGGTTAGTGTGGTTCAGCTGTCCAGGATGGAGAATGACAGGATACAGCCGGATCTCCGCTGGCTTTTCGGGGTTTGCGAGCAGTTTCATGTAAATGTCAGGTGGCTTTACCAGGGAATCGGACCTATGTATAAAAAAGAAGGGCGAAGCATGGAAACGGCTCGACGGATGCTTCACCAAAGCCTTGCTTTGACCGGGCTTTTGGAAAAATTATCACGTCTGCCGGAAGAGGAACAGCAGGAGATCATCAGACTGTGGGAGACGGGGCTGGAGCAAAAACGCAAGGAAGAGGGATGCCGCCAGGAAGAGAAGAACCTAAAGGTTTACCGCCTTCACCTGGAGCTTTATTCTGCATGGTTTCTTGCGAGTGAGCAGCGGATATTAGAGCGCTATAACGGAGGGGAGGCGATTACCCGGGATATACTGATTCCGGAGGATATGACTTTCCATGCGCTCCATTATGCGATTCAGAGGCTTTTTGGATGGAGAAACAGCCATTTGCATCAATTCTGCCTGGAAGAGGAAGATTTTGAGCGGCTGACACATGGGGGGAAATATAAAGTCTGGAAGCGGCTGGCAGGATATCTCTTCCGGGTTCCCACGGATGATCCCGGATATTTTTGGGATGATGATTACGATCAGGATGGGCCCTCCGGAGTGCGGTGGATGAAAAAGAAATATAAGGGGCCCTATTATTATGATTCTGATGTGGAAACCTTGGAATATGCCTATGATTTTATAGAAGAAACGGAAAAAACGATGAAAAAGATCGGAACCGTTACGGTGCCGGATTATTTCGAAGCGGTTTCTGAGAACACTGGAAAGCTGATGAAGCGGGAAAAAAAGGTGGATTTAGCGGATTTTGAAAATTTGCGGCTGGCAGACCTGCAAAGCGCAATTATATTTGACGGCAGCTTTAACAGGATCCGGGAGAGCCTGCCGGTGGCTTCCGTGCTGAACAGCAGGGCGGATATAGGGGAAAACAGCGGATATCCCGATGACGGGCCCGTCTGCAACTGTATCGACTATCAGTATGATTTTGGCGACGACTGGAAGGTTCTTATTGAGTTATACACCCTCAGCGCGGCGGAATCAGAAGACAGAAGAATTTTAGAGGCTGTCCAAAAGGTTCGTGCTTCCCATGCGCCGGTTTGTATTGAGGCGGTAGGCAAATCCGTTATGGACGATGTGGGAGGATACCGCGGCTATATAAGCTTTTTGGAGACGATCAACGGCTGCGGCGGATCAGATGAGGAGAAAGAACAAAGGCGCAATTACAGACTCTGGGCGGCAGGGCAGGGATGGAAAAACACAAAACCGTCTGCGGAGAAATTATTATAAGCTGAAAATTCATGCTGTTTATCCCGTCAAACATACTGCCTGTCAAGAGGACAATACAAAGTAATAAATTTTCATATCGTCAGCCCTGCTGTGGCTGGCGATATTTTATGCTGCTTTCGTATACAGGGCTTGGTAACGGGCCTTTAAGGCGCTATATTAGTGGAATTTAATAAATGCCATATAAAAAACATCTTGATAACAGAAAATCCTTATAACAACTCAGTCATTCCACCACTCCTATCAGCTATTCCCTCAAATCTATTGTCATATATTGTAAAAACAAGTATAATAATTCTGTGAAATAGACAGAAAATAATGGCGAAATCGATGAAAGTTGATGACGCAAAGCTATAGGGCCTATAAAATGGCATCCAGTTGCATGTTTAATGGAAAAATAAAAGACACTAGCTTATTGATGTAAGAATTCTTCCGTTGAAGGCTGAGTGCTATAAAAGATTCCCATTTCGGAATGTATGTGCTTACACCGCAATTCCAGATGTGAATCATAGATGAAAAAGAAAGGAGTATTATATGGCAGAATATCGATCACCCGGTGTGTATGTGGAAGAATTTGACTCCGGATCAAAACCCATGGAAGGGGTGGCGACGAGTACGGCGGGTTTTATCGGCGCAGCCCAAAAGGGACCGGTACAGGGACTTCCCCGGCTGGTTACTAATTTTTCTGATTTTAAAAGGATTTATGGAGAATATCTTTCCGCCAATGAATATGGAAATTACCGGTTTTTGCCCTATGCAGTGGAACATTTTTTTATTAATGGAGGTTCCAGGTGTTTTGTGATGCGTGTGGCGCCTCAGGATGCCTCCTGTGCGGTTTGCGCGGTTCCGGCAGGAGAGAATGCAGTGATCCGCATAACGGCGAAAAATCCCGGGCTGTGGGGGAATAATATAAAGGTCATCATTTCTCCGTCCAGTAAGGCGAAAACTCAGATTTATGAAGTGTTGGATACGGAACAGGAAAAACGGTATTCTGTGAAAAACAGCGCAGGATTTTTTGAGGGCGACGTGGTGTGTTTTAAGGACCGCGACAGTGTCTCTTATAACCGGGTGGTGAAAAATCAGGATAATTTCCTCACATTTGAGCGTGAGTTTGAAGGAGATGTGACGGACAAGAATCTTCTGCCGGAGAAATACATAACCACCTGTGAATTTAATATGGAGGTCCGCTATGAGGACTATATGGAAAATTATGAGAATTTGTCCTTTAACATAGGCAGTCCCCACCATGTAGAAAAAAAGCTTGCCAAGTCGGATCTGATCACTGTTGCCTATACCGGTGGTGAAACAGAAACTCCGGCTCCCCCTTTTGCCCGTCTTGCAAAGGCCGGTGAGGCGGTTATCAATGCCGGATTTACAGGAGGCGGCAATGGTAATGTTCTTGGCATGACGGCGCCGGACTTTATTGGAAAGGATGAGGTATCGGGGAAGCGAAGCGGTATCCAGGCATTTATGGATAATGATGTGGTATCCATTATGGCGGTTCCCGGTGTGACCGATTCCAGTGTTCAGCTTTCGCTGACTGAGCACTGCGAAAAATTAGCCAGCAGATTTGCGGTGCTGGATGTACCTCAGGAAGCAAAAAACGTAAAGAATATTATGGCTCACAGAAATATTTTTGACAGCACTTATGCTGCTCTGTATCATCCCTGGCTGCTCGTATTTGACCCTTTGGATAAAAAGAATATTGCGGTGCCGCCGTCAGGGGCGATTATGGGAATCTATGCCAGAAGCGATAATACCAAAGGAGTACATAAGGCTCCGGCCAATGAGGTGGTACGGTCATGTATAGGATTAGACATTCAATTCGACAAGGGAGAACAGGATATCTTAAATCCCCGGGGCGTGAACCTGATCCGGACATTTCCGGGTATGGGAATTCGCGTGTGGGGAGCCAGGACTGCCGGCAGCGACGGAAGTTGGAAATATATCAATGTGCGCAGACTGTTTATCTTTATTCAGGAATCGATCAAGGCAAATACCAGCTGGGCGGAGTTTGAACCCAATGATGAAATGCTGTGGATACGTGTACAGCGAAGCATAGAGATGTTTTTGACGAACCTTTGGAGAAATGGTTCATTAGCCGGTTCTTCACCGGCTGAGGCCTTCTTTGTCAACATAGGACGCTCTACTATGACACAGGATGATATTGATAACGGGCGTCTGATCTGTGTAATCGGCGCTGCACCTGTGAAACCAGCAGAATTTGTGATCTTCAGGATCACAAAGAAGACTGGGGATGCGCAGTAAACTAGAAAGATAGGAGGCAGAAGACATGGTAGATTATCCACTGAAAAAATTCCGTTTTAAACTGGAAATAGACGGCCTGGGCACCGGAGGATTCTACGAGGTCAGCAGTTTTGATACCTTCCAGCCCATCGAATACAGCGCTGGCGGCAGAGAGGCGGCCCCTCATTTAAAAATGGCTGGGAGGGTAAAATATGGAAACATTATATTAAAATACGGCATGATAGAAGGCCGGGGGTTCTATGACTGGATTGTAAAAGGTTTGACCGGCGAGGCGGAGAGAAAAGACGTTGCGGTCAGCCTTTTGGATGAAAATCAGGCAGAGGCGGCCTCCTGGAAGGTAATAAACGCATGGCCCATCAAGTACACAGTACCGGATTTTAATGCGTCTTCCAATGAAATTGCGGTAGAAATTCTGGAACTGGCTCATGAAGGTATAAATAGAGTGTTCTAAAATATAAGAATGGGGAGGATAAACGTGGAAAGTATTGCGACAGCGATTGTAAAAGAAAACTGGAATCAAGAAAAGCCGGGATATGTGAAAGTAGAATATACCCTTGGGGAATCGGAAAAATGTGTGACAGACTGGATACCCGTTATGACACCTTATGGCGGCTCCGGTTATGCGGGCTATCATCTGCCGGAAGTTGGAAGCAAGGTGGTTTTGGGTTTCAACTGCGGAAGAGAGGATATGCCCATTGTGTTGGGCTGTTTGAGTAATGGAGACGATGCTGCGTCTGAGCGCATATCTACAGAAGAAAACACCACAAAACTGATCCGAATGAAGTCCGGATACCAGATATTTGTGGATGAAGAAGAAAAGAAAATGGTGATCAGCGACAGCAAAGGGGAAAATGATATCACAATTCTGGAGGAATCCGGCACGGTATGCATCCGGGCCGGGAAAAAGCTGGAATTTAGAATCGGAGATCAGATAAGAATGACTATGGATAAGGATAAAGTGGATATTGCAGAAGTTCTGACTGTTACAGATGGAATCCTGATGAAGGGAAAATCCATCACGGAAGACCCGGAAAATGAAGTCTCCATAAAGGGCAGATCGGTAAGCGTCCAACCAAAGGAAAAGATATCATTAAACTCCACGAATGTACAGGTGGAAGGAATGCAGGTGAAGATCAAGGGAAACCAAGTGGGCATAGAGGGGAAAGCTGGAGCAAAAATACATTCAGATGGAATGATGGAAGTCAAAGGCGCGATAATAAAGCTGAATTAGTTGAGGGCTCTATAGAAGGTTATAAAATCCCGGGAAGGGGGACTTTTCGGGATTTCAGACAGAGTTCCAGACAGGTTTTCAGGAAAACTTCTGATCAGAGAAGGAACTGAAGCCGCAGTGAGAATGAAACCAACCTCTGTTTCCGAAATCCATATTAGCGCTCAGAACGATAAAAGGCCTGTCAAGACAGGCGGATGGGAGAAAATCATGTCGAAACTTGTATGCGGAGGAGCCAGTCTCCGGTGTTCGTTTGGCACAGCACCAGGTATATTATTGGTGCAGTCGGCCGCAAATGTTATGACCCCTCAGATGCTGGCCAGCATTATGGATCAGATACCGCTAGTAAATATAATGCCATTTGGAATGTGTACCAGTATGGCAAATCCCACTGTGGCGGCCGCCACAGCAGCAGCCTTGGGAGTATTGACGCCGATGCCGTGTATTCCGAATACGATATCACCCTGGATGCCGGGAGATCCCCGGATTTGGATCGGAAATTACCCGGCTCTTACCGATAATTCCAGACTGATGTGCGCATGGGGCGGCTCTATCAGCATCGATTTTCCGGGAACGGCCAATATAATAACCGGCTGAATATAAATGGCGTAACTATCTTTTTATAACAAAAAAACAGCTTACGGCAATAATCTGCCCGACAGCTGTTTTTTATCTTATCTCGTTTTAACCCATTTCCCACTGCTGTTAACATAGTAATTATCAATCCAGGTATCATGAGCCATGGTGCCGTCCTGATGAAGGTAATACCAGGACCCCTGATCTTTGAGCCATCCTGTTTTCATGTATCCTTTATCATCGAGATAATACCAGTTATCATCAATTTCGATCCAACCGTATTGATATTTTCCTTTGTCATTCGTGTATTTCCAGCCGACGTCACCCTGTTTTTCCCATTCGGCATAAGCGGGAACCGACAGGTAAGTGACGAGAAGGAGAGTGGTTAGTATTGTCAGTAAGGCCTTGCGCTTCATAAACAATCTCACCTTTCTTAATTTTTTCTTAATTATAGCACAGTTGGAATCACTATGCTAGTATCGTAATTTACTAAAATGTGAACTTTTTCTGACATTTTTAAAAAAGGCCTACAAAAATAGTAAAGTATCCGATATAATACTAGATGTTGAACTTGAAGGAGGAAAAAAGCAAAATGAAGAAAATGCTTATTTTAATTGCGAGCTGCCTGTTATTCCTGAGCGGCTGTACCAAAAGTAATATCGTTGCACCGAGTCTTGCAGTGGAACCGGAAACTGACATAAAAGAAGGAATTGAAATCGACTGGGGACAGGTATGGGACGGCCTGGACGAAACATTTATCGATCCGGATGCCTATCCGATGGCAGTGGAGATCGGCGGAGCGGTTGAGCCTGACAAAAAGTATGCCCAGCTGACCATCCAGGTAAAAGAAGGAACCGATCCGGATGAAGCGGTTGCATATGCCATGGAAGTTGCAAAAGGCATGAACGATGAAGTGGCCACACAGGATTTTAACTATGAGCGGTCATCTGCCGATTCATTTGGCGGGTTTTTCAAAGAATACACCTTACAGGTTATGGTTTATCCTGAAGGACAGTATTTCGATGAAAGCAAGTGTATTATGGACGTAACGGTTGAGCCGGGAGAATATGTGGAGTTTAAGGCTCAGAGTTAATCTGTTTGCTGACAGTGAAATAATTCCATGATCCATACCGTTTGGTGAGAAGCTGTTCAATCTCATGTTTAGGATAGACGGTAAATGGAAATTGTTCTTCCGCTATAATGAGATCGTCAAAGAGCCTGCACGCATCTAATGCCAGCAGGCTTTCTTTTACAAAGGTCTCAGGATTATAGGCGACCAGCACGCTGTGGATTCCTTTATTGCGGTTCTTTTTCAATGCATTCGGAACTTCATGAGCGAAATGGACATCCGGAAGGGAACGGAAAAAGAGTTCTCTATAATTTTTTGGAAATGTTTTTGTGTCAATTTCGACGATTTCATCGAATATAAATATCTGTGTCATATCCATAGATCTTGTATCCTCTCCATTGAAAAATCCATATTTTGTATAACTGAAGGCTATAAAAGTGTTAATTGTTAGTTAATTTGTTGATCAGCTTGTCGAATTCTGCGATTTAATTTACTTTTCAAAATGAGAAAAAAGATTTATATTGGTTTCAGTTAATAATCTTGCAAGGAGGTTCCCGCGATGAATGAAACCAATCAATTGGTCTTGCTTCAAAAAGAAAACGAAAGGCTGAAGTCTGATAATGAAATGCTGCTGAACATTGTGGCGCAGATGAAAGTTACATTAAACCGCCTGATCGGTCACTATATAACGGATGACAGTTCAGAAAAGATGGCTTAAACTTACCGATACATAAGAACAAGGGGAGTGCAGTGCACTCCCGGCCGTTATTTCTCTAATTCTTTTTTCAACTGTTTGTTTTCTTTTAACAGATCCCATATGGTGTTGTGCATCCATTTAAGCGTATCATTCAGTTTTTGGTTGTCCGTTTCCAGCTCAATAATTTTCTGACTCATGCGGGCAATTGTTTCCCGATGGTTGGCCGCCTGATGAGGAGCCATGAGCTGTTGGACATAAGTAGGGCAGGATTCAAGGATCAAGTGAGAAAACAGATGATCCCGCTCTTCGCAATCCAGGTTCATGAAGTCCTGATAAGTCATATCCAGAAGCTTCATAGGTTCATTACAGATCGGACAGGTCGCATTCTTTGATGATTGGTAATAGCCGTAGCGTCCACATTTCAGGCAATAATACACAGCTAATTCTCTCACAGTGATCCCCTTCCTAAAAAATGATAAAAAATAACCTAGTAGTATAAACGCAAGAATGACTATATTATAACAAAATTCGACAAATATAAATACGATAATAGAGATTTGTAATTGAAAAAGCTGCCTTGGGCAGCTTTAAAGACCACATATAACTATATATATGCAAAAATAATATCGAATAGACTATTTTGAACTAAAATATACAGAAAATTTGCCGCTTTTTGCAGCGCTTGGATGTCGATTTATACAAATAGAACAGAAGCGCAGCAAAAGCATTACAAAAGAGATCCACACCAATTTCATAAGAACTGGTGTGGATCTCTTTGTGAACGGACAGACGGCAATCTGCCCGTTTGTATGAACGGATCTTTTTCTCTCTAATCCGACAAGGCGGATTCGTATTACTGAACAATACCTTTTGTATCTACAACCCAGGTTTTATCATTTGCATCTTTGATATCCTTATAACCGGAACCTAATTCCGGCTTTTCGCTGGACTTGGAACCGGAGGATGCCTTCTGGATGGTTCCTGCCGTATTTACCAGGTAGGAAACGTCGTCAAGAGTTACAGGGGCATAACGCAGGTCAGCATCCGCTTCCAGGCGCAGGCCGTATTTGAACACGTTATTTTCACGCACACCGTGGAATCCCTGTCCTTTTTTGGAACCGTCTGTATAGAAGAACCATGTCTGGTTCTGGCCCAGGTCTTCATCGAAAATGGTCTGTTTTCCGGTTTTCATGATGCCGTCGGTGCCAAAGTAGAAGTTGGCAACATTTCCGTTATCTAAAGTAACAACCTGAAGTCCTGTCTGCATTTCACCTTTTGTATTGAAGCCGTATTTCTTGGAATCTACGGTAAATACCTGGATTCCTGTTTCTGCGAAGAATGGTTTTCCGTTTTTGAAGTAGAAGTTATACAGTTCTGCTTCTTCACTGATGCCCTGTGCGCCTTCGATTCTGCGCCATCCATCGGCACGTTTGCCATTTTCTTTATCATAATACTGGTATCCTGCAACAGTAGCAGTTGTCTGAGCTGCTTCTGCATTGGAATCAGTCGCTTCATCCGCAGTTTCTGCGACAGGAAGTTTGTACCAGCCGGTCTGCATTTTACCGTTTACAAATGTGTAATATGCGCCGTCGATCTTTTTGTCAACCTGGTTTTCAACCATTTTACCGTTGGAGTTGAAATAGTACCAAACGTATTCCTCGTCCGGATTGTCAGATTCTTCTTCTAACTGAATCCAGCCTGTTTTCATAACGCCGTCATTTTCCTCTCCCAGATAATAAGTTGCGCCGTCAATTTCCACTTTTCCTGTCATCATCTGGCTGTCACTATTGAAATAGTACCAGTTTTCGCCTATATTGTACCATTTGGAAGTAACGGCTTTTCCGTCCTTGCCAAAATAGTACCAGTAATGTTCCGGCTCGTCTGAATCCCAGTCCACCTCATTGTCAACGGTGATCCAGGTATTGAAGACACGTTTGCCGAATTCATCTACGTAGTATTCGTCTACCATGGTGTCAAAAGCGAGTTCGCCTTCACTGTCTAAATAATACCAGTTGTCACCATGCTTTTTCCATGAGTCTGTCAGATAGTAACCATCGGCATCATAATACATCCATGAGCCGTTTTCCTCTACCCAGCCTGCAGGCTGAGCCGCGTAAGCGTCTGTAGTTGATACGATAGGGGCTGCCACACACATCATTGCAGCAGCGGATAATACAGCCATAAAATTTGTTGATTTTTTCATAAATATGTTTTCTCCTTTTTGAGTGTTGAATTGATAATTTTCTTCTGGCCGAAAATCCATCGTTGCATTACGTTTGTGATTATATCCTGCGGCAAGCGCTTTGCATAGATGTGTGTTACTGGTAAACCTACCAGGAATTAGGGTGGGCCGAAAGGAGACGCGTGATCCGGGGAATGGATGGCAGGGGTCCGGTGGTCTGGACAGGGGTGGGGGTTCGCGGTTCCGGCTGTGGGCATTTCTAAGGCTGGGGGCGGACGAAAAGCTCAGAACCGGCAAATGTCACCCGAATTTCTGAAGAAATTCGCGCGCCAGTTGCCTTGAATTTTGATTTGGAGATCAAAATTCATCTGAGCTTTTCGCCCGCCCCCAGCCTAAGAAATGCCTACAGCCTCCACAGCGAATCCCCACCCCCTGTCCAGACCACCGGACTCCTGCCATCCATTCCCCGGATCACGCTGTTGACTGGCGGCCGTGAGGATAAAAGACTGGTTTGATGGGAGGTATTGTCTCTGATTGGTTGACATGATTATTTTAAAATACTAAGATTAAAATAAAGTTTCATGGACATCAGGGAGTACGGGATGTTCAATGAATTGGAATTTGCAAAAGAAAGAGGGATTGATATGGGATATGGCATTGCTATTGTAGGCGCAAACGGCAGCGGAAAAACCGTTTTAGGCAGATACCTTGCCGATTTGTTGGGATATTATCATATGGATATAGAAGATTATTCTTTTAAAGACTCCACGATCCCGTATTCCAATCCCCGTACGAAAGAAGAGGTGCACAAACTTTTATTAGCTGATATTGAAAAACAGGAACATTTCATTTTATCCGCAGTGAACTGTGATTTCGGAGATGAAATCAACGATAGATATCGATGTGTTATCTATATCAAAGTTCCTCTTGAAACAAGACTTAACCGCATTAAGCAAAGAAGCCTTAATAAATATGGAAGCCGTATCTTAGATGGCGGGGATATGTACGAACAAGAGCAAAACTTTTTCAAGTTCGCCGCTTCCCGCACAATGGATAAAACCGAAAACTGGCTGCAGACCTTAACCTGTCCTGTCATCTGTATAGATGGAACAGAACCGGTTGAAGTAAACGCAAAGAAAATAAAAGAATCCATCATAAACCTGATTTGAAGATACCAAAAATCCCAGGAGGTCAAATTATGTCTCATAATTTAGATGAAATATTAGAAAATGAAGAGTTCCCTGCAATTTGTCCATTTTGTCATCACAGGGAAGCCCATCTCTATCTTCGGGGCGATACCCAGCGTTCTTATCGGGGCGGAATGTGGCTCTGGTGCAGCAATTGCGGCGCTTTTGAGCACGGTTCGATCCAAATGCCTTCCTATTGGGTAAACGACAGCTTCACCGATCCCGAAAAACTAACCATATCTTACTTAGAACATCACAAACATAAAATCGATTCCTACATAACTGAAAACTACAAGGGCCTTGACCACGACCCCTGCGGCTCTTGCATCCGCTTCCAGGATTTTTCCGACGCCCTATGCCCCAACTGCCGCAGCAAAGGCGCAATAATCCGCTTAGAAGGCCACACCCTAATCGCCAAATGCCCAAACTGCGGCTACGAAGTTGCAGGAGCCAGCTTCTACGCCCCCTGCGAAAAAGACAACCGCACCTACCACATTAAAATTCACGACAAGAACCTCCCCGCCCCCCAAATCCTCTCAATCAGCCGCACACTCCACCTGAATGCCCAAACAACCAGCCAAACCATAACCTCCGGCCTCCCCCTTCCAACCGCCCTGCACTTAGGAGACCTCATAAAAGCAGAACAACTACTAAACTCCCACCAAATCAAATACAGCACCATCCCGCCCCACCACTATTCCAAACTCCACCAATGCCCCCGAAAACTCCTCCCCCTCCACCTATAAAGTTTTTAAACAATTTTTCGCTTTTCCCTCCCTAACTCCCGAGAAAACCAGCGAATCATCGGATGGGGACGGCAAAGGCGCATGGTGTGGGGGATGAAGGCGCTTTGCAGGCTGTTAGGGGTTCTTAGGCCGGGAGCGGCGAAAAAGGTCAGGTGAATTTTGATCTCAAAATCAAAATTCAAGGCAACCGGTACGCGAATTTCTTCAGAAATTCGGGTACCATTTGCCGGTCCTGCCCTTTTTCGCCGCTCCCGGCCTTAGAACCCCTTACAGCCGAAACGCGCCTTCATCCCCCACACCATGCGCCTTTGCCGTCCCCATCCGATGATTCGCGTCCCCCCCTCAAAACAAAACACTTTCCCCGAAAAAGTTAATATGGTATACTATTGGCAATAATGTGTAGAGGAGAAATCGCATATGAGAATGAAGGTATCTAATTATATTGCGGAAAAGCTGGTACAGGAAGGCATCAGCCAGGTATTTACCGTCACGGGCGGCGGAGCCATGCATTTGAATGACGCTCTGGGCCATCAGAAGGGCCTGCGCTGCCTTTATAACCATCATGAGCAGGCCAGTGCCATTGCAGCAGAGGCATATGCCAGAATCCATAATACAATCGCCGCTCTCTGCGTGACCACAGGTCCCGGAGGAACGAATGCGATCACCGGCGTGGTGGGCGGATGGCTGGACTCCATTCCGATGCTGATTTTATCCGGGCAGGTGAGATATGATACGACGGCCCGCTGGTCCGGCGTGGGCATCCGCGCGCTGGGAGATCAGGAATTTGAGATCACAAAAGCCATCGGCTGCATGACCAAATACTGCGAGATGGTTATAGACCCTATGCGCATCCGTTTTTGTCTGGAAAAATGTCTTCATTTGGCTTATTCCGGCCGTCCGGGCCCCGTTTGGCTGGATATTCCTCTGAATGTCCAGGGCGCGTTTATCGAGACGGATGATCTGATCGGATTCGACGCGGCGGATTATGACGCAGGAGGAACGGGATGGCCTGCGGATGCCAAAGGAACGGTTCCGCAGATTGAGGAAGACAAAGCGGGCTTTGGAGAACCGAGACAGGTTCTTCCGGAAAAAGTGAGCGAGGAGACAGCCCGCGGGATTATAGAGAAGATCCGGCAGGCAAAAAGGCCGGTGTTTAATGCGGGCAATGGAATCCGCATCGCAGGAGCCCATTCCGTATTTATAAAAGTGGCGGAGAAACTGGGAATTCCGGTTGTGACCACATGGGACAGCGAGGACTGTATCTGGGATACCCATCCCCTTTATGTAGGCCGTCCGGGCAATTTAGGAGACCGTCCGGGCAATCTGGCCATGCAGAACAGCGACCTGGTATTTTCCGTAGGAAGCCGTTTGAGCATCCGGCAGGTTGGATATAATTATGAGACATGGGCGAGAGAAGCCTATACGATTATCAATGATATTGATCCGGAAGAATTGAAAAAGCCCACTCTTCACGTGGACATGCCGGTGTTGGCCGATGCGAAAGACCTGCTGGAGGTGATGGACCGTCTGCTGGATCAGGAGGAAACTCCCGTATTTCACGGCGGCGAAGGGCTTCCGGGGATGACCTGGCAGGAGACATGTCAGATGTACAAAAAGAATTACCCGGTGATCCTGCCGAAACATTTTGCCAATACGGACGAGGAAGAGGCCAATGTATATGCGATGATCTATGAGATCAGCAGCCGTCTGCCAAATGGGCAGATTACAGTGGTCGGCAACGGTTCCGCCTGCGTGGTGGGCGGACACGGATATATCATCAAGGAAGGACAGCGCTTTATTACCAATTCGGCCATCGCTTCCATGGGATATGACCTTCCTGCGGCCATCGGTGTTTGTATGGCGGAAAATGCTGAGAAAGACATCATACTGGTGACCGGAGACGGCAGCATCCAGATGAATATTCAGGAACTTCAAACCGTGATTCATCATAAGCTGCCGATTAAGATCTTTTTGATCAATAACGGAGGATACCATTCCATCCGCCAGACCCAGAAGAACTTTTTCGGCGAGCCTTTGGTGGGAATCGGCGTGGACAGCCACGATTTAAGCTTCCCCGATATGGGAAAACTGGCGGCGGCCTATGGATATCCGTACATCTGCGCTCATCACAACAGCCAGTTAAAGGATGCGGTGGAAAAAACGCTGGAGACCAAAGGGCCTGTGATCTGCGAAGTATTTGTCACAACCGATCAGAATTTTGAGCCGAAATCAGCGGCAAAACGGCTACCTGACGGAACGATGGTTTCTCCGCCTCTGGAAGATCTGGCTCCGTTCCTTCCGGATGAAGAGATGGACAGGATTATGGTGATTAAGAGAATAAAATAAGGGCGGGAACGCAAAATGAAGTTTATAGTAACGGGGGCTACCAGCTTTATCGGCAGCCATACGGTAAAAATGCTGTTGGAGCAGGGACACCAGGTCTGCGCGGTCGTGCGCCCTGGTTCCTCCAACGCAGATAAATTGGAATACTATGATAATTTGTCGGTGGTCTGGCAGGATCTGTCAGGCCTTAACCGGCTTATAGAGGATAAGGAATGCCGGGACGCCGATATTTTCCTGCATTTCGGCTGGGACGGGATCGGAAGCGCCGGTCGGAATGATCCGGAGATTCAGAAAAAGAATCTGGAACATTCCATGCAGGCGGTGAAGACGGCTCAGGAGCTGGGATGCGGCCGTTTTCTGTTCAGCGGTTCCCAGGCTGAATACGGCATACACCGGGATGCGATGACGGAAACCAGCAGCTGCAGTCCGGTGTCGGAATACGGAAAGGCTAAACTGGAATTTGGCCGCCGGGCCATGGCTGAGCTTGAGGGCGCGCAGATGGATTTTATCCATGCCCGGATATTCAGCGTCTATGGGCCGGGGGATCATCCGTGGTCGCTGGTGAACACGGCTTTGAGCACATTTTTGTCCGGCGGGCACATGGAACTTGGGGAATGCACCCAGAAGTGGAATTTTTTATATATAGAAGATATGGCCGGGGCTGTGATAAGTTTAGCATTAGGACTTGCGCCAAGGCAGTCGGGCGTATATAATATTGCTGGTAATGATACCCGTATATTGCGGGAATTCGTAGAAGAGATATATGAGTTATGCGGAAAGAGGGGCAGTTTTTCTTATGGATTAAGACCGCCGAATGCGGAAGGACCTGCGTCTCTGATTCCTGATATTAAAAAGATAGAGGAAGCAACCGGATGGAAGCCGGCCGTGTCATTTGCGGACGGAATCCGTTCCATGCTTCCGGTACAAAAGGAGTAAGCTGTGAAACGTAAAAGATGTATATCCTGTGGGGCGCCTTTATATGAGAACCCCATATTGACCCTGGACAATATGCCTGCATCGGCTCAGGATATTCCTGATGCGGACCAGGTTTCATCAGATCATGGGCTGACGCTGAATCTGTGTCAGTGCAGGGGCTGCGGGCTGGTTCAGTTTGATTGTGAGCCGGTGGGCTATTACAGAGATGTAATCCGGTCCGGAGGCTTTTCCACCACCATGGTGGAACTCAGGAAAAGCCAGTATGAACACCTGATTGAAACTTATCATCTTCAGGGGAAGAAATTTATCGAAGTCGGCTGCGGCAGAGGGGAATTCTTATCCGTTCTGACCCGGTTTCCAGTGGAATGTTATGGAATTGAAAACAGAGAAGATCTTGTAAAGACAGCAAAACAGGAAGGCCTCAATGTGAGCCGCGGATTTACGGAAGAGGAAGATACCGTGATTCCGGGCGGACCATTTGACGTGTTTCTGTCATTTAATTTTATAGAACACCAGCCGGACCCCAACCGGATGCTTCAGGCCATCTACAATAACCTGAGAGAAGACGGTATGGGCCTGATCACTGTGCCCAGCCTGGAATACATTCTGGAATATGACGGATTTTATGAGCTGATCCGGGATCATATCGCGTATTTTACCTTTGATACACTGAGATTTTTGCTGGAACGCAATGGATTCGAAGTGCTGGAACAGGAGATGGTGAACCGGGATACCATTTCCATGATTGTGAAAAAGAGACAGAAGCTGAATGCGGCCAGACTGCAGGAAAGCTTTCACGTTATCAATAAAGAAGTAAATGAATTTATCGATCATTTGACGGATGAAGGAAAAAGCATTGCCATCTGGGGCGCCAGCCATCAGGGATTCACCCTGGCGGCCACCACCAGATTGGGGGAAAAGGTGAGCTATATCATCGACTCGGCTCCGTTTAAACAGGGGAAGTTTGCGCCCACGTCTCATCTTGCAATTGTTTCACCGGATTATTTTATGGAACATCCGGTGGATGCCATATTGATCGTGGCTCCCGGCTATACTGCTGAGATAGCCGGAATTATACGGAAACGGTTTGGATCGGAAGTGGAGATACTGGCGTTGAAGTCCAATCACCTTGAGAAACTGGAGGAAAGCTGATGAAAGCATTTGTACTGAAAGAACCCGGAATAGTGGGATGGTTTGACGCGCCGGAGCCGGTACTCACGCCTTACGGCGCAATTCTGCGTCCGGTGGCATTGGCGCCATGTTCGTCTGACGTCCATACGGTATTTGGCGGAGGATCGAAAAAGGCTCCTAACCTGGTATTGGGCCATGAGTGTGTGGCTCAGATTCTGGAAACAGGAGAGCTTGTGCAGGATTTTAAGCCGGGGGAGATTGTGGCCGTGCCGGCCATTACGCCCAACTGGAGGGATCTTGGAATCCAGGACGGGAACTTTAAACATGCCAGCGCGCCATTTTCCGGTCATCAGCTGGGACGAAGCCAGCCGGGAACATTTTCAGAGAGATTTCTGATTCCGGATGCGGATACTACCCTTGCCAGAATTCCGGAAGGGGTCAGCATAGAACAGGCGCTCATGTGCGTGGATGTGGTGACTACCGGATTTACGGGAGCTGAATTTGCGGATATTAAGTTTGGAGACACGGTGGTTGTGATGGGGATCGGCCCCATCGGACTGATGGCCATAGAAGGGGCACGTCATCTGGGAGCTGCCCGCATTGCGGCTGTTGGAACAAGGCCGGTCTGCGTGAAGCTGGCCCGGGAGTTCGGAGCTACCGATATCATCAGCTATAAAGACGGCAATGTGGTGGAACAGGTGCTTGCAATGACAGACGGAATCGGAGCGGATTCCGTTATCATATGCGGAGGCGGAGACGAAGTATTTTCCCAGGCCATCGATATGGTGCGTTATGGGATCGGAACGGTTTCCAATGTGAATTATTTCGGAGGAACCGGAAATCTGCCATTTCCAAAATTCTCAGGCGGACGGGGAATGGCCGGAAAGACCATTCATACGGAGCTTGCTAAGGGAGGAAGAGTGAGAATCGAGCGGATGATGCAGATGGTCCGCTGCGGACGCATTTCTCCGGAAAAACTGGTGACTCATTGTTTTGAAGGGCTGGACAGGATTGAGGATGCCCTGTATCTGATGAGAGATAAACCGCAGGACCTGGTGAAGGTGATGGTCCGCATAGATTGGAAGTGAGCAGATGAAGAAGATCAGTATTGTTGTACCCTGTTATAATGAAGAAGAAAATGTGGTTCCGCTGAGCCAGGCCATTATCGCCATGTTTCATAAGGATCTGCCTGGTTACGAGTACGAACTTTTATTTATTGACAACGATTCCCATGATAGGACCCGGGATTTAATCCGGGAACTCTGTGAAAAAGATCCCGGGATTAAGGGGATTTTTAACGCGAAGAATTTCGGGCAGTTTAACTCTCCTTATTACGGAATGCTTCAGACTACCGGAGACTGCACCATCCTGATGGCGGCGGATTTCCAGGACCCTGTGGAGATGATTCCCAAATACGTGAGCGCATGGGAAGAGGGCTATAAAATTGTGATCGGAATAAAAAAGAGCAGCCAGGAGAATAAGATCATGTACTGGCTGAGAAGCTGTTATTATAAGCTGATTAAAAAACTTTCCGATGTGGAGCAGATTGAACATTTTACAGGATTCGGCCTGTATGATAAACGGTTTATCGGCGTGCTCAGGGAATTGGACGATCCGACTCCGTTTTTGCGGGGAATTGTGGCGGAACTGGGATTCAGAAGAAAAGAGATTCCTTATGAACAGCCGAAACGGCGGGCCGGAAAGACCAGCAATAATTTTTACCGGCTTTACGACGCTGCCATGCTGAGCATCACGTCCTATACAAAGGTAGGGCTGCGTCTGGCCACCATATTCGGATTTATCTGTTCCGGCATCAGCATCGTGGTGGCGCTGGTTTATCTGGTGATGAAGCTGATCTGGTGGGACCGTTTTCCGGCAGGCATGGCGCCTATGCTGATCGGAATGTTGTTTTTGGGGTCCATCCAGATATTTTTTATCGGGCTTGTGGGCGAATATATCCTTACCATTAATTCCAGAGTGATGAAGCGGCCTCTGGTAATCGAAGAAGAAAGAATTAACTTTACAGACCTCAATGTTAATAAAGGAAACAGCGAAGTTTGAAACAAAAATCGTTTCAAATATTGAATTGATGTCCGCTAAAACGGACCAGGGGTGTAAAAATGAAGTACAAGATAGATATTGTCCGGATACGTGAAAATGAGATAACTTTAAACGGCTGGGTCATC
This sequence comes from Clostridium sp. chh4-2, assembly GCF_002899675.1. Lineage (GTDB taxonomy): Bacteria > Bacillota > Clostridia > Lachnospirales > Lachnospiraceae > CHH4-2. The sequence continues at coordinate 150,238 of NZ_PKUU01000006.1, read as the reverse complement.
GGCCGTGATCCCCAGTCCCAGGCCGTCTTTGCGGTGGAAGACGCCAAACACAGTCCGGTTGAATTCCGCTGTGTGTCCACCAGGCGTGACGATGTGAGCCAGATCTACTATAAACAGATCATAGACAAGGATTTCGGGTTTGACATCCAGTTCCCCTATGAGCGGGGCCAGGATTATTATCTTCTCATCACCTGCGACGGCAAGACGGCACGCATCAAATACAACGAGGAGCTTATCGCAAAACGAAGCAGCGTGGCCCACAAGCGGAAAGAGAAGATCAAAGACCTGATGAACATGGAAACGGTTCATGTGGCCATGGATTTCTGGAAAAAGAACGGCTTAAAAGCGTTAATCGTAAAATCGAAACATAAAATTCAGGGTTTGGATAATGATTATGATTATGCGGAGTGGTATGAGCTGACCAAACCGTCGGAGGAAGAGCTGGAAAAGCAGCGCCATGAATCATTTGATTTCATGCCTAAATTTTCCATTGTAATCCCTGTATTCAAAACACCGGAAAAATATCTCCGTGAGATGATTGATTCCATTCTGGATCAGACTTATGTAAATTGGGAACTTTGCATTGCGGACGGAAGCCCAAAAGGCCAGGATGTGAGCCGCATTTTAAAACGCTATGCAGACCGGGATAAACGGATTAAATACAAGGTTTTAGGGGAAAACAGAGGAATTGCAGGCAATACTAATGCGGCATTGGAAATGGCCGCAGGAGATTTCATCGTTTTGGCAGACCATGATGACACAATTCCTTCCCACGCCCTTTATGAATGCGCCAGGACCATCAATGAAAATGCCGGGTGCGATGTGATTTATTCCGATGAAGACAAGCTGGATATGGATGGAGGGGCATTATTTGACCCTCATTTTAAACCTGATTTTAATCAGGATCTTTTAACCAGCGTGAATTATATCTGCCATCTTTTTGTGGTGAAACGCAGTTTATTTGAGAAGGTGGGCGGTTTCCGCCAGGAATTTGACGGCGCCCAGGATTATGATTTTATCTTCCGATGTACGGAAGAAGCCGAAAAAATCTGCCATATTCCCAAGATTCTGTACCATTGGCGTTGCCATCTGGATTCGACGGCCAGCAATCCGGAAAGCAAGCTCTACGCATTTGAAGCGGGTTCCAGAGCTATCATGGCCCATTATGAGCGGATGGGGATTAAAGCGGAAAAGGTGGAAAAGGGTGTGGACTACGGCATTTATCACACCACATTTGAAATTGAGGGTAATCCTCTTGTGTCCGTCGTGATACCGAATAAAGACCATCACAAGGATCTGGATCTGTGCATCCGGTCGATTTTAGAGCGGGCTTCTTATAAAAATATTGAATTTATTGTGGTTGAGAATAACAGTACGGAGCCGGACACATTTGACTATTATACGAAAATACAGAAAGAATTTCCTTGCGTCCGCGTGGTGACATGGGAGAGGGAATTCAATTATTCTGCAATCAATAACTTCGGCGTGCAGGCGGCCTTAGGGGAATATCTTCTGTTTTTGAACAACGATACGGAAATCATAGAACCCAGGATGATTGAAGAGATGCTTGGATTCTGCCAGAGGCAGGATGTGGGAATCGCCGGAGCCAGACTGCTCTATCAGGACGATACCATACAGCATGCCGGCGTGGTGGTTGGGTTCGGAGGAATCGCAGGCCATACGTTTATCGGGCTTCATAAGGCGGAAAACAGCTATTTCCACAGAGCCATGTGCGCCCAGGATTACAGCGCTGTGACGGCGGCCTGTATGATGACGAAGAAATCCGTGTTTGAAGAGGCGGGCGGTTTCAGTGAGGAACTGGCTGTGGCTTTTAATGATATCGATTATTGTATGAAAGTGAGAGCCCTTGGCAAACTAGTAGTGTACAATCCTTATGCGGTTCTCTATCACTATGAATCCAAATCCAGAGGATTAGAAGACACGCCGGAAAAAGTTGCCAGATTTAACCGGGAAATCTCCATTTTTGCGAAAAAATGGCCGGAGATTCTGGAAAAGGGAGATCCTTACTACAATCCGAACCTGACTCTCAGAAAATCCAATTTCGCCCTGCGCGATCTGCAAAAGGAAGCCATCGGAGAACCTTACCGTCTGGAGGTGTAGAGGATAATATGAAAAAAGTTACGATAATTATTCCCAATTACAACGGCTTGAAATTCATGGAACCGTGTTTTGAGACGCTGAACCGCCAGACCACGGACGATTATCAGGTTCTGGTGGTGGACAACGGGTCGACGGACGGCAGCGTGGAGTGGCTGAAGGAACGGAAGATTCCCTCCATTTTTCTGGAAGAGAATACGGGATTTACCGGCGCGGTGAATGTCGGACTGAAAGCGGCGAAAACGCCATATGTGATTTTACTTAATAATGATACGGAAGTTCATGAGGACTTTGTGGCGCAGATGATCCGGGCGATAGAGAAATCACCCTCTATTTTCTCGGTCAGCTGTAAGATGATCCAGCTTCACCAGAAAGATCTGATGGACGACGCGGGAGATATGTATACCGTGCTGGGCTGGGCTTATCAGCGTGGAGTGGGGCAGAGCTCATCCGGTTATAATAAGGAGCGGGAGATATTTTCTGCCTGCGCCGCCGCGGCTATTTACCGCAGGGAAGTGTTTGAAACCATCGGTTATTTTGACGAGATGCATTTTGCATATCTGGAGGACATGGACGTGGGATACCGGGCGAAAATCGCAGGTTACCACAACCGGTATTGTCCGGACGCCGTCATTTACCATGCGGGAAGCGCCACCAGCGGTTCCAAGTACAATTCGTTTAAGGTGAAACTGGCTGCAAGAAATAACATCTATCTGAATTATAAGAATATGCCGGTGATTCAGCTGCTGGTCAATCTCCTTCCCCTTATTCTGGGAATCTGTGTGAAATACGGATTTTTCAAAAAAAGAGGGTTTGGAAAGGATTATTTGGCCGGTCTGACGGAAGGACTGAAGACGGTTCATAAATGCAAAAAGGTGAAATACCGCCCCGAAAACCTGGTGAATTATCTGTCAATCCAATGGGAACTGATAGCCGGAACCTTTCTCTATGTTTGGGAATTTTCCAGGCGGAAGCTGCTAAAATAGGAAAAAAACGTCAGATTATCTAAAGAAAAACGTCGAAAGACCAAACTTTTTAAGAGAATTTTAATAGCATACGTTTATGATATCATGTATAATAGATGAGATATTAAACTGAGGGTGGGTACGATGATAAAAGATAATCAGAAAAAATTTAACCGGTTCCACGTTCTGCTGGATGCGTTGGTGATTATCATTTCCTATACGCTGGCATGGACGATTATGTACTGGGAAAATAGAATCCTGCGTCCCCATTGGGGCATCTTAAAGGCAGAAGTTTATTTCACTGCGCTGGTTATTGTGGTACCGCTTTATCTGTTTTTATATATGGCATTTCATCTGTATGCGCCGAAACGTGTTCAGGGAAGGCGCATGGAGCTTGCCAATATCTGTAAGGCCAATACTATCGGGTTTCTGATCTTAACCATGGTTCTGTTTGCCCTTCGTAAGAATCCGTATTGGGGCAATATCTCCGGCAAGATGGTGCTGTATTTCTTCCTGGTCAATGTGATTATGGAAGGGGTGGAGAGGAATGCGATCCGCCTTGTGCTGCGTTCCATGCGGTCCAAAGGATATAATCAGAAGCATATTCTGCTGATCGGCTACAGCCGTGCGGCGGAAGCGTATATCGACAGGGTTAATGCCAATCCTGAATGGGGATACCAGATTAAAGGCATTTTAGATGACAATAAGGAATGGGGATATGAATATAAGGGAATCCGGGTATTCGGGAAGAATTCCGACTTAAAGGAGATTCTCAACCTGAATGAACTGGATGAAATTGCGATCACGCTGAGCATTAAAGAATACGAACATTTGGAAGAGATCGTTGCCGCCTGTGAAAAGTCCGGCGTCCACACCAAGTTCATTCCCGATTACAATAATATGATCCCGTCCATTCCGCTTATGGAAGATTTACAGGGACTGCCTGTGATACATATCAGGCGTGTTCCGTTAACAGATCCGTTAAATCGTGCGGTGAAGCGTGCGGTGGATATTGTCGGTTCCGTTGTGGGGCTGATCGTATTTTCACCTGTTATGCTTTTGACCGCGTTGATTATAAAACTGACTTCTCCGGGCCCTGTTTTTTACAGCCAGGAACGGATCGGGCTTCACAACCGCCCGTTTAAGATGTATAAGTTCCGTTCCATGGAAGTTCAGGCGCCGGACGCTGAAAAAAGCCAGTGGACAACACCGCGTGATCCAAGGGTAACGCCCATCGGACGTTTTATCCGCAAGACAAGCATTGACGAAACACCTCAATTTTTTAATGTATTGATCGGGGATATGAGTATTGTAGGCCCAAGGCCGGAACGCCCGTTTTTTGTGGAACGTTTTAAAGAAGAGATACCAAGATATATGATCAAGCATCAGGTTCGTCCGGGTCTGACCGGATGGGCGCAGGTAAATGGCTACCGTGGAGACACTTCAATAACGAAACGAATTGAACATGACTTGTATTATATTGAAAACTGGACCCTTGGGTTTGATATTAAAATTATGTTTTTAACGGTGTTCAAGGGACTGATTAACAAAAATGCATATTAGAGGTACAAGATGAATAACGAGTATGAAGATGAATTAGAGTATAGCCGGGAGCGCCGCAGCCGGAGCAGAAAGAAAACCGGAAGCGAGATTCCGGAGAGAACCAGCCGGGGAAGAACTTCCGACCGGGTGGAGACAACGAGAACGTCATCAGAGAGAAGCGAACGGAGAACGCCTAAGTTCAGAGATCCGGAACCGGAACGTCCGACGCCCAGAAAGGCCAGGAACAAGAAGCGCAGACGGATTATAACCATGATAGTTGCGGAATGTTTCGCACTGCTGTTTATTTTTACTTATGCATTTTTTGCAAAACGATGGAATATGATTCAGCGGCACGAATTTCAGCCGGACAGCATTAAGAATGAAGAGCTGACGGTGGAAGATTTGACGAAGATGAAGGGCTACTGGATGATCGCCGTATTCGGCGTGGACAGCCGTGGCAGCAACGTGGGAAAAGGAACCAATGCGGATGTTAACATGATCTGCTGTGTAAACAGGGAGACAGGAGAGATCAAACTGGTATCCGTTTTCCGTGACAGTTACTTAAACATCGATGATAAGGGAAGCTACAATAAGATCAACGCCGCATATGCCAACGGAGGTCCGGAACAAGCGGTTAAAGCGCTGAATAAAAACCTGGATTTGGATATTACCGATTATATCACGTTTAACTGGAAAGCGGTGGCGGATGCCATCAACATTCTGGGCGGCGTGGATATTGAGCTTAGTAAAGCGGAACACGCATATATTAATTCATTTATCACGGAAACAGTAAAGGTTACAGGAGTTTACTCCACTCACATTAAAAAAGCGGGTATGAATCATTTAGACGGCGTACAGGCAGTTGCATATGGCCGCCTTCGTCTGATGGATACGGATTTTGCCCGTACAGAACGCCAGCGTAAAATCATTGCACAGGCGTTTGAGAAATGTAAAAAAGCAGATTTTGCAGCACTGAACCAGATTCTCGAAATTGTGCTTCCTCAGGTTGCGACCAGTATTGATTTAAGTGATCTGACCAATGTAGCGCTGAACGTTACCAAGTATCATATGGGCGAATCCGTCGGTTTCCCGATGGCCCGTGATGATGCCAATATGGGTAAGAAAGGCGCCTGCGTTATTCCTACAACATTGGAGAGCAATGTAATAGAACTTCATAAGTTCCTGTTCGGCGAGGAAGATTCCTACGAGCCGACTTCAACTGTAAAGAAGATCAGCGCAACCATATCGGAACATACAGGCAAGTATAAAACCGGCACGCCCGTAGGCCATGTCTCCACAGAGGGATATCTTCCAAAGCAGACAACCGCAGCGGTGGAAAAGACAACGGAAGAGACTTCCAGTACAGTGGAATCAGAGAGCACATCAGAATCGGAAACATATGAAACAGATGAGGACGGCAACATCATAGATCCTCCGGAGGATTTAGACCCGTCGGCCCACAGCACTTCATCGGCTGATGGAAACAGACCGTCGTCACCGTCGTCTTCCTCCACTTCGGATGAAAGCTCCGGTCCGGGAGTAAAGCCGACCCAGCCGCCGGAAGAGAGTTCTCCGGTAGAGAGTTCTCCTCACGAGACCACATCGTCACATGGTCCAAACGGCCCGTCAGATTCAACCGGTTCTCCGAATATGCCTGGCGGTACCACATCGGCATCCACACCCGGCGGCACATCGCCTTCGATGCCGGGAGAAACAGTGACGGTTCCTGCGCCGCCTCAGCCTACCAGCTCAAGCGCGCAGCCTTCAAGTTCAAGCCCTCAGCCTTCAAGCTCCGTAGCCCCGTTCCCCGGCAGCAATGAGAATAATACGCCGGGAGGAAATTCAATGGGACCGGGAGGAACGAACTAAATAAATATTGTTATTAATTGCCCTCCAGATAGTTTTTGGCATCGATGAAAAAGCTTCTTATAATCAGGAATATGATAATTCCGATTGGGAACGCTGCGATGATTGAAACTGTCTGGAGGTTATTCATTGAATTCTCCGAGAAGATGAGAGCGATGGGGAGCAGCATTAAAAGGATCGCCCAGAATAATTTCACTTTTTTATCCGGTTCCTGTCCCGCAGGAAGCTCTTTATAGGAATAGGAGGAGGCCACCATAGTCAGCGCATCGAAGGAAGTCGCGTAAAATGCGATCATGGTAACGGCCAGAAGGACTAAACCTGCGCCGGAGAGAGGAAGGGTCTGCATGACGGACATGATGACCTCATATAAATCTCCGCTGGCGGCATAGATGGAAACCACATCCAGTTTTCCGTGCATCTGCAGTCCCAGGCTGTAATTTCCTAATATAATAAAGGAAGTAAATGTCCCGGAAATCCCCCAGAAATATCCGCCCAGTATGGTCTGGCGGATCGTCCGCCCTTTGCTGATCGATCCTATGAAAAATGGAGTTGCAACGCACCAAACCATCCAGTAGGCCCAATAAAAGATTGTCCAGGTCTGTGGGAAGGATGAGGTTCTTAAAGCGTCCGTCCAGGTGGACAGTCCGATAAAATTCTGTACCAGGTTGCCGACAGCGGTAATTCCCGTTTCCACGATATATCTGGGGCTTCCGCCTCCGATAAATACATAGAGCAGCAGCGCAAAAAACAGATAAGTACAGGAAGCGGCCAGCTTGGCGATTCCCTTCATTCCGAAATAAACGGTTACCGTATAGGTGATGCCGATAATCAGTAAAATTCCGATTGTCAGCAGATTTGACTGATGGATTCCGAATACATGGCTGAGTGCCATGGAAAGCAGAGGAGTTGCCAGGGAAAATGTGGTTGCTGTTCCTGCCAGCAATGCGATAACTGCGATCAGATCGATCAATTTTCCGCACCAGCCATCCACTCTATTGCCTAAAATCGGCCTGCATGCCTCGGAATATTTTTGTTTTGTCCTCTTGCGGACATGAAGCATAAATCCGAATGCGACGGCTAATACCATATAGAAACTCCACGGAATCGGGCCCCAATGGAATAAGGGATACGTGGAAGACCAGTCCTGCATACTTCCCATATCCGCAATATGAGGCTCCGCAGCATATAAGATCCATTCACAAAGGGAATAAAACAGGATATCGGCTGCCAGACCGGCGGTGAACATCATGGTTCCCCATTTAAATGAGGAATACTCCGGCTTTTCTATATTTCCCAGTTTAATCGCCCCGTATTTGGAAAATGCGATGTACAGGGAGCAGAGAAACACGCCCAGGCCGATGACCAGATAGTAGCTGCCAAGCTGATCGCCTAAAAAGTAGCGGATAGAACCGAGAATGGCCGAAGACCCTTCCGGGTTCAGCATGAAAAGAGCGCACAGCAGAACTATAAAGATAAAAGGAACAATTGTGGTAATCCAATCCAGCTGCTTGAAAACGCCGGTATTATTTGTATCTTTCATGTGGAACCTCCTGATGTTCAAAAATATTTAAAAAATAATTATATTGAACATACTACCATCATCCCATGGTAATTGCAAGCAAAAAATGGGATTTTTTTTATAATTTTATCAAACCCCCTGTCAAAACCGGGGAGTATCATATATAATACTCGTATTGAAAAATGATAGGAATGAAGGATATTATATGAATAATCAAAAACAAAATGCCTGGTTAGGCCTGCTTTTATGCGCGGCCGTCATCTGTCTGACAGCCGTATCCGGACCTGAAAATCAAAGAAAACCGATTCGCCCCGAATTGCCCGGAGATGTGGTGATGGAAAAACAGGAGATCGGCATACCCGTAATCTTACCGGAAGCGGAACATAAACTGACTGATGAGCCGCCAGCTTCAACCGCATTTTTAGGTGGAGGCAGAATTACCCTGCTGGCCAATCAAACGGACAGCCAGATGCTCTCCGCAGTGTTGGAAACCCCGGAAGGAAGTATCATAGTGGTGGACGGGGGTACTCCCGGAGATAAGGATCATCTGCTGGAAACTCTGCGCAGCAAAGGCGGACATGTATCGGCCTGGCTGGTAACCCACCCACACGCAGACCACATCGGCGCTTTAAATGAAATTCTGAATGACCCGGCCTCCGGCATCACAATCGACGGCCTTTATTACCGCCTGGCAGATTTAAAATGGTATTACTCCAGCGAATCCTATCGTGCAGATATGGTTGCCCGTTTCATGGAAACCCTTTCCAAACAGCCGGAAGAGATGCTTCATGGGGATATTACAAAGAATCAGAAGATTTATGTGGATAATACAGAGATAACCGTGATGAACGAACCATATCTCTTCCCCCGCAATTCAATTAATAACAGCTCAGTGGCTTATACCATTAAGATGAACGGGAAATACATCGTATTTCTAGGCGACATGGGAGAAGAGGCCGGCGACCGCCTGGTAAAGGATTACGGCAGCGATAACATGTACTGCGATATCCTCCAAATGGCCCATCACGGTCAATACGGCGTTTCGGAAAGCGTCTACCGCATCCTTCACCCCAAGATCTGCCTATGGCCCACTCCGGGCTGGCTCTGGGACAACGATAACGGAGGCGGCCCGGGAAGCGGCAAATGGTTTACCGAATCAACCCGCGAATGGATGCGCAGAATCGGCGTGCAAAAAAATTATGTAATCAAAGACGGCGACCAGATTGTTGAGTAAGGGGGGACGCACGGAATCGGGAGGCGGAGCCGGGAGAAGACGAGCGGAGAGGCGGTCCGGGACGGCGAAGGAAGATACAGACGAATGGGATTCGGGATTCGCCCCCAAGAACTACTAAGACCCGTAAGGACAGAACGAGGCAGGCCAGCGCCATTCGCAGTGAACTCTTTATGACTTCGCTGCTCAGTGGCGCTTTAGAAACTGACACGGAAATCAGTTTCTACCTGCCTCGTTCTGCCCTTCCGGGTCTAAGTAGTTCTAAAGGGGTTCCATACGATCCCATTCGTCTGTATCTTCCTTCGCCGTCCCGGACCGCCTCTCCGCTCGTCTTCTCCCGGCTCCGCCTCCCGATTCCGCGCTGGTTTTCGCTAGCCTGGTTAAAAGCGATGTGTTTGCAGTGGTATTTAAATAGAAGAACGTTTATATGGAGTGTCAAGAAATTTGTGGAAAATCCCTCAGGTTTTACATCAAACGTGAAGGCATTTCACGAAAAGCCTTCACGTTTGATGTAAAAACTTATTCTCCGCTCAACCAAATCTTTTTATCCTTAGCTAGCCAAGCAACAGCCGGAAAGAAGGGACCACCCAGGCAGCCGTCTGGGCGGTCCCTTCTTTCCGGCATATCTTAGTTAATCAAATAAAGATTTGCGAAAGCCCCTTTTTACTTTCCGTTAAATTCCGGTTTTCGCTTTTCCTGATAAGCTGCTACAGCTTCCTTAAAATCATGGGAACTGAGCATAAAATCCATAAAGCAGTGTTGCTCGGCCATGAACTTGTCCCTTAGTCTTGCGTCCACATTGGCATTGAAATTCTGCTTAAATAATCCTACTGCCCGGTAGCAGGAAGCGGCAATTTTTGCTGAGAATGCGTCAGCTTCTTCCCAAACTGCCTCTTTTGGTACCACCTTCATTACGGTTCCCCAGCGGAACAATTCTTCCGCTGTTAAAGGAGTTCCGGTAAACGCCATATATTTTGCCACATGGAGTGGAAGGGCTAAATGGGCGAAGCAGCCTGCGGCAGGAATGCCTAAGTTTATTTCGGGAATTCCGAATTTTACGCCTTCTCCAGCGATTATGAAGTCGGAAGCTGCAACCATCCCGAATGCGGCGCCCATACAGGCGCCCTGGACTGCTGCCAGGACAGGTTTTTTGCAGTTCCAGATGGAGTTGATGGCCAGAGCGCATACTTCTGCCGCATCTTCGGCTGTGCTCCTGGAATTAAAGGCTTCGAATTCGCTTATATCATTACCTCCGCAGAAGATCTTTCCTTCCGCGCGCAGCACAATTATAGCCACATCATCCCGCTCGCCCAATTCGTAAAAGGCATTGGCAATATCAAGATACATTTCTCTAACCAGCGCATTGGCCGGCATACGGCTCAGCGTTATATGGGCCGTCTTATTTACCAAATCTGTTTTTATATAATCTGACATAGTTGGTCTCCCTTCCGTATGCGTCAAAGCGTTTTCTTTTCCAGATATTCTCTCAGGCCGCCCCAGCTTTCCTCAAACAGGAAACTGTCCATTTCCTTCAAATCAGGTGAAATGAGAGGTTTAAAATCCATCTGAGCCAGGATGTCCGCTTCCAGATCCACTCCCGGAGCGATCTCAATGAGTTCCATTCCCTGACCGGTCAGCCGGAAAACTCCGCGTTCCGTTATATACAGAACCTCTTGTCCGGATTCCACTGCATAATCGCCGCTAAATGTTACCTGCTGGACTTTGTCCATGAATTTGTGGCTTCTGCCCTCCTGAACGATAACCAGTTTTTTATCCCTGATTTCTGTTTGGAGCTTCCCTGCGGTAAATGATCCGCAGAATACTACTTTTTTAGTCGGCTGTGTGATATCGATGAAGCCGCCCGGGCCGTTAAGCCGGGTGCCAAATTTGCTCACGTTCACATTTCCCCGCTGATCGGTTTCCGCAAGGCCTAAGAAAGCAGTGCCTAAACCTCCGCCGCTGTACCAGTTGAGCTGAACATCCTGATCCAAGAAACAGGCCGGATTGTAGCAGCTGCCGAAATTCTTGCCCTGAACTGCGATTCCTCCGATAATTCCCGACTCGCTGGTCAGGGTAAAGCAGTCATTGACGCCTTCTTCCACGGCTACAAGAGCGATCATCTGGGGGATTCCGATCCCCAGATTGACACAGGTTCCCATATCCATCTCCATAGCTGCACGCCTTGCGATTACCTTGGAGTCCTTCAGAGCGAGACTCGGCATGGCAGACATTTCAGCTTTGACATTGCCGCAGAGAGTGGGATCATAAAATACATCCACAGTCTGATAATGAGTATCGGATGCAGGATCGCTGACAACCACATAATCCACCAGAACTCCGGGGATGTGAATATCCCTTGGATGAAGGGAACCGGCTGCCGCCAGATATTTTGCCTGTGCGATTACGATACCGCCGGAATTTTTAACCGCCTGGGCTACGGCCAAAGCGTCTCCGTTAATACACTCTTCTGAGATAGTCAGGTTTCCGTCCGCATCTGCTGTGGTTCCACGGATTAATCCTACATTTAAACCGGGATTCTTGTAAAACAGCCATTCCTCACCTTCCAGTTCGATCAGTTTTACGATATCCTCTTTGGCGGCTTCATTTACCTTTGCACCCTCCAGTCTGGGGTCCACATAGGTTTTCAGGCCTATTTTGGTTATGAGTCCGGGGGTATGGCCGGCTATCTCATGGTACATGAGATCAATAACCCCCATTGGGAGACAGTAACCTTCGATCTTATTTTCTCTGCACATTTCACCAATTTTGGGTGAGGCGCCTAAAAAGCCGCCGGTCCACCGTTTCAGCATTCCCTCATGCGCCCAGTGGTCCCATCCGTATTTCACGATCGGATTGTCGCCCTGGTGAGCTCCGTAAAATAGGTTCAAGTCCTTAGGATGTCCGGTTTCCAGAAACAGCTGTTCCGTTGCCCGTATGACTTCCTCACACAATCCCATGATTCCCATGCCGGCTGATGCCACGGTGTTGCCGTCTTTGATCAGCTGTGCGGCAGCCTGAGCCGAAATAACCTTTGCCATAAAATGTCCTCCTTTTCATTTCCTTTAAAGTAATTATAACAAATGCATTTCGCCATTTATATTGGCTTACCCGTTGACATTCCTATGATCTTTTTCAGCACTTCTTATAAAAAACCAATGAAATCTACTGCAAATATGGTAAAATAGAACTTTTTCTACCACATTTAGAAATGTATTTTTGCCATATTCCTTTCACTTAACCGGCGGCTTGCTTGATGCATTTTACCTGTTATGTTATAATGAAGACATTAAATTACACCCGGTAAAAGGAGGAGATCACTTGTTCCAATCCCTGCTCAACTGTGAATGGATTTTCATCTCCCAGATGATCTACCGCATTAACCAGTGCAGTTCCTACGAGGAATTTGCCAATGTCTGTCTCTGCAATTTAAAGGGACTTTTTGACTTCTCTCTCGGCGTCATGTTTCAAGCCAATATTACGGATGGAAAACCTAAGCTTCTTAGACCGTACAGCATTGATTCCAATAGTCAGTATTTAGATGTTAATTTTTATATAGAGGGCAACTATCATCCCAAATGGACGGAATACTTTTTCTGCCCCTGGAGCAGCGTGTTCCGCTATTCCGATATCAGTGAAGAATCGGAATGGACGAAAAGCCGGATCTATAAAGAAGTTTTAGAACCGCTGGATCTTTATTATGGACTTTATAACACGCTGATTTATAACGATACCGTGTTGGGAGCTGTGGTTTTGTGGAGACCTAAGGCCGCCGGAGATTTTTCACCCAGGGAACTGTTTATTATGGACTGTTTGAAAAATCATCTCGCCCTTAAATTTTACAGCCTTTCAGCCGGAGCAATCAAACATTCCAAGGAAAAGGAGGACAGAAACACCTTTCTTCTGGCCTCTTTCAGCAGGAAATATCAGTTGACAAAACGGGAAGAAGAGATTATCAGATTGCTTTATTTGGAAAATGGAACGGATGAAATCTGCCGTAATCTGTGCATCTGCCCATCGACTTTACGCAAACATATTTACAATATTTATAAGAAAACAGGAGTCAGCAGCCGGGCTAAGCTGATTCTGTTGATTAAGACATAGTGATATGAAAGAGGGGCAAAAAAGAAAGAAGCGGAGAGGACGAAAATCGTCTGCTCCGCTTCTTTCTTTTTTGCTCCTCTTTTGCTGGCCCGGCGTACCTATCGGTATACTTACTGTACGCTAAGACCGCTGTGATAAGAATAACTGCCTAATTCCTTTATCAGTTTGTTAAAATCCAGCTCATCCAGCGGGATTCCGCTTGTGAGATCGGCATTCAGCTGATAATATACATTGTTGCATTTATTTAAGGACTGGTAGAACAGGTCCGGGAAAGAGGCGGTGGAGGCCAGCCGCTTGTCCCATGGATTGCACCACACTTCGTGATTCAGGTTCAGGCTCTTTTTCGGATTGATAACCTGGTCTGTTACCAGTTTGGTGGAAGCGATTGGTTTTTTCAAAAATATGGACTCCACTTTGCGAATGCCGTTTTTTTTGCGGCCCGACGGATCGGAAAGCGTGCGGCAGCCAAAGCGGATCGCCAGAATGGAACGGTGAACCATCCGCGGCGTCACTTGGAAATTATTCCGGTAGTTGATCGGATAATAAGTCATATTAATGCATTTTGAAAGAATGCGGGAGATGAACTGCATCTCAAAGCCGTTAAGGCAGATGGTGGCCGCCTGGTTAAACTGGGACGGCTTTTTCTTTTTGTATTTTAGCAGAAGGAGGGCGTCGATGTCATTTTCCAAAGTGGCATGAAGGCCGTGGGTATAGTTGTTCGGATTCTTCACGTCGTAATCGATGCGGCCATAGACATAGGGGTGGCAGATGGAGTCACCGATGTAATGGCAGAGGAATCCGCAGAAATAGGAGAGGGCCTGGTCCCGCTGCTGCTTGGATTCAATTTCAGAGACGACTTTCAGATAATTCACAAAAAAATCGCTGATGCAGTGTTCGTGCATATGTGATCCCACATTCCGGTAATCGCGGTGACGGAGGATGGGAATGTTATAGAAGAAGATATCCGGTCCCTGAAGGCCCAGCTGATAAAGCCACCGGTATTTTGCAATTATGAATTTCAGTTGGTTATTGGGTAAATCGTTATAAGCTTTCATCCCTAAGATATAATGAGTCGTAAAACCTGGCATAAAGATACCTCGCTCTCAGTAAAATTCTTTGAACCTATTAAAAATATTATATCATAATCGCCAATCAAATAGAATAGAAGATATAGAGAACAAGTGCGATGGAGTTGACAATTCACGGCTCCGGTGGCCTCCGCCGTCCGTTCAGGTTCCAGCAGTTTTGCAGGAACTTTTATGTGACTTTGCAGGGCATTAGCAATTCTTAACGCGCAGAATTTTTCGTTCAAGGGAAATGTCCACCTGTTTGAGCGGAGCGAGTTTGGGCATTTTCCTTGGCTTTTAGAAAAATCCTGCACGTTTAGAAGTGCTTATGCCCGAAACTGGAACTGGAAAGTTCCTGCAAAACTGCTGGAACCTGAACGGACGGCAGAGGCCGCAAGAGCCGTGAATTGTAACCAACGAAGTTGACGGAGGACAGGATGATCCATACAATTCACCAGCTTGTCTGGGGGCCGTGGCTGCTTTTGATGATCCTTGGAGTGGGCATATTATTTACTGTAAAATCAGGATTTTTTCAGCTTACTGGCTGGAAAATGTGGTGGAAAGAGACTGTGGGGAGTTTGGGCAGCGAGAAAAAGGATGTAGATAATCCCCATTCGGTAACTCAGTTCCAATCCGCATGCACCGCTTTAGCTGCCACGGTAGGGACAGGTAATATCGTGGGCGTGGCAACTGCGCTCTGTGCCGGAGGGCCGGGGGCTCTTCTGTGGATGTGGATTTCTGCGGGAATCGGAATGATGACCGCTTATGCGGAAGTCGTGCTGGGAATCCGTTACCGCAGGAGAAAAAAGGACGGCAGCTGGATCAGCGGACCTATGGTCTATCTGGAAAAAGGGCTGGGATTTTATGGGGCAGCCGTTTTATATAGTTTTTTTGCGGTTTTGGCATCCTTTGGAATGGGGAGCATGGTTCAGTCAAACTCTATCGCAGAAACCCTGGAATTTTCATTTTCATTTTATCCCATAGCTACGGGAGCGGTTCTTACGCTGCTGATACTATTGGTAATACGCGGCGGTTTGGGCAGGATTGCCAAGGTGACGGAGCGGCTTGTGCCTGTTTCGGCCGGAATTTATACGATTATTTCTCTCATTGTCATCATGTCTTATTATGACCGTTTGCCGTCGGTTCTATTAATGATCCTGGAAAGCGCATGGAAACCGTCCAGCGCGTTGTCCGGCGCGGCGGGATATGGAATCAGTGTGGCGGTCAGATACGGCGTTTCCAGAGGCGTATTTTCCAATGAGGCAGGACTTGGGAGCTTGGCTGTTATCCATGGAGCGGTGGAAGAGACGACGCCGGAAAAACAGGGGATGTGGGCTATGTTTGAAGTGTTTTTTGATACTATGATCAGCTGCAGTCTGACCGCATTTGTAATTCTATGCGTGATGGGAAGCGGAGCCGGAACATGCGGTTTGGATGGGGCGGCGCTGACGGCCCATTGTTTTTCAGAACGTCTTGGGCCGGGCGGTGAATATCTGGTGTCTCTGTCTATGCTGTCGTTTGCATTCGCCACGATCATTGCGTGGTATTATCTGGGCAGGCAGAATCTGGCCTATCTGGCTTCCAGAACGGGAATGAACGCCCGGACAGCCGAAATGGTCTATATGTTTTTATATTTAAATGCAGTTTTTATCGGCTGTATCGCCAGGCTGGAAACGGTATGGGAATTGTCCGATATCTGGAACGGACTGATGGCTGTGCCCAATGTGGCCGCATTATTTTTGCTCAGAAAACAAATTCATTTTCCGAAAAAGCATTGACAAATACTGAGAAAATTCATATACTAAGTGGGAATAAGAGGGAGTAGCTTGCAGCTGCAGAAGTGCGGTTGTTATGCGGTATCGTCATCACGATGATTATCATCCGGTACGTATAGTAAGAAGCGAGACTTTTGTTGTATCTTTTGGTACAATAAAGGTTCTCGCTTTTTTGTATCATAAGAAACAATTCGGAAATAATACAATTAGAAAAGAGGGAAAGATATGATGATGTATGTTTGGCTTCTCATTGGTTTTATTCTTTTAGTGAAAGGCGCAGATTATTTTGTGGAAGGAAGTTCCTCTGTGGCAAAGCTGCTGCGTGTTCCAAGCATTGTGATCGGACTCACAATTGTTGCATTTGGGACAAGTGCACCGGAGCTGGCCGTAAGCATTACCGCAGCCATCACCGGAAACAATGAAATTGCGGTGGGAAATGTAATCGGCTCCAATGTTTTCAACTTATTAGTGGTTGTGGGAGCCTGCGGAGCCATCGCGCCTATGGCAATTGAGAAAAAGATATTGAACGGAGATTTTCTTCTGTCCATCGCTGTGGCTGCAGTTTTAACTGTGATGTTAATGTTTGGCAGCGGAGTCGGCAGAGGCGAAGGTCTCCTGCTCCTCGTTTTATTTGTATATTTCCTTGTAAAAACAGTGCGCAGCGCCATGATGAACCGGGTATCGGCAGCGGAAAAGATAGAAGCTCTGTCGCCGTTTCTCAGCATTGTTTATATTGTTGCCGGAATTATAGCAATTGTTTTGGGAGGAGATTTTGTTGTGGACAGCGCCAGCAAGATTGCCGCTTCCTTCGGATTAAGCCAGACTCTGATCGGCCTCACCATTGTGGCGATGGGAACATCTCTTCCGGAACTGGTGACCTCCGTTGTGGCATCCAGAAAGGGAGAAAACGGGCTTGCACTTGGAAATGTGGTGGGCTCTAATCTGTTTAATATTCTGATGGTGTTAGCCGCATCTGCAGCGATCAGTCCGATTAAGGTCAGCATATTGTCCGCATATGATGCGCTGTTTTTAGTGGCGGCCAGCTGTATTGTCTATTTCCTGGCTAAGAGCAAATTTCAGATCAGCAGACGAGAAGGCATTCTGATGCTGGGTATGTACGCATCCTATATGGTTTATATTGTGGTACGATAGAAAAAGTGATATGAGAGCACAAAAAAATTCCTTTCTATTATGAGGATAGAAAGGAATTCAAAAGGTTAAAGGGAGGAGAGCTGATAATCAAGATTATCAGCTCGAGTATTATGAAAAAAATCTTATAAGCTTTGTGGCTAAACAACTTGTTCTGTTGTCTATGGTTATAGTATATGGGGAAAACATGAAGAAATCATGTTAATTGTGTAAAAGGTTTTTGAATGATATATGAACAAAGTATGAATGAGAAGGAGAAAGAGCAAAGAGAACCCCCAACCTGCCGGTCAGCATAAAGGATATCCTATCTTTTTTCACCTCGTAAAAGATCAGAAACAATCAGTCCAAACTCAGGATAAGACCGGCTGGACTTTTACACAGGGTTTTGGTAAAATAACTCTATTGGAATCTGATTCCGAGAAAAGATGATAAATGTAAGGAGAAAGAACGATGAAAAATCCAGTAGTTACGTTTGAGATGGAAGATGGCGGCATTATGAAGGCAGAGCTTTATCCTGAGATTGCTCCAAACACAGTTAATAATTTCATCAGCCTTGTAAACAAAGGTTTTTATAATGGACTGATTTTCCACAGAGTAATAAGCGGCTTTATGATTCAGGGCGGTTGTCCGGACGGCAACGGTATGGGCGGCCCGGGATATTCCATTAAAGGCGAATTCAGCCAGAACGGAGTTGCCAACAATCTGAAACATTCAGAAGGCGTTTTATCCATGGCAAGAGCGATGCATCCCGACTCAGCCGGATCACAGTTCTTCATCATGCACAAGAATTCTCCGCATCTGGACGGCTCTTATGCGGCATTTGGCAAGATTGTGGAAGGTATGGACGTTGTGAATGCGATCGCAGATGTGAGAACGGATTATAACGACAGACCGATGAAAGAACAGAAGATAAAATCAGTTACGGTTGACACCTTTGGCGAGACTTATCCGGAGCCGGAGAAATGCTAATATGACAGAAGAACGGTTTGTAGCAATAGAGGGAGTGAATTATCCTGTATTGATTTCAGACGAATACCAGGCCCTTCAGGCTGCTTTGGCAGCAGGAAGGGCCGTTGTTGAACTTATTATGGGCAGCGGACCCATGTCAGGCGTGCCATTTGCGGTGGAACGCCTGGAAGAGGCCGATGGGGATTATCTGGAACGTGTGGTCCGAAGAGCGCTTAATATGCCCTGGATCATAGGTGAAACTAGGCGTCTAATGATTCGGGAATTCTGTATGGAAGATATTAAGAGCGTAAGAAAAGAGCCGGAAGACACAGAAGATGACCGGATATTCTACACGGCGGATAAACTGGAGGCATATATCAAAAACCAGTATGGATTTTACCAGTACGGAATCTGGGCGCTGGTGGAGAAATGCAGCGGCACTCTGGTTGGAATGGCCGGGCTGACCGATAAAAACGGGGAAGAATGGGACGGTGAAACGGTCCGTTTAGAGCTGGGATATCATATATTTGAGCCTTACAGGAGAAATGGTTACGGAGTTGAAGCATGCCAAAAGATTCTGGATTACGCAGATGAAAATATATGCAGGAAAATCTGGGCTGAGATAGAGTCCGGTAACCTGGCCTCTATCTCGCTGATAAAAAAGCTTGGTTTTAAATTGGTTAGTCAAAGATATAGTGAAGAAGGGCGATGCAGTTTTCTGTATGCTCGGAATTAGAAAACAGGGCAATGAGAGGCGGTTCCATAACCAGGTTCATGTCTGCGGCGAATTTGGTATCCTCCAAAGAGACTGCGCAGGGCTGTGACACGCCTTCTTCATTCATGGTATAATAAATACGGTCTTTCACCTTTTCATACAGATCGGCAGGGAGGATTTCTTCGAGATTTGTCATTCCGCCCAGCTTTGCATAGTTATCAATGCTGTCCGTATCTGCAATCATGATGTCCAGCTCCCTGGATGCGACTAATGCCGAGATCTTTGCCATGGTGGCATAACCCAATTCGTTGGTGTTGTCGCCGTAGCTTATAAACATGCTGGAATCATAAACGATCTCTCTGACATCCGAAAGGTTCAGATAGTCCTTCAGCTCTTCCAGAACCTGATTCTGGTTTCCGGCTTCGCTGGTGCGGTTATTGATAACAACGCAGTAAAGCGCCGTGTCAAAACGGTTGTTGTACATGGTGGTGCCTACAGAGATGATGATGCCCACGGCACAGACAACTCCGATGATGAAAAACTTATAGTATTCCCAAATGTACCAGATCTTGTCCTTTAACGTCATATTGCGGAGCTTTTCCCGTTCCTCACGGGCTTCATTTTTAAATGCTTCTTTCAGTGACATGATGATAAACCCTCTTTCGTTTCATTCATGTGCTTTAAGCCAAGCACAAGCTAAGAAGAGTATATCATAAAAGGGAAGATATTTTTATAAATTTTTCGTGAATTGTTTCGGAAAGTTTGATTTTTTACAGGAAATTAGCTATAATGTTTTAATACGACAAATGAGAGAGAAGAGGTAGTCGAATGTTTTCAGGTTTCTTTAATTATGATAATCCGGTTTGGCGGTTTATCGGTAAATTCTGGGATGTTATTATATTAAGCTTTTTATGGGGAATCTGCAGTATCCCTGTGTTTACCATCGGGGCATCCACTACAGCTATGTATTATGTGACTTTGAAACTGGTAAGAGATGAAGACGGATATACGTTCCGTTCCTTCTTTAAGTCCTTCAAAGAGAACTTTAAGCAGGCCACAATCATCTGGCTGATCATGCTGGCGGCAGGGCTGATTCTGGGCGGCGATCTCTGGTTTTTCCTCAGAGTTTTCAAGGGAAGTTCCCAGTTCCGGTCCATTATGATCGCTATTTTCCTGGCATTTTCCTTCATCTATCTGGCCATATTTACATATGTATTTCCACTGCAGTCCAGATTTTACAATACGGTGAAGAAGACGCTGTTCAATGCATTTTTTATGTCAATCCGCCATTTCCTTCATACGCTGGGTATGCTGGCTATCGATGTGGTGCTGATTATAGTCGCATTGTTCTATTTTCCGCCGCTTATGCTTTTCGGCGTGGCTTTGCTGGCTTTTGCTAATTCCTATATGCTGTCGGCTGTATTCAAACGCTATATGCCGGAAGAACAGAGGGACGACGGCGAGATGAGACCGCTGTTTGCCGACGAAGACGGATACGAAGATTTAAAAATGGAAGTAAAAAATGACGATGATACCCAATAAAGTAAACGAAAATAGTTTCATTTTCACTCCCGATCCGGCCGATATACAGCCTGGAAAAGCGGGAAAACAGGCCGTGGATGCGGTTGTGAAGAATATTCCTCACAACCGCATCCACGGCCTGTTTTTTCACGCTATTTACACATAAATTCCTATTTCTGACTGTCCAGCATTTCCTTTAAAGCGTCATCGCTGTCATCGATCCAGACATCCTCTTCCTCCGCATTCAGCCCTAAAAACTGAGCCAGAGTCCGCGTATCGTCGCTGTTGTTCCACTGGGAGATATAGAGGTCGATCTCTTCAAATTCAATTTCACCTGCAAGGTAACGTTCTTTGAAATTCATAGATTATTCCTTCTCCTTAATATTTTTCGATACGGTGATCTCCTGGTTGTCGATGTGCTCGCGGATCGCGGCCTTTGCTTCAGCCACGTGGCGGCTTCTGACAGCCTTTAAGATATTGTCGTGTTCTACGAGAAGAACCTGGCGTTTATCCTCATCCTTAATATATTCCAGGCGGTAACGGTACATCTGTTCCCGGAGATTATTTAAAATCTGCACCAGGCGTGCATTGCCGGTTCCAAAATAAATGACATCGTGATAATGCTCATCCGTTTCCGCTATTTTCATAACGTCTTTGCTTTCCACCGCTTTCCGGAAATCCTTCTGAGCCTCTTCCAGCTGCATCAGTTCGTCTTCGCTCATTCTCTGGCAGGCCAGTTCAATGGCCAGTTCCTCTAAGGAACGGCGGACTTCCAGCACATCGCGGAGGCTCTTTTCTGAAATCTTGGCAACTTCCGCGCCCTTTCTTGGAATCATCAGCACCAATCCCTCTAATTCCAGTTTCCGGATGGCCTCCCGGATCGGCGTTCTGCTGACGCCTAAACGCTCAGCCAGCTGAATTTCCATCAGCCTTTCACCCGGTGTCAGTTCCCCTTTTAAAATCGCCTGGCGGAGTGTGTTGAACACAACGTCCCTCAGCGGAAGATATTCATTCATATTAACCTTTAAATCATGATCCATAAGACCGGTCCTCCTTAATGTTGTAAAAATTAGTCAGATATACTTGTTTTGCCAGTTCGCTGTACTGCCCGTAGCGAAGGGATTCATAAGCCTCTTCAGCCGCTTTCGGGCTGGTGAACAGGCCGAATACGGTTGGGCCGCTTCCGCTCATGATGGAACCGATGGAACCGGCTTCCATCATAATGGATTTTAACTCTTCGATGACCGGATATTCCTTTGCCGTTACGGTTTCCAGCACATTTCCGAATTTACCGGCAATCCGGTAGATATCCCCGGCTTTTATGGCATTTATCATGCCGTCGATGTCGGGATGCTGTTCCGGCCGCAGATCGTTGGCATGAAGATTTTCATAAACAAATTTTGTGGACACATTGATGCCCGGTTTGGCAATCAGAACCTGGCACTGCGGTACGGGCGGAAGGGGAGTGAGTACCTCTCCGATGCCCTCCGAAAGAGCGGTTCCTCTCATAATACAGTAGGGAACATCAGCACCGATTTTGACGCCCCGCTCCATCAGCTGCTTCATTGTAAGCCCCAGCCCAAACATCTTATTGACTCCGAACAGGACGGCTGCCGCATCGCTGCTGCCTCCTGCCATTCCGGCGGAAACCGGGATGAATTTTTTCAGCCCGATCTTAACTCCTGCCTGGATCTTAAATTCATCCATTAAGAGTTTGGCAGCCTTATAGACCAGGTTATTTTCATTATTGGGAAGATAGTATAAGTTGGTCTCCACTTCGATGCCGGGAGCGGATTGGTAGTTCAGATCGATGCGGTCATAAATTCCTACGGTCTGCATTATCATGCGAACGTCGTGATAGCCGTCTTCACGTTTTCTAAGTACATCCAGGCCCAGATTTATCTTTCCATAGGCCTTTAAGCTAAGGTGTCTGATCATGTAAAAACCCCTTTAAATTGGTAACTATTCAGAGGGTATCTTCTTGTATAGCCTTCGGCCGTACAAGAAGCATCGGAGATTACTCCGATGTGAATATTGATACCAAAATCTGAACTGTTACGTTAATTGTATTTTTGCATTATTTTGTATACAATATATTATATACTCTATACAGCAAAAACACAAGCATTTCATTTTGTCTATATTTCACAAAAGATATAAAAATTGCGGCTTAAAAATATATTTGACAATTTAAAAGATCTCTGTATAATAAACGTATATTGAACGAGGGCGTTCCGGTTTTCCGGAATGGCCCTCTTCTTCGTTGTACGGAACCTTTTTTGTACGACGTAAAAAAATAGGAGGAATGCTGTATGAAAAAATTGGAGATCATTATTAAGCCCGAGAAACTGGAAGACTTAAAGACCATTTTGGAAGGCTGCAAGGCCAACGGCATCATGATAAGCAATGTCATGGGCTACGGCAATCAGAAGGGGTATAAACAGATGTACCGCGGCACCGAATATACGGTCAATCTGCTGCCAAAGGTCAAGGTGGAAACCGTCGTGGCGGAGGAAACGTCGGAAGCCATCGTGGAAAAGGTCGTAAAAGAGATTACGACCGGCAATTACGGCGACGGCAAGATATTCATCTACGATGTCCAGGATGCGGTTCGTATCCGTACCGGTGAGAGAGGCGTTCAGGCGCTGTAAGCCGGTTCTTTCATACAGAATACATAAATTATCAAGGGAGATAATTGCTGAAAACAGCGGTTGTCTCCCTTTTTAATTGGACATTGGGAGCGCTTGAAAAAGGATATGAGGAGGAAATGATTATGAACTTATTAGATTTAATTGACAGCGGCATGGAGGCTTCCCAGGCGGCAGACCTTCTGATGAACGTCACATGGACGATGCTTGGAGCATTTCTTGTCTATTTTATGCAGGCCGGCTTCGCCATGGTGGAAGCAGGATTTACCAGAGCTAAAAATGCGGGCAATATTATTATGAAAAATATGATGGATTTTGTACTCGGTTCCTTATTCTTCTTTGTAATTGGATTTGCGATTATGTTCGGTAAGGATACAGGCGGCTTTCTGGGGACTTCCGGTTTCTTTCAGCCGTATTCTTTAGCGGACGGATCGGGGCTGATCAATGGCCTTCCGATCGGCGTATTCATGATTTTCCACACCGTTTTCTGTGCTACGGCGGCTACGATTGTATCTGGAGCCATGGCGGAGAGAACTAAATTCATGGCGTATCTGATCTATTCGGCAGCTATCAGCGTCTTTATCTACCCGGTAACCGGCCATTGGATCTGGGGCGGCGGCTGGCTGGCAGAAATGGGCTTCCACGATTTTGCAGGTTCCACCGCGGTACATATGGTAGGCGGCCTCTGCGCCCTGATCGGAGCAAAGATTTTAGGGCCGAGACTTGGCAAATACAATGCGGACGGAACGCCAAATGCATTTCCGGGCCACAATATCACCATCGGAGCATTAGGCGTGTTCATTCTCTGGTTCTGCTGGTTTGGATTCAACTGCGGCTCTACAACAGCGGCATCCACCAGCGTAGGCCAGATCGCGATCACAACAAACCTGGCAGCCGCTGCAGCCACATTCGTGACGCTGGTATTTACATGGGCAAAATACGGAAAACCCGATGTTTCCATGACACTCAACGGTTCCCTTGCCGGTTTGGTTGCGATCACCGCAGGATGCGATGTGGTAACTCCTTACGAGGCCATTATAATCGGCGCGCTGGCTGGTATCCTGGTGGTTCTGGTTATTGAAGTGGTGGACAAAAAACTTAAAATCGACGATCCGGTGGGCGCAATCGGTGTTCATGGCGCATGCGGATGCTTTGGAACAATTTTAACCGGTGTGTTCGGAGAAGGCTGTAATATCATAACACAGCTGATCGGTGTGGGGGCTGTTATTGCATATGTGGCGATTATGGCATTTGTAATATTCACAATTATTGACAAGACGGTCGGACTCCGCGTCAGCGACCAGGAACAGCTTGACGGACTGGATATGCATGAGCATGGAATGACCGCTTATGCCGGATTCAGAATTGATAAATAAACTGCTTTTCCCTCATTTTATTGATACATACCTCAGGAAACCCCGGCCTTTTGTGGGCTGGGGTTTTCCTATACCGATGGAAAATAACAGGGCATTGTGATCTGCTAAAATTGATGGTTTTATGCAGAATGCACTTTACATGAAAAATGAAATATGATAAATTTTGTCTAAATTAAAACGAAGTCATGAAGCAAAGGAGCGACAGTTCATAGAGCCAAGCGCCTTTTTTGTATAATGGACTTCCATTAAAAATTAGTACAGTTCATGCATCGGAAAGCAAGTGAGCGCTCATTTTTCCCTTACGGGAACGAAGTGGACGCTCTTTTTTTATATCCAATTCAAGCAGGGTTTGGGGAAGGCACGCCCCAATAAATTACCGTCCGGCTGTCAAGACAAATAAGCAGAATGCGAAATTTGGACTACAGGGCGAAACTTGCTCTTGTATTTGTTTCTCTGCCTATAAGCCGAAATACCGCAAAATAGTTCAAACAAATCTAAAAATATAATGCACACGGTTTTGATTGTCGTTCTGGAGAAATGAGAGGACAATCAAGGAAATTAGGTTGGCGTTCGCCAAATTAAGTGACGCAAACAGAGGAAATTATGGTACAATGTTTTGTATGATGCTATTACTATGGTTCGTTAATGAGAGGTGTTCATTATGGATGTATGCTATAACAAGTTATTTAAGCTATTGATTGATAAAGGATTAAAGAAAATGGATTTCCGAGATGAGGTTGGAATCAGCAGCAATACGCTTGCAAAACTCTCTAAAAATGAATATGTTTCTATGGAAATCATTGTCCGGATTTGCAGAAAGCTGAATTGTACAGTAGATGAAATCATGGATATACTACCAAGTCCCGACAATGGGACAGGTGAACCAGTAGAATGATAATTGGAAAGGAATAGGTTTTGCTATGGAACGAAAAGAATATAGTGCCAGTGCAACCAAACATGCCTTCTGGTTCATGGAATTTCGCAAGGAAGTTCAATTATTGTCTGAAGGAAAAACCTATCATGAAATTAAACTCATGAGTAAGGATGAAAATATATTTGGGGCGTCCTCCACCAATCGTGCTATACAGATTTACAATACTGTAACAGCACGAGTTAAATCACTGGATGAATCCTTCATCCCGGTTTTTCAAAATGGAGATACCTCAACGCAGAAGATGTTTGCACTTGTAGCAGCAATGGCGAATGATGCCTTGCTGTTTGATTTTGTATATGAAGTAGTCAGAGAAAAAATGATCATTGGAAGCAATGAATTTGCAGACTGCGACTTTAGAATTTTTTTCAAAAACAAGCAGCAGCAGAGTGAAAAAATTGCAGGATGGACAGAGGCCTCTATCAAGAATCTGATGAAAAGTTATAAGAGCATGCTCTTTGAAGCTGGTCTGACTGACAAAGGAAAAGATGCTCGTAAAATCCAGAAGCCAATCTTAGAACCGGCAATGGAATTGTGGCTGAAAAACAACGGCATGGAACTAATGATTCCTACGTTGACGGGGGTGAGATAATGGCAAGTTTACAGGAACGATTAGACCTGATGGAGGCTATGATTAAGAAAGACTCCTTCCGTCAGAATAAAGGAAAAGCCAATGAGGTCAATTACTGGATATTCGATTATCCACCTGAACGTGAGCTGGAAGTGCGTGAACGTATTGCATACATGAAGGGAAAAAACTCTAAAGGAACTGATGGATTTGAACTGGTAGTCTTTGATTTATATGACATTATCATCGACTATCTTAGCGAAAAAAACTTTTTAGATAAGTGTATCTCATTTGAAAAGAAACAGGGTTTTGACCGCATCATCAAGGCGGTTAATAACTCCATGAAAATCAATGACGATGACAGCTATCTGGTACGCTATATTTCAGAACACACACCAGAAAAAGCAGTTGTGTTTTTAACGGGAATTGGCAAGTGTTATCCAATCCTTCGTTCCCATAAAGTGTTGAACAATCTCCACCAAGCGTTTGTACGCTTACCGGTTGTCCTTTTCTTTCCTGGAACATATAACGAGCAGGAACTGATCCTGTTTAACGAAATTAAAGACGACAACTATTACCGTGCTTTTAGGATGATTAAGTAAGGGGGACTACTACTATGAACATTAAAGAAATGTTTGCAAAACCGGTTGACCGTGAGATTCAAGGAGTTATTATCGTTGGTCAAGGTGAAAAGACGAACATATCACAGGAACTTGAAGAATATGTTGTGACCAGAGAGCTGCAGAAGCACTTTGCAGATTTCTTTTCTTCTTATAAAAAAGGAATTACAGGAACCACACCGAAGATGGGTGTCTGGATTTCCGGCTTCTTTGGAAGTGGTAAATCTCACTTTCTGAAAATTCTTTCTTATCTGTTGGCAAATAAAGAAGTAGGTGGTAAACATGCCATTGACTACTTCATTGAGGATAGCAAAATTGTGGATCCAATGGTTCTGGCAGATATGAAGCTGGCAGCATCCACCTCCACTGATGTTGTGCTGTTTAATATTGATTCTAAAAGTGAATCTACCGGTAAGCAGGACAAGGATGCCATCGTAAATGTCTTTCTGAAAGTTTTTAATGAAATGCAGGGTTTCTCCGGTTCGATGCCTTTCCTTGCTGATTTGGAACGCCGCCTGTCTGAGGCTGGACGTTATGAAGAATTCAAAGAAAAATTTGAAGAGGAGTATGGTGAAGGTTGGGCAGAATCCCGTCAGGATTTTGACTTTATTCAAGACAGCGTTGTAGATGTGCTTGCAGCTATGGATTTTATGAGTGAAGCAGCAGCTCGTAACTGGTGTGAGAAAGCAGCGGAGCCATATCGCATCAGCATTGAGGATTTTGCAAAACGTGTCAAAGCCTATATCGACCGTAAAGAAAATAACCACCATGTAGTATTTCTTGTGGATGAAGTTGGCCAGTACATTGGTGACGATTCTAAACTGATGCTGAACATGCAGACTGTTACCGAAGAACTTGGTAAGGAATGTGCAGGTAAGGCTTGGGTAATTGTAACCAGCCAGCAGGATATTGATTCAATTACGAAAGTAAAAGGAAATGACTTCTCCAAAATTCAGGGACGTTTTGATACTCGTCTCTCTCTTTCCTCTGCCAACGTTGATGCCGTTATCAAGAAGAGAATTTTGGATAAAAAAGAAACTGCAGCACAGACACTTCGTCTGCTCTACGGTCAGAAGGCAACGATTATTAAAAACCTGATTGTGTTCAATGATGGTGTAGAAAAGAAGCTGTATTCCAATGAAACAGACTTCTCAGAGATATATCCATTTGTGCCTTACCAGTTTAATCTCTTGGCAAGTGTGCTGACCTCTATCCGTACTCATGGTGCATCTGGAAAACACCTTTCCGAAGGTGAACGTTCCATGCTCGCCATGTTCAAAGAGTCTGCAATGGAATTCATGGATGCACCCGAAGGAACCATCATTCCATTCCATGCTTTCTATGATGCCTTGGAGAACTTCTTGGATCATAGTCATCGTGGCGTTATCATTAAAGCCTATGAAAACAGTTTTATCAACCCGGATAAAAAAGAAAGCGATGTTTTTGCTATCAACGTGTTGAAGACCTTATTTATGATTAAATACGTGCAGGACATTACTGCCAATATTGACAATATCACTTCTTTGATGATTTCTGATATTGATAATGACCGTATTGAACTGAAAGCAAAAGTTGAAGAAGCTCTGAAAGTTCTCATGCGTCAGATGTTGGTGCAGAAGAATGGCGACATCTATGTATTCCTAACAGACGAAGAACAGGAAATCAATCGTGAAATTGACAGTCAGGGCGTTGAGATGGCTGAGGTCATCAATAAAATCTCTGAAATGATTTTCGAGGATATTTTCACGGACAAGCGTTATCGCTATCCGGCATTCAATGGTCGTTATGCATTCTCATTCAATCAGACTGTTGATGACCGTCCTTATAAATCAAATCAGAATTATGACATCGGAGTTCGTATCCTTACCCCTGCCTCTGAATATGGCAGCGAGGAAACCACACTTCGTATGATGTCCGGTCAGGGTAAGGAAGTTCTGGTTGTATTACCGGATGACCGTACCTTCATGGATGAAATCCGTACCTACTTGAAAATTGAAAAATTCCTGAGACTGAATACCTCTTTGGCCTTATCAAAATACGAGACAATCAAAGAATGTAAGCGCATGGAAATGCGTGAGCGTTTCAGCACTGCCAAACTCTTCCTGACTGAATCTCTGAAAGATGCAACAATCTATGTAAATGGTGATCGGGCACAGATTGGTTCCAAGGAAGTATCCAGCCGTATCAATGATGCCCTTGGTCGTTTGGTTATGACTGTATATCACAAGCTCTCTTATATTGATATGGCAACATCGGAAGACGATATTCGTAAGCTGATGCGTACTACCAACCAGCTTTCTCTGAACTTGGAAGGCGGTAAGGAAGCAAACGTTCATGCATTGGACGATGTGCTACAGTATATCGCTGGCAATACCAATATGCACATGAAAACTTCCATGAAATCTGTGAAGGATCGTTTCACAAAAGCTCCTTATGGATTTATCGAAGATGATGTGCAGTGGCTGGTAGCAAGACTGTTCAAACGTGGCGACCTTGCATTTACTGTAAATGGAGCAAGCGTTACCCTGATGAATAAAACGGAAGAGGAAATCATCAGTCTGATTACTAAGAAAGCCTTTGTAGAAAAGCTGCTGATGGAGCAGCGTATTCGTGTCGCAGATAAAGATAAAAAAGTAGTGCGCGACATCATGAAGGAACTGTTCCATACATCCAGTGTGTCTGATGAAGAAGACACTATGATGAATAACTTCGTTACTTACAGTAAAAATGTGTTGGAGAGCCTCGGCCAGCTGGAAATTCGCTATGAAAGTAAAGAATATCCGGGAAAAGCAGTAGTGCTTGCAGGGCAGAAAGTGTTGCGTACTGTTATTCAGGCTCAGTCACCGTTAGAGTTCTTCCAAGTAGTTGGAAAAAATAAAGACGATCTGCTTGAATTTGCAGAAGATTTCGAGTCGGTAAAAGCCTTTTTCAATGGTGAACAGAAAGCCATTTTCGATAAGGCCTTACACCTCATGCAGATTTATAACGACAGTAAAACCTACATCGTAGACGCTGACGTGGAAACAGTAGT
Organism: Clostridium sp. chh4-2; assembly: GCF_002899675.1. Taxonomy (GTDB): domain Bacteria; phylum Bacillota; class Clostridia; order Lachnospirales; family Lachnospiraceae; genus CHH4-2. The sequence continues at coordinate 120,547 of NZ_PKUU01000006.1, read as the reverse complement.
TGCCGCAATAAAGGACATCCTTCGTAAGCATGTTCCATACAAAGATATTCCAAAGCTGCCTGAACTGTTGGAGAAGTTCCAAAACGCATATATGGCAGTATTGGATGTGCAGGAAGCTCCGGTACTGGCTTCTATCAACGAATCCAGAACCCGTGTATTTGAAGTCTTAGGCGCCAAACCGTACAAAGAAGAAAAGTCTGCTAAGTATCGTGAGTTGTTTGAAGAAATTCATGATGCTGCCCAGCATTGCAATAATGTATCCACCCTAAGAAGTTTCTCTGACCGAGCAGAAGCTTTGAAAATCCGATTGCTGAATGAAATGGATGCAATGGATGCGAAAATTGCACAGGCTGAAAAGGAGAAAGCAGAAGCAGAACGTAAACGTTTGGAAGAATTAGCAAAGCAGCAAGGAAAGGATCCTGCAACCGTAGTTGCAGATCCTCCTGCACCGTATGTTGTAAAGAAAACCAAAAACGTTGCAATCAAAACTGTTACCCGTACCTCTTCTTGGAGAATCGAATCTGCAGAAGATGTCGATAAATATGTTTCTGCCCTTAAAGATCGCCTGATGCAGGAATTGGTTGAAGACACGATTGTGAATATTGAATTCTAAGCGCTTGGAGGAATTGCAGCATGAATAAAACCGCAATTAAGAACTTTGCAGTTTGGGCACGAAACAAACTGATTGCAGATATAAGTTATAAAGCAGGTCTTATGGGCATTGCGGAGGACGGAATCAAATCCGCTCTCCCTCAGTCCACCAAAGGCACAGCGTTCTTTGATATTGGAACTAAAGAACCATATTCTATCAGCGGAGATGAGGTCAAGCAGCGGAACCATCTGGCAGACCTGATTACAGCTAAAGCAGCATCTTTAGACTACAAGACTGCCTACCGTAACGTGGTTGAAGAGGTTGCCTACACTTGGTTTAACCGTTTAATTGCCATTCGTTTCATGGAAGTAAATGACTACCTCCCTTCCCGCATCCGTGTTTTATCCTCTGAGGGAAGCTCTAAACTGGAGCCGGATCTTGTTACAACTCCTTTTGATGCAGAATTGGAATTAACAGACGCTGAAACAGAGCAGATTGTAAAACTGAAAAATGACAACAATGTGGATGAATGTTTTCGTTTGTTGTTTGTAAAACAGTGTAATGCTTTGAATGCCATTCTTCCGAACTTATTTGAAAAAACTTCTGATTATACGGAACTTCTTCTGAATGTTTCTGTTACTGATCAGGATGGCGTGGTATATCACCTTGTCCATGATATTGATGAAGATGACTTCAATATTGAAAAAGGTGGTCAAGTAGAAATCATAGGATGGTTGTATCAGTATTATAATACCGAGCCAAAAGATGAAGCCTTTGCCCTTCTCAAAAAGAACATAAAGATTACCAAAGAACGTATCCCTGCAGCAACACAGCTGTTTACACCGGATTGGATTGTTCGCTACATGGTAGAAAACAGCCTTGGCCGTTTGTGGCTGGAAGGTCATCCAAATGATGACTTGAAATCGGAATGGAAATATTATCTGGAAGAAGCTGAGCAGGAAGCAGATGTTCAGGCACAACTGGATAAAATCAGAGAAGACTATAAGACAATAAAACCAGAAGATATTAAAATTATTGATCCTTGTATGGGAAGTGGTCATATTTTGGTGTACGCTTTTGACGTTCTGATCCAGATTTATGAAGCTGCTGGTTACACCCAGCGTGATGCTGCAAAGAGTATTCTGGAAAACAATATCTATGGCCTTGATATTGATGACCGTGCATTCCAGCTGGCATACTTCGCTGTCATGATGAAAGCAAGGCAGTATAACCGTAGAGTTTTGAATGGCGAATCTATTTGCCATGTGTATTCCATTCAAGAAAGCAATGGTATCAACCGAAATCAGTTGCAATACTTTGGAGCTGGAATGAGTGATATTGAAAAAAATGATGTGATGAACCAGCTTACAAGCGTGTTAGATACGTTTATGGATGCAAAAGAATATGGCTCTATTCTCAATGTTGAAAAATGTAACTGGGAATTGCTCCGCAAATTTACTGCAGGTACAAACGCAGAGGTTCAGCTTTCCATAGATACCATTGGAATTGATGAAACTAAAGCAAAACTGCAGTTGCTGATTGATATTGGACAGATTATGTCTCAGGAATATGATGTGGTAGTGACGAATCCACCATATATGGGCTCTAATAGTATGAGTACAAAGCTGACTAACTATATTAAAAAGTATTATCCTGAGAGTAAAGCAGACCTATTCGCTGTATTTATTGAAAAATGTGATGAAATGATATGTAAAAATGGATTTCAAGCTATGATTACGCAACACGCTTGGATGTTTTTGAGTAGCTTTGAAAAATTACGAGTAAAAATGCTCAAATCAGATTTTGTTAGTATGGTTCATTTGGGCTCACGAGCGTTTGAAGAAATAAGTGGAGAAGTCGTTCAAACTACGTCTTTTGTCAGGCGGCAAGGATTAACTTTGAACTACGCCGGAAAATATTGTCGTCTTATTAAGCCTTCAACGCAAAAAGGAAAAGAAGATGCATTTTTAGCACAAAAAGAACTATTCACTGCTAAACAATGTAATTATGAAAAGATACCCGGCAGCCCCATAGCATATTGGATTAGCGAACATTTTGCGAAAATTTTTGATATGTACCCCAAGTTGGGAGATTTTGTAGAATGTGCAGCAGGTATTTCAACTGGAAACAATGACTTGTACTTAAAACTTTGGCCAGAAGTTGATTTGACTAAGATTGCAAAAGGGATAAAAAGCGAGGAAACTTTTCAATCTTCTGGTTATACCTATGCTTATTGTAACAAGGGAGGAACTGTTCGCAAGTGGTATGGAAACAATGATTATGTAGCCAAGTGGTGTTTGTCTGAGCAGTTTCACCGTAACGGAGCGACATATAAGCATTTGCTTTTTATTGAGGGAATTACGTGGTCGGAAATTTGCATGGGCAATTTTAGCTCTCGATATTATAAGGCAGGACAGATTTTTGATCATAAATCACCGGGTATGTTTGTAATAGATGACAATATGATGAAGATCTATCTTGGCTTGTTGAATTCTAAAGTTACTGCCAGTATATTAAATGTTATAAATCCAACTATAAGCACAGGTGCTGATACGCTTCGAAAAATCCCTATAAAATTGGATGGCCATAGGAATGAAGCTATATTGGCTAATGTAAATAGTTGTGTTGATATATCAAAACACGATTGGGATTCCTTTGAAACCTCATGGGAGTTCACCGATCATCCCCTTGTTAAATGGGCGAAATCTCTATGCGATTGCACAGCGATTGGTGAAACCATGGATTTATACTACGGAGCTGATAAGCCAAAAACAGTCAGTTGCCCACTTGAACTCTGCTATTTGCTATGGCAAGGCGAGTGTAATGAACATTTCAATACCCTCAAAGCCAACGAAGAAGAACTGAACCGTATCTTCATCGACATCTACGGTTTACAAGACGAACTAACACCGGAAGTCGCTGACAAGGATGTCACGGTTCGCAAGGCAGACTTGACACGAGATATTAAGTCACTGATTTCCTACGCTGTTGGCTGTATGTTTGGCAGATATTCTCTCGATACTGATGGTCTTGCCTATGCAGGCGGCGAATGGAACGATGAAAAATACAGGACTTTTATTCCTGATACAGATAATATCATTCCAATCACGGATGAAGAATACTTTCCGGATGACATTGTTGGATTATTCTGTGGCTGGCTGAAAAAGGTATATGGCGAAGATTCACTGGAAGAAAATTTGGACTACATTGCACATGCACTTGGCAACAAAGGCAATTCCAGTCGTGAAGTGATTCGTAATTACTTCCTTGGGGATTTCATAAAAGACCATAATAAGATTTACCAAAAACGCCCTATCTACTGGTTGTTTGACAGTGGCAAACAAAATGGTTTCAAGGCGCTTGTGTACATGCATCGTTATGATGAAAATACCATTGGTAATCTGCGTATTGACTATCTGCACCGTATGGAGCGCGTGTACGAAAGTGAAATCCATCGTATGCAGGATACGATGGATAGCAGCACCAATTCCCGTGAAGTGGTGGCAGCGACCAAACGCAAAGAAAAGCTGCAAAAACAGGTCAAAGAGTGTAAAGAATACGATGAAAAAATTGCCCACCTAGCCCTTGCCCGTATCGCTATTGACTTGGATGACGGTGTAAAGGTCAATTATGAAAAGGTTCAGACCAGTACGGATGGTAAGAAATATCAGGTTTTGGCTAAACTATAATTTATCAAGAACTTGATTAGGGTATAAAGATTTGAGGTGAGAACAAGATATGTCAAAATCATTTGAGTTATCCCAGTTTGATTCCTATAAAGAAGATAACCGCCGGGAAGTGAAAAAGGCCAATGGCGGTTTACCCAATGATATGTGGGAAACCTATTCGGCTTATGCCAATACCTATGGTGGTGTCATTATCCTTGGCGTGAAGGAACTGGAAAATAAGCATTGGAAAACAACCGGATTAAAGGCAGAAGACAAAGAAAAGCTGCTGGATAATCTGTGGAACTTGCTGCACAATCCGAAAAAGGTGAACATCAATCTCTTATCAGAAACTGATGTGGAAATCTATGAGGTTGGAGAAGATATAATCATTGTCATTGAAGTACCAATGGCAAAACGCAGCCAGAAACCTGTGTATATCAACGGAGATATGTTTACAGGAACATACCGCAGAACAAATTCTGGGGATTATCGCTGTACCAGACTGCAGGTAAAAGCAATGCTGCGTGACCAGACTGAAAACACAGTGGATATGGATGTCTTAGATGATGCAGAGCTTTCAGATTTGAACAGTGAAACCATTCAGGGATATCGAAACCGTCATCGGACATTGAAGGCTGGCCATCCATTTGAGCGTTTAGACGATGCAGAGTATTTGCGCAGTATCGGTGCTGCAGCAATATCCAAGGAGGATAAGCGACTCCATCCTACGGCAGCCGGTATGCTGATGTTTGGTGAGGAATTTAATATTGTTCGTCATTTCCCTGAGTATTTTCTGGATTACAGAGAGATGCTGGATCCTGCTATAAGATGGACTGACCGTTTACAGTCAAGTTCTGGCGAATGGTCGGGTAATATTTGTGATTTTTATTTCAGAGTATATAACAAAATCATAAAGGATATAAAAGTGCCATTTAAGATGGTAGGTGGAGACCGAATTGACGATACACCAGTGCATAAGGCACTAAGAGAAGCCCTTGCAAACTGCTTGATTAATACTGATTTTTATGGTGTACGTGGAGTTGTTATCAAAAAAGAACCAGATAAATTGATACTGGCAAATCCGGGATATATCCGTACCGGAAAGCAGCAGATGCGTATAGGTGGAGAATCAGATCCACGAAATAAAGCATTGATGAAGATGTTTAACCTGATTAACATTGGTGAACGTGCCGGAAGCGGTGTTCCGAATATATTCAACGTATGGGCTGATGAAGGTTGGGTGGAACCAGTCATTGAAGAATGGTTTGATCCGGATAGAACAGTTTTATCGCTTGAATTCAAAAAAGCAAGCGATAAAAAGCAAGCGATAAAAACAAGCGATAAAAAACAAGCGAATAAAACAAGCGAAAATATATCTAAAATTCGAAGTTATTTACTGGAACAAGGTGCGTCAAAAACCAGTGATATTGCTAAATTCATTGGATTAAGTGCAGCCAGAACAAGGGCAATTATTGCTAAAATGGATGATGTCGAAGGAACTGGTGCAAACAGAAGCAGAACGTATCGCTTGAAAGAATAAGTATCCGAAGGAGTAGCGTATGGCAGAACTAAACTTTAAACAAATAATAGATCGCCTGAATGCAGAGTTTACCGGGGAAACCCGGAAACTCGTATTCTGGTATGATGATAAAGCTGACTTTGCTGAGGATATTGATACTGTTCAGCTGGATAATGCCAAGCTGTTAAAACTGAAACCAGATAATCAGTTTCAGATAAAGTATTTCTTGGAGCGTCAGGATACCACAACAAATTATCTGATTTATGCTCCATTCTCAAAACCAGATGTCAGAGAAAATCATTTGGAAGATACTATGCTGTATTCCAAACGTTTCTATGCAGACCGGGCATCCTTGCTCTCTGTTGACCTTGGAATTGAAGAAAAATATAAGCATGTGATTGAGAAACACATTAAATTCTTTGCCAATAAAGACCGTACTCAGCGGTTCTACGACTTGGAAATTGAGAATTTCAATGAAGATAATATCCTAACTGGGCTAATGAGTGCAGTATGTCGTACCAAAACCTGTTCCTTTGATGAAGTGGTTCGTGTCCTTCTTACAGATGACACATTGGAAGACAATAAATTCATCGCAGAGTTCGACAAATATGAACTGCTTCCTGTATTCTGGAAGTTCTGTGAACAACAATTTGGGTATGCTGATCCGAAGCCTTCCTTGGAAAAATTGGTCGTAACTATGTTCGTGACTTATGCGGAAAAGTATATTCAGAAGGAAGTTCCAAAGGGCTGGAGGTCCTTCATTTCCTATAAGGCCGGTAATATCATTGCTTTCTTAGACAGCTTGATGAACAATATGCTCTATCGTGAACGTTATGATGAATTATCTGCTCATGTAGCTGCCGGTTTGAATGTTGCATCTGCTTTGGAAGATTATGATCCCGAAACATTGGTAGAGTGTGATTCCTTTGCACAGATTGATCTCATGATTATGAAATGGCTCATAGGTCGTTTACTGGCAGAGGATACCGGAGCAAAACTTGGCAATCATTCGATAACAGAAGTATGTGAGATGCGTTTGAAGATGCACTTTGGAGAACGCTTTGCCGCTTCGTATGATTTGCTAAGAAGTGCATACAGCATTGTAATTACGGTGAATTATCAGGCTCCAAACGGATTTAAAGCAATGACTGACCGGTACTGCAGTAGCGATTGTCTTGTTGATACGGCATACCGTCACTTTTACACTTCATATGATAAGTTGGAGGATACCGGTGCCTTTGAGCAGTTGCGTGATTTGATAGAGAACATCTACACCAATGAATACCTTGGTAAACAGCTTCCAAGTTGGAATGCCGGTATTGTTGGAGAAGATGCCCTTTCTGCACTTCCTCTGCAGCGAGATTTCTTTAGCAGATATGTGAAATACAACAAAGACAGAACCGTTGTTATTATCTCTGATGCCATGCGTTACGAGGTTGGGCGAGAATTGTTTGTGAAAATGCAGGACGATCCTAAATGTACTGCAAAGATAGAATCGATGCTCAGCACCCTTCCTTCCTACACTCGCCTTGGAATGGCCGCTTTGTTGCCACATAGCTCCTTGGAGCTTACGGATGATGGCAAAGAATTGGTGGATGGTGTCTATTGTACAGACACTGTATCCAGACAGACTGTTCTGCAAACGGCTGTCAAAGATAGCTGTTGTGTGCAGTTTGATGAAATCAAAAATATGAAAAAAGCTGGTCTGCGTGAGATATTCACTGGTAAGCAGGTTGTATATATCTATCATGACCATATTGATGTTCGTGGAGAACACATGGAGGATGAAGTCTTCGCTGCCTGTGAGGAAGCCATCACAGAGATTTATGATTTGATACACAAGATTGCAACCAACGCAAACTCCCTCCACTTTATCGTTACTGCAGATCATGGCTTTATTTATAAACGTGACAAGGTGACAGAAAGCGACAAGATTGGTGGCGTAACCGACAAGAACAGCATTGTAAAACGCCGTTATATTGTATCAAAGCAGCCAGTTCAGGATGATGGCATTCACAATCTTGGCTTGGGATATATTCTTGGCAATAATGATGGAAAGATTGTATCCTTCCCTTGCAGTACCAGTGTATTTAAAACACCGGGCAGTGGTGGTCAGAATTATGTTCATGGTGGCTCTTCGCCACAGGAAATGATGGTTCCGGTTATCGACATTAAGATGGAAAAAGGCCACATGGAAACCAGAACGGTTCAAATCATGATGGTAAGCCTTATGCAGAAAATCAGCAATTTGATTACTACATTAGACTTCATCCAGTCTGATCCGGTCAGCGATGTGGTGAAAGGAACCAGCTTTAAGCTGTACTTTGTATCAGAAGATAACGAACGTATCTCCAATGAGAATATCTATGTTGCAGACAAACGTGACGCAGATGCACAGAAGCGTATCTTCCGTATGCGGTTTACATTTAAGAACAAGAAATATGACAAGGACAAGTACTATTATTTGGTGGCTTATGATGAAAGTAATGACTTGGAAGTATTCCGTCATGCAGTAGTCATGGACTTGGCTTTCTCTGATGATTTTGGATTTGGAATTTAAGGGGGTGTATTCATGTTTGATGAAGCACAGGATGAATTGGAGCAGATGCACCAGAAACTGCGAGACAATTTTGCAGGTAAAATAGTCCGCAAAGATTTGACAAAGAAAATCAAAGAAGGAGCTAATGTTCCGGTTTATGTATTGGAATACCTCCTTGGTATGTATTGTTCTTCTCAGGATGATGAAGAAATTGCTGCCGGCGTAGAGAATGTTAAAAAGATACTGGCAGATAACTTTGTTCGCCCTGATGAAGCACAGAAAATCTTATCTATGCTGAGACAAAAAGGCAGTTATACTGTCATTGATAAGATTACTGTAAACTTGAATATTAAGGTAGACTGCTATGAAGCTGAGTTTTCTAATCTTGGATTAAAAAATATTCTTGTTGGAGAAGAATACCCCACTCAATATGATCGACTGCTTTGTGGTGGTATTTGGTGTATTGTGCAGCTTGATTACGAATACATAGAAGAGGATAAGAAAAACGGTTATCCAATCAAAATTCGCAAGCTAAATCCAATTCAGATGCCTCATGTTGATATTGACGAACTGAAAGCAGCTCGTCAGGCCTTTACGCAGGATGAATGGATTGACCTCATGCTTCGTTCTATTGGCATGGAGCCTACAACACTTACTGTTCGTGAAAAGTGGCTGCTTCTTGCTCGTATGCTGCCATTGGTAGAAAACAACTTTAATCTTTGTGAGTTGGGGCCAAGAAGCACTGGTAAGTCCCACCTCTACAAAGAAATTTCACCAAACTCAATACTGGTTTCCGGTGGACAGACTACGGTTGCAAATCTGTTTTATAACATGGGAAGAAAGACGGTCGGTCTTGTTGGCCTGTGGGATTGTGTTGCTTTTGATGAAGTAGCTGGTATTAACTTCAAGGATAAAGATGGTATCCAGATTATGAAGGATTATATGGCATCAGGCTCCTTTGCTCGTGGCAAGGAAGAAAAAGCAGCTTCGGCATCTATGGTATTTGTCGGGAACATCAACCAAAGCGTAGATGTGCTTTTAAAAACATCCAGTTTATTTGATCCGTTCCCTACCGAAATGGGCACGGATACGGCTTTCTTGGATAGAATTCATTGCTATATACCGGGCTGGGAAATTCCCAAATTCCGTCCTGAGCATTTTACAAATGATTATGGTTTCATTACTGATTATCTGGCAGAGTTCCTTCGTGAGCTTCGTAAGGAGCAGCATGGTGACGCATTGGATAAGTATTTTAGACTAGGTAAGAACCTAAACCAGCGTGATACGATTGCAGTCCGTAAAATGGTTGGTGGATTTATCAAGCTGCTTTATCCTGATGGTATTTATTCAAAAGAACAGCTGGATGAAATCATGAGCTTTTCTCTGGAAATGAGAAGGCGTGTAAAAGAACAGCTGAAAAAGTTGGGCGGTATGGAATTCTATGATGTGAATTTCTCCTATATCGACAATGGATCTTTTGAAGAGCATTATATTTCTGTTCCTGAACAAGGCGGTGGCAAACTTATACCGGAAGGAATGTGTAATCCGGGACAGGTTTATACTGTTTCACAGGGTAAGTCAGGCATGATTGGTGTGTTCCGTTTGGAATCGCAGATGCTGCCGGGTAGTGGCAAGTTGGAAAGAACCGGCCTTGGCTCTGACCGTGAACCGAAGGAAGCATCCAATACAGCATTTAATTTTCTGAAAGCCAATAGCAACAGGATTAGTGGCTCTATTAGCACAACAACAAAAGACTACATTATCAATTATCAAGATTTACAAGGAATTGGTATGACAAAAAATCTTGCCCTTCCTACATTGATTGCTCTTTGTTCTATTGCTCTTGGTAAACCTGCTGTCAGTTCACTGGCTGTTCTTGGTGAAATTAGCATCAGCGGAACCATGATTAAAGTGGATGAATTAGCAAACTCTCTGCAGGTATGTCTTGACAGCGGAGCTAAAAAGGTATTGCTGCCAATTACATCTGCTGCAGATCTCGGTGCAGTACCAGCAGAACTTGTGGGATGCTTCAATCTGATTTTCTATCAGAGTGCAGAAGATGCCGTATTTAAAGCGTTAGGGGTGGAATAAATGAGGTGGATAGGAAACTAATATACGCTTAACTCATGAAGACGTATTTGGAAGATTAATAGCTCCCATTCGCCAAAACTTTTTTATCTTTAGCTAGCCAAGCAACAGCCGGAAAGAAGGGGGCTCCCTTCTTTCCGGCGTTTCTTCCTCAGTTAAATAGAGATTTGCAGCAGATCAACCAAGATTTTTCTGTGCCGTAGCCAGCATCAGTTTGATTCTGTTTAATTGGTTCACTTCGCTAGCCCCCGGATCGTAATCCACTGCGATGATATTTGCATCGGGATGGGACCGGCGCAGCTCTTTAATCACGCCTTTGCCTACGATGTGATTGGGCAGACAGCCAAATGGCTGGGTGCAGACGATGTTGTGAACGCCGCTCTGTAAAAGCTCCAGCATCTCGCCTGTCAGGAACCAGCCCTCACCGGTCTGGTTGCCCAAAGAAACATATTCCTTTGCCATATCGGCCAGATGGCTGATGGGCGACGGGGCGTCAAAATGTTTGCTGGCCTGCAGCTCTTTTCTGGAAACCCGTCTGAAGTATTCCAACAGGGAAATTCCCATATTGCAGAGGTAAGCGGTGGAACGTTTGCCTCCCAGATAATCGGCCTTAAAGTTGCTGTTATAGAAACTATATAATAGGAAGTCTAAGAGATCGGGCATCACAGCTTCCGCCCCTTCTGCCTCCAGAAGTTCTACAATATGGTTATTGGCCAGCGGAGAAAACTTAACCAGTATCTCTCCAACAATGCCCACGCGCGGCTTTACAACGTCTCTTCTTGGAAGAGCGTCGAAATCGCGGATGATTCCGCGGATAATCCGGTTAAATTCCAGCATGGACGGAGACTTCTTGGAAAGGGACTGAATACAGCGTTCCTTCCATTTCTGATGAAGGGCGTCGGCGGAACCCGGTTCTGCTTCATAGGGGCGGGTCGCATAGAGTACTCTCATAAAGATATCGCCGTATACGACACCCTGGATTGCCTTTGTCAGCAGAGGCAGGGTGATGGAAAATCCCTGGTTCGTCTCCATGCCGTTGGCATTGACGGAAATCACCGGAATCTGCCCCATTCCCGCTTTTTCCAATGCGCGGCGGATAAATCCGATATAGTTGGATGCGCGGCATCCGCCTCCTGTCTGGCTCATGAAAATGGCCGTATGATCCAGATCATATTTGCCGGACAAAAGGGCTTCCATGATCTGCCCGATCACGATCAGGGACGGGTAGCAGGCATCATTGTTTACGTATTTCAAACCGGTGTCGATAGCGGAGCGGTTGTGATTCTGAAGCACTTCGATCTTATACCCAAAGGAGCGGATTGCCGGTTCGATCAGGTCAAAATGGATCGGTGACATCTGAGGACAGAGAAGGGTATAATCTTTCTTCATATCCTTGGTGAATTCCACCCGGTTGTACGCGCTGGACACCACATGGCGTTCATGGTGCTTCACGTCCCTTACCCGGAGCGCAGAAATCAGGGAACGGATACGGATTCTGGCCGATCCTAAGTTGTTCACTTCATCGATCTTCAAAACGGTATAGATCTTTCCTGAACCGGTCAGGATATCATTCACCTGGTCGGTGGTTACGGCATCCAAACCGCAGCCGAAGGAGTTTAACTGGATCAAATCCAGGTTTTCCGAATGTTTAACCACATCGGCGGCCCGGTAAAGCCTTGTATGGTACATCCACTGGTCAGTCACGATGATTGGACGCTCCGGCTTTCCAAGATGGGAAATGGAGTCTTCCGTCAGCACCGCGAAGCCGTAAGAGGTGATCAGTTCCGGAATTCCATGGTTGATTTCCGGGTCCACATGGTAAGGACGGCCTGCTAAAACGATTCCCCTTCGGCCGGTCTTGTTCAGATATTCGATGACCTCTTCCCCTTTTTTCTCCATATCATGACGGGAGGCTAAAAGCTCTTCCCAAGCCGCATGCGCCGCCTGGCGGATTTCTCCCCCATCGATTCCGAATTCATTTTTAAATTCCGCAACCAGCTGTTTCGTCAGAATTTCTTCGTTGGTAAATGCCATAAACGGGTTCAAAAAGCGGATATTTTTTTCCGATAACTCTTCCATGTTGTTTTTAATGTTTTCAGCATAGGAAGTTACCATCGGGCAGTTGTAGTGATTGCCTGCGTCCGGCGATTCGTTGCGTTCATACGGAATACACGGATAGAAAATGGTTTTCACACCCTGGGCGATCAGCCAGGAAATGTGTCCGTGTACCAATTTTGCCGGATAACATTCCGATTCACTGGGAATGGATTCGATTCCCAATTCATAGATATTTTTAGTCGATTGTGGAGATAATACAGTTCTGAAGCCAAGATTTTTGAAAAATGTGGCCCAGAATGGATAATTCTCATACATGTTCAGCACTCTTGGAATGCCGACCGTGCCGCGGGGCGCCTGATCCGGAGTCAGAGCTTCATAATCAAACATCCGGTGGTATTTATAATCGAACAGGTTAGGGATATCTTTTTTAACCTTTTCCTTGCCCAAACCTCGTTCACAGCGGTTTCCGCTGACAAATTGGCGTCCGCCTTCAAACTTGTTGACCGTGAGCACACAGTTATTGGTGCAGCCCTTGCATCGGGCCATGGCCGTGGTGTATTTTAAGGACAGGATCTTTTCGATCGGCAGCATGGTGGTGCCTTTTTCCGCGTCATACCGTTCACGGGCGATCAGCGCGGCGCCGAAAGCGCCCATAATGCCTGCGATGTCGGGACGGACGGCCTCACAGCCTGAGATCTTTTCAAAGCTTCTTAAAACGGCGTCATTATAGAAGGTGCCGCCCTGTACAACCACATGTTTTCCCAGATCGGACGGGCTGGTGATCTTGATTACCTTATACAGCGCATTTTTAATCACCGAATAAGCCAGGCCGGCGGAGATATCAGCTACGGAAGCGCCTTCCTTCTGCGCCTGTTTTACGTTGGAATTCATGAAAACCGTACATCTGGTGCCCAGATCGATGGGGTTTTTGGCGAATAGCGCTTCTTTGGCGAAATCCACCACGCTGTAGTTCAGGGATTTTGCAAATGTTTCGATAAAGGAACCGCAGCCCGAGGAACATGCTTCATTCAACTGAACGCTGTCAACCGTGCTGTCCTTGATCTTGATACATTTCATATCCTGGCCGCCGATATCCAGAATGCAGTCCACATCCGGCTCGAAAAATGCGGCGGCATAGTAGTGGGAAATGGTCTCAACCTCTCCTTCATCCAGCATCAGCGCCGCTTTTAGCAGGGCTTCCCCATATCCGGTGGAGCAGGAATAGGCGATGTGTGCCTTTTTAGGCAGCAGTTCATGAATCTCCGTCATGGCCTGAATAGCAGTGGCTAACGGGCTTCCATTGTTATTGTTGTAAAAATTATATAAGAGAGAACCGTCTTCCGCCACAAGGGCCACTTTTGTCGTGGTAGAACCGGCGTCGATTCCAAGAAAGCAGTTTCCCTCATAGTTCTGGATAGGCTTTGTCTTCACGTTATTATCCGCATGGCGGTCGCAGAACTCGGCATAATCGTCTTCGTCGATGAACAGCGGTTCCATACGTTTTACTTCAAATTCCATCTGAATGCCGTTTGACAGGCGGCTGATCAGTTCTTCTAACGAGACTTCATCTTCCGCAGCCATCTTGGAAGAGGCGTTCATCGCAGAACCAACCGCTGCAAAAAGATGGGAATGGTCAGGAGCGATGATCTGTTCCCCCGACAGATGGAGGGTGCGGATAAATGCTTCCCTCAGCTCGGATAAAAAGTGAAGGGGGCCGCCTAAAAATGCCACGTTTCCCCGGATTGGCTTGCCGCAGGCCAGACCGCTGATAGTCTGATTGACAACAGCCTGGAAAATGGATGCGGAAAGGTCTTCCCTGGTAGCGCCTTCATTGATTAACGGCTGAATATCCGATTTGGCGAACACGCCGCAGCGGGCCGCGATGGGATAGAGTGCTTTATAGTTTTTTGCGTATTCATTTAAGCCGGAGGCGTCGGTCTGAAGAAGCGCTGCCATCTGGTCGATAAATGAACCGGTTCCGCCGGCGCAGATTCCGTTCATACGCTGGTCAATTCCGCCTGTGAAATAGATGATCTTTGCATCCTCGCCGCCCAGTTCGATGGCAACATCGGTTTGGGGAGCATAATCCTGAAGGGCGGAAGCCACTGCAACCACTTCCTGAACAAATGAGATCTTTAAGTATTTAGCGAGTGTAAGCCCGCCCGATCCGGTGATCATAGGGCGCAGCATCATGGGCCCCAGCTTTTCAAGGCCTCGTGTCAGAAGAGTTGCCAGGGTTTCCTGGATGTTTGCATAGTGACGCTCATAATCTGCAAATAATATATTGTTATTGGAGTCTAAAATGGCGATTTTAACGGTCGTAGAACCGATATCAATGCCAAGGGTGTTATGTAATGTTGTCATATGTGCGGGGATTACCCCTGCCTCCTTTTCAAAAAAACAAGAAACGGTAAACCGCTTCTGGCGTAAAATGCATCAGTATTTTCAATTTCCATGTAAACCCATTATAATAAGAAATTACGCATACCGCCAACAGTTTAACATAGAATTGAAAATAATACAATCGGCATTGAGCGTTAAAAAAACGTAAAGAAATAATTAAATTTCGGTAGCTTTTCCAAATTGCTCCCTTTTCGTTTGACAAAAATAAGGTGAGAATCTATAATGTATAAGTCGCAGTATGCAAGTATGTTGAGAAAGGAAAGTGAAGGTATGGACAGCGGTTCGAGTTATCACGCGGAAACTGAAGACGGACGAGAACGGATACCTGCACTGGATTTCTGAATTTCCTTACGGAGTACAGTGCGGGTTGACTGATCATGCATTGTATTAAATAAGGAAAGGACAGAAAACATGATACGTATATTTAAAACGGAAGAAGGCACCATCCATCAGAAAGATGAGATGCAGACAGGATGCTGGATTGCGCTTACCAATCCTACGGCTACAGAGATATTGGAGATCGCGGATCATTATCAGATCGATCCGGATCATTTAAAGGCTCCTCTGGATGAAGAGGAACGCTCCCGTATAGAGATGGAGGATCATTATACATTGATCCTCGTTGATATTCCGGTTATTGAGGAACGGAGCGGAAAGGACTGGTATGTGACCATTCCTATGGGCATTATTACATCTGATGAGGTGATTATCACCGTTTGCCTGGAAGACACACCGATTTTAACAGCATTTATGGATGGAAGGGTCCGTGACTTCCACACCTATATGAAGACCAGGTTTATTCTTCAGATTCTGTATAAGAATGCGTCTTTATTCCTGCAGTATCTGAGAATTATTGATAAGAAGAGTGAGGTTGTGGAGCGCAAGCTTCATCAGTCTCAGAAAAATCAGGAGTTAATTGAACTTCTGGAACTGGAAAAGAGCCTGGTATATTTCACCACCTCTTTAAGGTCAAATGAAGTGGTATTTGAGAAACTGTTAAAAAATGAAAAAATCAAAAAGTATCCTGAGGATACGGAGCTTCTGGAAGATGTTATCATCGAAAACAAGCAGGCAATTGAGATGGCTAATATCTACAGCGGAATTTTAAGCGGAACAATGGATGCATTTGCCTCTGTTATTTCCAACAACTTGAATATCGTTATGAAGTTCCTGGCAACGATTACCATTGTATTATCGATTCCGACTATGGTAGCCAGTTTTTACGGCATGAATGTGAATTCAGCCGGGATGCCTTTTGCCAACAGCCCATGGGGATTTGTGATAGTACTTGGATTTGCGGCGTTTTTATCTTTGCTGGTGGCATTGATTTTTTCAAAAAAAGACCTGTTTTAAAAAGGATGATTAGATGAGTTTTTTTAACAAAATGGAACGAAAATACGGCAGATATGCGATTCATAACCTGATGAATTACATTGTGATTCTGTATGCAGTGGGAATGCTGATTCAGCAGTTGAATCCCATGTTTTATTACCAATATCTGTCGTTAGATGCGTCAAAGATTCTTCGCGGACAGGTATGGAGAATTGTCACATTTATGATAATTCCGCCATATGGAGACCTGCTTTCCAACTTGCTTATGACGTATCTGTACTATTCTCTGGGGACTACGCTGGAACGTGTATGGGGGGCATTCCGTTTTAACGTTTATTTCTTCATGGGAGTGATCGGTCACGTGCTGGCCGCTATTTTCGGATATCTTGTGTTTGGCCAGATATGGTATTTAAGCACCAAATATCTGAATCTTTCACTGTTTTTTGCGTTTGCAACCACATTTCCTAATCTGCAGTTTTTACTGTATTTCATCATTCCGATTAAGGCAAAATGGCTGGGAGTGATCTATGGAATCTCCGTAATCTGGGGATTTATCACAGGAAATACGGCGGTCAGATGTGCGATTGCACTGTCTTTAATAAACTACATTATCTTTTTCCTGATGACGCGCAATTACAATAAAGTGAATCCACGAGAGATAAAACGGAAACAGGAATTTAAAACCCAGGCCAAGATTTTACCGCAGGGCAAGACCCGGCATAAATGCGCGGTTTGCGGCCGGACTGAAAAGGATGGCGAACATCTGGAATTCAGATACTGCTCAAAATGTGAGGGCGATTACGAGTATTGCCAGGATCATTTGTATACACATCAACACGTGACCGGAAGCGGACAGCGGCCGGATCAGTTCAACTAGTTTTTGGAGGTAAATTTAAAATATGAAAAAGACCAAGATAATCTGCACTATGGGACCTAATACCAACGACAGGGAGATGCTTTATAACCTGGCAAAAAACGGCATGGACATTGCCAGATTCAATTTTTCCCACGGTGATTATGAGGAGCAGAGAGGCCGTTTAGAGCTGTTAAAGAGCGTTCGCGAAGAATTAAATCTTCCCATCGCAGCTTTGCTTGATACAAAGGGACCGGAGATCCGTACCGGACTGTTAAAAGATGATAAAAAGGTAACTCTTGTGGAAGGCCAGACCTATACTCTGACAACCCGTGAGATTATCGGAGATGACACAATCGGCCACATCAACTATTCCGGCCTGAATGAAGACGTGGTTTCCGGCAACAAGATCCTGATCGACGACGGTTTAATTGAACTGGAAGTGATGGAAGTAAGCGGAACCGATATCGTTTGTAAGGTTGTAAACGGCGGAGAACTTGGCATGAGAAAAGGCGTTAACGTGCCTAATGTTAAGATTAAGCTGCCGGCTCTGACCGATAAAGATAAAGCCGATATTAAATTCGGTATTGAAGAGGGATTCGATTTCATCGCAGCTTCCTTTGTCCGCACAGCCGACGCTGTTTACGAGATCAAAGCGATGCTGGAAGCGGCAGGCGCCAACATGAAGGTTATCGCCAAAATCGAGAATGCGGAAGGAATTGAAAATCTGGACGCCATCATTGAAGCCAGCGACGGAATCATGGTTGCCAGAGGAGATATGGGCGTTGAGATCCCTGCAGAAAAGGTTCCTTATATCCAGAAGACAATTATCCGCAAATGCAACGAGGCATGCAAACCGGTTATCACAGCGACACAGATGCTGGATTCCATGATCCGCAATCCCCGCCCGACGAGAGCCGAAGTTACCGACGTTGCCAACGCAGTTTATGACGGCACAGATGCGGTTATGCTTTCCGGTGAGACCGCTATGGGTAAATATCCGGTAGAAGCCCTGAAAATGATGGCTCAGATTGTAGAAGCTTCAGAGGGACACCTTGATTACGGCGCATACCGCATGAGAAAAGTTTCCACAGAGAATGCCCACAATATATCCAATGCAGTTTGCTACGCATCCGTTGCAACCGCTCATGACCTGGGCGCAAAGGTGATTGTAGCACCAAGTATCAGCGGATTTACAACGAGAATGCTTTCCAAATGGAGACCAAACACCATGATCATCGGCATGTCTCCAAGCGCTTGTGCAGTCCGCCAGATGCAGATTTACTGGGGCGTTTTGCCGCTTATGGCAAAACGTGCGGATTCCACGGATGAACTGATTGAAACATCCATCGAGCACCTGAAAGAGAGAAATATAGTTCAGACAGGTGATCTGGTTGTTGCCACCGCAGGAGTGGTGAGCCGCGCTAAAAGACATGAACCGGCTCCTCATACCAATATCATGAGAGTGGTTACTGTAGATTAATTATAAAAATTATTGTAATAAGTACTGGACAAGGAAGTCTGGCTTAGGTTATGACCGCATGAGCGGCTGCAGCCTTTGTCAGATTTTTTTGCCTTTAGAAGAAGGATATGAGAGGAGATCATTATGGAAAAGAAACCATTTGTAACAAAAGAACAGCTGGAAGAGATTATTCAGACTTATCCGACCCCATTTCATCTCTATGATGAAAAAGGGATTCGCAGCAACGCAAAAGCGCTGAAGGAGGCATTTTCCTGGAATCAGGGTTTTAAGGAGTACTTTGCGGTAAAGGCCACTCCAAATCCATTCATCTTAAAGATTTTGAAAGAGTATGGCTGCGGAACGGACTGTTCTTCGGAAACAGAACTGATGATGTCGGAGGCCTGCGGATTTAAGGGGCATGACATTATGTTTTCATCCAATGATACTCCCCTCGATGAATTTAAGTATGCGGATGATCTGGGAGCCATCATCAATCTGGACGATATCACCCATATCGAGGGATTGGAGAAAGCGGTGGGGAGAATCCCGGAAACCATCAGCTGCCGCTATAATCCGGGCGGAATATTCCGGATGAGCAACGGGATTATGGACAACCCCGGAGACGCCAAATACGGGATGACGACAGAGCAGATTTTCGAAGCTTACAAAATTCTTAAATCCAAAGGCGCGAAAAATTTCGGAATCCATGCATTTTTAGCCAGCAACACGGTGACCAATGAGTATTATCCGCTGCTGGCAAAGGTGCTCTTTGAACTGGCGGTCCGCCTCCAGAAGGAAACAGGCGCGAAGATCAGATTCATCAACCTGTCAGGCGGAATCGGCATCCCTTACCGCCCGGATCAGGAGCCCAATGATATCTATGCCATCGGAGAGGGCGTGAGAAAGGTGTATGAGGAGATTCTGGTTCCGGCCGGAATGGGCGATGTGGCTATCTACACGGAATTGGGACGGTTTATGTTGGGGCCTTACGGCTGTCTGGTAACAAAAGCCATCCATGAAAAACATACCCACAAGGAATATATCGGCGTGGACGCCTGCGCGGTAAACCTGATGCGCCCAGCCATGTACGGAGCTTACCACCATATCACGGTGATGGGAAAAGAGGAAGAAGCGTGCAGCCGTAAATACGATATTACCGGCTCTTTGTGTGAGAATAACGATAAATTTGCGGTGGACCGAATGCTTCCTGAGATAGAGATGGGAGATCTGCTGGTG
This sequence comes from Clostridium sp. chh4-2, assembly GCF_002899675.1. Lineage (GTDB taxonomy): Bacteria > Bacillota > Clostridia > Lachnospirales > Lachnospiraceae > CHH4-2. The sequence goes on along the minus strand of NZ_PKUU01000006.1, from coordinate 100,797 downwards.
ATCCACGATACGGGAGCGCACGGGTTTTCCATGGGATATAATTACAATGGGAAGCTGAAATCGGCGGAACTTTTGCTGAAGGAGGATGGCTCTGTGGAGATGATCAGAAGGGCGGAGACGGCTAAGGATTATTTTGCGACGTTTGATTTTTGTGATCTTTTGATGAAGTATTGATGAAATGATAAGGCGATTTACGCAAAGGGTGAAGGCATTTCGCGAAATGCCTTCACCCTTTGCGTAAAAAAATTGGGCAGAAAAAACCCCGTATTCATAAAATACGGGGTCGCTTTTCTTTAGGATTAGGATTTTTCAAAAAGGTTGGAAGGATAAATAGTTTCGTTAGTACATTTCTTATGATGGTTTTAGTATATCACAACGTCCGGGAAAATGTTTGTATATTGTTTGAATAGATTATGAAGATTTTCTTAATATAAAGATTAACAATATAAGGGGAACGTAAATAAATTAAGGGAAAAGTTCAACGTCAATATTACATAAAAAAAGTAATCCGTTCCCCTCATTTTTGCCCGTAACATATAATTTTAAGAAAATATTCCGCTATAAGAACATGTAAAACCACAAAAACAATATAAATCCGCCGCCGGTTATAAAACTATTTTTTCAGCGAGCATAATCAATACGGACTGACATCTGAGGATATCTTCACATGGGACGGATTCATCCGGTTTATGTGCCAGTTCCAGATCCCCGGGGCCATAAGACATACAGTTGTGATTGTGAAGAGTACCTGAGATCACGGCGCTGTCCGTATAACCTGGAAAATAGGTGATCACAGTATCTTCCCCTGTTATTTCCCCGCACACATCTTTCAGTTCCTTGAGCAGAAATGAGCTGTCATCCCTCTCCACATAAGGCCGGTCTCCGGTAATCGTATAGGAGGGCCGTATACCGGGCACCTGCAGAATGGCATCTTCAAATGATTCTTCAATCATATTGGCCGCATCTTTTGTGGTAACGGGCGGAGCCAGCCTCATATCGATCCAGGTTTTACAGCTGTCGGGAACCACATAAGGGCGGTATCCTCCCTGAATCTGTCCAAATGTGACCGTAGACCGGCCCAACTCCTCATGTTCCGGGCAGGCCAGAATCCGTTTCCTGATTCCGCAGATAATTTCCGCCATTCCTGCGATAGCATCCGATCCTTTCCATGGCGTGCTGGCATGGGCGGTGATCCCTTTCACATCCACTTCAAACCAAGCCCGGCCCTTATGAGCTACCTGGATCTGCCCGTTGGTGGGTTCCGTATCCAGCACCCAGCTGTCTTTCGTGACCCAGCCGCTTTGGATTGCCTTTTCCACACCCCGCATAAAATCTTCTTCGTCCACGGTTGCGATCAGGGCAAAGCTGTGTTTGGGCCTTTTCCCGCTTTGATCCACTTGATAAGCCAGTTCCAGACAGGCCGACATGGCACAGGCCAGACCGGATTTCATATCGCAGGCGCCTCTTCCGTAAATTCTTCCATTTCTGTATTCTCCCCCTAAAGGATCACAGGTCCAGTTATCACCGAATACAACCGTGTCCATATGGCAGATATAGATCAGGGCAGGATCGTCAATTTCTCCCTGAATCTTTGCCCTGATGTTAAAACGTCCCGGCAGAACTTCTTCTTTTGTCAGCTCAATACATGGATGTGTCAGGGTTTTCCATATAAATTCCCCGATTGTCCCTTCATAGGAGCCGGGGTCGGTGCTTTCGATCTGCACCAGCTGCTGTGTCAGCGTAATTGCGTCAGTTTCTAACATAATGTCCTCCCAGAAAATATGATGGTTCTAATTATAGGCCTTTTCCAGCCGGATGTAAATCCGTGGACGAAAAAGAAAAATGAAACATTAGGCAGCTAAGACATTTACTAACTTTTCGCTGTTAACAGCTACCAATACCCCAGTCTTGGCTAATCATTTGTAACTTTATCATGTGCGGATAAATTTTGCCTGTGTTCATCAGTTGCTTTGGCGCACCTTGCTCTGCAACGCAGCCGTCTGAAAGCACAATCACTTTATCCGCGCCACTGACAGTACGCATACGGTGAGCAATAACAAGTACGGTCTTATCCTTTATCAGCCTTGACAAAGCAGCTTGTATCAGTGTTTCATTTTCTACATCAAGGCTTGCCGTTGCTTCGTCCAGTAAAATGACAGGGGAATCCTTAAGGAAAGCACGGGCGATTGAAATACGCTGCCTTTCGCCGCCGGACAGTTCACAACCATTTTCCCCAATCATACTGTGATAGCCGTCCGGGAGCTTTGCGGCAAATTCATCACAATTCGCCAACTTTGCTGCCGTAATCACTTCTTCATCAGAGGCGTCTTTTTTACCGATTCTGATATTTTCCATGATTGTATTGTTAAACAGCGTTACATCCTGAAAAACAATGGAGTATAATGACAATAATGTTTCCGGTTCTATTTTCGATATGTCCATACCACCGACTGTGATTTTGCCTTTGGTTATATCCCAAAATCTTGCGGCAAGACGCGACACCGTAGTTTTGCCGCCGCCGGACGGACCGACCAAGGCGGTAACTTCCCCCTGTTTTGCAATAAAAGATACATTCTTTAATACAGTTTCCCCGGTATTGTAAGCGAAGCCTACATGGTCAAACACAATATCATAACCTTTATTTGTTGCACGATTACTGCCTGCCTGAACAGGTTGGTCAAGAATTTCGTTCATGCGGTTTATGTTTGTTTTGGTAGAAATCACTGCTGCAAGATTTTGCAATGCGCCTTCAAGCGGAGCATACAGCCTTGAAGCGACAAGTAAAAACATAAAGAATAGCGGAATATCAATCTCCCCGCGAATGAGAAGCGCGGAACCCACAAGCGCAACTGTGGCAATCCCAAACTTTAATATCAGCGTTGATGAAACAACAAAAAGAGCCGTTCCAAGCTCCGAAATAATGTGCCGTTTTTCCACATGATCAATTTTTCGGTCAAGTCCTTTCAGATAGGTTTCTTCCGCGTTATTCGCTTTTAAGTCCTGCAAACTCTCAATGCACTCCTGCACACCGCTTTCAAGAGCAACATTTGCGGCTGCGGATTTACGGTTAAAATACCCTTGTATGCGGGCTGAAAAGAATGTAATTGCAAATGCAATCGGCAAAACCCAAACTGCCGCAAGAGCCATGCGCCAATCGTAAGCAAAAAGGCAAAGTGCGATCAGCGTTGTTGAAATAAGGGAGCCTGCCAAAGCGGGGACATAATGGGAAAATGCTGTTTCAAGTGTCGCACAGTCCCCCATAATAGAATTTGTTAAATCGGCAAGGTCTTTTTGGCCAAAAAAGGATAACGGTATTTTTCGGAGCTGCTCGGCTAAGGAAATTCGCCTTACCCCGCTTTCCACATAGGTCGCCAAATAAGTAGTGTTATATTGAAACCAAGTCGCGATAAATATAAGGCATAAGCAAACCAAAGCGCCAACCGCATAAAAAGCTATGCGGTTTCCACTCACACCTCCATTCATAGTATCAATGACAAAGGAATACAGAAGCCCGACAGGAAACATAAAAGATATATCCTGTGCAACGCAAGCAATGCACCCTTTTATTAAATCGACGGCCCCCTCTTTTGATAACGCAAAGCGTCTTTGCAATGTCTTAATCATGCTTTTACCTCCTTTGCAATTCTCCATTCTGCCGCTTCGGAATAATTCTTCCACATACGCGTGAATATGCCGTTTCTTGCTATCAGATTGTTATGCGTACCACTTTCGACAATTTTGCCGTCTTGCAGTACATAAATGCAGTCTGCATTTGTGATTGACGACAGCCTGTGTGCAATCATAATAACTGTTTTTCCAGGGGAATTGCTCTTTAATTCCCCTTTTGAAAGAGCAGATAATGCCTGTTGGATCAGCACCTCATTGTCGGGATCGGCAAATGCCGTCGCTTCATCAAGAATGAGGATTGGTGCATTTTTCAAAATAGCACGGGCAATCGCTATTCGCTGCCGCTCGCCTCCGGACAGGTGTACCCCATTTGATCCGATAACGGTATCTATACCGTTCGGTAACTTTTCAATAATATCCAGACACTGTGCAGTTTTCAAGGCGTGAGTGATTTCTTCGCGTGTTGCTCCTGGCTTTGCCATACGCACGTTTTCCAATATAGACGCTTTAATCAGGCGGCTGTTTTGAAATACAAAAGACACTTTATTCATTAGTGTTTCTTTCGGAATATCGCGTATGTCGATATTTCCTATCAGTACGCGTCCCTCCACTGGGTCAAAAAATCTTGTCACGATATTTGCAAGGGTGGTCTTACCGCTGCCGGACGCACCAACTAATGCGATTGTCTGTCCCTGCTTTATACGCAATGATACATCATTGAGTGCTTTTTTCTCCCCGCCATAGCTGTAAGTAACGTGTTCTAATGCAATCGAATTATCAGGCGGTATATTGTTCGCCGTGCTTTCAGACAGCGGCTTTTCGTTCAGCACTTCATCAATCCTGCCCATTGCGTCACTTACAATCATTGCATCCTCGCTCATAAACATGATTTTCGTCAATGTCGTACCGATAACAGGCGTAATTACAATGTAGAAAATAAGATTAAGTAGCAATTCATTTGCTACACCCTTCCTTGTAAAGAAAATGCCTCCGGCGATTAAAAAGGCAAATACACCATTGATTGCGGTAGTATAAAACATCATAGGGAGCCTTAATGCTTTTGTGTATGAGATCACCCATTTTTCGTAATTATCAATCGTCGCTTTGAAGCGTTTAAAAGAAAATATGGTCTGCCCAAAAGTTTTTACTACGGGTATGCCCCTTACATATTCGACCGCTTCATTTGACATATCGGAAAGCGCATTTTGATATTCCTTCATTCTCTGCTCCATGTCTTTTCCGGTCATTTTCATCATAATCAGAAAACCAAGCGCAACGGGAACAAGGCTTAAAAGTCCTAATCGCCAGTCAAACACAAGCAGTAAAAAGAGCAGTCCTATGGGCGTTGCAATTGCGCCTGCTTTATCGGGCAGTCTGTGTGCAAGATAAGTTTCTGTAGCGGCACTGGAGGTGTTTACTGTTCTACGCAGTCTGCCGCTTCCATATTTTTCCGTTACCCCAAGCGGCAGGGTTGTAATATGCCGCATAAGTTCCTTTCTTATATTCGCGGCCACCCGGAACGCGCTGATGTGCGAACACATCAAGGCGGCTATATAAACCACAACAGATATAACCGCGAACAATACAGCAGACCAACCATAGCGTGTGACATCCTCCGCCTGTGAAAAGTCCGGGGAAACTTCCAGTATGTCGTGAATGATACGCCATATATACCAAAAAGGCACAAGAGCCAACAGCGCACTCATTACGGACAGTATCCAAGAAAGATAGGTCAACATTTTATGTTTCCCGGCATACTCCATCAATCTCGATAGATTAGATTGCTTTTTCATTGAAAAACCTCCTTAAAATGATTTATGATATGAAAACGCAATATGCGTTCCCGAATATCCATTACAAATGGTTAGCTGCTGCTAACTTATGCGTAAAAATTATAGGGCTTATTGCCCCATAATTTTCATCCACCCAGCGGTGTAAAAAGCTCTCATCTCTTTTAGATAATGCTTTGCTTCTTCAATCGGCATTTCATGTATAATCAACTCAAAAAATGTATTAAACATTCCGGTAATCAATATATGCTCTAACCGTTTATCAATAGGCGGCGACGGTCTGCCTAACTTTTCAAGCACCGCCAAATAATCATGTGTTCCCTTTGTTTCTATCTCTACCATTTCATCAATCAGTTTGGAAAAACGTGTTCCCTCTGCACAGCAGAGAATGAGCTTAAATTGATTCAAATGTTCATAGGCATACAAAAGCATTTCGTACATACACTCGCCGGAAATATCGGTAAGATTGTCTGGCTGCTTTTCTGGTGGGATGTCAGCAAATTCATTCTGCGCCTTGCAAAAGCAGTTCAAAAGAAAGTCATACTGTTCGCCTACCAGTGCTTCAAATAAATCTTCCTTGCTGTGATAGTAACCATAGAATGCGCCCGTTGTGACCCCCGCTGTTTTGACAATATTTCGCAAGGAAGCGGATTTGAACCCTTTTTCAAGAAATTCCTGCATGGCGGCTGAAAGAATTAGGTTTAATGTTGTCTGTTCATTTTCACTCATTGGATCACCTCTTATATAACACTGTTATATTCTACTCCGCTTTTTGACCCACGTCAAGTATTTTTGCATATTTTTGGCAAAAAATCATAGACGCTGATACATGGGAACGGGTGCAGGAATTACGGAAGAACGGACGAAAAACATTGACAGGTTTATATACTATCTGCATCCTTGTTCAATGGCCTGTCAAACGGAGAAACAGCATAGCCGAAGCTGTGCCGTTTTTCGAAAACATCTTTATGCTGTATTGTGAGTGCCGCCCTTTGGCGCATTTTCTTATTTTTTACTCAAAATCTGTATCGGAGTATCCGTTTTTACAAGCCGGAAATCGATGGACCGGGTTCCCAGCGGAAAAAGATTACATATCTTAATAAAAAAGGGAAAAAGGTTATAATGTGAATCAAGTAAAAACATGGATTCATTGCGGCGAAGCCTACCACGCCGGTTATACCGGAAAAGGGGTGGGCGTAGCCGTATTGGACACAGGTATATTTCCGCATGTCGATTTTGATAACAGAATCATTGCGTTTGCAGATATGGTACAGAAGAAGAAACATGCCTATGATGATAATGGCCATGGAACCCATATATCCGCGATTATTGGCGGAAGCGGAACGGCTTCCGACGGCCGCTATCAGGGAGTTGCTCCGGAATGTAATTTGATTGCAGTTAAGGTGCTGGATGATAAAGGCAATGGATTTGCTTCCGACGTGATGGCCGGTCTGAACTGGATCCGCTATCACAAAGAAGAATTGGGAATCAGAATAGTCAATATTTCCGTAGGTTCCTATAACCGAAAAGGAATGAATGAAAACTCTGCATTGGTCAAAGCCGTCAATGCAGCATGGGATGATGGTCTTGTAGTGGTCGTTGCCGCCGGAAACCAAGGACCCAAACCAATGACAATCACCACTCCAGGAATTAGCCGGAAAGTGATAACAGTCGGCTGTTCTGATGATGATAAGGAAGTAAATGTGATGGGCAGCCGAATGGTGGATTATTCCGGAAGAGGCCCTACCAGCGCCTGCATCTGCAAACCGGATATTGTAGCTCCCGGTTCCGGCATTGTAAGCTGTTCCAATATAGCCGGGCGGTATGCGGTAAAGAGCGGAACCAGCATGTCCACCCCTCTTGTATCCGGAGCCATTGCCCTCTTGCTGGAAAAATATCCATATATGAACAATAGGGATGTAAAATTGATGCTGAGAGAGCGCGCGGTGGATATGGGACTTCCAAGGAACCGGCAGGGGTGGGGACTGTTGGATGTGGGGCGGCTTTTGAAGTAAATATTTGGAATGAGATATTGGGAGCGGAAAGACTAAGAACGACGGAAAGAAGGAGAAACCAGGCAGACGGAAGGAAAATGGGGGTGTGGATATTTTACTTCTGCTGCGTCGTATGGGGGTCTCCTTCTTTCTGGTCGGTTGTTATTAAAGTAAGGCGTGAAGGCATTTTCGAAAATGCCTTGAGGATTAAAGTAAAACGTGAAGGCATTTTCCGAAATGCCTTAAGGTTTCACATAAAATGTTTAAATTTAAGCTCCAATACCCAATAATTCCAGCAGCTTGAATTTCACCTTCACGTCCCCCTTCACCAATTCCGAATAATCCTCCGGCGCCAGCAGATGTTCCAGCGTATCTTTAGAAGAATCCGGCACCTCAGCATATACCGCGTCCGTAAAACAAAGCGGCGGGTACAGCACACACCACCAGTTATGCCCTTTCCCGCTTCCGATGTCCACGGTCACGGCTTCGTAGTTTCCATTGGGAAACGTCATATCTCCATAAGTTTTTTCGGGGAAATACTGTTTGGAAACCTGGATTGTTGTTTTATAATCAAAGCCCTGCTCTTCAATAAATGTATCAGAAAGCATCTCTAAATCTGTCTTTTTCTGCAAAATGTAATTTTTTATGTCCGATTTGCTGGCAGAACTGCCTAAATTCTCATAGATAGTATTAAGAAGATAATCCCGGACCTGTAATTTTAATTCCTGGTCCTTTTTGCTGTCGCTGTTGGCCCTCACGTGAAAGCGCATGATTTCCGGCGCAATTCTGGATGCCAGGTGTTCTCCGTTTTGCCTGTAACCGTTCATGGCCAGTAAAAATACCATCAGGCCCAGGCTGATAGAAGCGATCAGCATTTTTCTGTATTTCATGATTTAATCCTCCTTTTTTCATGATCCTATTGGTAATTATTGACGCTTGTGTTATAATGTAAACCTGATAAATGTATTTATTTTTCTGCAGTGCCGGACGGAGAGTTTGAAGCAGGCAGAGACTGCCGAATTAACCGACAAGTATTGTGTCCGGAGTGGATATTGAGCCCCAAAAAGGGAAGAAAGGTGTATAGATAAGATGGAAAAACGCATGATAGCGGTAATTTTTGGCGGACAGTCATCAGAGCATAGTGTTTCTTGTATGTCAGCAGCCAATATCATTGAACAGATAGATGAAACAGCATTTGAAAAGATGCTGATCGGAATTACAGAGGATGGAAACTGGCTGAAGGTTGAAAGCTTAGAAGATATCCGAAGCGGAGCATGGAGGGACAGCCGGATCGGAGCCGTTCTTTCTCCCGACGCTACGGAGCAGTGTGTGATATTAACCGATGGAGAAGATGTGGAGAAGATCCATGTGGATGTGGTATTTCCTGTGCTCCATGGATTGTACGGAGAAGACGGAACCATCCAGGGGCTCTTGGAACTGGCCCGGATTCCATATGTGGGCTGCGGTGTTCTGGCATCGGCAGTATCCATGGATAAGTTATATACCAAGATCATTGTGGACGATCTTGGAGTAAAGCAGGCGGATTATGTGCCTGTAATGAAATACCAGCTGGATGATATGGATGCGGTTTTAAACCGCGTGGAAGCCAAATTCAGCTATCCTGTATTCGTAAAGCCGTCCAACGCAGGCTCTTCCAAGGGGGTGAGCAAGGCGTCAAACAGAGAGGAACTGGCAGCCGGACTTTTAGAAGCGGCGAAACATGACCGCAAGATATTGGTGGAAGAGATGATCATCGGTCATGAAGTGGAATGCGCTGTCTTCGGAGGCGGAACCGTTCCTGTAAAGGCATCCGGCGTTGGAGAAATCCTGGCAGCAGCCGATTTCTATGATTTTGATGCCAAATACAACAATGCGGAATCCAGAACCGTTACTGATCCGGAACTTCCCGGCGATGCTGCAGTGAAAATTCCTGAGATTGCCAAAGCCATTTTCCAGGCAGTAGACGGATATGGTTTGTCACGTGTTGATTTCTTCGTAAAAGAGGACGGGGAAGTTGTCTTTAATGAGATCAACACCATGCCGGGATTCACTGCGATCAGCATGTATCCGATGCTGTGGGAGGCCAGAGGTATCTCGAAAAAACAGCTGATTAAAGAGCTGATTGACCATGCATTTGAAAGAAAACAGTAAGAGGTCAGGGAGAGTGTGTGATATGGACAGAAATGCACCGATCGGAGTATTTGACTCCGGTGTAGGCGGACTTACTGTGGTAAGAGAGATTGTCCGGCAGATGCCGGAAGAACGGATTGTTTATTTTGGAGATACGGCCCGCCTACCATATGGAAGCAAATCAAAGGAGACAATTATCCGGTATTCCCATCAGATCATCCGCTTTTTGCGGACTCAGGGTGTGAAGGCCATTGTGATTGCCTGCAATACGGCCAGCTCCTATGCTCTTGAAGAGGTGAGCCGGAACCTGGATATCCCCATCATCGGCGTGATCAATGCGGGGGCCAAGACGGCGGTCAATGCCACCAAGAACGGCAAAATCGGGGTGATCGGAACGGAAGGAACCGTCAACAGCGGCATCTATGGAGAGACGATGAAACGGATGAAAGCGGATATCGAGGTTACGGAGAAATCCTGTCCGCTGCTGGTGCCTTTGGTAGAAGAAGGCCTTCTGCACGATTCCGTAACCGATGAGATCGCTTCCCGTTATCTGAGTGAATTGAAGGGGAAATACATCGATACATTAGTTTTGGGCTGCACTCATTATCCGCTCCTCAGGTCTACTGTTGGAAGGCTGATGGGGGAAAGTGTGACATTAGTGAATCCGGCCTATGAAACAGCGCTTGAATTGAAACAACTGCTTATGGATGAGGATTTAATCTGCTCACAAACGGCTGATGCGGAGGACCAGTACCGTTTTTTTGTCAGCGACCTTGCGGATAAATTTACAAGATTTGCCACGGCCATTCTGCCGGACCAGGTAAAAGAGACAAAGCAGATTAATATAGAGGAGTATTAACATGACGAAGGATGTATTAATCAGTATAAGTGGAATACAGATCGCTGACGGAGACAACAGCGATGTGGAGATGATCACCACAGGAGACTATTTCCTGAAAAATGGTAAGCATTATATCATGTATGATGAAGTGATGGAAGGGTTCGACGGTACGGTTAGAAATACCATAAGAATTCATCCCGGATGTTTGGATATTATGAAGAAGGGCGTTGCCAATGTGCATATGGTGTTTGAAGAGGCGAAAAAGAATATCGCCTGCTACGCAACTCCATATGGAGATATGATGGTAGGAATCAACACAAACCATATTTCAATTGATGAAAGTGAAGATAAGTTAAAGGTCCGGGTGGACTATTCCCTTGATATCAATTATGAACATGTGTCGGAATGCAATATTGTAGTGGATGTGCAGTCGAAGAGCAAGGCTGAGATCTGCTTATCATAAAAGAGAACCGGATGGTCCTGGATTCAGGACCATCCGGTTTTTTGTATCATAGGAAAATGCTCCTATGATATAAAAAGCCCTCCGGGCAGGAGCGCACTGCGGCGGTAAGGTATAATGCCGCTGAGGTGACCCGCCGCAGGCGGGGAATCCCGCCAGCGGGACCCTTTCCTATATCAGTGGAAATGTATAGATTATAGGCGGAATCGTCTATGTTGATTGCAGGCATCTGACAGTATAATGGTGCTATAAAACATTAAAAGAGGAGTGTTGCTATGTATAACCATTTTTCACCTGTAATCCCCTGCAATCCGCGCAATGAAAAAATGATGGGTCTAATTGAAAAAGCAGCGGCAATCTATCAAAAAGAAGAAATCTCAGAACTGCCCTTTTCTAAATATAAAATTTATTTTGAGACAGGAAGCAGGGTGGAATATGAAGCTTGTTATATCGGACACCGGCGGAGACTGAATGTATATGCCGCTATGGCATTGTACTCAAAGGATGAATGCTGGATCAAAGGGCTGGAAGATATTATATGGGCGGTCTGCAATGAATTTACATGGGCATTTCCCGCCCATATAAAAGACGAAAAGGATCTTCAGGAGAGCAGCGTTACTGTGGATTTGTTTGCGTCAGAAACAGGTTTGGCGCTTTGTGAAATCTGCTGTCTGATGGCGGACCGGATCTCCTCGATGGTTCGGGAACGCGTCAGGTCGGAGGTGTACAGACGTTTGATCGTTCCATACACAGAGAAAAATATAACATTTCATAAAGACAATTGGTCCGCAGTATGCGCCGGATGCATAGGGATGGCAGTAATGTATTGCGGAAGCCGCCAGGATTTTATGCGGATAGAGGATAAAGTCATGCGCTCCATGGAAGATTTTATAGGAAGCTATCAGGATGACGGATGCTGTCTTGAGGGAGCATTGTACTGGGGATACGGATTTGGATATTTCTGCTATTTTGCTGAAATGCTCAGGGAATATACGGGAGGAGAGAAGGATCTTTTTAAACTGGAGAAGGTAAAACAAATCGCCCTGTTCCGTCAGAAGATATTTTTAGAGAAAAATGTGGTGGTTCCCTTTGCAGACGCCCCTCATAATTATAATTTCCATATAGGGCTTGTGCATTTCCTGGCAAGGGAATATGAGGAGGCGGAGATTCCGGACGAAATGTATGCGGCGATGTTCGACGACGATATCAGACATCGGTTTGCAGATTTTATCAGAGACTTTTACTGGTATGATCCATGTATGGATAAAGCCTGCGCAAAAAATAAAACAAACATATTTTATCAGTCCCAATGGTATTTAAAAAAGATGGAAAATTATTGGTTTGCGGCTAAGGGCGGCAGAAATAACGAACCCCATAATCACAATGATTTAGGTTCCTTTATTATCTATGATGACGGAACATTTATATTGGATGACCTGGGATGGCCTGAATATGACGGGGATTATTTTGGAGAGAAACGTTATGAGAATCTGTGCGCTTCCTCAGCCGGGCACAGCGTTCCGATTTTGGGAGAAACCGTTCAGGAGCGGGGAGGAGAACATTTTTCAGAATTATTGAAAGCGGATGAAGAGGGGCTGAGTCTGGATATAACCGGGGCTTACCAACATGGTATTTGTGGGAAACTGATACGGACGTTCCGGTTGGAGAGCGAAGGCATCTGCCTGAGAGATACTGTTAATGGCGTGGCAGGAGAAATTAAGGAGCGTTTTATCACGCGGATTCCTCCTGTAATTGTGAATCACAGCGTGAGCATTGGGAACTGGAAGATCGAGTGCATAAATCAGGAGGCATCCATAACAATTACCGAAAACCAGTTCAGGCCCAGACTCAGTATCTGTAAAATGGACATGAAACAGGTTGAAACCGCATATCTGATTGATTATGTACTGCAAGCAGGAGAAGCAGAAACCGCATATGATTTCGTCATAAAGAAATAAACTCATTCAATCTAGTAAGGATTAGATTTAAAACTATTAGCTGACGGGGCAGCGGGGGCGTAAAATCAGCCCCCGGAACCATTATCAGACGATTGATTCTGAAGATACTGCCGTGGGGAGCAGCCTTCAATTTTTTTGAAGACTCTGCTGAAATAAAAGGAATTTTCGAATCCAAGCTGAGTAGCTATTTCGTATATTTTTTGGTCTGTGTGGAACATCAGGTATTTGGCTTTTGAGATTTTTGCCTGTGTAACATATTCGTTGAAGCCCATAGAAGTGGTCTTTTTAAACAGATGTCCCAGGTAATTGGGGCTGATTGAAAAAATAGCGGCCACATCATTTAAAACCAGCTTTTCCGTTATATGGTTTTCAATATACTGCATGATATTTTGAATTAAGGTGTTTTTCAGTCCCTTGTATTGGCTTTGATAGAATTCCATAACGGATTGGCTGAAAAGGTCCAGCCAGTCCATAACCTGCTCTGTGCTTTTCTGATTATATAAAGAGCGGTAAGAATCGTGGTATTGAGAAAACTTTTCAGCCAGATATTTTTCGCTTTCAGGAATCATGGTGAGGCACAGGTGCAGGATATTGGAGGTGACGTCCATGGCTTGAATGTAGCTGGAAGGATGGGCGCGGAACAGGGCGCTGATGGAGCTGGTTATATGTTGGAAGGAGGACATATCATACTCTTCAAAGGCTCTGCGGATGTCTTCTTTTAAAATAGTAATATTAAACGTATTTTTAAGGGACGGAATAGTTTCTGTCAGCTGATTGGGGAAAAACTGAATCGGCTCCGCTTTCGTGCACATTGGAAGAAGCTGGCAGGCTTCCTGGTAGGAATCGGAGATAAGATGAATGTCATCTTTGTATCCGCCCACTGCGCAGAGAATCGTGACGTTAAAATAATTGTGAACCATGTCAAATGTTTCCCTAAGTATGTCCGAAAAGGCCTGCAGATCATAATAAGGCGAGTTTTCATAAAATTCAAATAAGATACAAAAGTGCTTCATATCCAGTGAAACGATGTGAAAGGGAATGTATTTGGTCAATATGTTTGACAGCATGGAAAATGTGTTATTAAATAAAATCACATATTGGTCATTTTCCATAGAAATCGGAGGGCAGTCGGAGATCAGGCAATAGGAAGCAGCATATTTATCCGCATGGAAAGAGAGGTCTAACTCGTTTGCCTGAAGGGTGAACTGTTCTGTACTGTCAAAAAGGCTGTGAAGCAGTTTAAGAATGAATTTATCCTTGTAATTTTGGATAACCATATAATTTTCCGGGTGTTCGAAAGAGGCCGATGCATTTCGTGCTTCAACTTTTTTCAGAGCGCGTTCGACCGCCAGACTTAATTCCTGAGGCTTCAGGCCTAATTTAATAATGTAGTCGACCGCCTGATATTCCAGGGCTTTTTTAATATAGGGAAAATCTTCATAGCAGGTTAAGATAATGAACTCAGGGAGCGGATCAGGGAGATCCTGGCATGCTTCCATCAGTTCCAGTCCGTTCATTATGGGCATTTTGATATCTGTAATCACAATGTCCGGGTGAAGGGACCGTATCATTTCTAAAGCCTGTTTTCCGTTGGAAGCATTTCCGCATACGGAAATATGATAATCCGCCCATGTTAACATGGATTGAAGGCCAATTTGAACTAATGGTTCGTCATCTGCAATTAAGACTTTATACAAGACCGGTATCCTCCTTTCTTTGGCAGGGAAGCGTAATTATTACCGTAGTGTAACTGCCGGGACTGCTTTTGATGGCAATTCCGTAGTCGGGGCCATAGGCGTATTGGATTCTTTTTTGAATATTGTTAATTCCGATTTTTCGAAACAGATCTGATGAATCAGGTTCGCTGTTAAGGGCGTCATGGATTTGGGATTCTGTCATGCCGATGCCGTCGTCGGTGACTGAGATGAAAAGGTCCTTATTTCCATTCATATGTCCAATGGTGATTTGGATCAGGCCGTGGGACCCTTTTGGCTCGATTCCGTGGAAGATGGCATTTTCCACAACGATCTGAAGGATGAATTTAAGGACCATGCAGTCGTAAAGATCCTCGCTTTCCACTGTGCAGGTCAGGGACAGGCCGCCTCCGTAACGGTACTTTTGAATAAGAAAATAGTGATGAAGCAAGTCTAATTCTTCGCGCAGAGTGTGCATCTGAGCCGATTTTTTGGAGATTGACTTCAGAAGGAGAGATAACGACGTGGCCATATCGACAATGCCGTTGGAACCTTGAGCCGCCGCCATCCATATGATAGAATTCAGCGTATTATACAGAAAATGAGGGTTCACCTGATTTTGGAGAATTTCATATTCCAGTTCATATTTTTTCTCCTGATCTTTCATTCTGGATTGAATCAGATGGGAGATGTCATTCCCCATAGAATTTATGCCCCTTCCGATCTCTCCCAATTCATTATTCCATTCGATATTAGGATCAGAAGTAAAATCACCGGAAGAGACAGAGGACAACTTTTTCTGCAGCCTGCGCAAGGGCATATTGATGGAATGGTGGATGTAAAACGTAAATGCCAGTCCCAAAGATATTACAATACCGACAATCAATAAAAGGGAAGACATATAAATTAAGGTTTGCTTTGACAATGCCGTATGTGAAACGGATTGGCTGATATACCAGCTGCTGTTTGGAGATTCATAGGAAACCAGATTTTGAAAATGGCTCCCTTCTTTTTTTGCAGATGCAGGGGCGGTAAAATCGGCAATACCGCTGTCAGTCAGTTCATTATTCTCCCAAATGTACGTTTTATCGCCTAACGTGATGTAAAGTTTGCTGTCCGACGGAAGATTATAGCTTTTTAAACGGTTTGTAAAAATGCCGGGGGAAATTGCAAGATAGCACCATCCTGAGATCTCTTTGCCATAGACAGAGTAAATCGGGCGGACTATGGGGAGAACAAGATTATTGGGGGAGAACGGAGTGATGGGGTCCTGAATAAAACCGGTCTGAATGTGAGTGTCGGAAGCGTAAAGTTTATCAAAAAAAGGCTGTTCTTTTATGAGCTCGGCGCATGGTAAATTTTGGTAGATCACAGACGGAGAGATCTGTATATAATTGTTATTCAGATCGGATACGATCACCCGGTTCAGATAGATGGAACTGCTGTTGCCCAGATATTCTTCCTGCAGGCGCTGCCAGGCGTGGTTAGCCAGAGAAACTGTGTTATCCTGCCCCTTGTTGGAGGACTTCAGATAAGAATTTATGGTGCCGTTAGAGGTGCAGAAATCAGCCAGCGCCATGGCGTTATTCAAATCGTATTGGATCGTTTCGGCAAGGAGCTGAAGACTGTATTCCGTGGACTGTTTCAGGCTGTCATAAAGGATTGACTGATAAGAAAAATAACAGTAAGTTGAAGTTAATAAGGCCACCGACAATGTAAAAAATGTGGTGATCCAGAGAAGTCTTTTCTTAATGCTTTTAAACGCTTTTTTATCATTCATAGTACCCATACCCTTTATAGAAAATCTTAGCTTTTATATTTTTAATCATACTAAAGTGTTTATGGCATGTCAACGTGGGGAGCAAGGTCTCATTGAATTGTATATGTTTCCAGTTAAAAAGTGTAAAATTGCAAAAAAGTCAGGTGGATATGGAAAAAAGCCGGCGGAAAATGATATGTAATTACATTTATATAACAGTTACAATATAATTATCAGAAAGAAAGCGGAGGTGGATATTATGAAGAAACAAAGGAAAAAATTGTCATTGCTTCTTGCTGCGGTTATGGTAATACAATCTCTTTCGGGGTGCAGCCCGGCGAAGGAGGTTCCAAAGAGCAGTGATGTTTCAAAAGCAGAGGAGACCGTATCTGTCGGTGAAAGCCAGAAAGACAATGGAAAATCAGAAGGACAGAAAACAGAATTAAAATGGGCCGTATGGTCTGCGGATACCCAGCCATATTGGCGGCCGATAGCAGAAGAATATATGAAGCAAAATCCTGATATTTCCATAGAACTGGTGGATTTGGGAGCCACCGATTATTCAACTGCGCTGGCAACCCAGCTGGCGGGTAATGATTCGCCGTTTGACATTGTGGCAATTAAGGACAGCGGAAGCTATATCAGTTTGATTTCAAAAGGAATTTTAAAGGAACTGGATAAAGATAAAATTGAAGAAGCGGTTTATGGAGAAACGTTAAAGTCTCTGACATGGCAGGATCAGTACTATACGCTTCCACTGAGAAGTGATTTTTACGTAATGTTTTATAATAAGGGAGTTTTTGATAAAGCCGGAGTGCCTTATCCTACTAACGATATGACGTTCGAAGAATATGACGAAATGGCAAAGAAGCTGACCGATACCACATTCGGCTCCGAAACATATGGTTCCCATTATCACACATGGAATTTCTGTGTTCAGGGCATGGCGGCTGTAGGAGAGGGAAGGAACAGTCTGGACGGAGACTATGACTATATGAAACCGTATTATGAAATGGTTCTGAACCAGCAAAATAATAAGGTGTGCATGGATTATTCCACTTTAAAGACCAGCGGCCTTCACTATATGGGAGCGTTTGGACAGGGCAATGTTGGAACGATGCTTATGGGAACATGGGCCATCGGTACGCTGATAACCAGAATCGACGAGGGCCAGTATCCGGATTTGGGTGAATGGGCGGTGGCCGCTTATCCTCATAAAGAGGGGGGAGAGCCGGGTAATACGCTGGGCAACTTTGTAGGCGTATCGGTGGTGAAATCTTCTAAAAATGCGGAAGCGGCCGAAGATTTCGTGCGGTTTGCCGGAGGCCCTGAAGGCGCTAAGCTGGTGGCTGAAAAGGGTTACATGCCGGGAGCCATGTCGGACGACGCCATGGATGTAATATTTTCAGTGGAAGGATTTCCTGTGGATGAGCAGAGCAAAGAAGCCATTTTAGGAGTCAAAAAGATTTATCTTGAAACGCCTATCGGAGAAAATTGCCCGGAAATAGATCAGGTACTGAATACGGGACATGATTATATTATGACTGGTGCAATGACTGTGGACGAGGGAATAGCCTATATGAATGATGAAGTGGGAAAATTAATAAAATAAACGGTTGGCGGGATGAAAAGGGGGGATTATATGAAACAGTTAAGCAAAAAAACAAAGAGGAATTTGGTGGCCTACTCATTCATAGCCCCCAATTTCATCGGATTTTCAATTTTCACTTTGGGCCCCGTGTTATTCGCGTTTGTATTGGCCTTTCATTCCTGGGATGGCAATAATCCGATTGAATTTGTCGGTTTTGCAAATTTCATTAAAATGGGTTCGGATACCAGGTTTTGGGCCGCATTGAAAAACACGATTGTATACACGGCTTCTGTAGTTCCGTTTACCATGATAACAGCGTTAGGCTTAGCGATGCTTCTGAACTCTAAAATTAAAGGGAGAGAAATATTCCGTACCGTCGCATTTTTTCCCTATGTTGCATCGCTTGTAGCCTGTGCCGCAGTCTGGAACATCATATTCAGCCCGGGAGCCGGGCTGATAAACATCATATTAAATTCGTTCGGCGTTCAGAATCTGCCTAAATGGGCCGCCGACCGGAGATGGGCTATGTTTACCATCGTAACGTTCAGTATTTGGAAGGATATGGGATATTATATGGTCATCTATCTGGCGGGATTGCAGGGGATTTCCGGGGAACTTTACGAGGCTGCCAGCCTTGACGGAGCGGGCGGCATGCAGAAGTTTCGTTACATAACATGGCCGCAGTTAAAACCGACCACTTTCTTCATTATTATTATGCTGACAATCAATGGATTTAAGATATATGACAGAGTGCTGCTGATTACAGAAGGAGGGCCGGGAACGGAAACCCTGGTGCTGGTTTACCATATCTACGACATTGCATTCGGGAACAGCCAGTTTGGATATGCAAGCGCCATAGCGGTGGTGCTGTTTGCGCTGGTGCTTTTTGTTACTCTGGTTCAGTTTAAAGGAGAGAAAAATTATGCGGGCAGTTAGAAAAAATGTATGTTTATATACCGGGTTAGCTCTCTTTTCCATGCTTTTTTTGATCCCATTTTTCTGGATGTTTTCTTCCTCATTAAAATTGGATAAAGATGTTCTCACCGTACCGATCCAATGGGTTCCAACTGTTCCTCAATGGCACAATTACATAGATATATGGAAGAGAATACCGCTCTTAACTTACACGGTTAACACGGGAAAGATCACCATATGCACAACGCTGATTCAGTTGTTTACCAGCAGTTTTGCGGCCTATGCATTTGCAAAACTGGAATTTAAAAACAGGGACAGGCTGTTTCTGGCTTATATCGGCACGATAGCGGTGCCGTGGCAGGTATACATGGTTCCTCAATTTATTATGATGAGAAGTATCCATCTGAATAATACCCATCTTGCAATTATTATTCTGCATGCATTTACAGCATTTGGGGTATTTCTGATGAGACAGTTCTATATGAGCATCCCTGATGAATTGTGTGAAGCGGCCCGCATCGACGGGATGAGCGAATATAAGATATATGCAAAAATTATGCTTCCATTATCAAAGCCTGCATTGTCTACCTTGGCCATATTCACATTTGTTAATACGTGGAACGATTTCCTGGGCCCGTATATATATCTGACCACCAAGACGAAAAAAACGATTCAAATCGGGCTTCGCGTTTTCATGGATGATTATACCCAGGAATATGGTATGATCATGGCGGCGTCCGTGCTTTCCCTGATTCCGGTTTTAATTATCTTTCTGTCGCTCCAGAAGTATTTTGTGGAGGGAATTGCGTCTACAGGAGTGAAGGGATAATCTTTTATATACAAAACATAAAACCCTGCTGGATGTTTTCCGAATATTAGAATATAATAATGAGTATAACTATCACTATCACATGTATGCAAGGAGAGGAGTCGGAAATGGACAACAGGGCAATGTTTAAATTGGGATATGGTCTTTACGTACTGACAGCAAAAGACGGCAGCAAAGATAACGGCTGCATCATCAACACCGCGATTCAGGTCACGACAACGCCGAACCGGATATCCGTTACGGTGAACAAGCAGAACTATACACACGATATGATTCACAAAACAGGAGAATTCAACCTTTCTGTGCTGACGACGGAAGCTCCGTTCGACGTATTCCGCCATTTCGGCTTCCAAAGCGGAAAAAATGTGGATAAATTCGACGGATATGAGGGAGCGGAGCGGTCGGATAATGGAATCTGCTATCTCACAGGCCCGGCTAACGCCTATCTGTCGGGAAAAGTGATACAGGAACTGGATCTGGGAACCCACACCATGTTTATCGCCGACGTGACTGCGGCCGAAGTGTTAAACGATGTTCCGTCGGTGACGTATACCTATTATCAGGAAAATATCAAACCGAAGCCGGAAGCAAAAGATGAGAAAAAGAAAGGGTACCGCTGCCTGATATGTGGTTACATATATGAAGGCGATGAGCTGCCGGCAGATTTTATCTGCCCGATATGTAAGCATGGGGCCAGCGATTTTGAAAAACTATAGGATGATAAAAAAGGTGCTGTCGGAGAATTGAGTTTTATTCTCCGGCAGCACCTTGTGCATGTCCGATTATTTGTTATTCTTTTTTTCTCTTTTAAATCTATCCAGGAATTTCTTCTTTTTAGGCACCGCCGGAATTGCTCCGCCGCGGACGCTCTTAATCTCTGTTATGTAGATGCCGCTGACAACCACTTTAACTTCAGTTTTAACCGGAAGTACGGCAAATACCTTCTCGTCAGCCATCATGGTCATAACCTTAGGTCCAACCTTAGCTTTAACAACGGGAACCTTTGCCCAGCGCATATACTTTGGAGTCTGCTCATATACGATTTTTGGAAGACCGGCTTCTTTTAGTTTCATGCGTTTTTTGTCGATGACAAGCATAGAAACTGTCTGTGCCGCCGCTTCTAAAGCTGACTGCTGTTCAACCTGACGCTTTTCCAATTTTCGCCCAAGAAAATAAAGTACGACGAGTGCGATAGCTACAATGAGCAAAATTACGACCAAAACGTTTAAAAATCCTCCCATGGGGAATACCTCCAATAGTTCTTTTAATAAGCACATCTACTTACTTATTAAAAATAAGTGCGCCTATCTGGAATAGTATATCATTGTTTAATGGAAAAAGCAAGCAAAAAATCCTTGACACCTTGACAACGCTATGTTAAGATGGAATGTGCACTATTGTGGCCTCATGTGCTCTACGGGAGCAGTGTGCCCAAAATTAGAATAGAAAACAGGGGTGAAACGTCAATGGAGAAAAGCAGAATGCGTCCCGTTAAAGCCGGGAAGAGCTTAAGAATGAGCTACTCAAGACAGAAAGAAGTTCTTGAGATGCCAAACCTGATTGAGATTCAGAAAGATTCCTATCAGTGGTTCCTTGATGAAGGATTGAAGGAAGTCTTTGAAGACATCTCTCCAATCGCCGACTTTGCAGGTCATCTGAGCTTGGAGTTTGTTGACTTTACATTATGTAAAGATGATATCAAATATACAATCGAAGAGTGTAAGGAGCGCGACGCAACTTATGCAGCGCCTTTAAAAGTAAGAGTAAGACTTTGCAATAAAGATAAAGATGAGATTAATGAACATGAAATCTTCATGGGTGATCTCCCACTTATGACGGATACAGGTTCTTTCGTAATTAACGGCGCTGAACGTGTTATTGTTAGCCAGTTGGTACGTTCCCCAGGAATATATTACGGCATAGGACATGATAAGATTGGTAAGGAATTATATACCTGTACGGTAATTCCTAACCGTGGAGCATGGCTGGAATACGAAACCGACTCCAATGACATTTTTTATGTCCGTGTCGACAGAACAAGAAAGGTTCCGGTTACCGTGCTGATCCGTGCGCTTGGTTACGGAACGAATGCCGAGATTATCGACTTATTTGGTGAAGAACCAAAATTGCTGGCCAGCTTTGGTAAGGATACTTCCGATAATTACCAGGATGGTCTGCTGGAATTATATAAAAAGATTCGTCCGGGCGAGCCTTTATCCGTTGATAGTGCAGAGAGTTTATTAAATAGTATGTTCTTTGACCCGAGAAGATACGATTTAGCAAAAGTAGGAAGATATAAATTCAATAAAAAGCTTCATTTAAAGAACAGAATCACAGGTCAGACACTGGCAGAGGATGTGGTTGACTTGTCTACAGGCGAGATTCTGGCTGAAGCTGGGACAACGGTTGACAAGGTTCTGGCTACAGAGATTCAGAACGCGGCGGTTCCGTTTGTTATGATTCAGGGTATTACCCGCAATCAGAAGGTTCTTTCCAACATGATGGTTGACCTGGCTGCATACGTTGATTTTGATCCGGCAGAGGTTGGCGTTTCAGAGTTAGTATTTTATCCTGTGCTTCAGAATATTCTGTCAGAAGCTGGAAGTGAAGAAGAACTCAAGGAAGCGGTCAGAAAGAACATCCATGAATTGATTCCTAAGCACATCACAAAAGAAGATATTATCGCTTCTATTAACTATAATATGCATCTGGAAGAAGAGATCGGCAATGCTGACGATATCGACCATTTGGGCAACAGACGTATCCGCGCTGTGGGCGAACTTCTTCAGAACCAGTACAGAATCGGACTTTCCCGTATGGAGCGTGTTGTTCGTGAAAGAATGACAACTCAGGATATGGACGGTATTACACCGCAGTCCTTAATCAACATCAAACCTGTAACAGCAGCTGTTAAAGAATTCTTCGGAAGTTCCCAGCTGTCACAGTTCATGGATCAGAACAACCCGCTGGCTGAGCTGACCCATAAGAGACGTCTTTCCGCATTGGGACCTGGCGGTCTTTCCAGAGACCGTGCCGGATTCGAGGTACGAGATGTACACTACACCCATTATGGACGTATGTGCCCGATCGAGACGCCTGAAGGTCCTAACATCGGTCTGATCAACTCCCTGGCTACGTATGCCCGGGTGAATGAATACGGATTTATCGAAGCGCCTTACCGCGTGGTGGATAAAACAGATCCTGAGAACCCGATCGTAACGGATGAGGTTGTTTATCTGACAGCAGATGAAGAAGATAACTTCGTAGTTGCACAGGCGAATGAGCCGTTGAAAGAAGACGGACATTTCATTCATAACAACGTTTCCGGACGTTTCCGCGAGGAGACTTCCGAATTCCAGAAAAAGAATATCGATTTAATGGACGTTTCTCCTAAGATGGTATTCTCAGTAGCTACATCCATGATTCCTTTCCTGGAGAACGATGATGCGAACCGTGCGCTGATGGGTTCCAACATGCAGCGTCAGGCCGTTCCGCTTCTGACCACAGAAGCTCCTGTAGTAGGTACCGGTATGGAAGCAAAAGCAGCGGTTGACTCCGGTGTCTGCGTCCTTGCCAGAAATGCAGGTGTGGTTGAGCGCTCCGCATCCAATGAAATTATTATTAAAAGAGATATTGATGGAAATAAAGATGTTTACCATCTGACCAAATTCAAGAGAAGCAACCAGAGCAACTGCTACAACCAGAAGCCGATCGTTTATAAAGGCGATCACGTGGAAGCTGGGGAAGTAATTGCCGACGGCCCATCCACACAGAACGGTGAGATCGCCCTCGGTAAAAACCCTCTGATCGGATTTATGACCTGGGAAGGTTATAACTACGAGGATGCGGTACTTCTGAGCGAAAGACTGGTTCAGGAAGATGTTTACACCTCTGTTCATATTGAAGAATATGAAGCAGAAGCCCGTGACACCAAGTTAGGGCCGGAAGAGATCACCCGTGACGTGCCTGGTGTCGGTGAAGACGCGTTAAAAGATCTGGATGAAAGAGGTATTATCCGTATCGGCGCCGAAGTACGTGCCGGAGATATTCTGGTGGGTAAAGTAACTCCTAAGGGAGAGACAGAGCTTACAGCAGAAGAACGGCTTCTGCGCGCTATTTTCGGTGAAAAAGCGAGAGAAGTGCGTGATACTTCCCTGAAAGTGCCTCACGGCGCTTATGGTATTATCGTGGATGCCAAAGTATTTACAAGAGAAAACGGAGATGAACTGTCACCTGGTGTTAACCAGACGGTACGCATCTATATCGCTCAGAAGAGAAAGATCTCTGTTGGTGATAAGATGGCCGGACGTCATGGTAACAAGGGTGTTGTTTCCCGCGTGCTTCCTGTTGAAGATATGCCGTTCTTACCGAATGGCCGTCCTCTGGACATTGTATTGAACCCATTGGGCGTACCTTCACGTATGAACATCGGTCAGGTGCTGGAGATTCATCTGAGTCTTGCTGCAAGAGCCCTTGGCTTTAACATCGCTACGCCTGTATTCGACGGCGCTAACGAGATTGATATTATGGATACCCTGGATGTGGCTAATGATTATGTTAACCTGTCATGGGAAGAATTCCAGGAAAAATACAAAGATCTGCTGAAACCGGATGTGATGGAATATCTGGAATCTCATCTGGATCACAGAGAATTATGGAAGGGCGTTCCGTTAAGCCGTGACGGTAAAGTAAGACTTCGTGACGGACGTACCGGAGAGTACTTCGACAGTGCCGTAACAATCGGACACATGCATTACCTGAAACTTCATCATCTGGTAGATGATAAGATTCATGCCCGTTCCACAGGCCCTTACTCACTCGTTACACAGCAGCCTTTGGGCGGTAAAGCTCAGTTCGGCGGACAGCGTTTCGGTGAGATGGAGGTTTGGGCTCTGGAGGCGTATGGCGCTGCTTATACCTTACAGGAAATCCTTACTGTTAAGTCGGATGACGTTGTAGGCCGTGTTAAGACTTATGAAGCTATTATCAAGGGCGAGAATATTCCTGAGCCTGGTATTCCGGAATCATTTAAGGTACTTCTGAAAGAACTTCAGTCTCTCGGACTGGATGTAAGAGTTCTCAGAGATGACAATACGGAAGTTGAGATGTCTGAAAGCGTGGATTACGGTGATACCGACCTGCGTTCCATCATCGAAGGAGACAGACCGTTCAACCGCGATGAAGTGGAATCTTTCGGTGACTTCGGCTACCAGCAGAAAGAGATTAAAGGCGAAGAAATAGTAGACGTTGAAGATGATTTTGAGGAAGAAGAGGAATTGTTTGACCTGGAAGATTCCATGGATGATGAAGCCTCTGATGAAGAATAATAGAAGGGAGTAACGCTCATG
This sequence comes from Clostridium sp. chh4-2, assembly GCF_002899675.1. Taxonomy (GTDB): domain Bacteria; phylum Bacillota; class Clostridia; order Lachnospirales; family Lachnospiraceae; genus CHH4-2. Next base: position 75,861 of record NZ_PKUU01000006.1, on the reverse strand, counting down.
CCTGAGACAAATGAAACCACCTATCAGCCAATGACATTTGATGCCATTAAAATCGGTTTGGCTTCTCCTGAAAAGATTCTGGAGTGGTCCCATGGTGAAGTAAAGAAGCCTGAGACGATTAACTACAGAACACTGAAACCGGAGAAAGACGGTTTGTTCTGTGAAAGAATCTTTGGACCGAGTAAAGACTGGGAATGTCACTGTGGTAAATATAAAAAGATCAGATATAAAGGTGTTATCTGTGACCGATGCGGTGTTGAAGTAACAAAAGCCAGCGTTCGTAGAGAACGTGTGGGCCATATCGCATTGGCAGCTCCTGTATCCCATATCTGGTATTTCAAGGGTATCCCCAGCAGAATGGGACTTATTCTTGACATTTCTCCAAGAACACTGGAGAAAGTCCTGTACTTTGCATCCTATGTGGTTCTGGACCCTGGTAAGACCAGCCTCCAGTATAAGCAGGTATTATCTGAGAAGGAATACCGTGAGGAGACAGAGAAGAACGGCTACGGCACATTCCGCGTAGGAATGGGTGCGGAAGCGATTCAGGAGCTTTTAAAGGCCATCGATCTGGAAAAGGATTCGATGGAACTGAGAAAAGGCCTGAAGGATGCGACCGGACAGAAGAGAGCCAGAATTATCAAGAGACTTGAAGTTGTGGAAGCATTCCGCAACTCCGGCAATAAGCCTGAATGGATGATCATGAACGTGATTCCGGTTATTCCTCCGGATATCCGCCCTATGGTTCAGCTGGACGGCGGCCGTTTCGCCACTTCCGACTTGAACGATTTATACAGAAGAATTATCAACAGGAACAACCGTCTGGCAAGACTGCTGGAATTAGGCGCTCCTGATATCATCGTCCGCAACGAGAAGCGTATGCTTCAGGAAGCGGTTGATGCTTTAATCGATAACGGCAGACGCGGAAGACCTGTTACAGGTCCTGGAAACAGAGCGTTAAAATCTCTTTCCGATATGCTGAAAGGTAAACAGGGCCGTTTCCGTCAGAACCTTCTTGGAAAGCGTGTTGACTATTCAGGACGTTCGGTTATCGTCGTAGGACCGGAACTGAAGATCTATCAGTGCGGCCTTCCGAAAGAGATGGCAATCGAGCTGTTCAAGCCGTTTGTTATGAAAGAACTGGTTTCTAACGGAACCGCTCATAATATTAAAAATGCGAAAAAGATGGTTGAAAGACTTCAGCCTGAAGTTTGGGATGTGCTGGAAGATGTTATCAAAGAGCACCCGGTTATGTTAAACCGTGCGCCTACCCTTCACAGACTTGGTATCCAGGCATTTGAGCCGATCCTGGTTGAAGGTAAAGCGATTAAGCTGCATCCTCTTGTATGTACTGCGTTCAACGCCGACTTCGATGGTGACCAGATGGCTGTCCATCTGCCTCTTTCCGTAGAAGCTCAGGCAGAGTGCCGTTTCCTTCTGCTGTCTCCGAACAACCTGTTAAAACCTTCCGACGGTGGTCCGGTTGCCGTTCCTTCTCAGGATATGGTGCTCGGTATCTATTACCTGACCCAGGAAAGACCTGGAGTTAAGGGCGAAGGCATGATCTTTAAGAGCGTAAACGAAGCGATTCTCGCATATGAGAACGGAGCTGCAACCCTGCATTCCAGAATCAAGGCGAGAGTAACTAAGACCATGGCCGACGGAACCGTGAAGACCGGAACTGTTGAGTCCACCATCGGACGTTTCATCTTCAATGAGATCGTTCCTCAGGATCTTGGTTTCGTGGACAGAAGCATTGAAGGCAATGAATTAAAGCTGGAAGTGGATTTCCACGTTGGCAAAAAGCAGTTAAAACAGATTTTGGAGAAGGTTATCAACGTTCACGGCGCAAGCCAGACCGCTGAAACTTTGGATGATATCAAGGCCATCGGCTACAAGTATTCAACCAAAGCGGCTATGACCGTATCCATTTCCGATATGACCGTACCTGAGAGCAAACCTCAGCTGATTGCAGATGCTCAGGCAACGGTAGACAGAATCGCTAAGAACTTCCGCCGTGGTCTTATCACAGAGGAAGAGCGTTATAAAGAAGTTATTGAAACATGGAAAGTAACGGATGACCAGCTTACCCATGACCTTCTGACAGGCCTTGATAAATATAACAATATTTACATGATGGCCGATTCCGGAGCCCGTGGTTCCGATAAGCAGATCAAACAGCTGGCAGGTATGCGTGGATTGATGGCCGATACAACCGGTCACACAATCGAACTTCCTATCAAGTCCAACTTCCGTGAAGGACTTGACGTATTGGAGTACTTTATCTCCGCTCATGGAGCGCGTAAAGGACTTTCCGATACAGCTCTGCGTACAGCCGACTCCGGTTATCTGACCCGTCGTCTTGTAGACGTTTCACAGGATCTTATTATCCGTGAAGTGGACTGCTGTGAGGGCAAGGATATCCCGTATATGGAGATCAAGGGCTTTATGGACGGACAGGAGACAATCGAGGGTCTTCAGGAGCGTATTACAGGCCGTTATATCGCTGAAACCATCACTGATCCGGATACCGGCGAAGTGGTAGTAAAAGCAAACCATATGTGCACGCCAAAACGTGCCGAAGCGGTTATGAAGGTGCTGAATAAGCTTGGAAGAGACAGCGTTAAGATCCGTACCGTTCTGACCTGTAAATCCCACATCGGTGTATGTGCGAAGTGTTACGGCGCCAACATGGCGACCGGCCAGGCCGTGCAGGTAGGTGAGGCTGTAGGTATTATCGCAGCTCAGTCCATCGGTGAACCTGGTACACAGCTGACCATGCGTACATTCCATACCGGCGGTGTTGCCGGCGGCGATATCACACAGGGTCTTCCCCGTGTCGAGGAGCTTTTTGAGGCGCGTAAGCCAAAGGGTCTTGCTATCATCGCTGAATTCGGCGGCGTAGTGAGCATTAAAGATACAAAGAAGAAACGTGAAATCGTGGTAACTGATCCTGAAACAGGAAATACCAAGACTTATCTGATTCCTTATGGTTCCAGAATTAAAGTTGTGGATGAGCAGATCCTGGAAGCCGGTGATGAACTGACAGAAGGTAGCGTGAACCCTCATGATATCCTTAAAATCAAAGGCGTTCGTGCCGTTCAGGATTACATGATTCAGGAAGTTCAGCGTGTATACCGTCTTCAGGGTGTTGAGATCAATGATAAGCACGTTGAGATGATTGTTCGTCAGATGTTAAAGAAGATCAAGATCGAAGAGAGCGGCGACAGCGATGTGCTGCCTGGCGTATCTATGGACGTTCTTGATTATAACGATATGAATGAGAAGCTGATCGCTGAGGGCAAAAAGCCTGCAGAAGGTAAGCAGGTTATGCTGGGTATTACAAAAGCATCCCTGGCAACCGACTCCTTCTTATCAGCTGCATCCTTCCAGGAGACTACGAAGGTATTGACGGAAGCCGCAATTAACGGTAAAGTTGATAATCTGATCGGTCTGAAGGAAAATGTTATCATTGGTAAACTGATTCCGGCCGGTACCGGTATGAAGAGATACCGTAATGTGAAACTGGATACGGATGTGACTATGGATGATGAAATCCTGCTTTCTGATGATGACATCATGTTGTCGGAAGAGAGTGATGATTTCGATGAAGTTCTGGACTTCGGTGAAGAGGATCAGGAAATCTAAATAATAGAATGGCTGCGGCATGGATGAAGTTCATCTGTGCCGCAGCCATTCTTTGTTATAGGATAGATTGGGAAGAAAATGTACTAAATAGCTAAAAATATGTAAATAATATTAGTGTATACATACAAATAATATAAAAACTGTTGACAAATCCTCCCATAGGATTTATAGTAAGCTCAAGGTTAATAAAACCAAGGCCAATTATGAGGAGGATGTATATGAGAGTTTTAAAACGTGCAACAGCTATGGTTCTGGCAGCGTCTATGATTGCTTCATTAACTGCCTGTGGTTCGTCCGGTAAAAGTGCGGGCACCGCAGATACCGCCGCAGATACCACCGCAGCAAAAACTGAAAGTAAGGAAGAGGGTTCTTCCGCGGCTTCCGGCGAGGCAGCGGAAAATGGCGACGCAGTTACAATTCGTATGAGCTGGTGGGGAGGCGACAGCCGTCATGAAGTAACGAATGAAGCTATCAAAGCATTTGAAGCAAAATACCCGAATATCAAAGTGGATACAGAATACTCAAGCTGGGACGGATGGGCAGAGAAGTGTTCCACCGCGCTTGTAGCAGGAACGGCTCCTGATGTAATGCAGGTAAACTGGAACTGGTTATATCAGTTTTCAGCGGACGGTTCCAAATTTGTGGATTTGAACGAATATAAAGATATCATTTCTTTACAGAACTATCCGGAGAAGATTCTCGATCAGTGTGTGGTAGCGGATAAGCTGCAGGCCCTTCCGATCGGAACTACCGGTAAATGTTTCTTCTGGAACAAGACAACCTTTGAAAAAGCAGGTCTGGAAACACCTAAGACCATTGACGACCTGATGAATGCAGGAACTGTATTTAAAGAGACTTTAGGCGATGATTACTATCCGATTGCCATGTTCGGCTATGAGAGAATGCTTCTGATGCTCTACTATCTGCAGTCCAAATACGGAAAACAGTGGGTGGAAGACGGAAAAGTTAACTACAGCCTGGAAGAGGTAAAAGAAGGTCTTGACTGGATCTGTTCTTTGGAGGATAATCATGTAATGCCAACGATCGGAACATTAATCGGTTCTGGCTCCAACGTGCTTGAGAAGACTCAGGGATGGATTGAAGGAAAATACGCAGGATTTTATGAGTGGGATTCCGCTCAGGTTAAGTTCGAACAGGCTCTTGATCCGGGTCAGGAATTTGTTCTTGGAGATTTCATCACAGGAATTGGCGAATATGAAGCAGGACTTACTAAGATTTCCCAGTGTTTCGCCGTTACAGAGAGCAGCAAGCACAAAAAAGAAGCGGCTATGCTTGTGGAATTTTTAACTTCCGATCCGGAAGGCGTCGCCATTCTTGGAACAGAGAGAGGTATGCTGGCTAACTCAGAAGCCAATAAGACTCTGGAAGAAAGCGGAAAATTAGAAGGTCTTACCTATGAAGCCAACAAGGCTGTTATGGAAGTTGCCAACTTCTCATTTGATCCAAACTTCGAGGATTCCGCTTTAAAAGACAGCACAGGCGTATATTATGAAGTATTTGAAGCGATCAGTGATGGAGAAGATACACAGGAATGGGCTGAGTACCTGATTGATTCCGTTAATGAAGTAAATGAAAAGAAATCGTATTAATTTAGCTGAATGAACAGAAGAGCTGAGGCGGTTTCACTGTAAAGGCAGGTGGAAGACAAGGGGGGAATTTCCCCCTTGTTTTTAGAAGGAAATCATTTAACAGAGAGGAAACGACGGGAATATGTTATCTGAAAAAGAAATAATCTCTTATGCAGAAAAGATGAAACAGACTGAAAGATGGGACTGGACCGCTAAGACGGCCCTCGCGTTAACGGGAATTTGGAATCTGTATGAAGCGTACAATCATGAAGGATGCCGTGAGACAGTGAAAAATGCGATGGATCAGCTGGTACAGGATCTGAAAGACCGGGACAGCGGGATGATAAATTTCGCGGTTTTGGGATGCGGACGGCATCTTTTTCCATTGTACAGAGAAACCGGTGAAGAGGTTTATAAGAAGACGGCCTGCAGGCTGTGGCAGTGGATTGAGAGCCGGCAGGATGCGGTTTTGGAAGGTCCGTGGACAGAGAATCTCTTTCTGGCAGAACCTTTCATACTGGAATATGAGAATCAGTTCCGTGGGAAAGAGGGATATCACCAGATTCAAAAACAGCTGTCAGACGCAAACCGTATGGCTGCAGAGCAGCTCTCGGGCATGGATCAGGAAACATCCGGTTACTATCTGATGGCATTAATAGACAGCAGCAGCCTGATTTCAGAAGAGGTATTTGACCATTATAAAAATGCGGAGAAGTATTTTAAAGCCGGTTTGAAGCTGGTTGATGACAGAACATCACCCTATGCAGTTTACTCTGTTTTAAAGGGCTGCCGTCTGGGCGCTCTGCTTGCGGAAAAATACCAGGAAGCAGCAGAGCAGTCACTGCCGGATCATGAAGGATTGACAGATGAATGTGCAGGAATTATGCTGATGGCATATGGAGAATACGCGAAACTTCATGGAAAAGATGCGGGCTGTTCTTCATTGGATCAAAGTGCTGCCAAAGCGGCGGATTGAGAGGTTAATGGGATGATTTCATTTGATATTATTTTAAAGACGGCCAGGAGAATGACAATTGAACTGAAAGACCAGGGAATTTATTATACAGACCGGCCTTATCAGATCTTTCTTAACGGCGAACACTATATGGATGCGAAAAAAGCGGTTCAGACGATTAAAGGGCTGAAGCCTGATACGGAATATCAGATTCAGATCAAAAATGATACGGACGAATCGGAAGTTGTTACATGTTCTACCGAATATGAATTTGTAACCCTGGATGTGAGAAAATTCGGCGCCAGAGGGGACGGGCAGCATGATGACACCATCTGCATTCAGGCGGCCATTAACGCTTGTCCGGCCAACAGCCGGGTGTGGATACCTAAGGGAATCTATAAAGTATCCTCCCTGTTTTTAAAAAGCGATCTGATTCTGGAACTGGATGATGAAGCGGTGCTTTCCGCCTATACGGAGCGCTCCAAGTTCCCCATCCTTCCGGGGCTGATTGAGAGCTATGATGAGAGTTCAGAATACAACCTGGGGTCCTGGGAGGGAAATCCGCTGGACAGCTTTGCATCCATTATTACGGGAATTAACGTACATAACGTGGTGATCACCGGAGGCGGAACTCTGGACGGCAATGCCAGCTTTGAAAACTGGTGGGAGGGAGACGGACGCCTGAAGACAGAAGGCGCATACCGCCCAAGAATGATTTTCCTAAATCATTGCGAAAATATCACCGTTCACGGCCTTACCATCCAAAACAGTCCGGCCTGGAATCTGCACCCTTATTTTTCAAACAATACCAGGTGGATTGATCTGACCGTATTGAACCCCAAGGTTTCTCCGAATACGGATGGAATGGACCCGGAATCAGTGGACGGCCTGGAAGTGGTCGGCGTTTATTTCTCCCTGGGCGATGACTGCATAGCCATGAAGTCGGGAAAATTCTATATGGGCAATAAATACAAAGTTCCGTCTCAGAATGTAATGATCCGGCAGTGCTGCATGAAGCATGGACACGGTTCCGTGACCTTAGGCAGCGAGATGGCGGCCGGCGTGAAACATCTGGTGTGCAGAGACTGTATTTTTGAAGTCACGGACCGGGGGCTGAGGGTAAAGACCAGACGGGGACGCGGCAAGGATGCGGTTATCGAGGACATCACCTTTGAAAATATCAAGATGAAAGGGGTGCTGACCCCATTTGTGGTTAACTCTTACTATTGGTGCTGTGATCCGGACGGACATTCGGAATATGTGAGCACCAAGGAAGCTCTCCCGGTGGACGACAGAACACCTCAGATCAAGCAGCTGGCATTCCGGAATATCGAAGCGCATGACTGCCATGTGGCGGCGGCATTTATCTACGGACTTCCGGAATCTAAGGTGGAAGAGATCACATTTGAGAATGTTAAAATCGATTTTGCCGAGAATCCAACCCCGGAGTATCCGGCCATGATGGCAGATGTGGAGCCGTGCACCAATAAAGGCATTTATATCAATAATGTTAACAAATTAATCCTTCATGATGTGACTGTTACAGGCGCAGAAGGGGAACCGATAGAAATTATAAATGTGGACGAAGTGATCCGCCGGTAGAAAGGTATTAAATTATGAAGTTATCAATGACATGTACAGAAATGACACATCTGAGGGCAAAAGCTCCGGTAGTTTTCCGGGGCGGACTGGAAGAGTGCTTGTCACAAATCGCATCGATAGGGTATAATGGAGCGGAGGTCCATATCCATGATTCCGCGCTGGTGGACAGAAATGAGATGAAACGGCTGTTGGCACAGTACGGATTAGAGCTTACTTCTATCGGTACCGGAACGGCATATGGCATCGATCACCTGTCTTTGACCAGCGAAGAGAAAGAGAAGCGTCAGGGAGCGGTGAAACGCTTAAAAGATCATATACTGACAGCCGCGGATTACGATCATGCAGTCGTTATTTTGGGCCTGATACGCGGAAAAGTGGCCCAGTGCTCCAGCCTTGATCTCTATAAGAAGCTTTTGATGGAAGGGCTGGGGGAATGCTGTGATTTCGCTGCCCAATATGGGGTAACCCTGGGGATTGAGCTGATGAACCGGTATGAATGCGATTATGTAAATAACATTGACGAAGGCCTTGAACTGCTTAAACAAGTGGGTTCGCCATGGCTGAAGCTCCACCTGGATACATATCACATGAACATCGAAGAGGGCAATATCAGAGAGGCTATATTGAAGGCAGGGGATCAGATCGGACACGTGCATATTGCGGACAGCGACCGCTGGTATGCAGGACATGGACATTATGATTTTGCGGAGACAGCGGCTGCTTTGAAAGAAGCGGGGTATGAACATGCGCTGGCTGTGGAAAGTTTTAATTTCCCAGATCCTATATGTTCGGCAGAAAAGAGTTATGAGACCATGAGCAAATTGATATAGTTCAGGCAGGAAAGGAATGTGAGCGGGGTGCAGAAACTGGAAAACAAGGTATCTTTAGTAGAAGAGGCATATGAGAAAATAAAACAGAAGATTTGTGATTTTGAACTTTATCCCGGGCAGGAGATTTCGGATTTTACATTGAGTAAGGAACTCAGCATGAGCCGTACTCCGATCCGTCAGGCATTGGGGCAGTTGGAAAACGACGGCCTGATCTATGACGGAGGACAGGGACGGGGGTATATCGTGTGTGAGATCACGGAGGAAGATATCCGCGATATCTTTGCCGCCCGTGAATGTATCGAGATGATGTGCCTGAAACTGGCTATGGAGCGGGGGATTAAAGAGGAGTCATTTGCATATCTGGAGAAGATCAACCGTCAGATGGAGGAGATGGATCAGGCGGGAAATATCAAACGTCAGTTTTATTTTGACCAGCAATTCCACAACTGCCTTGTGTTGCTTTCTGAAAACAAGCGCCTGATCAGATTCTATGAATCGCTCCGAATTCAATTATCCCGTCTGAGGGTATTGTCATATCTGGAGCGTTCCTATCAGAAAAAGGCTTATAATGATCACAGCAGGGTGCTGGAATGCATCCGGAATAAAGACGGGGATGGCGCAGTACAGGCGATCATGGTTCACATTCAGACATCCCGGGAAGATTACTGTGATCTTCTGGCAAATAGAATCTCTCTCGATTCCTTCGGAATGCTGCGTTTTCTTATGAAGACCGCAGAGGGAAAAGAAGAGATCGGCTGAAAGACAGAAGGCCGGCTGCAGAAACAAACTGTTCCCTTAGCCGGCCTGATACCGATCATTAATTCATTTACTTTATCATCATCGTTTCTATATAAGCCAGAATCAGCGGAGCCACGCCTTTGGCCTCATTCTTAACAACAGGTTCTCTCATATAGTAGTCAAAGGTTCCTTCTCTGTGCTCTACATTGCCGAGACCGGCAACGAGACAGATACCATCTAACTGCAGCTCCCCGTTTTCTTCAGACAGATATTTTTCACAGGTGCCGTAAAAGGCTTTTTCACCAAATGCACGGTAGCTTTCCGGCAGATATCCCAAACGTACACTTTTCATAATGGCATAAGCAAAGATTGCAGAACCGGAAGTTTCCAGATAGTTAGGAGCTATGCCCCCCCGGTTTACGACCTGATACCACATTCCGGTTTCTTCATCCTGGTAAGGGAGCATGGAGTCGATTAAGTCACGGTAAATCTGATTCAGTTCTTCTTTTTCAGCAATCATGGTTTTCGGCATGATCTCCATGGTGTCGATCAGGGCCATGGCGAACCAGCCTAAGGCTCTGAGCCAGAAGTTATCGGATAAGCCGGTCACCTTATCGCACCAGAACATGCTGCGGGAATCATCATATGCATGATAGTAAAGACCGTTTCTGGAGTCCCGCATCAGCTTATGTACATTCCTGAACTGGGAAATGATGTCCATACAGTTTTTGCAGCCGTTATATTCAACCTCGTACTGCATATAGAACGGCTGGGCCATATAAAGGCCGTCCAGCCAGATCTGGTTTGGATAGATCTCCTTATGCCAGAAGTTTCCGGTGGAAGTGCGGGGCTGTTCTTTCAACTGACTGTACACAGTATCCATACCCTTACGGTACTTTTCTTTGCCTGTTAATTTATATAAGTCAAATAATGTTTTTCCGGCATTAACATTGTCAAGGTTGTGTTCTTTTGGATCGTAAGAAACGATAGAACCGTCTTCTCTCACAAAGTGATCGATGAAATGATCAGCAAATTCCAGATAGAGGCTGTTCTGGGTTATATGGTAAAGCTCCAAAATAGCTTTAATCATACAGCCATCCATATAATTCCAACCGGAATGTCCGTCTGTTCCGATCTCTTCCTTATACCAGATAGGAGCTTCCGGAGTGCTTTTTTCTAACAGCTGATGAATGTAGCGGTCCAGTATTTCCATGTAATGATTCTCCTTTTATTATGATAGAAAATGAAAACTTACAAACGTTTGCATTTCTTTAATGATAACATATTTAAAATAAAAGTAAATTAGGCATTTTCCATAAAAAAATATTATAAAGCTATACGAAATATACAATTGACACATGGGGTGATCAGTGATATAGTAAAAACATGAACAAGAAAGTGCATGTTTGCTTTACAAATCAGGGGTTTTGCCCGAGGATAATAGCGGAGATGCATAATTTTAAAGAAGAAACTGCAAACCTTTGCAAAATTAAAAAAATGCAACATTATAAGAAAGGGAGAATGTCTTATGAGAAAGAATTGGAAGAAAGCATTATCATTAGTTATGGCAGCGGCCATGACAGCAAGCTTGGCAGCATGCGGCGGCGGAGCTAAGAAAGAGGAAGCTCCTGCGGCACAGTCCACAGAAGCAGAGAAAACAGAAACAGCGGCGGAGACAACCGCAGAGCCGGCAGCAGCAGAAGGGCTGACCGTTAACACCACAGATCCGATTGAGATCACCTTCAGCTGGTGGGGCGGAGATGCAAGACATGAAGCTACTTTAAAAGCAGTTGAAGCATTCATGGAAAAATATCCGAACATTACAGTTAAATCTTCTTATGCAGCATGGGACGGCTGGGAAGATAAGATGTCTTCTCAGTTTGCAACAGGAACTGCACCGGACGTTAACCAGATCAACTGGAACTGGATCACCTCTTTCAGCTCTGACGGAAGCGCTTTCTATGATCTGAATAAAGTATCCGATATTCTGGATTTGACACAGTTTTCTTCTGATTATTTAGCACAGTGTACCGTAGCTGATAAACTTCAGGGCGTTCCGATCTCCATGACAGGAAGAATCTTCTACTGGAACAAGACTACATACGACCAGGCCGGTCTTGCAACACCGACCACACTGGCTGAACTGATCGAAGCAGGTAAAGTATTTAAAGAGAAATTAGGCGATGATTATTATCCGCTTGCAATGAACGAATATGACAGAACCATTTTCATGGTATACTATCTGGAATCCAAGTACGGAAAACCATGGGTTGAGAACAACGAATTACAGTACAGCAAAGAGGAAATCCAGGAAGGTCTTGATTTCATTCAGTCCCTGGAAGACGAACATGTAATTCCGTCTATTGCAACCATCGCAGGCGACGGAGCAGCTTCCTTTGATAAGAATCCTAAGTGGATGGAAGGAAGATATGCAGGTATCTTCGAGTGGGATTCCGCAGCAACCAAACAGATGGGCGCTTTAAATGAAGGCCAGGAATTCGTAGTTGGTGAAGAATTTGCAGATATGGGCGAATACAAAGGCGGATTCGCAAAAGTATCCATGTGCTTTGGTATCTCTGAAAACACAAAATATCCGGCAGAATGTGCAGCTTTAATCAACTTCCTTTTAAATGAAGCAGAAGGCGTTGAACCGGTTGGTTCTGAAAGAGGTATCCCATGTTCAGCAGCAGGATTACAGATTTGCAAAGATAAAGGTTTATTGAACGAAGTAGTTGCAGAAGCCAATGAAAAAGTTCTTGCATATGTATCATTCCCGCTTGATCCTAAATTCGAGGCAAGCGCATTAAAAGCTACAAACGAAGGTGTTTACTGGGAGGTAATGGCCGGTTTAAGCTACGGCGATTATGAATCAGATGAAGCAGCAGACGTATTGATTGAAGGTATTAACAAAGTACTGCATAAATAATTATTTGAACCGCGGCGGAGACTTTTAAAGGTTTCTGCCGCATTAGAAAGAGGAGGTATAGGTATGAAGCAACCAGCAGCTATGAACCAGCCAGCAAACCGTAAAGGTTTAAAAAAGACCATTCAGGAAAATGCCGGCTTTTTCTTTATCCTGCCATGGCTGATCGGATTTCTTATTTTTAAGGTATATCCGTTTGGATCATCACTTTTTTACAGTTTTACTGACTATCATTTGTTTGACGGAATTTCAAAATATGGCCTGATGAACTACGACGAGATTATACATACTAAGAAAATTGTGAAAGCTTTTGTGGTTACGATGAAGTACGCCTTTATGACTGTGCCGCTGAAACTGGTTTTTGCTCTGTTCATTGCCTATATTCTGAATTTCAAGTTAAAAGGTGTGAATCTTTTCCGTACTGCTTACTATATTCCATCCATTCTGGGCGGTTCCATTGCCATCGCGGTGCTGTGGAAAGCGGTATTTAAAGATGAAGGTATTATCAACATTTTACTGAGCTATATCGGAGTACAGGGACCTAACTGGCTGGCAAGCCCGTCCCATGCTCTGTTCGTTATCTGCCTGCTCAGGGTTTGGCAGTTCGGTTCAGCCATGGTTATCTTCCTGGCCGCATTAAAAGGCGTGTCCAATGACCTCTATGAAGCAGCTTCCATCGATGGAGCGGGTAAATGGAGACAGTTTTTCAGCATCACGGTTCCGTTAATCACACCGGTTATTTTCTACAACCTGGTTACTCAGTTATGCCAGGCATTCCAGGAATTCAACGGACCTTACATCATTACGCAGGGCGGACCGAGAAGCTCTACAACGCTGATTTCCCTGCTTATTTACAACAACGCATTTAAGAGCTACGAGATGGGTATGGCCAGCGCACAGGCTTGGCTGCTGTTCCTGATCGTTATGACATTTACGGTTATCGCATTTATCAGCCAGAAGAAATGGGTTTATTATTCAGATGAGGATGGGAGGTAGAGGTAATGACTAGAGAGACAAAGAGAAAAATCAATACATTCTTTCGCTATTTTGTGTTGATTGCCGTAGGCCTTATTATGATTTATCCTCTGATCTGGATGGTTGGAGCTACATTTAAGACAAACAACGAGATCTTCAGCGGAATCGGATTTATTCCGAAGAATCCTACTCTCAGCGGCTATAAGAATGCGATGAAGAGCTATGGCGGAGATATCGACATCATTAAAGCGATGATCAATACATATTCCATCGTTTTACCAAAAGTAATTTTTACCATTATTTCAGCAACGATTACAGCATACGGATTTGCCAGATTCCAGTTCAAGGGAAAAGGCTTCTTATTCGCAGTGCTGATGTCAACCCTGTTCCTTCCTCAGGTAGTATTGAACGTTCCTCAGTTTATTATGTTCAATAAATTCGGTTGGGTTGATTCTCCTGTTTACCTGGCGCTTATCGTGCCAACTTTATTTGCAACCGATACTTATTTTGTATTCATGCTGATCCAGTTCCTGAGAAATATTCCGAAAGAGCTGGAAGAAGCAGCCAGAATCGACGGATGCGGATCTATAAAAACGCTTTGGTATGTGATTGTTCCAATGCTGAAGCCATCCATCGTATCCTGCGCATTGTTCCAGTTCATGTGGTCTTCCAACGACTTCATGGGACCATTGCTTTATGTTAACTCACCGGCACGTTATCCGGCTTCCATCTTCGTTAAGCTGTCCATGGATGCTGATACCGGTTTCGAGTGGAACAGGGTACTTGCAATGTCATTAATTTCAATCATCCCATCCTTAATCGTTTTCCTGGCAGCTCAGGATCAGTTTATCGACGGCATTGCCGCCGGCGGCGTAAAAGGTTAATTTGCATAAAATTGTTATTTAACGGAGTTGGCGAAGGGGTACGCCCGGAATCGGGAGGCGGAACCGGGGGACGAAGGTCAGAGGGGCCGTCCGGGACGGGGAAGGAAGATGCAGCCACATGGGATTCGGGATTCGCCCCTAAGAACTACTAAGACCCGCAAGGACAGAACGAGGCAGGCCAGCGCCATTCGCAGTGAACTCTTGATGACTTCGCTGCTCAGTGGCGCTTTAGAACCTGACACCGAAATCAGGTTCTACCTGCCTCGTTCTGCCCTTGCGGGTCTAAGTAGTTCTAAAGGGGTTCCATACGATCCCATGTGGCTGCATCTTCCTTCCCCGTCCCGGACGGCCCCTCCGACCTTCGTCTCCCGGCTCCGCCTCCCGATTCCGGGCTGGTTTTCGCTGGCCTGGTTAAAAACAATTGATGTGCTTAGGTAGTTGTATAGAACCGCATTTACATAGATCGTGAAGGGATTTTCAGAAATGACTTCAGGTTTTACTTTAAACGTCAAGGCATTTCGCAAAATGACCTCGCCCTTTACATTAAATGATGAAGGCATTTCTGAAAAAGACTTCACGGTTGATGTAAAAAACTACCCCATCCACCAAATCTTTTTTATCCTCAGCTAGCCAAGCAACAGCCGGAAAGAAGGGGGAACCTGGGCGGGCGGCGGAAATCATAAGGAATAGGGGATCGTTTGCAGACCCTTAGAGGTACTTGGTCGGCAGAAGCGGAAAAAGGCAGACAAATACTGAATACCGAATCAGTATTTGAGGCGCCCCTTGAGCAGTGAAGTCATCAGGAGTTCACAGCGAATGGGCGCCGCTCTGCCTTTTTCCGTTTCTGGCGGCCTTAGTACCTCTTAGGGTCGAAACTCGAATCCCCTATTCCTTATGATTTCCGCCGCCCGCCCAGGTTCCCCCTTCTTTCCGGCGTATCTTAGTTAACTAAATAAAGATTTGCATCAGTCCATTCTTTGCAAAAAGGGGAATAGAATGTTATACTAACCATGATAGGGAAAATTCTTGCTAAAGAGGGTGTAGAATATGGCAGTGACAATTAAAGATGTGGCTAAACAGGCCGGAGTTTCCTACTCCACGGTATCCAGGGCATTGAATGATCCAAAGGCGGATAAGTCGGATAAGAAAAGAAGAATTTTAAAAATAGCGCAGGATATGGGATATGTGCCGAATCAGGCGGCGATTAACCTGAAGATGTCCCGCTCTTATGTAATAGGACTTTATTTTTCTACGATCAGTAAGATGACATCTCCCTTTGTTCTTCATGATGTTTTGACGGGAGTATACAGTGTGGTTGGAAGTAAATATAATGTTGTGGTAAAGGGTATCGACATGTATGAACCCGGGACTCTTAATCCTACCTATTTTGACGGGATTATTGTGTTGTCTCAGAGAAATGAAGATTTGGAGTTTATGGAAGAGGTGCTTAACAAAGGGATTCCCATGGTGGCCATCTGCCGTGCGGTATTCTTAGACGTGCCAAACGTGACTACAGATGAAGCTAAGGCTATGGAAAAGGCCATGGATTATCTGATTGAGAACGGCCATAGAAAAATAGGAATTATTGAAGGAAATTCCAATCTGGATTCCACAAGACTCCGCCACAGGGGCTGGAGGGCGTCCATGGAAAAACATGGGCTCGATCCGGAAAGTATTCCGGTAGAACACGGCACTTACCGGTATGCCAGCGGATATCAGGCGGCTAAACGGCTTTTGGAGCAGGATCTGACCGCTATTTTAAGTTTTAATGACGAGATGGCATTCGGAGCAAGAGAGGCGATCGTGGAGATGGGGCTTAAAGTGCCGGACGATATTTCGCTGGTTGGATTTGATAACTGGGATCTGTCAGGTTACGCCAGCATGAAGCTGACCACTGTGGAACGGAACATGGGGGAAATCGCCAAAGAAGGAACCAGGGTTTTGCTGAGGCGTTTGGAAGAGGGGATTATTGATAACCGGAGAATTTATCTGGATAATAAGCTGATCATCCGGGAGAGTGTCAGGAATTTGAATGAATAACTATTTGTATAATGATAATCAATATCAAAATTATTGACATTGAAACAGAATGGGAGTATAATGCAGTTAACGTGATAGAAAGAGAGGGATTTGTGATGATTGACTGGATTATAGGTATATTGATCGCCGCTGCATTAGCTGCTGTTGTAATAAAGAAGATAAAAGATAAAAAAGCCGGAAAGAGTGGCTGTGGATGCGGATGCAGCGGGTGTTCCATGAATGGAAAGTGTCATAATTAAATATGGTATTGGCGTAAGGACATACAGAAGCCGGGAATTCTTTAGAAGAGGATTCCTGGCTTTTTTGTATCCATTTTGTTTTTGAGCAGTGCAAATTTTTCCATAACCAATAAAAGGAAGAAAACGCCAAGTAGGGGAGCTACCGGCGTTTCCTTGAGGGGAGTATAAATAATTAATAAGGTTGAAGAAACGGTTTTAAGGGAAACCAGATTTCTTCCAATATAATTATAATATAGTGTATTTGAAAAAGCAAATAAAACTTGAGTTTCCGTATAGGTATCTGTAGAGGTAACGCTGCTATTCACGGCTCCGGGGATCTCTGCCGCCCGGTTATGGTTCACGGGTAATCAGACTGTTTAGGCAGAAAAGACCTGCGGACCCGCGGGCGGCAGCGTTTGGCGCTTCCATGCCGGAGGGCTTTGATCATATGGCAAGATTTTTGAATGATTGAGCAAGAATTATGAATGTGGCACCATGGAAAAATTATTATAATAGAATTAAGAAATCCCCGGGGATTTTAGACATTGTTGTAAAACTATTTGTGTTAAGGAGGAAGGACATGAAAAAGAGTAGTGTATTAGGGGCTTTATTGGCGGCAGTTTGGGTTACGGGCAGTTTATTGGGATGCGCATCAAACAGTGATACGGCGAAGACGACAGCGGGAACGGAAGTGCAGACGGCTAAAGAAACGGAGCAAGATTTAAAAAAAGAGGAACAAAGCAGTGAGGAGAAAAAGGCGGATTCTGCGATAGGTGAGATCACGGTGTATTCTCCCGCACCGGCTGAGCCGCTGGAAGGCGGAGTCAATGCATTTACCCAAGCGACCGGGATACCGGTTAACGTTGTGGCAGCGGGCACCGGGGAACTGCTGAAACGGGTGGAATCAGAGGCGGAGAATCCATTGTGTGACGTTGTTTGGGGAGGCGGAGCTGAGTCCATGCAGTCTTATGCGTCTTATTTTGAACCGTTTGTATCTGCGGAAGATAGTGTAATTCCGGATTCAATCAAAGATTCCAATGATTTCTGGGTAGGAGAATCGCCGGTTCCGGTTGTTATCATGTATAACAAGGATATTTTAGATCAGCTTGGAGTGGAAGTGCCTGACAGCTGGGAAGATTTGCTGAATCCTAAGCTGAAAGGAATGATCTCTTATGCGGACCCTGGAAAATCAGGATCTGCCTATACATTGCTGTGCACGATGGTGACTGCATTTGGCAAGGACGATGATAAGGGATGGGAATTTGTGGAGAAACTGTATCAGAATCTGGACGGCAAGGTACAGGGAAGCTCATCCAATTCCTATAAACTGGTTGCGGATGGAGAATACGCCATCGGCCTTACTCAGGAAAAATCGGTTCAGGAGTATTTGGATGCCGGAGCGGAGAATATCGGTTATGTATATCCAAAGGAAGGAACATCGGCAGTGCCGGACGCCATCGCCATTGTAAAAGGCTGTCCTAATCCGGAAGGAGCGAAGATGTTTGTGGACTTCATTCTCAGTAAAGAAGCCCAGCAGCTTCAGGCGGATCAGTTTAACAGACGCCCTGCAAGAGGAGATGTTTCAG
The DNA here is from genome assembly GCF_002899675.1 of Clostridium sp. chh4-2. GTDB lineage: Bacteria > Bacillota > Clostridia > Lachnospirales > Lachnospiraceae > CHH4-2. The sequence continues at coordinate 57,873 of NZ_PKUU01000006.1, read as the reverse complement.
CGCCGGGAACCTTGTGCGATCTGGAGGAAATACCATTAGTGGATTACGATTTTGAATGGGCAGGCAACAATAAGGCGGAAATATTAGAGCGGTGGCAGGAAATCATTGTAAATAACTAACTGGAGAAATGCATATGAGCGGAGATGTCAGTATAAGAAATACTGTAAAACGGTACAAGGATTTTGTGGCGGTAAATAATATCAGCATCGATATAGAAAAAGGTGAGTTTTTCACGCTGTTAGGCCCGTCCGGGTGCGGGAAAACAACGCTTCTGAGGATGATTGCAGGTTTTAATACAATTGAAGAAGGGGAAATCTATATAAAAGACCGCCTTATTAATAAGGTAGAAGCGCATAAAAGAGATATTGGGCTGGTATTCCAGAATTATGCTATTTTCCCTCATATGACTGTACGGGAAAATGTTGCGTATGGGCTGAAGGCAAAGCATATGCCTAAAAGCCAGATCGATGAGAAGGTGAGAGAAGCGTTGAAACAGGTTCAGATTGAGCCGCTTGCGGACCGGAAGCCCAATGAGCTGTCAGGAGGACAGCAGCAGAGGGTGGCTTTAGCCCGGGCATTTGTCATTGAACCCGGAGTGCTGCTCATGGACGAACCCTTATCCAATCTGGATGCAAAGCTGCGGGTTCAGATGAGGACTGTGATAAAAAGGCTTCAGAACCGTCTGGGCATTACCACGATCTATGTAACCCATGACCAGGAGGAAGCGCTTGCGATTTCGGACCGGATCGCCGTAATGAAAAACGGCAATATTATGCAGATCGGAACTCCGGAGGAGATTTACGGGCATCCGGCCAATGTATTTGTGGCGGGATTTATCGGGACGACGAACTTTATCAAAGGAACCTTGTCCGCTGTCGGCGGAACAGGAACGATCCGCACAGAGGGCAGAGAATACCGGGCGGCCTGCAAACGGGATTATCAGGGAGAAGTAATTCTGTCTGTCCGGCCGGAGCATGTCCGCCTGGCGGACGAGGGGATTCCGGGCGAGATCACATTTTCTGTGTTTCTCGGCGATTATATTGAATATGAGATTCGGTTGGAAAGCGGAAGCGAGATCAGGCTGAATGAGTATCTGGCGGAGGATGAGAAAAGGAAAAACGTGGGACAGAAGGTATTTGTACAGTTTGAAAAAAAGCGGATGATGGCATACGACCCGGTTACGGAAGAGGTGATTACGTGCTGAAAAGGAATGGGGTTAAACTGGATTTCTGGATGATCTGTAATATTGTGATATTGGCATTTTTAGGCGTGTTTCTGATCTTCCCATTTTCTTCATTGATTTTCAGAAGTTTGTTTTCATCGAAAACGGATGGAATTACACTGCAGAATTTTGTCACCTTTTTTACAAAGAAATACTATTACAACACATTGAAAAACAGTATGTACTGCTGTGTGGCAACCACCATAACAACCACGGTAATCGGCGTGCCGCTGGCCTATCTGATGACACGCTACAATGTGTGGGGAAAGAAAATCATCTATGTATTGATTGTGATGTCTCTCATGTCCCCGCCATTTATCGGCGCTTATTCCTGGATTATGATGTTTGGCCGGTCCGGTTTTGTCACAGGGCTGCTGTCGAAGATCGGCATTACGGTGCCGACGATCTATGGGAAACTGGGAATTATTCTTGTATTTACGTTTAAGCTGTTTCCGTACGTCTATTTATATACGGCGGGGGCTATGAACAGCATTGATAGTTCTCTGGAAGAAGCGGCGGAGAATCTGGGGGCCAGCAAGATGCGCAGACTGATGACAATCACACTTCCTGTGGTTCTGCCGTCTATCGCTGCCGGAATCGTTATGGTTTTTATGACATCATTAGCGGATTTTGGTACGCCTATGCTGATCGGCGAAGGATTTACGGTTTTGCCGGTGCTGATTTATAACGAATATATCAGCGAAATGGGCGGCAATGCCAACCTTGCCAGCGCGCTCAGCGTGATTGTGGTATGTTGTTCGACGGGGATTCTGTTAATACAAAAGCTGTTGATTTCCAGAAAAAATTATGTGATGACGGCGCTGCGCCCCCCGAAAGAGGTTGAACTCAGAGGCGTCAAACGTTTCTTAGTCTCCGTTCCGGTTATTATCGTAACCGCAATCGCCATTATGCCGCAGATTGTTGTGCTGATCACTTCTTTTGTCAATACGAACGGGCCGCGTTTCGTGGAAGGGTTCGGCATAAACAGCTATAAGATGGTGATTAACAGGCTTGGCCTGAATATCAGAAATACATATTCATTTGCGGTGGCCGCGATTGTATTGATTGTGTTGGGCGGAATGCTGATTTCTTATCTCACTGTGCGAAAGAGAGGGAAGATTGCTAAGATTCTGGACTGGCTTATCATGTTTCCTTTCGTTATTCCCGGGTCTGTGCTGGGTATCAGTCTGGTTGTGGCATTTAATAAGAAGCCTTTGCTGCTTACGGGGACGGCGGCCATCATGGTAATCTCCTATGTGGTGCGGAAACTGCCGTATACGGTCCGGTCGGGAAGCGCGTTCCTGCATCAGATGGACCCGTCTGTAGAGGAAGCATCTGTGAATTTGGGGGTGTCCCCGATGAAAACATTTTTTAAGATTACGGCGCCTTTGATGCTGCCGGGAGTCCTGTCGGGGGCTATTTTAAGCTGGATCACGTGTGTGAATGAACTGTCTTCAAGCATAATGCTTTACGCGGGGAAGACCTCAACCATATCGGTGGCCATCTATACCGAAGTGGTGAGAAACAGCTACGGAACGGCTGCGGCGCTTTCCTCTATTCTCACACTGACTACAGTGGCATCCCTGATTCTGTTTATGGCAGTGACGAAAGGAAAGGGATCGGTAATTTAACGGAGAGAAGGACATAAATATGATAGTTTCAAATTATGAAAGGGAGTACATGAGGGAGCTTGCAAACCGTCAGAGAGAGATCGCGGCTCTGCCCTGTATGAAGGAAAGGGAGCGGATGTGGACTCTGCATAATGATGCGAAGGGGGAAAAACCGCTTGTCACGGTAGAGGTGAGAACCTTTATCCAGGATTTGATTCCTGAACTTGTCTGTGAAGATGAGGCGGCCAGAGGAATAGAGAAAAAGCTTTTATCGACGATCTGCGGATATGAATATACAAGGGATGACCGGGTTGTTTCGGATTATTATGCCGTGTCGCCTGAAATTGATTTTTTCCCATTTTCAATAGAGCAGGTGAAACATCGTTCTGAAAAAGAGAAGACGAATCAGGTGGCATTTTCCGTAGAACCTTCCATTACGGACCTGGAACATCAGGTATTTGAGCTGGGGCCGTCAAAATACCATTTTCATAAGGAAGCGTTTGAACGGGAAACAGAATTGGCCCAGGAGCTGTTCGGAGATATTCTGCCGTTAAGGGTACAGGGGCCGCCGCTTGGATATTATCTGTCCAAAACGGTGATGGAACTGCTTGGAATGGAAGAAATGCTTTATGCATTTTATGATTATCCCGAGGAACTGAATCTGCTGATTAAGAAGGTGGATGAGGAATACCAGAAATATTTCGATTATCTGGAACAGCAGGGATTTCTCAGATCCAATAATGAAAATGCGCTGGTTAAGATGGGAACCGTGGGATACACGTCCCAGCTTCCTGACTGGAAGGCGTTGGAGGGAAAGAGGGTTACTACAAAGGATATCTGGGGACATTTGAATTCTCAGGAGACGGTTTCCATATCCCCGGAGACATTTAAAGAGTTTTTCGGCAGTTATTATCTGAATGCGGCCAAACGATTTGGGTTATGCACTTATGGCTGCTGTGAACCCATACATCCGGTTTGGGACGGATGCCTGGACCGGATGCCTGAAAGCCTGAGGAAAGCATCCATTTCCCCATGGTGTGATGAAGCGGTTATGGGGGAGCGGCTGAGGGGAACTTCTGTTATCTACCACAGAAAACCCAGCGCGGAATTTCTGGGGGTCGGAAAAGAGCTGAATGAAGAAGAATTCCGGCGGTACATTGAAAAAACCTTGATTCTTGCAGAAGGCTGCAAGGTGGAATTTTCATTCCGCGATGTGTATACGCTGAACGGCAACCGGGAGAAAGTGGCCCGTGCGGTTCAAATTGTAAGAGAATGTATCGGCCGGTTATGGAAAGGGTGAATGCTGCCAGATGCCGTTTCTGTATTCGCTGGGGGTAACTCCCATATGTTTTTTAAATGCGGTGCAAAAACTGCTTTCACTGTTGAAACCACAGTTAAAACAGATCTCTTTCACCGTACAGTCGGTGGATTTTAAATAATGCATGGCCGTATTGATCCGAACCTGAAGAATGTAGTCGTAAGGGGAATACCCGGTTTCGTGCTTGAAAATTCTGGTAAAATGATAAGGGCTCATATGGGCCCGTTCCGACAGGGCGTTTAAACTGAGTGGATTATCAATATTCTCATTGATGTAGAATAGGATATCATCGATTGTGGCCGTATGTTTTTGCGCAGCGTAGCTGCTGTCGGCGCTGAGCAGCAGGTCGGTCAGAAGCTGGAGGATGTATTTGGAAATAAGGGGTTCGTTAACATTTTTTTCCTGAAATGACAGAAAGATTTTTTTAATGACGTCTTCAAAATGGAGCGGGTCTTTGAGAGAGATCACATTGCCGCAGCTTTCCAGAATAATCTCGGAATAAGGGCAGGAAGTGCTTCCGTCAAAATGCAGCCATAAAATTTCCATGCCGGTCAGGGTATAATAAGCGTGAGGGTCGTAACAGTTGACAAACACACAATGTCCCTCTTTAAATGGATAGGTGATACCGTCGATTTCCAGGTATCCCTGTCCTTTTTTTACATAAATGATCAGAAAGCTGTCGTAATTATTGCGGCTGATATGATATTGTCCGTTACAGTAATAATGCCCTGCGCAAAAAGTATAAAAATAAGCCTTTTTTGCCTGAAGACAAGGTGTATACAGATATAACTGTGAATTTTTTTCTACGCCGGGACCTAGAGGACGCATTAAGGATCTCCTTTTTCATAAATGAGGTTTGCAGTTACTGATAGATTAAGTGTATCTCTAATATTTTAATTTTTCAATAAAAAGCTAGGATGAATATTTTTAACTGTTCAGTAGGTCTGCGCATTTACTGCGCTGACCGTAATAAAACTTGGAAAAGCAGGCAAAAATCCCATCGCCGCAGGCGATTTCGCATGGATTTTTGCTTGTAATTGTGAGGATACTGAACAATTACGAATATTTTTAAAATTAATAGGCATAATACTCATGTAACAAAAATAAATCGATATGAAACCAGGAGGTATGTAACGATGGCAAACAGAAATTATAGTGATATGGACAACTCTAGCTCAAGAAACAGCAGCCAGAACAACAGCCAGAACAACAACCAGAACAACAATCAGAATAACAGCCAGAACAGCAGCCAGAACGGCAGCCAGAACAACAGCCAGAACAGCAACAAGAACAACAGCCAGAACAGCAGCAAAAACAACAGCCAGAACAGATCTAACTGCTAATTGCATCTTTAAGGCTGTCAAGCTGGAGCCGTCACTTTAACAAGTGGCGGCTTTTTACATATAATAATAGTAGAACGTGCCTGAAAAGTCATTTCCACTGCCTGAATGCACCGGCCGGCGGAGGTAATGGCTTTTAAGACATCCTTCAGAAAGGACAGGTGGTTTTATGTCATTCCCTACAATTACATTGAATGAACTGGAATATTATCTGGATCAGGGAAGAGATATGATGGTGATAGATTTGAGGAACCGTTCTTCCTATCAAATGGGCCATATTAAAGGGGCGGTCAACATTCCTTTTAATGAAATAGATGATAATCTGGACTGTTTACCAAAGGATAAAGACTTGATCTTATACTGTTCCAGAGGCGGACAAAGTCTCCGGGCCAGCCGGTATTTGAGTGAGATGGGCTACCAGGCAGTGAATGTGGCCAATGGAATTACCTATTATAGAGGAAAATATCTGGAACGGATGTAGAACTTCATTGACAGATGATAGGCAAAAGCCTTAAAATACTGTTATAAATGCCCGCAGGTGCGGATGAGAATCCGCATCGGGCAATAGAATGGAGAAGAATTATGAAATATTTATTTGCATCAGATATTCATGGATCTGCGTATTACTGCAAACAAGTTTTGGATGTATATAAAAATTCCGGCGCACAGCGTCTGATTCTGTTGGGAGATATTCTCTATCACGGCCCGCGCAACGAACTTCCGAAAGATTATAATCCCAAGGAAGTTTTTGCCATGCTGAATGGATATAAGGATCAGATCTATGCGATCCGGGGAAACTGTGATTCAGAGGTGGACCAGATGGTGCTGGAATTCCCCATGATGGCGGATTATGCCCTTTTAGCTTTAAACGGCAAGACCATCTATGCAACCCATGGACATGTGTTCCACGAGGACAATCTGCCTCCGATGCAGACCGGGGACATTTTAATTCATGGACATACCCATCTTCCGGTAGCGAAGAAGCTGGGCGAAATTTATATACTGAATCCTGGTTCCACATCCCTGCCTAAGGAAGGCAATCCTAACAGCTATGCTGTGCTGGAAGAGGATGTGTTCAAGATTCTCACATTTGAAGGCGAGATCCTGAAGGAAATAACATTATGAGAAAATTTGAGTTGATTGCTCCGTGCCATTTCGGATTAGAGGTGGTTTTAAAAAAGGAGATAACAGACCTGGGATATGAGATTACCCAGGTGGAAAATGGAAGAGTGACATTTGAAGGCGACGCGGACGCTGTCTGCAGGGCCAATATATTTTTGAGAACGGCGGAGAGAGTTCTTTTAAAGGTGGGAAGTTTCCGCGCGGAGACATTTGAGGAGCTGTTTCAGGGGACGAAGGCGATTCCGTGGGAAGAATATATCCCGAAGGACGGTAAGTTCTGGGTTGCCAAAGCGTCTTCCATTCAGAGTAAGCTGTTCAGCCCTTCCGATATACAGTCGATTATGAAAAAGGCCATGGTCGAACGGCTGAAACGGGAGTACGAGATGGACTGGTTTCCGGAAAATGGAAGCAGCTATCCTTTGAGAGTATTTCTCTATAAAGACCAGGTTACGATTGGAATCGATACAACGGGAGAATCCCTCCATAAGCGCGGTTACAGAACACTAACCAGTAAAGCCCCTATCACGGAGACTTTGGCGGCGGCTTTAATCATGCTGACGCCTTGGAATAAAGACAGGATCTTGGTGGACCCGTTCTGCGGAAGCGGAACCTTCCCCATAGAGGCGGCCATGATGGCTGCCAATATCGCTCCTGGCATGAACCGCAGTTTCCTCTCCGAAGACTGGAAAGACCTGGTGCCGAGAAAATATTGGTACGGCGCCATGGATGATGCCAATGAAGCGGTCAATATGGACGTTCAGGTGGATATCCAGGGATATGACGTGGACGGAGACATCATTAAAGCGGCGAGGGCCAATGCGGAGGCGGCGGGAGTGGATCAGCTGATTCATTTCCAGCAGAGACCGGTCAGCGCATTGAGCCATCCTAAGAAATATGGATTTATTATTACCAATCCTCCTTACGGAGAGCGTATCGAAGAGAAAGAAAATCTTCCGGCTCTGTATACGGAGATCGGAGAACGGTTCAAAGCGTTGGATTCCTGGTCAGCCTGCCTGATCACCGCTTATGAAGATGCGGAAAAGTATATGGGCAGAAAGGCGGACCGAAACCGTAAGATCTATAACGGTATGATGAAAACGTATTTTTATCAGTTTATGGGTCCAAGACCCCCAAAAAGAAAAGTAGGAGAATCAGTTGAAGCGCAAAATTAGATATCTGGTTATTATTGGTTTGCTGCTGATTCTTACCTGTGTACAGAAAGTTGAGTTTTTCTATTCCGAGGCGGTGGTGGAAGGAAATGTGAAATCCATCCCGCCGGTGGAGTGGAGAACTGTGGTTGCGGAGAGTGTGAATTCCAAGCCGATCATTCTGATGGTAGACGGCAAACAGGTTGAGACAGCACGTGACCGCCTATATATGGATTCCAATAGTATGGAAATTATGATGCCGGTGTCGATGGTGACAAAGGCATTTTCCTGTGCAGAAAATTATTATGATAATTCCAGGCTGGTATTGGAGAAAAACACCCTTCGCGTTGAGCTGGAGGAATCGGTGGTGAACCGTGACGGAAAATTATACATACCTCTGACGGATATTGAACAGGGCCTGAATTATACGATGAATTGGGACATCGGAACCCATACGGTGACGATGGTGAACAAGAACCCTAATATGAGAATTATCCCCTATGCCTATGATTACAGGAAAGAAGGCCGTGTTCCGGCAGTGAAAAATCAGGGCTCTCTGGGAACCTGCTGGTCTTTTGCATCGCTGACGGCGTTAGAAACGGTTTTAATGCCGGAAGATCCCATGGATCTGTCTGAAGATCATATGTCAATTAACAACAGTTTCCATCTGTCGCAGAATGACGGAGGGGAGTACACCATGTCCATGGCCTATCTGCTGGCATGGCAGGGGCCGGTGCTGGAAGAGGACGATCCTTACGGGGACGGAATATCACCGGATGATCTGGACCCGGTTAAACATGTCCAGGAGATCCAGATTCTGCCCAGCAAGGACTATGAGAAGATAAAGGAAGCCGTGTATCTGTATGGCGGCGTTCAAAGCTCTCTTTATACGTCGCTTAAAAACTACAAAAGCCGTTCTGTGTATTATAATCAGGAAAACAATGCCTACTGCTATATCGGGCCGGATAAACCGAACCATGATTCTGTGATCATCGGCTGGGATGATAATTATCCTAAAGAGAATTTTAACATGGATTTAGAAGGGGATGGGGCCTTTATCTGTGTGAACAGCTGGGGGCAGGAATTCGGCGACGAAGGTTATTTTTATGTGTCCTATTATGATACCAATATCGGCATCCATAATATTCTCTATACCAGAGTGGAAGACCCTGATAATTATGACCATATCTACCAGACGGATCTTTGCGGATGGATCGGCCAGCTGGGGTATGGAGAGGAAACCGCTTATTTTGCCAATGTATATAAAGCCGGAGACGGGGAGGATTTACGGGCAGCAGGATTCTATGCCACAGGGCCTGATACGGATTATGAAGTATATGTTGCCCGGAATCTGGATGAGAGCCGGGATTTTTCCAAGCGGACTCTGGTGGCAAAGGGCAATTTTGCAAACAGCGGATTTTATACGGTGGATTTTGACAGGGATATTGAGCTGGATGACGGGGAAGAATATGCGGTGATCGTGAAGATTACAACTCCCGGTTCCGTTCATCCGGTGGCAATTGAATACGATGCCGATGACAATAAAGCTCAGGTGGATATCACGGACGGCGAGGGCTACATCAGCCTGAAGGGAACCGTCTGGGAGCGGAGCGAGGAAAAACAGAGCTGCAATTTATGCCTGAAAGCATATACGGTGGATCGCGGCAAACGCGGGGATTCACTGAAATAAATGGAGGAACATGATGAAACATAGGATTATATTTGCTACGGGAAATGAAGGTAAGATGAGGGAGATTCGTTTGATACTGGCGGATTTGGGAATGGAGATCCTGTCTATGAAGGATGCCGGAGTAGAGCTTGACATTGTGGAAGATGGGACGACATTTGCAGAAAATGCGGAGATTAAGGCTAAGGCTGTATGGGAAAAGACCGGAGATATCGTGCTGGCTGACGACTCGGGCCTGGTGGTAGATTATATTAATGGGGAACCGGGAATTTATTCCGCCCGCTATATGGGAGAAGATACCTCTTATGAGATAAAAAATAATAACATCATAAGCCGTTTGGCAGATGCCAAAGGCAAAGAACGGAGCGCCCGTTTTGTGTGTAACATAGCAGCAGTGCTGCCTGACGGACAGGTGGAACATACGGAAGCTTGTATGGAAGGGCTGATCGCTGATGAACCCGCAGGAAATGAGGGCTTTGGTTATGACCCGATTCTCTACATACCTGAATTCGGGCTGACCTCCGCCCAACTGAGCATCGAACAAAAGAATCAGATCAGTCATAGGGGAAAGGCTTTGGAGGCCATGAAAGAACGCTTAAACGCAATATTAGGGAGGAAAGCGGATGAAGATACTGATTGTTAGCGATACGCACCGGCGGGACGAAAACCTGAAAACAGTGATCGAGAAAACGTCTCCTATTGATATGCTGATACATCTGGGCGACGTGGAGGGAAGCGAAGATAAGATCGCAGGCTGGGTAAATGAAGGATGCCTGCTGGAAATGGTAGCGGGCAACAATGACTTTTTCTCCGCCCTGGACCGGGAACGGGAGATCACAATCGGAAAGTACCACGTTCTTCTGACCCATGGACATTATTATAATGTATCTTTGGGACCGGATCATCTGTTTGAAGAAGCCAAGGACCGGAAGATCGATATTGCCATGTTTGGACACACTCACAGGCCCTTTATGGAAGTACGGGACGGCGTTACGGTATTGAATCCGGGCAGCCTTTCCTATCCCCGCCAGGAGGGAAGGAAGCCGTCTTATGCGGTTATGGAGATTGACCGATATGGGGAAGCGCATTTTACATTCAATTATTTGTAGTAACTGTTCACAGGGCGGGAATATTGATACAAAAATCAGTGTCAAGCTTGTTTGTAAGCGGATTTTTGTATCGATATTCACATCGGAGGAACCTCCTGGCTTTTGTATGGCCATTGGCCATGTAAGAAAATGTTCCCTCTGAATAGTTACGAACTGTTGTCAATGGATAATAAATGGGATAATAAAAAATATAAAAACTGTTGACAAGGCGGAAGCTTTAGTATATAATAACTCTTGCGTTGTGAAACGGCGCCTGAAAATACAAGCGTAAGCGGAGTTTTCTGTCGGATCGGGGTGTGGCTCAGTTTGGCTAGAGTACCTGGTTTGGGACCAGGGGGTCGCAGGTTCGAATCCTGTCACCCCGATTAACAATTTTATATTACCTATGCGGGTGTAGTTCAATGGTAGAACACTAGCCTTCCAAGCTAGATACGTGGGTTCGATTCCCATCACCCGCTTACTTTTATCGGAAATTCTTTTTTGAAGAATTTCCGTTTTTTTATTGTAAGCGGCAAGGCAGCAGGAGCTGATTAATTTGAAAGTTACAAAAAGAAGATATAAATAATACAAAGAATATAAAATAAAACTATAAAATGTAACCAAACTGTAACCGGGCTATGGTATACTGGTGCTATTAAACGTATTATTATGAATAGGAGTATAAATATGGATCGGACAATCAAACGGTTTATGAAGAGAAGCTTTTCTTTCTTTTTATCATTTTGCGTAGTATTTATATCCTGCTATAATGTGGCCTGGGCGGATGTGCAGGAAACAGCAGCAGAGGAAGAAGCGGTAAAGTACATTGTGGACCTGGATCAGGATAAGCTGCAGTCTGCGGTTGAAACCGCCATACGCGGTGGACATATGGCAAAAAGCCTGGAAGAATATCAGTTCACCGGCGATGATGAAAGCACGCTTTTAGAATACAGTCTGCTGCTGGCCTCAAGCAAAGCGAATCCTCTATATGAAGTGAATTACCCATTTAAGAAGGGGCAGATTCCCTCTAAGACGGATATTCACATATTTGTCCGTAAGGCGGAGCTGGAAGAGGAAGAGCTGGACAGTGAAGATGGTGAGGACGAATTAGAGATAACGGCCGATGACAGCGGTTATCAGGTGACAGGAGAGGAAACATTGATTGTCCTCTATTCAAATCATTCTAAAAAAGATGTGATTTTCAGCCTGCGCATCGGTAATTGTATTACTCCGGAAGCGTATATCGCAAGCGCCGTTTCTCTAAAAGAAGAGATGGGGGAATTGAAAGAAGTTCAGGAAACTGCTGTTTCTATAGAAGAAACTCAGCCGGAGGAAACGGAAGAATCCGTGGAAGAGACCCGCTTGGAGGAAACAGAGGAAGAAACAGACGCAGTTCAGGACCAGGAAGAAACCATTGGTACTGAAGAATCTGCGGATCAGGACGACGTAACGGATGAAAGTGAAGCTGCTGAGGATCAAAATGAAAATTCCGAAGCAGGAGAGGAATCCGAAGAAGTATCCGAAGAAGATAATCAGGAATCAGAGGATTTTGATGATGTGAGCAACTCAGAAGCAGAAGATGAAGACAGCAAAGGTGACAGCAGTTCAGAGGAAATTACAGATGAAGGCTCTGATGGCTCTTCAGGTGAAGCGGAAGAAGCCGGTGATTCAGAGGCGTCCGATGATTCAGAGGAAGCCGGAGATACAGAACAGGGATCAGGAAGCGAAGAATCCGGCCAGAGCGATTCACAGGAAGAGGCGGATGGTTCAGATGAACAGTCAGGATCTGAGGACAGCGAGGACATAGGAACGCCTGTGGCCAGCATTTCCAGACACGAAGCGCCGGTTGTAGGGGCGGCTTTTGAAGAAGATGAGCTTGAGGAAGAAGAGATACTGGAGTTAGAAGAAGCAGAAGTCGGCATGAATTTGAATGCGGTTCTGGGTGGAAAGAAAGCGGATGCGGTTTATGTGATGACCAGCTTTTCCCTTGGAGACATTGTTTTGCAGAAGACTTACGCGTCCAAGATCACGGTTGTCAATCAGCAGACGGACAGCAGCGTGGATGGAAGTGACGCTGTGTGCGATTACACGTTAAAACTCAGCAGCAGCGATGGAAATGAGATGTCAGAGGGCGCATTTGATTCTGAATATGATGAGGAAAGCGGAATTCATACCATAAACTTTAGTTTGGAAGCAGGTTCTCGTATTACATTTACGAATGTAAATCCTCATTCCGTTTATTTACTGACGCAGAAGACTCAGGAATACAATAACTTTAAAAGTGTAAAAGAAGAAAAAGAAAAGATGAACTGGACCGTATCCGGAGAGTCCGGCGGGGGAGAGAGTCTGGGAGAAGAGTTTCCTTATGGATACGACGATTTTTCCGGCAATGACGCCTATGGTTCATTAATCGAGAGAGCGGAAGCCTTAGTCCGGGCCGCAAGAAAATGTAAAAATGACGATGAGAGAAAACGTCTTCTCGGGATTACAAGCTTTCCGAACAATGAGGAATACAGAAAGAAACTGGTAAAGGATTACTGCAAATACAATTTTGAAGACGGTACGACAGGATGGCCCCTTGCGGTTGACGAAGGTCTGGGAGACATTTTGGAGATGTCTAAAGCCAGCAAATTGGAGACGAAAGACGTTCTGACCGAAGAAAATGCATATTTAAATGTCTATATTAAGCCTGGCGCCACCCCACAGCTGATTCCTTATATCAGTAAAGATTCCGGAGCAAAGCTGTTTGAAGGCAATAATAATGTGGCGGATAAATGGAGAGCTTATCTGGTCTATAATTATGAAGACGGAAACTGGTATGAATGTGAGAACGGATCTTATGCGGATATCGCCTATCTTTACAGCCATACGGTATCGGAAACATTGAAAGACAGAGGTTATGAAGTCCTGAAATATGATCCGCGCAAGGAAGAGGCAGATCTGGATCAGGCCGAAACAGAGGGCTCCTTTATCAAATCGGGATTTCCATGTAATATAACGGTGACGTTCACCAATGAATATATCTATACCGCGCCGGCGCCTGATGATAATCAGGGAGAAGTGCCGGAGGGCGGCCAGGGGGAAAATGAAGGAGAAACCTCAGGTGATAATCAGGGAGAAAAACCGGACAATAACCAGGAAGTGAAGCCGGATGATAATCAGGAAGTGAAGCCGGGGGATAACCAGGAAGTGAATCCGGGAGATAACCAGGAAGTGATTCCGGATGATAACCAGGGAGTCAGCCCAGATGATAATCAGGAAGTGATCCCGGATGACAATCAACCGGCCTCCCCGGACAGCAGCCAGGAATCCTCAAATGGTGATTCAAATAGTTCCAGCGGGGAAGATGGCGGAAGCGCCGGAAGCAGCTCAGGAAATACTTCCGGAGGCAGCAGTTTTGGCGGACCCGGCAGGCAGGACGGATATGTATCGGAAGGACCAGGGGCTCAGAATAGGGCCGGAGAAACTGTGGATATCCAGGCGGAGCCAGTTCCAATGGGAGCGATTCCGGTAGATAATGTATCGTCAGCCCAGGACTTATTTGTTGTGGATGACGGAGAAGTGCCTTTGGCGGCACTGCCTAAGACCGGCGATTCGGCCAATGCCAAAGCGCAGACGGCAATGATTTTATCGGGAATCTTGCTGGCGTTTTATACGGCGGTCAGCAGGAAGAAAGAAACTGAATAGTCAGAAAAGAAAACATAGTTAAAAAGAGTTTAGAAGGTATTGTGAAAACGCATTTGGAGTCTGTTTCAGGCAGGCCGTGCGGTTCTTCACAATACCTTTTTGTATCATAGGAAAGTGATCCTATGATACAAAAAGCCCTCCGGGCAGGATCGCACTGCGGCGGTGAGGTATAATGTCGCTGAAGCGACCCGCCGCAGGCGGAGAATCCCGCAAGCGGGATTCTTTTTTATATGTCAGGGTCCATATATTAAAGCACAATCTCCTGTTTTAAGGCATTTTATATAGTATTTCGCTGTCAAATTGTCCCGATATTTTCAAGTGGGACTTAATCCCCGAAGTCTGCGTTCGCTTAAATTATCCGTTGCCGGAATATCTAAATCTTTGTAATCTTCTCTTGACTATTGGGTTACCCTATAGAATATCATAGATTCTGCGGCTGAAATTTGTGAAAATACAGGAGTATTATACATGAGTTATTCATTATCAAAAAAATTTACCTTTGGATCACTGTTGGTGTTCGCGCTTCCTACCATGATTATGATGGTGGTTATGTCCCTCTATACCATCGTGGACGGTATGTTTGTATCACGGTTTGTCAGCACCAATGCCCTTTCTTCGATTAACATCGTATATCCAGCAGTAAATATTGTGCTGGGAATCTCGGTTATGCTGTCCACCGGAAGCAATGCCATCGTTGCAAGAAAGATGGGGGAAGGAAAAGCGGAAAGCGCGAGGGAGACCTTTACTGCCATTATTCTTTTGAATATCGGAATCGGCCTGGCCATTGCGGTCTTTGGAAATCTGTTTGCAGCGCCCATCGTCCGGCTTTTGGGAGCCAGCGACGTGCTGCTAAAGGACTGCGTTACCTACCTGAGGTGGCAGCTGGGATTTGCGCCTGCTTTTATGCTTCAGATTCTGTTCCAGATGTATTTTATTACAGAGGGACGGCCGGGAATCGGCCTGTTTCTGACTTTGGCGGCCGGGCTGACCAATGCTGTGCTGGACTATGTGCTGATCGTGCCTATGGGTTACGGCATTGCGGGAGCCGCCATCGCTACGGTCACCGGTTATATGATTCCGGCTCTGATTGGACTGATCTATTTCACCCGTTCCAGAAAATCGCTCTGGTTCGTTCGTCCAAAATGGGACCGCCGGGAGTTGGGGGAAGCCTGTCTGAACGGCTCGTCGGAGATGGTTACCAACCTGTCCGCCGGCGTCATCACGTTTCTGTTCAACCGTTTGATGATGCGGTTTGCAGGCGAGGACGGTGTGGCTGCGATCACCATTATCCAGTATTCGGAATTTTTACTGAACGCATTATTTATGGGATTTTCTCAGGGCGTATCCCCGGTGATCAGCTTTAACTACGGCAGCAAAAACCATAGCCAGCTGAAATCGGTATACCGGACTTCTATGATTTTCACACTGGGAGCCTCCGTTACGGTATTTCTCTTCGCCTGGTGGGCCGGAGATGCGGTTGTGACCGTGTTTGCCAGAACAGGAACCGCGGTGTATGAGCTGGCGAGTCATGGCTTTTCCATCTTTGCATTTGGTTTTCTCTTCTCCGGGCTGAATATCTTCTCTTCGGCCTTGTTTACGGCGCTGGAAAATGGTAAAGTGTCTGCGGTTATTTCTTTTGTGAGAACTTTTGGGCTGATTATCACCAGCCTGTTGGTACTGCCGGCATTGCTGGGCGTGGACGGCGTGTGGATGGCGATTCCGCTGGCGGAGCTGGGAAGCACGCTGCTGTGCCTGTACTTCAGGAAGAAGAATAAGGGGAACTATCATTATGCGTGATATTTTTTAGGCAAATGATTTGCCGACCTGTGTAAATGATTGTCCAATCTTTTGATTTGTGAGCATTTTGAACGATAAAAAAGGACAAAGGCCACCGATCAGCAGGAAGAAATTGAATAGTTAAAAAAGAAAACGTAGTTAAAAAGAGTTTAGAAGGTATTGCGAAAACGCATTTGGAACCTGTTTCAAACAGGCCATGCGGTTCTTCGCAATACCTTTTTTGTATATTAGGGTTTAAATGTAAAAAACAATTCTTCATTTGAAATAATTTGAATAATTTTTTCACTTTTGTATTAATACCAGTTGGGAAAAATATGAATGAAATTAAAGAGATTAGTAAATGAGTTGACAAAAATTTGTGTAATATGTATAATAAATAAAAAGTGTTAACGCACACACTTTTAAAAATATTAAAAATGGAGGTATGAGTTTATGAAAAAGCAGGCTATGAGATTTATGTGTACTATGGTATGTGCAGCTATGCTTATGGCAAGCGGCTGTTCAGGCAAGCAGGTGGAAACACAGCCGGAGAGCCAAAGTAAGGAACAGACGCAGGCGGAGGCAAAACAGGAAGCAGAAAAAGAAACGAAAGCGGAAGCTGAAACACAGGACAAGCCAATGGTTGATTATCCGAAAAGTTCACTGACAATGATCGTTCCGGTAGCGGCAGGAGGCAATATGGACGTCATCGGCAGAATCGCAGCCCGTTACCTGGAAGAAGAGATTGGAAAGCCTGTAGTGGTGGAGAATATAAAAGGCTCCGGCGGTGCGGTTGGAGCGACTACCTATTTAGCAGAGGATGCCAATACGGAGAAGATTATATTTCTTCCTTCATCATTATTTACCGTAACCCCGCTCTATAGCGAAACGGAATATAAGCTGGATGACTTTACTCCGATTATTGGATTTAACCAGGCGGTCAGCGGAGTATTTGCATCAGCCGATTCCAATATAAAGACATTTGAAGACTTAAAAAATTTTGATAAAGACAAGACGCTTTTATTCGGAAGCGGAGGCATAGGAGTTGCCAACTACCTGTTTCAGTGTGCAGTATACGAAGAGCTGGGATTGAAGTATGATACGATTCCTCACTCAAGCGGTTCAGAAGGGCTTGTTAATGTTATTGCAGGAACAACTGATGTTGTGCTTTCCTCTATGGCAGCAGCAAAACAATATGTGGAAGATGGTTCACTTGTACCCCTGTTTGTATATTCGGATCAGCCATACAGCTATTCGAATGGAGTAACGGCGCCTCCTCTGTCAGAGTTTGGTATTAACGCACCTTATGACACCACACAGTTTTTTGCAATCCGTTCAGGAACGGATGACAGCATTGTTGAGTATCTGAGAACCTCTATTGAACATATATACGAGAACGAGAAATTTATGGAAGAATATACGGCAGCCGGCGGAGAGTTAATCCCGTTAAAGGGTGATGAGTTGAAACAGCAGATTGATACGCTTCAGAAAACAGCAGAAGAGATATACAACAAGATCAGTAACTAATGAGTGCACGGGATCAGGGGGATTTCATGAGAATTAATATAAAAACAAATTTATGCGCAGGTATTTTATGTATAGCGGCAGCTGTTGTTATCTGGTTTTTAATTCCAATGCAGATAGGAGCGCCTGCATCCGACAACATTACAGTTAATGCCAGGCTGTTTCCTCAGATTTTCACTGTTCTGATCGGTGTTTTTGGTATTATCCTGGTGGCAGGCAGTCTGGTGTTTCATAAAGAAGTTTATAAGGAACTGTATCTTCCGCAGGAAGCGAGAGTGTTGGGATATTATGGGATGGTTGCCCTATTTGTGGCAGCCATTCCGGTGATTGGTTTTTTGGCTGCATCCATCCTTTTTGTTATATTGTCGTTAGTATATTTCAAAAGCAGAAACAAATGGCACTATATATGTGCTGTTTTAGCAGCAGTGATAATTTATTTGGCCTTTTCCAAGGGGCTTGGAGTACGTTTTTAAAGGAAGGAGAAAAAACGGGTGCAGATGTTCATTGAAGGTTTTCAGAATTTTTTAGATATAAATGTAATCGTATTTTCTGCTGTGGGCATGGTTGTCGGAATTATATTTGGTGTAATTCCCGGACTGGCGGCTAATATTGGAATCGTTCTTTTTCTTCCGGTTACCTATATATTACAGCCGATGGAAGCGCTTCTTCTTTTGCTTGGGATCTTCTGCGGTGCTACATATGGAGGTTCGGTAACTGCAATTTTACTTGGTACGCCGGGAACTAATTCGGCGGCGGCCACGGTCTTGGACGGGTATGAGCTGACTAAAAAGAATCAGGCATGGAAATCTCTGATGATGGCGCTTGTGGCTTCTGTTATCGGCGGAATTATATCTGCGCTGCTGCTGTTGATAGCCGCTCCGTTAGTTGCTTCTGTGACGATCAAGTTTGCTCCGCCGGAGTTATTTACAATTTCAGTTTTCGGACTTTCGGTAATTGCGGCAGTTTCGGGTAAGAACTTCTGGAAAGGGCTTATCGGAGGAGCTCTCGGTATGCTTCTTTCTACGGTAGGATCAGATACAATGTCAGGAAAAACCAGGTTTATTTTTGGCAATATTAAACTTTCCACCGGGTTAAGCATGTCGGCCGTACTGCTGGGGATATTTGCCATCTGTGTTATTCTGGATAAGGCCAGAGATATTTTCGATGAAAATCAGGAAGATATCAAAAAGATCGTTTTTTCACATGATGATAAGCTGAGCCTGAAAGAGATCAGACAGTGCGTTCCGCTGATGATGAAGTCCTCGGTAATTGGCTGTATTATAGGAATTATACCGGGCGTTGGAGCAGGTATCGCAAGTATTCTTTCCTATAATGAAGCGAAGAGAGTCAGTAAAACTCCCGAAAAATTTGGAACAGGTTTTATTGAAGGGGTGGCGGCTCCGGAAGCGGCCAATAATGCAGTTACCGGATCAGCTCTGATACCAACGCTGACGTTGGGAATACCGGGTGCGCCTGCAGCGGCTACGCTTATGGCAGCTTTTACGATTCATGGCTTAGTTCCGGGACCATTGCTATTTAAAAACAGCGGTTCGCAGATGTACAGCATCATGATTGGCTTTTTGTTTTTGAATATCATTATGCTTTTTATAGGGTATGTTATGTGCCGTTTTTTTGTTAATGTGGTCCGGGTTCCGTCTCAGGTATTGATTCCCATCTTAACACTGACCTGCATCGCAGGCGCTTATTCAGAAAGCGGCAGCATGATTCAGGTATATACCCTGCTGGCCTTTGGGTTCCTGGGATATGTATTCTCAATTGTAAAAATCCCTGCAATACCGATTGTATTGGGCTTTATTCTGGGAAGTTTGTCGGAATTTAATTTCCGCCGTTCACTGGTTATGTCGGACCAAAGCCTGAGTATCTTTTTTAAACGGCCAATTTGTATCTTTTTCATTCTCTTGACAGTCGTTTTTATAATTACATTGACAGCAGATACAAAGAAAATAAAAGAAAAATTTACAAAGAGTAAAGGATAAATTATGCAGAATATAATTTTAATCATGGCTGACCAATTTAGAGGAGATTGTGTTGGCTATGGGGGAAATACGGATATTATGACGCCTTATCTGGATGAACTGGCCTCAGAAGGCTGCTATTTTGAACGGGCTTATTCACCCTCTCCTACCTGTATACCGGCGAGAGCATGTATGATAACCGGAAGGAAGGCGGCGGATACAGGTTTTTTCAGCAATGATTTTTCTCAGCCATGGGAGTTTCAGCAGACGATTATGAATACCTTGCACCAGCATGGCTATCAGACGATTAACGTGGGGAAAAATCATTTTAAACCGTTAAGAAGTAAATTGGGTTTTGAAGTTAATCTGTTATATGAAGTGAAGAATGATGAACGGGGAACGCCCAGTGATTACCACCTCTGGCTGGACAGAGAAGCTCCGGACGTAAAGGATACGGCTAAGGAGTATTCGCCGAATGCGTGGGAAGTGATTCCGTGGAATGCGGATTCCCGTTTACATCCTACGGAGTGGACCGTAACGGCAGCGATCGAACAGCTAAAACTGCGGGACCCGGTAAGACCGTTTTATCTGCAGGTTAGTTTTCAGCGCCCACATCCCCCGTTTGATCCTCCAAAGCATATATTAGATTTATATGCGCAGCAGGAGCTGCCGGAACCGGTAGTGGGGAACTGGGCTCCGCAGTTTGATGAGGATACCTATTGCAGTGATCCGTTTGAAGGCAGGATCAACAGGAGATATTTGGGTATGGCGAAGAAAGCTTATTATGCCAGCATTACCCATATTGACAGACAGGTTGGACGTTTGATTCATTATCTCAAAAAACAGGGGCTGTATCAAAATACAACGATAGCATTTGTATCAGATCATGGAGAGATGCTGGGAGACCACAATATGTTTCGAAAAGGGCCGTTTTTTGAGGGATCGGCCAGAATCCCTTTTATCATAAAGTTTGCGAAGGGCATTTTGGACGAAGAAAAAGGAACGAGAAAAGATATTCCTGTAAGTTTGCTGGATCTGTATCCTACCTTTACAGACATATGTGGTGCGGAGTGCCCTGAAGATGTGGATGGAAGAAGTTTATGCAGACTGATAAAGCATCCGGAGCTGAGAGACTACATATTCAGCGAAAATTACAGGAGCAACAGGCAGATCACTACCGGAGGAGCAGCCGTTATCGGACGCCGTTATAAATACATATGGAACAGCTGGCTTGGGAGTGAGTATTTGTTTGATTTGGAAGCTGACCCGGAAGAGCGGGAAAATCTTGCAGAGGATAATACGCAAAAGGATGTTCTTAAACATATGAGGGAATTGGTGATTGAGGAATACCGGTCACGGCCGGAGGACGATATGCTGGATGCAGACGGCAGATTAAAAGCCGGCCGTGTTCTTCCGGCATATCGAAGACCAAAAGAGAAATAATCCGAATGTTGTGTTAGAAGTAAAGGAGTGGACGCAGATTGAAAGCAATTATGCTTATGTTTGATACATTAAACCGGCATTTATTGGAGCCATACGGGTGTGCCTGGACAAAAACCCCCAATTTTACAAGACTGGCGGAACATGGAATTACCTTCGACCGCTGTTACGCCGGAAGTCTGCCCTGTATGCCGGCCCGCAGAGAACTGCATACCGGTAGGTACAACTTTTTACACCGGGGATGGGGGCCGTTGGAACCGTTTGATGATTCGCTGCCGGAAATTCTGCGGAAAAATGGAATTTACACCCATATGATCAGCGACCACCAGCACTATTGGGAAGATGGCGGCGCGACCTATCATCAAAGGTATGACAGTTGGGAAATTGTAAGGGGACAGGAAGCGGATAAATGGAAGGGGCAGGTTAAGTCTCCTGAGGTTCCCGAACACCTTGGCCGGGGATGGCGCCAGGACTGGGTGAACCGGCAATATATTGATTCGGAAGAAAAGCAGCCTTTGGCAGAGGTATTCCGTCTGGGGCTTGAATTTTTGGAAACAAATAAAAAGGAAGACAACTGGTTTTTACATTGGGAATGTTTTGACCCGCATGAACCGTTTTTCGCTGCCGAGCGCTACAAGGAGCTGTATCCTCACAACTACGACGGGCCGCAGTTTGACTGGCCTGAGTATGGGCCTGTGACAGAAACCCCGGAGGAAGTACAGCACTGCCGTTATGAATATGCGGCTCTTTTATCCATGTGCGATGCGTATTTAGGAAAGTTTCTGGATTTTATGGATGAAAATGATATGTGGAAGGAAACTCTGGTGATTGTCAATACCGACCACGGTTTTCTGCTGGGAGAACATGACCTGTGGGCAAAAAGCCTGCATCCGTGGTATAACGAAACAGCGCATATTCCCATGTTTATATGTGATCCAAGGAGCAAAAAAGCAGGGCAGCGAAGGGATTCTCTGGTTCAGAATATTGATATTCCGGTTACTATACTGAAGTACTTCGGACTTGAAGCGGCTGCCGATATGAATGGATGTGATTTGGCACCGGTTATAGAGAATGATAAAAAAGTCAGGGACTATGCTCTGTTTGGAATGCATGGCGCACAGGTGAACATAACAGATGGCCGCTATGTCTATATGAGAAGCCCTGTCACTGAAAACCGTCCTCTTTACAACTATACGCTCATGCCGACTCATATGCGGTGCATGTTTTCACCGGAGGAGATGAAAAGTGCGGTTATGCATAAGGGATTTGGATTCACGAAGGGAATGCCGGTGATGAAAATCAATGCTGCTGAGGATGGCTCCGGGGATATATCCATGAAAAATACGCTTGTGACTGCATTGTATGACTTGGAAGCGGACCCTAAGCAGCAGAATCCGATCGCAGACGAAAAAATTGAGCATATGATGGAAAAACAGATGGTAAAAATGATGCAGGAAAATGAGGCTCCTCCGGAACAATATATTCGTCTGGGTTTCGATTGGATTAATTGACAATGGACGGATTCTGCTTTTTGGGTTACAATCAGATTGGATTGTAGTTCGAACAGTCGAAATATCTGACTAAACCATATGGGGGAATACAAGTTGTCTAATATAACTATTAAGGAAATTGCACAGATTTCAGGCGTATCCGTAGGAACCGTAGACCGTGTACTGCATAATCGCGGGAAGGTGAAAAAGGAAAAAGCCGAATTGGTTCTTGAGATTTGCCGAAGAGAAGGGTATGAGCCGAATTTGCTGGCCCGGGCCATGATGATGAGGAAAAAAAATCTGCGGGTAGCTGTAATCATTAATAATCCTGGTAAGAATTTGTTTTCGGAACAGGTAAAAGACGGTCTGGAAGCGGTGCTTAAAGAGTGGAAAGACTATAATGTAGCGTTTGAATATTTTTATCTATATGACAGAGGGGCAGAGGAAGAACTGGAGTATCTGGAGCAGATTTCAAGTGATGAAACCGGGTATGACGGACTGATTATAAAACCGGTGAATGACCAGCGGATCAGAACACAGCTTGCAGATATGCAGAATAACGGAATGCCGATTGTTACCTGTACCTCTAACCTGGATGGTTTTGAGCCCTTGTGCTTTGTAGGGCAGAATCTTGTGAAAGAGGGGCGCATGGCAGCCAATATGCTGCTTAAATGTATTCCTGATATACATGAGGTTGCAATTTTATCAATTAAAAAGATTATTTTTGCCAGAATACAGAGAAGCGACAGTTTTACTAAGTATTTAAAACAGGCCAGAAAGGATATCTGTGTTCATAAGATGATTGAGTATCAGGAGACGGCTGAGGAGGTATATGCCCAAACCCTCGAGACACTGCAGGCATATCCGAAAACAGAGGCGTTATATGCACATACAAGGCATTTGGGCGCTGTACATCAGGCAGTGCTTGAACAAAAAAGAGAAAAGGATTTGGTAGTGTTTTCTTTTGGAAGCAAAGAGTATTTGAAGGAGTACATACAGGCGGGCAAAATTACATTTGCCATTGAGGAAACTTCTTATGGACATGGTTATTATGCGGGAAGAGAGATTCTTAATTATCTTTTGACCGGAAATCTTCCTGAGGAGAAGAACCATTATATACCATCGAATATTTTAATTGAAGAATCATTTTAAATAAGTGATTAAAAAGGGGCTTTGAGTATGAGAGCAGTTATGATTATGTATGATTCCTTAAATAAAAGGTATCTCAGCCCTTATGGAAATGATTGGGTTAAAACCCCTAATTTTCAGAGGCTGGCAGAACATAGTGTAGTATTTGACAGTTTTTATGCCGGCAGCCTACCGTGTATGCCGGCAAGACGGGAATTACATACAGGCCGCCTTAATTTTTTACACCGGGGCTGGAGCCCCTGCGAGCCATTTGATGAATCTATGCCGGAGTTGTTAAAGGAAAATGGTGTTTACAGCCATTTGATTACAGATCATTGCCATTATTGGGATGACGGAGGAGCCAATTATCAAAACCGGTTCGCCTCTTTTTCCTTTATCAGAGGGCAGGAAGGCGATCACTGGATTCCGGATGCCGGCAATTTAAACGGCACTTACTATGAACATGACCGGATAAACCGAACGTCAATGGTTTGGGAAGAGGATCATTATCATGTGCGGTGTTTTCGGGAGGGCAGTGATTTTCTGATAAAGAATCAGGATAAAGATAACTGGTATCTCCAGTTGGAATATTTTGATCCTCACGAGCCCTTTTTTGTGCCGGAACGTTTTAAAGAGCTATACACAGATCTGCCGGATACCGTAGATTGGCCCCAGTACTGTCCGGTTGGTGACGGAGACGAAGAGAAATTAAAATCATATATTGTTAATTATGCGGCATTGATAACTATGTGTGATGAATATCTGGGGAAGATATTGGATATTTTCGATAAGTATGATCTGTGGAAGGATACTATGCTGATAGTGAATACCGACCACGGGTATTTTCTTGGGGAAAAAGGGTATACCGGAAAAAATTATATGCCTGTTTATGATGAATTGGCCAATCTTCCTTTCTTTATCCATCACCCTGATTACAGTTGCATGGATGGAACCCGCAGGGATATGCTGGCTCAGACGCCGGATATTCCGGTGACAATCTTAGAATGGTTTGGGTTACAAAAGGGGAAACATATGCTTGGGCAGGATATCGGTGCGGTAATAAAGGACAGCCAGCCGATTCACAATGCCATATTATATGGATATCACGGAATGCATATTAATATAACAGACGGGACATACACCTATATGAGAAGCGCCGTGAATAAGGACAATGCCCCGTTGTTTCAGTATACGTTGATGCCTTGTCACATTACAAAACCCATGTGTAAAGAGGAATTGAAACAAGCTGATTCCGTGCTTTATACTGGCTTTGAATTTAATGATCATGTTCCGGTATTGAAAATTCCTGTGGACGAACGGTATGATAAAAAACGTTATTACCGCTACAGTGACCATACAAAATATGGAACTCTTCTGTTTGACAGAAAGAAAGATCCGGAGCAGAAGAATCCTTTAAATGCTCCGGAGATTGAAGAACAGCTTTGCAGACAGATGGTAACTTTGATGAGAGAAAATGAAAGCCCAAAGGAGCAGTATATACGGGTTGGGCTGGAAGTTCCGGAGAATTGCCAGTGAGATAAAATTAAATTACGCCTCAGATGAGGAAAGAAAGAGCCAAAACGCAGCATTCGTTTTGGCTTTTTCTTTCCTCATCTGAGGCATTTTATATAGTTTTTTACCTCTTTTTATAATTTAGTTGGTAAAAATATCAAATAAAGTATTGACATATAACTCGTCATAGGTTATTATATAAATACATCATATAACGTTATATAACAATATATAATAACATTTCTAAAATGGAGGAGAAATTATGAGACAAGAACACATTGATCAGATTAAGACAGCAGTCGCAGCGGTGGCAGCAAAGAAGAACCTTAACCATTTCTATTTTGTGGCATGCGGCGGTTCCCAGGCGTTCATGATGCCGGCACAGTATATCTTTGACAGAGAGATTGCAATTCCGGCCAGCATTTATTCATCTAACGAATTCGTACATAGAGCGCCGAAGGCACTTGGTCCTGATTCAGTTGTAATTACCTGTTCCCATTCCGGAAATACACCGGAGACAGTTAAGGCAACCGAAGTTGCAAGAGAACTGGGAGCTACTACAATCGCATTATCCAATCTGGTTGATTCTCCATTATGGAAAGCGGCTGAATACCCGATTCACTATGACTGGGGCAAAGAAGCAGACGCCAGCGATTTGAATAAAGCGGTATTATATTCCCTTCTGTTCCATATTTTAAATGCGGTTAATCCAAGTGAGAAATATGAAAAGGGAATCGCATCCGTAGCGAATCTGAACGACGTGATCGAAAAAGCAAAAGCCCAGTATGAAGAAACCGTAAAAGAATGGGGCAAAAAGTATAAGAGAGAAGAACTGATTTACACCATGGGCAGCGGCGCTAACTATGGAGAGGCTTACTCTTTTGCAATCTGCCTGCTGATGGAGATGCAGTGGATTCACTCAAGCGCAATTCATTCCGGCGAGTATTTCCACGGACCATTTGAAGTAACGGATTTCGACGTTCCGTTCATCATTATAAAAGGGGTTGGAGCAACCAGACCGCTGGATGACAGAGCATATGATTTCTGCAAGAAGTATTCAGATAAGATCATGCTGGTAGATGCGGAAACATTTGATATGACCGGTATTGATGAAGAGGTGAGAGAGTACTTTGCTCCGCTTTTGGCAGGTGCTGTCCTTCGCTCCCTGGCTGACGCCTTCGCATATGAAAGAGGACATGATTTAAGCGTTCGCCGTTATATGTGGAGAATGGAATATTAATTTCGATAGGAATGGGACGACGGAGTTCTGGCAGAGTGGGGGCTTGAATTCCGTCGTTTTTTATATCATAGGAAAGTGCTCCTATGATATAAAAAGCCCTTCAGGCGGAGAATCCCGCTTGCGGGATTCTTTATAGTATAAAATGAGACTTGTGGTGAAAAAGGAGGATTATATTATGAGACATAGTTTAAAAAAAGCAGCGGCCTTAACCATGGCGGCAGTGATGGGACTTTCCCTTACAGCCTGCGGCGGCGGTTCGGCTTCCGACAGCCAGAGCACAGCCGGCGGTGATAAGAAGACGGAAGCGGCAGCCAGCGAAGGCAGCAGCGGCGATAAAGTGGTAATCAATTTCTTCCACCGCTGGCCGAATGATCCGAAAAACTCCATGTTTAAGGAATTAGTGGACGAATATATGGCAGAGAATCCCAATGTCACCATCAATATGGACTGCATTTTAAACGACCAGTATAAAGAGAAGATCCGTATGGTGGTGAGCACCGACGAGATACCGGATGTATTTTCCTCATGGTCCGGAACATTTGCGCAGGAGATGATCGCGTCCGGCAATGTGATGTCTCTGAACGAAGTATATGAAGGGGACAGCGAATGGGCTTCCAAGATCGCACCGGCCAGCGTGGACGGATTTACATTTGACGGCCAGACCTATGGAATTCCGTGGTCTCAGGACGGCAAAGTATTCTACTATAATAAAAAGATCTTCGCGGACAATAATATTGAGATACCGAAAACCTGGAATGAATTTATCGCCGTGCTGGATCAGTTAAAGGCGGCTGGTTATGAAACTCCTGTGGTAGAAGGTCTGGCGGATAACTGGGCGATTCTTCATTACCTTGGAACGATGAACCAGAGAATGCTTGATCCGGAAGTTCTGGCTAAGGATTATGACGCGGCTGCAGGCGAATTTACAGATCCTGCTTATGTGGAAGTACTGAAAAAATGGCAGCAGCTGACCTCCTACATGGGAGATGTCTGTGTGGCTATCGACCACGAAACAGCCAGAAATACATATTTTGCAGCCGGTGAAGCGCCGATTATGTACCTCCAGTTTGCTGAAATCCCAATGCTTGAAAAATCCATTCCGGAAGACTTTGAATATGGATTCTTTAACTTCCCTGCTTTTGAAGAAGGAAAGGGAGATGCGGATGGCTTGACCGGAGCGCCGGAAGGTTTTATGATTAGTAATAAAGCAAAAAATCCGGAAGAGTGCGTGAAGTTTTTAAAATGGCTCGTGAGCAAAAAGGGCGGAGAAGCTCTTACTACAAAATGCGGAGATATCTCCAGCGTGGACGGAGCTGTGGATGAGAGCAATGCTCTGCCGTCACAGTTAGAGGCTATGGATATTATTAAATCAGCGTCCACATTAGTGCCGTGGTTTGATAATGCATGTGATGCTTCTGTCTATACGGTATACGGACAGGGAGCGCAGGCGATTGCAACCGGCGATGAGACACCGGAAAGCGTGATGGAACAGGTAAAGGAAGCAGCCGCCTCTTTACACTAAGTATAAGGAATGGGATGGTTCATTTTGAGAAAAAAGAGAAATATGGAAGCGTTGGCTTTCGTGATACCAAGTATTCTGATTTTGGGATTATTCGTATACTTCCCGTTGATTAAAAATGTAATTTACAGCTTCCAGTCTTTTACCCTGTCGTCTACAGTGAAGCAGTGGGTGGGCCTGGATAACTACAGACATCTGTTTACGGATAAGATTATTCTGACCTGTTTAAAGAATAATATTCTCTATGCACTTATTTCGATCGTGATACAGGTGGGATTCGGATTGGTACTGGCTGCGGTGCTGGAGGATGTGGCTTTCCACCGCTTTGCGCCGGTGCTGCGGAGCATTTACTTTATTCCTACTGTGATTTCCATGACTGTAGTCTGCCTGTTGTTCGAATTTGTCTACAATCCGCAGATGGGACTTTTAAACAGCTTTCTTCAGACAATCGGACTTGACGATCTGACAAGAATATGGCTGGGAAGCAAAAAGACGGCGATGTATGCGATAATCGCAGTTTCCCAATGGCAGAGTACGGGTTACGTGACCATGCTGTTCATCGTTGCCATCCAAAAGATTCCGAGAGATTTATACGAAGCGGCCGAAGTGGATGGAGCCGGAAAGATTAAGCGTTTCTTCTATATTACTGTGCCGCAGGTAAAACAGATGTTTTTTGTAACCATGATTTTAACCGTGGTGGGCGCTTTTACCGTATTCAACGAGCCTTATATTCTGACCGGAGGAGGTCCGGGTACGGCGACTATGGTATTGTCCCTGCATATGTACCAGACGGGATTTGTTAAGAACAACATGGGCTATGCATCCACCATTGCAATGCTGATATTTGTCATCACAGCGGTTCTGTCTTCCGTACAGTTCTTCAGCTATGGAACGGAAAAGGAGGAACGGTAATGAAAAAAGGTCATTTGAAAAAAAGAAGGGTATATGGGCCGTGGGAAATCCTTTGGATCGTGATCCTGCTGGTATTGGCCGGTTTAATTCTCTATCCCCTGTTTTGGATTTTGATGTCCTCCTTTAAAGATTACCAGGGAATTTACGGCGATGTTTGGGGATTTCCGGATATCTGGCATATTGAAAATTATGCGACTGCGTGGCATAAAGGAATATCCCAGTATTTCGTCAACAGCGCCATTGTAACGCTCTGCACGCTGATCGGCGTGGTATTTGTGGCCAGCTTTTCAGCATTCGGCATCTGCCAGCTGAGAGGCAGGCTGGGCAATGCACTGTTTCTGTTCTGCATGTGCGGCATCCTGCTTTCTCCGCAGGTATGCCTGTTGCCCCTGTTCATGCTGTTAAAGTCCTTAAAGATCAAAAATACGCTTTGGGCGATGATTCTGCCATATATTGCATTCCGCCTTCCTGTTTCCATCATGCTGATCCGCTCTTTCTTTGTGGGGATTTCAAAGGAACTGGAAGAAGCGGCTACCATTGACGGGGCCACATTGATGCAGATTTACAGGAATATTTATCTGCCGTTATCCAAGCCGATTCTTTCAACGGTAGTGATTATGACAGCATATTATGCATGGAATGAATTCGTATTTGCCACGATTTTCGTGGACAGCTCCAAACTCCGCACCATACCGGTGGGACTTATGACATTCAGGGATGGACTGATGACGGAATGGGGCGTTGTATTAGCCGGTATGGTAATCGCCTGTCTTCCGATTGTTACGCTGTTTATAATAATGCAGAAGAGTTTTGTAAGAGGTATGACCGCCGGAGCTGTGAAAGGATAGGATGAGGATATGAAGTTAATTGCAATAGGAGATAATGTTACGGACTGCTACATTGATGAAGGAGTTTATTTCCCGGGCGGCAACGCTGTCAACGTGGCGGTGAACTGCCGGAAAAATGGCGCCGAAAAGGTGAATTACATCGGTGTGTTCGGAAATGACGAGCGGGCGGATTATATTAAGGAATGTCTGACAAAAGAAGGCGTCACCTATGACCGTTCCAGAAAAGTCTATGCCCATACGGCCCAGCCTAAGGTTTATTTACAGGACGGAGACCGGGTATTTGCGGCCGGACCGAGGGACAGCTGTCAGCATTTATTCGCTATTAAGATTGTAAAAGAAGATATGGAAGTGATTGGGGAATACGATATCTGCCATACCAGCTGCTATTCCAATCTGGAATATGAATTGCCGGAGCTTCAGAAATTATGCAAGGTTTCCTTTGACTTTTCGGACAGAAGAGAGGATTCTTATCTGGAACGGACCTGCCCATATCTGAGCTTTGCATTTTTCTCCGGTTCGGATATGTCTGAGGAGGAGTGCGAGGCATTTGCCAAAAAGGTACACGGCCTGGGCGCAGGAATCGTGGGAATCACCAGAGGCTCCAAAGGAGCGGTCTTCTATGACGGTGTCAAAATGTACCGCCAGGGGATTAAAAAGGTGGATGCCATCGATACCATGGGCGCAGGGGACAGCTTTATCGCCGGTTTCCTGACCGCATACGGTGACGGCAGAACGATGGAAGAAGCGCTGGATTATGCAGCAGAGCGCTCGGCGCTCACCTGTACGGTCCGCGGCGGATTCGGACACCCTCACGCAGCGGATCAGGCGTAGGGAGCATAGTCAGATGATGTCTTGATTTTTGCTGTTGCTTTCGTGGGAAGACGGAGGGGATAGGCGGATAGCCGGCGGCAGAGATTAAGGCATCATTTTTGGTTATATCGGTTTCCATAGAAACAGTCGGAGCCGGCACAGATAACGGAATGCTCAACTGTTACAATTATCAGGCGGCATACGAAAAATTAGGTTGCATCTGATGATACGAGTATTATATAATATATTATAAGGTATTAAGATGTCACTTGTAAAAGGTCATGTATTCTGAGCAGAACTCCAGATTTGTGAATGAGTGCTGAGTTTCCGGGACCGGAGGATGAGTGGAGAAATTTACAGAAAAGGAGAGTCTGCTATGCTGGATCAAAATGCCTCGACACCATTGTATGAACAGTTGAAAAATGCAATAAAGGAAGATATAAAGGCTCAGATTTACCGTCCCGGCGACCGCATGCCCAGTGAAGCGGAGATGGAAGAGAAATATCAGGTCAGCAGAATTACAGTCCGCAGAGCCGTAAAGGAACTTTGCGACGAAGAAATCCTGGTCCGCAGGCAGGGAAAGGGCACCTTTGTGTTGAATAATGCCATGCACAGCCGTTTTGACCGTCAGGCCGGCTTTCATGATTCATTGGAGGAACAGGGCAGAAAGGTGGAAGTGAAGGTGCTGGAAAAGTCCATTGGACATGTGAAGCCCTCTTATGCCAATGATCTGCAGATTTCAGAGCAGGACGAGGTGGTTTATTTGAAGCGCCTGATGTATGCGGATGATATTCCGGTGATGATCGACACCTGTTACATTCCTACAAAACGTTTTCCGGAAATTTACGATAAACTGACCGGAGATTTCTCCGTTTACCGGATCTTGCGAGGGGATTACGGAGCCAGTCTGGACCGCTATTATAAGGTGCTGAAAGTGAGAAAAGCGACCAAGGAAGAAGCGGGATATCTGAACTGCCACAGTGGAGATCCTGTATTCGATCTGTTTAAGATCACCTATGACGGAGCCGGAGTGCCTCAGGATATCGCAATCAGCATATTAAAAGGTGAAGAAACCGCTTATGTGATCGCCAGCGATGAGGACGATCAGATGAGCCACGGCGGAATCCGGTGGAATGTGTAAATGCGTCTGAAAGATATTATGGCTGTGAAAACGGGGACAGGCTGCAGGCGTCTGAACCGCTGAATATTTTTTGAAAAAATATAAAAAAAGTGCTTGCATAAACAAATAAAATATGATAGACTATAACACGTTGACACGATAATTGTGTGCAATAAAACGACAGATTAAAACATCTGTAGTGAGTCTGTAGCTCAGTTGGATAGAGCAACGGCCTTCTAAGCCGTGGGTCGGGGGTTCGAATCCCTTCAGGCTCGTTTCGTATTCTAATACGATGTATATGGTGGGTATAGCGCAGTTGGTTAGCGCGCCAGATTGTGGCTCTGGAGGCCAAGGGTTCGAATCCCTTTATCCACCCTTTTAATTCCCTTTCCGGGAATTTTTTTTTAACAATGGGCTATCGCCAAGCGGTAAGGCACAGGACTTTGACTCCTGCATTACGTTGGTTCGAATCCAACTAGCCCAGTTTATCCGGAGAACAGATACCGGAAGAGATGCAGTAATTGGATAAACTGGGCTTGCCCAGATTTCCGGAGAACAAGTGCCGGAAGAGAATAACAGTTTGGGATATTAGCTCAGTCGGTAGAGCACTTGACTTTTAATCAAGTTGTCCGGGGTTCGAATCCCCGATGTCTCATCAGCGGATATGGCGGAATTGGCAGACGCGCTAGACTTAGGATCTAGTGTCCAAGACGTGCAGGTTCAACTCCTGTTATCCGCACTATATAATGATAATCCGAATCCGGTTTCAAGCGGGTTCGGATTTTTCGTATCTCTTGAGTATTAAAGTAAAAGCGGTGGTATCGTGAATGATGCTGCCGCTTTTCTCACCATCAGTGACTTGATTGCAGTGATTAGTCTCTGCTTAACCAATTTAGTCAATTGTATTATTTTTGCGAACGCATCCAGAATCCCCCTCCTCCAATAAAAGAAAACAAATCTGAAAGTACTTTCTTCACACATCATAGATCTTCAGTTTTCCATCAAAAATCCCCAAGAAAAATATACAAAATAACGATCGTCCTGAAAGAAAATGCAGGAATTTTAAAAAACTTGAAAATAATTTCATGCAAGAATATACTGAAATTATTGTTAATGATAAAGCGAGGGGGACCATATGAAAGAATACATTTGCATTGATATTGGAGGAACTTCAATTAAACACGGGCGGATCAGAGAGGACGGAAGTTTTATTGCCACCGGCGAGCGCGAAACACAAGCATGGCTGGGAGGCCCGGCCATTATGGAGAAGGTGACGTCCATAATTGAAGAATATCTGAAAGACAGCCAGGCAGAGGGAATCTGTATCTCCACGGCCGGCATGGTGGACTGTGAAAAAGGAGAGATCACCTATTCCGCTCCCCTGATCCCCAACTATACAGGAACCGGCATAAAAAAGATCATAGAAGACAGATTCCGCCTTCCCTGCGAGGTGGAAAATGATGTGAACTGCGCCGGTTTGGCGGAAAACTACGCAGGAGCGTCGAAAGGATGCAGGATCAGTCTCTGCCTCACCATAGGAACGGGAATCGGAGGCGCGATTGTCATAGATAATAAGGTTTTCCACGGCTTTTCCAACAGCGCCTGTGAAGTGGGCTATATGAACATAGGCGGCCGGGAGTTTCAGAAGCTGGGAGCGGCCAGTGTTCTGGTGAAAAAAGTGGCGGAGAGAAAGGGCTGCGGTGAAGATGAGATAAACGGAAAAAAGATATTTGAGATGGCGGCCCAAAAGGATGAGGACTGCATCCGTGCCATCGATGAAATGGCGGATGTTCTGGGCCTTGGAATTGCCAATATCTGCTATGTGCTGAACCCTGAGATCGTGGTTTTGGGAGGCGGCATCATGGCGCAGAAGGATTATCTGTATGACCGGATACGCAGCAGCCTGGACCGCCACCTGATCCCGTCTGTGGCTTCCAAGACAAAGCTGGCTTTTGCAGAAAATCAGAACCTGGCCGGAATGCTGGGCGCATTTTATCATTATAAATCAAGAAAAGGAGAGAGATAACAGAATGGAACACTACGAAAAAACAATTATTCCCCTGATAGAATCAGTATATGATACGTTCACCGTGTTAGAGAGGACAATCGCCGATTTCTTTATTCACAACACAAAGAAAATGGACTTTTCATCAAAAAATATCTCCCAGCTCCTGTTTGTTTCCGAGGCGTCCCTTTCCCGGTTTGCAAAGAAATGCGGTTTTAAGGGATACCGGGAATTTTTGTTCCGCTATGAACAGAATCTGCTGGGAGAAGCGCCGGTAACCGATGATTTCACGAAACAGGTGCTGAACACGTACCAGGAACTGCTGAATAAAAGCTATGCGCTGGTGGACGAGGCACAGATGGGCAGAATTACCGATATCATTTCCAGTAAAAAGCGGGTCTATGTTTACGGCAGGGGAAGTTCCGGGCTGGCCGGAATGGAGATGAAATTAAGGCTTATGCGGATCGGCGTCAATATAGAGGCGATTACGGACAGCCATGTGATGAAGATGAACTCCGTTCTTTTGGATGAAAGCTGTGCGGTGATCGGAATCAGCGTCAGCGGAAAAACACCGGAAGTTATGGATTCTCTGAGAGCTGCCAAAGGGATGGGGGCTACGACCATATTGATGACTTCCCATAAAGAAAAAGTATACCAGACTTTTTGTGATGAAATCCTTTTGATGGCTGTAAAAGAGCATCTGGATAATGGAAAGGCCATCTCGCCCCAGTTCCCGATTCTGGTGATGGTGGATATTTTCTATGCGCATTTCCTTCAGACGGATAAACTTCACCGGGAAACGCTGCATGAATATACGATGAATGCATTAGGTGAAAATAGTGTAGATAATTGATAAAAAACGAAAGAAACATCGTATAAAATGTACAAAATGCACAATAAACTGACGCGTGTGGGCTGCGTAATGGATAAAATATGAAAATGACTGAAAGTACTTTTTAAATGCTCCATATGTATTGAAAATAGAATCACAAGTGATATACTAAGCTTAATCACTGAAGGAGGATAGCGAGATGGATAATAGGATAGAACAATTAAAGGGGAAATTAATTGTTTCTTGTCAGGCGTTACCGGATGAGCCGCTTCATTCCTCATTTATTATGGGAAGAATGGCCGTTGCGGCGAAACAGGGAGGAGCGATGGGAATCCGTGCAAATACCATTGAGGACATTGCAGAGATTCGGAGTCAAGTGGATCTTCCCGTCATCGGCATCATTAAAAAGGACTATGCGGACAGCAAAATATACATAACACCCACGATGAAAGAGATTGACGCATTGATGAAAGTAGGGCCGGAGATCATCGCGCTGGATGCAACCGTAAACCAGCGTCCCGGGGGACTTAACACAGACCGGTTTTATGCGGCGATACGGGAAAAATATCCGGACCAGCCTTTGATGGCCGACTGTTCTACCGTGGAAGAGGCGGTTCATGCAGACGAACTGGGGTTTGACTTTATCGGAACGACGCTCGTGGGATACACGGATCAGAGCCGGGATCTGAAAGTAGAGGAAAATGATTTTGAGATCATCCGCAGCATTTTATCACAGGTAAAACACCCCGTTATTGCGGAAGGAAATATCAATACGCCTCAAAAAGCCAGAAGGGTGATTGAACTGGGGGCGTTCAGCGTGGTGGTGGGTTCCATTATTACCAGGCCCCAGCTGATAACCAGGTCATTTGCAGAAGCTTTGGAAGGGATTTAGCGGCGGATTAAAAGAAACTGCTGAATTAAATATATAATGATGAAGGAAAGGGAGAGTAAAATGAGAAATTTAGAGAAATACAAGGGAATTTTTCCGGCGTTTTATGCCTGCTATGATGAGAATGGGAATGTAAGCCCGGAAAGAGTGCGGGCGCTTACGGAATTTCACATTAAAAAAGGAGTAAAGGGCGTATATGTAAACGGATCTTCCGGAGAATGCATTTATCAGAGCGTGGAAGACCGGAAGATCGTGCTGGAAAATGTAATGGAAGCCGCAAAGGGCAGACTTACCGTAATCGCTCACGTGGCCTGCAATAACACGAAGGACAGCGTGGAACTGGCAAAACATGCACAGTCACTGAAGGTAGACGCGATTGCCGCGATTCCGCCCATCTATTTCCACCTCCCGGAATACGCCATCGCAAAATACTGGAACGATATGAGCGCGGCGGCTCCGGAAACAGATTTTGTCATTTACAACATCCCTCAGCTGGCAGGAGTTGCCCTGACCCAGTCCTTATTTGCAGAGATGAGAAAAAATCCCAATGTGATCGGCGTTAAGAACTCCTCCATGCCGGTTCAGGACATTCAGATGTTCAAGGCTGCGGCAGGCGATGATTATGTGATCTTCAACGGTCCGGATGAGCAGTTTGTCAGCGGACGTGTGATCGGCGCCCAGTCCGGAATCGGAGGAACCTACGGCGTGATGCCGGAACTGTTCCTGAAGCTGAATTCGCTCATAGAAAATCATGAGATGGATGAAGCATGTAAACTTCAATATGCAATTAACGACGTGATCTATAAAATGTGTACCTGTCACGGCAATTTATACGCAGCCATTAAAGAAATCCTGCGCATCAATGAAGGTCTGGATATCGGAGGCGTGAGAGAGCCGCTGCCGTCACTGATTGAATCGGATTATCCGATTGTAAAAGAAGCGGCCGCCATGATTGAAGACGCCAGGAAGAGATTTTGCTGAGGGGATGAACATGCACATAAGGAGAATGAAAGGGGGAAAATAAATTGACATCTAAGATTGACAGAAGAAACACAAAGTTCGCATACATGGTAAATGCCCCGCTGATCATCTATCTGTTATGTGTGCTGGTTGGCCCTATGATATGGGGCGTATCTTTAAGCTTTACGAATAAAACCATTGGAGGAAGCGCCGAATTTAACGGACTCAGCAATTACATCAGCCTGCTGAAGAACCCTGAATACAGATTGTCCATTTTAAATACAGTGAAATTTACGGTATTTTCCATCACAGGAAAAGCGTTTTTCGGAGTATTGATGGCGCTGGCATTGAATGTGGAATTCAGAGGGAGGAATCTTGTAAGAGCACTGCTGCTGATTCCGTGGACGCTTCCCAATATTGTGGCTGTTTTGAACTGGAGATGGATCTTTTCAGCCACAGGAGGAATCGCCAATTATCTGTTAAAATCTGTACATCTGATCGATAAAGATTTAGTTTGGTTTGGTTCCGCCGGCCTGGCTATGGCCACAATCATTGTAGCGAATGTATGGAGAGGGACTCCGTTTTTCGGAATCTCAGTGCTGGCAAAGCTTCAGACAATTCCAAACGATTATTATGAGGCGGCCGCCATTGACGGGGCAACCCTCTGGCAGAAATTCCGGTATATCACATTGCCTGAAATTAAGGATGTGCTGCTGCTTTCCACTTTGATGTCTACGATCTGGACCATCAACGAATTTGAGTCGGTATGGCTTCTCACAGGAGGCGGACCAAACGGTTCCACCCAGGTCATGAACGTATTCAGCTATAAAACCGCAATGAAGAGCATGCAGTTAGGAAAGGGAATTGCCGTATCCATACTGGCAATGCCGGTTCTGATCCTGTTAATCAATCTGCTTTCCCGTAAGATGCTGGGAAACGACGACAATTAAGACAGGAGGAGAAAAATGAAGACGAAAAAAAGAGTTATGATATTAAGCCGGCTTTTTATAGTTGTCTGCCTGGTCTTTGCGCTGGCGCCGATCTACTGGATGTTCAATACCTCCTTTAAGAGCCAGGCGGAGATCTACAGCAAAGTTCCCACCCTGCTTCCTCATTCATTTACAATGGAATCTTACCAGGTTTTATTCACCAAAACCGCATTTTTAAACGGGGTTAAAAACAGCCTGATCGTGGCCGCAGTCGTTTCCGCATTTTCAATCTTAGTTGCCTATCCGGCCGCTTATACGCTGGCAAGGGTCAAATTTGCGGGAAAGAAGATATTTTCCAAAGCCATCTTATTTACCTATTTGCTGCCCACATCCGTGCTGTACATCCCATTATATATTTTCGTTTCGAAAGTGGGTTTTACCGATAATATTCTGGGCCTTATTCTGATATATCCCACGTTCACACTGCCTTATGTGGCGTGGATTCTGATTCCTCATATCGCATCCATACCATATGATATTGAAGAAGCGGCGGTTATGGACGGATGCAACAAGTTTCAGATCATGTACCGGATTATATTTCCGCTGTCGCTGCCGGGAATTATATCCACCACAATTTTTGCTTTTGCGATGTGCTGGGGCGAATATCTGTATGCGCTGGTCAATGTTACAAAAACATCCATGCAGACATTTCCGCTGGTCATATCAGGTTTGATTTTTGGAGACATGTATCCATGGGGACAGCTGATGGCAGGAGCCATCACCGCATGCGTCCCGATTCTGGTTATCTATATTCTGGCTTCCAGTTCTTTAGTGGGAGGCCAGACTGCGGGCGGTGTTAAGGGGTAATGCAAATATGAAAGGAGAAGAAAGTATGATGAAAAAAGTATTGGCAGCAGGTCTTGCTGCGGTTATGGTTCTGTCAATGGCAGGATGCGGAGGCAAAACAGCAGGAGAACCTGCAAAAGAGGCCAAGGGCGAGAGCAAAAAGCTGACCATATGGGTGGAAAAGGTGTTCAGCGATGACGCCAACACAGCCATGGAGGAGAGAATTAAGGAATTTTCCCAGGAAAAAGGTATCGATGTGGATTATGAATTCATCGCCGCAACCGATTTTATGACAAAATTAAACGCTGCAATCGAAGCAGGAAACAATGTTCCCGATATCACCACATCGGCCGTTACAAAAGTGCTGAACTATTATCCCAATATTCCTTATACGGATGTGTCGGGAATCGTAAAAGAAGTAAACGACAGCAGAGCCTATTTCCCATCCATCTATGAAGGAACCAAGATTGATGAAAAACACTATTTTGTTCCGTTCACCAGTTCCTCCTGTATGATGTTTATCAGAAAAGAAAAGCTGGAGGAAAAAGGAATCACCAAGATCCCTGAAACCTGGGATGAACTTTTCGATGTTGCCACACAGATATCCGATCCCGACAACGGATTCTACGGATTAGGCGTTGGATGCGGCCCTACCGATGAGGACGGGGAGAACATATTCCGCAACATCATGTGGAATGAAGGTACCTATCTGTTCGATAAAGACGGAAATGTGACTGTGGACAACCCAAAAACAATCGAACTTCTGCAGAAATACAAAGATTTATATGACGGCGGCGTGATTCCGCAGGCAGCGACCACCTGGGACCCGGGCGGAAACAACAGCACCTATCTGATGCAGGAATCAGCAATTGTATTCAATGCGCCGACTCTGTATAACGCGTTAAAATCCGACGAAGCCAACAAAGAGCTCCTGGAAAATACAGAAGTGGTATCTCTTCCCGGCGGAAGCGATAATAACGTGACATTGGGATTCGTAACAGGATTTTCTATCATGAATACCTGCAAAAATGTGGACGAAGCCACAGAACTGATCAAATATATGATGGACAAAACCTGGTATGACAAATATGTGGAAATCACCGCTCCAGTATTCGCTCCGCTATTCGAAGATTTGAAAGGACAGGGAATCTGGGCAGAGGGCGTAAACGCTCAGGTAGTGAACTACGCGGAAAATGCCAGCGGCTATTATGGATATCCGGTTGAAAGCCTGAAAGGCCGTGCAGTTGCGGCAAAACACTATTTCACCTTCCCGGTTGCGGAAATGATGAACAAAGTGGCCACTAACACACTGTCACCGGAAGACGCAGTAAAAGATGCGGCAAAGAAAATCGCCGACGTACAGGAAACTGTAAAATAGCGTAACTGTTCAGAGGACGGGAATATTGATTCAAAAACAGAAGCATTATTCTGTGGAATATAGGAGAATTGAGATGCAGAAAACAGTATGGTTAAACTTAGACAGTGAAAAGGTAGATGTCACCTACCTGGATGAGCAGTGTAAAATCAACGGATGGAATTTCATCAAACAGCCGATTGCTCCCGGAGACGAAGAAAAGACCATCGAAATGGGCTTGAAAGCGGATGCGGTAATCAGCACCTGGGAACCATGGAACGACAGAACGCTTCAGGCAGTTAAGAATAAAGTTAAATATATTGTCAGATACGGCGCCGGCACGGATAACATCGACATTCCGGCCGCCACAAGAGCCGGCATTCCCGTAGGAAATGTGCCGGGAGCCAACTCGGCAGCAGTAGCTGAAACCGCTTTACTGCATATCTTAAATGCAGGACGGCGTTTCACAACCTGCGTGGGAGGCTGTAAAAAAGGCATCTGGCCCTCCACCATAACAGGAACAGAACTGGATGGAAAAACAGTGGGACTGCTGGGCTTTGGCAACATCAGCCGCCAGCTTGTCCGCATGATGTCGGGCTTCCAGGTAAATATTATCGCATATGATGCATTTGTTCCCAAGGAAGACTTTGAAAAATTCAATGTAACACCGGTAGACTGTAAAGAAGAGTTATTTAAGAGAAGCGATATCATCAGCCTTCACGTTCCGTTTAACGAGGAGACCAGCAAAATGGTTAACCGCGAGATGTTTGACCTGATGAAACCGACCGCCTATCTGATCAATACCTGCCGCGGCGGCGTTGTGGACGAACAAGCATTAATCGAAGCATTACAGCAGAAAAAGATACAGGGAGCCGGTCTGGACGTCCTGGAAAAGGAACCGCCGGAAAAGGATAATCCGCTGCTCGGAATGGACAATGTATTCATCACTTCCCATATGGGAGCCGCTTCCTTAGAATCCGAACACCGTTCCCAGGTGATCATAGCCGAATGCATAGCCGACTTTTTTGCCGGAAAAGTACCTTATAACCTGAAAAACAGAGAAGTTCTTGAATAGGAATACATAGCCGATGAATACAAGAATTGTATGTTTTGGAGATTCAAATACCTGGGGATACGATGCGGAAAGCGGCGGCCGTTTTGACGATGAGATCCGCTGGCCCGGAGTGCTGAAACGGGAACTGGGCCAGGGATATACGGTCATCGAGGAAGGCCTGTGCGGAAGAACAACCGTATTTGAAGACCCTTTAAATGAAGGGCTGAACGGCCTCAGTTACCTGTACCCCTGCCTGATGACCCATTCCCCTGTGGACCTACTGATCATCATGCTGGGAACCAATGACTGCAAGGAACGGTTTGGCCTAACCCCGAAAAACATAGCGGCCGGTTTAAAGAGACTTATAATAAAAGCACAGCAGACACCGGCCTGGAGAAGCAAACCTCAAATTCTGATTGCAGCGCCCGGGCCCATTGAAAAAGCCTGTGAAACATCCCCGGTGGGAGGCGAGATGGGACGGTGCAGCGAGCGGTCGGCCGGACTGGCCGCAGAATTCAAAGACTGCGCCAGGCTGCTGGGATGTTGGTTTTATGATGCGGCCGAAGTGGTGAAGATGAACCAGATCGACTATATGCATCTGGATAGGGACAGCCATGAGCGGCTGGGGAAAAAACTGAAAGATGTGATTTTGGAAGAAACCGGAATTTAAAGTAAAGCGTGAAGGCATTTCTGAAAATGCCTTGAAGATCGATGTAAATGTTGAAGGCCGGTATGAAAATATTGTTTTTAACCAGGCCGGGAAAATGTGCGCATGGAAAAAAAGATGAGACTGGTAAAGGAACGCCGTCCCATCTTTTTCCATGTGCATATTTTGTAAGCGTTCAGCCTTCCGATGCCTGTGCCGGCTCCGGCTGAACAGTTATCATTTTTTGTTTACTCCATAATTTTCCTATTTACAAACCGCATGAAAAGTTGTATGATAAAATTATTAATCGAACATACGTTCGAAAGATAAAGAGGCGATATTTTATGGTAAGACGCGTACATGTCATAGCAACTTTTAATTTAGACGGCCGGGTAAGACCCTTATGGCTGCGGCTGAAATTAGAAGATGATGCGCCGGTTTATAAGATATGCGACTGCCGGTGCAAGGATGAAGGAAACTGGAGCGGAGTCCTGTCTTTTTGGTGTGTCATCAGTAATGCCAGGGAACAGCACGAGATCCGTTTGGATTTCCATACGAAAGACCATGTCTGGAACCTTGTCCTGAATAATTCCAGCGTGGGTTTTGGAGCATAAGTCTTTCTGCCGCCATGGATTCCATAAGTAAAGCATATTGGATATTTGTAATCACATACCTCAAGGCTGCTTCAGCTGTTAAAAACAATTAAGATGTTTATTAAGTACGAAAAAAGGTATATAAAAGTATAGTTTAGGAAGGCGCCCTTAAAAGGCCAAGAAATTTACCAATTCTCTTATATCTTAAATGATTGGACAGATTTATATCCTCGATAGTGCCGTTTAAGGCCTTTAGCAGAATGATATCTTTGCTTTTATAGTATCTGCCTATATAAAGATAACCGTTAGTAAGGCGGATAATCCAGATCTCTCCCTGTTTCGGATAGCAGGCGTCATCATAGTGAAAACCCAACAGGGAATTTTTGAAAAACTTAGGGCTCAGTACATTGGTTTTCAGAAGGACACAGAAGGTGCATGCTTCTGAGAGATAATTACGGTCTATTGTCACCGGACCAATCTTTCGGCTTTCGTAATCGGCCAGTCCATCCACAATGTTTGTAAATTCAAAACACTGCAGGGAAATTTTATCCTTTGAGGAAAGATAGAGCTGCCGGTCATATTCTGTATTGATTACATATTTTATGTATTCCTGGTGACAGGATGGAAGCTGGTTGAACCGATGGACATACTCTTCTAAATCATAGGGTACCAGCGGCTTCCGGTCGGAAAATTCATCCAAAGAACAATTTAGCGCTTCGGCGATGGCAAGCATGGTATCGTAACCGGGATTGGTCGTAATTCCGCTTCCGATTTTAGTCAGAGTGCTCATGGGAATGTTGCTCAAATGTGACAGATCCTCATAGGTATAATCGCGAGAATTCATGATTTTTTTTAGTTTCTGATAATTCATTTGATCTCTCCGTTCCAAATTTGGAAAGTTTACGTAACATAGCTTTCTTGTTTTAATGGTTACAAAAATATATAATAATATAAAGATAAACGAAAAATGTAACAATTTATAACGAGGAGTATAACATGGATTATCAGGCATTTCAATTAATTCTAACAAATGAGTACCGGTTGGAAGTTACGCTGATGAGCTGCAAAGAGAAAAAAGCAGAGTTTATTCCGAATGGCAGTATGACGCCGTGCTGGTATACGCTGCTGAAAGAACGTATTTTTTTAGATGAGGATAATCAGCTGACAGCGAAAATTATGATTCTTTTAAATAATTTAGGCTTGTCACCCAATCTCTGCGGATATTCGTATTTGAAGAGAGCAATTGAAATGGGCTATTGGGATCCTACCGTATTGTATCATGTGACAAAGATGGTGTATCCCGATATTGCCAGGGAATATCACACCACGGTAGCCAGTGTGGAACGGGCGATCAGACACTGCATTGACGTGATATGGGAGAGGGGGAATAAGGAGCTTTACTATTGTATTTTAAGAGGAGTGAACATGGAAAAGCCAACCAATAGTTCCTTTATCGCCAGTTTAACGGAATCCCTTCGCTTTTTAGATAAATGCCGCCAGTCATAAAGAAAACCGGCGGCATTTAGCGGATCGATGAATCAGCCTCTGTCTTCCACAAGAAGCGTGCGCACCGTATCGGCGCTGGTATTCCAGTTGAGGACATAAAGCGTATAGATTCTGTTTACATTCAGATTTACATAGGTTGTTACAAGCGCAAGTTCCGGTCTGCGGCTTTGATAAACGGAGACCGGATAGCTGCCGGGGCGTACTTTGCTGAAGGAAGCCGGTTCTGCAAACTTAACGTTTGTAAAGGTCAGGTTGTTCATCACCACATTGACCGGCCCTGTGTAAAATGCCAGATTGCAGACACGGAAACAGGCGGTAAAGTTAGGTGTAGTGCACGGAGAATCGGTGATGGAAACCAGATCCAGGCCTGAGGCCGTATTGACGATAGCAAAGGTTGTCATACCGGCCACGGCCGACATGGATTTTTGGATGTATATATAGCCGTTATTTCCCATAACCGTAATGGTTATATAGCCGGGAGTGAACTGGCTGTACTGGGTGATCTCTCCATCGTTTAAATCATTTGTGAGCAATTGGTTATTGACATAGATGGAAAATGCATTATATCCAACGGAAGCATTTAAAAACCGCACAGAGGCTGCGGCATTTGGTATGGCGTTGCAGTACAGGCAGGGGATAACGGGTTTTGGAAAAAATGATATCACCGGCGGATAAGATGTTCCTGTATCCGGCATAATTGGAAAATAAGGCGGACTCACTGAAAAATCAGGATCTATATCAGGGGTATAATCGACTGAAAAATCAGGATCTAAAGGCTCATCGACAGCTGTATACCGGGTGGTTTCCGGTGAATTTGGATCAAAATCCATAATATATACCTCTTATTCGTTCTTATAGTAAAGTCTATTCCGTTTGATGTCCTAATGTGTGGAATAAAATGAGTGATTTTAATTAGATTAAGTTATTAGTTCAGCCTTCCGATGCCTGTGGCGGTTCCGGCAGTTTCCATGGCCTTTCCTGTGACTTTGCAGGGTATTAGCAATTCTTAACGCGCAGAATTTTTCGTTCAAGGGAAATGTCCACCTGTTTGAGCGTCAGTGAGTTTGGGCATTTCCCTTGGTTTTTAGGAAAATCCTGCACGTTTAGAAGTGCTTATGCCCGAAACCGGAACTGGAAAGGCCATGGAAACTGCCGGAGCCGCCACAGGCATCGGAAGGCTGAACTGATACGAATTAAGTTATTTGTAAGGAAAAGGTCTTTGACA
The DNA here is from genome assembly GCF_002899675.1 of Clostridium sp. chh4-2. GTDB lineage: Bacteria > Bacillota > Clostridia > Lachnospirales > Lachnospiraceae > CHH4-2. The sequence continues at coordinate 13,517 of NZ_PKUU01000006.1, read as the reverse complement.
GGAAAACAAAAATATCTTAAAATATAAATAAGCAAATAAAAGGGAGTAGCCAAACACCGAAAGGTGGGTTTGAAACCGTCAGCCGATAGGAAGGGAATCATGTAACTTTCTTATCCGTATCAAATGAGAAGCGCAAGACTTTTATTGTGGCAGTGATGTCATGATAAGGGTCTTTTTTAGTATCGGGATTCTATGATACGGAAAGTTCCAAAACAAAATCTGCTGCCACAGGCTTAATTGCCCAAGAGGCGGAAAGGAGAATTTGTATGAACAGAGATGAAATTGAAATCAGAGAGGCAGTCATGGCAGGACAAATCGCTCTTGCAAGTTTGGAAGAGGCCGGAAGGTATCTTTCCAGCGCAAGAAACTGGGGTATTTGGGATATGATTGGTGGAGGATTCTTTTCCACCATGATGAAACATTCTAAAATCAATGAAGCGGCGGCGTGTATGGAACGGGCCAGGGAAGATTTGAGAAAATTTAAACGGGAATTGAGCGATGTTTCGGTAGGCGAGAATATAGGAATCGAAATCGGCAGTTTTCTCACATTTGCGGATTATTTTTTCGATGGGCTGATCGCCGATTGGATGGTTCAAAGTAAAATCCAGGATGCGTCTGCCCAGGTGGAGGACGCCTGTTATCAGGTGAAGCATATATTGGAAGCATTGGAACGGATGCAGAATGAATAGAGATGAGGAGGTAATGAGATGGGCTGTTTAGGAAATTTGTTATGGTTTATTTTTGGCGGTTGTTTGAGCGGCCTGAGCTGGCTGTTGACCGGATGTCTCTGGTGCATTACAATAGTTGGTATACCGGTAGGAATGCAGTGCTTTAAGTTTGCGGGGCTCAGCTTTTTCCCCTTTGGAAAAGAAGTTGTATATGGAGGCGGGGCTGTTTCCCTGCTGCTGAATATCGTATGGCTGATTGTATCAGGCATTCCGCTGGCATTGGAATCCGCATTAATCGGAATTTTACTTTGTATCACGATTGTGGGAATACCATTTGGCCTTCAGCAGTTTAAATTTGCAAAACTGGCGTTGATGCCATTTGGCGCAGCTATTGTTTAAGAGAAAGAACTGAGATTTTGGATAAGGAGAGGTGAGCATGAAACAGGTTAAGGTTGTTTTGGTTGGAATCGGAGCTATCGGCAGAAAATATGCGGGTTTTATCAGTAACGGATTGGTTCCGGGTATGGAGCTTGTCGGAATCTGTGCCAGAAGCAGGGAAAGCCATCAGTGGATACGGGAAAACCTGGGCGGACAGATCAAAATCTATGGAACCATTGACGAGATGTTTGCCAAAACAGAGGAATTTGATGCGGTTATCGTCGCGTCTCCGCATACCAGCCATTTGGAGTATACGACCCGGGCGCTGGCAGAGGGAAAGCATGTGCTTTGTGATAAGCCGGCCGGAATTTCCGTTAAGGAGGCCAGGCTTATGGGAGCGGCGGCCCATGAGGCCCAAACGGTTTATTCCATGATGTTTCATCGCAGATCTTATCCGAAATACATGGCGCTTAAAGAATTGATTGTCTCAGGATGCCTTGGGGAGCTGAAGAGAGTGACCGCAAAGGATGTCACTTCCTTCCGCACCCAATATTATCACAAATCCTGTTCCTGGAGGAGCAGTTGGAACGGTGAAAATGGCGGAATGCTGATCAATCAGGGGCAGCATTCCCTGGATATATGGCAGTGGCTGTTCGGCATGCCAAAGTCCATTTACGCCTACATACCGTTTGGTAAATATAATGATTTTACGGTGGACGACGAAGCTTCCATGATTATGGAATATGAAAACGGCATGACGGGATCATTTTTCATGACCACCGGGGAGCCCACCGGAGAGGATGTGCTCGAGGTGGTTGGAACCAAGGGGCGGGCAGTGCTGACGGGAGCCCGCCTGGAGGTCTGCAGCTACCATGCGGATATGAATGATTATGCGAAGAATGCAAAGGTTACAAGCATTCAGGAACTGCACAGTACGTTAGAAACATCCGAATATGAGGAGATGGATGAGGAAAAACCATATATTCTCATGCTGAGGAACTTTACGCAGGCTGTTTTGGGAAAAGAGAGCCTGATTGCCCAGGGATGTGAAGGGGAGAGGGCGATGGAGCTGGCAAACGCCGCTTATCTTTCCGCCTGGAAAGGACAAAAGGTAACGCTGCCTTTGGATGCCGAAGAATATGAACGGTATCTGGATCAAGCGAAAAGGATAGAAAAATAGATTAGGAGGATACGATTATGCTGCTTGTTACAACGGAAGATATCAGTGGAAAGAAAATCGAGATGCTGGGTTTGGTGAAAGGTTCCAGCATTATGACGGTTCACGCCGGAAAAGATATTATGAACAGCTTTAAAACTCTTGTGGGCGGTGAATTAACCTCATACAATGAGATGATGGAAAAAGCCAGGGAACTGGCTACGGAGAGAATGATCAGTCAGGCCAATGCTTTGGGCGCAGATGCGGTCGTGGCGGTTCGGTATAACAGCAGTTCGGTTGCTCAGGGAGCGGCAGAAGTGATGGCCTATGGGACGGCTGTGAAAATTTTGTAGTTATTTTAAAATGTAAGAGAAAATTTTAAAAATAAATCAAGGGGACGGAGTTAACGGCGGATTTTGTTTAAGACATAGGCGGCGGCTTCCGCATCTTTGGGAGAGACATAGATGTAGTAGAAGGTTTCCAAGTGGGGCTGTTCTCCGAATCTTCCCATGGTCTGTCTGGCGCGGCTGCTTGTGGAACCGGTGTTGCGGATTTTGATGTCGTATGAAATGCCTGCATTTTGGAGCGCCTGTTTGGCTTTTACATAATCCTCCATTTTAGTGGATACATAGACTTCTTTTTTGAAAAACATGTAATTCCTCCTCCTCTTTCCTAATATAATAAAAACACAAGACCCACGGCCTTGTGTTTTTTTCATGGAGCATATGGGATTCGAACCCACGACCTCTTGAATGCCATTCAAACGCGCTCCCAGCTGCGCTAATGCCCCGCTAATAAAGCTATTATAAACGGAGATTGAAAAATATACAAGCATTTTTTTATGGAATTATTGAGTGGATTATTGAGCTGGTTACTGTTCACGGCAATTCGGAATTTATGGCCTGCATGGTTAAATTCTTCATATCGTGTACATTTTCAGGTAAAAATGTCGAAAGTCGTAATATTTATGAAAATAGTAAGGAAAAAGTCAAAAAAATTGAAAATAAATGGAATATAATAGAAAAAAATAAAAGATTAAGGGGAAAGTGAGGTAGTGGTATGTTAGAGCTGTTGGCAGGTTACATTGGTGTCATTGTAGTTGCTGTAATTGTCTTCTTATTTATTCTCATTATGGCAATTGGGTACAAGAAAGCGCCGCCGGATGTGGCGTACATTATATCCGGTCTGAAGAAGGAGCCTAAAGTGCTCATAGGGCGGGCAGGAATTATGATTCCTTATCTGGAACGAATGGATAAGCTGATGCTGCGCCAGGTTACAATCGATGTGAAGACGGACGATTTTATTCCGACCCTGGATTTCATTAACATCAAAGTGGATGCAGTCGTTAAGGTGAGGGTGAGCACAGAGCCCCAGAAGATGAAACTGGCTATGACCAACTTCCTGAACAAAGGAACCCAGGATATTGTGAATGACCTTCAGGATTCTCTTCAGGGTAACATGAGAGAGATTATCGGCACCATTTCCCTGAAGGATATCAATAATAACAGGGACGAATTTGGTAATCAGGTTCAGTCTAAGGCGAAAGTCGATATGGAGAAGCTGGGTATTGAGATCCTCTCCTGCAACATCCAGAACGTTATGGATAAAAACGGCTTGATTGAAGACCTCGGTATGGACAACACGGCGAAGATTAAGAAGGACGCCAGCATCGCAAAGGCAGAGGCCGACAGAGATGTGGCCATCGCCCAGGCCAAAGCGGATAAGGATTCCAATGATGCCAGAGTAGACGCCCAGACAGAGATCGCTAAGAGAAATAATGAATTGGAGATCAAACGGGCAGAGCTGAAAAAGACCGCGGATACCAAACAGGCCGAAGCGGATGCAGCATATGATATCCAGAAGCAGGAACAGAGAAAGAGCATTGAGACTGCAACAATCAACGCCGACATCGCCCGTCAGGAGCGCGAGGTTGAATTGAAGGCGCGTGAAGTAGAAGTTAAGGAAAAAGCGCTGGAAGCTCAGATTAAGAAACAGGCCGAGGCGGATAAGTTCGCAGAGCAGCAGAAAGCGGATGCAGATCTCTATAAACGCCAGAAGGAAGCGGAAGCTAAGAAGTTTGAGCTGGAAAAAGAAGCGGAAGCCAAGAAAGCCCAGGCGGATGCCCAGGTTTACACCATGAAGCAGGAAGCGGAAGGTATCCGGGCAAAAGGTGAGGCAGAAGCGGCGGCTATTCAGGCCAAAGCGCTGGCAGAAGCGGAAGGTATGGAGAAGAAAGCAGAAGCGTACCAGAAGTACAATAAGGCTGCTATGGCAGAGATGATGATTCAGGTTCTTCCCGATATCGCAGGCAAGATCGCAGAACCTCTTGCTAAGATTGATAAGATTACCATCATCGGAGGCGGCGGAGACGACAGCGGCATGAATACGGTGGCAGGCAATGTGCCAATCGTTATGGCTAAACTGTTCGCATCCATGAAAGAGGCGACAGGCGTGGATCTTGCGGATATTATGAGAGCCGATACCTATGATGCTAAGGTAAACCGCAAAGTTGAACTTACAGGGATGACTCAGGACCAGGCTGAGCTGTTAAAGCAGGCCATGGGTGAAGAGGAAAACAAAGCTGACGGAGATGTAGTTATTTAATAAACAGATTGGGGTGTCAAAAGGTCTTGCCCTCGAATCTAAACAAAAAAGGAACCTTGATTTTTCCATGGCTGTGATATGCCGGAAGAATCAAGGTTCCTTTTTTCGCTTCTATTAATCTTCTTCTGTGAATAAAACTTCAGGATCTAATGTTATGGTTCCGTCTTCCAAAACGATGCAGGGGATTCCCACGCCTCCGGCTTCCCGGACAGGATCGAAAAGGCTGTCATAAGCGTGATTGTCGCGGATTTTCAAAAAATCCTTCAGGTTCTGGGTCGCTGCCGAAAAATCACAAAACTCAAAGGGAATGCATTCCGACATCAGGCGTTTTTTCAGCGCCTCACAGTCCGGGCAGATCATGGTTCCATAAATTTTAATCATTGGCGTTACCTCCTGTTAGTTGTATTACCTTGCCTTCAAAGAAGGAGATATCCTCTGCCTGATGGGTGGATACGAGAAGCATGCGTCCGTTTAAACGCTCTTTTATATAGCGGATGACCGTCTGTTTAGTTTCCTTGTCCAGCCCGGTAAACGGCTCGTCCATGATGACGCCGTCCGAATCCGCAAGCATGGCGCGGCATACTGCCACCCGGCGCTTCATTCCTCCGCTCAGCGTGGAAACCGGCCGATCCAGACATTCGGCAGGAAGAATCCGTCCCAGCTCATCTAACAACTCACTCCGGCCCATGGGGCGGCGCATGACCATCATCACGTTCTCCAGAGGCGAAAATGATTCACACAGACGGTTTTCCTGAAATACCGCAGTAAAATGCGTCCCTTCGGTGATAGTCACCGTGCCTTCATCCGCTGTTTCCAACCCCAGAAGAATTCTCATAAATGTGGTCTTTCCGCTTCCGGAAGGGCCCATCAGACAATAGATATCACCTGACTTCAGTTCCAGTTCAGACAGGTGAAAAAGTCTAATTTGATTATATGATTTTACCAGATCTTTTACAAGTATTTTCATGCTGCCTTTTGATTCTCCTTTAAATATGAGATTACTGTACACAGCCCCAATGGTTTCAGCAGCTGTGCCCAACCGTCCGTTTCAGCAAAATGAGAAAGAAACGTTCAAATAATGCGCTGATGATTATGATGATAAACGTCCAGGCAAACAGATTGGCCGTATCCAAATAGATTTTTGACATATACAGCCGTTCTCCGATGGAATAATCAGGCACGCCGATGACTTCGGCAGCGATTCCCGATTTCCAGCTCATGCCCAGGGCGATCTTACAGCTGCTGGCCAGATAAGGAAAAACAGCAGGGCGGTAGATGTAATAAATCCGCTTCCAGCCGGACATTCCAAAGACAGACGCCATTTCCAGAAGTTCCCGGTCCGTGCTCCTAAGGCCGGCCAAAGTATTTACATAAATAACGGGAAAGACCACCAGAAATGAGCAGAAAACAGAAAGCTTTCCCGACCCGATCCAGATCAGCGCCAGAATCACGAAAGAAGCCACAGGTATGGACGTAACAAGGGTCATGAGAGGAGCCAGAAGTTCTTCCAGAAAATGAATGCGGTAAGCCAGGCTTGCCAGCAGGATTGCCAGTACAAAAGCGCCCAGGAAACCGATGCTGATTTTTCCAAAGGAAAAGGCAATGCTTTTCCAGAAATCAGCGGTGACTGCCTGGGAAAAAAGGGCCTTCATCATATCGAAAGGCCCTACTAATAAGATTGAGTTATGAATCGCCCGGCTGGTCAGCTGCCAGAGCCCCAGCCAGAACAGGGCGATTAAAAATTTGCGGATCATTGCATTTTTACTCATGGAAACACACCTTGATAATTCTTTTTATGGGAGATAATAGAAATCGTCGGCAGGAAGCGTTCCGCCTACAGATGCCGGTTCCTGGTCGAAAAGCACCTGAAGGTAACCGCTTATGGCTGATTTCATATCTTCTCCTGTTATACAGGTAATATTGCAGTAAGGAAGAGCTTTTTTGGCAATGGGAGCTTTTTCGATAATTCCCTGTGCAGCAACCAGTTCAGCGGTTTCATCCGGATTGGATACTGCAAAGTCGGCAGAAGTTTTGTGCTCTTTCAGGAAGTTGTCCACCGCTTCTTTGTTGTCTGCAAGATAATCATTGCGGACAATGGTAACGCCGGTAACCAGCTGACTGCCGCTTTCACCCTGAACGGCCTCCCATTCTTTTGTCAGGTCCAGAACCAGCTTTAAGTTTTCGTTCTGAGCCATGGCAACCGTAACAAATGGCTGCGGCAGAAGGCCGATGGCATCGGAATTCTCTTTTAACAGTGCGGCCACTTCGGTCGGTTCGGATTTGTATTCCAGTTTCACATCGTCTTTTGTCAGGCCGTTTTCAGCCAGAAGATAATTGATTACATAATCAGGCGTGGTTCCTTTTCCGGTCATGTATACGGTTTTGCCCTTTAAATCGGCCACGGATTTGATGGAATCGTCACCGGATACCACATAGAGAACGCCTAATGTGTTGATATCGATGGCGGTTACATTGCCTTTTGTCTTGTTATAAAGGACGCTGGCTACATTGGCCGGCACCAGAGCGATGTCTAAATCGCCGCTTACAACCTTTGTCAAAAGCTCGTCGGCAGCTGCAACCATGGTGAATTCATATGTATTTAAGGATTCCCCTTTTTCCGCCTGATCCATAAGAGATACCAGCCCCATGGAAGTAGGGCCTTTTAAGGAACCGACTTTAACGAGGGCTTTTCCTTCCGCTTCGGCCTGGGCAGCCGTATTAGGAGCGATTGTGGTTTCTCCGGCAGCGGATTCCGCGGTGGGGGCTTCGGTAGGAGCCTCTGTTGTGGTTTCGGCAGCAGGCGTGGTCTCCACCGCCGTCGACTGGGATGCGCATCCCGTAAGAGCCATGGCCGTCATAGCGCAGGCTAAGATAAATGATAATGTTTTTTTCATAATTCCTCCATTCTGCCGCATTGGCGGCATTCTAAGCATGATTTAGATTAGGTTCGACAAAAAAGAATCTCATGCCAAAAGGGCATGAGAATTCCGAGATCATTCGGTTTTCTCGCCTTCTCCATCAGTGAACCCTTTTGGGTAAGCACGAATACCGTTATTATAGCATTACAGGATACCCTTGTCAAAAATCTTTCTTCTAATTAAAATGAACCCCAAGTCTTTGTTTTAGAAGGGGGAGGATACAGAGGCTTGTTCAGCTTCAAACAGTAACTTTATACTGATAAGTTTTGAAAAAAATACATGAAATGGGATTGATAATAAAATCACAATATGAGATAATGTAGTTAACTGTAAATTGGAGTCTAACATATGAAATTAATAAGGTGGAGGAATTATTTATGAGAGTCACAATTTGTATTGGAAGTGCATGTCATTTAAAGGGGTCCAGAGAGATTATTCAGCAGCTTCAGGAATTGGTTACAGAGCATGGTTTATCGGAAAAAGTGGATTTAAACGGTTCTTTCTGCAGCGGAAACTGTGTGAACGGCGTCTGCGTGACTGTTGATGATAAGCTGTACTCATTAAAACCGGATGATACAAAGGAGTTTTTTGAGAAAGAAATTCTCGGGAGGCTTTAATTATGGGAATTATTGATTTCAAGGCTACAAAATGTAAACACTGTTATAAGTGTGTGCGGAACTGCGAAGTCAAAGCCATTATGATCAAAGATGAACGGGCGGAAATCATGGAGGACAAGTGCATTTTATGCGGACACTGCCTTCAGATCTGTCCTCAGTCAGCTAAGACCTTAACAAGCGATCTGGATATTGTAAAAGGGTACATAAGGCAGGGAATACCTACGGTCATCTCCATTGCACCGTCCTATATGGGATTGTTAAAATATAAAACCCTGGGTCAGGTGAATTCCGCGCTGAGAAAACTTGGCTTTTTAGATGTGCGCGAAACGTCCGAAGGGGCCATTGTGGTCACACAGGAATATGCAAAGCTTTTGGAAGAGGGAAAGATGGAGAACATCATCACAACCTGCTGTCCAAGCGCCAACGATCTGATCGAGATCTATTATCCTCAGCTGGTTCCTTATCTGGCTCCAGTGGTTTCCCCGATGATCGCCCATGGAAAACTTCTGAAGAAGGAATTCGGACAGGGAACAAAAGTTGTATTTTTAGGTCCGTGTATTGCTAAGAAGAAAGAAGCCAGAGATCCGCGCCACGACAGCTATGTGGATGCAGTTCTCAATTTCAATGAGATCGAGCGGTGGCTGAGAGAAGAGGACATCGTCATTGAAGACTGTGAGGATATTCCTTTTGCCAACATCGATCCAAAGGTTAACCGGTTGTATCCGGTTACTAACGGGGTGGTAAATTCCGTACTCACCACAGAGCGGAAGACGGACAGCTACCGCAAGTTCTATGTTCACGGATCGAAAAACTGTATTGATCTCTGTGCCAGCATGTCCAGGGGAGAGATTAAAGGCTGCTTTATAGAGATGAATATGTGTTCCGGCGGATGTATTAAGGGGCCGGCGGTCAATGACGAAAGCATTTCCAGATTTAAGGTGAAGCTGGATATGGAAGAAACAGTAGCGAAGGAGCCTGTGGACTTCAAACAGGAAAGTGATATGACGGAAGGGCTGCGTTTCGGCAAGGTCTTCCTGGATCATTCACCAAAAGATCCGATGCCCACAGAAGCACAGATTCTGGATATTCTGCGTCAGACCGGAAAGAACAAGCCGGAAGACGAGTTGAACTGCGGCGCCTGCGGATATCCGACCTGTCGGGAAAAAGCCATTGCGGTTTTCCAGAAAAAGGCGGAACTCAACATGTGTATTCCGTTTATGCATGAAAAGGCGGAGTCGTTATCAAACCTGGTTATGGATACGTCTCCTAACATCGTTTTAATCGTGGATAAAGATATGAAGATCATGGAATATTCCGCGGTTGGAGAGAAATATTTCGGAAAGACGAGAGCCGAAGCCCTGAATATGTATCTGTATGAATTCATTGATCCGGTGGATTTCCAGTGGGTTTATGATACACATCAGAATATTCACGGCAAGAAGGTTACTTATACAGAATACAGCTTATCCACGCTTCAGAATATCGTCTATGTAGAGAAGGAAGATGTGGTGCTGGCCACTTTCATCGATATTACGAAAGAAGAAGAGCAGGCCCAGCAGGAGTATGAGAAGAAGCTGGAAACCATTGACCTGGCGCAGAAAGTCATCCATAAACAGATGATGGTGGCGCAGGAGATTGCCGGACTTTTGGGAGAGACAACGGCTGACACCAAGACAACGCTGACCCAGCTTTGCCGTTCCCTTCTGGAAGAAGGAAGTGAAAGCGAGGTCAAATAAATGGGAGTTACCGTAGACGTTGCTTATAAAAGCCTGAATAAATTTACGGAAGTCCTGTGTGGCGACAAGGTGGAGATTCTCCAGACAGAGGATTCCAATATTCTGATTCTGGCGGATGGTATGGGAAGCGGCGTAAAGGCCAATATCCTTGCCACCCTGACTTCCAAGATCCTGGGAACCATGTTTTTGAACGGCGCTACGCTGGAGGAGTGTGTGGAGACCATCGTCGAAACGCTTCCGGTCTGCCAGGTTCGTCAGGTGGCCTATTCTACATTCAGTATTTTACAGGTATTTAATAACGGGGATGCTTATCTGGTGGAATTTGACAATCCGTCCTGTATCTTCATCCGGGATGGGAAATTGGTTCCGATTCCTCCGAACATCCGCGTTATTGAGAATAAAAAAATCAACGAGTTCCGTTTTAAAGTGAAAAAGGGGGATGCCCTGATTCTGATGAGCGACGGAACCATCCATGCGGGCGTTGGACGCCTGCTGAATTTCGGCTGGGTTTGGGATGATATTGCGACTTATGCGGTAAAACAGTATTCCATAACCATTTCAGCCATGCGCCTTGCCAGCGCCATCAGCCGGGCATGCGACGAACTTTACCAGTTCCGTCCCGGCGACGATACCACGGTTGCCGTTATGAGAATCATTGACAGCAAGCCGGTTCATCTGATGACCGGCCCGGCTCAGAAGATGGAAGACGACGGCCGGATGGTGGCCGACTTCATGAGCGGCGACGGCGTGAAACGAATCGTATGCGGAGGTACAAGCGCTACCATCGTTTCCAAGGTGCTGAAAAAACGTCTGGATGTTTCTCTGGATTATGTGGACCCGGAGATTCCGCCGATCGCTTATATGGACGGCATTGATCTTGTAACAGAAGGTGTGCTCACGTTAAACCGTGTGGTACAGCTGCTGAGACGCTATGTGAAAAATGAAAGCGTTTCGGAAGAATTTTTCCTGGAGTTGGATAAGCCCAACGGTGCTTCTATGGTGGCGAAAGTGATCATAGAGGACTGTACAGAGCTTCATTTATACGTTGGAAAAGCGATTAACAGCGCATATCAGAACCCTGGCCTCCCATTTGATCTGGGCATCCGCCAGAATCTTGTGGAACAGTTGAAGCATGCGGTGGAAGATATGGGCAAACAGGTAATTGTAACTTACTATTAATTATTATATTTAGGTTTCTGTTTAGGAGCACGAAACCGGAGGAGAGAAGAATCATGGTAACGAATGACGCAACAATATTGAAACTGAAGCATGAAGTGCTGTATGAAGTGGCGAAGATGGCTTGGGAAGGCGAACTGGAACAGCACAGGGACGAGATTCCATTTAAGATGATTCCGGGGCCGCAGGCTCAGTTCCGCTGCTGCATCTACAAAGAACGTGAGATTATACGCCAGAGGGTACGCCTTGCGGAAGGCAAATGCCCGTCCAGCGGAAAAGACACGATCAATGTCGTACAGGTAATCAGTTCCGCCTGCGAAGGCTGTCCGATTTCCCGTTACGTTGTAACCGATAACTGCCAGAAGTGTATGGGAAAAGCATGCCAGAATTCCTGCCATTTCGGTGCAATCTCCATGGGCAGAGACCGTGCCTATATCGATCCTGACAAATGTAAAGAATGCGGAAAATGTTCTCAGGCATGTCCTTACAACGCCATCGCAGACCTGATGAGACCATGCAAGAAGAGCTGCCCGGTAGACGCCATCACCATGGATGAAAACGGCATTGTTGTGATCGACGAAAGCAAATGTATCCAGTGCGGCGCATGTGTACACAGCTGTCCTTTCGGCGCCATCGGCTCCAAGACATTTATGGTGGATGTGATCAACCTGATCCGCGCAGGAAAGAAAGTGGTGGCAATGGTAGCACCTGCTACAGAAGGCCAGTTCGGACCTGATATCACTATGGCCAGCTGGAAAACCGCTCTTAAAAAAGTGGGATTTGCAGATATGGTGGAAGTCGCATTAGGCGGCGATATGACCGCAGCAGCAGAAGCGGCTGAGTGGGCTGAAGCATATAAAGAGGGCAAAAAGATGACAACATCCTGCTGTCCGGCCTTTGTCAATATGATCAAACAGCATTTCCCAATGCTTTTAGACAACATGTCAACCACCGTATCCCCAATGTGCGGCGTATCCAGAATGCTGAAAGCTCAGGACCCGGAAGTGATTACCGTATTCATCGGGCCATGTATGGCAAAGAAGAGTGAAACTCTCGACTTGAATATCCAGGGCAACGCGGATTATGCCATGACATTTGGCGAGATTCGCGCTATGATGCGCGCAAAAGGCGTGGAACTGGAACCGGAAGAGAATACCTATCAGGAAGGTTCCGTATTCGGAAAGAGATTCGGCAATTCCGGCGGCGTTACCGCTGCGGTAGTAGAGTGCTTTAAGGAAATGAACGAAGATATCACACCTGAAGTCATGAAATGTAACGGCGCTGCGGAATGCAAGAAAGCGCTGATGATGCTGAAGGTAGGAAAGCTTCCGGCAGATTTCATTGAAGGTATGGCTTGCGTAGGCGGCTGTGTAGGCGGTCCCAGCAAACATAAAACAGAAGTGGAAGCAAAGAAAGCCAGAGACCAGCTGATCGGAGCTGCTGACGGACGTTTAGTCCATCAGAATCTGGATAACTATGAAATGGATAAGTTCTCCATGCATAGACATTAAGTTGTTTTTTAACGGGGGTGGCGGAAAGGTACGCCCGGAATCGGGAGGCGGAGCCGGAAGACGAAGGCCGGAGGGGCCGTCCGGGCCGGGGAAGGAAGATGCAGCCAGATCGGATTCGGGATTCGCCCCTAAGAACAACTAAGGCCCGTAAGGACAGAACAAGGCAGGCCGGCGCCATTCGCAGTGAACTCTTTATGACTTCGCTGCTCAAGGGCGCCTTAGAAACTGACACGGAAATCAGTTTCTACCTGCCTTGTTCTGCCCTTACGGGCCTAAGATGTTCTAAAGGGGTTCCATACGATCCGATCTGTCTGCATCTTCCTTCCCCGGCCCCAACGGCCCCTCCGACCTTCGTCTTCCGGCTCCGCCTCCCGATTCCGGGCTGGTTTTCGCTGGCCGGGTTAAAAACAATAATCACATTTGCACAGATCGTTAAGGGATTTTCAGAAATGCCTTCGGGTTTTACTTTAAACGTCAAGGCATTTCGCAAAATGACCTCACCCTTTACATTAAATGGTGAAGGCATTTCTGAAAATTCCTTAACGGTTGATGTAAAAACTTACTCTCCCCATCAAATCTTTTTTCCTCAGCTAGCCAAGCAACAGCCGGAAAGAAGGGGGAATCTGGGCGGGCAGCGGAAATCATAAGGAATAGGGGATCGTTTGCAGACCCTTAGAGGTACTTGGTCGGCAGAAATGGAAAAAGGCAGACAAATACTGAATACCGAATCAGTATTTGAGGCGCCCCTTGAGC
>NZ_PKUU01000059.1 GCF_002899675.1 Clostridium sp. chh4-2 | reverse complement strand
GCGAACACATGTATTTTGTGTCCGACAGTCACGTTCATTTTTATGGCGAGTAGGAAGCCCGGCGGACACGGGATATTAACCCTCCGGCGCAGCTCCGCACCCAAAGCCAAGAAAGAACCAACAGTGGAGGTCAGGGTGATCTTTTTTCCAGCTGTTGCTTAGCTGGATAAGGATAAAAAAGATTTGGTGGAATAGTTATTAGGCCATAAATAAAAAGTGTAAAACCTTAAAAACTCAATAGGCTTTACACTTTGCACTAAGTAAATATTATGCGGTTTTTTCTAGTTCAGCAATTCTTTTTTCTAATTCCGTGACCTTTTTAAACAAGATATCAACAGTCTCGTTACTATATCTTGTTGCATTGATTTCAACTTGCATTATGTCTAAACGTTCAATAATTTTATCAATTTTTTGACTGTTATAGCCAAATAACCGATCCATCTCGTTTAATAATAACTTCTCTGATGAAAGAAGGTCATCTTTGGTAGCCATATTCATGATGTCATCTTTGGTAGCCATGTTTTTGATATCATCTTTGGT
>NZ_PKUU01000058.1 GCF_002899675.1 Clostridium sp. chh4-2 | reverse complement strand
CCTAACAGATACACCAGCGGTCAGTCCATCCCGGTCCTCTCGTACTAAGGACAGCTCCTCTCAAATATCTTACGCCCACGCCGGATAGGGACCGAACTGTCTCACGACGTTCTGAACCCAGCTCGCGTACCGCTTTAATGGGCGAACAGCCCAACCCTTGGGACCTACTTCAGCCCCAGGATGCGATGAGCCGACATCGAGGTGCCAAACCACTCCGTCGATGTGAACTCTTGGGAGTGATAAGCCTGTTATCCCCAGGGTAGCTTTTATCCGTTGAGCGATGGCAATCCCACTTTATACCACCGGATCACTAAGTCCTACTTTCGTACCTGCTCGACCCGTCGGTCTCGCAGTCAAGCTCCCTTATGCCTTTGCACTCTTCGAATGGTTTCCAACCATTCTGAGGGAACCTTTGAGCGCCTCCGATACCCTTTCGGAGGCGACCGCCCCAGTCAAACTCCCCGCCTGACATTGTCCCCCAGCCGGGTCACGGCTGCAGGTTAGAAATCCAATCACACAAGGGTGGTATCCCAACAGCGGCTCTG
>NZ_PKUU01000057.1 GCF_002899675.1 Clostridium sp. chh4-2 | reverse complement strand
CGAGGTCACAATCTTTTTATTAAATAAGAGCTTAAGTAAAATATTGTGCTGTTATCCCTATGGTAACTTGATCAAAGGTCAAATTAATTGGGTCAATTTATTTAAATAAATAAAATTAAAATAATAATTAATTAGCTGCCCCAGCTAAACTAAAGTAAAGTTCAATAGGGTCTTATCGTCTTTCTTAGTAATAAATATCTTTTTATATTTAAGATAAATTTAATTAAATAAATTAAAGAAAGAAATTAAGGTGTTAAATCTTTCATGCAAGCCTAAAATTAAAAGGCAAATGATTATGCTACCTTAGCACAGGAAAACTGCGGCTATTAAAAATTCATTGAGCAGATCTTACTTATAATTATATTCTATAAGAAATGTTTTTGATAAACATTCACTTAATTTAGTTGAGTTTTTTAAATTTATGTAATATTAAAATAGAAGGTATTAATTTATAAAAATTAGATAAGTTAATTTACTAATTTTTTTATTATAAAGATCTTAGAAAATAGTATGATTTAAATATTTAGTAGGAGGAATATAATAGTTATAAAACTTTAAGGAAACTGTTAATCCTAAAAACAATAATAAAGTAATTATGAAATATTCAATAAAAGTTATCTTAAATTGAATATTTTAAAATTTTAATAAATTCAT
>NZ_PKUU01000056.1 GCF_002899675.1 Clostridium sp. chh4-2 | reverse complement strand
ATAGTAATTTGACTGCCATCATTACGTCAGTAAATTCCCTGGATGCAGCACTTGGAAAAACATATTCCATTTCATTTTCCGGCAAGTCGACATCTGGGAACAATAAAACTACACTGGCAACATTATCTGTACCAGCCGGAACATATGTAATTTGTGGGGTGGTTAGGACAGATACAATCTACAATACGCGTCTTTTTTTAGATGTAAACAATAGAACGTCCGGTTATTTACAGGGCAGTAATAGCGGTGGTATGGGGACAACTATAGCAAATGTAGTAACATTAAATAATTCTGGAAATCTGACCTTAACAATCTTTACGGACACAGATGTGTCTTCTACATCTGGCTGGCAAGGTGTTTTTATGGCAGTCCGCATAAAATAATTATTTATAGAAATAATACCCCATAACTACAAATTGGCCTGAAACAGGTGTATTGAAAAGTATACGGTATGGCATTCCACTAGTACACGGATTATTCCAGTACCCCATCTTTGTCCAGTCTGATATTAGATAAACGCCAATAACAATTGGATAGCATATTGTTGTTGGAAAATCCGCCTGAATATCAAGATCAATATAATTGGAATACCAACCACTAGGAGTGCTGGCAGTATTTATGGTTAGTCTATATTCAAATTTTTTCACCTTCCATAAATTACTAT
>NZ_PKUU01000055.1 GCF_002899675.1 Clostridium sp. chh4-2 | reverse complement strand
ATAACTGGGGTGAAGTCGTAACAAGGTAGCCGTATCGGAAGGTGCGGCTGGATCACCTCCTTTCTAAGGAAGAAGAAGTAAGGGTTTTATATACTGTTGAATCTTTAATAGGTTCGAAAGAATTTCCGGTGGCGATGCGCTTAGGGGACACACCCGTTCCCATCCCGAACACGATGGTTAAGACCTAAGCGGCCGATGGTACTATATTGGAAACGATATGGGAGAGCAGGTGGCTGCCGGATTCCAAAATGGGCTTATAGCTCAGCCGGTTAGAGCGCACGCCTGATAAG
This sequence comes from Clostridium sp. chh4-2, assembly GCF_002899675.1. Taxonomy (GTDB): domain Bacteria; phylum Bacillota; class Clostridia; order Lachnospirales; family Lachnospiraceae; genus CHH4-2. The sequence goes on along the minus strand of NZ_PKUU01000055.1, from coordinate 394 downwards.
CGTGAGGTCGGTGGTTCGAGTCCACTTAAGCCCATTGATTTAAAAAGTTAAACAGAAATCAGAATAACGAACACAGGAATGGTGACAACACAAACCATTAATTATGGGGGTGTAGCTCAGTTGGGAGAGCACCTGCCTTGCAAGCAGGGGGTCAAGAGTTCGAATCTCTCCATCTCCACTCGGTTTTTGTAAAACTATAAAAACCGTCCCCGTAAGCACTGCTTACGATATGTACCTTGAAAACCACATATTGAAATATATCTAGAAAAGTAGAACCATAAGCAATTATGGTGAAACAATTCAAGACATCCGAGGTGAATTTATTAGAGATAATAGATTCCAAACAAATAACTCGTTATGGAAACATAACAAACAAACCTAAGACCAGAGATTC
>NZ_PKUU01000054.1 GCF_002899675.1 Clostridium sp. chh4-2 | reverse complement strand
GTTTCTACATAACAAGTACTGAAGTGACGCATTCTGTACTTAATATATATTACTTGAAACTCTGCTCTAAAACTAAACAGATGTTCGGTCCTCTCGAAAGCATGCTTTTAGTAATAAATAATGATGGTAGTTTCGGAGGACCCAATATCTTCTTTAATAGTCCTGAAGTAAAGGATAGGCTCATTTTTTCATCTTTTAAGGATTCTGCAGAGTTGACCTAAATTTGAAATAATTCTTTAATATAGGTTATCTAATAATATCCGTAACCTGCATGTTGAGGAGCAGAGTAAGCGGGTTGGTGGACCTGGACGGGTTGGGCATGGAGTTCAACATCAGCAGGGCTTTGGCTTTCAGTTCCGGGCTCATTAGTCTTGACTTGGGCACGGAAACCATGATGATCAGCTACATAGTCAACCTGTCTGTAGATTCCGTGAGCATCAGTGTAACCATAGCTGCCTTGAACATTGCCGTGTCCATCTCCGTGCTCAGCGCGGTTCTGTTTGAATTCACCGTGGTCACCTTGGATTTCGTATCCGTATTGGTAGGGGATGGGTTGAGCATAATCTTGATGGCCATATCCTGCACCACCATATCCTCCTTCATGACCGTATCCGTACTGAGCCATGGCAGCAGCAGCCAAGGAAACAAGGAGAAGAGCCTTAAACATCATGGTGAAAGTACGTTTGAAGCTGGAGAACTTCT
>NZ_PKUU01000052.1 GCF_002899675.1 Clostridium sp. chh4-2 | reverse complement strand
CCTAGCATCCTAGTCATCCACCTGGGATCTTCTCTTTGGTTTAGTTCTCTTCTGCAAAAGATTTAACCATGGGTGACGAAGACAAGAAAGAGAAGAAGAAGAAGACCAAGAAGAAGGCAGAAGAAGATGCACCTGAATCTGCCCCTGCTGCCCCAGCTCCCGCTTCCAAACCAGCCTCTCAGAAAAGAAGGGCCCAAAGATCTGGCAGTAATGTCTTCGCTATGTTTACCCAACATCAGGTCCAAGAATTTAAAGAAGCTTTCCAACTCATCGACCAAGATAAGGATGGTTTCATCTCCAAAGGAGACATCAGAGCAACATTCGATTCCCTTGGTCGTCTATGCACAGAAGCTGAACTCGACTCCATGGTAGCTGAAGCCCCCGGCCCCATCAACTTCACTATGTTCCTGACCATTTTCGGTGATAGGATAGCCGGTACGGACGAGGAAGACGTCATTGTCAATGCCTTTAATATGTATGATGAGGGAGAAGGAAAATGCCGAGAGGAGACGTTGAAACGCGCTTTGACCACCTGGGGAGAGAAATTCTCAGAGGCTGAGGTTGAGGAAGCCCTCTCAGAAGCCCCCATCGACAACAACGGTCTCATTGACATCAAGAAATTCGCAAACATCCTTACCAAGGGAGCAGAAGAAGAAGAGGGAGGTTAAGCGGATGCAATCATGCCAGAATGAAGATTTCAAGGAGAACGACTTACAGTTTCAGCGGTGTCTACAAACACAGAATGAGAATTACCATCTGTTATGCATTGTTGTGGCTTTCCTTTGTTTGAGGAATTCCTCACAAAAGACATTTTAACTGCCATTCTGTTCGCGGGTGTTTCACCTTGAATTCTTCAATGCCATCAAATTTCTGTCTACATATCTATCTATTGGAATAAAAGCAAAT
>NZ_PKUU01000051.1 GCF_002899675.1 Clostridium sp. chh4-2 | reverse complement strand
ATTACTATATCATTTAGTCGTCATTTTCCCTCTAAATTTACCCTATCATGGCTTCCGGGCTGCAAAAGGGTAAACTTAATAAAGCGCCCGCATTTGGCCGCTTAAAACCGCCATATTTTCCTATGATTTATGCATATTTCCGGAAAGATTCTCTTACATTCTGCTCTTTGACAGTACAATAAATCATTGTCGTGTCGAGTTTCTCATGTCCAAGGTATTCCTTTACCTGTTCCACTGGCATTCCACGGCTTAATAGATCCGTTGCAATTGTCCTGCGGAACCGGTGAGGATGTACATGCGCTATGCCAGACCGTTTTCCCAGCTGGCGGAGCATATACTGCACGCCTGCAACCGTGAGCCGGTTAAAGGGGCGGTCTAAGGTGGCAAAAAGCGGCCTATTTCCTAATTCCTCCATGGATGTCCCAGTCTGGCTACATCGCTCCCTTAAATATCTTTTCAAATAGAATTTCGCATTATCCGTTAAATAAACCCGCCTTTCCTTGCTCCCCTTTCCATAAACAATTAATTCCTGCTTTCCCATTTCAATATCTTCTACATTTAATGCCACCAGTTCTGACACACGGACACCTGTGCTATACAGAAATTCCATCAAGGCCCGATCTCTTAATGATCCGCAATTAACTCTCAGTGCTTCTAAATCCTCCTGACTAAACGGTTTTTTAATTGTCCTTTCCAGCATTAAGCTGCCGATCCGGCGCACTGGGTTATCCGTAACCAATCCTTCTACAGTCAAAAAATCCCAGAAACTCGATAAATAATGAAGCCGCGTCTGCATTGTAGACATTGCGATTCCATTTTGTCGGGAAACGCTGTAATAGTACCGGAGATCCATAGTTGTTATATCCTCGATTTTCTTACCAAGAAACTGTAACATCTTATGGATCTCTGTGCTGTACTGTTTCAATGTGTTCATTTTTCGGCCGGTTGTGTGCTTAGAACCAATAAAAGCGTTAATTTTGGCTTCATTTCCGTTTACCGATTCTACCATCTCATACTTTTCTTCAATTACCTGGACACCATGGAACTGGATATACAACACATTTTCCAATTCGTCCAGTTGTTCAGACCGTAAGCTTGGTGTCATAGCTTGTATAACCGCCTGCAAAATCTTTTCAAGCATAAAAATAGCCCTCCTTTCACGAATAATTGTAAAGGATGGCTTCGAAAAGCTCCACCAAGGACTAAATATTATAGTAAT
>NZ_PKUU01000050.1 GCF_002899675.1 Clostridium sp. chh4-2 | reverse complement strand
TGATTTTATAAAACATTTTACAAATGAAATTTGGCCTAACTCAGAAAAATGGCATTTGCTTACATAGTTGATTATTATTTTCAAATACCGATAGCAAATTATCTTTAGAATTTTTTTATGTTTTTTGAAGTCATTGCCAATGTTATCTATCAATATACTCTGAAACAATACACAAATGAATTAATTCCTGCATCATTCATTCTGCTTCTGCTTTATCTGTGAAAGGCAGTGAATAAAGACATCCAACATCAGATATCCTTTAACCATTGTCTTCGTATCACAGGAAGTATCTTTTTCCTAAAGTAAATACGATCGATTGGAAATAAAAGGCGTACTCTTCGTTATTAGTTACGCTTAATAAACTTTATTGTACAGCAATAAAAGGACAATGAATGTTCTCGTAAAGACAGCAGGAAAACACTTAGCAGTTTTTGAATTTGATATATGCTGATAACTACCCCCGTCGGCGTTTAGAAGCACTTGCGGTGGACAATAGATGGTCCAGACTCGTCGTACTCTTGTTTTGAGATCCACATCTGTTGGAAGGTGGACAGAGAGGCCAAGATGGAACCACCGATCCAGACAGAGTATTTCCTCTCTGGGGGAGCAATGATCTTGATCTTCATGGTGCTGGGAGCCAAGGAGGTGATTTCCTTTTGCATACGGTCAGCAATACCTGGGTACATGGTGGTGCCACCAGACAGTACAGTGTTGGCATAGAGATCCTTACGGATATCAATGTCGCACTTCATGATGGAATTGAAGGTGGTCTCATGGATACCGCAAGATTCCATTCCCAAGAAGGATGGCTGGAAGAGAGCTTCAGGGCATCGGAATCTCTCGTTACCAATGGTGATTACCTGACCATCAGGCAACTCGTAGGACTTTTCAAGGGAAGATGTGGAAGCGGCGGTGGCCATTTCCTGTTCGAAGTCCAAGGCGACATAGCAAAGTTTTTCCTTGATGTCACGGACAATTTCTCTTTCAGCCGTGGTGACGAAGGAATAACCACGTTCAGTGAGGATTTTCATGAGGTAATCTGTGAGATCTCGTCCAGCCAAGTCCAAACGCAAGATAGCGTGAGGCAAGGCGTAACCTTCATAGATGGGAACTGTGTGGGAGACACCATCACCAGAGTCGAGCACAATACCGGTGGTCCTACCAGATGCGTATAAGGACAGCACAGCCTGGATGGCAACATACATAGCGGGTGTGTTGAAGGTCTCAAACATGATCTGTGTCATCTTTTCCCTGTTAGCCTTGGGGTTGAGGGGAGCTTCAGTGAGCAAGACTGGGTGTTCTTCTGGGGCAACACGGAGTTCATTGTAGAAGGTGTGATGCCAGATTTTCTCCATGTCATCCCAGTTTGTGATGATACCGTGTTCAATGGGGTATTTCAAAGTGAGGATACCTCTCTTGCTCTGGGCCTCATCACCTACGTAGCTGTCCTTTTGACCCATACCCACCATGACACCTTGATGTCTGGGCCTTCCTACAATGGAGGGGAAGACAGCCCTGGGGGCATCATCTCCGGCAAATCCAGCTTTGCACATACCGGATCCATTATCGACAACAAGGGCGGCAACTTCGTCGTCACACATGGTGGTTGATCGTGAGCTCTAGGGTCCGACTCGAGAGAACAAGCTGCGAGCTGTCGAGCTGCG
>NZ_PKUU01000005.1 GCF_002899675.1 Clostridium sp. chh4-2 | reverse complement strand
GGCGGAACTGGAGAAAGACAGGGGATTCGGGTTACGACCAAGTATCACTAAGGGTCTGCACACGATCCCCTGTCTTTCTCCAGTTCCGCCGCCCGCCCAGGTTTCCCCTTCTTTCCGGCTGTTGATTGGCTAGCTGAGGGTAAAAAAGATTTGGTGGATTGTGAGTAAATTTTACATCAAGGGTGAGGTCTTTTCGCGAAATGCCTTGACGTTTAAAGTAAAACCCGAAAGCATTTCTGAAAATCCCTTAACGATTAATGTAAATGTGATGCTGCATAAATAACTAGGCACTCATATTGTTTTTAACCAGGCTAGTGAAAATCAGCACGGAATGGGGAGGCGGAGCCGGGAGAGGCAGGTCGGAGGAGCCGTCCGGTCCGGGGAAGAGGATGTTAATTGTGCGAAAACTAGAGAATAGTCTGAAAATAATAAAATTATAAAAAAGAGTATTGACAAATGAGAGGGTATTGGATATAATAAAGACAACAAAAAGAAATACGAAACAAAATCTAAACAAGGAGGTACGGACCACCAAAATATTAAGCTTCGTTTAGTTTATTACTTAATAAACTAGACAATAGGACAAACCAATCTACCAAAGCAAAAAACAAAAGATGAATCAAATCTAAGAATAGTTTATCTAATGAAATACGAAATGGATCGTTTGGTGATATGACGAGAAAGTATTGCTGATGCGATAAGAATTTTCGAAAAGTTACAGATAACACTTAGAAAAGAAAATGGAAAGAAAAGTGATTCGAAAAGGTTTGCAGCAGAGGAGAATGGGTAACAATTAAATAAAGAAATGTACATATCTACAAAAGATAAGAAGATGTACAACATACTAAAGAATTGAGAGGTATATACTCCAATGGACGAGATAGTTTGAGAACGAGTATCGAATGAAAGTTAAATCGATACTCGTTCTTATTTTTTTGTTTTAGAAGAAGCGGTGATTCTTTACCGGCTCCCCTATTTAACAGGAAGCCGGATGAGAAATCGGGCGCCGCCGATGCTGCTGTCTGTTACTGAGATGGTGCCGCCATGTAATGAAACTAATTCTTTTGCAATACTCAGACCAAGGCCATAGTGCTGCTTTCCGGTTCTGGAATCATCTGCCCGGTAAAAGCGTTCAAAGATATGTTTTTTAATTTCATCCGGTATTCCGCAGCCTTCATCTTCCACAGCCAGAATCAGGCTGCTTTTTTTTTCGTTTAATGCGGCGGATATCCGTATGGTTCCTCCGGCCGGAGAATAGGTAAGAGCATTGTCCAACAGAATGGTGAGCACCTGTAACAGGCGGTGTTTATCGCCCATAATGTGAGGCAGGGAGGATTCCGGAAGATCCAGGGACAGCTTTAAGTTTTTTTCAAGGCAGATCGGTTCAAAACATTCGTAGGTTTCGATGAGAAGCGTGTCCACGTCCAAGGGTTCCGGACGGAAAGACCAGCTGCCGGCATCTGCGGAGGCCAAAAGCAGCATGTCGTTGATTAAGTGGGACATGCGGCAGCATTCGTTGTCTATATTTTTTAAAAACTGCTCCTGACGGTCCGGGGCGGCCGGAATTGCCGACAGGCTGGACCGTATCACCGACAGGGGAGAGCGCAGCTCGTGGGATGCGGCAGCGATGAATTCATTTTGCTTTTTTCTGCTCATTTCAATGGGCTTTAATGATCTTCCAACGAAAAACCAGCTGACAGTAAAGAGGGCTGCAAGTCCGGCAGCTTCTAAAAACAGCAGGAAAAAACGCTGCTTATATAAGCCGGATGCGGCCGGGTTCTGATAGGACAGCAGGATCAGGCTTTGAAAGCCATTTTGTGAAGGGAAGACAAGGGCGGAAGCGTAATAGTGGTCATTCTGATCTCCGGCAATTGTGAATACGGAACTACGGAGAAGGGAAGAGGAGACAGGAGGAACGCTTGTATTAATTCCTTCCGAAAGCGCCTGTTCACGGGCCCGTTCCAGCAAAACGGAACGGGCGGTTAATGGAGTCCAGGAACCGGAATAGAGAAATGGAGTTCCGTTGTCTTCAATATGTATGATAAGGTCTCCCGAATTTTCCATCTTGGACAGCCAGGTCCAGTCGATCGTCGTTCCCGCCTGAATCCTGGCGGCGATATTTAAAATGTTATTCTGAAAGTTTTCCAGACTTTTTTGTCTGGCATCTCTGGTGCTGGCGGCCAGGACTCCGATCACAACCGCTGTCAGAATCAGGCCGGTGGTGATGGTATATAGGGCGGTCAGCTGTTTGCGCAGTTTTTTTATCATGAAGTGCCACCTTCTTCCAGCCGGTAACCGACTCCGTGTACGGTTTTAATCTGTGCGGCTGCCTGTACGGATTTTAAACGCCTTCTTAAAAAATAGATGTAATTGTCCAGGTTGCCTTCTTCCACCTCCGAATCAGGCCCCCATATGTAGGACAGAATCAGGCCTCTGGGCAGAATCTGTCTGGCATTGCGGATCAGATATTCTAAAAGGGCGGATTCCCGTTTGCTTAAAGACACCGTGCCTCCGGGGCCGGTCAGTTCGTGCCTGTCCGTATCCAGGCTGATATTGGAAAAGGATTGGTTTAAACTGTGTTCCAGTCTGGCAGGACGTCTTGCGATGGCGCGGATGCGGGCCAGCAGTTCTTCTACTGCATAGGGCTTTACCAGATAGTCGTCGGCTCCGGCGTCCAATCCATCAATTCTGTCGTTGATTCCGTCTAAAGCGGTGGTGATGATTACCGGCGTGGAGATCTGCTGGTTTCTCAGACTTTTTAAAAGGCTGATTCCATCGATGACCGGAAGCATCCGGTCCAGGATGATCACGTCATAAGGGTGTTCGGAAGCATAGTAAAATGCGTCCTGTCCCGTATAGCAGGCATCCGTATCATAACCTGCGTGAATCAGCTGTAATTTTACCGTATCGCATAATTCTCTGTCGTCTTCTACCAATAGAATTCTCATAATAAATTCCCCATTTATAAATAGATTTATTTCTTGCTTATGTTTCGGGAGGCAAGACCTTTTGCACCCCAATCTACTTAATAGTATAGCAGACAAATCTCTAAAAAATCTAAAAGAAATTATTACCATTTTCCAGTTTTTTTAGAGATCTGTTTGATATGATAATGGCAGAAACAAATAAACGGAAAGGAAATTTTCGTCAAAAGGACGGGAAGAGGGAGAAGTTATGATAAGAAAGAAGATTATATCAGCAGCGCTCGCAATGAGCATGGCCGTCGGTTTGCTTGGCGGATGTTCTTCTGCATCAAATACAGATACGAATACAGGCACAACCGCCGGTACAACGCAGGCACAGACAGAGGAAAAGCCGCAGGCGATGGGAAGATATGCGGAAAGCAGCGTGGAGTTTCCGGGAGAAAGCGGGGACAGGATTGTGGATATGATACAGTTGGAGGATAGAAGCCTCGAACTCTATATAAAAGAAAGCAGTGGAATTAACCGGTATCTGCTTCGTGACGGTCAGTGGGAAAAACAGGAGAAGTCATTGCTGGAGGAATTAGAATTTCCATATTATTTTAATATGATATATGGGGAGGATAAAAACAGGTATGTTTCCTATCATGACGCAGAAGAGTATAAGGCTCATCTGGTGAAGCTGGAAGAAGGGCAGCCGCCTAAAGAACTGTTGGAAGACATTTTGTCGGTGAAAAAAGACAGTGGATATTATGCAGTCTATCCGGATTATTATGGTATCACGGCGGACGGAACCATATTGATGTCTGACAAAGATAAGACTGTTGCATATACCCAGGACGGAAAAGAACTGTTTTCCATGCCCCAGATTTGGAGTTCGATGGAATGGAGGCCGGGCGGATTTCTCTATGATGATATTTATCTGACCATCGGAAATAACTGCTTCTTAAAATATGATGTAAAAGAGCAGTCGGGAATTGCCAAAGAAGAGATTCCCTATCAGTCCCATTCTGAATACGGCGACAGTTCATCTCCGACGGCTGCCGACCGTAAAGGCGGTTTCTTTGTGGCCAATGCAGATGGAATTCATCATATGGCACAGGGGGGCAGCATTTGGGAAACGATTGTGGACGGAAAGCTGAATTCTTTGAGCATGCCCAGCGTTTATCTCAATAAATTATTTGTGGGCAATGAGGACGATTTTTATGTATGGGTAGGAACCGGGGAAAATGACCAGCTGAAACACTATGTTTTTGACCCCAACATGCCCTCTGTGCCCAGCCGGACGTTAAATGTATACGGGCTGGATCTCAGTAAAGATGATACGATCCGTCAGGCTGCATCCATGTTCCAGCTGGAACATCCCGATGTTATTGTGGAACTGATCGATGGGGCGGAAACTTCGGGAAGCACCACAGTTTCCGATACAATCAGGGCTTTGAATACGGAACTTTTGGGAGGAAATGGGGCGGATATACTGGTTTTGGACGGCCTTCCAGTGGACTCCTACATAGATAAGGGGATTTTGGCGGATATGAAGGATGTGCTGAAACCGATGATTGATTCAGGCGAACTGATGGGAAATGTTGCCGCGCCTTTTACTGAGGCGGATGGAAGCATCTATCAAATGCCTTCCAGGATGACCCTTCTGGTGGCATATGGTGATCAGAAGGCCATTGACAGCCTGGGTTCGTTGGAAGGGATTAAAACTTATCAACAGAATCCGTCCAATCTGCCGATCCGGCCTAAGACAACGTATGAAAACCTGCTGAGACAGATAACAACGATTTCTTATAATGAAATTGTGGATGGACAACAGAAAAAACTGGTTCCGGGAAAGATAAAGGAACTGCTTGAGACGGTTCAGACCGTTGGAGAAGCCTGTGGGGCCCAGCCATCGTTTGGCGAAGACGAGGAGTCCGGAATGGGGCGGGTCTATAATATGAGATTTGGCGCCAGTGGATTTATGGACAGTGAATACGAACGGGTGGATACGGGAAAAAGCAGCATAGCCATCGACAGTGCCAATGGTTTGAGCGGGCTGATAATGTCATTTGCAGTTATTAATAAGAACCAGTTTACTTTGCAGTCCGTTAATAATTCTTATATTCCAAAAGGCGTGCTCGGCATTAATAAAGGGAGTCAAGATATGGAACTTGCTCAGGAATTTGTCCGCTATGTGCTGGGCAGCCAGGTTCAGGGCAGTGATTTATCAGACGGGCTTCCTGTTAACTTAAAGGCTGTGGATGAGTGGATGGTCGACAAAAAGAGCAGTGAATACATGGTTGCCGTGTCGGGCGGCGATGGATATGAACTGGCCGGATCATGGCCTAATAAAGAAGAAAAAACGCAGCTGTTCCGTCTGGCAGAAGGGGCGGACCGTCCGATCATTGTGGACCGCGTTTTGTTGGGGATTATTATAGATGAGACGAAAGGATTCTTCGACGGAAGCCTGTCGCTTGAACAGGCGGCACAAAATGCAGAAAACAAAGCGAACCTGTATTTCTCAGAATAAAAAAGCCTTTTTGTTCCTGGCCCCCAGCCTGATAGGAGTTACTGTCTTTGTGTTGATTCCATTTTTGAACGTAATGTACAGATCCTTTTATCAGGCGGTCGGCGGAACCTTTGTAGGGCTTCGTAATTTCAGGGAGGTTTTAAGCAGTCAGGCATTTCGCCTGGCTGTTTGGAATACATTCCGTTTTACTGCGGTCTGTATTCCCACCCTGTTGGTTTTATCCCTTTTCCTGGCACTTCTGGTGCTGGGAATAAAAAAGGGAACGGGGCTGTATAAAACCAGTATCCTGCTGCCCATGGCAATTCCGGTGGCGTCCATTGTGCTGCTGTGGAAATTAATTTTTCATTCCAAAGGACTTTTCAATCAGCTCCTGTTACTGTTTGGGGTGACGGGAGGGGATTGGATGGGAGATAAAAGCGCATTTTATGTGCTGGTTGCCACCTATCTGTGGAAAAATACGGGATATGATATGGTGCTGTGGCTGGCCGGGCTGGATGGAATCTCCAAAGAGCTGTATGAAGCTGCGGAGGTGGACGGAGCCGGAGCATGGCAGAAATTTATCTATATCACCATGCCCGGGCTGAGGCGTACGGTGCTTTTGGCGGGCATTTTATCCGTGGTTAATTCATTTAAAGTGTTCCGGGAGGCCTATCTGGTGGCAGGTGACTATCCAAATGAAAGCATCTATATGCTGCAGCATTTGTTCAACAACTGGTTTGTATCCCTGGATATTCAGAAAATGAGCGCGGCCTCTGTTTTAATCGAAACGGTGGTTCTGGTTCCTATTGTTTTATGGATTCTTGTGAGAAAGAGGAGGAAGAGCCAATGAAAAGGTTTTGCATGAAAGCAATTCTGACCTTTTTCTGTATTCTGGTGTGGATGCCCCTCCTCATGATGGCAGGCAATTCCCTGATGTCGGAAAGCGAGATGCTGGACCGGTTTGCCATAATATTTGGAACAGGAATGACTCCGGTAAAGGAAACGCTGATTCCGACTTATCCTACGCTGCGGCCATATATTGAGCTGCTCTTTGATTCACCAGGATTTTATGTGATGTTTTGGAATTCCTGCTTCCAGACGGGAGCTGTTTTAGCGGGACAGATGGTAGTTGCCCTTTTGGCGGCCTGGGGATTTGCCAATTATAACTTTCGGGGAAAAGGGGTTCTGTTTTTTATCTATATCGTTTTGATGATTTTGCCGTTTCAGGTAACCATGGTGCCTAATTATCTGGTGCTTAAAAATTTAAAACTTTTGAACAGCCATTTTGCGGTGATTCTGCCAGGGATTTTCTCTACGTTTCCTGTATTTATCATGACGAAATTCTTTGAAGGAATACCGGTTCCGCTTTTGGAGGCGGCAAAGCTGGACGGAGCCGGGGAATTGACCGTGTTTTTCAAGGTGGGAATTCCCCTTGGGATGCCGGGAATTATATCCGCAATGGTTTTAGGGTTTTTGGAATACTGGAATGCGATCGAACAGCCGATGGCATTTTTAAAGGAAAGGCGGTTGTGGCCTTTGTCGCTTTATTTGCCGGAGATCACTTCGGATAAGGCGGGGGTTGCGTGGGCTGCTTCGATCGTTATGATGATTTTGCCGGTTACTCTGTTCATACTGGGACAGGGAAATTTAGAGCAGGGAATTGCTGCTTCCGGAATAAAGGAATGAGGAAATGGATAAAGAGAGAATCAGTAAGGAAAAAATAGGGATTTTATGCAAAAAAACATTGATTATTTTTCTCGTATCCATGGTGATCCTCACTTTTTTGTCCAGGGCGATGGATGCGGTGACCGTTGCGAAAGTACAGACCGAAAGGGCCAAACAGGGAGTGGTGGACTATGAATTTAAAGGGGAAGGAACTTACGCGGCGGATAATATGGTTTATATAAGCCTTCCGGAAGGGCTGAAGGTGGGAAAGATCGAGAAGATGCCGGGACAGGAAATAAAGGCTGGGGAAAATGTGCTGACAGTGCAGCAGGAATCGTTAGAGGAGGAAAGGGAACGGCTTCAGACCGAACTGGAGAAGGCGAAGCTTTTGCTGGAGCAGGAAAAACTGTCGGCCACGCCGATACCAAAAGTGACCCAGGAAACTCTGGCGCTTCAGGCCATTGAGGCGGATCAGAAGGCGCTGGAACTGGGAAATCAGGATTTGACGGAAGCATTGGATGAGTATTCCATTAAAACAGCTGATTTAAAGCAGGAATATCAGAGAAAGCTGGGAAGGTCCCGGGAAGAAGTGAAGGAAGAGGCGAAGAGGACATTTAAAAGTGCGAAACGCATGTATGAAACCGCGCAGATCAGCCGGGATTCCGCGGTGAGACGGGCGGAGAGGGAAGTGGATGACAAACAGAAGAAGCTGGATAAGCTGATAGAAAAGGATGAATCGGAAGAGGCCATCGCCGATGCGGAGTTGGCGTTAGAGAGAGCCGAGGAGGATTTGGAAGAGACAAAGGATGAACAGGATGTGCTGGTTGAAGAGGCCAGAGCGAAGATGTATGCAGCTGAATCGGATTACGAAGATGTGGATTATGGCAGCGAAGAGGCTAAGGAAGAATTGAGGAAAAATTATGAGACGGCCATGGAGGCGGAGGAAGACAAGTTAAAAGAAGCAAGGCGCAAGGTCAACAGTTTGGAGGAAAACCTGTACCAGTCCATGCAGAAACTGGAGAATGCCAGAGTTTCTGATGCGGGCGCAATGGCCGAAGAACAGGTGCAGAGGGAATCATCCCGCCTGAGACAGCGGTCCATGGAACTTGACCTTCAGGCAATTGAAAAGAAGCTGGAAAAAATCGACCGGCTGGCCGGACAAAACGGTCAGATTCTGGCCTCATCCGATGGGATTATGGTGGATTCAGGGCTGAATGACGGAGATTCCATTCCGGAAGGGAAGCAGATAAAAATGGCCTGTGGAAGCTTGAAGCTCAAAGCACAGATCGATAAAGAGGATTCCAAGCTGATAAAGCCGGGGCTGAAGATGAAGGTGAAAAATCCCGGAGAACAGGTCGGTATTGAGGCGGAGATTGAGACGGTGAATCAGATGTCCGAAGAGGATAAAGCGGAAATAACGGCAGTGATGCCGGAAGGCCAGGGTGTTTTAGGCGGAAGCGCCAGTTTCAGCATCAGGATGGAATCCGGAATATATCCAACCGTCATCCCTATTGAAGCGCTGAGAGAGGACAATACCGGATATTTCTGTCTTGTGGCGGAACCTAAGAAAACCATATTAGGTGAAGAGCTTGCTGCGGTGAGAGTTCATCTGGATGTGATTGAGAAAAGCAGCACGTCTGCCGCCGTATCAGGACCTTTAGGGGCGGATACAAAAATCATCACATCCGGAAATAAAGAGGTCAGGGAAGGCGACCGGGTACGGGTGGTGACAAAATGAAGCGATGGATAAGCATTGGGGCGGCTGTCCTCCTGCTGGGAATCAGCATGGCGGCCGGTTCCTCCGTTCTGAATCACAGCGGCCAGGTATTTTTTCATTATGCCGCCCAAAAAGGGCCGGATCAAAAAGCGTTGGAAGAGATGGAAAGCCGGGAGAAAGAAGACGCCATACGGGAACTGCCCCAGTTTGCCGCCTGGAGAGTGGAAGAAGGGGTGGAGATAAAAAGCGGCACATTGGGAAAGCGGATTCTGGCGGATTGCGTGACTGTATATGGGGCCAAGGAGCTGGCGAATCCGGTGCGTTTATCCGTTGGAAGTTTTGGGTATTCCAAGGATAAAGGCGGCTGCGTAGTCAGCCGCGGCCTTGCCATGGAATTGTTCGGCTCCGATCAGGTTATAGGAATGGAGCTTCTCTGTATGGGAAAATCATATAAAATCAAGGGCGTTATGGATGAAAAGAAAAAGCTGGTGCTGGTGCCGTCCGATGGTCAGGAGAAGTTTGAATATCTCCTATTCGATTACGGAAAAGGAGAGAACGGAAAAACAGAAGCGCAGACGCTTTTATTCCGCTATGGGATCGGTTCGGAATCCGTGTGCGCAGACGGTGCGCTTTTTGGCGCGGGTTCCGTACTTTTTCTTTATGGGGCCATTATTTCTTTTTTTTTCTGCGGCTTGTATGAATTCAGAAGACAATATAAGAAAAGCAGTTCCATGGACGGAATACCGATATTTTTAATTCTGTTTTCGGCCCTGGCATTTTTCTTTCTGTTAAACAGCCAACAGATGACATTTCCCCAGGAGTTCATACCTACCAAATGGTCGGATTTTGATTTCTGGGCGGCGAGGTGCAGGGAGATAAAGGAGAATATGAGCCGTCTTTTCTCTGTACCTTCCGCTCAATGGGTCCGGATTGTGGTGAAAAAGACCGCGGTGGGAATGGGGGCTTCCCTGCTTTCCATTCTATGTGTGGTGAAAATGATTTTTGGGTAACAGTTCAGCCTTCCGATACCTGCGCGGGCTCCGTCTGTTTCCATGGCCTTTCCTGTTCCAGTTTCGGGTATAAGCACTTCTAAACGTACAGGATTTTTCTAAAAGCCAAGGAAAATGTCCAAACTCGCTCCGCTCAAACAGGTGGACATTTCCCTTGAACGAAAAATTCTGCGCGTTAAGAAGTTCTAATACCCTGCAAAGTCACAGGAAAGGCCATGGAAACAGACAGAGCCCGCGCAGGTATCGGAAGGCTGAACTGTTACATTTTTTGGCCTGGAAGAGCATAAAACATTTACAAATCATGCCATTTGGGGTATTCTTTTAAGTAAGGAAATTGCAAAGTTTTATGCCGCGTCAGGATGGCGGTAAAATCGCGGACATGCGGTGAGAATGGAGGAAAACATGAATTACAATGAAGAAGCGCTGAAATTGCATGAAGAAAACAAAGGAAAGATCGGTGTGGTCAGCAAGGTGCCCGTTCAGACGAGAGATGATCTGAGCACAGCATATACTCCCGGCGTTGCGGAACCATGCAGGAAGATTCATGCGGATAAAAAGGATGTATATAAATATACGGCAAAAGGCAACCTGGTAGCAGTCGTATCCGACGGAACCGCTGTTTTGGGACTTGGCAACATCGGGCCGGAGGCGGCTATGCCGGTTATGGAAGGAAAGGCGATTCTGTTTAAAACATTTGGCGATGTGGACGCATTTCCCATCTGTCTGGATACAACGGATACGGAAGAGATCATAAAGACGGTAAAATATCTGGCTCCTACATTCGGCGGAATTAATCTGGAAGATATCGCTTCTCCCAAATGTTTTGAGATCGAAGAGAGGCTGGAAAAAGAATTGGATATTCCGGTATTTCACGATGACCAGCATGGAACGGCTATCGTTGTCACAGCGGCTTTAATCAATGCATTAAAGGTTGTGGATAAGAAGATGGAAGAGATTCACGTGGTTTTAAACGGACCCGGTTCAGCGGGTACGGCGATCATCAAGATGCTGTTAGCGGCAGGTGTGAAACATATTATCGCCTGTGATGAGAACGGAATTTTATATAAAGAGCGGGAAGTGGGAATCAAGGATCATAAAAAGATGCTTTGCGATATCACCAATTTAGAGGATAAGAGAGGAACCCTGGCGGATGCTCTTGTGGGAGCGGACGTGTTTATCGGTGTTTCCGTGGCCGGAGCGTTAAAGCCGGAGATGGTGAAGAGCATGAACCAGGATCCGATTGTATTTGCCATGGCAAACCCAACTCCTGAGATCATGTATGAAGAGGCGATTGAAGCCGGGGTTAAGGTGATGGGAACAGGGCGTTCCGATTTCCCAAATCAGATCAACAACGTGCTGGCATTTCCGGGAATTTTCCGCGGAGCGCTGGATGCGGGAGCGCGGGATATCAACTATGATATGAAGGTTGCCGCAGCTTATGCAATTGCCGAACTGGTAGAACCGGAAAAATTATGCGCGGAATATATCATTCCGGCGGCATTGGACCCAAGAGTGGCTCCTCATGTGGCAATGAGAATTGCAGAAGCTGCTGTTAAATCAGGAGCGGTGAGAAAATAGGGATTGATTACTGGACTCCTTCCAGGTTAAAAGGCGGTGTGTATTCTTCTTTCGCACTGCTTTTTTCCTGCATAAAACCCTGATCCAGCCCAAGCTCCAGCGCCAGGTCCACCACCTTCTGATATTCATAGGAAGTGATCCTCCGGTTGATTTCCGGGAAATCTTTGCTGTGGTAAAAAGGGGTGTACTGGCTCATAAGGCTGATGTAATACCGGCCTTTAGGCAGGTTTTCGCTGATCCAGTGGAGGAGTGCAAAGGAATCGGCTTTGCATCCGGGCAGGACCATGTGGCGGATGATTACGCCCTTTTTCATGAGGGGCTGGCCGGATGACTGGCAGTCAAAAACAGGCTCGCCGGTTTTCTCTATCATCCGGGCGATGGCTTGGGAAGCTGTTTCAAAGTAGTCGGCTGCATTGGAGTAACGTTTGGCCAGATCATTGTTATAATATTTAAAATCGGGAAGCCAGATATCCACATAGCCGTCCAAGCGGTCGATGGTTTCTGTCCTTTCATATCCGCCGCTGTTATAGACCACCGGGATTGTGAGCCGGTGTTTTACCAGATCGAGGGCTTTCATAATGGAAGGCAGAAATTGGGTGGCGGTGACCAGGTTGATATTATGGGCGCCCTGATCCTGAAGCCGGAGGAAAAGATCGGAAAGCTGGCGGATGGAGATCTCTTTTCCGAAGCCTTCCTGGCTGATCTGATAATTCTGGCAGAAACAGCAGCCCAGTGTGCAGCCGGAGAAAAAGACGGTGCCGCTGCCATTGGCGCCGCTGATACATGGCTCTTCCCACATATGAAGAGCGGCTCTTGCTACTTTGACGGCGGAGCCGCTTTTGCAGTATCCGGTGGTCTGGGTGCGGTTTACGCGGCATTTTCGGGGGCATAACTGGCAGGATTCGTAGTTCATGTTTAAACCTCGTTTCTTACTTTTGAGTTTTATTGACAAAGAATGAAATTCTCTATAAAATGATTTTTAATGGCCTTATTTTGTATACCCAGTATACGAAAATTAGCAGAATAACGCAAGAAAAAGGGAGTATTATGGAAAATAAAAGGATAGCGGCATTAAAATATGCGTTCCCACGTACCGTCCCGGTGATGGTGGGGTATCTGTTTTTGGGGGCGGCATACGGAATCTTAATGAATGTAAATGGATATGGAATCTGGTGGGCGCTGGCGATGAGCGTCTTTGTCTATGCGGGAAGCCTGCAGTATGTGGGAATTACTCTTTTGGTGGCGGCGGTGAGCCCGTTGACGGCATTTTTGATGGCCTTGATGATCAATGCCAGGCATCTGTTTTATGGGCTTTCCATGCTGGATAAATACAGGGATGTGAAAAAGTTCAAGCCATATCTGATCTTTTCCCTGACGGATGAAACATTTTCTGTTTTGTGCAATGAACGGGTGCCGGGGACGCTGGATAAGGATTGGGTTTATCTTTGGGCTTCGCTGCTGGATCAGTGCTACTGGGTGGCCGGGACTCTGATCGGCGTGCTTTTGGGAAATCTGATCACATTTGATACCACAGGACTTGATTTTGCGCTGACAGCCTTGTTTGTGGTGATCTTTGTGGATCAGTGGAAGGCGAAAGAAGGCCATGCATCGGCGGTGATCGGCATATTGGCTTCCGTGGTCTGTCTGGTGATATGGGGGGCGTCCGCCTTTATCATTCCGGCCATGATTTTGATTCTGCTGGTTCTGACGGTAAAATATAAGAGGGAAGGGGAGAAAGAACGTGATTGATGTGACTCTTGGAATTTTGATAATTGGAGCGCTGGTGCTGGGTACGGTGATCACCAGGTTTCTTCCGTTTCTTTTGTTTCCGGCGGGAAAGAAGACTCCTAAATATGTGGAATTTCTCGGAAAAACCCTGCCTTATGCGACGATCGGGCTTTTGGTTGTCTATTGTTTAAAAGGGATTTCCTTTCAGGCTTATCCCCACGCACTGCCGGAGCTGATCGCAGTGCTTGCCATCGTGATTCTTCACCGGTGGAAAGGGAATTCTCTGCTGAGCATCGGAGCGGGAACCATTCTCTATATGATATTGGTTCAGGTTGTATTCGCTTAAAACGGCTGGGCCGGAGGGTTACATGACGTAATCCTCCGGCATTTTATGTTGTTCTTTAAATTCTTTTGGTGAGGAGCCGAATTCTTTTTTAAATGCCCGGTAAAAGCTGGTGTAATCGTTAAATCCATACTGCTGATAGACCTGTCCAAACGGAATTCCGGAAAGAATTCCGTTTTTGCTTGCCTGGAGACGTTTTTTGGTGATGTACTGATGGAGGGAAATTCCCATATTATCCTTAAAAATGTGGGAAATATGGTATTTGCTCACATAGAAAAAGGATGCCAGCTGCTCTAAGGAAAGATCTTCGTCCAAATGGTTGTTGATGTAATCACAGAGATTCAGATAGAGCACATTTTCATAGGAAGGAGAAACCTGATGCAGCAGATCATAGCTTAAACGGTTGATATAGAGCAGAAAGGAAGCGCTCATCAGCTGTGTCTTCATCTCCTTAAACGGCCGGTTTCCATTGCATTCTTCTATTAAATCCAACAGATACCCCTGAATTTCCTGCGCGGTAATAAAATCAGGCCGGAAGTGATAATGCTGGTTTTTCAGGGCATAATCATAACCATAGGCAAAATCACGGTCCGTTTGGCAAAGCTTGTCAAAATAAGCCGGGCTCATCCAGAAAACAAAACGCCGGTACGGAATATCATCGCTGTGAAAATGGGGCTGGTGGAGGATTTGGGGCGGAATCAGCATATAATCCCCGTATTGAAGGGAATAGGTGATTCCATTTACCTCATAATCCATGTTGCCTTCCAGAAAAAAATAAAATTCATAGTGGCTGTGGGAATGCGCCGAGATCCGGTTGATCTTAGCATCATTATAATAGAAGATTTCATAATTTCCGGGCATCATATATTGCCTGGTATCAAATCCGGTGGAGAGATCTTTTTTCATCAGAGTTCCTTTCTATAGGGATTGGTTGTTACTGTTTACATTCCCGGCGGTCTCTGCCGTCCGTTCCGGTTTTGGCAGTTTGCAGGAACTTTCCAGTTCCGGTTTCGGGCATAAGCACTTCTAAACGTGCAGGATTTTTCTAAAAACCAAGGGAAATGCCCAAACTCGCTACGCTCAAACAGGTGGACATTTCCCTTGAACGAAAAATTCTGCGCGTTAAGAATTGCTAATGCCCTGCAAAGTCACTGGAAAATTCCTGCAAACTGCCAAAACCGGAACGGACGGCAGAGGCCGCCGGGAATGTCAACAGTAACGATTGATTGTATTTATTATAGTGCATAACAGCAACTTTTGCAATGTGAACGGCAATTATCTCAATGGTATTTGAAGGCAGTTTTGTTATAATGAGATCAGAAACAAGAAAACGTGAAATGCTCAAAACAGAGCAGGCCGTTAACGCGGCAGAATGGAGGAAAAGATGAAATTATCATTCAGATGGTATGGCGAGGACGATAAAGTTACCTTGGAGAATATCAGACAGATTCCAGGTATGAATTCAATTGTAACAGCGGTTTACGATGTTCCTGTCGGTGAGATTTGGAGCAAAGAGAGCATCGCAAAGCTGAAAAAGCAGGTGGAAGATGCGGGACTTGCATTTGACGTAATTGAAAGTATCCCGGTACACGAAGATATTAAGTTAGGTAAACCGAGCCGTGATAAATACATCGCCAACTACTGCGAAAACATCCGCCGCGTTGCGGAAGCCGGAATCAAATGTATCTGCTACAACTTCATGCCGGTATTCGACTGGACAAGAACCCAGTTGGATCATGTGTTAGAGGATGGTTCCACATCCCTGGTTTACTATCAGGAGCAGGTGGACAAAGTGAATCCGCTTGAAAGCGAAAGCGATTTAACCCTTCCCGGATGGGATTCCAGCTATACAAGAGACGGTTTAAAGGCAGTGGTAGCGGAATACAATGCGATGACGGAAGAGGATCTCTGGAACAACCTGAAATATTTCCTGGAAGCAATTATTCCGGTTGCAGCTGAATGCGACGTTAACATGGCGATTCATGAGGATGATCCATGCTGGAGCATTTTCGGCCTTCCAAGAATCATCACATGTGAAGAGAACCTGGATAAATTCCTGAAATTAGTGGATGATCCTCACAACGGAATCACGCTCTGCACCGGTTCTTTAGGATGTTCCGCAAAGAACGATGTGGTACGGATGGCCGGAAAATATGCAGCCATGGGCAGAATCCATTTTGCACATGTGAGAAATGTGGCTGTTCTGGACAATGGTTTTGAAGAGAGAGCCCACCTTTCCAGCTGTGGTTCCTTAGATATGTTTGCCATCTTAAAAGCGCTTCATGACAATGGATTCACCGGATATGTGAGACCGGATCACGGACGTATGATCTGGGGCGAGACAGGACGGGCAGGATACGGCCTTTATGACCGTGCTTTAGGAGCAACTTATATCAACGGTTTATGGGAAGCAATTGAAAAGATGAGCTAATGACCTGGATGGAAACGGTTTAAAACTGCATAAAGCTGCAGAAGTTTTATATAAAATAAAAGGAAAGCGGGTATTTATCATGGGATTATCATTCGGAACAGATTTATCAGGTAAAGTGGCAGTTGTAACAGGCGCAGGCGGCGTTCTTTGCGGTATGTTCGCAAAAACTCTTGCAGAAGCGGGAGCAAAGGTGGCAGTTCTGGACTTAAATGAAGATGCGGCTAAAAAAGTGGCGGACGACATCGAAGCGGCAGGCGGCGTTGCCAAAGCATATAAAACAAATGTGCTGGAAAGAAACAGCCTGGAAGAAACCCATGCAAAAGTATTGGTGGATTTAGGACCTTGCGATATCTTAATCAACGGCGCAGGCGGAAATAATGCGAAAGCACAGACAACCAAGGAATATTTTGAAGTAGGCGATATCGAGGCGGATACGGTTTCTTTCTTTGACCTGGATCAGGGCGGAGTGGAATTTGTATTTAACTTAAACTTTATCGGAACCCTGCTGCCAACCCAGATCTTTGCAAAAGATATGGTGGAGAGAAAGGGATGCAATATCGTTAACATTTCCTCTATGAACGCATTTACACCACTGACTAAGATTCCTGCATACAGTGGCGCAAAGGCTGCTATCAGCAATTTTACCCAGTGGCTTGCGGTTCATTTCTCAAAGACGGATATCCGCGTGAATGCAATTGCACCTGGATTCTTTGTTACAAAGCAGAATGAGAAACTTCTGTTTAACGAAGACGGAAGCGCAACGGCAAGAACCGCTAAGATTCTGGCGGCAACTCCGATGGGAAGATTCGGGGAGGCGGAAGAATTGAACGGAACGCTGCTGTATCTGCTTAACAATCAGGCGGCCGGATTTGTTAATGGAGTTGTTATACCGGTTGACGGTGGATTTTCAGCTTATTCTGGAGTGTAGTTGGCTGATTATAGAAATGAGAAAAAGATTTATATCAAACGTGAAGGCATTTCTGGAAATGCCTTGAGGATTTAATGTAAAGGGTGAAGGCATTTTCCGAAATGCCTTCACCCTTTATGTAAATTTTAAATTCCCAAGTCCCCGCTTCTGTCAAAATACACCGTATGCAGCATTTCCTCCGCCTTTTCACTCATGGGTTTCTCATAAAATTCCTGATAAATTTTAATAATATCAGGATTTTCATGACTCAGCCTCAGTGTCATGCTGCTGTCCCGGTTATAAAGGGAAGCGATTCGCGCGAACCGGACCATATCGGTCATGGGGACTTCTGTTTTGGGTTGTCCGCCTCCTCCGATGCAGCCGCCGCGGCAGGTCATCACTTCGATGAAATCGTAGGGGCTGCTGCCATTTCTCAGCTGTTCCAGGACCGGAACTGCGTTTTTGATTTCGTGAATGACTGCTATCCTTAATGGGATGCCGTTGATTGTTACATTGGCTTCTTTTATGCCGTCTACGCCGCGTACCGGAACAAGGGTGTAATAATCTTTGGGTGGATTTTCACCTGTGATCAGGTGGTAAGCGGTTCGGGCGGCGGCTTCCATGACGCCTCCGGTATTGCCGAAGATCACGCCGGCTCCGGATGCAGTGCCCATAAGGGAATCATAGGTTCCTTCAGGAAGTCCGTTTAACTGGATATTTTCTTCTTTCATCCACTTGGCCAGTTCCCGGGTGGTGATCACATAATCCATATCGCGCATATCTTCTATGCCGTAATATTTGCCGCTGGCATTCATTTCTTCACGGCGAATCTCAAATTTTTTAGCAGTACAAGGGGTCAGGGCTACATTTACGATCTTTGTCGGATCGATTCCCATCTGTTTTGCAAAATATGTTTTAATGCTGGGGCCCTGCATGCCGATCGGGCTTTTTACTGATGAAATGTGGCTGCGAAGATCGGGATAAAAGGTTTCCACAAATTTTACCCAGGCGGGGCAGCAGCTGGTAAACTGTGGAAGAGGAGCGGATTTGCTCTGAATCCGGGATACCAGTTCGGAAGCCTCTTCCATAATGGTTAAATCGGCCGCAAAATTTGTATCCAATATGTAATCGCCGCCTAATGCGTGGAGCGCGGATACCATCTTGCCTTCTACAAAGCTGCCGTTTGGCATGCCGAATGCTTCGCCTAAACCAACTCTCACCGATGGAGAAGTGCTGAAAATGACGATGGCTTCCGGGTCCCGGATGGCGGCTTTGACCTGCTGGTATTCTTCCTTTTCAGTCAGGGAATTGACCGGGCATACATTGGTGCATTGACCACAGTGAATACAGATTGGCTCATCATTTGTTTTAAAAAGATCGTAAAGCTTTCCAACTACCACGTCTTCTTCGCAGACGCGGCGGCATTGGCCGCATTTGACACAGAGGTCCTCGTGGCGGAAAATGGAAGGGTTGGATTCGGAAACGGGAATTCGGATGTCGGAAAATAGATGCTTTGTCATTGGTGTGGTATCCTTTCTTTTAAAATATAATAATAGTAATTAATACTAATATTATAATTTAAATGAGAAATAATGTCAAGAAGTTTAGAAATGGAATGAAAGAATTTTAGAGACATAGATGAATAAGGATAGAAATTGGGACAGGCGTGGCGGTTCTTTCTTAGCTTTGGGTGCGGGGCTGTGCCGGAGGGGTAATATCCCAGTGTACCGCCATCTGGATACGAACCGTAAAAATGAACGTGACCTGCGAACACATGCGTTTTGTGTCCGACAGTCACGTTCATTTTTACGGCGAGTAGGAAGCCCGGCGGACACGGGATATTATCCCTCCGGCACAGCCCCGCACCCATAGCTAAGAAAGAACCGCCACGCCTGTGCTGTAATAACAGAATACATGGTTTTAATCCTTGGCTGTTGGTTCAAAAGGATAAAGGTCATTATAGTTTTCCAGCTCCTCGTCATTTTGCGGGAGAGAGGGGATCAGGCCGGTGCAGTCCATTGTGGAACAGGCCATAATATCGATGTCATCCATTTCGGATACTTTTTTGTCTTTCATGAAAATTTGCCTCCTTCATTTGACGACAGATTACTCACATATTGGTGCATTTCTTTTCTGGATTTGATCTGCCGGGCGCGGTCGATGATACGTTCCTGTTCGCTGGTGGACAGATTGGAAAATTTTATCATGGAGTCCGTGTTTTGTGACAGAGCCAGGGTAAATCCGATTGGCATTTCTTCGTTGTCAATCATTTGCCTCACCTTCTTTCTTTAAAGGAATATTCGCAGCTGTTCAGTGGATCTGAGGGTACTGAACAGTTAAGAATATTATTTATTATGTCCGGGAGGGAAATTTTGATAAGGCGGAAGAAGAAAAACCAGAAGACATTTTTAGCATCTTCTGGTTTTTTATATTTTATGATTAATTGGTTCAGGATTTTAAAGACGCTTCGATAAAGCCTTTAAATAAAGGATGAGGGCGGTTTGGCCTGGATTTTAATTCAGGGTGCGCCTGAGTGGCGATAAACCATGGGTGGGCAGGGATTTCTACCATCTCCACGATACGGCCGTCGGGGGAAATTCCGGAAAGCATCATGCCGTTGCCGGTCAGGACGCTGCGGTAATCGTTGTTGACTTCATAGCGGTGTCTGTGGCGCTCGTGAATGGTTTCTTCCTTATATAATGCAAATGCTTTGGAAGACTTGTCCAAAACGCAGGGATAGGAGCCTAAACGGAGGGTTCCTCCGATATCTTCGATACCATTTTGATCGGGCATCAGGTGAATCACGGGATGGGTTGTGGAGGGCATCAGTTCAACGCTGTGGGCATCCTTATAACCGATGACATTTCTGGCAAATTCTACAATGGAAAGCTGCATGCCCAGGCAGAGGCCGAGGAATGGAATACCGTTTTCGCGCGCATACTGAATGGCAAGGATCTTTCCATCGATACCGCGGTCTCCGAAGCCGCCGGGAACCAGGATTCCTTTTACATCGCCCAGGATTTCGTTCACATTATCGGAGGTCACGGTTTCGGAATCCACCCATTTGATGTTGACTTGGGTATGATTGGCTACGCCGCCGTGTTTTAGAGCTTCTACCACGGAAATGTAGGCGTCGTGAAGCTGGGTATATTTGCCTACAAGAGCAACCGTCACTTCGTGTTCCGGGTGTTTCCAGGCATCGATCATCGCGCGCCACTCGTCAAGGTCGGGCTCCGGGCAGTCCAGTTTCAGGCTTTCGCAGGCAACTTGGGCCAAATGCTCTTCTTCCATGGCTAATGGAGCTTCGTAAAGAACTTCCACATCCAGGTTTTGAAGAACGTGGTTTTTCGGAACATTGCAGAATAATGCGATTTTACCGCGGATTCCGTCATCTAAAGGCTTTTCAGAACGGCAGACCAGAATGTCGGGCCAGATTCCCATGCTCTGCAGATCTTTTACGCTGGCTTGGGTGGGTTTTGTTTTCAGTTCGCCGGAAGCTTTTAAATAGGGAATTAGGGTGACGTGAATCAGGATGGCGTTATCGTGGCCGACTTCGTGCTGGAATTGGCGGATTGCTTCCAGAAATGGCTGGCTTTCGATGTCGCCAACAGTACCGCCCACTTCGATGATGGCGATTTCTGTCTCATTAGTAGAATAGTTTCTGTGAAAACGGCTTTTGATCTCGTTGGTGATGTGTGGAATTACCTGGACGGTGCCGCCGCCGAAATCGCCGCGCCGTTCTTTTGAAAGAACCGTCCAGTATACTTTACCGGTGGTAACATTGGAGTTCTTTGTAAGGCTTTCGTCGATAAAGCGTTCATAATGGCCAAGATCCAGATCAGTTTCAGCACCATCGTCGGTTACGAAAACTTCCCCGTGCTGTACGGGGTTCATGGTTCCCGGATCGATATTGATGTATGGGTCGAATTTCTGCATGGTGACTTTGTAGCCGCGAGCTTTCAGCAGACGGCCTAATGATGATGCGGTGATGCCTTTTCCAAGACCGGATACAACGCCGCCGGTGACAAAGACATATTTTACTGGCATAATCTTAACCTCCTTCATGTGTACGTAGCAATTGATTGGTAGTTATTATGTGCATATGCAGTCCTGCATATGTACGGCAGAGATCGCTTAGGCCGTGAATAGTAACACGGCGGATATTCCGCCTCTGAAAAATAACTTTCATATTATACAACTAGGGATGGAAGAAATCCAGAACTTTTTAAAAAAGTTAAAAAAATAAAGTGGGAGCTTTTTAGACAGTAAAAAGGCCAGCGGGGTAGCTGGCCTTTTCAAGGAGAAGGTATTTCGTTTCTTATGGGGTGTAGCAAAAACTATATAATGTATTGGGGGGGTTTACGTTAATTATAATAACATACCAGTAAAAAAATGTCGATTATAAGGATATACAAAAATTTGGGAAATATTTAAGTTTTTTTATTCATTTTCTTCAATGGCGAATCTGTGGACAGAAACAGGATGAGTTCACTTTATAACAATTTTATATTTCTTTTCTTGATTTATGTTTGGAGGAACACTATAATAGAAAAGAATGGTCATATCAGGCTGTTCAGATAGGAGATTATACACATATGGAGAACAAGAACAATCAGGATAATAAAAATGGCAAAGCGCCCAAGAATGGACAGACGCTACTCATATTGGTGATTGCTGCTGTGATTACATTTTGTTCTATTACCTTGATGAAGGATTTAATGACGAAAAGCTCAACGGAAGAGCTGACATATGATCAGTTTGTCGGCATGCTTGAGAATAAAGAAGTTGAATCTGTTATCATTGACAGCTCAACGATTCAGATTACACCTAAGAAAGGCATAGAAGGTTATTCGCCGCTTATTAAATACTATACGGTCCGCATGAGTGATTATAAATTATCAGACCGTGTGCTGGAATCAGGGGCTGTGGTCAAGCAGGCCAAGCAGGACAGCAGTATGATTTTGGAGACGATTTTGAGTTTCCTGCTACCGTTTATCTGTATCGTATTCTTTATGAATTTGATGATGAAGCGTATGGGCGGCGGAGGCATTATGGGAGTTGGCAAGAGCAATGCCAAAGTCTATATGCAGAAGGAAACCGGAGTTACATTTAAAGATGTGGCGGGACAGGATGAGGCCAAGGAATCACTGGTAGAGATTGTGGATTTCCTGCACAACCCCGGGAAATATACCCACATCGGTGCAAAACTTCCAAAAGGAGCCCTGCTTGTAGGACCTCCCGGAACCGGTAAAACGCTTTTGGCAAAGGCAGTGGCAGGCGAGGCGAAAGTTCCGTTTTACTCCCTGTCCGGTTCTGATTTTGTGGAGATGTTTGTTGGTGTGGGCGCATCACGTGTCCGCGATTTATTTAAACAGGCGCAGGAATCTGCACCGTGTATCATATTTATCGATGAGGTGGATGCCATCGGTAAGAGCCGTGATTCCAAGTTCGGTGGCGGCAATGATGAGCGTGAACAGACATTGAACCAGCTGCTTTCTGAGATGGACGGTTTTGATTCATCCAAGGGACTTTTAGTGCTGGCGGCCACCAACCGCCCTGAGATCCTTGATCCGGCTCTGTTAAGACCGGGCCGTTTTGACCGCCGTATTATCGTGGATAAGCCGGATTTGAAGGGCCGTGTCAATATCCTCAAGGTTCATGCGAAGAACGTCTCTCTGGACGATACGGTTGATCTGGAGGCCATTGCACTGGCCACATCCGGCGCAGTTGGTTCCGATCTGGCGAACATGATTAATGAAGGCGCCATCCTGGCCGTTAAGAACGGAAGAAATGCCGTATCACAGAAAGATTTGTTCGAAGCGGTGGAAGTGGTTTTAGTTGGTAAAGAGAAAAAAGACCGTGTGCTCAATAATGAAGAGAGAAGAATTGTATCTTATCACGAGGTTGGACACGCGCTTGTCAGCGCTCTTCAGAAGGATTCGGAGCCGGTTCAGAAGATCACCATCGTTCCCAGAACCATGGGAGCATTGGGATACGTGATGCATGTGCCGGAAGAAGAGAAGTTCCTGAACACGAAGAAAGAGATTCATGCAATGCTGGTGGGATATCTGGCAGGGCGTGCGGCTGAGGAGATTGTTTTCGATACCGTCACAACGGGCGCGGCAAATGATATCGAGCAGGCCACCAGACTGGCACGCGCTATGGTTACCCAATACGGAATGTCCGATAAGTTCGGATTGATGGGACTGGCGACTCAGGAAAACCAGTATTTGACCGGACGTACGGTTATGGACTGCGGGGATGCCACCGCTGCTGAGGTGGATCAGGAAGTTATGAGAATCCTGAAAGAAGCCTATGATGAAGCGATGCGTCTTTTGAGCGAAAACCGAGATGTGATGGATAAGATCGCTGAATTCCTGATCGAGAAAGAGACGATTACAGGAAAAGAATTTATGGAAATATTCCATCAATGTATAAATATGCGGAACGCAGGAAACGTTGAGGCAGCAGAAGAAGAGAAGGCCGCTGATATTCCGGAAGCTGCTGTGAATGCAGAGAGGGATCAGGATTCGAAAGAAACGGCAGAGGAACCGCAGAATTTATAGAATAAAAAGGCGGAATGCCGAAAAAGTCACTTTGTTGACCGGAGGATGCCGGGAAGAAGAAAGAAGGGAAATGGGACGAGGGACAAGAGCCGGATTGGAGGAATCTTGGTATTCGTTCCATTTTCTATTTTTAATTTTTAAAGCAATCATGGCCGGTAAGTTGTAATTTATGTAAAATCAAAACAGGGAGATTACCGATGAATCAAAAAGAGAGAATGCTGGCAGGACTTCCATATAAAGCCTGGCTGGATGGTTTGGATAAAGAGAGAATGGAGAATAAACTGAGAATTTATGAATATAATGCTGTCCGTCCGGATGATATGGATCAGTTAACTGCTATGATTAAAAAGATTCTTGGAAAGACAGGGGAACAGGTTTACATTGAACCTCCATTTCGCTGTGATTACGGTTATAATATTGAGGTGGGCGAGAATTTTTATGCCAATTATAATGTGGTAATTCTGGATGTGGCGAAGGTGACCATCGGAAAGAACGTGATGTTCGCGCCGAATGTGGCTGTCTATACGGCAGGGCATCCGATTCATCATGAGCCGAGAAATATTGGCTACGAGTACGGTGTTCCGGTAACGATTGGAGACAATGTGTGGATTGGAGGCAATACGGTGATCAATCCGGGGGTAACCATAGGAAATAACGTGGTGATCGGTTCCGGCAGCGTGGTAACGAAAGATATTCCGGATAATGTGATCGCTGTGGGCAATCCCTGCAGGGTGATTCGGGCGATTACGGAAGAGGATAAAAAATATTACTATAAAGATCATTTGTTTGATGTGGACGACTACTGTCTATAATGGTAAATTTTAGGAAAAATTAGGAAAGTTTAAAAGATTTTTTAGATATTTTTTGCATATTCGTGTTATACTGGTTGTGATAAAAGATAGCAGATAGGAGATCAGATATGAATATATTGTTTTTTTTGACACCAAAAAGTGATGTTGCCTATATCTATGATCATGATACATTGAGGCAGACTCTGGAGAAGATGGAATATCATAAGTATTCTGCACTGCCGATGATTAATAAAAATGGAAGATACATAGGAACGATTACGGAAGGAGATCTGCTTTGGGGAATTAAAAACCAGTTTGACTTGAATTTGCGGGATGCGGAGATGGTGCCCATAACCGCGATTCACAGACGCTTAGACAATCAGCCGGTAAGGGCCGATTCCAATATGGAGGATTTGGTGGACAAGGCATTAAATCAGAATTTTGTGCCGGTTATTGATGACCAGAAGAATTTTATTGGAATTATAAAACGAAAAGATATAATAAAGTATTTTTATGAAAAAGCGAAGTAGGCCGGCGGCCTACTTCATTTTTTCTTTCTCTGCATTTAAAATCAGTCTGGACTCTTCTAAAGATGTGTCCATGATGTTCATCAGCACTTCCTGGCTGAGCGTTGGGGAATAGTAAAATCCCTGCTGGTAATCGCAGCCGAAGGAAGTGAGTTTTGATATCTGGTTTTCTGTTTCCACGCCTTCTGCGATGATGTTCAATTCCAGATGTTTGGCGATCTGGACTAAGCCGTCGATAATATGGGCGGACTTCGGATTGGTTTCCAGCTGCCATACGAACATGCGCTCTAATTTTAACGTATTGACAGGCATATCCAGGATGTTGGAGATTCCTGAGTAACCGCTTCCAAAATCATTGAGGATCAGTTCAACGCCCATCTCGGAAAGCTGCTGCATCATGATATTAATATTGAGGAAAGCTGTTGTCAGTGCGCTTTCCTGGATTTCCAGAGCCAGTTTTCCTTTTGGAATCTGGTATTTATCCATAATGCGTGTAACTTCGTCTAAAAAGTCTTCCTGAAGGAATAAAACGGAAGAAATTGGAAGGGCGATGGACTCAAATTCTTTTCCGGACTTGATTAAATCGGCAATGCATGCGCCCACATGATCAAGAGCAAAGTATTCTACTGTGCGGATCTGGCCGGAATCCTCGGCGATTGGAAGAAATTCAGCAGCTCCGATCAGACCCAGTCCCTTAATGAAAATGCGCATATAGTATTCGGCGCGGGTAAAACGCTGCCGTCCGATATGATAGGTGGGACGGTAACGGACCTCGATCTCGTTATTCTCCAATGCGGTGGAAAGGTACATGGCAATGGTCTGTTTGCGGATATATTTGTTATGTAAGGAGGTATCGAAAACGGCCGACTGGTTTGGTCCGTGTTCGGAAGCCTGTGCGATTGCAAGATCCAGATACTTTAATAATTCAGAAGCGCTGGCCGGATGTCCCGGATAAGAGCACAGACCAATCTGAACGGAGCACAGACAATCGGTGTTGTCGATCTTCCAAACGGAATCAAACCGTTCCAGCACCTCGTCGGCAAGCTGGGAGGCCTGTCCCTGTGTAAAACGGTCCAATATAATAATAAATTCCACACCAATATAGCGGTATACAACAGATCCTGTCGTTTCTTCCAAGTAGCTGATGATCTGAGTCAACAGCTCTTCGCAATAATTATAGCCGAATACATCATTCAGACGTTTGAAATTCTCAATATACAATTTCAAAACGACGCCTTTTGCGCTGCTGTCGGGAACAAATAGTTTTTCAAGCTGTTTATAACATAAATTACGGCTGTTGTCGGCTGGTTCAGCAGGAACAGATAATGGTGAAGCCGGTTCAACAGACGCTTTCATTTTCTCATTATTGTCTTGCTTTTTCCGGAATAAGCTCATAGTAATAATCCTCCTAAGATTCACTGGTTATGACATTAATTGTAATACAAATCCGGGATAAAAACAAGGATAATCAGTTTTATGAGTTTCCGAACTTGAAAAAAGTTAATCCGTTAAATAGCAGGGCGCGGAATTTGTACCGCGCCCCTGAAAGATAATTATTAGCAGCCGGAGTTGCATCCTGAGTTGCAGCCGGTATTGCAGCTGCCGGAGCAGGTGTCGGCGATTATACCGCTGTCAATCGGCATAGGCATGTTGGTGCGGGCACCGTCTGCGAAGCCGTTCTGATAACCGTTCTGGAAACCTTCACGGTAACCGGCGCGGAAAGCACGGCGGGTTGCAGAGTTGTTGCCGCATCCGCATCCGTTCCAATTGCTGCCGCAGGAACCACAACCGCTGTTGCATCCGCATCCACTGTTGCATCCGCATCCGCTGTTGCATCCGCAGCCATTGCTGATTCCACATCCATTGCTGCCGCATCCTGCATTTGAACCACATCCGCAAGAACCGCATCCACAACTATTGTTACCACATCTATTACAAGAATTCCAACATCTATTACACATAATTTAAATCTCCTTTAATTATTTAGGTTTGTACTATATCATATGAGAAAGTGGATAAAGTGTTCCTGATTTAAAAGAGAATGTCCGGAACGGTAAATAGGACGGCTGAACGGTTAATCTGCAGATGGGGATTGCGGGATGGAAGCAGCGTAATTTAGATAGAGAAGAGATAACCATAGGATAAAGTTCCATATTATAGAAGAAAGAAAATTTTAAGTTGGTTTTGCACAAGACCGTTGGGATTACATAGATTATAAGTATAAGTCTTTATTATGAAAGGAGCAATCTGTATATGGATTGTAATTATACGAATCAGAGACGTTCACAATTAGGATGCCCTCAGTTTACTGCCGGCACATCGCAAAATTGTGGATGTAATGCGGGAACACCTCCCCTCAGGCCTCCTGTTATTCAGCCGCGCCCGGCTATGGAACCGTCCCGCATTGATATGACCGGTAACATGAACCGGAATGCAAGTATTTCACCAAATCTCACTCCGAATGCTGTTTTAAGCGGCAGTACTAATGTAGGTATTTCCGCTCCGGGCACTGCTCCAGCTATGAATTGCGGCAAGGTGTCCCCTGTAATGAACCAGTCTTCTTTCTGCCCTGATACTTCAGTAGGAGGAATGGAAAATTATCCAATTGGCATGTCATATGTTCCATGGCAGCAGTGGAAACAGACATATGCATTAGACCGCGGATTCCAGCGGGGAACCATTTTCCCGGAACTGGATCTTCCGTTTGTGATGGGGAGGTGCCGTTAATGAATTATGACTGCAGCCAGCTTTTGCAGATGATTAATGAGTCCAGCTTTGCTTTAGATGATGTGACCCTTTATCTGGATACCCATCCATGTGATAAGGAAGCCTTAAATTACTATCAGGATGTGAAGAAAATGCGAGCAGAGGCAATGAATGCATATCAGGCTCAGTGCGGCCCTATGATGAAAGATCAGGTCAATCCAGGAAATTACTGGAATTGGGTTGATGACAAATGGCCTTGGGAAGGGGGAAGCAGATAGTATGTGGTCTTATGAAAAGCGATTACAGTATCCTGTAAATATCAGCACACAGAATCCTAAGATGGCACAGTTTATAATGAGTCAATATGGCGGCCCGGACGGAGAATCAGCTGCAGCGATGCGCTACCTTTCCCAAAGATACGCGATGCCGTATAAGGAATGTAAAGCCGTGCTCACAGACATCGGAACGGAAGAGTCCGGTGTCAGAGGGGAGCTGTAAAAATCTAAATCCGAACATGGATCTTCAGTTCAAAACGGTCGTTATGCTCTCCGGTTCGCCCTCCCCGTTCCGTTTTCGTATACTCTACCCGTTCCACAAGCAGTTTGAGGAGCGTATTTTTAAATACAGGATCTTTTGAACGGCGGTAAGAATCCAGCATGTGTTCGAAAAAGGGAACAAATGCCTCCTTCTGTTCTATATGTTCTCTGATTTTAGACAGTTCGTCAATAATACATCTCAGTTTTTCTTCTTTTTCCTCTAATTCTGATTTGACTGCCTGACTTCTTTCTTGGAAGGTATCCAGATCATAAATATCATTTTCAAAACAGGTATGCACTTTGGAAAGCTGACGGCCCAATGAAGCGATGTAAGTCTCCAGTTCCTGTTTGATGCGCTGCCTGGAATCGAATGCGGTCTGCCAGTCTTCGGGGGCGTTAGGGTCAATTTTTATTTTATAATTTTCCAGCCATTGATCCAGTATGATTAAAAGGCGCTCTTCTACCAAATCGTAATAGGAGCCGACCGTGGGGCAGTGATAGGTGCGGCATTGCAGGGTATCCGCTTTATTGCGCGTTCCGGCCGGCCGGCGGCGCATAATTTTACCACAGATGCTGCAGCGGATAAGCCCTGCTAAAGGGCTTTGAACGGCAGGAAACGAGGAGCTTTTTTTCGTGTGATTTAATTTATGGCAGACGCGGTTATAGACGTCAGGGGGGATTTGACCTTCCCAGCGGGCGGGGACGAGGAGGCAGTCGTCGTTGACCGGACGTGAGACTTTCAGAGTGCCGTTTTCCATAACCTTTTTCTGCTTGCGGTATCCAATCCGCACGAATCCGATATTGGCCGGATTTTTAGCGATTCTTGTGATGGAACCGGCGTCCCAGATGTCTCCTTTGGGCGGTTTTATTCCCATGCTGTCTAAAGTGTGAGCGGTCATGGAGGCGCCTGCCGGTATGTAACCGGTTTCTGCGGTTCCGGTATCCATCAAAGTGTAAATGAGTTTTAAAATCCACCCGGTATCAGGACTTGGTTCCAGAATATATCCCTTTTCATGTTCAAGTTTTTTCCGAACCCATCCGTAAGGAGGAATATTGCCGATATATTTTCCCTGCATGGCAGAAGTGGTGCGGCCGTTTTGCATTCTTCGTTTGATGGTTCTGTATTCCATGCGGCTGCGCATTAAACCAAAATCCAGCCATTCTTCATCATTTTCTTTTTGAAGATCATAGATTTTCATAGGCGTTATAATCAAGGTGCCGGCATATTTAAAGGTGTCGGTTACACGTCCCTGGTCCTGAGGATTGCCGCGGCTTAAACGTTCCACCTCCACGGCCAGGACACCGTCAGGGCGTATGTGCTCAATATCCGACAGCATGCGCTGCATTTCCGGCCGGTCTGTGATGGTTTCTCCGGAAACGACTTCTTTATACCAGGCTGCGATTGTTATATGGTAACGGCCGGCCAGATCTTTAATGATATATTCATGGCGGGCCAGCGTATCTTCCGCTCCGTACAGTTCTGCATCCCGATCCTCCCGGGATTTGCGTAAGTAGGCAAAATAGGTGCCGTTTGGGTCAAGCATTGTATCATCTCCTTATTGATTGTATGTGGAAATGAGGAGAAAAAATACAGCGCCTGCCCATTCTTTTTAAGAAATACAGCAAGTCGTACAACCAGCTTCACATACATTTAACGGGAGGTGAATATCATGATCGTTATGGAAATGAAGATCGGAAATAGTGTTCTGAAAATTGACGATGATGCCGGACCTGATTGTGAGGATGAACGAAAACAAAGAATGGATGATGTTGTGAAACTGATTACACAGAATTATATTCATAAAGAAAGGAAGAACGGGGATCAATTTGGCTTTCATGAGGATCATTTTAATAGCAGGGGGTAAATTTTAGGGAAATCAGGAAGCAGCTGCATGGGCAGGTATTTGCAGCTACAGTTTATTTCGGGCCGCATTTACAGACTATAGATTATATAGGAATAGAAAAAGGAAACTGAGAATTCCGACGGTTGGCGCGAGGATTTCAATGAGATGCCTGACTTTATCAGCGTCCTTGAAAATTGACAGCAAAATTTTGTATGCAGCGATTCCTAAAGCTCCGCCTAAACAGTTCAGAATCACGTCGTCAATATCACCAATTCCTAATTTTAAAGTATATTGCAGGATTTCAACGGATAAGCTGAATAAAAATACAAATAAAACATTTTTAAATAATCTTTTGTCAGGATTAAATAAAGCTAAATAAACGCCAAACGGTAAGAATATAACAATATTTCCTATTACATTGGTAAACGCGAAGGAATGAAAAACGATATCTGTACCTGACAAATAACTATAAATGGAACGGAAAGGAACCAGATTGACTGATCTGTATGTATGGCTTGTTCTGAACAGGATTGCCAACAGGAGCAGCATATAAAAAATAAAAACAGCCCCTTTTGATGAAAGTGATCTCTTTTTAACTTAATATGAGTATAAATAAAAATTAGAGTAAGAGATAGCAGCTGATTTATTAATTTTTATTACAAAAAAAGGAAGGCCCTGCTGCCGCTGAGCCTTCCTTTTCCATGGGTATTTCTGTTACTAAATCCTTGTTTTCGTACAACACATTTACTCGCCGCCGGGGCCGTCCCGCCGGGGTCTGGATGATTCAGGCAGCGGTTCTACAATTTTAGCCTGATATGGTTCTGTATCAACCTCTGGAACATCCCCGTCTCCATAAGAATCTGCGTCAGAGTGGACATATAAATCGCTCATCAATTATCACCTCCGATTGTAGTATGTGATGAAATGAGAAAATTTATAAAAATGAAGCCGGATAAAGAAGAGAAGCGTTATCAGTATTATTATAACGATAAACTTGAAAAATCTTATAAATAGAATATATATGCATATACTGTGCTTTAAAATGATTATAATTGTAATTTTATCAAATTATTATTGATTATTTGTAAAAACAATTTGATAAAATAAGGGGCTTGTATTATATTTAGTATATACAAGGGAGATGAGAGCATGACAATACAAGAGGCAACAATAAAACGGATAAAAGAATTGTGCAGGGAACGAAGGATTTCTGAATATGCGCTGATCTATTTGACCGGAATGCCGTCGTCGACGGTTAAAAGCATTCTTCATGGAAAAAGTAAGAATCCTGGAATTGCTAATGTTAAGAAAATTGCAGAAGGGCTGGGGATCAGCATCCGGGAGTTTTATAATTCGGATATATTTGATGATTTAGATCCGGAAGATTAAAACGCATGCCAGAAGGGCGGGAATATATGAATTCCCGTCCTGAATGAAATGCTCTTGTATGAACTGACAGTCACTTTCTGACACCCGACGAACTTGCGCACTGGGAAATCATAGCTGCTATCGTACACCAGCTGACAAAAGGGCTGACGGCCGAGCAGATTGCAGATTCCGGTTTAGGTCCTTATTATATCGATCATACCAACGGTATCTGGCCTCAGGCGGCCGGAGGAATTCCTTTTAATGCATGTGAATTCCAGTCTAAGGGTGATATTATTACTGACCTGCATGAAGATATGGCGGCCGAACAGAAAGCCAGAACCACATATGACAACATCCTGAGAGTGGTGAAAGATCCTGAAGTATGCGATCCGATCCGCTATTTAAGGGAAAGAGAAATTGTTCATTTCCAACGTTTCGGCGAGGCTCTCAGAATTTGTCAGGAGAAGCTTGACAGCAAAGATTTCTATGCATTTAATCCGGGATTTGATAAATTCCAGGGCGGAACAATGAATTAGTTTTGTTTTTGCATCAAGGGGATACAGCCGGGTAAGATAAAATATTAATGGCGGCTGCTGTTACAGGGAGGACTGATCTCTGTAACAGCAGCTGTTTTAATTTTGATAAGATACTCATTTCTTCACAAACTTCTTACAAATCGTTCATATTTCAGCAATAGACTGCTCATATTTTTTCTCTATACTATATCTTGTAAGAGAAAAACGCTTATAAAATTTTTTTCATAATACTCGGCCGGCGGGAGCGATCCTGACCGGCCTCCTCCCTTTTCTGGGGCATTATCCACTGTTTTTTATGGGACGGAGTCTGATTGTATGTTTAACTGCAGTCTGTTAAATTTTTCGGTGATAATTTTACGGAAATTTTTGCTATTATATTTTCTTCTGTTTTGTTAATAATAATAACAAAATCAAAAGGAGGTATACGATCAATGAAAGAGAAGAACCCTAGCATTATGTGTTCCATTTACAACTGCGCTTATCATGCTCAGAACGATGAATACTGTACGTTGGAAAGAATCAAAGTTGGTACTCATGAAGCAAACCCAACAAAAAAAGAATGTACTGACTGCGAATCATTTGTAAATAAGGCTTAATCAGACAAGATAGTTGATTTGGACTCTGCGGGAAGAAGAGTGATTTTTAGCGCAGAGGTTATAAGCCGGTTAAAATAAAAATACGGACTATTGGGAAAAACCCAATAGTCCGTATTTTTTATGGTATTTGAAATGTTATATTATGTCAGGTATCGGGAAAAGTTAACATTTCTCATTGCCACCGGCTAAAGAGAGTGTAACTCTGGCTTTAGTGTAAAAAGGTTTTCATGGTAGCATAGAATGCTATACAGTACTTAATAACAAACGTTAATACAAGAAAAACGATAAGAATTTGACCCAGCATAAAATGCACCTCCTTATGTGATTAGTATATGTCCGATTGGAAATTAAAACAATAGATATGGGGATTCCTTAACTAATCCTTAACTATTTTGGCCGGAACAAAAGAAAAGGATAAGGTGCAGGCCTTATCCTGATGCAGAGAGTTATTCATTTCCTAAGAAGAAGCCGGGATTAAACAGTTAATCGGTGAGCGCCGTATGATATTTTATCCTGCGGTAGATTTTCCAAATGATAAGACCGGGCATGCCTAAAAAGAGAAAAAGTGTGGAAAGTCCGCCGATCAAGCCATAGATGATCATGATAATTATAATGCCTATATTCATTAATGAATGCCTCCTCATGCTTTTTTGCATATTATATATTTATTTGATGTGTGAAAAAAGAGTTTCCGGCCGATTGTAACGGAATCTGAACGAAATATTTGCAGAGTTTTAACACACCGGAAAAATGAGAGAGTTCGCCGTTTTCTACATATTAAAGATGCGCCGGGATCATACTAGTACTGAAGCGGAATCCGGAGTAAAATGAATTGATATGCATCAACCGCGCCGGGCGGCAGTACAGAAAGGCGGAAGGCATGGAAAAAGACAAACAGGAAAAATTAAATCAAAAGAAGTCCAATGAGAAGTTCAACAGCATCACAGAAAAAGTGAAGCCGGAAAATCAGAATCAGACCCACAATTCCAGAAGAGAAGGCATGGGACCAAATACGAAAAGAAAATCCGATTGATGAAATATGAAAAAGGCAGCTCTTATTATGCGGGGATAAGAGCTGCCTTTTTCAGGAGTCACGAATCTCTGCGGGTCAGACAGAAAAAAAGTGAAAAGTCAAAGTGCACTAAAATATTTTTCTCCTTTGTATAAAATAGGTATTGCAAAAGCGGCACAGATGTGCTAATTTATATACATAACAACTTGTATACAGATTATAAAGTTTGTATACAATTAGAATCTAATAATCTATTATTTAAGAAAAGGAGAATGAACATGAATAACATTAACAATTTTTCATTGGACGGCAAAATTGCTTTAATTACAGGTGCTTCTTACGGTATTGGTTTTGCAATCGCACAGTCAATGGCAGCAGCAGGAGCAACAATCGTATTTAATGATATTAAACAGGAATTGGTAGATAAGGGAATCGCAGCATACGAAGCAGAAGGCATCAAGGCTCATGGCTATGTTTGTGACGTTACAGATGAAGACGCTGTTAACGCTTTAATCGCTAAAATTGAAGAAGAAGTAGGCGTTGTTGATATTCTGGTTAACAATGCAGGAATCATCAAACGTATCCCTATGATCGAGATGGCAGCAAAAGACTTCAGACAGGTTATCGACGTAGACTTGAACGCTCCATTTATCGTATCCAAAGCAGTTATTCCGAGCATGATCAAAAAGGGAAGCGGAAAGATCATCAACATCTGCTCCATGATGTCTGAATTCGGACGTGAGACAGTTTCTGCATATGCAGCAGCTAAGGGCGGACTGAAAATGCTGACAAGAAATATTGCATCTGAATACGGCGAGTACAACATTCAGTGTAACGGTATTGGACCTGGCTATATCGCAACACCTCAGACAGCTCCTCTTCGTGAGAAACAGGCTGATGGCTCCAGACATCCATTTGACCAGTTCATCGTTTCAAAGACACCGGCAGGACGTTGGGGTGAAGCTTCCGATTTAGGCGGACCAGCTGTATTCCTTGCATCTGAAGCATCTAACTTTGTAAATGGACAGATTCTGTACGTAGACGGCGGTATTCAGGCTTATATCGGAAAACAGCCACAGTAATTATTTTCAGACAGGGAGGCTGACATGGTGGAAAAAACCTATAGAAACCGCGGGGAGATGGTATTCGATGTCCTGAAGCGGGAAATTCTGGATCTGGAATTGAAACCAGGGCAGTCGATCAGTGAAAATGAGATCTGTGCCAGATTTGAAGTGTCGAGGACGCCTGTGAGGGACGCTCTGCAGCGACTTCAGGAACAGGGATTTGTACATACGGTTCCCTATTCCGGCACTTACGTAACTTTGCTGAACCTCAATAATATCAGACAGATGATTTATATGAGGATGGCAGTAGAGAGCATGGTGCTCAGAGATTTTTTAGAGATTTCAACGCCTATGCTTTTGGAAGATATCAGATATATGATCAGAAAACAGCAGCTTCTGATTGAACAGCCGGGTTTTGAGGCTGAACAGTTTTACCGGATGGATGCGCAGATGCATGCGCTCTGGTTCGAAGCGACCAATAAGATGAAGGTTTGGGGCGTGATTCAGGAACAGCAGCTTCATTATACCAGATTCCGAATGCTGGATTTTGTAACAGAAACTGATTTTACAAGGATTATAAAAGAACATACAGAGCTGTTTGATCTCATCCAGGCCAAGGATATGAACCGGCTGGAAAAAGCGTTAAGCGCCCATTTGTATTATAGTATGGAACGTATGAGACATACGATAGAAGTGGATTATAAAGATTATTTTGAACAGCAGGCATAAGTAAATCGGGAAGCGGAAGAAGATTCGGCTTCCCGGTTTTTTCTTTGCATTTTTAAATGTTATTTTCTCTTTTGTGTTTTTTCTTGGCTTTGGGTGCGGAGCAGCGCCGGAGGGTTAATATCCCAGTGTACCGCCATCTGAATATGAGCCGTAAAAATGAACGTGACTGGCGAACACATGTATTTTGTGTCCGACAGTCACGTTCATTTTTATGGCGAGTAGGAAGCCCAGCGGACACGGGATATTAACCCTTCGGCGCTGCTCCGCACCCAAAGCCAAGAAAGAACACTCTTTTGTTTACAGGCTTTTTAATATTGACAGAATACGATGATTTTATGTGGAGTTGTCTGAGGAGGAATGCTCCGGGTTGTGGTATGGTAGTAAACCAGCAGGATATTGCCGCCGGGCTTACAGTTATAATATTGCCCATTGGCTGTCTTAATAACGGTGGATTCGGACAGATTGAGCACTAAGCTGTCATCTGAAGCCACCAAATTATTATTGAAGTAGTGCAGAGCCACCGTTTCATCATCTTTTAAAACCGCAATGGCAACAGCCTGATATCTGGGCGGATAGATCAGCGGAACCGGCTGATTGGTGTCATAGAAAGCCGTAATGGTCATGCCGGGACACAATGTTTCATTCTCTGCCACATATGTGTTGGGAGAAAGGACAATGGAGGCAGGGCCGTAAGCTGTATTTATTGAGATCAGTTGATGGCAGCAATTCTTTTCATAAGAAGTTATCTCAGAAATTGTGCCTGTAATTTGAGAATAGGAGAGAGAAGACATAAAAGTTCCTTTTTTATTTAAGATATGCAGAAGAGGGAGAAAATGTTAAAAAGACGCCGCCAGCAGCCGCGTGTTCACGGGATGGTTGTGTTTGGGACCGGACACCGGCTATACGGGCAAAACCGCACTCTTTTCAGAACTGGCGGGTATAAATAATTGGATAATTATTTATGTAAATATAGTAACTGATTTGGGGGAGTTAGGCAAGGGGGTTTTTGGAAAAAATGGAGGGATTGCCCAATTTTTTATTGAATTTTTGGAGCGGGGGAGGGGAAGAAAAAAATAAGGTAGCTGAAGGGGATTCGGCTACCTTATTTTGGAAGATTGATTTGGGAGTTAAGCTGTTTTTGAAACTTTATAATATATAACATTGGACTTTAGTATTGAATCAAAGCTCCATTGGAATCAGTTTTTAAATGTATATCACCTTGAAACATGCTTCCATCTTCGGTGACCTTATATAAGCGATTATTCCAAATGATCCATTGATTTTTCGCCATACTTCCATCAGAACTTAGATAATACCATTTACCGTCTGAACCTGTTTTCCATGTGTCGGAAACCATCATTCCGGCTCCGTCAAACCAATACCAGTTCTTACTATCCCAGTACCAGTCATTCGATATATAATTGCCAGTGTCTCCCAGATAAAAACGCCAGCCACCGCATTCTTGATGCCACCCGGATTTTTTGGCGATCAATTGTTCTTTAAACTCTGTCCAAAGTTTTGGATTATCCATCATCTTTCGTGGACACCATTTGAGTTTTGCATCGTAATGTCGAATAACATGATCGGCAGCAATGCCTGTTTCCTG
This sequence comes from Clostridium sp. chh4-2, assembly GCF_002899675.1. Taxonomy (GTDB): domain Bacteria; phylum Bacillota; class Clostridia; order Lachnospirales; family Lachnospiraceae; genus CHH4-2. The sequence goes on along the minus strand of NZ_PKUU01000005.1, from coordinate 247,398 downwards.
GATTAAATATTTTACAAGATCGATACAATTTTTTCTGGCTATATCATAATCACTGTCTGGATTAACACAAATTTCAATGTTGATGGAATTGTAGTTGCTGACTCCGGGGACTGGAGGTGTGCCATATTGATGACCTACAGCCCAAGCGCCATCACTATGGCTGAGAGTCTGATAAATAGAATGATCATCAACATAGTAATGTACAGAGGTGTTCAGATTGCCGTTATTATGCGCTTTTGAATGGGCTTTAGCTCCCGAACCGGCGGTATAATTGTCTGTTTCGTGTATTACGATCCATACCGGGTTATTTTTATCGGCATAGCAGTTAATTTGTTTGATTTGTTTTGTAATGGGTATCATGTTTGGCCTCCGAATAAAAGAGTTTCCGAATGATTATTTAGTAGAGAAAAAATTAGAAGATTAATTATTTAATAGAGCTTTAACTTCTGATCTTATCCTTTCAGGTACCTGTTCAATTGTTTTAAAACCTTTTCGTATTAAGTCTGCATATATTTTTGCCATATTTTATTCCATCCTTTCATAAATTTCTGTTAATGCGATTTGTGTATTGGTAACTTCATCCTCTAATGCGAGGCTTTTCTCATACTGTTCTGTTAGTGCTAGTTGGGTAGATATCAACTCTGCCTCTAGTATTGTTTTATCCAATTCTAGTTTTTGGACTTGTTGTTCCTGTGTAGGAACATACTGAATTGGTGTTTGATCTCCTGTATTGGGATCAACATGATAAAATACACCATTTATGTGTTTATCGCCGATTTGACATGGATATTGCAGGCAGTCTACTGCGATGGCTTCCTCACCATATACTGCTTTTGCAATCCGATTAGCTTCTTCGTAATTTTCACAATGAGTGATATTGAGAATCTCCTCATCTAATATAAATGCATACATTTGCCATACTATCATTTCTTACCTCCTAATATAGTCTTATTAGAACAATGCCACTACCGCCGGCACCACCTTTTCCAGTATACCACTCGTCATAATTATAACTCCATTGTGATCCGCCACCACCGCCACCGCCACCGGTATTTGCGGATCCAGCACTACCATTTCCAGTTTGTGCACCGTTTGCACCACCACCAGCACCACCAGAACCAGGTGCACTGGATTTATTAGTAGAGCCACCACCTCCACCTCCTGAGTATAGGGTACCGTTACTCCAACCATAGGCTCTTGTGGTTCTGCCCTGTCCAGATCCACCGCCGCTGCCATTACCACCATTTGAACCACCGTTACCTCTTATGCCGCCGCCACCAGAACCACCTGATGTTCCATTACCACCATTTGCATTACATAGGGTGATGCCATTACGGGAGACTGATGAAGGACTTCCTGCATAAAATTCAGGTCCATAAGGTTTGCCTTGTGCGCCTCCTGCACCAACAATAACATTTAATACTTGACCAGGGCCGACTTCTAAATCAGCCTGGCTTGTATAACCTCCACCACCTCCAGGAGCACCTTCTCCACCACTAGTGCCATAGCCGCTTGAACCACCTCCAACGCAGAAGATCGTAGCCCTTGTATGCCCTGATGGAATTGTATAATTTTGAGCAGACGTGAAAGTCAAATATAGTTCGTTATTTGTTTTGCAACTAGAATTTAAAGTATTTCCCCATATATCGCCTGCGCTACATGAGCAAAATGCAGTGGCACTGAAATAATAGGTTGTATTTATATTGGGCATAGTGACAATCGTCTGTGACCATCCTCCAGCCGCTGCATTACTACCATATCCAGTATATATTCTGGTTCCACCAGTTCCAGGATAACCACTGGTAGAGTAGTTGATAAAAACTCCGCTAAAAGGTCTTCCAGTCGCCGCATACGGATTTTGCCATTTTAATAAAATTTGCGTGTAATTGTATGCGGCTGCACTAAAATTTAGGATACTTCCTACCGTCATGTTCCCAGTTATCTTGGAACCGTTAACCCACGCAGTTTTACCATTATAAATATATCCGGCAGTAGCAGTAGCCGAAGTCTGACTTGATAAACTATTGGCAGTAACTTTGCCAGATCCATTATGATATCCGGCAGGTATTGTATAACTGCCGCCTGCATTTAATGCTTGGGATACGGCGCCGCGGTTAGGCATGCTTCCGGTCTGAGGTTCGTCGCTGCCGCTGCCGCCAAATATCTTGTTTGTTAAAACGTGTTCCGGAAGCGCATTCAATTCATCGGGATCAATCCCGCCGCCTCCGCCAAAATTAATTCGTCCAGTTTTAGCCATTTATCTTCACCACCTTATAAAAATCAACCGTTATTGTTCCGATTGGAAGCTTCTTTGCTTTTAATTGGAAGTTTCCGGCACCTGAACCGCTTATCAGGCGTATTTGAGCTTTTGAAACAGCTGTATAGCTGTCTGAATGAAAATAAACTTCAATGATGTCATCAGCGCCAATGGAGGCGTCTTCATGGGTATAAATGAAATCATCGCTCCAGTCGGAAGTTTCTATATTAAAAGAATCAGAGTAATACCCAGTCAGCTGATCGATTTTATTGGCAGAGTAGGTATTTGTCACTTTTTCATCATCAGATGCATTATCGTTAATTCCAATTGTGGACTGGGCTACCCGTTCTATAAAGGTCTGCACATCATTGAGATAGTATCTTTCCAACGCGATAAGCCCATCTCTTAATTTGTTCCATTTATCCGCATTAAAAATCGTACTCTTTAGTTTTGGATTGTTTTCCAGTAACGTGTTGGCAGCGTCTATGTCGCCGGCATCCCACAAAGCGTTGTATTGCAGCGCGATTGTGAGAAGGCTGGCTGTAATATCCTGCATTCTCGCCCAGTTATCTTCTGAATCTGGGAAATTGGTTAATGGAAGATCTTCAAATTTCGCCATTACCATCACCTTCCTTATTCTTATTTTGATTTCGTCTGTTGCTGACAAAGGAAAAACTCTCCAGGAATTTATAGAGAGTTAATGTCATCGTTCCAGCGCCAGTTGACCAGCTGAAACTTTTAATAATATATTGATTTTTTTCGTTGCTGTATTTGGGAGTGTACTCCACTTTTGTATTGACTTCCAGCCAGGGAATAACCAGTGTTGTTAAAGTTAAAGTATCCATCATGGCTGTTGTTGAATAAGTTAAATATTCCGCTTGGTTATAGCAGGCCGCATCGTCGCTCAGCGTATCATAATCCAGAGACTGAGCGATTTCATAGCCCAGGTTTTGTACTGAAAATGGACAGAGATCTGAAGTTTCCACATATTTTCCATAGCACTGATATTGACCTAAGAGGAATAAAGCGGAAGAAATGCCGGATTCATCTGCGGTTAACCGCCGATATCTGAATACGTAGGTTGTATCAGATTTTAGTGAATTCGCTTTTAATGGATTACCGTTTCCGTCAAAAATGGGGATGGGAGAGTAGTTGTTAATGGAAAATTGCGGGGAGTCCAGATTGTCGGAACATATTTTTACGGCAATTTGCGTCAAATGATCAATATCATCCCAGGAGGAATAAAAATCAAAATTAATGTGATAAACATTTCCTGTGTATACAGAACTTTTGGCATAGCAGTCTTTATTCTCTAATTCTAAAACCTTTCCCCATACTTCAGTTACATTATAGATATTATCAAAGGATAAAGAGGCTGATTCGTCTATTACAATATTTTGCAGTAGAGAGTCATCAAATGAAATATTGTCCGTCAGACAGTTTGGGATTTCACGCCATATAAATGTTCCGTCCGCATCAAAGAAAAATTCCCAGGCGTCGTAGAGATCGCGTAATTTCGTCCATATTTCACAATAGGTGGTTCCGGTGTTGAATTCAAGATCATAAGGGACTTCCTTTTTTATATCTTCTACAAAGTAATTTTCAATTTGTGCCGTTTTTAGAAGGCTGATGACGGAGGTCCGTATATCTTGTCCGGCAGGAATTGTTAATTTATGCGCAATATCTTCAGAATCAGGGGCGGAAGGGTCATATCCGGCCAGCTGGCCGTTTAATGTTCCGTCGTATTCCGCCATAAGGTCGGCACAGGTGAGTGAAAGGGTACGCTCTGTCTGAGAATATTTATAGTTCATCGAGACATACACAAAGGTGCCGATCCGGTACCAGATAATTTTATTCTCGCGCAGGGATTTTATGCCGTAATAGACTCTAAGCTTTTTATCAAGCCATATTTTTTTATCAGAACCAATCATAAAACTGGAATCAGTTACGTGGAGATCGCAGGTATAGGAACGCCTTTGGACGGAATCATTATTTACACTAAAATTATCGTTGATAATGACGCCTTCTAGGGAATCCAATATCTTATATTTTTGATTGAGCAGTTCAACTTTTAGAAATATTTCCTGCGTCGACTGTTTCAAAAGATTCAGATCGGTCTGTGTTACATCGTATGCCATATGTTCACCTACCGATCCCTGTCTGTATCAATGAAATTGTTGTCGTATAAATCGCCCACATCATAGGCATCCCCGCATTCCGTCCATTTAAAATTGGACGTGATATAAAAGAAGCCGTCATTTTCATAATAGTTATAAGTGCGGTCTGATTCAGAGATCGATCCGCTGATGTTGACCATTAATAAATTGCCTTCCATATCTTTTAATATTTTTGGTTTTCCATTGGTTAAAGCATCGTAGATCAGGTTTCTGTAATCAAAAGAAGTTTTAATTTCAGGGTTAAATTCTTTTAACTCAAGAAACGTGCAGTCCATGCTGCCGGACTTGTAACCGGTATTGCCGTTGACAACCGTGATAGGATATTTTCTGCCAAGCGGTTTTACCTGATTTGATTCGTAAGTTATTTCCTGAGTGTATTTGGCATCCAAAATTAACGGGAAGGATCTTCCTTTTTCACATAGGAAATAGTGATCAAATACAGAGGTTACCTTATTTACGATATAATTGGCCTCACCGCCGGAAATGACGGGAACGTATGCATATTCGATTTCACCGGTTGGTTCAAAGTAATCCAGGTACTCGATTGACAAGTCTTCATTGCACTGTATTTCTTTTTCAAATATGGTTTTGAACTTAGTGTCCTTACCTGTTCGTTTCTTAATTCTGACTAACTCTACAATGGATTCTGTAAAGTTTACATTTCCGCCATACAGATCTCCGTTAAATAAAGCATGGAAACGAGTTGCAAATGTCCAGTCAGAGGGGATTGTGCCGTCATAAGTGTTGGTATCTATGGTATCGATTGTTGCATAAATTTCATCAAAGACCGCATTTTGAATTGTTAATTGTTCGATCGTATTAGCTGAAGCCGCATGAGAGATCAGAGCATCGCTGCTTGAGGTAAAACTATGTCCACAGAACATTTGATTCACTTCCTTTCAGTTGTTTTTGGGAGAAGCAGGGCGGCAATATCAAAAAAGTTACCGGTTCGGGTGGTACAGAAACAGATACATTGCTCATCAGTTGGAATTTCAAAATAGTTGCTGTAGATGACGTAGTTGACGTCGGATGAGGCTGCTGTCAATTCGATCACTGCCTTTTTACCGGAAGAATTATCGAATGTTCCTTCGCGGTAAAAACAATCGATTTGAGTTTTATTCCCATCGGAAAGAGTGAGGATTTTTTGGTTTATTTTGCAGTCAAATAATTTAAATACATGACTGAAATCGCCTTCAATCTGATATCCTGTCTGGAATACGACTGAATTATCTCTGAGATCAGCATATTTATTGTCGATAAAGATAACCGGATTATCTGATTGACCTTCTGTGGAAATCAGGTTGCTGCGCAGTTCGACAGCACCGAGATCAGGCATATTATTTAATTCTAAGGTGGAAAAGGACTGCAAATTCTCATATGCAACCGTAAATAAAATATCTCTGGTCTCAAGATGCATTCCATGTTTTGTGATGCCTGCTGCGCGAATATAATATTGATTGGCATTTTCCAACGAAGAGATCAAGTAGGAGGATTGCGTATCGTAGACTGTGCCGGAAGATTGTATTAACGTTTTTTGGTAGGAATACAAATAAATAGAATAGGACTGCAGTTCTTCATTTTCTGCCTGAGCATATGATAAGCCGACTTCGTAGCTGGATGAGCGGATAACATCATTATTTTTAATTGACAGCTGGAAAACCGGAGTTGTAAAGCAATAAAACTGCGAAGGATCGCTCCGGTCTGATTCGGAATTTTCGGCATCTATGACTGTGATGTAACAGATGTAGTTGATGCCATTTTTCAGCCCGGAATTTGGTGGGATAATAAATTCCTGTTTCATGATGTCAATTGTTTCGTTGTAAATGTAATCTTCGTTAAAGACAGAAGTGCCAAGCTCATTTTCACAGATGGAGCACCGCACTTTATGGATTTGGTTTCCATTCCAGGTAAATCTTATTGTGGTACCAAGAGACGCGTCGAAGGGCTCTATGGGATGTATAGTTGCTTTCAATTTTAATCACCTCTTTCTTTGCAAAGCGCTTGTTTGTTACTATAAATAGATATTTTGTCAGATAGTGTTTCTTAAAAATAAAGTTTCAATTACTAAATCAGCTGTTGGTGCTTTTTTCGCAGTTAGCTTTAATTGTCCGGCTGCTGTTTCGACAGTAATGCCTGCTTTGGAAGCAACAGCTATGGAATCTTTTGCAAAGAAAACATCGGGAACCTGTGTGTCTAAAATGCTGGAATTACTATATGTGGCAACTAATGAGGTTGAAAATGAGGCAGCAGTAATTGTAATATTTTCCAGTATCGTATCACAGATTGTCTGTTTTGGATGGACGTGATCACTTCTGGAAACAGTGGAAGCCGTACCAACAGCGGCATTTCCTGCAATTTTTGGGGGCGTAGAGGAGTAAGTTACATGGGTTCCATGCGATGTGGCAGCTGCTCCAATAGAGGCGGCGGTAACATTAATCGTCTTGGCGGTGGAACCGTCATAACCGCCTTGAGATGTCCCATTAAGAGAAAGGGTTAAGGCGTTCGGGTTTTTTATACTGGATGGAAAGTCTGTAATTTGCGATTTTGTATGGGTATGCGTTATGGGGGTGAAAGAACTGGGTTTATCGGTAATTTCGTTCCATGCATAAGATGGCTTTTTTGCTGATTTGGCCCAAGATGATACATCGCTGGCTGGCAGAGCTGTCGGCTTATTCTTTATATAAGCATCAGAAGTAATATCGGTTGCAGACCAATCCGCTTGTACATTGACTTCTGCACCCGAGGCTACACTGTTCAGTTTCTCTATCATTGCCTGTGTAAGAGTATCTATTACAGCTTTGTTGCTATGAGTGTGCTTTTTACTATTTGCATCGTTCCAGTTGGTTCTTTCAGCAGCGGTTAGGTGGGTAATTGCATCCGCCTTATGGGTGATAAAATCAGCCATACTTTTGGCAATTTTACCAAGCATTATTGTAAAGCTTTCACCGCTGATGATATTGGACAATGTGGCTGCTTGGGTAAATGTTGGAGAGGAGGCAGCAAAGGTATCTTTGGAAACATATGCTGCGCTTCCAAGTCCTTTTACAGAAATATTGTCATGTACTGTTCCATCGATTGTCAGCTTTATTGTGCCATTATTTGTACCGGCGCTTATAGAAAGCGATTGTATTGTGGCTTCTACAATTTCGTTTACCAATACGTTTAGTCCTTCGTTATCTAAAAATTGTTGTTTTTTCATGAAGTCACCTGTTTCTTTTATATAATCTTTAAGGCTTGTAAGGAAATAATAGATGCCTTAGCGATAATGTTAATTTGATATGGTCAGATGTAGACGTTGTAAATGGTTAATTACTGGATGATATATTTTAGATCAGATAATATCTATTATTTTAATGAATAGCTTCGCGAAAATTTTAGTAACATTCGCCAAAATGAATTCGAAGCTATTTGATTGAAGCGCTTAATCTTTGCAATATTACTATTTTTGAGGAGATTTTCGCTTTATTATTAATAAAGGTAATTTTATTGTATACAAAGAAATGGTGCTCCTGCTCAAAAAACTTTATACTCATTTTACTGAATTGCCATAGGTATATAATCATATGCTTTTAATAATTGGAATAAGTTACCATATTTTAATGACTTTCAGGTTATTATTTATGGTTGCTGTAGTAGAGTGATCTACATATATTTGCCCAACGTAGTTTCCGCCTGAAGGAAGGTAGTAAATATTTGTACCAGTCACACCACGTACACATGGAGTTGTACTTCTATCTGTTTGCTGTTCATTATAATTCATAGAAACCGAAAGACCACTTACTCCATATGGAGCTATTGCGGAATGTTTCACTAAGTACAATCCTGGGGATAGAGATTGGTTAAATACGACAACCCAATTTGTTGGTGAAACTATAAGGTTATTGTTATATTCAGTCATGTTTAGCTTGGGGTTTTTATTTGCATTTAATTGAGCATACAAATCATACAACGTCTTCCCATACCGAGCATCCAAAGCATACCCTCCCGCAGTCGTAGACCCATTATTCACCAACTTAGCCAAAGTAAGCAGTTCAGCTTTATGATCATTAAAGTCCTTTATGAACGTATATGTCTGAACCAGACACTGCCGTATATTCCCCAGAAAACTTTCCATAGGCTGATTTGCTTCCGGGTAAGGAAAATCGGTTGAAGTGGAATTGAGGGCGCTTACTGTAGTATCCTTAATATCTCCGCCGGAGGCGGAGACTTTACCATTTAGCGCCGCCTGCTGTTGGGCGGATACCGGTTTATCCGCATCGGAGGTATTGTCCACATTACTTAGGCCGACATCAGATTTTGCGGGTTTTGCCCAGGAGATCGCTCCGGCTGTGGTTCCGGCTTTTAGGAATTTGCCATTATTAGCAGTGCCTGTGGCGGGAACATGTTTATTACCGTCACTTGTGGGATGGATATACTTGTTGGCGTTTTCTTCTATACCGGACAGCTTGGTTTTATCTGCGGAGGTGTAATCATTGGTGGACAGCTGTTTTCCGGCAACTTTGTCCACTTTATTGACGACTGCATCCCATTTTGTTCTTTCTGATGATGTAATGTGTTTAACCGAATCGTTTACATGAGCATATGCTGAGTTCCAGTTGTCCAGCAGAGCCTGGGTTAATTTATCCAGAACGGTTTTATTGCTGTGTGTATGTTTCTGGGAATTTGCAGAATTCCAGTTGGTTCGTTCGTCAGAGGTTATATGGGCGGCAGCATCTGATTTATGGGAGATGAAAGCGGCTAAACTTTTGGAAATTTTGCCGAGCATAACGGAAAGCGTTTCGCCGCTGACAATATTGGACAATGCGGCTGACTGTGTGAAGGACGGAGAGGCCGCCGCAAATGCATCTTTAGAAGCATATGCGGCGCTTTCAAGCCCTTTTACCGGAATATTATCATAAACTGTGCCGTTGACTGTCAATTTAATTGTTCCGTTGTTGGTTCCGGCATTTATGGAAATTGACTGTATTGTTTCTCCAATAATCTCATCTACCAGTACGTTAAGCCCTTCCTTATCCAGGAATTGTTGTTTGGCCATAAGTTCACCTATTTCCTTTATTTATTAAACAGGGACCGGATAGAAGCGGATGGAATTGGTTCAAATCCGTCTCCAACCAAACCCTCCAGGGCTGTGATCTTGGATAAATTATTCTGAATGTTGGAGGTGTTGGTTCCTATATTTGTGTTGGCGGTTTTAAGTCCTTTTTCTACTGTATCGATATCAGTTTCCGCAGTTGTTACTCTGGCTGTTAAAGCGGCAGCAGCTTCGTTAATTGCTGTGACGGCAGCCTCATTTTTGGAAATGCGGCCGACGGCGGCGGTTAAATCGGTTACTAATGCAAATTTTGAGAGATCGATGTTTCCCACAGCATTTGTAACGTATTCTGCAATGTAGGCGATAATTGTTTTTGCTTTACTGCCTTCCGGAAGCTGCCCGATCAATGATTTTAAGGCGTCAATATCGGCTTTATTATCGCCGATTCGGCTGTTCATGGAGGCAGCATCTGAAGAATGGCCCTGAATCCAATCAGAAATTTCTTTCAGGGTATCCATTGATTCCGGAGCTCCGGCGACTACTTCGGCAACCGCATCATAAACGGTTTTGCTGACCGATCCAGTTCCTGTACCATTCAGGATGGCAACCGCATCGGTATTGGCGGTTACTTTGGCCCGCAATTCGGTGTCGTCGTAAGATGCGTCAGCTTTCGCTTTGTCCGCAGCTTCTTTTGCGTATTCGATTACAGAGGATGCATTTGAATCAGCCGGGATTGTGCCGACGTAAGCATTTAAATTGGAGATATCGGATTTAGATGCAAAATCAGCGGCTTTTTTTCCGGAATCGGCAATGCTGCCGTCTGCGGTAAGGGAAGCCAAGTTTCCGGCTGTACTGTTGGAAACCTTGTCAATTTTTCCGCTGATATCCACCGGCGCAGGTAAGGGGATGCTGAAAGCTGCGTCATCAACGGTTACGGGAGCTTTCTTTGTATAGAAATAGAGTGTCTGTTTATCGTCTGACAGTGAGACTGTTTTAATGGCCGGGGATACGGCTTCATTGATTTTTGTTAAGAGATCAGCACCCAGTAAATCATTATATTCTGTTAAGTTAGCGAGTGTCATATATTGTAATTTTGCCATTTTAAAATTCCTCCAATTTATATACGGTTAAATAAAGCCTGAATTTCTTTGGGATCGATACCTGACAGTTTATCGTCCAGCATTTTATCTAAGTTCTCATTAAGCGCTGTCGTTACCATGTCATTTACCGAATCCTGCATTAATAATTTAACATACTCTTTTACCTCAGAACCGGTAATGAAATCCTGGGTTTGAATCCATTCTTCCGTAATATATTTGTTTATAATATAGTCGCCGGTGGGAAAAACAGAGTAGATGGTGATGGAATTGCTGCTGAGTTTTGTGATAGAGACACAGTCCTCTGTTTGCTCAATGGAGAATAAATCAGAGTCAGCAGAATATTGTATCGTATGATTGCTGCATATTTGGAACTGTCCGCATATTTTATATACGCCGTTTGAAAGCTTTGACAGGTCTACGGCTGCGGCTAAAGAGCCTTGAATCTGGGTGATTGGAATATCGTTGATCGCATTGTATGAACGGCTGTTTACAAAATCAGCAACGCTTAAAGCCCCCTCAATGTCTCCGACACGGTTATCTAAAAGCTGGACAACGTCTTTGCTTTTGGCATAACTGGTTAAATCCAGTTTATTTGTTATATTGTCGATAACATCCTGGGCGATATCTTCCGGCATTCCGATGTCCACGCTGAAAAGCAGTTTATTCTTATTGTAAAAAGATAAAACGCCCAATGAGTAATCCGCTTTTGTTATGGCGCCGATATCTGCAATGCATTCCGGAGTTCCCTGCTCTGTTATCCATACCAAAGTATTCAGGCCGGTTACATAGCAGATACCGGGGTATTTCATCAAACCGCATTCTAATGCTTTATTAACAACATCCATCGTAGAGGCCTGGAAATATTGTGGTGTATAAGCCATAATTTTTACCTCACTTTGAAATGATAAATTTGAAATCTGCTTCAGAGATTTCTTTTTCGGAAACCATTGATTTTAGTTTGTCTTCTGTAACTTTTTTTGACGCATACAGCCGTTTAAGGCTTTCCAGAAACATGATTGAATTCATGGTTATAGAATCCCTCCTTCCAATAACTCCAGGGTATATGCATCGATCAGTTCTTCCCGGGTCAGGCCGCCAAATGATTTTCTCTGGTTGTATTCGTGTTTTGTGATTTCGACGATTGATGACAATTCATTATCCGGTTTGTAATGATACAGGCCTTCGATATGCCAGGCATAATTCCCATCAGAAGAGAGAATTGCCTCCGCTTCTTCAGGACCGCACAAAAGGATCAAGTCATTTTTCTCCTGGTATTTCACATAAATAATACGATCTAAAATGTCGACAACTTTGTTGTCTTTAAGCACTTTATAATACATTTGCATTTCCTTTCTCAAAAGGACATGACCCTAAAAAGATCATGCCCTTTTTGTTAATCAACTCCGATTGAGAACATCGGTAAAATGCCGCTTTCATACGACGGATACGAGAAACCGTAATTTGTGCCGTCGGCAGCAATTGTGAACAGATAATTGGCGTGGCTTATATTTGGGCTTCGGGTCCAGTAATCAACGCAGATATCCGGGGAGGAAATGTTGGTACGCTTTCTGGAGTCGGAATTTGTCATATAGGCGATCGTGGCATTAGTTTCGTTGATATAAGGGTCAACGGCATTTCCATTATCTAATTCATATAAGGATGGTATGTAGAAATGACAGGCGGACTGGCTCAGTTCTGTCGACTTATTACCGATCGAAGAGTAGACCTTTACCGGCTTTATCAGGGATTTCCAGGATGGGGAGATCGCTTTTAAAAGGCGGGTGTTCATCCATGTATTTAAGGTGGAGTCGGCCCATCCGCCTGCATTGGTGCTCTTATTGCTGAAAATTCTGCGGATGGAAAGGGTGTTAGCGCCTAAAAATGTGATGGCAGCCCGTTTCGATTCGGCGTTAGCCATATAATATCCTTTGAATTTGGCCAGCTCCATGGGCACGGTTTCGTGAATCCATTGTGAAATATCTGAACAAAGCGTTTCTCCCAGATCCGCATACCATACTTTACACCAATGAACCGTTCCTTTTGCAAAATTTTCATAGACGCCGTCGTCCGCTTTGCTGCATCCCAGCACGAATGTTGAATTGATTGAAGGAATCCGGGTGGATGTCAGGACCTGAGTATGAATGGAAGTACCGGTTATATTGGAGATATAAACCTGAAGCTGACGGCTTCCTGCACGATGGCGGAGAACGACGATTTCCCGGCCCAGCCCGGAGGATGGTGTGAGAGAATCTGTGCCCCAGGAGAGTTTTGGCTCTGTGCTGTACCATAATTTAAAACCATTTGAACCGTCTGATTGGAAGCATTGTGCAAGTACGTTTCCGGTTTTGTTGCCGGAGGCAAATTCGTAGTCAATGGCCAGTGTGAAATCCCGGTCTTCCCGCATTAAATCCAGATTCGTATCCAAATAATTGGAGCCGTTAAATGCCATGTCGGATTCCACAATACGGAATTCTTCAATATCATCATAGGAATAATCAATGCCGAATTTAAAATCCAAACGGTCTTTCAGTGAAAAGCAGGAAGTTTCTTTACCCAATTTCATGGCTGCGTATAATTCGGCCGGGGTGAGATCATTTAATTCTTTGTTGTTAAAATATCCGTCCGTGTATTCGCAGACGCTGAAAACAGCATTGATTGTTTTGGCGCCTGTTACGAGACCGCTTTTATCCCATCGCTCGAACACATAATATTTGAATGCGGTTTCTTCTGCTGTATAGACGGGCAGGTCGCCGTCATAGGAGACCATGGAACCATACGGCGCAGTCATTTCTTTCAGGACAACGCCTTTGGAGACATATTTCACGGTATATTCTCTCACGGCTTCTGTGTAAACGGCAGTGATGGTTTTATCGGAAAAGATGTTCGTAAAGGAATCATCCCAGCCTTCAAATGTATATTGGGTGCTTACCGTACTCGCTTTTTCAGGAACTTTTATCGGGTCTGTTTCCCTTTGGATTGGATCGTCGGCATTTCCGCCCTTGTCGACATACTGGACATCGAGAACCGTGTGATTTTCATCATCGTTGACAAAAGTGACCGTATACTGGGCAATCATGGTATCATATGTGACCGTTAGATCTTTCCAAACAGAATTATAATAATCCAGTTTCTGCTGTCTCATAACCGGAACATGAACGGAGCCGCTGAGAACGGAAGTGTTCGTATTATATCCATTTTCATCTATACCGGATAATTTGGCCAGACGGTCTAATAAAGAAGTATCATCCAGATTCCAGTTTATATTGGTCAGCCTTAAACGGTTTAGATTTTCGGCTTTTGATAATAATTCCATTTCATCGACGGCAGGGCAATTGTCGAGGCGCAGTGTGGTAAGGTTTTCATAGTTCTCGATAGTTAAATCATTGAGATAATATAAATCTGAGCCTGATATGGACGATACTGCCGGAAGATGAGCTGTATGGATCTTTCCGCCAGATGCAAAGATGACGCCGGTGATGCCGGAGCCGTCCGCTAAAAATTCTTCCAAATTGGTACATCCGGACAGAGAGATGGTCTTTTTCAGATTGGGCAGGTTTTGAAGGTTTAGTTTCTCAAGCAGTCCGTTGTTGCCGATATCAAAGTCAGACATATTTGTATTGCTGTAACCTGTTACATCGGAGCCAATGGATAAATCGGTTAATTTAACCGCCTGTCCGAAATCCGTATATCCGGCATAAAAGCCTGATATATCTCCGATACTCTGTACCATTGAAGCGTTATATGTATAAACTTCCGTATCATTCATGGCGGCAATCGGAGATTCTACGGTATAAGTATTTCCTCTCTTTGCTCTCTGTTTGACAATATTAGATCCGTAGCGGTTTACGATATACATATCCGCATATGGTTTTATGTGCAAGGTACCGTCCGGTTCGACGCCGGTCCATTGGGAAGGGGTGTAGCCGCGGATGGTGATAACATCGGAGGTGCAGGCAGATCCTACATATTTGGAGGCTATGTATTTTTCCTGGTATTTTTGATACTGCCTTCTTTGATGCTTTTTATCGCCGTGCATCATCGGAAGATAAGAGGTGGTTCCGTTATCTTCGTAAGTCCTGAAATATTTCCGTCTCATATCGGCAATCCACAAGCGTTCCGGTTTTACGGATTGATATTCCTCACAGGCTTTTAAAATGCGGTCGGAGGACCAGGTCAGCCTGCTTTCCAGGCGGATATACAATGCGGCCAGATCGTCGGCCAGGCAGTCTCTTACCAAGCACCAAAGCCTGCTGTCATGAGCATTGAAAACGGCTTTTGATCCGATGGTGTCGGTGTCTTCATAACCGTAAGTAAAAGTGAGGCCGCCCTCATTATCATTGCCCATGGCGGTGTCGTTATCATAATCGAAGCAGATATCCCAGTGAATCAGGTCTTCTGTATGCCAGAAAGTATTCTTTGCCCGGTTGTCGATCATGGTGTGGCGCTCTGTAAACAGATAATAGAAGAGCACGGAATCTTTAACAAAATAATCTTCAAATTCAGCGGCAAATGTTTCAGGGCTGGCGTTAACGACCCAGGATAAAACTCTCTGCCAAGCGTCTTTTCCGGCCTGAAGTTCTGCTTCTGTGCAATTTGGATTGCTGTAGCGGAATTCGAAGCTGTTGTCGCCGTCCCATGTCTCGCCGGTCAGATCATCCGATAAAAATCTTGTCTGGTCGTCGGTGTTGTTGTCCACTTCGATAATGAATTCTTTATGGTTATCAGGGTCCATGCCAAATACTTCGTCATTTTTCTTGGAGTTTCCAAAATCGCCGCAACCGTAGAAATGCCAGGCCCCGTCGTTAAACACAGTCGCATTGGAAGGATCGGTTTCCTGCACGAAGATAACACAGGGATGGAATTCCATGGTGTCCCTGATCTTTTCATCCTTTAATCTGGCAGGTCTTAAATATGGATTCCACGTATTGTATTCCTGGGTAAGAAATGCATTATTGAGGTTTTCGGATGATGCGACGTTTAGTTTGATGTTAAAATAATTAACAGGTACGGAACTGCTTGTCATGCCGTATTTATCGGCCTTTGTGCCGTCTGCCATGGTAAAGCCGCCGGATAAATTTAAGTCTATATTGCGGGCGGATTCTCCATAGTATTCAGAAGAGGTGCCCTGTCCTTTATGGGAACCAAAAGCAGTCCAGTTATCCTCATTTTCACGTCCGCCGTAATATATGTGCTGCACGGTTGTATCGGATACTTCATTTTTCTTACCGGTTGTAAAATGCGGAGCGGATATTTTGATAACGCGCAGCCCGGGGCATCTTTCGGCTAAGATATCGGGATCGATGGTTCCGTCAGCGCCCACAATTTGATTTTTCATATAGCGTTCAATCATCTCATCCGCATTTTTTGCGTCTGCAATGCGGTTATCGAGGATTTCATCATCAGTTAAATTCATGGTGTAGGACTTCATGCGGTAAATCCACACATCACAGTCATCCGATCCGATCACTATACTTTGAGGATTTGGCTGGGTGAAGGAATCTGAGGATGAATAGAGTTTCACTCTGGTGGGGACTGCATCGATCCACATCACCATTTCCGTGTATTGAGAATCCGGCAGGATATTAAACTCTAATTCCATATAATTGTCTTCACAGTAGGGAACCGTAATATCATTCTGTTCGGAAGTTAAAACCGCATTCTGGGCGAAAACTTTAAAACCGATTCCGGCGTCAAAGCATGAGAGGGCCAGGGCATCATAATCCCGTACATTTGTCGTTTTGTAGATCAGTTTAAAATTCTTCCCGGTCTTCTTGGCATCATCCTCAAATAGTTTGTAATCAATTGAGGCGGTAGTGCCGGCCTTCACGCAGAAGTAGATATCCCCGTCTTTGTCGGTCTGATATCCTCCGTTTGACCAGTCAAAATTATCGGATACGGTCAAATGGGATTTGCCGTCGGTCCATAAACGGTCGGAATCATGGTTGCTTCGTCCGGCCGGATTGAAATCGAGTGCCAGGTTGGTGGTAACGGGAGTGATATCA
Source organism: Clostridium sp. chh4-2 (assembly GCF_002899675.1). Classification (GTDB taxonomy): domain Bacteria; phylum Bacillota; class Clostridia; order Lachnospirales; family Lachnospiraceae; genus CHH4-2. Next base: position 230,830 of record NZ_PKUU01000005.1, on the reverse strand, counting down.
ATGCCCAGTTCTTCTATATTGGCAGAGATGGTCTTAACGGCTTCACCGCAGGTGATGGTTAGAGTCTGTTCTCCAATTTCAGATGATTTATAGCTCCAGATCTGTTTGAGACGGTCCGCGCTCAGCTCAGATACTGTTTTTTCGTCAACTGTCAATGTGACGTTGGCCGGATTATGTTCGGGATCATAGATCACATATGGTATGGTGACGGTATTATACTGTTTGGATGTAAATGAGCGGACAGCGCATCCGATAATCGGAGCGGAGCTTTCTGCATTTACCCAGATAATATCCTTATATACAGAGTCGCTTTGCACGTCCGCCCCATCGATAACTGCAGTCATATATACTTCCAGCAGGTGAGCGCCGTGCTCCTGAGCGGGAATTGACTGAATCATCTGACGGCCTGTAACAGATGTAGTGATATTGCCGATTTCCTTATCATCCAATTTAAATATAATCTTTTTTTGAATGTCTCCATATGGAGTATAGCGGAAACTTACTTCTCCAGAATAGAAGAGTGAGTCATCGAAAATGCTGTCGATTTTGAATTCCACAACAGTTACAGTCCATGTTTTTGTCGCGATCGTTCCAAAACTGTCGGTAATTGTTAAACGGATATTATTGGAACCTGTTTTTAAGTACTGGGTAATATCAAACGAGTTTTTGCCCTGAAGAGCAGTGGAAGAGGCGACTGCCGTATTGCCCACTTTCCAGCTTGCGGTACCATTTCCTGTGCTGTCTCCCACATTATCGATGGATGAGAAGCTGTATTCAATAAGAGCTGTTTTATCGGATAAGATTACCAGGCTTGCCGGGGTAATGCGTTCGATTGACGCCGTTGAGCTGTCTGAGCCGCCGCCGCTGCCTCCTGTGATGGTGAACTTCTGCTTTACCTCTTCATTTTCATATAAGGTAAAAGTATTGTCAGAATAGCTGACATCATAAACATTTGGTTTTACAGAGGTTATATTGTTCACTTTTTCTTCCAGTGAAGTTAAATTTTCATTGACGCTGATAACGTCTTGATTAAACCCGCCAACTTCGTTTTTGAGTGTGGAAACCGTGTTGGCTAGAGACGTGTTAGCCGTTGTATTGGCGGTAACCTCTTTTTGAAGCTCACTTTGGAGTGTCTTAACTGTTTCAAGCTCTTTTTGTGCCGATTCAGAAGCGGAAGTGAGTGAAATGGTTTTTTCCTCTAAAGAGGTGAGCTCCGCTGCTGTCTGTTCCACGGTGCCTGTGAGTTCGGTGACTGCGGCGCTTATTTCTCCTATGGAGCTGCTTATTGTATTGTTAACTTCATTTATAATACCGGTCTTAAAAGTACCGGCCCATTCGGCGGATGGATCGATGGAACCGATTTCTGCGGAAGAGATTTCCGTTTCTCCGTTATAAAAATGTAGTATCCCTTTACCTTCCGTAATCGTGTAGGTGACTTTTAAATTGGACAGGCTGTTGATTTTTATGGAAGTGATTTCTTTTTCTCCATCCCTAAAAGTCAAGTCTCCCGTTTCCTGGACATATCCGACCTTTAAATTGGATAGGCTGTCAATTTTACTGATGGATTCTTCCAATTCTACAATGATTTGGTCAATTTCGGATTTTACATAATGATTCTTTAATTTTTCATCCGTAGCGGCATTTACGTCATCAATGATAGAACCTTTAATTTCTTCCTTGATGGCGTCTTTGTTGATGTTTTCAGCGGATGCGGCCGCTTCGTTGGCTGCGCTTTCAGCCCGGTCGGCCGCTGTTCTTGCGGATGCCAATGTTTGGCTTGCTGAGAAGAGAAAGGTCTCATACCAGGATAAATCAGGCTCTATAACGCCGCTTCCCGAGTGGGCTAAGGCTTCTAAGACGTTGAGTCTGCCGTTGGGCTGGGTTTTCCATACGTAGGATTCTCCGCGTTCGTTTACTCCGGAAGCGGTGATTTCAAATTTTACCTCCCCTTTTCCGGAAGTGACGCTGCTGTCGATCAGCCATCCAAAGATAATGAAATTCCGGCTGCTGGATACATTAACCACGGCCGCAATGCCATCGTGATTAGAGGCATTTTGATAATGGATCTGAATTATCATATCCATTAAATCCATACCGTCATAATATCTCGGTATTTTAAACGGTATAAACTGGCTGCGGGTTTCCTGAGTGATATTGACCTGACTGGCATCCATGGAAATGCCTTTTTGTGCGTCAATTGTAGAATAGTTAGTATCGTGATACTTGGTATACCATTTATATCTGCCGTCGCTGCAGGGGGTATATTCCTCTGTATCAGTAATTTCTTCGGAATTCATTGGATTGATTTCAGATGCCGCGGCGGAAGCGTCCTGATTCCGGTTTTGCAGTGATGTGCGGTAAGAAACTGCCATTCATAATACCTCCTTATTCTTCGACTAATGGGTCTAAATGGGTTACGCCGTCAATTGTACCGTCCAAATCGGCTCCAACCACATCATTTCCGATTATGGGGGTGAGATCATGAACGTCCAGCCCTTCGCCGAGGTGTTCTTTTTTATCGTTGATCAATTTAATCCGGTCATTATTCAAGATGACGTCGGCCGGCTGTTTTGTCTCCAATTTACCAGCCAGTCCAACCAACAGAGCCTGTTGTGCTTCCAGTTTCAGAATTCTCTGATCCAGCGGAAGAAGCAGATCGTCTGGAATATAGGTCTGCCATTTGCTGCCCTCTGTGACGGGGATGATGCCTTCTAAATGTTTATTGACGTATTCCTTTAACTGGGGCTCGCCATCCGTTTCCATTAATTTCATAAAAGTTACCACGAACCGGATATCTCCGGCTTCTTTGGTCATAGAGATGTCCATGGGAAGCAGATACTGCAGTTCATAGTTTGTTTTGTAATTGACAGAAGATGGCATTAAATATTTAACACCGTATTCTTTGCTGACCGGATAGATGTACTCTAACTGCATCACGGCGTCGGTGAGGTCATTTCCTTCATCATCTACAGCAGGTGACAGAAACTGAACCGTATTGGAGGCAGAATTTTGAATTATTTTTACGCCGGTTACATTTGTTGCTGTTACCGTATTGTTGGCATGTAATAATAGTGTATACATAACATCATACCTAACCTTTCTTTTTATTCTTTTAAAAGCAGCAAATTGGGGAGCATGGCTGTATGTGCGTTTGGATGCTGCATGGAGGGATAAAATATACCCTATTTGTTTTATTTTCAAACTACCGTATTTTTGTCCAGCCTTTTATCATAGCCACATAGCTTTTGTCAACTTTCACATATAAATATCCATCATCTCCCCAAATTAAAACAATGCCGTGATCGGAAGAAGACTTATCCGGTTTTTATCAGGGCTGTCAATGATGAGAGAATACGTTTGCTTGATATCTGATTGGCTATGGAGCTGAAGGACTCAACTTCATCTGCATTCCCTGAATCGTCAAAAATTATGGGATGATTGCCTAAATTGCCTCCAATATTTTCATATGTGATATTTCCGGCGGCTTTTTTTGTACCTTTATATAAAGACATGAGTGTTTCTCCTATCTTATTTGATGTATTATCTGATCAGTTGAAAAAGATGGAAAATGGGATCAGGCGGTTCTTTTCCACATGTAACAGGTGATATATGGCTGAACGATTTGCTGGGATGTGGAAAGCTGTAAGTTTGTACCGGGAGCTGAGCCACCGGTGCTTCCATGATTATGTGCCTGATTGCTGCCGGCATATTGGGTATCCCAGATAGTGCCCTTTTTCCATTCCATAAACCACCCGGAGTTTGGTATGGAGCTAAAGCCTGAGACACCTGCATCGAACTGAGCAGTTGCGCTGTTTCCATTATTAACAACGATGGCTGCATTCGCAAGCCAATGGTTGTGAGAAGGGATTTGATTGATATTCAATGCGCAGTCACCAGTGGAATGTATATGATTATTAACCGCATGGCTGTGGCTTAAATTGATTGTTTTTGCTCCGCCTTGCTTCTCTGGAATGGAAAAATCCGTATCTGCTTCATAAACGCCGATGGGTGTCCGGCCATTTCCCCACCGTTCCCAAGTGCCGCCAAAAAGTATATTGGGATTTGTATTATTAACACTGAGATAGATGGAACCTATGGGATAAAATTTTAAAATGTCGGTTTTTAAGGTGATTTTTCTATCGAGGTAGATTAAGCCGGTTTTGATGGAAGTTAGCAGGGAAGATAGAAGAGAAGTTGATTTTATTTGCATTATTATGGAATCGAAGGAAACGGAGTCTTCTATATCTTCGGAGTCGTTAAAAGAAACGGTGTTGTCTTTTAGATCTGTATGTAAAATTTCTGCTGTGCTATTTCCGGCGATTTTTTTGTAACCTTTGTGAAGAGACATTTATTCGCCTCCTTTCTGTTGGGATGGTGTGAGGGATTAAGCGTACAATCTTATGACGGCGGGCAGTTTGCCATATTGTTTTGCTATTGAAAAGAGGGACAGCAGGATTATATATTGATACTTAGGACACTTTAGAAGCGGCAGGGACTGCAGAAAAATACTTAGTGATGTTATTAGAAAAAGGGTCTGCAAATTCGTTACATTCGTTACATAATAGTCCACTTCCGAATATTACGAGTAACCTGTACCATTAGTCAAATTTTATTATTTAATAAAATTTAATAGAATGGAGAATCCGTTTTTATTGAAGGAATTACTATCTTCTGGAGGTCATAATTTGTAATTTTATTGCATATAATTAACTAAAAACTATAGATAGGAATACCAGGATATGAAAATACGAAATAAAAGTGCTCTTATTATATCAATACTCATTCCTTTAGCAATTGGTTCAATATCTGCATTATTAAGTGGAAATATGTCGTCATACTCTATGCTTGTTAAACCAACTTTAAGCCCGCCAGGATTCGTCTTTCCAATTGTATGGACAATACTTTATATATTGATGGGAATATCCTCATATATAGTTTACTCATCAAACAGCCCTAATAAATCAAAAGCCTTGCTGCTATATAGTGTTCAGCTATTCTTTAACTTTTGTTGGAGTATCATTTTTTTTAGAATAGAGCTTTACTTTTTTGCTTTAATCTGGATTATCGCATTAGTCCTTATAATAATTATCATGATAAAGCAGTTTCGCATTGTCAGCCCCCGGGCTGCTTATTTACAGATCCCCTATTTGATATGGTGTATCTTTGCTGTATATCTAAATTTTGCTATATTCATATTGAATTAGAATGTGTGAAGAACCGATTAAGTTTTATTCGGTTCTTTATATTTTTTGAATGTATAAACCTGTTTCATTATTTCTCTTCTAACATGCTTTTAAGAAATACTTCATATGTTGAAAAAATGATGTTTGAAACATATATTGCATATTTGTTGTGCTGCCTATAACATGGTTTTAAGCTTCGGTTGGCTTGTAAAATCTGTCTTTTATATTTCTCACAAATTCTAATGCTGTTTTAAATTTTCTCTATTGGTCATTTGTCTATTTTCTTAATTTCATATAAATGGTGATTTAACGGCTACTAAAACGGATTTAATGGCTACGGAAACTGTTATTAATAATCCATATATGAATATTAATTATCATCGAACTGGAAAGATCTATTCATTTTCATTTCAGGGGCCTACCAAAGCATCGATAACAGCTGGAACACGAGTAACTATTATTACGAACTTACCGGATGATTTTGGTTATCGGGCTTTCACCTTTTTCATGTCTGGTATACAAACATTAGTCGTAATAGATGGATCAACTTTACAATTCGAGCCAAGAGCAAATGTTGACATAAATACATATCCGTATGGATTATTTACAATAGTTTGCAAATAATCAGTAATATGATTATTTTGTCCAGACTATTTTATCACTTGTTATAGTACCTGTTGCTGGGTCTTTTTTACGGATAACTAGACTTATGTCTTGTTGAGTTAAATTAATTATCCAAGACCAAGTAGTATCAAAAATCAACTCTATACTCGAAGCTTGTAAGTCATTTGATGCCCAAAAGTTTACCCTAGCTACGTTGGCAAACGTTATCTTATTTTTTAAGTTATTCATATCATTCTTAGCGCCCATTAAATCACTATTCATTTTACTAACGTCCCCATTCAACCCCATTAACGCCGAAACAATATTCCCCAGAATAGATTTAAACTTCATCCCTTTTACAATATTTTGTATATTCGCAGCAGTATTGACGTCCACCGTATCATAATTTGTATTTACAACAGGCTCACCGCCAGTCCCTATTGTAATATCCTCCCCGCCTTTAATGATTCCCGCAGTTGCGTTAGTGGCTAATGGGGGACGTAATGTTCCTAATATAATTTTTGACATTTGCATAATCTCCTTTATTCATCCGGTATTTCATAATAAATGTTCCAACCTGCATCAGCTTCTTCGATTTTGATTGGCGGAGGTTCAGAACCATCTTCATAATAGGCAACCAGATCCCATCCGTCCATTGATAAAGTAAAGAGTCCGTTCATGTTTGCGATTGCACAGCCGGATTCGTCGTCTGTAGTAAGATAATAGGTATCTTCATCTAAAGTTCCGGATTCCAGCATATTTTGATACTCTGCCTTGGTTAGCTGAACGATTGGATCGGAAACCTTAATATCCGTTGTTCCGTCGAAGTCGATGCCGTTTATTTTACGGGGAATGGTTAATTTTGCAGCGCTTAATACTTGTTTATCTATATCGGCTGTATTATCTGCATTGCTGAGGCCGATGTCCGCTTTTGTATGGGTATGATCCGCTGATGCTTTACTGCTCACTGTGTTCCAAAGTGTACGTTCGTCGGATGTTATGTGTTTTACCGCATCGGAGATATGTGATACAGCGCTGTTCCAACTCCCGATTAAAGTTTGTGTAATCGAGTCGAGAAGTGATTTATTCTCATGAAAATGCTTTGAGGCGACGAGATTGCTGAATTCTTCGCCCGAGGCATTTAGCGGAGTATATCCAAGGGTATCTGTGATATTTTCAAAAGTTAATTCACTTCTGATGGCAGAAGAGGACTTATTTTCTACATTACCAAGCCCCAGGCTGCTGGGGGTGATATTGACTTCTCCGGTTCTATAACTTGTTTCCGCACTCCCTTTAATACCTGAGACGCCGGCAACAGAGCTGCCGTTTGATGCGGCGCCGGGGATCTGGATGAATAAATCGTCCCAATTATTTTGTGGGGCGCATACCTGAACGATCTGGTCGGTTGAGAGTGAGGCGCTGCATGATGCTGAAAAAGTTTTTCCTCTATAGAAAATTTCGTATTTTCCGTCTGAAATTTTGCCGATTACTCTAGCTTTAAATGACCGGTCAAATTTGGCTTTTTCTAATTTTTTATCAATTTCTGAGCGAAGTGAATTTGCAAATGCGTTCCATATATCCAAATAATTCATTTCTATCTCCTTATGTATAGCAAAGGAGTTTATGACTGAATCTCATCATAAACTCCCAAATGCTAAATGTTATGTTATAAACTTCTTGTTTTGCCAAACTGTTCTCTTAAAGCCTGCCCTGACAGAGTGGCCATGGAATTAATAAATTCTTCTACATTTTTTACACCATGGACATCCACATCGCCTATAGTCACTTCAATGTTCTGTGGTCCGTTTGCGTGTGAATTTTCGGTCAAAATGCTTCTGTAATTCGGCATAATGAAATTATCCAACGGCGTATAATATGCTGCTGCTGCAAAATTCCTCATAAGCATTTCTTGCTGTTCTGCGTTGAGTACGGCTTCTCCGGAATGTAAGATTGCGGGGATTTCATTTGAATCAAGTTTTGCTTCAGCAAGTAATTTCATGGCAGTTTCCCGGCTTTTAGATGGATTTTTACCTACTAAACCGCCTTTAATACCGTCTTTACGATATTCGAATTCCGAATCTTCATCGTTATTGTACCGGGAAATGTGTCTTTCTGAATCGTCATCGTCAAAATCATCATCATCTCGATCAGACGCATTTTCAAGAGCATCGCGTACTTCCTCCAAAATATCCTTCATACTGGCTACATTATCGGTTAACTGCTGCCAACTGGTCGTATATTCGGAGATCATTCCGGAGTTTTTATTGTATTGCTCCATAGATTTCAACAGTTCATCTGCCGTTCCGGTGAGGGCATTCTGGATACCGCTCAATATTGCATCTGCATTGGCTGCTGTTCCATTGGCTGTACCGAGATAGTCAAATATGTTTTGCAGGTTGTCTGTGGCGGACATTTTCTGATTCATTTGGGACAGAAGATCATTGATTCCGCTCATGGCCTGATCGTAGGAGAGAGTGCCATCCTTATAAGAGGCAATGTAATTCTCTAACAGAGCATAAATATTTTCAGTTGATTCAATCTGCTCTTCATACTGCGCTTTTTGCAAGGCCAGAGACTCATAAACGCTTTTGAATGTGTTGTAGAGATCGGCATCATTGCCGGAAAGTATTTTATCCTGCCATCCGGCACCCAAATATTCATTCGCAAGAGCAGCATTGCCGGCTTTTTCGATGTTATCTTTGATTTCAGACCATTTTTTACTTATGTTTTCAAGTTTTTCTGTCTGGTCGTCATAGGTTTTGTTGATTCCGTCTAATTCTTCCTGCAGGCCGTCCATCTGAGTCTGAAGATTGTATTTTTCCAGCTCATACTTGGCATCTGCCAGATTGTTTTCCGCATTCCTAATAGCATCGGAGTCAGATTCATATGTGATTTCACCGTTGCGGATGACTTTTGTTGATTTTTGGTTTCTGGCTTTATCCAGTTCGTATAGGGCTTGTTCTACTGAAAGTTGATGTTGTCTGGCTTCGTTGGCCTTATCTAAAAGATCCAGCTGCTCCTGAAGGGCGTTGATCTGATTCTGATATGTTTCATTGGTCAGGTCGTTTTCCTTTTGAAGGGCATCGATTTGATCCTGAATTGCGGTGGTGACAGCAGAGATGACAGACTCGTAATCGCTTTGAAGATCGGTCATGCCGTCTAAGGCCTGTTGGAGAGAAGAGGAGTAGTCTTTGATTGAGTCCAAAGGCATTTGGAGCAAGGCTTCGTTCCAGGCGTAGAGGTTTTGAACCATGGAGGATATTTCGCCGTTGATGGATTGTAATTTACTATATAATTCATTCCAATTATCGGAACCTTCATCATACTTGCGCATGATATCCTGAACAGTTTTAGCCTGTTCTTTGTATTGTTCTATGATGGTTGCGCCATTATCAATTAAGCTCTGATAGTAATCAGCACCTAATTTCTTCCCTGAAGCTTCTAATTCAGCACCCCAATTTTCAATAGTATTGGTGATATCACTGTACATACCAATAACTTTATCGAGATTATCGATTGGAATCTGTGCAACTTCGAATTCTTTCTTCTCAATGGCTTCAAGCGCCTGCAAACGTGCAGATTCATAATCGTTGACTTCTTCAAGCAACTTGCTGTATTCTTCGCTGTTTTCAACAGGATCTAATTCAGAGAGCTTATTTTTTGCGAGTTTAATCTCACGATTATAATTTTTTAACTGGCGTTCCATGTTGTTAATTTGTTGTTGATAGATATCCGTGTCAACAACACTGCCAGAAGCTTTTATGTAATTGATCTGATCATCTAGCAAGCTATTAGTCTTTTCTAACTTGTCATTTTCAGCATCCAAGCTATTAAGTTCTGTGGAAAGATACTCTTCCTGGTGGTCTCTTTTCTCCTTTTTTGCATCCTCAACAGCTTGCTCCGCGTCAGACAATTTACTATATGCATCCATTGTATTGGAGATCTGCGTTTTCAAATTGCTGGGAACCAGTTCAATATCGATATTGCCATGTTCTATTTTGTCTCTATATTCTGGGACAAGAGCGACTAAACTTTCATATGAATTCCTATAAGTATCAATAGAACTTTGTGCATTTTTAATGATCTCATCATCCACTTGCATAAGACGCTCGAGGATACTTTGCTTATTCTCAAGTCCAGATCCATTTTTAACTCGTTCCGTTAACTCGGTAACAGACATATCAGCCTTGTCAGCCAGTGCGATTAATTCATTCCATGCCTTATCAGTTAGGACTGTATCTGTGCTCATTAGCTCATTAACACGGTCGATTTCAGCTTTTGACAGTCCGGTATAGGCAGTGTAGGTGTCAGAAAGTTGGTTTTCTAATTTTGTTTGTTCTTTTTTTAGGAGTTCGGTACGTTGGGCAAACCAGTCAATGTCGGAGTTTTCTTCTTGGGATTTGGAACCGCTGCCATTATCTTTTGACTTTTGGTTTCCACCAGTTCCAGCCTTAAATTGATTGGCGTCAAGATTTTCCCATCCATAATCAAATGTTCCGTTTTTGACTTCAGATATGGTCAATTCAGCATATTCATTCCTCTTTAAATCGCCAATAGACCAGTTACTTTTATTTTTAGTGGATTCGAGGTCGTCTTTAGCACCTTTGAGCTTTAATATTGCCGATCTACTTGCTCCTGCCGTATTTGCTAAAGCGATGATGTTATCAATATCACCCGATGTATTAATTTCTGCATCATTACATGCTATTTTTGCAAGTTCAAGCCTTGCTAATGCTTGTTTGCATGTATTACTTGCGTTGGATGATGATAAAAATGCATTAACTTCTTCATAAGAAGCATTTGATAAATCATAGCCTTCATTTGCTGCTTTACTAAATGCTTTCGCTATATCTTCTGTAATTATTGCGGATGCATTCATAACTCCATTAGCCTCTAACTGTGATACGATCATATCACGGTTTTCAGTATTCAATCCGTTTAATACACCAGACCCCCATATCCATTCATTGACAAGGGTGTTAAAAGCCTTTTCGACATCCTGGGCAGTGGATGATGAAGATGTTAATGTCCTTTCGAATTCATCAAAAGATTTTGTTGATGAACCAAATTTTTCACGCAGAGCTTCTACATCTACAATATCAAAGGTAATATCTGCTTCTTCTTTGAGATTTTCCTTGAAATTATTATACAAGGATTGGAATTTAGATAAATCTTCAATTTTGGATGAAAATTCGGTTGATGAAAATAATTCTAGAGAATCTTTTGCAACAGATAAATATTTTTTCTCAGCCTCTGTTGCGCTATTAGCGGCATTGGCGCATTCTATCCAGTTATCTATTTTTTCCTGTGTATTTATATTGTTTGCGTTAAAAAAATTAGTTTCATCTACTCCAAACTTTTTCTTTGCCTCATCAAGAGTGTTGCGATACTTAGTAGAGAGATCATCAATATTCTCAAATTCGAACTGTATTTTTACATCAGCAGGATTCATGTTGAGGATAGCAGCGATTTTATCTATATATTTGTTGATTGTCCTTGCCGATACATCAGGTGTAACTGTATTAGTGTCAAAAGAAATTAATTCTTTATATGCGTTGGATAATTCGTCTGCATCCGCTTGTGGCAGGTGTTTTAGTGGAGAGATAATACTATCTCTGATATAGCTGTAAGGATCTTCGTTATTCATTTCCTTTGCTATGTTCATTTGTAATCCACTTACCATACGGACAGCGATGTCCTGCATAGATTTATCAAGTGATTTGAAACTTGACTGCGTTTTCATGCCTAAAGTCATATTTCCTAAGAAATCTGTCCAAGCTAATTGAGCAGAGTTATATGCATTGGACTGTTTCTGGGCTTCATCTCCAATGGAATCAAACAAAGCTTCTGCTATAGTTGTTGATTGCCCCACAATAATATTTTTTAATGAATCCTTTTCATCTTCTGTTAAAGCAAATGTACTTAAACAAAGGTCAAATGCAGAGCCTTCAGTCATATGAATTAGACTAGAAGTATCTAATACAGAAGATAATTCTAAACTTCTTTCATTACTTAATGATTTAGAAAACTCTCTAACTGCTGCATCAATTACGTTATAATAATCGACATCCGCTTCATTCTGTAAGTTACCAGAAAACTCAATAGAATCACCAATTACTATTTTTCCTTCTGTCATATCTCGAAGTATATTCATGGAGTTTTCGGCTTGCTTTATTTTTTCATCAAATTCTGTTTGTCCCTCAAGTGCCTCATTTATCTGTACTTGTACTCCACCGAATATATTAGCTAAATCTTGTGAAATTTTAAAATTCTGTAGATACTCTTCGACTTCTAATAGATCGTTTAAATTATCAGAGGCCGTTTTCCCATTATTTCCTAAGTTTAAAATTGCAATACCATTTTCATCAATAGTGGTAACTAGCTGGGGAAATGCCTCGGCAAGTTGAGTATTAATGTCTAGAAATTTATTATAATCATCTGTGCTTAAATTGATATTTTTATTTGTAGCTTTGTCTACACCTTCTGAAAGCTTATCATATAAAGCAGCAGTATCTTCAACTATTTTTTTATGGGAATTAAATGTGCCTTTTAAGTCATTTATGCGTGAGTTTGCTTTTTCAGTGGCCTCTATTGCCTTTTCGGCACGATGAACATAATTATCGATGGCTTTTGCAACAAGTTCAATGCCTTTTGATACTGCATACATAATGAACATATTACCAGCCATAGCAGCGAATGATTTCATAATCATTCCGGCCTTCTGCGTTGCTTGTGCGAAGAAGGTTGTAGCAGTTGCATTATCTTTGAGATAGGTTTGGTAAGAGTGTAAATCTTTTGAACCATAATTAGTATCTTTTAAGAAATTGATAAGTGACTTATCTGCAATTTCCATTTTTTTAATAAAGGATTCAAACTTTTTTTCATCAATAATATTTAAAGAAGAATTATTCCAATTTTTTACTTTATCAAAAAATGAAGTCGCTTCTTTACTTACTTCGGCAGTCCCCTTTCTAGCCTTATAAATACTTACTAACCAACTATTAAATCCATTATCAGAATCCCATTGTATTGCCAAACAAATTCTGATATACTTATCTCATATTATTACTACTTGCCATAACAAAGAATATGAGGGGGATAGTAGTTATGTTAAAACTATGTGAGAATTGCAAAAAAAATAATGAACCAACTTTCCATGGTTATATTGACTGGATAAAAGCGGATTGCTATAAATGTCCGATATGCGGAAACGAACTGATCGATACAATTATTACATCCGAAGAATATGAGATAATAGATAGTGTATCAGATGATAATTTTTTCCTTGATGCGATGGTGGCTCTTAAAGAAAAGGATCCAATTGAATTTCAATTAAAGATGAGCCAGTTTAAGAGCAATATTCACCAAACTCAATCTACCGAACAACAGGAGAGTCATCTCCCTAAATGTCCCACTTGTGGCTCAACAAATATTAAACCGATCTCTGGAACAGAACGAGCAACTTCAATTATTGGGCTAGGAATTTTCTCAAAGAAGATTAATAAATCCTATAAATGTTTAAATTGTAAGCATACGTGGTGATGTTTTGATAATAAGCCCAAGTAAAAGGAGATTGAAACCAATTAGTCTTTTTTATTGAAATATAAAAAGCATAGTTGGGACTATGCTTTTTATATTTCAAACACGGTATAAGCAAATATAAAGACTTTTGCAAATAACTTTAAAGCGATAACCCATAGGTAAAATTATTAGGATCGGCTATCTATAAAAGATTATTTTTTGCAATATATATGCTCCGTATTCTAAGAACAACATTTCTAGCAAAAATACGTGAACTACAGCGGAACTAAGGCTTGCGCTGCTTTCTAGTCTATATTTGCAATGTAATAATTAATAATGTTCTTCTATAAAATCTACTCAGCGGTAAAGTTAACGAACAGTAAATTAAGAGAAAATAGTCCAGCTTGAGAAGTAAGTATTGATACTATCGGTCTTGTATATGAAAACAATTATAAAGGAGCATTAGTATTCAAAAGCTTTGAAAAATCTTCGTTTGTTAGTTTCTTGGAAGAGTGAAAACAAGCGGAAACTTCAATAAACAAATAGAATGGTTTATTATCCGTTGCTTAATCTATCTTAGTTGTTAATGAAATATATGCATGTATATCATCAAGATTTAAATCTCTAATATTTATTGAAAATTCATTATTTATCAGGACTCTTTTTTCTTCAGGATGAAAAGTATTCGTTATAAGAACCCCCAAAAGGTCTATTATCATCAATTCCCCATTTTGCTACTTTATATACTATTTTTTCATAATTCCCCTTATCCTAATTTAATATTTCTCTATTTTCCGAATCAGGTATTTGAAAAGATAATTGTTTCTCCATATAGTATATCCTTTGTATAATTTACTTATGATAACGACATATAAAATCATTGTACTCTACATATATAATAAAACTCACAAATAAATATACATTAATTGGAATTATATTCTATTGCGTGAAGAAATATAATGGCAATCTATGTAAAATATTCAGATAGTTTTTGATTACTTATTCCAAGCCTTTCTATCATCCATCCGGCTTGTAGGATAGCTTCGTTTTCATTAACATTATTCCGTTTTAGCAAGTCGTCTATAATATTAATATGTAATGAACTTGGTTTCCCAAGGGTCAGACTGTATATCACAGCATACATATAATTTCGCCTATATGTAGCCAAACCTTGTCAGTCGTTGGGGGTTAAGGCTTCACGAGATTACATTCTCGCTTTCTATTCGTATTGAACTTAGCCTTTCCCTGCGTTCAGATCCCCAATTTAAGATCCTACCTATTGATTACCCATTCCCTTTTATGAACGTTAATAACGAATCACTAAGGCATAAATTGTTACTTAGCATATTTCAGCTTATAACATACTATTCTGTTTTTTTCTGCCTTTCGGCACCATTCTACTTCGTTTCCAAAATAGTGTGGAATTGAATAGCCTTTAGGGTTCCCCGCATATTCGGTTTTTTTGTTAAAAACAATGGTATCCATTCTATAAGAATGCTCTCCCTAGTTGATTACATGGCATTATTATGTAACTTTTAGAGAGTGGGCGCAGTACAATATTTTGAGATTGAATCCACCAATACCTAATTTACTGGTAATTAATCCGCCAATGGCTCCAAGTGATCCTACAGACCCAAGTGATGATGTAAGTTTATTTATGACTTCCAGCAGTGAATTTAAAGTATTAATACATGTAACTATTCCATCAGAAGCACCAAGGCTAGCAACAATACTAGTCCATGTATTGTTAAGACGATTTAGTGAAAGTTCCCAGGAATTAGCTACCTCCATTGCATCCTTTAAAGCGGAACCTTCGGCACTTCCTGTATCAGAAAGCATTTTTTCATAACTGTCCCAATTGCCCAGAATCGAGCTTAACACATCACCGCCGGGCCCTCCAATATCCTGGATAATACCAGCCCGTTCACCGCCTCCTTCCGGCAGAGAGTTATAAACATCTGCAAGCTCTTTAAGCACTTCTATGGGATCGCGCAGTTGGGTGATGCCATTTTTCATGTACTCCAGCTCTATGCCAACGCTGTGGCACCTTTCCTCGGCTTTTTTCAACGCTTCCTCATTGATAATTTCGCCGGAACCGGTTTGCCCTGAAACCTGCTGGAGATTCATCATAATGCCTGTGACTGCATTTCCTACGTCTTCCCCAGATTTATGAGAAGCGGATATACCAGTACCAAGCAATGCGGTTAATTCATTTTCGTCAATACCCATATTGGCTAATTGGCTGGCAGCTGCTTTTGTGGCGTTGGCTAATTCTGTAAAGCTGATGGCGTTTCGGTTGGTGACCTGATTTTGAGAATCTAATAGGGCATTTAGTTTTTGGGCATTGCCATGATATTTATAGGCAGCATCGGATGCAATTAAATAGCTGTTGGCCAGATCCGTGGTCATGTTACCAGCAGATTGAGCCAAAATTGATAATTCGGCAAGTTTTTCTGACTGGATATTATTAAATCCTGCTTGGGCCATTTCAAGTACAGTATTTAAATAGCTGGTAGATGATACCCCATATTTGCCTGCGATATTGATGGCAGATATACCAAGGGCTTCCAAGGAATTTTTCGTCCGGTTAGTTGAAATAGAGATTCTGGTTAAAGCTGCGTCGACTTCCTTTAATTCTAAAATTGACTTTTTGATTTGTTGGACAGCAAAACTTACAATGGAATTTATTCCCATCACATTGCTGATTTTAGAAACAGTATTTTTTAGGGCGCCGCCCCAATCTTTAGTTGCCAGGTTGGCTGCCTTAACTTTATCTTTAAAGGCATCGACTTGCTTATTAAAGCTGCTTAGATCTTCGGCTGTTGACAGTGAGCGGGACGCAGTGACCAGCTGTTCAAATTCTGCGGCTAGTTCCGGATTTTTTTTTAGTGAACTCCATTTTAGACCTAAATTTGTAATACCGGATTGTGCTGATTTAATCGCTGCATTTAAGTTATCCAGTTGTGACTGGGAATTAACCAAATCCTTTGTTGGTGAAGAATTTCTGTAGGTTGAATTATATTTTTTTTGTTCAGCTTCCAATTGATGATTGAGTGAAGAGACTACACTTGTATTTCCGGCAGCAGCGTTTTGAGCTAACTGCTTTCTTAATAATAAAATTCTGCTTAATAAATCGGCTTCTTTGTCGATCGCGTCTATTTCCGCTTGATTAGAGGCAGTATTTGATGGCGAGGCTTTTTTCGGGTTAGTAATTTCTTGTCTCTTTTTAATGAGAACATCTAATCGGCCGATTTCCCAGTCCAGTGTTTCGTCCTTTAGTCCTTTTTTACTTAATTGTTTGGAACTATAAGTATTCCGATCCTTCAGAAGATTAATTTGTCTTTCAATCTCTGATGTTTCAGTTTTACTGGCGGCAGGAAGCCTTTTTGATAATTCATAAATATTTTTTAAGTTCTCTTGAATACGGCTGTAATATTTTACCTGTTCACTTATCGCTGGAGTTCCCGGGTTTTTATTAAGCTTTTCCTGTTCCTTACAGATGTTTTTTACGGCGGTTAAAACTTCTTGAGAGTCAATATTCAGCTTTATTTTTTTACTAAAGCTTTTCGCCAGGCTGCCGGATATTTTTGTTATATCTTTCCGCAAATTTGCCTGGTCTATATTGACTTTCAAAGCGACCTTTTTAGAATTCACCAGCTTTTGTACATTCTGAATGTCCTTAGACAATTTTGCTTTATCCAGGACCGCCTCTATTAATACTTTAAAATCATTCACGATATTGAATCACGTTCCTTTCTTAGTTGTGGTAACGTAACTGTTCAGTAGGTCTGCGCATTTACTGCGCTGACCGTAATAAAACTTTAATTGTGAGGGTACTGAACAATTACGTGGCAACAAAAAAGAGACGCTGTGATACGTCTCTTAATTTAGATACCTGATAGAAGAGCCTATGTTTTAGATGGTGATAAACCGGAATCTCTTCATATCCGTATAGTTTAATATGTAATCGGCGGCATCTTCCACGGGTATGATCACCTCATCATATACTTCCGATCCAAGCACTTTAGTAATATCGATCACCACAATTCGAATCAGTCCCATAAAAGCCTCCTTTAAAGTATGATTGCTTTTTTGATATAAGTATTTGTATACATGCAGGTGCTTCCCACACAATAGGCGGGTTCCTCCTGATCGGATATTTCCACAACGTTTGTTAAGCCATTTGGCAAGATAGAAAAATTGTGATCGGATAAATATCTGTTAAACATGCGGTAAATAGCTTTTGAATCCGTATAGGGGTAAAAAGTCCAATCCGTTATTTGGATTTTATCAATACAGGAAGCAACTTTTAAAAATACATTCGAAAATGCCTGGTTTGGCTCATCTTTTTCCAATATTTTAATCATGCAATTTGACGAGCCCATGCTAAATGTCTCAATATATAAAGCTTTGGCAACCGGAAAATCGTAAGAGTACAGAAGTTCCAGGGCTTTTTTATAATGATGCTGTTTCAAATCAGGAAGGATAGAAGAAGCTACAATTGCCTTCTCATCCGAATTAAAAGGTAAAATGCTTATCTCATAAAGCAATTGAGAGGCGAAATTTGGGAATCGCCAAAAGGTTTGAAACAGAAATTTGTATCTAAGGTATTCCGTCATGAAACTGACCATGTCATTGGATTTATAAAAAGAGAGCATGGTGTGTTTCATTGTGGCAGCTTCAGCCGGCAGACCAATGTTATTGAAAAGGGATACGACTGTGGCAATTGCGTTTGTAATGGCGTTTGCTGAAGGCTCAGCATTTGTAATGTTTCCTTTCATCTTTTACCTCCTGATTGAACAATACTTTAAAATGTGATACAATATTACAAAGGAGAAAAGACCAAATATGATATGAAAAATCAATGATTCCATATATGGAATGAAAAAATATGATAAAAAATATCATATTTGGTATTTCCTTGTGATCAATATACTGTAGAACGCCAAAAATGTCAATAGGAGAGGTGGCATAAAATTGAAAGAAAAAGAAACTATCCCTTTTTTACTGGATAATATCCGATATTTATGTAAAATGCGTAGCTTGACGCTGCTAAAATTATCCGAAGATTTAGAAATTCCGGTATCAACCGTATCCAAATGGAACACAACGATTCCGTCCGTGCTGTATGCATTGAAAGTTGCCAGGTATCTTGGGGTGCAGTTGGAAACGCTTTGTAATGCACCTTTAGATATAACGGAATATGATCTGTTTATAGAAACTTTAATTGTTAAGACTCAAAAAAATGAGGTATCCTGGAAGTTAAATGAGGATGAAGAAATCTGTAATCAGATCAAATGGCATGAAAAAGTGGCTGCGCATGTTCAAAATTTTTATAATATACCTGCCGAGGAGTTTGCGGATGAAGAGTATGGAAGCTTTGGCGGAATCTATTTTCTGAAAAAAGAGGACGGTAATTCTGTTATTTTTGCACATCAGCAGGAACCCTATACTCCTGAGGATGGATACCGTTTTTATGATTTTTATCATATGTTTTTGTATTATAATAAAGAGCTGCATTATATTGAAGGCAAGAATATGAAAAACTTGTTAAATGCTATCCAGAAGCAGGTTTATACGGATGTGGAAGAGATGAATAATAAACAGTTCATCGACAGTTTCTTCGATTGAAAATAATAGGTGTGGCTGTAGGCGCACCTATAGGCGCCAATCCCAGGGCATGTGCAGATCGTCTGCGGTATGCTCTGGTGTTTTGGCCGTTTATTTTACAGTCAATCCGGCCTCACGTAATTTACTTTTTAAAAGTTCCATAATCCCGTCTTCTCCGCCCAATTCCATGAGCACGAAGTCAGCCAATTCTTTATCGAAACTCTCTTTTTTGATAACCGAAGCCGACACAATGGACGCCAAGTGCTCCGTCAGCACTTTCCGGTTTCCCATCACATTTTCATGATAATATTCATTAGCAGCGTCCTGAACGCATTGGTCAATCACTTCCTGTGTATATTTTAAAGCCGTCTGTACTTTATCATCTAATTGTTTATTGAGTTCCGAACTGTTTTTAATCATAACGGCCGCCATGCTCAGTCCGTTTCGTTGGAAGTATCATTATGGATCATTTCACTCAGGGTTTTAACGAAAGCATCCTGATCCAATCCCTTCATCTTTTCAGCCATTTCCATAAGGGCGGAAGTGTCGATAGAGCCGTCCAGCAGCTGAATCACTTCGTAGATCTTGCTTAAAATAATCACTTCATATCTTAATTTTGCTGCTTTTAATTCTTTCATTTCTTTTCTGTTTTTTAACCACTCTGTCATAATAAAATCTCCTTCACTAATTGTACTATGTTTTTATATTGATACAGTTTGTTTTGCTGCCGATCTGAAATCCTATTTATAGAAGCCAAGCTTCATTTTTTCTTTATAGCATTGATTTATAATATCCATGGAATTGGTCACCTGTCCGTTTGAGCGTTTATTTTCCAAAATGTATTCTTCGTATTTATTGTGTGTGCCAATCACATGGTCGAATTGTTCTTTGCTGAAGTTTCTGCCGGCGGTAAGTGCCGAAGCAAAATCCAGGATTTCCCACCGCATGTCTTCCACATTTTTATCAATTACCATTTCCGTCAGTTTCTCCAGCCCGTCTTTTAATTCCTTGTCGTGCCGGATCGAATGTTGTACGTCCATTTCCCGCTGATTTTCAAGATATTCCAATCGTTTGGCTATGCTGATTATCAGTTCGTGTTCTTCCCTCTTTTTTCTTGTGGACTTGAATTCCAGTCCTATTTTTGTGGTAAACCACTCTAATACTGCCCAGGCGTATTTTAATCCGATTAATACAATGAAGATGTCTACAATAAAAGAAGAAAAATTAACTTGAGTCAGCATGTTAATTTCATTCACTCATCTGCACCCGCCCTTTCTGCCGGCCCGGTGGAAAACGAAGCTACAGGCCGGATTCCGTGCCGGGCCTTCGTTTCTGCCATTCGAGATATAATTTTTTCGTTTCGCCTTTGTGGAAATAGCAGCAGATATGACCTTCATTATTTGCGCTTTCGCAGATCCATTTGGGCTGTATTTTGTGGCTGGTATAGAAAATAATCTGCTTTAATGACGTGATCGGAACGATCGTATTTTCGCCATAGCATTCATATACCTCTTCTAAAGTTTTGAATATGTTCAATTTAAGGTCTCCTTTGGTTGTAAAAAAAGAGGTAAGCGGTCTTTGACAAATGTATTGTAAAAGCGCTTACCTCAAGCTCACATAAAAATACAATACAATTAGAAGGGAGCAGCCTTGCGGCTGCCCGTTATGTTATTTATTCAGCTTCGTCTTCCAGCTCAACCATATCGATTACATTGCCGTCTTTGTCTTCCAATACGGAGAATGTGATGGTAACGGATGCAGGATCTCCTTCAGATGAAAATGACAGATCTAAGGATTTCTGTGGTTTTGCTTTGTAAGCTGTGATGATATATGGAGTTAAGACGCCGGATTCGTCCTTCTCAACCGTATTCATTGTAATGTAGTAGTCTAATGGATTGCGTTTGTTGTTGAATGCGATTTTCTGAACTCCTTCGGATTTGGAAACCAGATAGCCCACTTCATAGCTTGAACCAACTGCAATTTCGTCAGCCGTTGTGGCTGTGAATTTGTCGCCGCTGTATGTACCTTTGATTTCGGTTCCGGCGAAGTCGCCTGCCGCATAAACGAAGACGGTTCCTGCCTTTGCTCCGGCCGGAAGTGTGAGAGAACCGGCTGTTTCGCATTTAACCGTTTCCTTTTTAGCGATTACAGCAGATGTTTCGATGGTTCCGTCTGATAAAAGAGCGTATAATTTGAACGGCGCCACCTGGGCCTCGATGGTCATAGTGCCTTCCATAGGATTGGTAAATGCGATCTTATTAGCGCCCTTTGCTTTTGCATAAGTATCTTCGGCTGAAAAGCCTGCGGTTGTTGTATTGGCTGTATCGAAGAATAAGAAAGGTTCCATTGTCTTTAATACTCTGATATCAACGTCGCATACCTGTCTGTTCGCTTTATTAATGTTTGCCATAAAAAAATCCTCCTTGATATAAAATGATTGTTATTCAGTTGTTAGTTGTCAATTGGCTCAAACCATAGTGTTTCTTTAAATTTACCGTCAGAATCGCCCCATGCTGCCACGTTCATGGCCTGGATTTCGTAGGAATCCAGATAGCGCTGTCTTTTAAACTGGTCGTACAGCTGATATACGGTCAGATCCCAAATGTTGGTCATGTTAATGCTGGAATGGCGGGAAGCGAGAGCGGAGATCAGATTCGGAAGCTCCATCTTGCTTCTCTCCTTGAAACTTTTTGACTTTTTAGCCTGTTCCATCCGGATCAGCAGTTTCTCAGCCGTCTTATTTTTGATTTTGACCGGCTGGGATTCCGAATCGCTTTTAGAGATTCCGTTAAGCTGCAAAATAACATTGATGACATCATTATAATTTTCTCTGTGGATACAGCCTGTGACAAGCTTTTCATTTTCCTCGTTCACAGAGCCGTTATACAGGAGAAATGCATTTTCCTGGGGGTCATATGTTATTTCATCAGCGAAGAAGAACCGTAAAGCGCCCAGTATGGTGCTCAGCGTCATTTTATCAAACTGTGCTAAATCCCAAAAGGACAAGTCTTTTTGGTCCTCAGGCGGCAGTTTCCAGTATTCCTCTTTCAGCCTTCTGAGCAGAGACAGTTCGTCCTCGGCATACAATTTAAACTGCCCGTCGTTAATTCCATCGAGTGATTTAAAATAAGAATCGATATCTAACGACAGAAAATTTAAGTAGGTGTTGTACATCGAAAACGTGATTTTGGCGATCTCTTTCAGAAGCGGAGATTTGACGCTTCCAACATTGGGAATGGTCACCGGTTCATAGCTCAGCAGGGAAAAATAATCTAATTTCGTAATAAATCACCTGCTTTTCACTTTGAATTCCGGCATCGTATAGATGAGCTGGCGGCCGTAATACTTATCGTTTGGGAAAAAATAAGTGACGGATTCCAGAGACGGGCGTCCGATTCCAAAACTGTCGGAACCCGTAAGGCATTGGTCTGCCATATCAGCCAGAATGTCGGCTCTGGTTCCGAGATAGTCTTTTTTGGAATATTTCATGATTCCTTTGTGGCAGTACGCCCATACAATGATTTTCATATCCTTTATCATTTTCGTGGGCACCCTCGGCACTTCCACTTCAATGCAAAGATAGGAAAGTTGGTCGGTTTGAGTTTCATTGACATATAGATAGGGGAAAATCTGGCTGTATACCAGATTTTCCACGTTATCATCGGTTAAATTATCATTGAGCAGCAGGGAAATAATCTCCGGGGAATTGATAAAAAGAGAGAGTATCCTGTTTTTATATGCTCCTACATCTTTTAAGACTGAATCCATTGGTCCTCCTTAATAAAGACTTTCTATGGTGATTTCCATTTCATAATTGTAATTGGAAAGTTGTAAGATCAGAGTGGAACCGACGGCATTTTCATCGTTGATTTCCAGTATAATGGTGTTGTCCTCGACATGCCGGTTCACTTCGTAATCGCAGATAACGTTCCAATCCGCGCTCAGATTGGTAAGTGGATTGCCCGATTCATCTGTGAAGCACGCTGCATAGGAAGCGGCGCGCCCGACTTTTATGGAGAGATCGCCGTCAATGGATGCGGTAATATTGGTGTCGGGACGTGCGCCGGGATCAGGCTTGGGATCGGGAGCGCGGTAGCCGCAGATTCCCAGTTCCTGATTATCGGTAATTGGATTAAATTCTCTTTTCTCAGCGGTGGCTTTGAAAATGCCCCCGTGCTCAGTTCCGTAATCGCACAAAATGTCGTCGATCCGGGTGATTTTATATACTTTTTGGGGTGCGTTTTCTCTTTTATCGATAAACACCCGTTTGCCTTCCAGCTTCAGACATTCGCTGTCATTTGGCAGAAGCAGGGAGTAGGTATTGGAGGAAAGGATCATGGAATCGGTTATAATTTCGCCGGATTCTTCGTTGCCTTCAAAAGTCCCGCTGCACCAGCGTTCCACGATGGCTCCCGAGCTGTTTTGCCATTTGAGCTTGTATTGGCATAGGAAAAGGACGGCTTTTTCATAGATTCCGTTTGTTCCGGGATAGCCGGTGATAAGCCAGTACCTGTTGTCATAGAACAGATACATGCCCGCTTTTACGGTTCCCGGATAAAACAGGCCGGTCCGTTCTATAGATTTTAAGCGGCTGTCGGCGGTGTTTCCCTGTATCATACATCTGATTTTCCGGCCGACGGACAGATCGCAGTTATACAGCACCCCGTCGGAAGCGATGCCGGTTTCCAATATTTCAGAAAATAAATCATTTTCATATCCCCCTAAAGGGTTTTGATCCGCATTAGAGGTCATTAAATACCATTCTTTCATAAAGACCTCCTAGACCTGCGACAGCGCTTTTTGCTTGTTAATCATGTCATTCGTCTTATTCGTTATATAATCCAGTTCTGCCTTTACGGCTTTCTTTCCGCCGTTGTATTTATCAATGCTTATATCCTTCGTCTCGACGCTCATGTGCTTATTAATGAAAGAAACCTGGCGTTCCTGATAGAGCTGCTTCATAAATTCAGCCAGAATGTCGATTTCATATGGACTCAGTTCGGTATCAAATTCCAGAATCTCTTCATCGAAAACCAATGGCTTTAATTCAACCGAAAAGCGGCTGACGGCTTTCTTTAACCAGATCAGTTCCAGCGTTTCCGGAATTGGGCGCTTATCTGCAAATGTGGATTCAAAATTATCAATAATTTCAGCAGCCTGCGTATGTTTCATCCTGTCATTCCTCCATGATTTTATTGTCTGTAAATGTTCCGAACCGTTACTTTTTTTCTATTAAGTTTCGAAACGCCTCATATAATCCTGTGCTAGCCAGCCCGGTAACGGCTCCGGCCACGATATAATGTAAAGAAACATTTCCTGCGTCGATACAGGTTAATACAGCTCCGGCCACGGCCAACAGGGTGGGGATGTATTGATTGCTGACCTTGTCCAGCCAGGAAATGTGTTTGATGCAGTATCCGATAACCAGGCAGGCCGCCATCACGATCGGAACATACATCTGTCCAATATAACTCAAATCCATAATTGTACCTCCATAATTTTTATAGGGAAACCGGCAGGCACCCGAAGCTTAGATGCCGCCGGTTACTTGTATTTCCATACTTGATATATACACGCAGAAAAATGGGGGAAACGCAGGGATTTCAAGGCCCGGCGGGGATTTTCAGCTTTTCCACACGGTATAATTTCTGCTTAGCCGTCTTGTTTTTTCTGTTATATCTGTGTTGGCATTCTCCGCATCTTTTTTGATTTCTGGCCTTTTGAATGTACAGGCAGCCGCAGTCCATACACCGGCCGTATTGTTTTCTCGTGTTTTGGGGGAGGCCGTAATATTTCTTCTGCCATTTGCGGATTTCGCCGTCCAGGCAGCAGTTGATGTATTTGACGTAAAAATGATCCTCTGTCAGGAAATCCAGCCGGGTCGGCACGGATGTTTTCGTTTCGTAATCCCCGATCAATTTACAGTTATCCAGTATTTTGAGCAAAAATGTTTCCATAAGACTTTTGTATTCGTTCCAGGGCAGGGACATCTTTTGCCTCTGCAGTTTTTCCTTCATTTTTTGTGCTTTGTCCATCGCTTCATTAATTAAGGCGTTTGCCCCGTCCCTGCTCAGACCGGTTCCTGAGATCCATTCGTAGTATAAGTTTTTGGGCGTTTTAAGCAGGTCCATATATTCTTTTCCAAGGATCACGTCGCTGTCAAAATATCTGGTGTAGATGTTATTGATCTTCTGACGTATCAGGTCATACCAGTTTTCCGTTTCAGTCACGGATTTATAATAATTGTATTCAATGGAAGACCAGGAGCTGAAAAGCCGCCCCAGGTCTGTTTCCAGTAAATCGTTTCGTATAGTAAAATGAATGGTTTTCGTGTAGATACGCCTTTTATTATCACAGGACCAGATGGAAGAGCAGAACAACTTAAAAATTTCCGCCTTTTCTTCCAATGTTCCGGCTTCTTTATAATCTTCTATCAGTTCATACAGATAAATTCCGGTATTATTGCAGATCATTGCCACCTTCTTCAAATTCGTAATATTTGCCTAAGTATTCGTAGGAACCGTTGGTTTTTGAGGGAACTTCTTTTATGCGGACCATTTTTTCAGAATCCGTATTATTTCTTAGATTTTTAAGGATGTAATTACCGAACGCGGACCAGGCCAGGGACTTGCTGATGGACATACTGGTATAGGAGCAGCTTATCACGTAATTGGCGATGGTTTCCTCGGGAAGGGCCAGCTCGCAGAGAAGTTTACTCTTAAATTCCTCTGAAATGGTTTCCAAACGGAAGCTGTAATCCTTATCGTCAGGATTTTCACTTTTTAAATTCATGTGCCGTTTGAGTTCCTGGGCGAAATCGTTGATATACCGCCTGCATACTCTGATTACCGCCCTGTTGGTCAGGTTCAGCGTATTGTTAACCACGAGACGGCGGGAATCCATAAGGCCCTCAATCTGGTTTGCCCATAGAATGTGCTTCTTTTCCCATGTGCAGATATAGTCGCACAGTTCATTTAAAGGGGAGGGGGAGTGGTAGGCGTTTAATTTCACTTTATTCTTCTTATCCGGTATGGCTTTGTTTTTTTCGGCCAATGTCTGATAAGTTTTCATCTTCTGTGGATAATTGTAAAGCAGAAAATAGGGCAGCTGTTTGGACTGACGTTTGATCTTTTGCGGAATATTCCACCGTAACCCTGTTTTTAAATAGTCGATTTCCTTACCCTGAAGAATGCGCAGCAAACTGGAATAATCGGAAAACAGGGTTTTGACCTCTTCCTCAGTCACGTAACGGTTTTCGATGCTGGTTGCCGCATTGGTGATTTCTCCGATCCGGCTGTCCCGGGTCATCAGCTCGTATTCAATGATATTTTCTTTGGTGTATTTTTGAGGTACCGCCATGGCTTTATCGTTGATATCAATGATAACCGGCTTATTAATTCTGGATTTCACGATTGTCGGTTCATTGCAGAGGAACACGATATCCCCGTCGCAGTCGGCCCCTCCCTGTTGGGGAAGGGAGAGGTCGTACATATTTAACATCACAACATCCTGGTCTTTAAAATAGGAAAACCATCTGTCGGTGATCTCATTGCTCACGATTTTAACCTGATTGACTTCGGACTGGTCCACCAGCGGAGAACGGAAGGACAGACAATCCCCTTTTTCCATCGTTTCACAAAAAAATTCATGGGCTTTCAGGCAACCCACCGGATCTTCGCCGGCGGCATATTGAAGATACCCGATCATATCGCCGACAATGGTGTGATAAAATCCGTCGGCATAGATTTTTCCCACTTTCGCCTCATCGATGGCTTTTTTCAATTTGCGGTAAATGAACTGTTTGACTGCCGGGTCTTTCAGCATTGCGTCATTGATGAGGGCGGCCTGCAGGTAGGTGCTTTCCGGTTCGTAGTTCTCGGTATCGTTGATTCCCATAAATTTATAGGTGTAAAATTTCTCGCCGGAGATTATTTTTTCAAACAGGTTTGTGGTATATTCCGCGATTGAGATCACTTTCCCCTTATTTTCCTGGGACAGGATATCGTAGGCCCCAATCTCTCCGTTTTCATAGTAATCAATGTAGTTTGGATTCCATAAATCCAGGCATTGAAGATACTGAAAATTGGTGCGTATTTTTTTCGTGAGATTTTTCACATGATGGCTGTATTTACTGATTCCCAGTGTAAAATGATACTTATGTACGGTTTTAATATAGTTGTCCCACGCGTCATTTCCGTATGTTTCTTTGAATATCTTATGACCTTTAAACATGGACGTGTTCCAGATACAATCGATTTCGTCGATCCTGTGCTGTTTTCCGTAAATATCGGTAATAAATTCATATCCCCATTCATGCAGAATCTCTTTGAAGGGCACATAGACGGAATAGCCCTTTATAAACGGCATCCGGATCTGGGTTCCAATGGGAGAATAGTCCAAATCTAGAGCCGTTTGAACTTTTATCATGAAATCTTTTTCATGGCACCCGCACCCGTCAAAGGGGGAAAGGTTTAAATCCTTATATCCCTCTTCAATTTCCCGGCTGTTATAGACGCCGCTTTCGCCTGTTTCACTGTTTTTAAATTCCCGCTCTTTTTCCACCACATATTTGATGAACTGATGGTTCAGAGTTTTTTCATATTCTCCGATAATCACAATATTCGGAACGTAATCCGGAACGATGGTGCAGGAACTGAACGGAAGGCATCTCTGAGCTTCATATTTGGAAATCACGCATTCTTCTATGGGAATGTCCATCTGGGTAATCCTATATAATTCATCAAAAATATCGTCGCACACAAAGGCGGTAATCCCCTGTTTTCCCTGGGAAGCGGATTTGCCGAACCTGGAATAATGAACGCCGTTATAAGTAAATCCTTCGCGTAACAGCCGCTTTAGCTGGCTGACTTTTTCCTCTTTCTGCTCTTTTTTAGCTACCACTAAGATGACTTCCCCGATATGGGGATTGATTTTTGCAGTTTTGCGCAGTCTCAATATCTGGTCGAACAGGAGAGAAGAGCTTTGGGCTATCAGATATTCATTCTGTATTTCATAATCACGGGTGAGCGTTACTTGATAGTTTTGGCTCAGTATTTCCTTAACCGGCAGTTTGATCAGCGTGTACTGTGTTTTATCCATTTTGATTTCCTCCACTTCAACTTCAGGCAATTATTCGTGTTATTTCTAAAAAGATCCTCATGGTGTAAATCGGATTACCACTGAGTCTGCCAAATGACCTGTCTGTTGGCGTATGTCTCGTCAAAACGCATGCTGGATGCTATGCGGTTGGCGATTGTGGAGCCGTCCTGCGACGCATTTCCTTTATATTCCGTGTTAAAATCCGCTTCATATAGAAATCCGCCAAATGTTTTATGGCGTTCTTCCCGTGTTAGAGGGCGGGCCGGATTGGCGATGCTGCGAGCCGGTGTGTCAGGTGTGGAGAGAGCTGTTCTTTTTGTGTTCTTTTTCATTTTTATTTCCTCCTATTATGTTTTGAAAAATGCTGTCCGGGCATTTTCGACATTTATGACATTTATGAAAAGAAGTTCCGATGTGGTTGGAACGTGTATAGGTCACACTGATTACTTCTCGGTTTGGAGGTTTAGTTTTTGTAAAAGTGAATTTGCTGTGAGGAAAAATGAATGATATGACAGAGACAGATTGGAAAATGCAGGATTAACGGTTTCGATTAAATAAATGATGAAAGAGATTTAAAAAAACAGGATTGGCGGATCGTGTTCGGAAGAAAAAAGTGTTTTGAAAGTAAGAAGAAGGAAAGAAAATCATGGAAAAATCATTGGATTTCAGGATAAAACAGTAGAAAAAGCCGGGTTTAAAGGAAGACAGTACTGGATTTTACTGGATTTTCGGAGAGGGCAGATAATTAAAATTTGCAAAAACAGAACATACGTTCGAACAAGGGATTGACAAGAACATGTGTTCTCTGTATAATTAAGGTGTAAAAGAAAAACGACCCATCCCTCAAACGTGTTCCAGCACATCGGGATGAGTCGCACCTAGCATAGCGGAAAACTATACTCCACTTATTATCACAAATAGTTTATAACTAGTCAAGTGAATTCCGGTTTTCTGCCAATATATTCCATTATATTACTATTCACAGTCCCGGTGGTTTCTGCCGTCCGTTCCGGTTTTGGCAGTATGCAGGAACTTTCCTGTGACTTTGCAGGGCATTAGCAATTTACCAGGTCTCTGAATAATAACACCATTATAAGTTGTTGATTTAAGTGAGTTTTCCAGCCCATTGGCCAAGCAGTAAGGCATACGACTTTGACTCGTACATCTGCAGGTGCAAATCCCGCATGGGCTGTTTTATTTTTGTACAAAAAATCAGTAAATCAGGAAAGGTGGATCACTACAATGCAGGATAAATTAGAGTTCTACTATGTGGACAATGCAGTTCGTCTGCATAAAACGGTAGATAAGATTTTATATAGATACGGAGGGATAACGACCAAGGATTATGATGATTTTTACAGCCTGGCCAATGAAGTATTTGTCGATGTATTGAGGAAATATGACAGCAAACAGAGCTTTGAAGGCTTTTTATATTCCTGTCTGTCCAATAAGATTAAGACGGAGATAACGAAACGGAACAGGGAGAAGAGGAGGGCGGACAGAAACACAATTTCTATGGACGAACCGGTTGGGGAAGAGGAGGGGGGAACAATTGGCGAGCTGATCGCATCTGATTTTGATCTGGAAAACGAGTTATTGGAAGAAGCAGGAATACCAAATGATGAAAAAACAGAAAAGTATCTTGAAAACCTGTCTAAAAAGCAGAGAAGAATTGTGGAATTATTGATGGAAGGATATGCTCCGCCTGAGATTCGGGAGCAATTACATATGAAAGAAAAAGAATATGCGGATCACATGGCCGCGATCCGTTCTTATGAGAATATATCTATATTATTTTAATGGGGGTATGTGATAATGGAATTAGTGAGAGACAAAACAAAGCATGATACATATATGAATTCTACTCTTCAGAACATGTTTAAGCGGGGAGAACTCAGGAGAGATCATCCACAGCAAAGGAAAGCGGACCAGTGGGATATACAGACCAGAGACGGTTTTGTAGCCACTGTTATTAAGCATGAGGATATTGATTCGATTAAAATTTGCGAACAGCTGGGAAAAAATGGCGTCACGCTCTGGTTGATTGACGGATTACAGAGACTGACCACTCTGGAAAAATACAGGAACGGAGTGTTTAAGCTGGGAAAATCTGTGGAGATGCCCCTCGTCTATTATCAGGCGGCCAAGAAAAGCGAAAACGACGAACTGCTTACGGATGAAGAGGGCAATATCTTATATGAAAGCGTTCAATACGACCTGCGCGGGGCCGGATATGAGGATCTTCCTGAAAAATTGAAAGAAGAATTTGATAATTATCCGGTGGATGTGGTCAAGCATTTAGACTGCACAGACGAGGAGATCGGATACCACATTCGCAGATATAACCATCAAAAGTCCATGAATGCCACTCAGAGCAGCATCACCTATATGGATTCAGTCGCAAGATATGTAAAGAATATATCGGGTTCCCACCGCTTTTTCAAAGATTGCGGGAACTATACGGAGAATGAAAAGAAGAAAGGCGTGATCGACAGAGTTGTTTCCGAATCGGTGATGGCCATGTTTCATCTGGATAACTGGCAAAAGCAGAGCAAAAAGATGGGAGAATATCTGAATGAACACGCCTGTAAAGAAGAATTTACGGTATTAGAGGAGAATCTGGACCGTTTAATGAAAATCGTGGACGAAGAAGCAGGACAGGTATTCAACAGCAAGAATTCATTTATCTGGTTTACTCTGTTTCGTAAATTCACAAAGCTTGGGCTTGAGGATCACAGGTTTTCCGGGTTCTTACGCGAATTTGTCAATTCGCTCCACTGTGCGGAACTTCCGGAATGTGAAAATGAATCCTTTGACCATCTGGATGCCAATAAGTCCACAAAGGACAAAAGTACTGTGATTAAAAAGTTAAGGCTTCTGGAACGCCTTATGATGAATTATTTCTGTATAGAAGGAGGAGAAACACAGGCAGACCCTGATTTGAGCCTGATCCGTTTCGTCAAAGAGAATGTATGCAAGAATGTGACGGACGAAGATATGGAACAGTATCTGGAAGTGCTTGAGGATTTGACGTTAAATGTGGATAATAATTCAACGCTTTTGGATGAGGGAAATAAAGCCTCGTTAACCGCTCTTGTGGCTTATTCATTTCAAGCGGATATCGATCTGGATGATTGGATCGTAGATTTTTTTAAGAGAAAAGGCGACTATATTGTGAACCAAAAAGATAATTATAAGGACATGAAAAAAGACTTATTGAAATATATGAAGAACATCAATCGGAAACAGGAAGCCAAAAGCTGAATCGCCGGTTAAGGAATTATAATACCTGCGGTTGCAAACGCAAGGTTTTATATAGATAAAAATGGATTACCGGTAATCCTCTGAAAGGACTGCTTAGGAGGATTTGATGAAACAAATTTTATTAATAATATTAACTGTTTTAGATTTAAGCGTCACGCCTGCCAAGGCGCAGGCGGAAGAATCGGTTGAAAAAACTGCGGTGACAGCAGCACAGTTTGAGATGAAATTACCATATGTCACAGATACTGCGTGCAGATATGCGGCAGCAGAAGGCGTCAACATCCGGGAAGAACCCAACACACATTCCAGAATCGTGGGTCAGACGCTTCAAAATACAGAATTCGAATTGGTTTTAGATCTCGATGGCTGGAGCATGGTAACCACATGCAGAGGATATGCTTATATAAAATCGGAGTATTTATCAGAAACACCGGTCTCTTACAGCCGGGAAGATTTGTACATCATGGCTCATTTACTGGCGGGAGAGGCCCAATGCTATCCCGATGAAGAACAGATTTATGTAGGATCCGTGGTACTGAACCGGGTTGCTCATAAAGAATTTCCTAATACAATAAAAGACGTCGTCTTCCAAAAAGGACAGTATGCCTGCACTTGGGACGGCAACTATGACCGGGAACCAACGGAACAGAACTGGAAAAATGCCAGGATTCTCTTAGAACATGGAAGCGTACTGCCTTCCTGCGTCATTTATCAATCCGGCGGAAAACAGGGAAAAGGCGTATATTTAAAAACATCTTATCATTATTACTGCTATTGATTAAGAGGAGAAGGCCGGTTAAACTGGCCGGATCTCATTATAAAAGAAAGAAGAGGGGAAGATAAGGGAATAAAAAGCATAGGAAAATAATAAATATGAAAATACCAGTGGCCTGAATTCCTCCGTAATGATATAATCGATATAAACATGGGGCGGCAATCGGCTGTCATGGCGTAAGATTCAATGATCCAGAACGGAGAACCAGAGCAAAAAAATATACCGGAAACCTTATAATCTCAGGAGTCCGGCATATAAATAGTGGAGATAACGGGATTCGAACCCGCGGTCTCTGCGTTGCGAACGCAGCGCTTTCCCAGCTAAGCTATATCCCCATAGGCTTTATTGTACCACAATATAGTAAAAAAGCAAGATGCAGGAGGAAAAAGAAAATGAAAAAGAATATGAAACGGCTGGCAACAGGAATGATCAGCTGTCTGCTTCTTACAGCTGCTGTTACCGTGACTCTGCCGTCATCAGTATTGATTGAGGCCAACGCCCATTCGGGAAGAACAGGTTACGGCCATGGACATCACAACAATCAGAATCGGAGCGGCCATGATTCCGAACATTATTACTGCGATGGCAATCCGGCCCATCTTCATTCAGATGGCGTATGTCCTTACAGAACCACTACATCCACAGAAGCTGAAACTAGGGCAGCTGAAAGGAAAGAAGTGACCGGCTGCTGGCAGAAGAGTGATAAGGGCTGCCGGTATCAGATGTCAGACGATACCTGTTATACCAATGGCTTTGCAAGAATCGACGGAAAAGACTATTATTTCAATGCCGATGGCTATATGGTGACCGGCGAGAAAACCATTGACGGCGTAACCTATCAGTTCGGAGATGACGGAGCACTGATCCAATAAACTTGTGATATGCCGGAGTGGCGGAATACATACACAGACGAGGGAACCGGGGATAGAAAGCGTACAGCCGGTTTTCCCGGCGGCTTTCATTCCCCATTCCAGCGGCTCACCGTCTTAATCTATCTTATTCTATCAATCCAAAATGCCTGCAGGCATTCCAAACTCCATCCTGATCGATGGCAGTGGTTATATAGTCGGCGGCTTTCTTTAATTCAGGCAATGCATTTCCCATAGCGATTCCGGTTCCCGCCTGTTCAACAATTTCATAGTCATTCATGCTGTCTCCGAATGCAAAGGTATGCTCCAATGGGATGTTAAAGTGTTCACAGAGACGGATCAGCCCCTGGGCTTTCGATGCCTTTTTTTCCACAACATCAGCTCCGCAGCGTCCGGCGAACATCAACAGTTTCAATTCCGGGAACTGTGATTCGATTTCTCTGGCTCCGGCCTCGTCTCCGATGTAAGCTAATGTGCGCACGCCCAGCATCATCAGGCTGCTGGGATCTTTGAAGTTTCTGCCGGATTCATTCCATCGTCTCATATCGTGTTCCACCACTTTTTCCGGATGTATGTAGTAATCGTCATCACCGATGGTGACGCCTATGCTGTGGCCTTTTAGCTCTGCGTATTCCATCACATCTTTTAAAAGCTGTGAATCCATATAATGTTCATAGATTAACCGGTCTCCTACAGTGATCTTAGTCCCGTTCATATGTATAATCGCGTCCGGTTTTACCATATCGGCATATAGACGGCTGTAATAGTTATCCATGTCCCGTCCTGTGGCCAGGGCGATAATATGGTTTTTACGCAGCTGTTCCAATGCGGCCAACGCGCTGTCGGGAATGGTCCACGTTCCGTGATCCAATAATGTCATATCTAAATCAAAGCTTATAATTGTTTTCATGTAACTCCTCCAGGTATATAATTTTAGGGCATGTTTCAAAAGTATTGTATGTTAGTAAATACAATATCACAAATAAGGTAAACCTGCAATCTCAGGAAATGTGAAAGACTGGAATGATTTATATGTTCTAATACATTGGCTTTAAGATGATTTAACCTGGAAAATCCCGGATTAAACAAGGAGGAGGGCAGTCCCAATACGGAACTGCCCAGAGTATGAAAAAGAGTCTATATAAAAGGTTTATTAACCTGTTGATGAATATAATATACTGCTATATTGTGATAAAAGTTTGTAAAATTTGTGAAACAATTGTGAAGTCCCATAAGCCGGTGTTGAAATGAAAGGGCTGGAATGGAATCCTATTATTAGGGAGTGGGAATTGCAGAATAAAAATTGAGGAGCCGGATTACATGTGCGTTTATAGACATTCTGCATTGTATTTTATATTTATATATAATATAATTTACTTAAATCAGAATTTTGGAGGCGGAACATGGGACAAATTGCAAATCAGATGGCAATAGAACTATTTTTTAAAATAAAACAGAGGATTAAAGAGAAAAGGGAAGAAAAAAAGCAAAATCAAGAGAAAAAAGAGGCTGAAAAAGATAAATAGCTTCTGGTTCTTTCTTGTGGTTTTTAGGTTCCTCTTTTTGTGTGTATTATTTATTATCTCTATCATATCATTTTACATTATATCTCTGTCCAAGGGAAGCGGTATACCGGGCACAGCCGCCATCGCCGTCCGGCTTAACTACAGCCACCTCTGTCCGATAGATTCCAGCAGGAACAGTTTGGAAATAGGGCTGGCTGTCCCGTACCCCCAGATAAACCAACGGTTCACGCACAAGTACCCGCCCGCTGGGGAGGGAGCATAGCCCAATGTCCATCACCGCCAACTGCTTACTGGCGATCACCTCCAATTCAAAATAGGTATTCAAATCCACAGGTCAAACCGTTTTTTCTTTCACCTGCTCGTATAGTTCCAGCCATTCTTTCTAGGTCCCATTATGCCGCCTCCTTATTAAAATTGAATTAGAGTATTCCCCGTCTTTGAAAAAACGCATTACACAGAAGCAGAAGAATCCAACGCAAGATATTTTGGGCTTACACCATGAACCAAAAGTATGTTTGATATTTCATCAAATAAATTCAGCACCGCTTTTCCTTTGTATGGAGGATTGCCAAAGATTGCCACATTCGCACCGTCTCTGAATGCTGAGATATTGAAAACAGTAATTATATTGGAAAAAGATTTATCAGGCGCAAATTCAAACGTATTGATAAACCCATCCAGAACAGCTGGAAATTCAATTTTATCATATCTGCAAATGTCCAAGTGGTTGAGCATGACATTCCTAATCTGGTCGATACATTCTTGACTAACAGTAAGAAAGCAGGAATCGACGATTGTGTCGGCATGCATGCCAGGTGTATTAAAATACAGGCACCTCACATTTCCTTTCTCTACACCTTCCATCACATCGACCTGTGATATCGTATATTCCCATGCGTCAGCCCGGGTATATCTGAAAATGCGTCTTTCTTCTATATGCATCCTTGATTTCTCTGTTGACATACCGTTTTCCCCCTGTAAATGAAAGTTAATTACTATGCTGCCTCCAAAGTTCATTTATCTTATCCGGCAGTTTTTCAATATCATTTCCCAGAAGTGAAATATACTCTTTTTCAATAATTTCCGGCACATTAAAATAATCGCCATTTTTATCAATTCCGTATAATTCACCATTTCCATTCGTCCCTATGACGATATGGTCCGGCAAAAATTCATCCATACAATAATCATCATTTATTTCTTGTAAAGTCTCCAACGGAAAGAGTATCAACCATGTTTCTCCGATATCTCCTTCTCCCCCATTATGCTTTTTCATAAAATTTATATATTGCATAGGTAGAATAACATCATTTATCTTATCGATTTTTTCACCCATATATGGTTCATTAAAATTAAATCCGTCCCAATCCATCATAATACAAACGCCTCCGTTCATTTCCCTAAAAGGAAACTGCCAGTTCCGATTTACCATGAAATATGTAATACACCGCTCCCACCCGATTGCTTTATTTTTTCGACCGCTCGTTCAAATGTCCGTATTGACATTTAAGTTTCCCCCTCTATAAAATATAAAAATCCCTTGATTTTCTAAGAAATCAAGGGATGTCAAGGAATCATATAAGTCGGAGTAACAGGATTTGAACCTGCGACCTCTCGGCCCCCAGCCGAGCGCGCTACCAAGCTACGCCATACTCCGCTTATATCATTATAGCAAATGAATTGCAGATTGAAAAGAGAAAATTTAAAAAATTTTACATTTATTTTATTTGCCTGAAACCATTTCTTTTAAAATCCTGCAAAAAAGGCCAGTAAATTTCTGGCTCCGTAAAAAATAAATGGTCAGAAAGATTTGCCTATGATATAATCGATTCATGCGTAACACCTGAAGCTGTGATATAAAAATGGCAGGTGAATGCCGACAAACCTTTGATCGATAAGGTCTGCCGGTATTTTTATATAATAGAAAATTATACCGATACATTTGAATTAAGGAGAGCTATATGTTAAAGATTGTTGAACGCATCAGACAGACAGGCCAACCATTTACAAATAAGCAGAAATTTATGGTGCTTGCCTTGCTCCCCACATTTTTTATGGTTGCAGGGTTATTTTTACAGTCTCCTTCCGGCATTGTGGAAGGCATTATTACGATTATCAAGGAACCGGATTTTCTGATTACGGATTATATTGCCATCGGGGGCGTGGGGGCAGCTCTTATTAATGCCAGCCTGCTGACCTATATGTGCATTGGGATCGTGTATTTTTTAGGAATGGAGATGGACGGACATACCATTACCTCCAGTTTTCTGATGTTCGGTTTCTCTTTGTTTGGAAAGAATATTTTGAATATCTGGACTATTTTATTGGGAATTTGGATTTATTCCAAATATCATAAAACCTCTGTTACGCGATATATCTATATCGGGTTTTACGGTACCAGTTTGTCGCCTATCATCACCCAGGTGATGCAGATCGGGAATCTGCCTATGCTCGTAAGGCTTGTGCTCAGTTTATTTGTGGGAGTTACCATCGGCTTTTTGCTTCCGCCGTTGTCCACTCATGTGTATTACACCCACAAGGGATATTCCCTTTATAACGTAGGGTTTTCTTCCGGCATTATTGCTACCGTAATCATTTCCCTGTTTAAATCGTTTGGTATTCAGACTGAGAGCAGGCTGATTTGGGCTACCGGTTATAATGAGCTGTTTATCTGGCTGCTGACCATCTTTTTTATGGGGCTGATTATAGCGGCAGTGGCAAGTTCACGCCATGTATTTGAACGCTACCGCCATATTTTGTCAACTTATGGGCTGGGCGGTACCGATTATGTGAAAAGCGAGGGGCTGGCCCCGGTACTGATGAACATGGGGATTAATGGATTATTTGCGACCGCATTTGTGGCTTTGATCGGAGGCGATTTAAACGGGCCAACTTTGGGCGGGATTTTTACAATCGTTGGATTCAGCGCTACGGGGAAACATCTCAGGAATATCGCGCCGATCATGGTGGGGGTATTGCTGGCCAGCTTTTTAAAGATTTGGAATATTACGGATCCGGGGCCTATGCTGGCGCTGCTGTTTTCCACTACTCTGGCGCCCATCGCGGGAGAATTTGGGGTATTCGCCGGGCTGTTGGCCGGTTTCCTTCATTCTTCTATGGCTCTTAATGTGGGAAGTGTTTATGCGGGCATGAATCTGTATAACAATGGCTTTGCAGGCGGAATTCTGGCAGCGTTTATGGTTCCTGTAATTTTGTCCATTCGGGACAGAAAGGCGCGGGCCAAGGGGAATATCTCGCTATAGACGGGATGATTTAATATTAAGTCCTCCGGACCGGTGTGTTAGCCGTTCCGGAGGATTTTTACGTGAAAAATTAATCAATTGGGATAACTGTTGCACCTTTTCTGTTTCTTTATTATAATCCTAATATGTGAAAAGGAGGACTTGTATATGGCGATTAAATATGACTTGATTATTATTGGGGCAGGGCCGGGCGGATATACGGCTGCTCTTAAAGCGGCGGGCTTCGGCATGAAGGTTGCTGTAATAGAGAAGGAAAAGCTGGGCGGGGTGTGTTTGAACCGCGGCTGCATTCCTACAAAAGCTTTGCTCCATGCCTCCAGCATTTTTTCCATGCTTCAGACATGTGATGATTTTGGTGTATCAACGGACTTCATCTCATTTGACTTTGGAAAGATACAGGATTATAAAAAACGTGCGGTGAAGAAGTACAGGGATGAGATTCATCATCTGTTTGAGAAGAATCACATCGATTTAATAACCGGAACTGCGACGATTCGAAGGAATAAAACGGTTGAAGTCAGAAGTGTGGATGGAAAAGACTATTATGAAGCAGATTATATAATAATCGCTACCGGCGCAAAGCCATCCAGCATTCCGGTTCCGGGAGCGGACCTTCCGGGAGTGTTAAACAGCGACCGGCTGCTGGCCGCTACCAATTGGAATTTTGACCGCTTAACGATAATCGGCGGCGGGGTGATCGGCGTGGAATTCGCCACCATTTTTAATTCGCTCTGCTCGAAAGTGACCATTATAGAAAAGGGAAGTCATTTGCTGGGGCCTATGGATGAAGTCGTGGCAAAGGAACTGGAAAAGGAACTGAGGGAAAAAGGGATCACGATTTACTGTGGTGCAAAAGTGAAAGAGATCACGGAAGAAGAGGGACTGGCTTGTCATATTCAGTATGAAGGCCAGGAACTCAGCATAAAATCGGGGCAGATTCTTATGTCGGTAGGCAGAACTCCCTGCATGGATGAGCTGTTCGGAGCGGATGTCCGGTTTGAGATGAAGGATAACCGGCTGGCAGTGGATTCTGAATTTATGACAAGTGAATCAGGTATCTATGCAATTGGAGATGTGATCGCACCCATTCAGCTGGCCCACGTGGC
The DNA here is from genome assembly GCF_002899675.1 of Clostridium sp. chh4-2. Classification (GTDB taxonomy): domain Bacteria; phylum Bacillota; class Clostridia; order Lachnospirales; family Lachnospiraceae; genus CHH4-2. The sequence continues at coordinate 192,011 of NZ_PKUU01000005.1, read as the reverse complement.
AGCAGCGCAGGGAACCTATGTGGTGGAGAAGATCGCAGGAAAGTCCCACAGCATCCGTCTGTCGGTAGTTCCAAACGGAATGTTTGCCAGACTGCCCATCGTGCCAAACTGCATTTACACGGACCCTGAGATCGCTACGGTCGGAATCACGGAAGAGACTGCAAAGGCGCTGGGGATGAAGGTGCGCTGCGGAAAGTATTCTATGGACGGAAATGGTAAATCCATCATTTCCAGAGAGGAAAATGGTTTCATCCGCCTGGTTTTTGAAGCGTATTCCAACAACATCGTGGGAGCTCAGATCGTGTGTCCGAGGGCGACGGATATGATCGGAGAGATGGCAACTGCCATCGCAAACGGCCTGACGGCACAGCAGCTTTCCATGGCTATGCGCGCTCATCCGACTTACAGCGAGGGAATAGCGGCGGCGATCGAGGATGCCATGAGAGAAGGAGAGGATCAGGATTGAAGATAGCGGCATTTAACTGCAGAAAAGATGAGCTTGAATTTTTTGAATCATTTGGAAAAAAATATGGGGTGGAGATTATTACCTGCCCATACAGCCCGTCCGGGAGGAATTTGGAATTTGCCAAAGGATGCCAGGCGGTGAGCACAATTACAACGCCTATCGATGGGGCGACGGTTGAAACGTTTCATGAGCTTGGTGTGAAGGTCATTTCTACCAGAACGGTTGGTTTTGAACATATTGACTGCAAGCGGGCTTCGGAACTGGGGATTGTGGTGTCCAATGTGGGATATTCCGCACATACGGTTGCAGAATATGCGGTGATGAGCATTTTAATGGCTATCCGGAAAATGAAAGCGATCATGACACGGTATATCGGCCAGGATTACGGACTGGAAGAAATCCGCGGCCGGGAGCTTTGTTCCATGACGGTTGGGGTTATCGGAACCGGCCGGATCGGCGAGACGGTAATCCGCAATCTGAGCGGTTTCGGGTGCAGGATTCTGGCCTATGACCTGTATCAGAAAGATAGTGTAAAACAGTATGCTGAATATGTTTCGCTGGAAGAATTATGGAAACAGTGTGACGTGCTCACTCTCCATACTCCGGCTACGGAGGAAACCTATCATCTGATCCGAAAAGAGACCATCAGCCAGATGAAGGACAAGGTTGTGATTGTCAATACGGCGAGAGGCGTTCTCATTCACACTAAAGACCTGATCGAGGCTTTGGAGTCCGGAAAGGTGGGGGCAGCAGCCCTGGATGTAATAGAAAATGAAGGAAAGATCTATTATAAAGATTTTAAATATAAACCGGTAGGGCATCACGAAATGGCTGTCTTAAATGCGATGCCAAATGTTTTAATGACGCCTCACACCGCATTTTTTACGGATAAGGCGGTGGGAGATATGGTGGAGCTGTCCATCAAGAGCTGTGTGGATACTATAAATGGCGGGGAGAATCCCTGGAGGGTAAATTAAATGGAAGTAACAAAACGGATTGAACGCTTGAAATCACTGATGGAAAAACGCGGCATAGATGCCTATCTGATTCCCACGTCTGATTTTCATGAGTCCGAGTATGTGGGAGATTATTTTAAATGCCGTGAGTATATGACTGGATTTACCGGGTCTGCAGGAACAGCGGTTGTGACGAAAACGGAAGTCCGCTTATGGACCGACGGCAGGTATTTTGTGCAGGCGGCCAAAGAACTGGAAGGCAGCGGCATCATATTGGAAAAAATGGGGCAGCCTGAAGTTCCCACCGTGGAAGAGTATTTGGAACAGGTCATGCCGGAACAGGGAGTGCTGGGATTTGACGGAAGAGTGGTCAACTGTGGTATGGGAGAAACTCTTGCGGAGGCGCTGGAAGAGAAAAAGGTAACATTTTCTTTTGAAGAAGACCTGGTGGGCATGATCTGGGAAGACCGTCCTGAGCTCAGCTCGCAGCCGGTATGGATTTTGGAAGAAGCTTATGCGGGAAAACCGGCGGCAGAAAAGATTGCGGAGCTTAGAGATGAGATGAAAAAGGCCAAGGCCACACTGCATATTCTTACAACTCTGGATGATATCGTGTGGCTTCTTAATATCAGGGGAAATGACGTTCCATGTAATCCGGTTGTGTTATCATATGCCGCAGTTACTCAAAGCGAGGTGATTCTGTTCATCCAGGAACAGGTATTAAATCACGAAGTCCGCAGTTATCTGTCCAACCTGGGTGTTGTGGTAAGGCCATATGAGGAAGTCTATGAGTTTGTAAAATCGTGCCGCAATCAATCGGTTCTTCTGGAAAAGGGGAAAACCAATTTTGCGGTCTGTAACCTGCTGGATTCCTCTAACCGTGTAATTGACAGCATGAATCCAACGGTCATGGCAAAAGCGGTCAAGAATCCTGTGGAAATTGCCAATATGAAAAAAGCTCATATAAAAGACGGCGTTGCCATGACAAAATTCATCTGCTGGCTGAAAAAGAACATCGGCGTGATTCCAATGGACGAAGTGAGCGTATCCGATTATCTGGAAATGCTGAGAAAGGACCAGGGATGTCTGGATCTGAGCTTTTCCACCATTTCTGCATACGGAGCCAATGCGGCCATGTGCCATTATCATGCAGAAAAGGAAAGCTGCGCGGAGCTGAAGCCAAAGGGGCTTTATCTGGTGGATTCCGGCGGCCAGTATTATGAGGGAACTACAGATATTACCAGAACGGTCGCTTTGGGGCCGGTGAGCGATGAGGAACGGAAGCATTTTACTCTGGTCGCTATGAGCATGTTGCGTTTGGGCGGAGTGAAATTTATGCATGGATGCAGGGGACTGAACCTGGATTATGTGGCCCGGGAGCCGCTTTGGAGAGAAGGGCTGAATTTCGACCACGGCACCGGTCATGGCATCGGCTATCTGCTCAATGTCCACGAGCGCCCCAACGGAATCCGCTGGAAGATGGTGCCTGAACGCCAGGACAGCTGCGTGATCGAACCGGGGATGATCTGCTCCGATGAACCGGGCATTTATATAGAAGGAAGTCACGGAATCCGCACGGAGAATCTGATCCTCTGCGTGGAGGATGAGGAAAATGCATTTGGAAAGTTCTTGAAATTCGAATATCTGACCTATGTGCCGATTGATTTGGATGTGATCGATAAGAATCTGATGGATAAACGGGATATTGAACTGCTGAATTCGTATCATAAGGCGGTTTATGAAAAGATTGCGCCTTATCTGACGGAAGAAGAGGCCCAATGGCTGAAAGTGAATACCAGGGAGATATAAAAAATGGGGCTGCGGTGCAGCCCTGTTTTTGTAACAGCCTTCCGATAATTGCGCCTGCTCCGGCAGTTTCCATGGGCGTGCCTATGACTTTGCAGGGTATTAGCGATTCTTAATGCGCAGAATTTTTCGTTCAAGGAACATGTCCACCTGTTTGAGTGAAACGAGTTTGGACGTGTTCCTTGGTTTTTAGAAAAATCCTGCACATTTAGAATCACTTATGCGCAAAAACGGAATAGAAACGCCCATGGAAACTGCCGGAGCAGGCGCAATTATCGGAATGCTGTTACCTGTTTTTTAATATCACGAGGAAAGGAATTGCACTTACCGTCGGAATCGCTTATAATTATCAGACTGAAGGGCAGCAGGATGCTGCTTTTTGTGAGCTCAGAAGGGTTAATAACGTAAAAATAGAGATAATGGGAGAATCGAATATGGATGAGAAGAAGAAAAAAAGCAAATGCCCTGTATCAAAACAGTGCGGAGGTTGTCAGTATCTGGACATGCCTTATGAAAAACAGTTGGCGTTAAAGCAGGAAATGTTGGAAAAGCTTTTGAAAAAGCATTGTAAAGTAAATAAGATTATCGGGATGAAGAACCCATATTTTTATAGAAACAAGGTACATGCCGTATTCGGTCATGCGAAAGGAAACGTGATTTCCGGCGTTTATAAGGAAGGAACCCATATCCTCGTTCCCGTGGAAAAATGCTGGATTGAAGATGAAAAAGCAGATGAAATCATCGGTACAATACGCGGAATGCTGAAATCATTTAAAATCAGAACTTATGATGAGGACAGCGGCTACGGTCTCCTCCGCCATGTCCTTGTAAAGCGAGGATTTGCAACGGGCGAGATCATGGTAGTCCTCGTTACCGCATCCCCTATATTTCCATCTAAAAATAATTTTGTGAAGGCGCTCAGGGAAAAACATCCTGAAATAACCACAATCATACAGAATGTAAACGACAGAAATACCAGCATGGTGCTGGGAGATAAAGAAAAGACGCTTTTTGGAAAAGGATATATTGAGGACGTGCTGTGCGGCTGCCGTTTCCGGATCTCCTCCAAGTCCTTTTACCAGATCAACCCGGTTCAGACGGAAGTACTTTATGAAAAAGCCATCCAGCTGGCCGGACTGACCGGGAAGGAGCGGGTGATCGATGCATACTGCGGAATTGGCACAATTGGAATCGTGGCAAGCAAAAAGGCCGGACAGGTGATCGGAGTGGAGCTAAACCGGGATGCGGTTAAGGATGCGGTCGAGAATGCCAAATGCAATGGGATCAAGAATATCCAGTTTTATTGTAACGATGCAGGTAAATTCATGACAAATATGGCGGAACGCGGGGAAAAGGCGGACGTCGTATTTCTTGACCCGCCAAGAAGCGGAAGTACGGAAGAATTTATTGATTCTGTAGCGAAGATGGGGCCTGAAAAAGTGGTGTATATATCCTGTGGGCCGGAGACATTGGAGAGGGATTTGAGGTATTTTGAGAAGAAAGGATTTGTGGCGAAGGAGGCTTGGGGGGTGGATTTGTTCCCGATGACGCCTCATTGCGAGGTTTGTGTCGAATTGTGTCGAATGACAAAATAATGCATTGTACGATTGTTGAAAAATGCAAACAAATAATTACCTATATTTGTGGGAGGAGAAAGAAAATGAAACCAATTAGTATTTCGGAACAATTGCTTTATAATACAGTGCGATTAGAATGTACTGACGGATCATCAGGAACAGGATTTTTCTTCAATTTTAAATTTGGAGAGTATATAGTACCTGCAATTGTTACAAATAAGCATGTTGTGAACAATAATCCAGATGAACCGATGAAATTTTTATTGCATTTAAGGGAGGGGAATGAAGCTTCACAAGACAATTTTGATGTGACGTTTCATAGTAAATGGATATTTCACCCTACTCATGATATATGCTGCACACTTGTTAATCCGTTGTTCCAAGAGGTAAAAGAAAGAACTGGAAAAGAGGTGTTCTATATCGCAAATGAAGAAACATTGATTTATGATATTTCTAAGCTAAATGAACTTGCAGCATTAGAAGAGGTGGTTATGGTCGGTTATCCCAATGGATTATGGGATGCAACACATAATTATCCTATCTTTAGAAAAGGATTTACAGCTGCCCATCCGGGATATGATTTTAATGAAAAAAGTATAGGTCTGGTCGATATGGCTTGTTTTCCAGGCTCGTCGGGTTCACCAATTTATATATTAGATGAAAATGGGTATTCAGATAAACAGGGGAATACATATTTAGGAGCGAAAAGAATTATCTTTTTAGGAATTCTATTTGCAGGGCCAACAATGAGTATCGAGGGAGATATTAATGTTATAGATATACCAATGAAACAAAAAATATATACAAGCGCACAAACAATGATTAATTTAGGGTACTATGTAAAGGCTCATGAAATAAAGGAGTTAAAAAAGATAATTGAACCACTAATTAGGTGTCAAATTAGATAATTAAATGTGATGGCGTGATGATAAAAAGGTTACGTCAAGGATTAACTGTGTTTTCCAGTAATCTTTTTCGCACACTCCACACATGTGGAGTCGGTGATAATGATGCAGAATTGTGGTTTGAAGAAAAAATAGAGTGTTAAACAACAATATATATTAGCTTTTGGGCGACAATCGAGCAAAATACAGGGCAAAAAATGGCCGTTTTTAGCTCTGATTTTTAGCCCCCTTCCATAGATGCAGGAAGGTATTTCAGTGATATATGGGAAAATTCAAGGTCAGCTGACGAAAAAATGGCTGGCCTTTTTTACGTAATATAAATGAAATTGGGTGATGGGATTTTGGCAGTGAAAAATGGATAAAAACAACACCATAAAAATGAAAAAGCATATGGAGGTAAAGAATGGGCTTCGGTGGTACATAGTTACCAACAGTTTTGCGAGCGAACAAACGTTCTTTTGGGACTTGCGTGATAGAGGCTGGTCCGATATAGCAGAGAGAAGAGGTAAGGATGTATATGTGTACGAGGAGGATGGAGAAATTCTGGGATTCATCGGAATGAATGCGGAATACATTGCCGGGATTTTTGTAGCGGCAGGACATAAGGGACAGGGAATCGGCCATTAGCTGATTTAAACGGTAAAAAAGAAGAGGCTGTCCATGCATGTGTTTGAAAATATGCCAATAAAACGTAACCGCAAGGGGGAATACAAGTTGTAGCCGGATGGTGAGAGTGTGTATACCTGTATGACCGCTGATTTCTTTCTGGATGAGGCAGATGAATGGCGTGAGGAAGCATGGGATATCATTCGCAGGCGCAGCGATTTGCATTTGGTTATTATTACCAAACGCACACACCGATTTGAGCTGGAATTACCGGGGGACTGGGGAAGCGGATATGAGAATGTGACAATCTGTTGTACCTGTGAGAACCAGAACCGGGCTGACTACCGTCTTCCTCTGTTTCTGAATTTGCCGATCAAACATCGGACTGTAATTCATGAGCCGATGCTGGAACAGATTGATATTCGGAAGTATTTGGCCACGGGGAAGATACAAGGGGTTACTTGCGGAGGAGAGTCCGGGCCGGACGCAAGAATCTGCGACTTCGCCTGGATACTTGATTCCATGGAACAGTGTGTGGAATATGATGTACCTTTCTGGTTTAAGCAGACTGGGGCAAGGTTCAAGAAGGGGAGTAAGGTGTATTTGATAGATCGGAAGGATCAGATGAGTCAGGCGCAGAAGGCCGGAGTAAATTATAGATACTGAATATTATATTCAAGTGTTATTGTGGATGAAAAATTTAAGATATAAATATATCAAAAATGTGTGCATTTATTGAATAATTGATGTTAAGATATATATGGGCATATCTTGAGGAAAAGACAGCCACAGGAGCGTGTTTGCATGGATGATTGGCTGTCTGAATGAAAACTGAATGCCAATGTAATTTGAAGGCATATTGCTTAGCAGATTCAATATATTCCTTAAATCAGAAGTTTGATGGGAGATACACTATGAAAAAGCATCTATTTTTAATTGGTGGTGCAAGCGGATGTGGCAAATCTGCAATCTGCCAAATGTTAGCGGGAACAATGGACAAGGTTATTTGTTTGGATGGCGATTCTTTATGGCATCCCCAAATATTCAATATGGAAAATACGGGGCAATTCTATGACCTGTGGTTCAAATTGGCAAACGACATTACAAACAACGGTGTGTCTGTGGCTATCTTTCATGCAGGTCTCGGTTTGCCGGAAAACTTGACTTCATTTGCAATAGATACCTTTGATGTTCATTTCTTAACTCTCTATTGTTCCAATGAAGAACTGGAATCCAGATTACTTTCAAGACCCGAATGGAAGAATGCAGGTGAAAGGGCGTATGGTTTTATAAATGCGATGAAAGGAATGAATATGAAGTATCAACATTTATTAATTGAGAATAAAATTGATACTTCTGATATTTCACTTTCCGAGAGTTCTTCTAAAGTTAAAGAGTGGATTTTGTCTTGTATGTAAAATCCTATTTATTGGGGTGATGAATCGGGATTATATTAAGTTATGTGGGGGTGCGGTTAATGGAACAACGACATAAATGTAAATGTTGTGGTTACTATACTCTTGTTGGGACAGTGGAAGAAATTGGATGGGATATATGTCCTGTTTGTTTTTGGGAAAATGATGTGTTTGAAGAAAATTCAGAAGCGTATAGTGGAGCAAATCATATGACACTGGCTCAAGGACGTGAAAATTACAAAAAATATTCTGCATGTGACCTTAAAAGTTTACCTCATGTTCGGCTGCCATTGCCCCAAGAATTTCCAGAGAATAATAAATAATTTTAATAAGATAGATCGTTGTTTATAGGGGATCTGAATAGCGCGGTAAATCGGAATTGTTTGCGATAAAGGTGGTGTTATGCATGGACACAAATCAAGTGGAGGAAATTTTCAGAAGAAATCATGTCGATTTTCAGCAAATAGATATAGCTAAAATCCCATGTTTAATGTCGCTCCCAGACAATGTAAAAGAATACTTGAAATGTATGGGAAAGACAATCAAATGGCATGTAACACAATTCTGTGGCAGATAAAAAGTGTGGATAATGACATGGACGGCTTTTCCGTATTATTTTACCGGGGGCATTTGGATTTTTTGGCATATCCCTCTTTTCTTTATTCCTGGGACAAATCATAAATATGGGCTAATTAACTTTGGGATGTTTGCTGTTCAGTGTATAGCTTTGCGATTTTTCTTTGGAGCAGTCTACAAAGGATCAGGGAAAAGCTACATATTTATGTGTGTGCTGTTTCACACAATGTTTATTGCAGCGTCCACTGTCTTTGGAACGATAACGATGAACTGGACGGGTACGATTGTTGCAAATGCCGCGACTATTTTTGTTTCTATAACAACCATTAAGATATTACCAGACGGTTAAATAGAACATAAAATCGGAATTTTTTAAGGAGGCAATAAGTATGGATAATCTTGCCATTCATTTTCTTAATGGTGATGAGCAACTGGTCACGCAAGAAGCAGTAAATAAATTGATTTTCAATATTCGTAACAATCAGATTTCAAATGCGTGGCTGGCTTTGGATGAATATGGTGAGGAGGACTTTCTCTCTGTAGATATTGCGAATAGATGGGTGGCACTTGCCTTTAATACATGGGACGAGAATGGGATTGCTCATATGTATCAGCCAATTAATCCGAAGTATGAGGACTCCCAAGAGGATGCGCCTGTAAATATTGGAAGTCAAACGCCAGTTTTAAAGCGAAATGCGATAGATAATTTAGATTTGGCAGCAGAATGTGTCCTGCATTTTGCCAAAACCGGAGAGTTGTATCCAAATTTAAAGTGGGAAGAAGCAGAATAAAACATTCCCCAACTTCCAGTTTATAGGGAAGCTGAACAGTGCAGCAAAATCGGAATTTGGAGGACAAAAGTGCAATTTATCATAGATAAATTAGAGTATCAGGAAATACTTCTGATTGTTACGGGAAATACTGACATTGGAACAATTAAAGGTATTTGTAGGCATATGTGAAGAAAGGGATAATCAGGTCTACTATGTACGCTTTGATACTGACTGGCTAGATATGCTTGATATTGACGTAATAGCTTCGGAAAAGAAAAAAGGGGATTATATTTCATTTTCTGCTAACTGGCATGATATAGGAATATATTCTTATGATTTATAAAGGCAGACATATTTCCTGTAACTTTGTAGTTGACGTATATGCTGACCCATATGAAACAGCCGATTTCACCGTAGACGTTTGGCTGTGCTACGAGTGATAGGACCAGCGAAAAATCAACTTTGGGTTTACCGGGAAGTTGAACAGGGCGTAAAATCGGAATTGTGAGGGAAACTATATGATTATGACTTATGATTTTATATTGAAAGCAAAATACAATAAAGATTTTCGTTTACAACTAGATAAAGCTATTTTAAGTGATTTGAATAGTGAAATTTGTACAGATATACATAGATTAACCTTTTTGCCGAAATCACAGATTGTAATCGTTACAGCTAAATCAGAGACAAGCGCCTTTAGAAATAAAATCATTCCTAAAAAAATCACTTATCGAGCACTAACGAAAATGCTTGAGGGTAATTGGAATGATATTGCCCCTGGTGATATTACAGATACATGACAGTTCTTAGTTTACTGAAAAGTTGAATAAAGCGAGAAAATCGGAATTTGTACAAAGAAGGTGGTGAAAGAAAGTGCTAATTAGCGATAATGCCGAATATAACGCTATTTGGAATAAAGTCTATGATAAGTTGAATTTTAAGCCGTCTTGTGAATATAGAGGTCATTCTTTAGAAGGCACATTGCCATTTGAAATAGCTTCTCCATACTCAATTTATGCAATAGAAAATATGAATGAGAGCCAAATTGACCAAATGGACGATTTAATCAGAAAATGTCTGATTTGTTGCACATCAGATGATAGAAAATGGTATGCGTTAGACTGGCACCACAGTGCGTTTGTATTCAGTCCATATAATATTCAAGAACAACAAGATACATGGGTTAATGATGAGAGATATTCAGGAGGCGGATATAATGCCTTTTTCCCATCATTTTATCCGGATGGGGATTACTATTTTTTTATCGATGAAAAATTCGAAAACGGGTATTTAGGTCATCCGTGGAGACAAGAAGTTTGGCTGTTCGGTTCAGTATTGCAGAATGAAGTTAAAAAAATATATACAGAATTAGGTTGGAAACCCATAAAATAAATTCAAATTTGTTGAGCTATGTATAAATACATAGGAAGCTGACATAATGCTGGATTCTGAATATTTCGAAATGGGTTATCATCAAAGGAGAAAGGTGGTAGAATGACTTTTTTTGAAGATGAGCTGCTATAATGATAAGGTGACTTTTTTCCTCGATGTGTTATGTAAAGGTCGGGAGCTATATTCGGATGCGCATGCAGTTAGAAGGGGATGGAAGATATCGTTATAATGGTATAAAAATGACGATGATCAATTATCGTGAAGCAGAGGTTGATAATTATACTTTGAGGTTTAAAGATGTATTAGGAGTTGAAAAAAATGATAATCCTTTGTTTAGAGATGGATTGGTACCACACATATGGAATGAAAGAAGTAAATGGGAATGGTACATTTACAAGCCGGAGCCAGAAGATTATCAGAAATTAGCTAAGGGGATAGACAATTATGCAACATTATTTCAAGAGCCGACCGTGGAACAGGGATAGCAACTTCATCAATAGTGTGAGTGAATGAAAATACTTAGTTAAAGTATTTTTAATGGATCACGATATATTTGTTTTGATGCTGAATTGCCACTGAAGTGTGGTATCAAGAATTTTATTGTTGGCAGTAAGGGGCCAGCAAAGGACATATCTAAAAAAGCGCTTCTGGAAAAAACGGGAGTCGTCAGTTCTATAAAATCATGTTATAATTTTGTGGAGGATCATCACATCAACCGGTCTACAAATAGAAAGGTTGATTCGTTATTTAGAGTGGATTATGGCGTTTACGCAAAGGCCCTTTTGAGCTTTTTGGAAATCAGAATCACACACTCCAGACACTGCGAGTCCATAGTCCTGTTGCAGCGTGTTGGAATGGAAAAAGGGAAAAAATTACGGGGAAAAAATGAGGATATAAAAGAATTGTATTTAGTGTAAACGGTGTTAGGATATGATTGATTCGAAGCCAACACATGATTTTTTACCTGTTCCTGTGGAGCCGTTGATAGAGGAATAGGCAGGATAGAAAAAATGAAAATCTTAATTTAAACGTGAGGACGATGAGGTCTTTGCGTCTTTTTTGTTGATTGGAGGTTTTGTGACCTTGCAAGAAGAATTAGAATGATACCTGAGCACACAAAGAAATATCAAATTATAATGATTGGCAATTTGTTGGTGTTTATTATGATTATGGAAAGAGCGGGCTACGAAAAAGAGATGTACCAGGTTGGAGCGGATGATCAGGCAGGCGGATAAGGGAGAAATGGATTAAATACTTACTAAATCGGTAAGCAGAGTGTTGAGAGATACGCTGGAATTATTAAACATAATCAGATATTTAAAAGAAAGAGGTATCAGTATGTATTTTGAAGATGAAATATTGTCTGGAGATGTGGAACAAGAATGAAAAGGGAAGGAGGCTTGCAGATATTTTCCTACTTTGAGGATGAATAGAGCAAATACGAATGCTGTGATATTCGTGAACAGTACCGCATCATAGCGTATGAATTTTGAAGACCGAAAAGCGGTGGTGGGTTTAAACTTAATGGAATTCGTACAATGAAAATCGGAATATTAAAAGCAAAAATATAAAAATATCCTTGCGTATTATTCCGAAAATTGTGTATAATAAAGGATATCATAATAGTAGTATAAGAGGAGGTGGATCTTTTGGAATATATGAGCGTACAGGAAGCAGCAAACAGATGGGGGATTTCGGACCGCCGAGTTCGAGTATTATGCAATGAAAATATAATTCCGGGAATTATTCGTAAAGGACGATCATATAGGATTCCGGTAGATGCTATTAAGCCTGTAGATGGTCGGAAAAATAGGAATAAACAAATACCGAAACAATTCATACCACTTTTTTCAAGAATTGATGCTCTTAAGGATGAATTAAATAATCATCGTCCTCTGACACAAGGAGAGATTCAACGTTTGCGTGAGGAATTTCTTATTGAGTATACCTATAACTCGAATGCTATTGAGGGTAATACGCTTACTCTGCAGGAAACAGCAATGGTATTAGAAGGTATCACTATAGATAAAAAGCCGTTGAAGGATCATCTTGAAGCTGTTGGACATCGTGACGCATTTTTGTATGTACAGGACATAGTAAAGGATAACACACCATTTACTGAGTATATTATAAAACAAATTCACACGTTGGTTCTAATGGATCGTCCAGAAGATAGAGGCATCTATCGCCGGATACCAGTTCGAATTATGGGGGCTTTTCATGTGCCGCCAGAGCCGGTATTAGTGCCTGAATTAATTGAAAAGTTAGTGAGAGACTTTGACCACACTAAGATGCATCCGATTGAGAGGGCAGCTATGTTTCATTTGGAATTTGAAGGTATTCACCCATTTGTGGATGGGAATGGACGCACGGGCCGGTTAATACTTAATCTCTTTTTAATGCAGAATGGATATCCCCCAATCAATGTGAAATTTGCTGATCGAAAGCGATATTATGAGGCCTTTGATAGCTATTACCGTGACAAATCATCTACAGAAATGACGGCGTTGATAGCTGAATATTTGGAAGAACGTTTACAAAACATCCTGACATATTTCGAATAGCAATTAAATAATGATGTACTTAGGTAAAGCATGAGTTCGATATTTGGAAATAATAAATACACCTTCCAGACATTATGAGGTCCGTGTAGAATCTTATCAGAAACAAAATGGAATATTAAGATATTTTAGAATATAGAAAGAAGGGCGGAAATGGGAGATATAAATAAAGAAAGCTGTCAAGAAATAACTTCAGATGAACAAGAACTTACTAATGATGACAAAAAAGAATTTGGAAGCATTACAAAAACTTTGAAAGAAAAGCAAAAAAATATTTTATCAACCTTAAAAGATAGTCGCAGCAAAAATACAATTGATACACTATGGTTTATTTGGTGGAGTATAGTTTTTGGTGGGGGATTATATGTAAGTTAAAAGATCTATATAAAAATCATAAGATAAAAGTTGATTCAAAATTTGAATTAAGTATAATTGAAGATGATATTTTTTTGGAAGAAATTAAAGGGTTAAGTAACGAAGAAAAAGCTTTGAAACAGCTATCCAAAAAACAAGCAGATATAGAAAAATATCTCACTCTTAATCTGGCTCATACAAAAATAATATTTGCGATAGGGGTATTTATTATATTTATTGGAATAGGCATAATAGCTAGTACTATTATCTCTATATTTTTAAATGAAAATTCAGTACAATTAATCGTAATAGTCTCAGGTTTTCTTGGCGGATTATTAGTAGATGCAGTTGGCGCAGTATTTATTTTAATGTACACTAAAACAGTTGAGTCTGCAAATAAATTTCAATCCAATATGGTAGAGACGGCAAATACATATCTGGGAAATGTTTTAGTATCCCAAATAGCAAATAATGAGTTAAGAGAACAAACGTTATCAATAATGGCTAGGGAACTAGTGCAGGCTGATCGAGTTCTTGATAATTAAATCAGTGTAGAGAAGGAGTATCAGGATTCAATAAATTTGCTGGAACAAAAGTCGGATAGGAGTTGAAAAGATGCTTTAATTGGCGGTGTAAATAAATTTAGATAAGAAAAACTTCGTTAAGGTTCAACCACGTCTTACAGGAATCTGTAACATCAACTTCATTTATTGTGAGAGTTATATATGGGGAAAATTCTAGGTTAGCCGACTAAAAATTGGCTGACCTTTTTACATATAATATCGAACTGCACTATCCATCAGCCCGCATTTTCAAAATGACTCTTATAAAGTGTAGCATAGAAGTCATTTTGTGCGATTAACTGTATATGGCTGCCCCGCTTCCTACCTGCGATTGTCGCCTCTCAAGGTCATACCGCCCCGAAATACGGCAGTGGCAATAAATTCAAGCTGCCTTAAAAACGGAGGGCGGATAAATAGCATAGTCAGCAAAAGGAAGAATTCCATGTATAATGTTTTTGCGTCCCATGATAGTAGAAAGAGCAGCAAAAGTTAGTTGCTTTGTTTAAAAAATTAGGTTACAATTAAAGCATTAAATTGGTGGAAAATTTGTATTTTGCTATTGTAATGTCAGATAGTTACCAACGATTAAACTGAATGGAAGATAGGGGACTAATACGATGAAGACAAAGCGGGGATTTCAACTGTATACAGGGATGTGGCTGCTTGCAGTTCTGCTCTTGGTAGTGATGCTCTTATGGAATGTAGGGGATGCCCGCATTATCAATTATACCGGATTAGTCCGCGGTGCCACGCAGCGTCTTGTGAAGGAAGAGATGAATGGTAAGCCAGACGACGGGCTGATTGCATATCTGGATGGAATCATTTATGATCTTCAGACCGGTAAGGGAGATTATGGCCTTACAAAAAACAACAATAAGCAATTTCAGAATCAGCTATATGAATTGAATGAGGTTTGGAAGAATATTAAGGAAGAGATAAACTTTGTACGTTCCGGAAGTACCTCCGATGCGAGGCTGTATGATTTAAGCCAGCAGCATTTTGAGATGGCAGACCGTTTGGTACTGCAGGCCGAACAGGACTCAAACCATAAACTAATCGGTTTTATATTGGTGTACTTTTTCATTTTATTTGTGTCTATCGTTGTTTTTTTAATTGTAAATAAGCGTAATCAGAGAAAATTGGAAACGGCCGTATCTACAGATAAACTGACTGGTCTTTTGAACCGGGCCGGTTTTGAGCCGGCTGCCGCAAGCTTACTGCGCCAACAGGCCAAAAGCAGATTTATTATTGTGGCATTCGATATTGATAATTTTAAGATGATCAATGATTCTGTCGGATACGTCCAGGGAGACCAGCTTTTGTGTGCCCTGGCTTCGGCGCTGAAAAATTGGAAAGATGGGAACTACCTATGCGCCCGCCTTGATGCAGACGATTTTATTCTTCTGGCCGATGCAGATGAAACATTTATTTCTGAGCTGCAGGAGATCCTGGAACATACTACAAAGGCTCAGGCATTTCTGGAACCTTTTGGAGGTGTTGGTTTTACTTATGGAGCATATCAAATTCAAAATAACGGAGAATTGATTAAGACCATTATGGATAAGGCCAAGATGGCTCACAAAGCAGCAAAGACAGCCGCTGATAAATCGTTGGTTTGGTATGATGAGCAGCTGCTGGAAAAGCTGAAGCAGGAGCGTAAATTGAAAGAGCAGCTGCAGCATGCCCTTGATAATGAGGAGTTTGAGCTGTACCTTCAGTCCAGAGTGGAACTGTCCAATATGAGAACCGTTGGAGCGGAAGCACTGGTTCGGTGGGAACTGCCTGGAAAAGGCACCTTGTATCCGGACTCATTTATCCCGTTGTTTGAGGAGAATGGTTCAATCGCAGACTTAGATTTCTATATGCTCAAAAAAGTTTGTAGATATCTGCATAATCGTCAAGAGCAAGGACAAGAGCTGTTTCCTATTTCGGTCAATTTTTCCCGTGTCACCCTCTATTACCAGGCATTTTACGAGACTTTTCACAGCATCGTGGATCAATATGAAATTCCCCATGACTGTATTGAAATTGAAGTGACGGAGAGTGCCTTTAATGATATTGCGGATATCGTTCTCCAGATGCTGAGCAAATTGGATGAAGAGGGATTCCCCATTGCCATGGATGATTTCGGATCAGGTTATTCCAATATGAATTTGCTGGGCAGCCTTCCTCTTAGAATTATCAAATTAGATAAGGTATTTTTGCAGGAAGCGGATATACATGACCGGGTAAAGGGAATTATCATCTGCGCTGTGGAATTGGCTCATACCATGGGAGTCCAGATTGTGTGCGAAGGAGCCGAGACCAAGCAGCATGTTGATTTCCTGCATAATATCGGGTGTGACTTTGCACAGGGGTATTACTTTACGAGGCCTATCCCGCAGAAAGTATTCGACCAGAAGTATCCGGTGTTTGAGCCGCGTATCGTGTTACCGACGCGCCTCATGGATAAGAGCATGAATTCTATGGTTCCGAACTGGGAAAAGAGAAGCAAGCGGATGTTCGAAGAGGTTTTGGCAGAGACATATCCGGGATTCCTGAGCCTTAGGAATGAAAAACATCAAATCGTATATTTGAACCAAAATTTCCGGGATTGGATTGCAAAGTACACAGATGTGGATCCGTTAGGAAAAACCAATATAGACCTGGCGGCAATTGTTCCGGATAATGTGGCCGATACCTTTATGCAGTGCCATGACGGGAGTCTTGACCTGCAAAAGGACCAGGACAACCGAACCGGTGTAAAGAAGCTGCTGGAATTTAAGGGTGCAGTGGGTACCGATGAACCATCCCAGTATTTTGATGCGCTGAAGTATTGGGTTACTCTTGACGGAGCGAAGTACATATTTACCGTTGCCTATGATGTGACGGAACTCTATCAGGAGGATATGTTTAATCTGCAAAATGCACTGACGGACAGTCTGACCGGCGCACAGAACCGGCGTTACTTGGAGCTGCATTCACATCAGTTTTATGGCCATTATGCAGCGGTCTTTGATTTGGATCATTTTAAGGCTGTCAATGACCTTGAAGGACATCTCTTTGGAGACAAGGTTCTGCGTGATTTCGTCAATTTTATCCGGGAACAGGTGCCCGGCGTTATGGCTATGATTCGTCTGGGTGGTGATGAATTCCTTGCCATTTTCCAAAGCGGAGAGACTGCTGAGGGGATTTTGGAATCCCTGAAGCAGGCGAGGAGCCGGTATGATGCTGTTTACCGCCAACGTGGGAACCTTTCCTTCAGCATGGGAATCGGTCTGCTTGGGGAGCCAATTGACGCTGCGTTAGGTGAGATGGATCAGCTCATGTATGAGGACAAGCAGCGCTGTAAAGTAAATCGGGATTTAAAGGAGTAAATGTACTCTGAGGAAACAGCAGTTAAGGTATTGGGATATAAGCCAATCGCACTATCACTTTAAAATTATTGAACTGAGTATAAATGTAGGAAGCTGTCAATTATGGCGGCTTCTATTTTTGTGTCCAATCGGAATGGTTCAAAGTGGATTTAGATAATAGAAGGAAGACGCTGGACAGTACAGGAGAAGCGTGCGGATAGGATACTGAGATACATCCGGTACATCTGTTTGATAAGATACCTTATAAGCATGCGTATGTATTTAATATAAGCATTTGATATTGTAGAATGGCTGAATTATAATCATATCGAACACAGCGGTTGTCTCAATGCTTTATATTATAAGTTGGTATAATCTACTCTCCTGGGAAGAGATAACCCGGATTTTGAAAAATCTATTACTACATAAAAATATATATTAGGAGGAGATGCAGTCAATGAGCTTATTTAAGAAACGGCTGTTTATGGGATTGATGTTTACCGTTATTTTTTTACTGTCTGCGTGCAGAATCCCAAATACACAGTCTGCAGCAGCAACCGGGAATGCGGTCATAACAGAAAGTCCGGTAACAGCCGGAATAACAGCGGAAGTGTCAGTAATAACAGAAGATGTCCAGTCAGAAGCGGAAAACGGCTCAGAACTTGAAAGTGAGACAATTGCAGGGGAGGGCGGGGCAATGACAATGAACGTACAGATAGGCAGCAGTACATTCACAGCAACCTTGGAAGATAATCCGGCAGTGGATTCCTTCGTCAGGATGATGGAAAATGCTCCTGTAGTAATTAAGATGAGCGATTACTCCGGATTTGAAAAGGTAGGGGCTATTGGAACCAGTCTGCCGGCCAGCAACAGTCAAACCACGGCTCAGTCAGGGGATATTGTTTTATATAATGGAAATCAGATCGTAATATTTTATGGATCTAATTCCTGGAGCTATACGAGGCTGGGTAAAATAGATGATCTATCCGGATGGGAGGAAGCGCTTGGAAGCGGTGACGTGACTGTGACATTTTCTATGAAACAGACGGAGTGGGAAACGAAACAAACAGGTAGAAAACGAAGCAGGCAGACCTTGCATAACGTATTGCAAGGGCTGTCTGTTTTTTCTTGATTGACAGTAAATATATTTTATAAGGCATTTTTTTACTCTATATGAAAGGTTAGGTACTGCCATGGATAGCGTCCTGTACATTTTTAAGAAAACGGTCAGCGGCTCCTGAAAATACCTGATATTTTTTCCAGACGATATCAAGATGGGCCTCCATCTTTGGTTTGAGCGGCCGGAAGCACAGGCGGCTGCTTTCTGATGTGTTTACCAGTTTATCAAGGCACAGGGCGTATCCCAGCCCTTCCTCCACCATGAGTGAGGCATTGTATACCAGATTATAGGTGGCTGCGATATTCAGCTTATCATAATCTCTTTTCAGCCAGCCGGAAAATTCATTGCTGACCGTGGTCTGGCGGGAGGTGATAAGAGGCAGTTCCCAGATGTCCTCCGGCCGGATAAAATCGTGGGAGGCCAGCGGACAGTCCTTGGGCATTAAAAGTCCCCAGGTATCGGTGGCAGGAAGTCGGATATAATCATATTTTTTCATATCTGCCGGTTCTATGAGGATTCCAAAGTCCAGAAGCCCCTTGTCCAGCCGTTCCATCACATCATCTGCGTTTCCGCTATATAGATGGTAACGGATATCTGGACAGCTCTTTTGCAAATCAGTGGCGATTCTGGCAATCAGGCGCATGGCGTCTGTCTCTCCGCCTCCGATATAGATATCCCCGCCTATGGACTCATCCGGCGCCGTAAGCTCCGCTTCTGTCTTATCAACCAGATCCAGGATTTCCGCTGCACGTTTGCGTAAAAGCATTCCTTCCTCTGTAAGTGTGATTCTGCGGTTTCCGCGGATCAATAGTTTTTTTCCAATCTCTTCCTCTAAATCCATGAGCTGCCGTGACAGCGTCGGCTGTGTCATATGAAGGGACTCCGCCGCTCCCGATATGCTTTCTTCTCTGGTGACAGCCATAAAGTATCTTAAAACACGAATATCCAATCCGATTCCTCCATTCCCGTACCAGTGCAGCCCGGAACTATATTTTGTCTACGTCTATTATATCTACATTTTTATATGCTTGTCAAGTATGGGAAACTATTTAGTATAAGTATTTGATATGAAACTGTTTTTGGAATACAATAATGGCATAAAAAGAAGTAAATGATTTGCGGAGAGGAGAAGTATGGAGAAGGAAAGCATCATGGGGACAGCACCCGTCCCTCAATTAATAATAAAAACGTCCATACCACTGATTATATCATTGCTGGTAAACAATCTTTATAATCTTGTGGACAGTATTTTTGTCTCACATGTCAGCGAAGATGCGCTGACAGGAATCTCACTTGCGGCACCGCTGCAGATGATCATGATTGCGCTGGGATGCGGGCTGGCCGTGGGACTGAACGCAATGGTATCCAAAGCCATGGGAGAAAAGAAAACGGATGAGGTAAAAAAGACGACGTCAGCGGCCATCGTCATGGCATTTGGAGCCTATCTGATCAATGTTATTGTCTGCCTGTTATTTGTAAGACCGTACTTTGCATGGCAGGCCGGCGGAAACGAAGTGATAGCCCGGTATGGAATTTCCTACATCCGGATCTGTATGCTCTTTTCTTTTGGGCAGATGATCCAGTGGGTATTTGACCGGCTGTTGATTGCAACAGGAAAATCCACGCTGTTTCTTGCCACTTTGGGGACGGCTTCCCTTGTAAATGTGATTTTAGACCCCATCCTGATATTTGGATACTTCGGTTTTCCGGCAATGGGGACTGCCGGGGCGGCCGCTGCTACTGTTACGGGACAGCTGGCAGGAGGACTTCTTGGAATCTGTTTGAATATAAAAAGAAACAAGGAAATTCCGGTTCATTTTACCCTGCATATTCAGAAAAAGTATGTGGTAAATATCCTGAAAGTTGGAATTCCGACGGCAATTATGCAGGGAATCATGTCCGTCATGGGTATATTTATCAACACCATTCTGTATCAGTTCTCATCGACAGCGGTGGCAATTTATGGAATCCTGCTGAAAGTGCAGAACCTGGCGCAGATTGGCGTCCAGGGAATGAATAACGGCCTGATTCCGATTATCGCTTACAATTACGGGGCCGGAAAAGAAAAGAGAATCCGTGAGACAATCCGGTGCGCATTTCTTTATGCTGTGATTATGATGACGGTTGTCCTGTTTGCCCTTGAACTGATGCCGGATAAAATTCTGATGCTGTTTGACGCTTCTGAACAGATGATGCGTCTCGGGATTTCAGCGGTAAGGATCATGTCTGTCAGCTTTTTCGTATCATCGGTGGGTATTATATTTGCGGCGGTTTTTCAGGGATTTGGAAATGGAAACTACAGTATGTATCTTGCATTCATGCGCCAGGTGATTTTACTCATACCGATTCTGCTGATAGGAGCGGCTATGGGAAATATAGCGGTTATCTGGTCGGGATTTGCTTTAGCGGAGGCGCTGTCAATACCGTTTGGAGTATGGTTATATGGAAGAGTGAAACGAGATACGATTGCGCCTATGGCAGAAACTTATGAGGGAAATCATCATATGAAGATGCTAGAACGGGGATTCAGATAGGTGCCGGGCAATTGTTGGCAGCAGATATCCAAAAGGGACATATTAGAAAACGATTTTGCATGAAACAGGAGTCGTCAGTTCAGATAAATCATGTTATAATTTGAGAAAAGACATTATGTCAGCAAATCCGCAAAAAGGATGGTTGATTTTTGTCTAAATCAGGTTCCGGCTAAGGAGAAAATGATGAAAATAATAAAAGGCAGAAAAGAAAATTGGGAAAAGGAAGCTGAGAAGGTTTGTCATGATTTTGATATGTTTTGCGAATATCTGTTAGAGAAAAAGGTCAAACTTTCCAAAGGCTCAGGTAACATTGGTAAAAAGGCATGTTTTGAACTGAACAGTCTCTTTACTGTAAAAGAAGATTTTGAAAAACCCACTCGTTTACAAAAAGACTATCCGGTGATTAATTTCTTTTATTTCTTTGCGGTAAGTAAAGGTATCCTGGAACAGGACCCAAAGGGGAATTATATGCAGCCCGGATGCAATTACGGATACTATAAAGAGGCATCGGTCTTAGAAAGATTTCTTTTGCTGCTTATGGATGTTCTTTTTGACGGACGGTTTTCAAACGACAGTGTATGGAGTGGGATGAGCATGGAGTATTTGATGGATTGGGCGGAGAAAAAAAGACCATGTGCCAATAAGTCATATGCCCTGCCGGAAAATATTTCTGTCAGATTATGTATGACGGGCAGGGACAACCTTATGACATATCTGGAGGAACTGGGGGTACTGACATTACGATTGAAGGAAGGCCAAAAGTATTTATTGCCAATAGAACGGCAGTGGAAAATGGAGATAAAGCCTCTTTTTGAGCTGGTTTGTAATCTGTACAGTGCCGTGCATAAGGAGTATGACGAGGAAAAAGAGGACCTGGCTTTCTTCTGTTTCGATACATACTGGAAAAAACATATTTCAGGAGGAAAGGCATCAGGGCTGATAAAGATATTCGAGGAGCAGCCGGTGGATTATGAGAACCAAATAGCTGATCTGGAAATTAGTGTGCACCGGGGAAACTGTATCCGGGTCGTGCGCATGAACCTTTCTGATTCCCTTTATAAGCTGCACTTAATGATCCAAAAGGTATTTGAATTTGAAAATGACCATCTGTTTGCATTTTATACAGGACATGGGATGATGAAAGAGACCTTTACCATGCCGGAAGCATTTATGTCTAATGCTGACTATTCTGTACATGATACGGCGCTGGGAGATTTGCGCCTTCATAAGGGGGATAGTTTTTCCTATCTGTTCGACTTTGGGGATGAGTGGTGGTTTGATATCGAGGTTGTGGAAGTCACTGATGGCAGCGTTCCTGAGCCGGAACTGATAAAGGCAGTTCACGATGCGCCGGAGCAATATCCGATGTATGAGTATGAGGATGAAGCATATGAGGATGATGATGAATAGGGAGATGGCTAACTGCCGGGAGGAATGATCTGCGCAGAAACTATAGTAACCGGATGAGGTGCGGCAGGAGGAGACTATGAATGATTGGAAATATTTATTCAGACCACATATTCTTGAACGGGGGTTTGATTATTATGTGGTGGGGGCTGTGGATGAAGTTGAGCGGACAAAGACAGGGTACCGTGCAAACGTAGAGGGGACAGAAGATTATGGGGTGGAGATAGAACTCAGAGACGGTGATGTCTATGATATGAACTGTACGTGTCCCTATGCGCAGGATGATAAATACTGCAAGCATATGGCTGCGGTTTTATATGAGATAGAAGAACGAGAGAGGGATCTTGAAATGTCTCAGAAGTCCCGGAATGAAAAATGTGGTGATTCAGGAAATGAGCTCAGGGATGTAATAGATGAAATTCCGGAGAATGAGCTGAGAGACCTTTTGGAATGTATAGCTTTGGAGAATGAGAAACTGAGAAATCAGATTCTGATCAGATATTCCCGCACCATCAGCCAAGGACAGATGGTTATGCTGAAAAATGAGATAGCGGAAATTGCTAAACGGTATTCGGACAGGGGCGGTTATGTAGATTGGAGAAATGCGGGTGGCTATATATCCGAGATGGAAGCATTTTTGCGTGACAAGGTACAGGAGATAATTGAAAAAGGGTGCTATATGCAGGCATTTGAGCTTACGAACCATGTATTTGTCACAATCGGCAACCAGGGTATAGATGATTCGGACGGCGGTACATCCATGGCAGCAGACCTCTGCTATGAATGCTGGCAGCAGATTCTGGAAAAATGCAGTGAACAGGATAAAACTAAGATGCGGGCCTGGTTTGAGAAGCATCAGTCGGACGGCATTGTGATTGACTATATGGAAGATTATATCAGGGAGTTTCTTCTGAATGAACTGCATGATAAGAAACTATTAACGAAGGAAATACAGAGGTTGGACGAGGTGATTGAAAATAGGGGGGACAGTACAGACTGCGGAACCTATTACAGCGTGTATAGTGGAGACGTAAACAATATCCGGAAGCGGATACAGTTTATGAAAGCGCTGGGTGCCACGGAAGAAGAAATTCGCCGGTACAGGGAGAAAAACCGCAGATTTGCAGCGGTAAGGATGCTGGAAATCGAAGAATTCATCCGGGCGGGAAACAATATGGATGCCGTCCGCGTACTGAAGGAAAGTAAGGAACTGGATCAGATATCACAGGGCTGGGTTAAAGGGTACAGCCGGAAACTGATTGAACTGTACAGCCAGATGCATATGGAGAAAGAATATAAAGAGGAGCTGTTGTTCCAGGTTTTTTCCTGCGCACAGGACAGCCTGGACTTCATAAAGAAATTAAAGGCGGTCTGTAATCGTGAGGAATGGGAACAGAACCGGGAAAAACTGCTGGCAGCCCCCGTTGGCATGGCAGTTAAACTGCATCTGCTGGAATCAGAAGAATTGTATGACCGGCTGCTGGAGGAAGTGCTAAACTCCGGCTCCGTATATTGGCTGGATTCCTTTGAAAAGAGGCTGAATAAAATCTATCCGGATAGGATGATGGAAGCTTATATTATCTATATAAAAAAAGAGGCAGGAACGGCACATAACAGAAGCGACTATAAAGAACTGATGAAGTATCTGAAAAAAATCACATCTTATCCACAGGGCCGGGAGGCTGCTGCGCAGCTTGCAGGGGAGTGGAAGACTCTTTATAAGAGACGGCCCGCCATGATGGATGAATTGAGAAGGGCAGGATTTTGATGGGGTATAAACCGGAATTATGGGCGGAAGCTAAGAAAAAATGCAGACTTGGAGAGAAGGAAATCCAGATGGCGAAAGAAATGGGATTAAATCCCAAAAGTCTGATTAAAAATATCCCTAATTCCAGGGAGCAGTGGAAACTTTCCGTCAAAGATTGGATTCATGAGATGTATGAAGACAGGCAGATGAAAAAGAAAGGATGACACAGATGACAGATCCGAATGAAGTATATGCCAAAGCAGTGATAAAGACGACTCTGATAAAAGAGGAATCAAAATGAATATTAATAAGTACGAAATTTATAATTATTGGAAAGATAAAGCGATTACCAAGAATTTAGAAGTAAAGTTATGGGAGAGGTGTACATCTGAGGATGAGGCCGTGAAACTTATTGAATTTTCAGATGGTATTGTTTGCTGGGGATGCGGTCTCTTACCCTACAGCACTGTTGATTCGGATAAAATTGAAGTGCTGTGGAAACATGATCATCTGCTGAATAAAGCTCACATTCTTGCGCGGTCTAAAGGTGGAGAGGACGTGCCATCCAATTTGTTTTTATTGTGCCCCAATTGTCATGAGGAAGCGCCGGATACGACAAATCCTAAAAATTTTTATGCTTGGGTTTATCATAAAAGAAAATCTGACAATTGGGTGCAGGTCTATAGACGGGAGCTTGAAAAAGCAGCGTCTATTAAGGGAATCGCTTTGGAAGAATTAGTTGGATGTTTTGGACAGTTAAATATGGATTCTGATACAATCGAAGCCATGCGCAAGCAAATGGCAGAAAGATGTGCACTACACGGTGGGGCGGTATCAATGAGTTCAAAAATGTTAAGTATTATAGATATTTTGTTAGAAAGCACAAAAGAGTGATATGGCCGCCACGGTCCAACCACGTCCTTGCGGATCATGAAATTTTTATTACTAAATTCCAAGTGTTGTTAGGCGAAAAGGTTTTGTGTAAAGCATATTTGGAATGGATTTAAAGAGAACGAAAGCATATTGAGCGCCACCATAGCCTGTAGTATAATAAATGGCAGAAACACAGGAGAGGAGCTTTTCATGGATACCAATATTTATCGTTATGTTGTAGCTGTGGCGGAATGCAGGAGTATTTCGGCGGCGGCAAGAAAACTATTTATCTCTCAGCCGGCTTTGACAAAACATCTTCGCAAATTGGAAGATAGTTTGGGAATCACGTTGTTCAACAGAACTCCGTCTTCGGTTACCCCGACTCCGTCAGGTGAGATTTTTTTAGAATATGCGGCACATTATTTAAAAATGGAAGAGGAGATGAATGCACGGTTATTTCAGCAGGCAGGCGTGGAAAAGATGCATTTGAAGGTTGCAACTTCCAATCGAGGCGGTAAATATGTGGGTGATTACACTGTATTGTTTTTAAATGCCTATCCCAATATCAGTCCGGAATATCTGTTTGCCAGTGCAGAACGGTGTGAGGAGGCGCTGGAAAATGAGGAAGTGGAATTGGCGGTTTACACCGATCCGGTAATTTCAGGCAGGCTGGAATATATGCCTTTGGAGGAAGATCCGCTCATTCTACTGGTTCCTCGAAACAGTAAGCTGCTGGAGGGAAAAGATATTGAAAACAATGGAGTAAATAAACCTGTGGAGATCGAACCGGAACGCTTCCAAAATACGGAACTGACGTATATCCTTTCGACTCCTGATCACAGCCTGTATCACGCCGAAAATTCCTTTTTTAAGAAGTACAAGATTACGCCTCAGCACTATTTCCGGGTAGATCTTGTAGATACACGATGCTCGATCACTTGTGCTGGCGGTGGAATCTCCTTATTTCCGCGGACAACCGTTGCGGGAAAGCAGGATCTGGGTGACGCTGTAATCTGCACTGTCAAAGGAGAAGATATGTACCGTTATGTGATTATTGCAAAGAAAAAAGGCCATATCTTATCAAAGTCGGCAGAGATGTTTTGGCGATTTATGGTGGATCAGAAGTTTACGTCTTATAACAAATCAGAATAGGATTATAGTGAATTGGAATAGTCAATGTTTTATTTTTGCAAAGATGATCGGAGAGATAGAAAAAAATGCGGAAGATTTATAAGATTAAAAAGAGTATTTGAATTTTATGTCAAAAAAGCATCCTTATTTTTGTGCAAGGTGCTATAAACATTGGGAAATATACGGTTATAATTGAATAGATTAAATGGAATAGCCATAGCCTTCTGATCTGTTGAAAATATTGTTTATCATATTGTATAATTCAACCATAGATTCAACCGGTGAATCATTCAAAATGCATACAATGCGCAAACTGCATTTATTTAAAATCAGGAGGAAACTATGGAAAAGTTAAAAGAAACAAAGATACTTGGATTTCCGCTCTGGATGTTTATGATTCTGAGTGCGGTCATGATTTTTCTAGCTTCGACAGACTGGATGCTTACCAACATGGTTGGAGCCCTTGCTTTTGCTCTGGTAGTTGGAACTTTGCTGGGATGGGTGGGAGACCATATTCCGGTATGGAAAACATGGTTTGGCGGCGGAATGTTATTTACCTGCCTTGCAGCAGGAGCCATGAATACGTTTAATCTGGTAGGAGAAGAAGCAAAAGCTGCTTTGAGTACCTTCAATGGATCGACCGGATTTTTGGATCTGTACATTCTGGTTTTGATTACCGGATCGGTTCTTTCGGTAAACAGAAAGGCGCTGCTTAAATCATTTGCAGGATATATACCGGCCATCATCGCAGGTGTTGCCTGTGCTTTAGGAATGGCGGGATTGGTAGGCGCTATTACCGGAGTAGGGGCCGTAGATGCCATTGCGACCTATGCCATTCCAATCATGGGCGGCGGAAACGGCGCAGGTATTCAGCCTATGAGCCGGATGTGGGAGGCAGTGACTGGCGGAGACGGAAGCTCCTGGTATGCGACAGCATTTGCCATCACGAGTCTGGGCAATCTGGTAGCAGTTATTATGAGTGCTTTGTTAAATAAGGTAGGGCAGATGAATCCCAAATTAACCGGTAACGGCCAGTTGATGCCAGGTATGGAAAATACGGCAGAGAAGCAGGCCGAAGCGAAACCTACAGTTGCCGATTATGCTACAGGTTTAGCATTGGCACTGACTTGCTTTTGTATTGCAGATCTTTATTCCAAACATATTTCTATTGTGAATAATCATCTGAAGCTCGGTTTCTCAATCCATACGTTTGCGTTTATGGTAATTTTGATAGCAGCGTTAAACATCTCTGATATCCTTCCGGCCAATGTAAAGGCAGGAGCCAAGGGAATGCAGCAGTTTTTTGTGAAATTTATGTCCTTCCCGCTGATGATCACCGTAGGAATTGGAACGAATCTTAGCGATTATGTAAAAGTATTTACCAATCCTGCTTACATCCTGATTATTGTAGCAACCGTAATCGGCGCGATGATCGGTACGTTTGCAGTTGGAAAACTATTCCATATGTATCCGGTGGAGGCAATGCTGACAGCTGGATTGTGTATGGCAAACGGAGGCGGCGCTGGAGATGTGCAGTGTCTTGGAGCTGCAAACCGTATGGAGATGATGTCATATGCACAGATATCCTCCCGTATCGGCGGTGCTATCATGTTGGTGGTAGCAAGCTTCTTCTTTGGAAGATTCTTATAAAAGATGCTTAAATAAAGCAGCGGTAAGTGGCTGGCGATTAGGAGGATAATGATATGATAAATAATAATTCACTGGATCAAAACCTGACTCCGGAGATGAGAAAAAATTTGTTTGGCAACGCATATCTGAATATGCTGTGGCATTGCCCGGAGGCCCCGTCTTTTCCATATTGGGTACATGTGCCGGACAGTTATAATGAGGAAGAGGATTCTTCCTATCAGCTGATGGTGGTAATTCATGGAACCGGATGCGAAGTGGAAGCTTATGTAAATGAAGCGAAAGAATTGGCCGATGCTAATCATATGGCAGTGCTGGCCCCCTTATTTCCGAGCGGAATGGTAGAACGGGATGATTTTAACAGTTACAAATTGCTGAATGACCGGGGAACGCGCTATGATCTGGCCCTGTTTGCCATGATCGAGGACATGAAAAAGCGCTATCCGAGAATTGAGGGCGAACGCTTTTTCCTCTTCGGACATTCCGGAGGAGGGCAGTTTACCAACCGGTTTTTATTGGCTTATCCGGAACGGCTGAAAGCCGTATGTATCGGGGCGCCGGGACGTCCGACCTTTATCAATCCGGATGAGGATTATTTCTGGGGGGTTCGGGATTTTAAGGATTATTTCGGAAAAGATGTGGATTTGGAGGCTGTGAAAAAAGTTCCGGTTCAGATTGTGGTAGGCGAGAGGGACACAGAGTTTATCGGAGATTCGCCTTATGGTACCTGCCGCGTGGAACGGATGAAGAGTTTGAAAAAGAATTTTGAAGACTATGGTTTGAGTGTTGATTTAAAAATTCTTCCGGGTATCGCTCATATAGGCGGAGAAAAGGAACGGATTCAAACCGCTCAGCGTTTCTTCCTCGGGATTTAACGAAAATTTTTGAGAGGCAATAGAGCGGCGGGGAGACCTGCCGCTTTTTGGCTGAAGGTATTACCGGTAATATAATGTATGTCAGGCTGCTTTTTTAAGAAATTAAAGGAGCAGTCTTTTTATGTTCCTCTGCCGGACAAACAGCGGTTTCTATACTGTATTTAACGCAAATATTGTATATTTTCGGCTTTTTGTTGTGCTGTCAGCAATTATACTTTATAATATAAATAGTTGTTTTTCAGACAGTTTGTAACCAAGTACAGCAGAAAAGTAGATGGCCGAAAGGCTGTCAATGAGGATAAAATGAAGATAATTAATAAAAAGCGTTTGATTGGATGCGGTTTTGCGCTGGCTGTTTTTGCAGGTCTGCCCGGTATATGCGGATGCAGTGAGAGCAGGAAACCAGAGATTGAGGTGGCGCTTTGGAATTTAGATGTGTATGAAAATTATACAAAACAAGTGCAGAGCCTGGTACCGGATGTGACGATTAAATGGGTCAAGGGGCAAAGGGACCTGGATTATTATAAACAGCTTTCAGAGACGGACAGTCTGCCCGATATTATAACGGTTCGTAAATTTTCAATGAAGGATTCTCTCAGCTTAAATCCCTATCTTCTGGATTTAACCAGGACTGAAATAGCATCTTCTTATTATGATATTTATCTTGAAAATTATAAAACCAGAGAGGGAAAGGTATTTTGGGTTCCTATGTCCGGTACGGTTGACGGAATAGTAGCCAATAAAGAGCTGTTTGAACAGTACAATATTCCGGTTCCAAGTGATTTTGAAAGTTTTATTTCGGCCTGTCAGGAATTTGAAAAGCACGGAATAAGGGGATATTCTCTTGATTTAAGCTTAGACTATAATGCCCTGCATCTTTTACAGGGAATGGGAATTGAAAGCTTGTCTTCAGTCGACGGAATGGTTTGGCGGAAAGATTATGAAGAAGGAAAGACAAATCACTTGGATTCTAAGGTATGGCTGCCGGCTTTCGAGAAAATGGAGCGGCTTAATACATTAAAAATCCTGGATAAAGACACCATGTATTCCGATGATGTGGGTTCCTATGAACGATTTATGGAGGGAACACAGGCCATGGTTAACATCAGCAGTGAAAGTATTTCCAAACTTCTTCCCGGCAAAGATTTGGAAATACTTCCGTATTTTGGAGAGGATCAGGACTTTCTGCTGACGTATCCCACATTCAATGCGGCCGTCAGTAAAGGAGTGGAAGAGAGCAGTGAGAAGGAGAAAGCAGCCTGGAAGGTTTTGATGGCTATGACTTCTTCGCAGGCTCAGGAGGTACTGAACCAATATACGGATGGGTTGATTTCTTATAAAAGGGACATTTCTTTTGAATATGACGGAAGTATGAGTATGGTACAGCGATACCTGGAAAAAAACCGTACATATATCCGCCTCGGTTCGGAAGAATTTTTTGAAAATTCCAGAATCACGGTTGATGAAATGTTGGTAAATCATATGTCTGCTGAAAGCGCGCTGGAATTGATGGATGATCTTATGAGCAGTTCAGAATAAACATAGAAATACTACTACAATACAAATGAAAAAGTTGGAAAATTTATGACGCAAAAGAAAAAAGAGAAGAGCAGCAGTAATAATAAGTATAAACACGTACGCAACGTCATAGTGATTGGAGCGTTGCTTGCCATATCGGGTATTATTTTCTTGATGACGATGTTATTAAAGAATATGGAAGATAATGCCAGAAAGGAAAATGAATACCATTTATTAGAAATCGCACATCAGGTAAGTGATAATATAAATTCCAAGCTGGAACAAAACTGGTCTCTGCTGCGTACGATTGATTATGAGTTGGGTTCTTCCCATATGTCGGATGCAGACATCCAAAAATATCTGCAAAATCTGGTGAATGAATGGAAGTTCAGCCATATTTACCTTATCGATGATGCCGGCAACTGCAGAGATGAATATGGGGAAAAGAGCAGGTTAATAACGAGGGATCATGCCATTGCTCTTTTAAGGGACAGGACAGAGGTTTCTTTTCTGAGAAGGGATGTTAACGGCAATGCCACGCTGTTTTTTGCAATTCCGGTGGATGAGAAAGAAGCAGATTCCGATAATATATCTGCTATAGCCCTTGAATATAAGCTGGACAATATTTTAGATATACTAACTATTTCAGCCTTTGAAAAGAAGGGGATGTGTTATGTTATTGACCAGAATGGAAGCAGGCTGTTTAATACCCAGTCTGACAATGCGATTAAAGATTATAACATTTTAAATTACCTGGAATATGCATCAAAGGATGGAAGGCAGAGTGCTGAAGTAATTCAGGAGGCGATGGACGGCGGTTTCAGTGGAGTAACTGTTTATACGAAAGACGGACATCAGGAATATATCGGCTATAATCCCCTGAAAAATGGAAAATGGACGCTTCTTCTCTTTGTTGGGGGAGATATTATTGGGGAAAATATGAATCGTTTTTCCCGAAATGTATTTACTTCATGCGCTGCAATCATTGGACTTCTCATTATCATAAGCGGATTTATATTTTTCCGGCTCAATCAGACAGCGAACAGAAAGAGGGATGCTGATGTGTATAATCGTGAACGGATGCTGAACCTTTTGATCGACAGGGGAAATGAAGTCTATATGATGTATAATAAGACCAAAGGCTGTCTGGAGTATGTAAGCCCTAATCTGGAAAGCGTGATGGGATGGAGCCGTCAGGAGGCGGAGCAGTTGTTTGCGGAAGGCGATACTGTGAGCGAGGAAGATATCGCCGGGATCAGAGATGAATTTATTGATTGGGATGGCCGGGGCGAATTTGTGGGTTCTATCCACAGGCATAGGATCAGGAATACGGGAAATCTGCGGTGGATACGCCTTCAGGTAAACCCTGTCCATCTTAGCTCTGAGGAAGTGTGGATTGCCAATCTTTCTGATATGACAAAGGAATGGGAACAGCGTGAAAACTTAGAACAGGCGCTTATTGCGGCCAACAGTGCCAATATAGCTAAAAGTAATTTCCTTTCCAATATGAGTCACGATATCAGGACGCCGATGAATGCCATCCTTGGCATGGCGGCTATTGCGGAGCGGTATGCAAAAGATCCTGAAAAAGTTACAAGCTGTATGAAAAAAATCTCCTACTCTTCCAAGCATTTGTTGTCGCTGATTGATGAGATTCTTGATATGTCAAGGATTGAAAGCGGAAAGGTACTGCTCGACAATAAGGCTTTTTCAATATCCGATATGCTGGATGGCATTGTATCCATGTTTCAGGAACAGTTTAAATCAAAAAAACTTTCATTTAACATGGAGAAACGCGGCATAAAAAATGAGATCCTCATAGGAGATGAATTCCGGCTCAGCCGTATATTGGTGAATATCTTGTCAAATGCTGTCAAATATACGCCTGAACAAGGTCAAATTTTATTTTCTATAACAGAGCTGGAGACAGACAAAGAAGGGTTTGCCAGATACCAATTTGTGATAAAGGATAACGGAAGGGGAATGACTGAGGAGTTCCTGAAAACTATCTTTATGCCTTTTACCAGAATGGAGGAAAAAGAAGGATGCTATACACAGGGAACCGGCCTTGGTATGGCCATTGCCAAAAGCATGCTGGATTTAATGGGAGGGACTATAACGGTTGAAAGCGCCTTGGATAAAGGAAGTACTTTTACAGTAGATGTGGAATTTGAGCTGGCGGAAGGTTGGGAAAGCCAGGAAGATAAGAACGAGCAGGAGGACAATAAGAAGAAACGCTTTGATTTTACCGGAAAGAGAGTGCTGATCGTTGAGGATAATGAAATTAACGAAGAGATTTTAGAAGAACTTCTGCATATGGAAGGCGCTTTGACGGAAAGTGCGGGAAACGGACAGGAAGCTGTGGACAAATGGGAAGAATCATCTCCAGAATATTATGATCTTATTCTGATGGATGTGCAGATGCCGGTTATGAACGGATATGAAGCGGCTGCCGTAATACGCAGTCAGGACCGCCCTGATGCGAAAACAATTCCAATCATTGCTTTGACCGCCAATGCATTTTCAGAGGACAGAAACAGAGCGCTGGCTGCCGGCATGAACGCTCATGTGACAAAACCTATAGATATGACAAAGCTTTATGATGTGCTGGGGGAAGTGTTTTCAGTAACGTAATGTATATCAGGCTGCTTCTTTAAGAAATTAAAGGGGCAGCTTTTTATTCCCTTTAGGTAGTTATAGCAATTTCAGATAAGTTTTACTTATTAAAAGACCATGAAAACAAGATTGTTTCCTGTTTGCATGGTTTTTATAATAACAAGTAAAACAGGAATTTGGTATCCGTGAAAGGCATAAATAATCCTCCTACAATGGAGGAATCCACTAACCAATCAAACCATACCACAAATCGTGTAAGAGTAAAATCGTCAAACACGAATTTAAAGGGTGAAACAAGAATTAACTAATACATTTTAGTAAATATTTTACATAAATATTTTAAGTTTGGTATTGACTTAAACTTAACTTTAAGTTCTATACTCTAATAGAACTGACACATAAAGGTTACCAAATGTTCCGTTTACTAATGAAGAATGTACGGATATTTACGAAAAATTTACTGCTAAATAAAGGAGGCATCTATGAAAATCTTACTGCTATATTACTCTTACGGAGGAAATACACACCGTGTTGCACAGTACATCCGAAAAATATTAGACTGTGATGTGCAGGAAATTTTAACCGTAACGCCCTATACAGGGTCATATAATTCGGTTGTCAGTCAAGGCCAGCGCGAAGTGGATGAGGGCTTTGAACCCCCAATCCGTCCGATGGATAAGGATTTGAACAATTATGATACTATAATTTTGGGAACTCCCGTTTGGTGGTATACGTTTGCTCCAGCAGTAAAGACTGTCCTTTCCGCTGTTGACTGGAACGGAAAAACAGTCTATCCGTTTGCAACAAACGGAGGATGGATCGGCCATACATTCCGGGATATTAAAGCGGCTTGCGTTGGGGCGGATGTAAAAAAGGGACTAAATATTTATTTTGAAGAAGACAAGATGCGGACTGCAGCTGAAGAAATCGACCGATGGGCAGAACAGATTAAGGAGGATTAAATAATGGAGAGACCATATATTTTTTGCCATATGATGACATCGTTGGATGGAAAAATCATGGGCAATTACATGGAGGCGCCGGAGGCCGGCCCTGCTGGAGATGCATTTTATGACATCGCTTTCGGTAAAGAACCAAAATATCAGCATCAGGGGTGGTTATCCGGACGTGTGACCACAGATGACAATTTTACCATGTACCGCAAGCCTGCTTTGGATGAAAATGCTTCCGATGTTCCGGAAGGGGACTTTGTTGCGAAAAAAGCGTCTATGTATTATGTCTCCATTGACCCGTCCGGCAGGCTGGGCTGGGAGACGAATACACTCACTTATATTGATATCACCGCTCATGTGCTGGAGGTGCTGACTGAGAAGGCGTCCAATGCTTATAAAGCATTTCTTCGCAAGCTGGGCATTTCCTACATCATTGCGGGAAAAGATGCGCTGGATTACAATGAGGTATTGGTCAAATTAAAACAGTTATTCGGTATTGAAACCCTGATGCTGGGCGGCGGCGGAGTGCTGAATTGGTCTTTTATCCAGGCTGGAATGTGTGATGAAATAAGCCTGGTAATCGCCCCGTGTGCGGACGGCTCTACGGAGACTCAGACACTGTTTCAGGCAAAAGACGGATTGAGTACAGAGGAACCGGTAGGTTTTACTTTGAAAAGTGCCGATGTTCTTGAAGGGGATGCCGTATGGCTCCGTTATCTGGTAAAAAGCAAATAATATGAGAGGGATTACAGTTGAGTTTGTATGAATGTCCGAATATACAGGCTGAGTAACGAGAGGATAGGGCACATTAGTTCTAAAAACTGGAAGATTTTGGAGGAGCCATTAAGAATAGATCAATCGGACTTGAAAGCCGTTCTTATAAGCTGATAAATCTTGATTTAAAAAAGATTGCCTATCAGGAATAATGAATCCTGATAGGCATTTTTTATATAGTAAGATGTGAGTTGATGTGGTAAAATTGAAAACAGAATATGCTTTGGAGAGAGGAAAATATGGTATATTATTTATACAGATTCTTAAATGTAAATAATGATATTTTATATATTGGTAGAACAAACGATATCAAGCGCAGAATATTAAAAGAACATTTCACGGACAATACACATTTACCAAAGGAATGCTATTTGGAAACGGAGAAAGTCGAATATACTGAAATAGAGTATGAGTCAGAAGAGGTGGCATATGAGGCAATACTAATTAATCGATATCGCCCCAAATATAATATACAGTTTAAGGATGAAGGAAAATTTGATACTAATTTTCCGGAATTTGAATGGAGGGAATTTGAATGGGAGTATGATAGACAATTGGAGTTTCTGAAAAAGAAGAAGAATGACGTGATAAAGGCAGCAGACATTGTAGAATATTACATTTCGCAATCTGATGTCGGAATTGCCGTTACCGGAATAGAAGGTATAGACTATCGGGTTCCAATTTTGCCACAAAGCTTTACATTGATCGCTGGAATAAGCGGTATTGGAAAAACTACTTATATGTTAAATATTGCACTGCGCAACGCAAGACTGGGGAAGAAGGTCTTGTATATTAATCTAAAAGATAGTGAAGAGAATCTGTTTATGAGAATAATATCTATTGACAGTGGGATTCCGTTAAAGAACTTGGCTATGAAACTAATGGACGAACAGGAGTGGAATCCGTTTATAGATTGTATAAAACAGTTCATGAATTTAGATTTATTAATGTACAATAAAAATGAAGACTACTGGAAGTTGGAAAAGATTATGACCAGCAGTTTGCAAAGCAACGCGGATTTAATATTAATAGACGATTTACAAATGATCGAATATGAGAAAAGTAATTATGTCAAAGACAAGATGGATTATGTATTAAAAAGTATCAGAGCCGTTGCATTGAAATGTTCAATTCCTATAATTGGGTCATATTGTATCTTAAAAAATCAAGTTATTAATAGAACGGATCATAGACCGATTCTGACTGATTTAGAATATGACAGCCTTTTTAAATATGCGGATAATATCCAATTAATGCATAGAGAATCCTTTTATAGTGCTCAGGCAGAGAAAAGCACAACGGAAATAATTGTCGTTAAAAATATGGTCGATAGTAAAAACTTTACACAAGAAGTTTGCTGTGTGAACGGAGTATATGCCGGTATTAAAAATGAGTAATGGGAGCTAATTTCCAGTAAAAAACAAGGAATAGGAGAAAGAGTATGAAACAAGGATATTTGGAACAAGAGGCAAATCGGGCAAACCAGGCTGCGGGAAAAACAGTTATCAGGGCGGTAATTGCATTTATCTGTATACTTGCAGTCCTTTATTTTCTTTTAAAGGATTCCATCGATGTAAATGATCCTTCCGGCAGACAGGTGATTACTTATATTGGTATCGTTTGTGTGGTAATGCTGCTTGGGGTAGTGGTGAGATTGTTTAAATCAAAGCAGTCGGCTGCCAACGGCAGAAATCTGGTACTCCCTTATGAGGAAGCTTCAAAGGAGACCGTGGGAAATATAATTGACCAGGAAGCATCAGAGGGAAAGATTTTAGTAGAGGAATACATCGATACGTTTGCAGAAGGCAAGAAACCGTCTGGGGAGAAGGTTGTTCTGACCCCTTCTTATCTGCTGCTTTGCGGCCCTGGAACTAAGATAACGGCAATTCCCCGTAATAAAATTTACTGGATCTGTGCACAGGTCGGCCATAAAGGAGGATCTTTCCGGGTTCAGCTGCTGGTATTTACGGAAAAGAAGATCTTCCGCGTGGTTGGTGTCGATATCGAGCATGTTCAGAATATAGCGGAAAAGATTTACCGGTACATACCGAATGTGTTCAGCAATTATGATCCGTTTATACTGTCATATGAGCTGGAAACACTCTTTGATAAAAACCGTGATGAGTTTCTCAATTTTTATAAAAGCCATGCGGCTGAAAGCAGATAGTCATACCATTATAAATCCGGATTCTAATTTACTTGAAGAGAACTGGACGAGGAGTATTCCTGTCTGATAATGGAGGAGAATGCTCTGTGCGTTTGGAATTAGCGGATTGATATGAATTATAATCTGCCGTGCAATGCTTCCTTTACCATGTCGGCAGACTCCTATAAAAGAATACAGATCAAGCGATAAGGGGCGTCCCGAAACGATTGCGTTTCGGACGCCCCGTTTTTGGTTGCAAAGCAGGGCGTTTTGCTTTATAATAATCTGGATAAGGTACCAAGAAAGAAGGGGCGATATGAAACTCAGTACATCCAGAAGAATTGCAGGTCTGTTAAGCGCTGCCGCGCTGCTCTCAGCCTTGGCGGGCTGCGGCAGGCCGGCGCCGGAAGAAAAGACTGTGATTAGAATTCTCTATTCCAATAACTTTAAGAAGGTGGAGGAACTGGTAGAATCCACCTATGATGATATTGATCTTCAGGCTGAGATATCGCCTTATCCCAGTGAACAGCTTCGGCGCCTGGACCGGGGAGTGGGCCCGGATCTGGTGATTTCGCCGCAGCCTGATTCTAATCTGGTACAAAAGTATTTGTTGGATCTCAGCGACACGAAGGCCAGTACGGCATATGACGGTACCATTATGAACGCTTTAAAGCTGGAGGGGAAAACATATCTGATCCCGCTTCCCGGCGTTTACAGCGGGTATGTGGTCAATGAAACGTTGTTTGAACAGGCCGGACTGCCTTTGCCCTCCAATAATGATGAACTGACAGCGGCGTTTTCTGAATTAAAGAAAAAAGGATTGGGCTTGGGGGAAGATAACACGAATTTTTCAATTATGAGCGATTACAATACATCGGTAGGAATGTTTTATGTCGGATGCATGGTTCCTGATTTTTTGGGAACGGTGGAGGGCGTTAAATGGCTGTCCGATTTTAAAGAGAAAAAAGCATATTTTTCTGGTACTTGGGAACGGTGCTTTTCGCTGTCGGATTCCTTTGTAG
Source organism: Clostridium sp. chh4-2 (assembly GCF_002899675.1). Classification (GTDB taxonomy): domain Bacteria; phylum Bacillota; class Clostridia; order Lachnospirales; family Lachnospiraceae; genus CHH4-2. The sequence goes on along the minus strand of NZ_PKUU01000005.1, from coordinate 154,363 downwards.
AAACAGGTGTTATGGATCCGGCTGCCATTGCCCGCCAGCGCAATTCCATTCTCTGCAGTCAGCGCATGAGCAAGGGAACCCTGGCAGCAGCTTTTGGAGATTCCACACTGTATTATGAATGTGTTGCCGGCAACAGGAAAGCGGCAGAGGAAGGCGAAGCGGAAACGTATACATACAGAATGCTTCCAATGCTCAGCAGTGAAGGGAACCAGCCCTGGTTTTTGTTCGCTCCTTCAGCTCTTATGGGCATCAATAATGCAATCAGCGAAGAAAAGCAGGACGCCTGTAAACGGATATTGGAACTGCTGTCCACGTCCGACGGACAGGATGCACTGATTGAAGATATGGGCGCAGGCATGTCCTGTCTGCGTAATTATCCGCAGCGGGAGGATTTGATCCCCACCGGTGTAGAAGAATATGTGAAGTCAGGATATATTTATAATGTTATGTTTCCAAGTAAAACCGTGGAATATCTGGGCGGTTACGTCAGAAATATTATGAGTGAAAAATGTTCGGTGGATGATGCCTTACAGGCGATCGACCGGTTTTATCTTGAGGGAACGGATGAATTGGCGTATGATTTCACGGTCATCGGAAAGATAAACCATGACATGCTGATGGAAAATTTCAACGTCCGGCGGTGTGAAACCGAGATCGGCAATTTTATAGCGGACTGCGTGGCCGAAGCATCAGGAGCCCCTGTGGCAGTGGTCAACGGCGGAGGAATCCGGGCCAGCTTTTATCAGGGCGTGGTCTATGGCGGAGATATCGCTGTGGTATGCCCATATGAAAACCGGATCATCGTTCTGGAAATGGACGGGCAAACCCTGTGGGATATGCTGGAAAACAGCGTATCCACCTGTACCGGTGAATTCCCCGGGGGGCGGTTTTTGCAGGTCTCGGGGATTCATTATACATTTGACAGCAGCAAACCGGCCGGAAGCAGACTTATGAGCGTAACTTTGCCGGATGGCACGGATCTGGATTTAAACGCGTCCTTTCAGGTGGCGGTGACCAATTATATGGCCGGAATAGAAAGCTATGCCGAAGGCAATGGTGACGGATATACGATGCTCAATTACTATGATGACGCCATTCCAAAGGGCAGAGTTAAGCTGGTAAAAGAAACGGGTCTGCTTTACCGCGATGCCATAGCGCTTTATTTTGAGAATCATAGGGAAAATGCCACAGAAGTGGGGCTGGAAGGCAGAATCCGCGATTTGGCCCTGGAGGAATAGAGAAAAATACCAGGCAGAAAGGATGAATACCATTGAATCGTCACAATAAAAAGAATAAAGAGCACAGAATGATAATTTTTGTCTCCGTTCTGCTTTTAATGGTGGCCGTCCTCTGCGTGTTTGCGGCCGCTGTGTATCAAAAAGAATCGGAACGCACAGTGACCAATATCAGTGAGGTCTACTTACAGGAGATGGCCGCACAGGTCAGCAGTCATTTCAAAACGAATCTGGACAGCCAGTTTTCCCAGGTGCGCACGATTGCCAATGCGATATCGGAAGATGATTTAAAGGATGAGGAAAGCCTGCAGCAATTTTTATCCCGCGTCCAGTCGGATAATGACTTTTCGCACATCGCTGTTATCAGCGACGGAGGAATTGCCTATTCTCCCGAGGGCTCGGTTCCGGCTATGTCAAAAATATCAGGTCTTGACAAATTGCTGTCGGACTCGGCAAAGCTGATTTCCATCAATGAAACGATCTGGGAAAGTGAAACGATTCTGCTGGGCACATCCATGACCCCTGTGCCGTTTAATGAGGAACAATTGGTTGCCGTAATCATTGGAATCCATACCTCTGATATCGGATTAAAGCTGGGGCTGGACGGTGTGAAAGAAACCAATTCCCACACCAATATCGTCACAAGAAACGGAGATTTTGTGATTAAAAGCGCCTTTTCGGAGGACATTTTATACGGCTCCAATCTGTTCTCAATCTATGAGCAGCAGGCGGTTTTTGACAAGGACTATGACTTAAAGTCTTTCCGCGCCGCAATCGATGCCGGGCAAAGCGGAATGACGCTGCTGACGGTGGGAAATCACCATGAGTATCTTTATTATGTGCCCATAGAAGAGACGGATTGGTATCTGGTTACCAGCATGGCATATGAAATGGTGAACAAACAGATTGCATATCTGAGCAAATTTATGATCACCGTATGCGTGGGAATATTTTTAGTTATTCTAATCACGGTCTTTACTTTCTTTTTGCTGCTGAGGCACAGTGAAAAGCGCAGCAGCAGACTGCTGCTTTTGGAAAAGGAGAGGGCAGAGGCCGCCAGCAGGGCGAAAAGTGATTTTCTGTCCCAGATGTCCCATGAAATCCGCACTCCTTTAAACGGCATTATGGGCATGGTGGAGCTTGGAAAGAACCATATCGGAGAGCCGGATCGGATGCGCAATTGTTTGGATAAGATCACTCTGTCCTCCGCCCACCTGCTTTCCCTGATAAACGACATACTGGACATGTCCAAGATCGAAAGCGGGAAGATCGAGCTTCATCCGGAACAATTTGATCTGGGACGGATTTTACGGACTTTGACTACCGTATTCTACGTACAGGCGAAGCAAAAGCAGATCGATTATCAGATTTTCCTTCATGGTGAGATTGAAGAGTTTTTGGTGGGCGATTCCCTTCGTTTGAACCAGATTCTTACCAATCTGCTTTCAAACGCCTTAAAATTTACGCCGGATAAGGGGCGTGTCAGCCTGATCGTGGAAGAACTGGGGCGTGATGAGGAGCACATCTGGATTCGTTTTACCGTGGAAGATACGGGACGGGGGATTGCGCCGGAGAATTATGAACGCATTTTTGAAGCCTTTACCCAGGAAACCAGCGGAACCGCCCGCCAATATGGCGGAACCGGTCTGGGCTTGCCCATTACGAAGAATTTTGCGGAGATGATGGGAGGTTCCGTTACCGTTTCCAGTAAACTGGGGGAGGGAAGCGTATTTACTGTCGATCTGCCATTCGGCTATGTACAGGATAATGCGGCGGATCACGGAAAACGCTGCGGATGCGGCCAGCCGGTTCTGATTGTGAATCAAATTTTAGAATTGGAAACACATCTTGCGGTGCTGCTGGAGAATGAGAAGTTTCAGGTTGACTGCGCATCCGATGAAGAAGCGGCTCTGAGCCTTGTACGACAAGCTACGGAAAGCGGCCATCCATATGAATTATGTTTTATAAAATGGGATTTTTCACCGGACATAAAACGTCTGACGGAGGATATCCGTAGAATGGCCCAAAAGGACGGCCTGAAGATCATTCTGACCGGGCAGGATCAGGACGAACTGGATGACGCGGCAGCTCTCTGCGGCGCCGATGCGACTCTGCGCCGGCCTGTATTCCATTCGGGTATTGCAGCGCTGATGGAGGAACTGACGGAACAAAAAACAAGTCAAAAGAAGGAAAAGATATCTACCGTATTGGATCATGCGCAGGTTTTGGTTGTGGAGGATAATGAAATCAATCTGGACATTGCCGCCGCCCTGCTGCAGGATGCGGGAGCAATTGTTGCCACGGCTCAAAACGGTCAGGAGGCGGTTGCACGGTTTACGGAAGCGCCGGAAGGCTTTTATGATCTGATACTGATGGATGTACAGATGCCGGTTATGGACGGTTACGCCGCAACGCGGGCCATCCGCTCGCTCAGGCGCTCCGATGCAGAAACAGCGGTGATCATCGCCATGACAGCTAATTCGTTCAGTGAAGATGTTCAGAAATGTCTGGACAGCGGCATGAATGCCCATATTGCAAAACCATTTGTTATGAATGATATCTATACTGCCTATACAGAGGTCTTGAATGGGCAGGGGAAAAAAGAAGAGCGGACCGGCGGCTCAGATGCCGGAAACAGACGATGAGAAACGGGATTGGCAAAGATGAGCTTGAAATATGATATGACTATGTACGAACGGATTTTCCGGATTTTGAAAAATAAAATCGAAAGCGGTCTGTATCCTGCGGGTTCCAGCCTTCCTTCCCGCGCCGATTTGTGCCGGGAGTTCGCCACCTCGGAAAAAACAATCCGCCGGGCTTTGGCGATGCTGGAGGAAAAGGGATTTATTGAAACGTCGCAGAGGAAACGTCCTGTTGTAGCCGCTTCTGTGAACAAGGGCCATCTTGCGACAACCCTTGCTTTAAAGAAAATCGATACGGATATCACAAACGATGTGTTGAAAACAGGCGCTCTGCTGTGCTATCCGGTGATTAAAAACGGAATTTCGCTCTGCAAACAGGAAGACTTAGAAATTCCACGGAAAATCCTGGATCATATGAATGTGGAGAATCCGCCGGAATTTTGGAAACTGTCCAAACAGTTTTTACGTTTTTTTGTGGCCAGGAATGAAAATGCCCTGACGATGCAGGTGGTAGACAGCCTGGGACTTTCCGATTTAACGCCGTTAAAAGACGATATAAAATCCCGTGCCAGATATTACGGGCAGCTTCAGGAGTTTATGAAACTTCTTGAAACGGGAGGCAAGACGGAAAACGTTCAATTCGACGACATGACGGGGATGTACGGTCTAACGGAAGGAAGCCGTCCCTCTTTCGATGTGTCTCCCGATTCCGCCGTGATTCTGGGCAGGAAGCAGATGGAGAAGCTGCTTGAGAGAGATGAAGTGAGGTATTCCGCTGTCTATATGGATATCGTGGGACTGATAGCGGCCGGCCGCTATAAACGGGGAGACCAGCTTCCCACACATAAAGAACTCCAGGAAATCTACGGCGTCAGCGTCGATACCACGATTAAAGCGGTACAGATACTCCAGGAATGGGGTGTTGTGAAAACCGTCCGGGGAAACGGTATTTTTGTGGAGATGGATAAGAACGGCATCGGAACCATTCAGGTACCGCCCCATTTGATTGCATGCCATGTGCGGCGTTATCTGGATTCGCTGGAGCTGATCGCTCTGACCATCGAAGGCGCATCAGCCTGTGCGGCCGCTCACATTACCATACCGGAACTACAGGAGCTGAAAGCGCAGATCGGCCGTTTGTGGAATGAGGATTATCTGTATGAACGGTCACCGGCCATTTTGCTGGATTTTATTGCCGGACATATAGGGATTGACGCTTTAGAAGCTGTCTATGCGATTCTCCAAAAGAATCTGCGGATCGGACGAAGCATTCCGGGCCTTCTTAACATACAAAAGACGTCTGTGAACTGTGAAATCCATGAACAGTGCGAAGATGCGGTAGAGACGCTGCTGAAAGGAGATCACAAGGCATTTCCCGGTAAAACCGTCCGGCTGTTTGAGAATATCTCCCGCCTGGTAGAGGAAGAATGCCGGCGTTTGGGATACTATGAGGCCGCGGCAGGCGTCTATGACGGAACGTCATTGTGGAGATAGAGTTTTCGGAGGAAGGGAACGTTTATGAAAATTGAAATAACCAAGAAGGAGAGCTGTAAAGTGATATGAAACAGAACAGGAAAAAGAAACAATGTGGTCAGTGGGAGATCTCTTTTGCCCCAATTTTACGTTACAGCGCGGTATTTTGTGCGATTGTTGCTGCATTCCTCCTGTTTGGCGGCGGATTGCTCTCCGTTCGGCGGATGAAATTGGATGCGGAGCTTTCCCTGTACAGCAGTCAGGTGCAGATATCACAGCGTGTGGATGAGGCAATTAACCTGTTGGAAGCATTGGCAAGCTTCCCGGATTTCTATGATCCCAAGCTCCCTCCTATAGATAAGGTAAAAAGGCTGGATCAGTTAAGCCCTTATTTCGGATTTATGATGATCTGTTATGTGGATGAGAATATCATCGTCTATTCGGACGGTGAGGAACCGGCCAGCCTGGCCAGCAGGGATTATATGCAGCGCCTGTATTCTTCCGGTCAGCGCCAGGTCACAGATAGTTTTGCAGCGGGAGCGGATGGTACGACGCTGAATTACACGGTGGCAGTTCCTTTGATTGACCGTCAGGGAACGATTACGGGCTCTCTTTTCTGCGCCATTTACTTTGACGAAACCGTGAAGATCCTGGAGGATTCGGTGGGGCATTTGAAGGCTGACGCCACCCTGCTGGGTTCAAAGGGGCAGGTCATGTCTTCTACTACAGGAATGTCCTACGGAGATTCCGTGATGGATACGCTGAGGGATGACAGATTATTTGGTGTTACGCCGGATAAGCTGGAAGAGCTGCTTCTCGCAGCCAAGCCGGGGGCTTACTGGAGCATTCATAATGGAAGTTTCTGCTATACGGCATATCAGCGGGTGGACAACACCAATTGGGATATTATGTGTACGGTTAAATTTGAAAATGCATTTTCCCAGGTATTACCGTATATGGTGCTTGTAGCCTGTCTGACGGCTCTGGCCTGCATTAGCCTGATTTTATTAGTGCGGAATTACATAGCCAAACAGATGGTGGTAGTGGACACTCTGGTACAGTCCATGGGAGAATTGGAGAGAAGAATTTACCAGAACGAACGCCCGGAAAATGTGGACTTTAAAGAGATCCTCCGCTTAACCAGCGACGGCCTGTCCGACAGTCTGACCGGTGTGGTCACCCGCTCCGTATTTCTCAACAAAGCGGAAGCGCAGCTGAAAAAAGCAGATCATAAGATGATTAAGGCCTTGTTCTTCGTGGATATGGATAATCTTAAATATATCAATGATACCTGCGGTCATGACGGCGGAGATATCGCGCTGAAAAGCGTGGCTTATATTCTCAGGGAATATGAAAAGAAGTATGACGGCGTGGTAGGCCGGTATGGCGGAGACGAGTTCTTAATGCTTCTGACCAGTCTGGACGACCAAAAGGAGCTGCGCGACGTACTGGACGGACTGATTCTCCGTCTCCAATCCAAGATTCCTTCAGGAGGCCAGAATATACCGGTACAGTGCAGCATCGGCGTATCCGTATACCAGCCGGGAATGGATTTAGAGCAGATGATCTCCGATGCGGATGAGGCGCTCTATCATGTGAAACAAAATGGAAAGGGATACTATTATATCCACCACAATTGAGGATTAAAATGAAAAAGCAAAGCAGACGGCAGATTCTCTTATTAGCCGTTGCAGTACTGTCTATTCTGACTGCGGTCGCAGTGTTTGGGATAAGTCTGCATAAGGAAATGATAAGAATACGGCAGAGAGAAGCCGAAAACGTATTATACCATTATAATGAAAAAATCATGCTGCAGCTGCAGGGAACCATGAATGAAGCAAATGCCCTGGCTCAGACGGCCCTTGTTATGGGAAAAAACGGAAACGGATGGTTTGAACAGGCGTCCGAACCGCTTTTAGCAAGGGAAGAGGTGCGCTTTGTCTGCCTGTTTGAGGGGGATATCATGGTGAGCGCCCGGCCTGAGACGAAGTATGGAGATCTGGCAGGTCTGGATTTACAGGATTTTTCCTATGTATATACGCTGGCAAAAGTGGTCAAAGGGTTGGTAGTGGAAGGCCCGGAGGTGATGGATTTTGATCCGGATCAGCAGGAAGTATTCCTGTTTCTGCAGCCCATCGTGGATGGGGAGACGTATCTGGGCGAAGTTGTAGTGGCTTTGGATGGGGCGTATGTATTAGATCAACTGGGACTAAATGAATTATTCGTCCAAGGGTATGATTATGAACTCTGGAGAGTGGAGCCGCAGAACGGAGCCAAGGAAGTAATCGCAAGAACAAGAGAGAATGTGGACTTTTCCCAGGCTAAAAAAACTACATTCTATCTTCCGAGCCAATGGAATCTCAGCATTCAGCCTTCGGACGGCTGGCTCAGCCCCAGACAAGAAAGAGGGCTTGCCTTGGCGAATGCCGCATTTGCCGTTCTCCTTCTGTCACTGGCCGGCCTGGCGTACCGGAATTACCGGCGGGAGGCCGTGGTGAATCAGCTGAAAACCAGGGATGAAGCTACCGGCCTTTACAATCAAAAAGGTTTTACGGATGAACTGAACCGATGGCTTTCAGCCGGACGCGGCCCTGTCATGCTGTTTTACTTCTCTATGGAAGGCTACAGTCAGGCGGCCCGTATGATCGGTTCCAAACAGGAGATGGAATTTTTAAGGAGCATTCCCAACCGCCTGGACGAGTATATACACAGCCCGTTTCTGGCCGGTTATCTGGGAGCGGGAAGCTTCATTCTTGCAGTTCGCGACGAAATGAGCGAAATTCAGCAGGGAGAGTTTGCAAAAGGGCTGTCCCTGGAACTCATGCTGAAAGCCCGCATCAATAACGAAAAGAGTTTTCTTTTAGCACGATACAAGTATGTGCGCTGTCAGTCCGGAAGCGGCCGGGCGGAAGCGGAAATGGAAGCGCTGATTCATGCTTACTATGATGATATGGTGAAGGAATCCCCGATCCGTATGATGATTGAGAAATGCGAACAGCTCATTGAAGGGAACAATGATGTAATCTTTGATGAATATACGGATTTCGAGATGACGGAACTGTCCAAGACCTTCAACCGATACCGCAAAAAGGTGGAACAGCTGGCTTACTTCGATCCGGTATTCAATGTGGGCAACCGGCCCAAATATTTCCGGGATACGGATATGCTGATTTCCTATGATCCGAAAAGACCATTCAGCCTGTTCTGCGTCGACATTTGCAGCTTCAGTCAGTATAATGAATTGTTCAACGCCGATGTGGGGGATGAGATTCTTCATGAGATGTTAAGAAGGCTGTCCAGGCCGTTTGGTTCCTACTTATACCGTATTAACGGCGATGTATTTCTGGGTGTTTCCCTGATAAAAGAGAGGCTGGAGGTCTTTGCGGAACGCCTCCAGCAAATCCTTACGATCCCCGTTATGGTAGGCAGCCAGGTCATTCCGCTGCAGGTTCGTATTGTGGCCTGTCAGTATCCGGCATACGGCGATACGCCCGGAATTTTGCTTGAACGTCTCCAGTCGGCGATGAGTTTTTCAAAATCATCCGGTAGAAATACGGTCATCTATGATGCTTCGCTGGATGAGCTGGTGCGCACCGAATCCGATATTTTACTCCGGCTGAATGACGCAATCCAGCAAAAGACCTTAGAAGTATGGTATCAGCCCCTGATGCACCTTGAAACAGGCTGCTTTAAAGCTGCTGAGGCCCTGGTCCGCCTTCCAAAGGGAAACGGCTGCTATTTCTCAGCAGGCCAGGTCATATCGCTGGCTGAACGCAACGGAAGAGTGGAAGTGCTGGGAGATTATGTGCTGACTCAGGCCTGTACCTTTATGCAGAAATACGGAGATTCGCTGGGAATTCAGCGCATGGGAATCAACCTTTCCGTACAGCAGCTGCTGGTTGGAAACAGCGCAGAACATCTGCTGCAGCTGATTCGTGAAGCCGGCGTCGATCCTCACCGGATCACCCTGGAGATCACTGAAAGCATTCTCATCCAGTCCATTGACCATGCGGCCGAGACGTTAAAACATCTTAGGGACGCGGGAATTAACATCGCTCTGGATGATTTTGGAGTGGGCTACAGCAGCCTGAACTATCTGTCTAACCTTCCGGTGGACGTAATTAAGATTGACCGTTCCCTGACACAACAGATCCTGACCAACAAAAAGCAGTACGCTTTGTTAAAATCCATTGTGGAAATGTCGTCGGTCAATGATCTGACAGTGGTTGCCGAGGGAGTTGAAAACGAAGAGGAACAGAAGTTAATCTCTTCCTCCGGCGTGCAGTACATACAAGGCTATTATTATGCCCGGCCTATGTCGGGAGAGCAATTAATCCGTTATTTGAACGGATACAAGAAGTAAAAATATCGATACGGACCATAAATAAAAATGCCGTCAGGAATAGAATCCTGGCGGCAGCTTTTTGTAATCAAAATGCCATGACAACCGTCATGGCACACTTCATTATCCATTATACACAATTCTTAAATACAAGTCTATAACTTTTTCCTTTTTTTTGATAATATAATGAGGTGAACAGCAGCTGTGAAAAAAGAAGGGAGACAGGTATGAAACAAAACGATCAGTCAAACCGTATACCGGGAGTTACCCTGGAAGAGGAAAAGAAGACGCTTTCAGATATCCTGGCCATCGCAGACGAGAATTTAAACCGTGCAAAGGCCTCTGTGCAGGATTTGGCGGACGAACTTCATGAATTGAAGGAAGTATATGACGCGGAAGATAAAGAAGGTCTGGCTCTGTGGTTTAATACCGATGCCAGGTTCCAGCAGGTGCGGCAGGAACTGCTCCGCATGGAACGCAGCAGAAAAAAACCGTATTTTGGCAGAATTGATTTTACCGATACAAAACTGTTAAATCAGGAATGCTATTATATTGGAAAGGCCGCCATCACCAAAGATGCGGCAGACCTGGTGGTCATTGACTGGAGGGCACCGGCCGCATCGGTTTATTATGAAAAATCCATTGGAGTATGCACCTATTCGGTAAAAGGGGAAGGCGCATTTGAGATCGATCTCTCCAGAAAACGTACTTATGAAATTGAAGACGGGCAGCTGAAGGACTTTTACGATTCCGATGTGGTGGCCAACGACGAGCTGCTTACCAAATATCTGGCCCGTAATAAAAGAACCGTTTTAAACGATATCATCGCGACGATCCAGCAGGAACAGAATGAGATCATACGCAAGAGGCCCCAGTATAATGTCATCGTGCAGGGAGGAGCCGGTTCCGGCAAGACGACTGTAGCCATGCACCGCATCTCCTACATCCTGTACAATTACGACCTGGAATTTAAACCAAAGGATTTCTACATCATCGGCAGCAACCGGATGCTTTTAAACTATATCACCGGTATTCTGCCTGATCTGGATGTTTACGGCGTTTCTCAGATGACCATGGAGCAGCTTTTTACACGCCTTTTATACGAAGACTGGGACGATGAAAAGTTTAACGTTAAAAAGCTGGACAGGCAGGATAAAGAAGCCTGTATAAAAGGAAATTTTTCCTGGTTTCACGCTTTGGAAGAGTTCTGCCGCCGCTATGAATGGAATTATATACCAAGATCGGACGTTTATATAGAAAAGAATCATCACCTGCTGATGACCCAAAGTTCCATTGAGAAACTGCTGGAACGGTTTCATTATTTATCCCTTCCGGATAAACTGGACAAGCTGACGGAACATCTTATGGCAAAGCTGGAAAATGAGATTTACGGAAGATATTATACGTATCCGCCGGAAGAACAGAGATCGCTTGTAAGGCGCTATCAGACGTATTTTGGAAAAAAGGAGTGGAAAGGCTCCATTTTCGAACTGTACGACAGCTTTTTAAAGGAGCAGAATGAGAAAGGAAGCCGCGTTTCCCTGCCTGAGGGATCTTTTGATCTCTACGATCTGGCCGCATTGGCCTATCTGTATAAGAGAATCAAGGAGACGGAAGTGATTCAGGAGGCGAGCCACGTTGTAATAGACGAAGCCCAGGATTTTGGAATGATGGTTTACGGAGCTTTGAATTACTGCCTCAGCAAATGCACATTCACGATTATGGGCGATGTAGCCCAGAATATTTATTTCGATTACGGGCTGACGGATTGGGAAGAGCTGAGAAGCCTTATGCTCACCAGGGACCATGACTATTTCGGCCTGTTGAGGAAAAGCTACCGGAATACAGTGGAAATCTCAAATTTTGCGACTGACATCCTTCATCATGGGAACTTCCCGGTCTATCCCGTGGAGCCGATTATCCGCCATGGAAATGAGGTCCGGGTCACCGGATGTGAGAATGAAGAACAGCTGATTGAAGAAGCCGCCAATACAATACTCCAGTGGCAGAAAAACGAATACGAGACGGCGGCAGTCATCTGCAGGGACGAAGAGGAAGTATACAGGATATCCGAACAGCTTGGAAAACGGGTGAAGATACGGGAATTCAATGCCGAGACAGAGGAATTCGGAAGCGGCGTAATGGTTCTTCCCATAGAATATGCCAAAGGATTGGAATTCGATGTGGTTCTCCTGTTTAATGCCAACGACAAAAGCTATCCGGCGGAGGACGGTTTTGCAAGGCTTCTCTATGTGGCAGCCACCAGAGCGCTTCATGAACTGACCGTGCTCTATACTGGAAAAGTGACGGATCTGATTGGAGTTCCGGTTTCGGAAGAACAAAAACAGAAAAACCTTGTCAGTCTGCCAAAAACATCGGGGAAGGACATTGTAGAAAAACAGCCTAAGACCAATAAAGAACTGGATAAAGAGCGGGTGCAGCAGGCAAAATTCGAATTTGAATTCCGCAATAAAGTGGGGCCGAAGCGAATCGTTGTTCAAAATCCCATCGAAGCAAAGCTGGCTGCAAAATCACAAAAGGCAAAAAGCAAGCCGGAAGTCACCGAGTTTGGCCGGATACCGGATAATGCCAGGTTAAGGCCGTCTGGCCGCTCCAATATGAATCTGGCGATTCGATGGATGAACCGTGGTAAAACCTGGATTGAACTGTCCAATGCCTACGGAATCCTGAGAATTACGCCCATATCCGGGGATACGGTCCGCGTCAGTTTTTCCAAAGAACCAATTGGTGAACTCCCGGATATCCCAAAAGAACTTGCAGCCGCTTCAAAACCGGCCTGGAATTGCAGGGAACTAAAGGACAGGGTGGAGATAGCCACAGAAAAGCTGGTTTTACGGATCGATAAGAAAACGGGCAGAATCTCTTTTTATACGGAAAAAGATAAACTTCTTCTCGCCGAAAGCGCCTCATTTCCAAGACAGATCGCCAATACGCCGAAAGACCGGACATGGACGTATTTTGACTGGACGAAAAAAGAGGTATTGAAGGCCAGAGGGCTGTTCGATAAACAGCTGCTGGATTTAAACTATACGGCGAAATATATCTCTTTCGGAAATAAATCAGAGCGGCCTGCCTGCATTCTTTCAAACAACGGATATCAGATACTGGTTCCTGCAGGAAGGCCGGTGATGTGTTGCACGCTGCCTATGTATGGCCCTTATCTATGCACGGAAGAGGATAAGGTGATCGATTATTTCTTTAAAAATTTACTGTAAAATGGAGATATATGGACAGGAAAAAACTTGTTAACCAAAGCATTGATTATATTATGAACCATTTAGATGAGGATTTAACCCTGGATACCATATCTGCCCGGTGCTTCATGTCAAAATATCATTTCAGCCGGATATTTAAAGAAGAAACCGGCGAATCGGTATATGCATTTATTAAACGGTGTAAGGTTGACCAAAGCGCAGTGGATATAAAACTGAACCCGGACAGAACGATTTCGGATATTGGCTTAGATTATGGATACAGTTCTTCCAATTATAGCTCTGTATTTAAAAAGCATCACGAGATCTCTCCAACGATGTTTAAACAGTCAATTGAAAATCGCAGTATGCAGGTTCCTTTTGCTCCGGAGCGTACCGTTCATTTTAAAACTGCTGATGAATATGGCAGACAGATAGAGATTCTGGAGCTTCATGACTTTTTTGTGCTGTATGAGCGGTTTATTGGAAACTATGCGGATATTGAAAAGAACTGGTATCAGTTTTTAGATAAGTACAACGGATTTTTGGATGAAAAGACAATTCTGATCGAGCGTTTTTTTAACGATCCGTCCATTACAAACTCATCACAATGTATCTGCGATATCTGCATGACGGTTAAACAGGACTGCGGTCTGGATCATGTGATGTGGATCAGGGGCGGCAAGTGGATTGTGTATCATTTTGACGGGGAAATCAAGGATATTTATGAGACATTGCAGGGGATTTTTACCGTTTGGCTTCCTCAAAGCGGTTACGTGATGGCGCAGCGCTACGGATTGAATATTTATCGCCACATTGACCGGGACAATCATAGTGTTGTTATGGATTTATGCATTCCCATTTAAAAAGCAAGAATTCAGAAGACGGCAGGAAGACCTTTTTTCTATAATTAGAAGTGTTAGAAATACTTCTGATGATAGAAGGAAGGTCTTTTTCTAGTCAGCGCAGTTAAAATGTCAAAAATATGGAGGAAGCAATGTTCGATATAAGAAAAATTCAAGAGAATGTGATCTATGAAGCAGTCAAAGCGGAAAGCAATGCAGATACAGCCGATGAAGTGGTATATGGGAATGATCGGACGGCAGAGACAGAAAGCGATTCTGAGTGGGTGAAGTCGGTAATGGGCCGTCTGGAAAATAAGTTTGAATTCCGGACAATAAAGAAAATACGAATGAACTGTCAGTGTGGCTATGGGATGGATGAAAAAGCTGCCCTTGTGAAGGAGTTGATGGCAGATGCTAAAAACTTAGAAGAGTTTACAAGCTCAGAGAAAGCAAAGGCAGCCGGACTTTTCTGCAAAGACGGCGAGCTTTTTCTTCAATTTAATTATTGCCCCTGTCCGATGCTGGCGGACGTGGAACGGTTAGAAAACAATACATGGTGCCAATGTACTGCCGGTTACAGCAAAGTCCTTTTTGAAAAGGCGTTTGCCTGCGATGCGGATGTTGATTTACTAAAAAGTATAAAGACGGGAGATGATGTATGCCTTATGAAAATTACTCTCCATAACCCCGTTTGGCGGTAGCATAGACCGGGGCGGGATTTGCCGTCCCGCCCTCATTTTTTCGAAATCCAAGTCTGTTTTCTTCAATAAAGTTCCTTTGCCGTCTCAGCAAATCTGCACACATCTTCCGGCGCGTCAAAACTATACAGCAGGCCGTAAGGAATGCTGTAATCCCAATTCACAGGAATAGACACCAGGCCGGGATGAACGTCCTGCCAGCATTCAAGGGTGAGCAGCACATTCCCTGTTTCGGCACAGCGGTTAAATACCGATAAATCATAAAATTGAGGGGTATCTTCAATCCTGATCTGCGGATGATGCTTTTCCAGATCATTTCTCAGAAAATCATTGACGCCGGAATCCCCCCGTTCCACCATCATCAATGTTTCTCCATACAAATCTTCAATATCAATCCGTTCTTTGACGGCAAGGCGGTGCTCCCTGGAAACTGCGATCATTTTTTTATATCTGCCGAGAGGCAGAAAATTGCAGCGGGAGAGCCAGGCCTTAGAGTCGCATACGCCGATCAAAAAATCAAATTTCTTTCCCAACTGTTCGATCTCTGAAAGAATCCCCTCGTGATTGTCTTCAAACGTCACAAGATGAAGCTTATATTCGGGAAAATCCTTATTAATTCGATACCACAAATCCATAAAAGGCTTTGCAGGATTCAAAAGCGAGGTGCCGATGCAGAATGTGGTATCACTTTTATGGAGGGCGGCTTTGGCGCTGGCAATGGATTTTGCGGAGTAGTCGATCATGAACTTGGCGTCTTGATAGATGACTGCACCTGCGGCTGTCAGCCGGATACCGGACGGGGTGCGTTCGATCAGTTTGATATCCAGATGGGTTTCCAGGGCATTCATCTGTTTCATCACAGCGGTGGGGGAGATATACAGGCGTTCAGCCGCTTTGGTAAAACTGCCGCAGTCCGCAGCCATGATAAATGTATCCAGCATATGATTGTACATGAGACATCCTCCTTAGTATTAACTTTAAGTTAACGCTATAATAACACATAGGAGATTCAAAATCAACGCCGACGAAGATACAATAAAGATAAGAAAAACAGGAGGTGAAGTAATGGCTGATTTAATCGCATTCTTTTCAAGAGCAGATCAAAATTATGTAAATGGCGAGATAAGAGATCTTTCGGTTGGAAATACTGAGGTGGCGGCAGGTATGATACAAAAGTTGACAGGCGGGGATACATTTAAGATAGAGCCCCGTCATGCTTATTCTAAGAATTATAACGAGTGCATTGCACAGGCACAGGACGATCAGAGACGGGACGCCCGTCCGGAACTGGCCGGTTATCCTGCAAGCATTGATTCGTATGAGATCATTTATCTGGGTTTTCCTAATTATTGGGGAACGATGCCAATGGCGGTATATACCTTTTTGGAATACTTTGATTTTACGGGAAAGACAATCAAACCGTTCTGCACTCATGAGGGCAGCGGATTGGGCAGCAGCGTCCGGGACATCCAAAAGCTGTGTTCGGGAGCAAATGTGGAATCCGGCTTGGCCCTCCGCGGCGGAAGTGTGAAAAATGCCGGAAAAAATATTGAGGAATGGGTAAGCGCCCGGTAGGTCTGTGTATTTACTGCGCTGATTATCGAAATCGTGGAAAAACAGACCAAGAGAGATCATAGTAAAGAGAAGGGATGAAAGAATATGGAAAAAGTAACGGCAGGAAGAGACCAGTTGGGAGAATTCGCACCGAAATTTGCCCAGTTAAATGACGAGGTGCTGTTTGGAGAGGTTTGGTCCAGAGAAGATAAATTATCGGCCAGAGACCGATGTATTGTCACGGTAACCGCGTTGATGGCCAGCGGCATTTTAGATAGTTCTTTGAAGTTTCATCTTTCCAATGCAAAAAAACATGGAGTGACAAAGGAAGAGATTGCGGAAATTCTTACCCATGCGGCTTTTTATGCAGGATGGCCAAAGGCATGGGCGGCGTTTAATATGGCAAAAGAGATATGGGAATAAAGAATAGTTGTGAAAGAAAGGCGGATTAACATATGGAATATGCAAAGTTGGGAAATTCCGGAATTGTAGTATCGCGTTTGTGCGTAGGATGCATGAGCTTTGGCGATCCCGCCAGCAAAATGCACGCTTGGACGCTGAATCCTCAGGAAAGCGAGGATATCATCAAGCACGCCCTGTCCCTGGGAATTAATTTTTTCGATACCGCCAACTGTTATTCAGCAGGAACCAGCGAGGAATATCTGGGAAGAGCGATAAAGAATAACGCAGCGAGAGACAAAGTGGTTTTAGCGACGAAAGTTTACTTTAATGACGGAAAACTTTCGAAAGAAGCGATACCAAGGGAAGTGGAAGGATCATTAAAACGGCTTGGTACAGATTATATCGACCTGTTAATCATCCACCGGTTCGACTATGACACACCGATTGAAGAGACGATGGGAGCGCTTCATAAAGTCGTCCAGTCCGGCAAAGTGCGCGCGATCGGCGCATCGGCCATGTATGGATACCAGTTCATGAACATGCAGCATGCTGCGAAGATGAACGGGTGGACAAAATTTGTTTCCATGCAGAATCATTATAATCTGCTTTACCGGGAAGATGAGCGGGAACTGATTCCTATCTGCGACGAGCAGAATGTGGCCAGAACGCCCTACAGTCCACTGGCTGCCGGAAGGCTGGCGCGTCCCAACTGGTCGGCGGACACGATGAGAAGCCGGACCGATGTGGTTGCAAAAGGAAAATATGACAAAACCCAAGACAGTGATATGGAGATTGTCAGAAGAGTATCGGAACTTGCAGAGAAAAAGGGCGTCACGATGACGCAGACCGCCCTGGCATGGCAGTTTGCAAAAGGCGTTGTATCGCCGATTATTGGAGCCACAAAAGCTAAGTATTTTGACGATGCGGCGGGCAGTTTTGACGTGAAGCTGACACCACAGGATATTGAATATCTGGAAGAAGCATACGTCCCGCACAAAGTTGTGGGAGCGCTGTAAACATAAAGTGCAGCGGTGGCTTCCCGAGAGCCGGCCCAGCTGCCTCCCCCCAAAATGCAGAGCGGGCCGGTGAAATTTTGACTGAAAAGGAGAAAAAAGTATGGAGTATGTAACATTGAGCAACGGCATAAAGATGCCCATATTAGGCTATGGCGTATATCAGGTAACAAAAGAGGAGTGCGAAAGATGCGTGCTGGACGCTTTAAAAGCGGGATACCGCTCCATTGACACGGCCCAGGCATATTTTAACGAAGAAGAGGTGGGCTCTGCGATTAAAAAGTCAGGCATACTGAGAGAAGAAATCTTTTTAACATCAAAAGTGTGGCTGGAACATTACGGCTATGAGGAATGCAGAAAATCTGTGGAAGAATCCCTATATAAGCTGAAGACCGATTATATAGACCTTATGCTGCTGCATCAGCCGTTTTCCGATTATTACGGCGCGTGGAGGGCATTGGAAGACTTGTATGAGGAGGGAAAACTCCGTGCCGTGGGAATTTCCAATTTTTATCCCGACCGGCTGGTGGATCTTGCATCTTTTTCCCGCATCCGTCCGATGGTCAATCAGGTGGAAACCCATCCTTATAATCAGCAGGTACTGGCAAAAGAATATATGGATAAATACGGCATTCAGATAGAGGCGTGGGCTCCTTTTGGTGAAGGAAGAGGCGGTCTTTTTGAAGATGTTACATTGAGAGAAATCGGCGGAAAATATGGAAAAACAACGGCTCAGGTAATGCTTCGCTGGCAGATCCAGCGCGGTGTGGTGGTTATTCCAAAATCCACCCATTATGAGCGCATGGTGGAAAATTTTAATGTGTTCGATTTTTCATTGAGCGCAGAAGATATGGATAAGATCGGGGCTCTTGATAAAAAGCAGAGTTCATTTTTCTCCCATCATGATCCGGCTACTGTGGAATGGTTCGTTCAGATGGTGGAAGAGCGTAAGAATAAATAATATGGTAAAAATATAAATTATGCATTGGAAACGGAATGATTTATTGTATAATGAATCTGAGGTGATGCATATGCGCAGAATTATAGCAGCCGCTATCGTAAAAGGTGAAAAGATTTTAATAGCTAAGCGTAGTTATGGATCTTTGGCTGATTATTGGGAATTTCCCGGCGGAAAAGTAGAAGACAATGAATCGGATGAAAGCTGTTTAAAAAGGGAGATCATGGAAGAGTTAAAAGTAAATCTGAAAATGGAGAAATTCCTTGGAGAACAGCGGTTTTGTGTTGAAGATAAAGAATATATCATGGCGTTATATAAAGCCGCTTTATTAGACGATAATTTTCAGCTCAGTGTGCACAGAGAGATTGCTTGGGTGGAAAAGGGCCAGATCCTCAAATATAAGCTGGCGCCGGTGGATGAATTACTTGTTCATCAAGGGTGTTTGGAGGAATTAGAATGAAATATTTTTTTGTATTTCAAAATAAAACATTTTACGAGGAATTCCATGGAGGATATTTGTGGGCACCACAAAGCAGCAATGATGGAA
This sequence comes from Clostridium sp. chh4-2, assembly GCF_002899675.1. GTDB lineage: Bacteria > Bacillota > Clostridia > Lachnospirales > Lachnospiraceae > CHH4-2. The sequence continues at coordinate 135,442 of NZ_PKUU01000005.1, read as the reverse complement.
AAAAAGCAGCTCATTGGGAGAAGATGAAGGAAGTAAGGCGCGGAGATGTCATTATACATAGTTATAGAAAAAAGATAATGGCAGTTAGTTTTGTAGAAAGAGATGTTTATGTAGCAAAAAGACCAGAAGAATTGCCAGATGATCAGTGGCAGATGGACGGATGGAGAGTGGATACAGATTACATTTCTTTTACAGACACGATTATAACGTCGGACTATAAAGAAGAGTTATTGAAATTACAACCTCAGAAATATGCACCTTTTAATAGGCTTGGTAGAGGAAATATGGGGTATCTATTTGAGGCAAATAGATCGATGTTTGAGTTTATTATAAGGCAGACTGCTTTAATTCAGAAAAGTGAGATAGAGAAACAACGAGTATTAAATTTGCTTGATCCAAGGGAAGAAGTACAAAGTCTAGTAACGGATCTTGAGAGTCTCATGGATTTAGAAGAAACAAAAGCAAAACAGTTATCACCTGAAAATTTAGCAATTCAAATTAAAAAAGGTAAATCAAAAGAAACTCAAAAAAAGGAAAGTGTTGTTTATTATCGCAATGCCTATATAAAAGAAATGGTTAAATTCCTTGCAAAAGGGAAGTGCCAAATGTGTGGTGATAAAGCCCCCTTTTGTGATAGGGATGGAAAGCCATATTTAGAAGAACACCATGTGAAACGGTTAGCAGATGGTGGAAGTGATACGATGGATAATGTGGTGGCAGTTTGCCCTAATTGCCATAGGAAAGTTCACATATTAAGGGATAAGAAAGATCTTTTTTTATTAGAGGCGGTCGCGAAGGATAATGAAAAGCAGTATCACAGATTATTAGCTTATGCAGAAAAAACAGAGTTGTAAGACGGAAAAGTAAAAGCGAGCTGCAAACTCAGTTAAGGTTAACGCTAAGTTTCAAGGGCTGAATGGCATGGAATGCTATTCAGCCCTTGCTGTTAATGTAATGTTATTGTTTACGGATACTATCCAACACCCGGTTTTATGTATAAAATTACATCCTTCTGACATCCTCTACAGACAGCACGGCTCCATTAGCCGTATCGATTTCCGGACGCCGGTTTTTTAACAGCTCCTGAAGAGCCATTCCCGATTCTTTAGAAGTCTCCGCACATATGGTATTTTTATTTTCATTAACCAGGCTGATGGTCAGATAGTGGGCCTGCTTTGTAGTTTTCCCCACATTTACACTGTAGGTATTATCCGTCAGGTAAGCGCCGGTTATTCCGCTGACCTTCATCACGTTCGGAAAGTCGTTTGAGTAGAGGCAGATATAATCTTTTGTAAGGATTCCATTTTTTTGTCCGGTAAAAGCTGATTTAATGGGGCCGAGATGGTTCAGAATCAGGCTGTCTGCTTCCATGGCCTGACGGTCAAAGTCACGTATCTCCCCTTCGCTGCAGCCTCCTGCTTTAGCGGACTGACGGATCCAGTCATCCGTATTCTTCTTTAAATCCTTAGTGAGGATAATGAGAACGACTAAAAAGAGCAGGGTAATGATCAGGAAAAATATGCTCAGCCCAATTCCGATTGGAACCATGTCGCTGTTTCCGTCCTTGGAAAATCCCAGAGTTTTTCCGATGGCCCAGATCAGTCCCGCGAGACCTCCTGCCATGAAGATTCCCATAATGATGAAAGCGGCAGGACTCTTCTTTTTCAGTGTTTTTTCGTAAGCCTTAAAAACGGAGTGATCCGGGTAGTTTTTGCTTCGGTATGATTCGTCCATAGTTTTGAAATATTGTTCCATTTTATAATTCCTCCTTATTAGTGCCGCCCATCATGGCTTTGTCGCGAAGTCCCGTCCTCTTTGCCAGCTCAGAGTCAATGGATTGATACCGTTTAATGGCCTGATCCGCCTTATTTCGGTTCATGGAGAAACAATGTTCCTTTCCATCCGCAGTCAGGCATATCAGTTCCTGGACGGTGGTGCGGCCTGATTTTCTTACATTGAACCAGACTTTGCTAATCTCTGCATTCAACAAAATCTCCGGCTTGCTGCAGATTCCATAAGTACAATTATATCCAATCCAGAACTGGCCGCATATTTTCTCCGAATTTCGGAAATCCTCTTCCAAATCTTCTCTTCTGACCGTTTGGTGGCTTTCTAAAAATGCCCGGATGCTTTTTTTATGTTCATTTCTAAATAATTTGGACAACAGCCATAATCCCAAAAGGGCGATGGCGGTTCCCACAGCTTCGATGCCCATAGCGCTGCTTGGCGTCTGATTATCCAGCAGTCCGGCCCATAGATAGTAATTCTCCTCCAAACCGTCCAGCTGATAATCGTTCAGAGCCTCCTGATAATAGCGTTCTCCGTCTCCCTTTAAAAGTTTCATGGTTCCGGTAATCTCAATACCTTGAGGCGGTTCCGCCTGAAGCCCCTGCAGATAATCCCATGTCTCGTCTATGAGGCGTTCTATGTTTTCACGATCTTTGGCGTTGGGTACGCGCAGCGGCACAGCCCCCAAATCTTCATCCAGTACCAGGTAGTAAACGTCTGATTTTCTTCTTACGCTGTTTCGGGTGCGGTAGGTTTCCATGAAGCCGTCCAGCACATATTGAACCCGTAAGGTTACATACTCATTTTTAACCGCTTCAGTGCCGTATACCTCCTCTAACGGTATCGGACCCCGGATATATTTAAGCAGATAGCCGCCAACCGAAATCATAATAAACAATCCAAGAATTGTCATAATCAGAGCGATCGGCGCTGTCGATTTGAACATACCCTTTTTCAGTTCGTTTTCCAGCAAGCTTTTACTTTCATTTTCCCGTCCCATGTTACGTTTCCTCCTGTCGTCATCAAATGCAGCCTTATTATTTTTTACCTTCTGCATTTATTAAATATCTTTTACAATATAGCAGAAATGAGAGAGGGTCACGCGTATCCTTGTCTGAAACATGGATTTTCTTGTCCGAAAAAGCAGCAGTTCAGCTTTCCGACATCTGTGCCGGTTCCTGCATCAAAAGGCATCCCTGATGCCAAAAAAATGACATACAGCAGGGATGCTTTGACAAACATAGAATAAGACATTATACTATTACTACATGAAAAATGAACTAATTTTCTGACAATGGAGTTTACATATGAATAAATGTACCGTATGCATCTGTGATGATGAATTATCCATACGCAGTCAATTGAGAAAATACATCCTCAGATATTCCTTTTCCAATGATATAGAAATCGATATTATAGAGCTGTCTTCCATAGAAGAACTGTTTGAACGTCCGCCGGAATATGACATTTTATTTCTGGATGTCCGTTTTGGCAATAAAAATGTGGGGATCGACGCAGCAGAAAAGCTGAGATCCTTGGGCAATACGGCAGTAATTGTCATTATGACCGTGCTGAAATCCATGTCCATTGAAGGATACCGCGCAGAACCTTTCCGGTTCATTTTAAAGCCCTTTAACGAAGAACAGATTCAAACCGTGCTGAAAGCCTGCATTTCCAAATTAAAGCGGACCGTAGCATATATGAAGATCATCCGGGATTCCCAATCGGAACTGATCCGCGCCGACCGGATCATGTATATCTATTCCAAACAGCGCAAACGCCGGATCGTCTGTACAAATGATGAAATCATCAGCACCTGGCAGAGCCTGGATGAGCTGATGGCCGGTGCTCCCGAAGGAAAATTTGCATTTTCCCATAAAAGCTATATCGTAAATCTGGATATGGTGGATTCTGTCAGGATTGGCGAAATCACCATATCAAAAGGCGATAAGCTTCCTTTGAGCACGCATTTCAAGGATTCGTTTATGAAGGCCCTGCTGAAAAACACGGATATTTAGAGAGGATGTACAATGCTGAACACGATTTTGGCGCTGAGCAAATGCATATTGGATTTTATTCTGATCTTTTGGTTTTCCAAACAGTTTTTCTGTGTCCGGTGGGAAAACCGGAAGTATCTTTCCCCTGCCGTACTGATAATCTTAGCCCTCCTATTACATCTTATAAACTCTCTGTATATGCCTGTGCTCAACACCTGTGCGGCCCTTTCATTTATACTGTTTATAAATTTTTTTCTGTTTGAAGGCCCGGTGACAGCCCGGCTCATCTGCACGGCCGCCGAAGCTTTTTTGAGTCTCATAAGTGAATTCATTCCCGTATCGGTTTATTCGCTGGTTTATAATTCCAGCATTCCGGCAGCGGGAACTGAAACTATAAAAAATGCGGCCCTGAATCTTGTGGGCACCTGCATTTTGGGTATCATTATATTCAGTATCTGCCATGTGATGATCTGGAAACGTCAAAATGAAGAGAAAGACCCAGTCATTTCCAACAATTTTTCCATTATTTCGGTACCGCTCATCAGCATACTAATGGAATATTATGTCCTGTCCGTGGATACTCCCGATGCGTCTGCTTCCCTCCGCAGCATCCTTTTTTCGCTGGGGCTGCTGTTGATGAACATGATCGTCATATTTGGAGACAATAATTCCAGGAAACGGTACCAGCTTCAGCGGGAACTGGACCGTCTGAGCCGGTTGGAAGAGCAGAACCGGATGATCATCGGGCAGCAGGACCAGTTTATCGAAGAGATGAAAGGGTTTGTACACGATTATACAAAACAGCTGGAAGGCATTAAGCGGCTGGTCCATGAAGAAGGCAGTCCGGTTTCAAATGAGCTTCAGACGTATTCCCATGAAATGCTCCGAAACATCGAGGAGAGCTGCCGTTTTGCATTCATCCCGTCACCGGCCCTCCGTGCAATTTTAATTCAGACACAGCTCCGCTGCAATTTTTCCCATATAAAGTTTGAGACGGATATACAATACGCGGAGTTTTCCTTTATCGCATTTCCCGACCTCTATACCCTGTTCGAAAATCCTTTGGAAAATGCCATAACCGCCTGTAATGAAATTACAGATGAAGAAGCAGCCAAATATGTACGGCTGAGAATATTTAAGAAAAAACATTTAATCTGGGTGGAGATAAAGAATCCGAAGGTCAATCCAATCGTTATTAAGGAACACTGCATTCAGACTACGAAAAAGGATGAGGGATTTCACGGACATGGGCTGAAGAATATGAAGAGGGTTACGGAACGGTATGGGGGGTATATGAATATTGATTATTGTGCGGATGAATTTTCCGTTACTATGGCATTTCCGGAGGGGAAGGATGCGTAGGAAATGAAGTTTTTTACATTAAGCGTGAAGGCATTTTCAGAAATGCCTTCACGTTTTACTTTAAAACGGGGTTGCAGATCTTGGCATTGCGTATTATGATTAGACATGACTAACAAAAGAGAGGTGGCGCTAATGTTTTTAAGTGACTTAGACATAGGAAAAACAGCTAAGATAATCTCTGTCGGAGGAAGCGGTGCTCTGAGACAGCATTTTTTAGATATGGGTCTGATCCAAGGCGCGGAAATCACCGTTGTGAAATACGCTCCCATGGGAGATCCCATTGAAATCAGGATTCATGGCTATGAGTTATCACTTCGATTAGACGATGCAAAGAAAATTGAGATCGGAGAATCTTATCATAAAGAAGTTATAAACAGAACAAAGATAGTGAAAAAGAAAAGAACACAACACCCCGGTCTAGGTGAAGGCGGCAAATACCATACGGAAGAAGAGGCCAATCCGCTTCCGGAAGGAACCGTGCTCACGTTTGCTCTGGTGGGCAATCAAAACTGTGGAAAGACCACGTTATTTAACCAGTTAACAGGTTCCAATCAGCATGTGGGAAACTTTCCGGGCGTTACGGTAGACCGGAAGGATGGCGTGATTAAAGGGCATAAGGATACGCTGATAACCGACCTTCCGGGCATCTATTCCATGTCGCCGTACAGCAGTGAAGAGATTGTTACCAGGGAATTTCTGCTGAAGGATAAGCCGAAGGGCATCATTAATATTGTGGATGCCACCAATATAGAGAGAAATCTTTATCTGACCATGCAGCTGATGGAGCTGAACATTCCCATGGTTATTGCTCTTAATATGATGGATGAGATCAGGGAAAATAACGGTTCCATTCTGATTAACGACCTGGAAGCATTTCTCGGCGTTCCGGTCATCCCCATTTCCGCGTCAAAAGGAGAGGGAATTGGGGAGCTTGTAAGCCATGCGCTGCATATAGCAAAGTATCAGGAAAGTCCGGGAGAGATCGACTTTTGTAACGCCGACGGAGGGGAGAATGCAGTTCACCGCTGCGTTCATGCCATCATGCATCTGATCGAGGATCATGCGAAGGCAACGGGCATTCCGGTGCGTTTTGCCGCCAGCAAACTGGCAGAAGGCGACCAGATCGTGCTGGACAGCCTGAATTTGACGCAGAATGAGAAGGAAATGCTGGAACATATCATTTTACAGATGGAAAATGAAAGCAGAATGGACCGGGCTGCGGCCATTGCAGACATGCGTTTTAACTATATCGGAGAGGCATGTGAAGCTACGGTTATTAAACCCCATGAAAGCAAGGAACGGATTCGGAGCAGGAGAATTGATAAGACCCTGACGGGCAAATATACGGGGATTCCTGCATTTGTGGGAATTATGGCTCTGGTGTTCTGGCTCACGTTTAATGTGATCGGTGCGGCACTGCAAAGCTTGTGCGATATGGGCGTAACCTGGCTGACGGAAGCAGTGGACCGGGGAATGACTGCGCTTCATGTGAATTCGGCTCTGCATTCCCTGGTGATTGACGGTATATTCAGCGGGATCGGCAGCGTGATCAGCTTCCTTCCCGTGATTGTGACTTTGTTTTTCTTCCTGTCTCTTTTGGAAGACAGCGGTTATATGGCCCGAGTTGCATTTATTATGGACAAGCTGCTTAGGAAAATGGGGCTTTCCGGCAGGAGCATTGTGCCGATGCTGATCGGTTTTGGGTGCTCCGTTCCGGGAGTTATGGCGACGAGAACGTTGTCTTCGGAGCGGGACCGGAAAATGACGATATTGATGATTCCGTTTATGAGCTGTTCCGCAAAACTTCCGATTTATGCATTTTTTACGGCGGCATTTTTCCCGAAACATGGGGCGCTTGTGATGATCGGACTTTATTTTATGGGTATTATCATGGGAATTTTGTTCGCCCTTCTTATGAAAGGAACCATGTTTAAAGGGGAGCCGGTGCCGTTTGTAATGGAACTTCCCAATTACCGCATGCCGGGAGCGAAAAATGTCGGGCAGCTGTTATGGGAAAAAGCGAAGGATTTCCTGCAGAGAGCATTTACCGTGATCTTTGTGGCGACGATTGTTATCTGGTTTTTACAGAGCTTTAATTTGGGACTCAACAGGGTATCCGATTCTTCAGACAGCATACTGGCGGGCGTGGCCGGACTCATTGCGCCCATCTTTACACCGTTAGGGTTTGGCGACTGGAGAATGTCAACCGCATTGATTACAGGCTTTATGGCAAAGGAGAGCGTTGTGTCCACGTTATCTGTGCTTTTTGGATCCACGGAGGAACTGTTAACGGTTCTTGCGCCGGCCGGAGCTGCCGCTTTGCTGGTATTTTCGCTTCTCTATACGCCATGTGTGGCCGCTGTGGCGTCGGTGAAAAGGGAATTGGGCGGAAAATGGGCTCTGCTGGTGGTGTTTGGGCAGTGTGCGATTGCCTGGGTGGCAGGATTTATCGTTCATGCAATTGCAATGTTATTTTAAATGCAAAGAATCGGATGGAATGGATATTGTAAAGAAAATTACATAAGTTATGAATGCAGTATTTTTGCTTAAAGGAATAAGTGATTCACTAAAAACGGGTTCGCATGAAGGAAGGGGAGAACATGAGGGAGAAAAAAGCGGAAGAGATTATTGAACTTTTACAGAGTGCGGACAAGGAAGCCATCAATGATTTCGTCAATCATGTTCATCCGGCCGATGTTTTAGAGGCGGTTATCGGGCGCGGGGATATCCATGATCTGTTAAATGGGCTGCCGAAGTCATTTGTTGCTGAAATTATAGAAGAGGCGGATGAAGAAGAGCAGATCAAGATTCTGCAGCAGTTTACAAACGGGGAAAAAAGCGAGATCTTAAATTCCATGGCCAGCGATGATGTTGCGGATTTGATCGACGAGCTGGCTGGCGACAGGAAAAGCTATGTGATCGGCCTGCTGGACGGAGAGACGAGAAAAGACGTTGAAAAGCTGCTGACCTATGACAGCGAAACGGCCGGCGGTATTATGACCACCGAGTTTCTGGCTATTTACGAAGATAAGACCATTGAAAGCGCGCTGAAATATATCCGCAGTGAAACGGATGCGGAAACCACGTATTACTTATATGTAATCGACAGGGAATATCACCTGCGGGGAGTGGTAACGCTGCGGGATATCGTCAGCAATGAGTTGACAACGCTGATCAAAGATATCATGAATCCCAATGTTATCAGCGTCCATTATAATGAAGACCAGGAAGAGGTATCCAGAACATTTGAAAAATACGGATTTATGCTGATGCCGGTTATCGACGATGAAAACCGTATGATCGGCGTAATCACAGTCGATGATATTCTAGAAATCATGATAGAGGAGACCACAGAGGATATTCACCGGATGGCCGGAATTAATAAAGAAGAAAAGGTAGACGGTTCCGTTTCGGATTCCATCCGGTCCAGGCTGCCATGGCTGATTGTCAATCTGGCTACCGCACTTCTTGCAAGCGCGGTCATCGACTTGTTTTCGGATACCATATCGAAGATTGTGGCTCTGAGCGCGGTGATGACGATTATATCCGGAATGGGCGGTAATGCCGGAACCCAGACCCTTACAATCATTGTCCGCGGCTTGTCCTTAGGGGAGGTGGACCGGGAAAATGCGGTCCGTATCCTGATAAAAGAGGTTTTAGTTGGCCTGGCCACCGGGATTGTGATCGGAGTATTTGTAGCCGGGATCGCGATGTTTTATGAATTTAATCCGCTGTTCGGACTGGTGGCCGCTGTGGCGATGATGCTCAATATGCTTTGCGCTTCCGTTGCCGGTTATGCGATTCCGATCTTGTTGGAAAAACTTAAAATCGATCCGGCGTTAGCCAGCGGAGTGTTTGTTACCACATTTACGGATGTGTTAGGGTTTTTCTTCTTTTTGGGATTGGCGACTGTAGCTATGCCTTATCTGTAAATAGAAGTTTATCTGCCTGCCTGTGAAGGATGTATTTCTTTGCGGGCAGGCAATTTTTGTTAGCAGGTCATTTTTAAATGTCTTCTAAGTTAAAATTATTTATGCTTAAAGTATTTTGCATTTATTGATATATTATGGGCCGTTTGATATACTAAATGGATTAAATAAGTCTGTTATAGCTGCAAGGATATTGATATTAAAGATGATAAGAGGATTTCCAGATGAAAGAAACAAGTATTTCGAAAAAACAAAAGATAGCTGTATCCATATTGGATTACTGGCATACATTAGAATTTCTAAGCCAGGATGCATTGCCTACATTAACCTATGAGGAAAAGCGGAAAAATAAAGAAGCAGTAAAAATGGATTCTCATACTAATGAGTTATCCTCAAATAACGCCAGTAATGTTAAGATTTTAAAGATGATAACTCCGCTTGAGAGAAGCAGCGATTTATTGGATACAGTAAGGCAGGAGACAGAGCGGCATGGAATGGCTTGTTGGGGGAACATTACGGTTTATGCTGGTAAGAGCAAACGAGAATTATGCATTCAAAAGATTGCCCAGGCACTGCATGAAGAAGACAATCGCCCAGAGAGCAACCACGATGAAATTGCATGGTTTGGTTTACAGTTAAGTGCATTTGGAAGTTATGTGGAAGGCTCTTTTTCTTTGTCGACGATTATTTGGGCGTTGAATCGTATAGAAAAACTGGCAGATGAATCGTTATTAAACTGTTTATCTGAGGATGACTATAAGAAAGATCTGGAAGAGTTTGATGATTATTTAAAACGGGAAATCGAGATAGGGAAGGGGCATTCGCTCTGCGATTCATGCAAGTATCAGGGAGAGGAAGGATCATTTAGCCCTGTGAATACGGACCAGATCTATCATTTATACAATAAGATAGTGGATAAATATGTTAAAAGAATTTTACAAGATAAAAAAGACGATGTCGGAAAAGTACAGGATCAGGAGACTTCAGGGGAATTCTCCTGTATTTTGGTTTATCAGATCTATAAAGATGAGGAAACTAGAGAAAAATATAGAGATGATGATTATTCCGGACTAGGGAAAACATTTTTTGCAGATGATTTAAAGATGGTGCTAACCAAAATTAAGTCAGGGGAATTTGGTGATAAGAATCCCATGCAAGAGTCGTTGATTGCCTATATTGTGGGAGCTTATAACGAGTATTATCCAGAAGCGTGGAACCTTTCGCGAACGGAGCGGTTTGATTTGGGGTGGACGCCAGACGGGAATAAAAACCGGAATGCTCTACAGGAAAAAATTGCCGATGTTTTAGATGTGAGAAATGCCCCTATTGGTAAATGGCCTTCTCGGTTTATGCCCTCACTGATGCAGCAGATGGCTGTGAATCTGGCGGTTAGGGAGAGTGAAGAAATTATTCCTATATTTTCAGTGAACGGCCCTCCTGGAACGGGAAAGACAACACTTTTAAAGGAAATTATTGTGCATAACATCATCATGAAAGCAGAGCTTTTGGCAAAATATCAAAAACCGGATGATGCATTTAAAGAGTGCTGCTTTAAGTACGGGGAAAAGCGTAATAACGGATACTCGAACTGGTACTCTAAGTATTATAGACTTAGAAATGAAAAAATTAATGATTACAGTATTCTCGTTACTTCTTGTAATAACTCAGCTGTGGAGAATATAACCAAGGAATTGCCCGTAGAGACAGGAATTACTGAAGCGTTGAATCCTGCTGAAGGGGACAGTCAGATGTTCAAAGAGCAACTAAGTGAGGTAAAGCGGCTTTTTACGTCGGAAGAAAGTGAATGTTATGAGATGCTTTACTGCAAAGATGAGGAAAGAAGTGGAGTATACAAAGACCTCTATTTCACCGAGTATGCGAAGGAATTGCTGGGGGATGATAAGGCTTGGGGGTTGATTTCAGTAGCGTTAGGAAAAAAGTCTAATATACATCGATTTTATCAAACAGTACTGTGCCATCTGGATGCCGACTTTTATAAAACGGAGAAGATTGAGTATAGGTTGGAGGAATATCAGAAGATAAGAAAAAAATTTCTGAAGCAGAAAGAAAAAGTAGAATGGATGCAGAAAGAGCTCGTAAGGAACTGCCAAGATGAAAAGAAATTCAGAGAATATTGCATACAAAAAAGGATAGATATTCAAGAGGAAAATCAGAAAATAGAAGAAAAAATCTGCTTATTAGAAGATTCTGATCAAATGAGAGCCGATTTGAAAGTTTTGTTAAAGGAGGAGGAAAGAAAACTGTCATGCAAAGAGGATGAATTAGTAAAGGTTGGTGAGAGATGGGAATTCGTGAAAAAACAATGGAATGAAATAGTACTTCTCTATACAAAAAAGAGAAAAGAGTCCATAGCTGTTAGAAAAAATATCTCCATCGTTAATAAAATCCTTCATACGAAAAATGCAAAGGCCAAGATTAATTTAGCTGATAAATTAGATGAAGAAGTTAGAAACATCGAAAGACAGAAGGAAGAAAAAGAATCCGAGTATCAACAACAGAAGCTAGAATATGAAAAATTAAATCAGGAAATAGAAATGCAGAGACAGAGATTGAAAGATCTGGAAAAGAAGCAAAAATCTCTGGATGAGAATATAGCGTCTGCTCCAAATGACATAGAAAAATGCAACCTGAAAATTAGGCAATGTGAAAGTGAGTTGACGGAAGCAACCCAAAAATATAGAACAGAGCTCGCAGAGAGACTGGAAAAAGCGGATGATGTCAGCCTTTTTACTGCATTGGATGAGCATTTTATGGAGCAGCTTTTGAGTTGCGATGAGAAGGAAAACGCACATGCTCAAGTATTGAATTTGTGGTTTACTAATTCTTATAACCGAGAGAGAGAGAAAATGTTTTATTATGCTCTTCAATTGAACAAAGCATTTATTCTTTCTTCCAAAAGCTGTTTTAGAAACTATCGAAATTTGGCATTGCTATGGCAAGAAACCAAAGATGATAATGCGAAGGTCTGTTTTCATCCGAAGGACCGTGAGGCTTGTTTGGGACCGTTACTTCAGTCTCTGTTTTTACTGGTGCCAGTTGTATCAACCACCTTTGCCTCAGTTGGAATGTTCCTACGAGATATTAAAGAGCCTAATGTCATAGGAACTCTGATTGTGGATGAAGCGGGCCAAGCCCCGCCTCAAATGGCTGTTGGAGCATTATACCGCTGCAGAAAATCCGTTATTGTAGGGGATCCAAAACAGATAGAACCGGTTGTGACAGATGATATTCAGTTGTTAAAAAAAGTTTATAAAAACCAATGCTACAAACCCTATAAATCGAAAAGAGTCTCTGTACAGTTATTGGCAGATATAATAAATCCGTATGGAACTTATATGGAAAATGAAAATATGGAGAAAGAGTGGGTAGGTTGTCCACTAGTAGTGCATCGAAGATGTATTTCTCCGATGTATGAGATTTCAAATAGTATTTCCTATAACAATACCATGAAGCAGCAGACAAAGGAGCCATCCCAAAAGAATGAAGAGCTGTTTTGTTATCCTGGTTCAAGATGGATCAATGTGATCGGGAGTGAGGCAGGGAATAAAAATCATTATGTGGAAGCTCAAGGAAAAAGGACATTAGAAATTTTGGAACTGGCATTTTCAAAATCAGATAATCCTAGCCTGTTTATTATTACGCCATTTACCACGGTGAAAGCGGGGATGGTGAAATGCATTGAAGACCATATTCGTCAAAACAAAAATTCTGTTCTTTTTCAAAAACAAAATAATGTAAAAGAGTGGATGTACCGGAGTATTGGGACGGTGCATACTTTTCAAGGAAAAGAAGCCAATGAGGTGATCTTTTTATTAGGATGTGATGCAGGAAAAGAAGCAAAAGGAGCTGTAAAATGGGTGAATTCTAATATTGTTAATGTTGCAGTTACCCGAGCAAAATACCGTTTGTACGTGATTGGGGATGAACGGGCTTGGAAAGAGTCCCTATTTATTAGCCAGATGAAACGCATTATCGATATCTATGCTTTGAGGGAATTGAGTAGCGTTATCAATAGAGGAAATGGGGATAGCGAGGAAGTAAAGTGTAGTAGGGTGCGTAACTTTTATAAGCAACTGCCTACTTCGGAGTCAGTTGCTATAGAAGTAGAAGATGATGAAGAGGGGCAAAAATGCTATTCCATTCATCCGGATATCTTTTTAAATGAATTAAAGAGCAGCGATCTCCTGTTAACAAAGATTACGGAAGAACAGCTGAAGGGCTATGGATTTACTTTAGAAGCTTTTTATGCATTGAATTCACAGGTGCGGGAATATATCGAATGGGGAATTAAATTATATTCCATGTTTAAGAAATTAATAGGACAATTTGATATTGGTGACATAGATACTTCTTGCTGTTCAATCCTGTTCTGCAAAGCACTTGAGATGCAGGTAAAGGAGTGCTTTTATGAGGGAGTAAAGAAACAATTCCCCGATGATAAAATATGCGGACCTGGAAATAAAAGTATTTTTGTTAAAAATGCACAGAAAAAGAATATGATGATCGGAGCATTTCATCACATCCTTCATGAGGAACGGAATAAAATGATTTTGTCGGATTACATGAAGAAACTTGAAAATTCTAAGTATGATAAGTTATGGTGGGATGAATTTGACAGTCGTCTTTGGCAGGGAAATAAAATTCGTAACGAATGCTGTCATTGTAATAAATTTTTGTGGAAGAGGACAAATGAATTTTTAAAACTTTTGTTTTTAAAGGATGAGACGTCAAAAAAAACCATAATGGATGGTTTAATCAGGGACTGCGAGGTTGGAAGACTATTGTAATTAAAATGATTGAAAAGAGAGCACGAAGAAATGAGACAAACAATAGGATCAGTGAGTAGCTGATTTGATGTAGATTCTATATAAGATATGTTTTGAATAGTTGACTTCTTGTACGTATATGTTATAATAGAAACAGTATATGTTAGAATAGATTACAAGTATAAGGAGCATGAGATGGAAAGCAAATACAGGAAACTATACAATATCTTATTGGAAAAGATAGAAAAAAAAGAGTATAAGCCCGGAGATAAGCTGCCTTCAGAAGGAGAGCTTATGGAACTCTATGATGCTTCCAGGGACACGGTGAGGAAATCCCTGAATTTACTTGTACAGGATGGGTATATCCAGAAAGCAAGAGGAAAGGCAGCCATTGTCCTGGATAAGAATAAATTTAATTTTCCCGTGTCGGAGATCGCCAGCTTTAAGGAAATTTATAAAAATTCTTCTTCCGTAGTGGAGACCCTGGTGGAGAATTTAGAGATTGTGAAGGGAGATTCCAAACTCATGGACTGCCTTCAGCTGAAACCGGAGGAAGAGGCATTTTCCCTTGTAAGAATCAGGAAAATTGACGGGGAACGGATCATCATAGATAAAGACTATTTTTCCAGAAAAACAGTCCCCAACCTTCCACTCAGGGCTGCGCAGAACTCGATTTATGAATATCTGGAACAGGAGATGGGGCTGAAGATCGGGTTTGCCATGAAGGAGATCACCGTCCATCCGGTGACGGAGGAAGACCAGCAGATGCTGGATCTGAAGAGCTACGATATGGTTGTGGTGGTGAAAAGTTATACGTATTTGGAGGATTCCACCTTATTTCAATATACGGAATCCAGACACCGGCCGGACAAATTTAAATTCGTAGATTTTGCAAAGCGTAAGGTGGAGTAGGCTGCAGGTAAGTGCTGATAGATTCGTTATGCTGATTGAACGGATTTTTTAGATTAATTTTGCCAAGACAGCTTTAATTAGAGTAGAAGAGGCAGCAGAGAAGAGAGGTTCTGCTGTCTTTTTTTGCATTAAAGTTACTATTCACAGTCCAGGTGATCTCTGCCGTCCGCGTCGGATTTAGCAGTATGCAGGAACTTTCCAGTTCCGGTTTCGGGCATAAGCGCTTCACGACAGAGATTACCATAGCTGTGAATAGTAACGCACTTGGTCCGGCAAAAAATAAAAATTAAAAAAGGATTGACAAACATATACGTATATGATAATCTTTAAACAAGATAAGTTTACATATAAGATTTAAACAAACACACAGATGTATGTAATAGTGAGAAGGGGGAAACGCGATGAAGGTTTTTTTAAAGAAGTACTGGTTTGAGCTTATATTAGTACTTCCCATGAGTTTGTACATTCTGGGATTTACCATAGCTCCGATTTTTCAATCCATAGCCATGGGATTTCAGGACAGTGGGACAGGGGCATTTACCTTAGATAATTATAAATACCTGTTTGGCAGACCTAATTTTATCAAGTCCATTACCAACACCATATTCACCGCACTTGTAAGCCTGTGCTTCCAGCTGGTTCTGGGGCTGGGGATTGCGATGGTGTTAAAGACAGCATTTAAAGGAAAGGGAATTGTGAGGGCGCTGGTGCTGATGCCCATGGGAATACCGACGCTGGTATCCGGTGTTATCGCCTTATACATTTTCGGTTCGTCAGGGTATTTGAACGAGGTGCTGTTCCGGGTGGGACTGATCCACACGCCGATCGATTGGACCAGCGGAGGCATGAGAGGTTTGCTGGTGGTGATACTGGCGGATACCTGGAAGGTGCTTCCGACCATGATTTTGCTGCTGCTTTCCGGTCTGGAATCCATTTCCGGCGATTTGTATGAAGCGGGAAGCATTGACGGGGCTACGGCCTGGTATGCGTTTAAGAAGATTACGCTTCCGTTATTAAAACCGACGGTGACCATGGCCCTTTTGTTCCGGGCGGTGGACGCATTCCGAATTTTCGAACTCCCTCAGGTTTTGGTGGGGCAGTCCATACCGTTTGTAGCCACTTATGCATATGAAGAGTATTCCATGAACAATATTAACGCCTCAGGAGCGGCTTCCACGATCCTGCTGGCAATCATCCTGATATTCGCATTTTTGTATATCAAGTTTATAGATAAGGGGGAAGGATTCAGTGTCTCAGAATAAAACAATGAAAAAAATCGGCTTTTTGGTTATCGTCTTCCTGATTTGCCTTTTTATGGTGATTCCCCTGTACATTATAGTAAAAGTTTCGTTCGGAACTTCGGAGGAGATATTGACGCAGCATCCGACTTTGCTTCCGCATACCTTTACGCTGGATCATTGGAAAGACGTGCTGTCGTCAGGAAATATATGGGGGCCGTTTTTTAAGAGCTTAATCGTTGCCACCTCCACTATGGTGATCTCGGTTCTTCTGGTGGCGCCGGCTGCCTATTCCATTTCCAGAATGGATAAAAAGGTGAAATACACCTACATCATGACCCTGTTCTTTACGAAGATGTTCCCGACCGTGGGAATCGCTCTTCCGATATCCATCCGGTTTTTAAAATGGGATCTTTTAGACAGCAATGTGGGGCTGATTATGGCCCATCTGATCGGACAGCTGCCGTTTATGGCATGGATTCTGGTTTCCACATTTTCGGCGATACCTAAGGATTTGGAAGAGGCGGCGCAGATCGACGGAGCCAGCAAGATGAGAACTCTGCTTTACGTGATCTTTCCGGTGGCCGTACAGGGAATCGCCGTATCCGGCTTGTACGTATGGCTGAATTCCTGGAATGAATTTACATATGCGCTGTATCTGTCGCTGACAACCAAGACGCTGCCGTTAGGCGTGTACTATTACGTACAGAGAGGCGGATTCTTCCAGCAGGCGGCATACGCCACGATTTTAGCAATTCCGGTTATTATAATCACATTTATTTTACAGAGATATTTGAAATCCGATTATCTGTCGGGAGCTGTAAAAGGCTAGTGAAATGAATAATTATAAAGAATTTATATTAAGGAGAGGTAAAACAATGAGAAAATCATCAATGAAATTAGCGGCAGCAGGAATTGCAGCAGCAATGCTGGTATCAGGTCTTCTTACCGGATGCGGCGGAGGAAAGGCAAAGAACGATCCGTCAACCCTTCGTGTAACCATGGCGCTCAGCGAGGAAGAGTGGGCGGTTATGCGCAAATCCGTAATTCCGGAATTTGAAAAGGCCAACAACGTCAAAGTGGAAGCCGTTCAGGTGGAAGCGGGAGATGTAGTGAAGAAATTACAGGCCATGAAAGGGTCAGGCAAAGTGGAGATCGACCTGATCGCCCAGGATTCCAACAACCTGTCAAGTCTTGTATACAATGGCCTGGTGGAAGACCTTACGGAATATGAGAGCCTGATTCCGGCAGAAAGCATCGGCAGCCTGGCAAAGGCAGGACAGTTTGATGGAAAAACTTATTTTATGCCGTACCGTCCGAATGCGGAGATCAACTATTACAATGAGAATAAATTCAATGAATACGGCCTTACCGCCCCTACAAACTGGGATGAGTTATATGAGACCGCAAAGGTATTAAAAGAAAAAGAAGGAATCGGCCGCGTAGCTTTAAAGATCAAGATGAGCGGCGACGTCATTGAATTGGCTGAGTTCATCCGTTCCGCAGGCGGCGATCCGCTGGTGCTCAACGATGAAGGCTCTATCGAAGCATTTACCTATCTGCAGAAATTGTGGCCTGAACTTTCCGAAAATACCATAAAAGCCAGCTTCAGCAGCACCAACGGCTTTTTAGCAAAAGACGAAGTTTATTATGCGCCAAACTGGCCGTTCGGAGCCAATATCATCGTAAAAGACGGCGGCAAAAAGGAAATCAAGGCATATGCAGGTTTTGAAGGACCGAAAGGACTTGTTAAGACTTTAGGCGGCGAGATGTTAGGAATTCCGGCCGGTTCTCCCAATAAGGATCTGGCAGTGAAATTCATCCAGTACTTAGAGAGCAAAGACGTTCAGGAAACATTAATGCGTGAAAATGGATGGGCATCTTTCCGTAACGATGCATACGGCGAGGCGGAAGAATGGCAGAAACCATATTTTGAAGCCACATTGGAAGCCCTTGCGGCCGCACAGCCTCTTCCAAACGTATCATACTGGTCAGAAGCGCAGCAGGCCATCAACGATGCCGCAAAGGAAATTGCCATTGAAGGAAAAGATGTAAAGACCACATTGGATAAATATGCGGCGCAGATCGCAGAAGCAAAAGCCAAAAGTGAAGCAAAATAATCAGGATTAAGAGACAGAACGGAAGTAGGGCTGGAAATGAAAAAAGAACTAAAAAAGAGTGTTGTTTATCAAATCTATCCGAAATCATTTTGTGACAGCGACGGAGACGGGCTGGGGGATTTGAAAGGCGTGATCTCAAAATTGGATTACCTGGAGAAGCTGGGCGTGGATTACATATGGCTCACCCCATTTGTCCGCTCTCCGCAGAAGGACAATGGATATGATGTTTCCGACTATTACAAGATCGATGAACGGTATGGAACCATGGACGATTTCGATGCTCTGTGCAAACAGGCGTCAAAACGGAAAATCGGCATCATGATGGATATGGTATTTAACCATGTTTCCTCAGAGCATGAGTGGTTTCAGAAAGCGCTGCAGGGCGATCCCCATTATCAGGATTATTTCATCTTCCGAAAGGGAAAGGCCGACGGCAGCGCCCCGACCAACTGGACCAGTAAATTTGGCGGCAGCGCATGGGAATACGTGGAGCAGATGGACCGGTACTATCTTCATCTCTTTGACGTCAGCCAGCCGGATCTCAATTGGGAAAATCCAAATGTCCGCAAAGAAGTGCAGAACGTGGTAAATTACTGGCTGGATAAAGGCGTTAAGGGTCTGCGCTTTGATGTGATTAACTTAATCAGCAAAGGGGAATACTTAGACGACGAATCAGGCGACGGAAGAAAATATTACACGGACGGCCCCAAAGTCCATGAATATATTCAGGAACTGAATGAAGCTACTTTTGGAAGAGATGCGGACATTATCACGGTTGGCGAGATGAACAGCACTTCCATGGAACACTGCTTCCGGTATGCGGGAGAGGACACAAACGAGCTTTCCATGGTATTTAACTTCCACCATATGAAAGTGGATTATATGGGAATTGAAAAATGGGTGCTGGTTCCCTATGATTTCATGAAATTAAAAGGTCTTCTGTTTGACTGGCAGATGAAGATGCAGGAACACCATGCCTGGAACGCCGTTTTCTGGTGCAACCACGACCAGCCGAGAGTGGTTTCCAGATTTGGAGACGAAGGCGCTTTGAGAAAGGAATCCGCCAAAATGCTGGCCACCGTCATACATTGTCTTCGGGGAACTCCTTACATCTATCAGGGGGAAGAGCTGGGCATGACCAATGCAGGTTTTACCAGCATCGATGAATACAGGGATGTGGAAAGCCTGAACCATTTCCGGATTCTCCAGGACAGGGGGATCAGCGAGCAAAATGCATACGCCATTTTAGGCGTGCACTCCAGGGACAACAGCCGCACTCCGATGCAGTGGGACGACAGCGCCAATGCGGGCTTCACCACAGGAACCCCGTGGATCGGTGTAAACCGGAACTACCATGAGATCAACGCGGCCCGGTCCACAGCGGATGATACCTCGATTTTCTACTATTATCAGAAACTGATTCAGATGAGAAAGAATCTGGATGTGATCGCTTACGGAGACTTCGTTCCTTTGGTTCCGGAACATGATACGGTTTTTGCTTATGAAAGAACCTATCAGGGCGAAAAACTGGCGGTGATCTGTAATTTCTACGGAAAGGAAACTCAGTTTTCGGCCGGATGTCTGGATGACGGTTACGAATGCATTCTCAGCAACTATGAGAAGCGGGAACCGGAAGATGTGCTGAAGTTAAAGCCGTATGAAGCGCTGGTTTTCTATAAAGGAAATGGGAATAGAGAATAAGGTGATATTTATAATCCAATTATCTTCTTTAGGGGAGATAGTTGGATTATTTTTTTTGATATAAAAACAGAACAAACGTTCTAAAAAAGCCTTGCGGTTCCTACCATAACCCTGTATAATGGAGGGACAAGGAGGGGAAAGAATGATTCGTTTATTTGAATTTCGGGATTTAGACAGGATTATGGAGATATGGCTGCAGGGGAATCTGCAGGCCCATTCGTTTATAGATGAGGAATATTGGAAGTCCAATTTAGAGTCCGTCAGATCCGTGCTTCCCAATGCGGAGGTTTATGTATATGAAGCTGAGAATGAGATTTTAGGATTCATCGGCATGGATGCGGAATATATCGCCGGGATATTTGTGGCAGCGGAGCACCGGGGCAATGGAATCGGCCGCCGGCTGATTGAACATGTCAAAAAGAAGAAGCGGCTGTCATTACATGTATATGAAAAGAATACGGGCGCAGTGGCCTTTTACAAAGGTCTGGGATTTCAGATCGCGGAAATCCTGACAGAGAAGGGAACCGGGGAGAAGGAATTCAGAATGGTTTATCAGGCGGCTTGACGGCAGTTGGGTTATGCTGCACTGGAATCCGATTCCGGAAGAGGAGGGATGGTTTGAACATTGATGATATAAGTGTGATTATCGATTCTATTGATTGGTCAGAGTATGAAACAGCGTATGGCAATGCGGATCAGGATATTCCTCATTATACGAATTCAGGAGATAAGCATAATTATACACCCAAAGTATCTCAATCCTTATTGGATTTATTCTCAGAAGATAAAGAAACCGCCATGCAGGCCACCCATGATTTATGGTGCGGTTTGTGTCATCAGCATGCGTTTGTTTCCTCCGCGGCCCTGCCTGCCTATGACATTCTGTTTTATGCTCTGCAGAGCTTAGACGACGATATGAAAGTGGAACTTCTGGATATCTTCTGCGGGTTTGCGGTCTGCATTTCAAAAGAGAATTCCCAAGGTTCATGGCAGGGACAGCTGCGGAGCAAGTTGAAAAGGGATAAGGCCTATTTTCAAACATTAACCGGCTATCCCAATGAAGATATTTCCGGCTTTTCTGCAAATATCGTTGAGGAATTATAAATGCGGACTGCAGGAAGAAGATTTGAGAATGCAGGCGAGAAAAGACAAGCTGTGAAAATCAGAATTTAGCATGAAGTAAAAGTTCATACAGTAACAACAGAATAGAACTTCTAACTACGGAAAGGCTTTGCTAAAATAAATATGACATTGAAAAGCCGTATAAGCAGTAAGGAGTGATCATTTATGGATATAAAGCAGATTAAACGTGAATTAGGATCAGGAGCAGTGTTCGAAATCGGTGAAAAAAATGATGCGTTTGCAAAATATTTTGTAGGTCAGAGTTATCTCAACATGCTGACTACGGAGAGAGTTGGAATCGGCAACGAGGGGGTCAGATTATCTTAGTGACGGCAGGACGCGGATACTATCAGGAGTGGGGAAAACCGGCACAGGAACTGAACCCCGGCGATGTAGTGAATATTCCTCCGGAAGTAAAACATTGGCACGGCGCGGCGCCGGACAGCTGGTTTGCCCATCTTGCGGTGGAAGTACCGGCAGAAGGAGCTTCGAACGAATGGCTGGAAGCGGTCAGCGACGAGGATTATAACAAATTAAGAAAATGACCGTGTGCAGAAAAGCCGCCGTTGATGATCTTAGCGGCGGCTTTTCCCTATACTCTAATTTTCTGTGTTCACCGAAGTCTGTTTTTTGAATATGTCAAGGGCATGGCTCGTAAATCCCAATAAATCCCGGCGCTCACAAGTGGCAAAATGGTATTTCAAATACAGTTCAAACGTATTGTCATCCATCCTGTCCACCTCTTCGCGCATGAATAAGGCGCATCCATCCGCCGCAACATAATGCAGCCGGGTTACGGAAAAAGCGGACATCAAATCGTCAATGTCTTCTTTTCGTACAAGTTCAAATAAGTCCTTCGGTTCGGATTTGGCGGCAAATGTCCGGGAGTCAATCAATCCCTTTTCTATATACTCAGCAACACTGATATTACCGCGTTTGAACCCTTCGTCGATGAGACAGCCGTCAGATATGACATAAGCGGCAAAAATCACGCCTCCCCGTTTTGTCACCCGAATCGCCTCGCTTAGAGCCTTTCGTTTATCTTCTGAACGGTAAAGATGATACAAAGGACCTAATAACAGCGTAATATCGTATTGATTGTCCGGGATAGAGGATAAGTCCAGAGCGTTTTTACAGGTAATGGTTACCTTTTCACCGGCCTGTGTATTTTGACGGAAAATTTCTATATTGTGTTCCACTAACTCTACCGCATCAACGGTATAGCCCTGACGTGCCAGCGCGTGAGAATACCGTCCGGTTCCGGCGCCGATTTCAAGCACGCGGTCACCGGCTTTTATATATTTTTTAATATAACGCATTGTAGTAAGAAATTCCACCGAGCCATGTTTTAAGGCAAGGCGGCTGTCTTCGTCATAATGAGTGTAAAAATTGATTAAGTATTGGTTTGTTTTCATATTGTCACCTCTATTTTCATTTATAATTATCAAACGGATAAATTCCAATCCGGTTTTTCCTGCCTTATAAAAGACGACAGTATGTTAGAGACCATTTTTTCAGCGCTGTCTCTATCCAATGATAATTTCTTTGTGGCTGTTAAGACTGCAATACCGTGGGTATAGAGGAACAGATCCAAAAAGATTGTCTTTGCGCGTTCCAACCCGATTCCAACGGTTTCTGAAAATTCTGCTGCCCTTTTTTCATTGTCAATCTCATTATAAAAATCCTCTGGTCTTGTCATTTGTAAATCCATGTCCGTTATAAACAATAACTTAAATAAATTCGTTTCTTCTTGGGCAAATTCAATGTATGAGAGGGGAAGAATTAAATATGGGCTGACATCTGCAGAACGTCCGTAACGAATCACAAACTGCTTGTAATATTCATATGCAAACGCAAGAAATTCACTGCTTAATTCTTCCATGCTTTTATAACAGGTAAAGATCGGACGGGTAGAACACTGCAGGTTACCTGCAATACTTCTTGCGTTTACCGTCTCAAATCCTGTCGCTCTCGTGATCTCCAAAACCGTATTCATAATCATTTCTTTCGTTATTTTTGCTTTAGGCGGCATGTTAGAGTACTCCTTTTGATAAATTACATATGTTGCATAACAATTGTTGCACAAACGGAAAGATATGTCAAGAGAGATTATTGCATTTGCAGTCATTTCATAAGTCATTCCATTTTCCATGACAGGCCGTTAATGCGTATCCTGCTTTCATACCGGAATAAAATATAATGATTCCTATACAAACTTCTGCTATAATGAATAACAGCGCAAAACAGCCCGGAACATTTGATCGGCTGTAAAATATTAAAAATTACGGAGAAATCAATGGAATTATATTATTACAATCACATGAATAAACGGCAGCAGGGTGCCTATACAGCCATGAAAACCGGACTTTCCGCATTGGAACGTACATTTACGGTTCCGCTTTTAGACGGGAGAGATTTAGCCGATGTATTTTTTAAACTCAGGCTTGACTGCCCCGATATATTTTACGCAGTCAGTTTTCAATACCGTTATTATCAGGGATCGGACAATCTCGAGATGATACCGGAATATTTGTTTGAAAAGAATAAGATAAAAGAGCATCAAAAAGCCATGAAAGCCAGAATAACAAAGCTGATTCGTCCGGCCCAGGCCATGTCGGAATGGGAGAAGGAACAGTACATTCACGACTTTATCTGCACCAATGTCCGGTATGATAAATTGAAAAAGCCGTATTCCCATGAAATCATCGGACCTTTGGGACAGGGAGTCGGGGTTTGTGAGGGAATTGCAAAATCGGTCAAGGCGCTTTGCGATGCATTGGGGATCTGGTGCATCATAGCGGTTTCAGACGCTAATCCGGATAAAAAGATTAAATACCGCCATGCGTGGAATGTGGTTAGGATTGGCGGAACATATTATCATCTGGATGTTACGTTTGACAATAGCCTCGGCCATGGGGAGATGTTAAGATATGATTATTTTAATCTGGAAGATAAGCAAATCTTCCGCGACCATGAACCTGTGATATATAAAATCCCGGCTTGTGCCGACGGAACGAGGTTTTATTATAAAGAGAAAAAGATGTCGTTTACAAAGAAGGAGGATGTATCAAAGCGGGCGCTGCAAGCGATGCGGAAAGGAAAAACGCTGGTCTTTCACTGGCGCGGCGGTTATCTGACGCGGGAGGTGCTTGCGGAACTTCTGACGATTTTAGAGGAAACAGCCAGACAGAAGGAAAAACATGCGAAAGTCAGTTTAAACTGGCCTCAGGCGGTTCTACAAACGTCATTTATCGAGCAGGAGGCGGTGGAAGAATTGATTGTGGAAGAGGCTAATGAAGGGGAGACGTTATAGGGACAGAATATTCCGTTTTTTACATGAAGGGTGAAGGCATTTTCGAAAATGCCTTCACCCTTCATGTAAAAAAGCAGTTTGATTCATTTTAATTCATTTTCGTACCGGTCTGATATACTTCCAAAGCCGTTCCGGGTCATGGTAAAAGTAAATGATTCTGCCGGGAGTCGTGTCATAGCAATAACCCGTGCCAGTAAAATCAAATGATGACATCGCTCTTTCAACGTTTTCTTCTATACTGCGGTTTTCCTGTTCATAATTGAAAGGCCCATGTTCAAAAACGAGATATTCGGCTTCCGGAATATCGGCTAAAAGCATTTGCGGAGGCACTTCGCCCTTATAATCATAGGGCAGGCGTACACCATAACATTCTGTTCTGGGAAAACCCCAATCGCAGAGCCGGCCTGCCGGATCATTAATATAGGCCATAATCTGACCGCTGCCGCTGTTGGATTCGCTGCCGCCGTGGTCATCCAATTTGCCTTTAATACTATCCAGTAAGCCGCAGACTGTTTCAATGTCCTGTCCTGGAATGCGGTTCTGTTTCTGCCAAAAATCCCAATATCCATTGCTTTCATAGTTTTTTATATGCAGGAATTTGTGCGCGGGAATGGTTACAAAATAAATTTTAATAGCATCTTCAGATTTTATCATGCCAATTTCTCCAAATCCTAAAAAGTAGCGGTCGAAAGGGTTGATTTTTGTACGAAGAACCACAGGACTGGGATGTTTCCGATATACACTTGGGGTTACGCCATATGTTTTCTTGAAGGCCCTGGTAAAAGCTTCATGAGATGAAAAGCCATAATCAAAGGCAATATTTAAAAAGCTTTTTTCACTATCCCTTACCTCTTTCAGCGCAAAAGCTAATTTTCTGTGACGCAGATAATCCCGGAACGGCATGCCGGATATTTCCTTGAATTTTCTCGTTGTGTGAAATTCGGAATAGCCTAAGCGGTGGGAAAGATGGCGAAGGGTTAAGGCTTCGTCGTTATAGTTTTTGATGCAGTTGTCAATTTCGTCGACGATAGTCTGAATCTGTTTCTGCCATTCGTACATTTGTTTATCAACCTCGTTTCAGATTCTCTGTATTCATTATAGAGAAAGAAGGGGCGCGGCGCTTGATTTTACTTGCTGTTATTTCATTTTTTACATAAAGGGTGAAGGCATTTCCGAAAATGCCTTCACCCTTTATGTAAATATCCTTTATGCAAAAAGAAAAAATGCTGCTGCAATAACTGCAACAGCAATCTGACCTATCCGGGAATCGAACCCGGGTTTCCGCCGTGAGAGGGCGGCGTCTTAACCGCTTGACCAATAGGCCTTTAAGAAGCGAACTCGAATATATTATCATATTTAAAACAAAAAATCAATACTTAAAAATATATTTTTATCATATTTTTTCTGCTATACTTCAATTATTATATGAGATGGAATTTTTAGGAATCTCTTATACTATAGATCCGGCCCCTGTCTTTTTTTAACATAATGGAAATTACCATAAGAGTGAAAGCAATGCTCCAGACCGCCGATCTGTTTCAGCGCAGATGATCTATGAATTATCTACAATTAAAAAATGCTTGCGTTTTTATTAATCGTGCTTAATAATATAATTAAATAATAAACATGTTTTCAAAATAAGTCAGGCATTTTTCCAGATGTGGCCGACAAAGCCGTATCCCAGCCCGTTTTCCTCTGAGATACGGGATCATACACGGAACCGCATTACCATTAATTCTTGACATTCCTTTGCAGAAATTATAGAATTGCGTTGATTGTACGCAGTCTGATCCCAAATAAACCAGAAGGAGAGGGCATTGATAATGAGATTTAAAAAATGTGCGGAAGCGGATTCCGCAAAAAAGAATTCTGATTTGAATTGTGCGTCGGCCCAGGCAATCCTGGCGGCAGCCCGGGAATGTTTTATGGAAAAGGAATATACGAAAGTGACGTTCCGGGAAATCGCCAAGCGAGCCCAGGTAACCTCCGGACTGATTCCCTATTACTTTTCCAGCAAGGAAAAGCTGGCGTCCATGGTCTATACGCAGCTTATGGACGAGCTGGCCCTGAAGATAAGCCAGGTGGACATCAAACACTTGAGCTGTGCCTCCCAACTCTATATAACCGTCTATCTTCAATGGATTTTTATTGACGAAGTGCCCGAATACGCCAGATTTTACTATAGTTTATGCGAAAATACATCCGGCCAGTATTGGGGAAACGGAGAGATATGGGGGAATCTGGTAGAGGGATTCTGCAAAGAGTACCGGTTGGAAGTTAGCGAACGGGACAGTGAACTGTTTCAGATCGCCAACCGGGGGGAGACGAGGGATCTGATTCTGCAGCGTTATTACCGCCGTCGCTATATCTCCAGAGAGGAAGTTATGGATATCATAATCTCCAATCTTTTTTATAATTTCGGAATGAGTGACCCGCAGATTTATCAGGCGATCCAGAGCGGGAAAGAATTTCTTCATGCGAATTTTTCTGATAAGATAGAAAAGAACGATTAGAATACAAACGGATGACAGTCCGATTAGATTAACAGCCGGTTTGCCGCAAAATAGATAAAATCATCGGAAGATGGAATATTTTGCTTGACAAAGCCGGCTTTTTTTCGTATCTTAAAATTAAGCATGATTAATTTATAATACTAAATACGCTTAATGATGGAGGCATGATATGAAGAAACTAGGCAACAGATTTTGGGCCTTGCTGTTTTATGGCTTGGCCTGCAACGTAGGTAATGTTATTTTCTTTCCGGTTATGTTTTATGCTCCGTTTCAAACGGTGTTTCAACTGACCAATACTCAGATCGGCAATCTGACGGCGGCCTATGCCAGCCTTGCGATCCCCGCTTATCTTGTCAGCGGAATCATTGCCGATAAAGTCAACTCAAAGCTTCTTATGATGATTTCCACCATAAGCTCAACGGCGGTGATATTTATTATGGCGATCATTCCGCCTTATCCGGTTCTTTTAGCATGCTTTTTCGTGCTTTCCATAACGCTTGGCCTCTTTTTCTGGTCTTCCTCCAGCAAACTGCGCCGTATGCTGGGCGAAGCAAGTGAACAGGGAACGATCAGCGGCGTGATCCAGTGTATTGACGGAATCGTTTCTCTGGGATTTATGGTTGGACTCGTAGCCCTTTTAGGCGACAGTCTTTCTACCGCATCAGGTATGCGCACGCTGCTGATAACATTTGGCATTCTTTATACAATCAGCACCATTGGTTTTATCGTTACATATGATTATAAGAAATTTTCGGAGCTTTACGTAGAGGATCACGGAGAGCCGGTGCGGATGAAAAATTATCTGATCGGTTTGAAAATGCCTGTTACATGGATTACGTCCCTGATGTGTTTCGGCGTTTATATTACTTCGACAGCATTTAACTATATCAATCCTTACATGGCCAGCCAGTATGCGATGTCTGCGTCCATGGCGGCGATCTTTGGCATTTTACTGCGGTACGGCATAAAAATCGTGGTGACTCCGGTGGGCGGCATCATCCGTGACCGGATCAACAACACGACGAAAATGATTGTGGCAACTGCACTTCCCACATTGATACTGGTCATTGTTTTCATGTTTCTTCCAAGAGGAGCGGGATTTACGGTTTTGGCTGTCGCAGTCGCTTTGATTCTTAACTGTACCTATCGGATGGGCAATAACCTGTCCATGATGCCGATTGCCGAATTGAACGTTCCGCTGAATCTGCTGGGCGTTATCAGCGGCCTAACCCTGTTTTTCGGCTATTTCTCCGATTGGTTCCTTCCGTCTTTAATCGGACATTGGATGGATACGAAAGGGGACAATGCATATTACTATGTGTTCAGCGTGGCCGTTGTCGGATTATTCCTTTTTATCCTGGGCGCGCTCTGGCTTAAAAAAGAATTAAAACGGATGGAAAGTGGACGGGCTGCTTCCTAACAAGATGATCCATGTAAAAAGCATACATCAATAATATTTTATGAAAGGAAGGAAACATCATGATTATTAAAAATTGCAGGTTGATTCCATTTTTGACGGAAGAGGGCGCTCCGGAGATGGCGGACGTGATTGTAAACGGAAAGAAGATCGAGGCGGTTGTTCCGTGCGGCACGGCTGAATGTGAGGGACAGGAAATTCTGGATATTCACGGCGCCACTTTGATGCCGGGGCTGATCGACGCCCATGTTCATCTATTTATGGGCAAGCGTTCCGGCGGCTTTAACTTGGGAGACCGGGATACGGTTCCGGCGCAGTGGGCATTTGATTCCTATAGTTTTGCACAGTGGTTTCTGGATAATGGATATACTACGGTCCGGGATGTGGGGGATGAATGGAATTTTTCAGCGATTGCAACCAGAAATGCCGTTAATGAAGGCGTTGTGACAGGCCCGCGCATTTACTGTTCAGGCGTTACGATTGTGCCGTATACGGCAGGTTTTGATACTTCCGCGTTCATGTGCGCATTTTACAGCACTGCAGCCGATGTCAGGAAAGAAGCGAGAAATCAGTTTTATCACGGTTCCGATTTCCTGAAACTGTACGGTACCGGCTCCATGCTGGTGGACGACAGCCTTCCGGGAAAGCGTATTATGCTGGAAGATGAGATTACTGAGGCGGTTACAATCGCAAGGAGTAAAGACAGTTATTGTGCCTGCCACTGCCATGGAGCGGAAGCGTGTGACGTGATGGTTGAACTGGGTGTCCGCACCATTGAACACGCCAGCTTTATTACAGAGGAGACCTGTAAAAAGATAGATGGACGGAAGGATGTGGGATTGGTTCCAACCATTGCCTGCAGTTGTCCGGAGGCATTGGGACTTACTGAAGAATCCGGCCCATCCTATGAAAAATTTGCCCGTGTCAGCGCAGAACGCGATGCGTGTATCAGGAATGCTTATGAAAACCACGATATACTTCTGGGCTGGGGAACGGATATGGATATTAAGACGATGGAAGCGATGCCTTATATCGAGTGGCAGACGAGAAAAGCACGCATTGGATGTTCCAATGAAGATCTGCTGAAGCAGGCCACCATCAACAGCGCCATGCTGATGGGTGTTGATAATAAGATCGGTACGGTTGCGGCCGGCAAGTTTGCGGATTTCATCGTCGTGGACGGCAATCCGGTGGAGGATATCACTGCGATGTATCAGAAGCCGGTGCATGTAATCAAAGACGGTATATTAATTCGATAGGGATTCAGAAAGCTTTATTTAGTTGGCGGAAGGTACGCCGGAAAGAAAAATTAGATTTTACATGAAGGGTGAAGGCATTTTCTAAAATGCCTTCACCCTTTCATGTAAAAGGTGAGGTCAGTCTTTTAAATAAACATTCAGAATTTCAGCAATATACATGGTGTGGTAATCTTTATTAGGATACCATTTTTCATCATTTTCTTTGGCAATGAAGTTCTCTGCCGGCATTTCATCTTTATAAATCTTTTTGCATACAAAGATCATATCCGCCTGTGTAAAAGAGGTAGTGCCATCTACATAATATGGTGTTAATCCGGCCTGGGCGGCTTTATCGCAGTCACGGCCTGAGACGGTTCCGCAGAGGTTCAGCGCCTGTTTATATTCCGGCGGAAAGAATGAAAGCGTGAATACATCGTTTGCGTCTACAAATTCTTTTGTATAGCGCTGGGGGCGTATGTAAGCGGTGACAACGTTTTTGCCCCAGAAAACGCCGGTTCCGCCCCAGCTGGCGGTCATGGTGTTGTAACCGTCTTCATTTCCGGCGGTAATCAGCATCCAGTCGGAGCCGATCTTTGTAAACGGGTTAAAATTAAGTTCTTCCGGTTTGATTTCTTTAAAATTCATTTGAAAAACTCCTTTCTTTAACTTGATTCCAGAGCAGTGGACCGTATCTTTTCAGATACGGAATACAAAAAAAGTGCATATTTGCTGTAATGATAAACAGTGCTATAATTATAGCTGAAGTTGATGGAAACATCAACCAGTTGGCTGCAGACGATTTTATCTATTTGTAACCTATCTATTTGTAACAACGGTAAGTGAACTGTCTTATGCAATAAAGTATATGGGAGCGGAGGAAGCGTTAAATGAAAAATTTCCAGAGGGACGATCTGTTGTTTTCCCTGTGCGGTTTAAACTGCGGGCTGTGTCCGATGAACCTGAACCATTATTGTCCCGGCTGCGGAGGGGGAGAGGGGAATCAGTCATGCGCAATTGCAAGGTGCAGCCTGAGCCGGGAAGGCATTCAGTACTGCGTACAATGCGGGCAGTTTCCATGCGAAAAATATGAAGGAATTGATGAATATGATTCTTTCATCACGCATCGCAACCGGAAGAAGGATTTCATAAGATTTCAGGAAATAGGCGCCGCTGCGTATCAGGCGGAGCAGCGGGAAAAGATGGAGATTCTAAAGCTGTTGCTGTCCGATTATAATGACGGCCGCCGCAAAGGATTTTTCTGCGCTGCGGTGAATCTGCTGGAAATCCAGGATCTTCGGACCGTGATGGAACAGATTCCGGGAGATAAGGAATCATCCGGGCTCACAATAAAGGAAAAAGCTTTGAGGGCGGTGAATGCTGTTCAATGCATGGCTGAAGAAAGAAAAATTGAGATAAAAATCCGCAAAAAGAAGAAAAAAGTATAATTAATAATTTAATCAATGGATTCACTCAAGTGATTGCTATCATTGCAAATATCGTTTAGAATAAAGGATAAGATTTTAAATATGTGACAAATGATATCTGTACGGAAATTAAGGGAGCATGGTAAAATGAAGTCGGATGCAATAGAATCTATATTAACCGGGACAGGAGCGGCGGCCGCAGGAGTGGGGATTGCAGAGGGTGTTTACTGCATTGCAGCGCAGAGCTGGCCGCCGGGGGTATTTGCGGTGATCTGTTTGGCTGTGGGAGCGTCAATTCTGGCCTGCGCCAGGAACGTGCGAGGCAGCAGGGAGGCGTCGGAACGGGAAATCTCGGATTTGCGGAAACATTTGGAGCTGGATGCGCAAAAGTACCGTCTTGTGGCTAAATTGTTTGATGACGTCCTTTTTGAATTTAATCTGGTGGATAATACGATCACCGATTCGACCAACTGGGAGATAGTATCCAGCGGGGACCGTTTTGTCAACGGAACCATAGACCGCAAGATTGTTCATCCGGATGATGTGAAGCCCTTTGTGGAATATTTTCGGGGAAAACAAAAGACAGGGGAATTAAAAGAGATTGAAATCCGCCTCCGCGTGCGGCCCAAAGAGGATTATCACTGGACGCAGATCAAAGGGATTGTGCTGGGCGATAAGGACGGAAAACCGGAAAAGATCGTGGGACGGCGTCAGGATGTGGATAAGCAGAGACGGGAGAGGGACGCACTGCGTGAAAAAGCGGAGCGGGATATGATGACCGGCCTTTATAATAAAAATACATCCGAACTTATGATGAAGAAAATGCTTTCGCAGGGCGGAATTTGTGCGCTTCTGATAATCGATGTGGACCGTTTTAAGGATATTAACGATAAATTAGGCCATCAGGCGGGAGACGAAGTGTTAAAGGATACGGCCAGGGAGATACGGGATTCATTTCGGGATCAGGATGTTGTGGGAAGAATCGGGGGAGATGAATTTGCGGTTCTTATGTGCGGACTTGGAGACAATAAAGAGTCGATTGTGGAAGAACGCTGCGGGCGGATCATACAGGTAATGCAGATACTTTCGGAAAAAAGCAGTTTTAACTATCAGGTTACCTGTTCCATCGGCGCTGCATTTTATCCGGAAGACGGAAATGATTACAGGCTGTTGTTTGAACACGCGGATGAAGCCCTCTATGAAGCAAAGCGCAATGGGCGGAACCGGTTTGAATTTTACAGACAAGAAAAATAAAGGTAGACAGATATGGGAAATCTTAATTATGAAGAGTTGGAAGAAGAAAACCAAAAACTTCGGAAACAACTGAAATTTTATGAGGAATATGACCGTTTGACCGGGCTTTACAACAAGGATACATTTTATAAAAAGACGAAAAAGAAACTGAAATGCAGTAAAAATGAGTCCTTTAATATCGCATGTGTGGATATCGAGCGTTTTAAGCTTGTCAATGATCTTTATGGAAGTGATGAAGGGGATTATCTTCTGCGATATCTGGCTGCCAGGATGAAAGCGGCGTTTTCAAAGTATACGTTGATTCTGGGCCGCCTTTCTGCCGACATTTATGCGATGTGTATTTCCGGGAACATCACGTATGAAACGATTGAGGAAAAGATACTGGATATTTTTAATGAATACCCGTCGGATATTAAAATCGTTCCGGCGATAGGCATTTATCCTGCGGCAGAAGACGATCTTCCGGTTGAACTGATGTGTGACCGGGCCATATTGGCGCTGAACACGGTAAAGGGCAATTATATGAAGCATCTGGCTGTTTATGATTCCAGCATCCGCCATGAACTTTTGGAGGAGCACGAGATATTAAACCGCGCGGATATGGCGCTTCAGAATGGGGAATTTCAGGTGTACATGCAGCCTAAATGCAGCATGAGGACAGGAAAGATCATAGGAGCTGAGGCTCTGATCCGGTGGATTCATCCGCAAAGAGGCCTGATTTCGCCCGGCGCTTTCATTCCTGTGTTTGAGAAGAACGGTTTTATAAAAAAACTGGACAGTTTTATATGGGAAGAAGTTATGAAATGGCTCAGAGGCTGGATTGACAAGGGAAGACAGGTCATACCGGTGTCTGTCAACGTTTCGCGAATCGATATAATGGGAATGGATGTTTTTGAAACCATTAATGAGATCATTAAGCGGTATGAGATTGATCCTGCGCTGTTTGAAGTGGAAGTGACGGAGAGCGCATATACCAACCGCCCGGAACGCCTGATCACCACAATTGAACAGCTGATGCGTTCCGGTTTTACCGTATTAATGGATGATTTTGGAAGCGGATATTCCTCTCTGAATATGTTAAAGGATATCAGCATCGACATCTTGAAACTGGATATGCATTTTCTGGATAAGGAGAACCAAAAGAGCAGAGATATTCTGGAATCCGTGGTACATATGGCAAAATGGCTGAATCTCAGGGTGATCGCCGAGGGAGTGGAAACGAAGAGCCAGGTGGATTTCCTTTTGAATATCGGCTGTGAGTTTGCCCAGGGCTTTTACTATTATAAGCCGATGCCTATCCTGCAGTTTGAAGCGCTTCTTATGGATGATGATAAGGTGGACTACAGTTCCGCCCTGGTTGTGGAGCCTCAAAAGACGGGGATTATCAATTTTAAAGATTTATTTCATGCGGATGTGATCACGGACCGTCTGCTTAATAATATTTTGGGCGGAATTGCACTTTATCAATACGACGGGGAAACCATGCATATGATCGAGTGCAACGAGGAGTATTACAGGGTAATTTACCGCGGCAATATTCCAAAAGAAGAAGAGCTGACGGATGTGATCTCCTGTACGGTAGAAGAAGACAGGCGCCGTCTGATCGAAGCTCTTGAACAGGCGAAGGAGACGGGAGACCGCGGCGTGGAACTGCATATCCGGCGAAGCCTTAGAGATGAAACGGTAATCTGGCTTCAAGTACGGCTGTTTTATCTGTCCACAATCAACGGGCGGGGCATTTATTATGCCGCAATATCCGATGTGACCGGCCGGATGGAGATGATTGAGGAATTGAAGATGTCGGAACAACGTTTCCGCGTGGCAATGGATTCCACCAGCAATACCTTATTTGAGCTGGATATTCCTTCGCGCACCGCAAGATATGCCCAGCACAGCAGAGAAGCGTTTGGTCTGGATGCCTGTATCGCCAATGCGCCGGAAGGATTTATAGAACAGGGGTCCGTGTGTCCGGGATACGAGGATATGTTCCGTGAGATGTATGATAAGATTTATCAGGGAGCGGATACATCAAACTGTACCATTCGGGCAAGAATGGGGGATGGAGAGGTTGTCTGGAATAGGATCACACTGACTGCAATTAAGGATGAAAACGGAAAATCGCTGAAAGCCGTAGGCCTGGTTGAGAATGTGACGAAGGAAAAGAGGCTGGAAGAGGACTTAGAGCGGGTCAGAAAAGAAAGAGAAAATAAATTGTGAACGAATGGGAGGTTCTGACGGGTATGAAGAAAAGAAATCGGGTGGCTGCCGCAATTCTGGCAGTGATATTAGGCGTAATGCCGGGATGCGCTTCAAAAAAGGAAACGCCGCCTGTTGTGGAAACCACAGTGCAGGAGACGGAATCCACTGCGGATGAAGGGCCGGAGGAATTGGCGGAGGAAGACCGGCAGTGCCGTCTGGAAGACGACTATTATGAATACGTGAACGGTACATTTTTAGATGATATCGATATTCCGGCAGATTCTTACCAGTGGAGTTATTTTTACCAGCTGAATCTGGAAGCATACGAAACTTTGAATACCATTTTACTGGATACGGTGGAAAAACGCAGTGAATTTCCGAAAGGCAGTACGGAACAGAAGATAGCCGATATGTACTTAACGGCCATGGATATGGAAGGAAGGACTGAGGCAGGAATCGGAGGGTTTTCCGTGTATGCGGATGAGATAAAAAATGCATCCACCATTGAAGAATATATAGCGGCAATCGGGAAGATGAGCGGAGAACTGTCCTTTTTCAGCTTGCTGTCGGCCATGCCGGACGTAGATATGGGCGATTCGACACGATATATTTATTATATCTATACCCCTGATATGGGGCCTGGCAAGGAGACTTTAGAAGATGAAAGCTTATCCGAACTGCATGAACAGTACCGGGAATATATTGGGGCGGTTATGAAATGCAGCGGGATGGAGGAGCAGGAGGCCGTTAAGGCAGCCGAAGAAATCTTTGATTTGCAGAAACAATTAGCAGCTGCGTCTTTATCGTTGGAAAACCAGTTTAATCCAAATTATGTTTATAACTTATATACAGAAGAGGAATTATCCTCCCTTCTCTCCAACGTCGATGTGAAATCGTGGCTGAAATCCATGAAAGCGGACAATAAAGAGCCGTATATTGTAATGCAGCCGGAGCTGATGGGCAAGGTGAACGAGATGCTGACTGAGGAGAATCTGGAACTTTTAAAGAATTATTCCTTGTTCTGTCTTTACAACGATTTAGCCCCATACCTGACTCCTGAAATCCGGGATATTCAAATGGACTGGATAAATGCGCAGAATGGGATTCATGAGAAAAAAGATGACGAAAAGTTAGCCGGCGAGATGGTTCAGGGAATGCTCGGTTTTGAATTTGGAAAACTGTATGTGCAGCAGTGTTTCTCGGAAGCGGATAAGCAGAATGTGGAAGCGATGGTCCGTAAAATGATCACTGTATATGAGCAGAAAATTGATGATCTGGATTGGATGGGAGAGGAAACGAAGGCATCTGCCAAGCGGAAATTAGAGATGATGGATGTGAAAGTCGGCTATCCGGATCAATGGCCGGATTATTATGCCGATGCAGACATTACGCCGCCGGAGGAAGGCGGCTGTCTGATCGATAACATCATGGAACTGCTCAAATGCGATAAAATGGTTTCCTTAAAACGATTTGACCAGCCGGTAGACCGTTCACTCTGGATAATGACGCCTCAGACGGTCAATGCTTATTATAACCCGTCCGCTAATGAGATCGTATTTCCGGCTGCGATTCTTCAAGCCCCGTTTTATGATTCCACAGCCGGTGAAGCCCGGAATATGGGCGGAATCGGTGTAGTGA
Source organism: Clostridium sp. chh4-2 (assembly GCF_002899675.1). Taxonomy (GTDB): domain Bacteria; phylum Bacillota; class Clostridia; order Lachnospirales; family Lachnospiraceae; genus CHH4-2. The sequence goes on along the minus strand of NZ_PKUU01000005.1, from coordinate 99,490 downwards.
TTGCACATGAGATCAGTCATGCATTTGACGATTCGGGAGCTTTATATGATGAATACGGAAACTATAAGGAATGGTGGACAGAAGAGGATAAAGAGAAATTCAATCAGCTGACCCAAAAAGTAGTGGATTATTATGATGAACAGGAAGGATTTGAGGGCCGCCATGTGAACGGAGCGCAGACGTTGGGAGAGAATATCGCAGACCTTGGCGCCGTATCCTGCGTATCTGCCATAGTCGGCGATGATCAGGAGCGGTTAAAGCAGATGTTCGAACAGTTTGCGATCGTGTGGGCATCAAAGTTCACAGATGAGAGCATGATTCAGCGTCTGAATACGGATGTCCATTCTCCGGCTAAAGTCAGAGTGAATGCGGTGGTCAGATGTATCGATGCCTTTTATACTGCGTATCCGGAGATCAAAGAGGGCGACGGAATGTACCTGGCTCCTGATAAGAGAGTTAAGGTCTGGTAATTGTGAGCGCGAGAACGGAATGGCTGAAGCCGGGAATTTCCCGGCTTCTTCTTGTTTTTGTAATACGAAAAAAGCCCTGCAGTTAAATTCCTGCAGGACTTTTTTGCAGTAGCGGAAATTGGACTTGAACCAACGACACCACGGGTATGAACCGTGTGCTCTAGCCAGCTGAGCTATTCCGCCACAAATGAACCGTTAAGTATTATTGCATATATTTGGAAAAATGTCAATAAGTTTTATGAAAAAATTATAAGTTTGAAAATTATAAGTTTAAAAGTGCTTATCGGAAAGCTGAACGGTTACTTCGTTTACACCTTCCCACATTTATGCTAAAATAGACGCATTGTGACTTCCAACCGTTTGGAAGAATAAATGATGACAGGAGCAGGAAGATACGGATGAAAAGAGAAGTGGATCTTCAGGAAATATCAGATGGAAAACTGTACGGTTTAAATGACATGGTAAAGGCGGACTGCGGCGACTGCCGGGGATGTTCTGCGTGCTGCCGGGGAATGGGAAATTCCATTCTTTTAGACCCGTTGGACATTTGCAGGCTTTCTGTGAACCTTAACCGGACGTTTGAAGAGCTGTTGGGGGATAAGATTGAATTAAATATTGTGGACGGAATGATTCTGCCCAATCTCAGGATGAGCGGGGAGGCAGAACAGTGTTCGTTTTTGGATGATAACGGGCGATGTACGATACATTCCTTCCGGCCGGGAATCTGCCGTATCTTTCCGCTGGGAAGATATTATGAAAACCAGGGATTCCAATATTTTTTACAGATTCACGAATGTAAAAAAGACAACAGGACAAAAGTGAAGGTGCGCAAATGGATTGATACCCCGGATGTGAAACGGAATGAGCAGTTTATCACAGACTGGCATTATTTCCTGAATGATCTTCAGGAGCTTGTAAAACAAGGCTTGGGACAGGAAGAGATAAAGCGGATCAATCTTTATGTCCTGAAAACATTTTTTATGCTTCCATATAAAACGGAAGAGGATTTTTACCGGCAGTTTTCGTCCAGGCTGGCCGAGGCGAAAAGGCAGATTTTTGATGGAGAGTAAGATAAGAAAACCAATGAAAAAAACACAGAATTTTACAGAAGGCAATATTTTATCGGAACTGATCAGGTTTGCTCTTCCGGTGCTGTTCGCAATCTTTTTGCAGACCATGTACGGAGCGGTGGATATGCTGATTGTAGGCCAGTTCAGCACTGCGTCGGAGATTTCCGCCGTATCTACGGGAAGCTGGATCATGCAGACCATCACCGGGGCAATTGTCGGATTGGCTATGGGAACCACCATCCTGCTTGGACAGAAGATCGGAGAGAAGAAGATGGGGGAAGCCGGAAATGTGGTAGGAGCCAGCATCTGCCTGTTTGCCGTGATCGGCGTGGCAATTATGGTTGTGATGCAGATATTTGCGGTGTCCATCGCCCAGGTTATGAGAGCTCCGGAAGCGGCGTTTAAAAGCACTGTTTTGTACATCAGAATCTGTGCTTTAGGTTCCGTATTCATCGTATCCTATAATGTGCTGGGCAGCATATTCCGTGGAATGGGGAATTCCAAGATGCCTCTTATGACGGTGGCAATCGCCTGCGTTATGAACATTGCGGGAGATCTGCTGCTTGTGGGCGTATTCCATATGGCCGCCGCCGGAGCCGCCATAGCGACGGTAGCGGCTCAGGCGGTCAGCGTGCTGCTGTCCCTGATTGTTATAAAGAAGCAGGGGCTTCCCTTTGAATTTTCAGCGTCCTGTATCCGTTTTGAGAAGAAAATCATAAGAAAAGTGGTGGAGCTGGGATTTCCCATCGCATTTCAGGATATGCTGGTATCCATTTCATTTTTAACGATTACTGCGATTGTTAATGAATTGGGCGTGGTGGCGTCGGCAGGAGTGGGAGTTGCGGAGAAGATCTGCGGATTCATCCTGCTGGTGCCGTCGGCTTATATGCAGTCGATCTCCGCATTTGTGGCTCAAAATATAGGCGCAAAAAAGCCGGAGCGGGCGAAACGGGCTCTGGCTTATGGGATACTGACTTCTCTGGGTGTGGGAGTCTTTCTGGCATGGTTTTCCTTCTTCCACGGAGACATCCTGGCGGGCGTCTTTAACCGGGAAACCGAAGTGGTGGCCGCCGCCGCGGATTATCTGAAAGCATATGCCATCGACTGTTTGTTAGTGTCCTTTATGTTCTGTTTTACCGGATATTTCAACGGCTGCGGAAAGACGGGATTCGTGATGATCCAGGGAATCGCCGGCGCATTCGGCGTCAGGATTCCGGTATCTTATCTGATGAGCCGGATCATGCCGGTATCCCTGTTTCGCATCGGTCTGGCGACTCCGTCCTCTACTTTTTTGCAGATCATTCTGTGCGTTTGGTATTTTAACAGGATGGAAAAACAGAGAAAGCGTTCTGCTGCCGGTTAGTTCTTCTTTTCCTCATTCATTTCATGAAGGGCCGACAGGCCGAATGGAACGGCAATGCAGAATGTCAGAATATCGGATATCGGCTGTGTTGCCTGAATGCCTGTCAGGGCCAGAAAATGCATGGCTGTGAAAAGAACCGGTATGAATATAATTCCCTGTCTGGACATGGCAAGAATGGAAGCCCTTGCCGTTTTTCTGGTGGTCTGAAGAAACATGTTGACAATGATTACCCATCCTAAAAGCGGAAACACAAGGCTCTGAAAGCGAAGGGTTCTCGCCCCGATCAGAATCAATTCCGGATCGTCTGCCCGGAACAGGCGGACGATGGGTTCCGCAAAAATAAATCCAAAAACTCCAAGAGCCGTCATGGCTGCGGTGGAGATCCGGATGCAGAACCAAAATGCCTTTTTCACCCGGTCGTACAGCCGGGCGCCGTAGTTGAACCCGCAGACAGGCTGAAATCCCTGTCCAAAACCTAAAAGAGCGGAAGAGGCGATAATGCTGATTCGGTTGATTACTGAAAATGCGGCGATGGCCGAATCTCCATAAAAACCGGCCGTCTGGTTCAGGCAGATGGTGGCGATGCTGGCAAGGCCCTGACGGCAGAGGGAGGGCAGGCCTCCGGCGATAATCTCTTTATAAGCTTTAACTGACGGAGAAAATGCTTTCCACCTGATCTTGACGCCGTCTCCCTGTCCGCTCATATGGATTAAGATAAGAAAGCTGATAAATTGGGAAACAGCCGTAGCCAATGCTGCTCCGCTGACGCCCATGTTCAGGCCGAAGATCAGAATCGGGTCCAGCACGATATTTAAGATGGCTCCTGTGGAGATGCCGATCATTCCTTTTCTGGCATTTCCCTGAAGACGCATCTGGTTATTCATGACCAAAGAGCACATCATAAACGGTGTGGCGGCCAGTATGTATTTAAAATAATTTCTGGCGTCCGGCAAGATGGTGGGAGTGGCGCCTAGGCCTTTAAGAAGCGGATTCCTCAGCAAAAAACAGGGGACTAAGAGCAGCAGGCCGAAGATTAATGTGGAAAAGAACCCGTTGGCCGCCATTTTTTCCGCATCCTTTGTCTCCTGGCGTCCCAAAGCGCGGGAGATGTAATTGCCCGAACCGTGGCCGAAAAAATAGGAGACGGCCTGAATCAGCGCCATATAGGGAAAGACGACTCCGATAGCGGCCGTGGCCTGCGTGCTGACTTTTCCAACAAAAAATGTATCCGCCATATTATAAAATGCGCTTACCAGCATGCTGATAATAGAAGGAACCGCCATGCTGCACACCAGCTTCTCAACCGGGTCCTGAGTCATGTGCCGGAATTTTTCTTTCTGTAAATCTGTATTCATCATTACCTCACATTCCGCCGCAAAAGCGGCATTTTTTATTATTTTTCACTGAGCATACGGATAAATGAATCTATCATGTAGCGGTAGCTGGAATCCGCGTCATAGGGCGTGGTAAAAAAACCGGCCTGTTCTAAAGAGATGAATCCATGCATGGAGCTGCGGATCATCCGGCCGATATGTACCTGTTCTTCCCGTGTCAGGCAAAATGGGGACAGCAGCTCATAGAGATCCGCCATAAGCGTCCTCCCGGTAGTGGTAAATTCATCATCTCCAAGTTCCGGAATGAGCAGAATTAATTGGTATAATTCCGGATTTTCTTTAGCAAATCTGCGGTAGCCGTTTGCTAAAGCCTCGATGGCATCCGTACCGCTTTTCCCGGCCGTGTCATTCCATACGGTTTGTTTCAGCTGAAGAAGAACCCGTTCCCCCACTTTGGCCACCAGTTTTTGAGAGCTGGCAATATGATTGTACAGGGAAGCGGTCTTGATTCCCAATTCAGCGGCCAGGCCGTGAAGGGAAAAATTATCATATCCTTTTTCGGAGATCAATCTGGCGGCCGCGTCGATGACAATCTCTTCTGTTAATCCTTTTCTAGCCATAAGTTACCTCCTTTGCAGACGTTTATGTAAAATAAAACTAACGCCATTAGCATAATGGAAATTATAAACTAATACTGTTAGTTAGTCAAGATTTAAATAATATTTCTTGACAATTTAATTTATTTTAAAGTATACTAAAAAAGCTGAGTAGCAGAAATGCGTAAGTCCGGGTATGACTTTCGCATCTCTGCTATTTTTTTGCATTAAAATGTACGGAAATGGAGGTTTTTCCAATGGAACAAGAAGTTTCGATGAATAAAATGGGGGTAGAACCTGTTGGCAGGCTGATGATTGCAATGGGAATCCCCATGATTTTATCCATGATGCTGCAGGCATTTTACAATATCGTGGACAGTTATTTTGTCAGTGCTATGGAGGGCTTGGGAGATTTGGCCCTCAATGCTCTGACGCTGGCATTTCCTATTCAAATGCTGATGGTGGCCATTGGCGTGGGTACAGGAGTGGGAGTCAACGCCCTTTTATCCAAATATCTGGGCATGGGCGAACGGGAAACAGCCAGCCGGACGGCAGGAAATGCGATACTGATCAGTATCTGTACGTATTTCGTGTTTTTTATCTTTGGTATGACGGGAGTTGACGCCTACATCAAAACCCAGACTTCCGATCCGGTGGTTATGGAAATGGCCTGTTCCTACTTAAAGATCTGTACCACCATATCATTTGGTTCCATTCTCTTTATGATTTATGAAAAGCTTTTGCAGTCCACGGGCAGGACCGTTTTATCCACGATTGCACAGATCACAGGGGCAGTGGTCAATATTGTCCTGGACCCGATTTTGATCTTCGGATATTTTGGCATACCGAAATTAGGTATTGCAGGCGCTGCTTATGCCACGGTGGCCGGTCAGATCGTTTCGCTCATATTGGGGATGATTTTTCACCACGGATTGAATAAAGATGTGGATACGGGATTCCGTTATCTGAAACCCGATTTCCAAATGATTAAGAACATTTACCAGGTGGGAATTCCGGCGATTGTGATGCAGGCGCTGATGTCTGTAATGACTTATTGCGTAAATGTTATTTTCGGAGGTATTTCCAGTTCGGCGGTGACGGCGTATGGAATATACTATAAGATTCAGCAGTTTATCTTCTTTGCGGCATTTGGGCTGAATAATGCCATCATTCCAATTGTGGCGTTTAATTACGGAAAGATGGATAAGAAACGGATTAACAGCGGCATCCGGTGCGGAATCTTGTATACGGTGATTATCATGGCGGCGGGGGCGCTTGGACTGCAGCTATTCGCGGGACGGATCATCGGAATTTTTCAGGTATCGGACCAGGTGAAGGACCTGAGCATCCGGGCCATCCGGATTATTACTGCCGGCTATCTGTTTGTCGGGGCAAACGTAGCATTTCAGGGGATTTTTCAGGCATTGGGAAAAGGGGTTCTCTCCCTTTATGTCTCCCTCACCAGGCAGATTGTGGTTGTTCTGCCGCTGGCATATGTTCTGTCCGGGCTGCCTGGGGCAGAACGGTTTGTGTGGGTAGCATTTCCGGCGGCGGAGGCCTGCGGCCTGGCGGCTGCCCTGTTCTGCATGAGTTTTAAAGTAAAACGTGAAGGCATTTTTCAAAATGCCTTCACGCCTGATGTAAAAAAATAGAAAAGAGGTGCGTTATGAGCAAACGGATTATTACGGTCAGCCGGGAGTTTGGCAGCGGAGGCAGAACTATTGGAAAGATGCTGGCCGCACAATTAAAGATTTCCTATTATGATAAGGAACTGGTTAAAAAAGTGGCTCTGGAAACCGGATTAAACGAGGAATACATCGAGCAGCAGGGCGAATATGCGTCTGCTAAAAGTAAAATTGCCGCCGCCTTTAATTCCTGGGGAGGCCAGGGAGCGGTCAACGGCATGTCTGTAGATGACTTCTTATGGGTTATGCAGCGAAAAATCATCATGGAACTGGCTGAAAAAGAACCCTGTGTAATCGTCGGCCGCTGCGCTGACTTTATCTTGAAGGAGAGAACAGACTGTTTGAACGTATTCATCCATTCCGACATGGCAATGAGGGCGGAGCGGATCGTCAGGTTATATGGAGAAACAGAAAAAACACCTGAAAAACGGCTGGAGGAGAAGGATAAGAAAAGAAAAGTTTCCTATCAGCATTACACAAACCGGGAGTGGGGAATGTCCCAGAATTATCATATGTCTTTAAACAGCGGTGTGATAGGGTTGGAAAAATGCGTGGAACTGATTTTGGATGTGTACGGAATGGAACGGTAAGGCATATTTTATTAGTATATATTATTTATCCGGATGCTGGGAGGGGCAGAAGGGCCGTCCGGAACGGACTGCCTTTCCCGGCGCAAACGTTTAGAACGGAGCGAAGTATGAAACATACAATTTTCAAAGGTTCAGGAACAGCGATTGTAACGCCTATGGATGAAAAAGGGAATATTGATTTCCGTTCTCTTGGAAAACTGCTGGAATTTCAGTTAAACGGCTGTGCGGATGCCATCATCGTTTCAGGGACGACAGGAGAGAGCGCCACGCTGGAGGATTGGGAGATCCTGGCTTTGGCGGAATACGTAATAAGATATGTGGACCACAGAGTGCCGGTGATCGTAGGAACCGGGAGCAACAACACGGCCCATTCCGTATTTTTATCGAAAGAAGCGGAAGCCCTGGGAGCGGACGGTCTTTTGCAGGTAACGCCCTATTATAACAAAACATCTCAAAAGGGTCTGATCGAACATTTTACAGCCATAGGGGACAGCGTGGATATTCCTATGATCATCTATAATATACCCGGCCGTACCGGAATGAATATTAAGCCGGAAACCTATCTGGAACTGTCCGCCCATCCCAATATCTGCGGAATCAAGGAAGCTTCCGGCAATTTTTCCCAGACGGCGGAAACCATGAGATTATGCGAAGGCCGCCTTGACCTCTATTCCGGAAATGATGACCAGACGCTGCCTATTCTGGCCTTGGGAGGCGTGGGCGTGATTTCCGTGCTGGGCAACCTGATGCCTAAGGAAATGCATGATCTTTGCAGCAGTTATCTGGAGGGAGAGACGGAAAAAAGCAGAAAGCTTCAGCTGGGGCTTTTGGATCTGATGGAGGCAATGTTCTGCGATGTGAACCCTATTCCGGTGAAGGCGGCTTTGAGCATGATGGGCATGTGCCGTGATACGTGCAGGCTTCCCCTGGTGCCCCTTTCCGGAAATGAGAAGGAAAGACTTCGGAAAATTATGGAGAAACATATGGCGGTTCCCGCCCTGCCGTTTGAGGCTGAATCTTAGCAAACTGCCGGCTCCGGCGCAGGTATTGGAAGGCGGTACGGTTACGGTTGAATCACGGTTTTTTGCATCAGCGGTTGCAAAGACGGCTTCCTTATAATAAAATAAGCCTTATAAAACAGAAGCGAGGGAAAATGCCGTGATTGAGTTGCTGGAAGGACAGGCGGGAGAATCAACAAAAACATATGTGACCAGGGTTTTGATCCATAATATCGTGAATATCAATCTGGAGCCGGGAGAGAAGATCATGGAAAATGAGCTCTGCAGCCAGTTTAAAGTCAGCCGGACGCCGATCCGGGAGGCGGTATTGGAACTGAGCCAGAAACATCTGATTGATATCTATCCCAAACGTGGAACTTATGTGTCTTACATCGATCCTGAGCTGGTGGAAGAGGTGAGAAGCCTTCGCTGCGTGCTGGAATCCGAACTGGCAAAAACGGCCTGCAGCCTGTTAGGAGAATCCCAGATTGACCGCCTGAGGGAAAATATCGCCGTTTGGCGTTATTATATGGAAAAGAATAATGAAAAGAAGATTCTTCAGCTGGATAAGGAATTTCACTCCATGCTGTATTCCATGTGCCATAAAAATTATTGGAATGAACTGGTGGAATCCATTTCCCCTCAGTTTGACCGGACGATTATATTGAGCTTCCGGTGCAGGCCTACCAGTGTGATCTTATCTGACCATGAGCAGATGGTGGACGCCATCGAGCAGAAAGACGAAGAGAAAGCATACGAGATGGCAAGAAAGCATATGAGGCGCTATATTGAGAACCGGGAACTGATGAGACAGAAGTATCCCCAGTATTTTAATGAAAACTGAAAAACAGAAGGTTACGATTCACGGCCCCGGGGACCTCTGCGGTCCGGTCCGGCTGCGGCAGTGTATACGGCCTTTCCAGTTCCGGTTTCGGACATAAGCACTTCTAAACGTGCAAAATTTTTCTAAAGACCAAGGGAAATGCCCAAACTCGCTAACGCTCAAACAGGTGGACATTTCCCTTGAACGAAAAATTCTGCGCGTTAAGAATTGCTAATGCCCTGCAAAGTCACGGGAAAGGCCGTATACACTGCCTCAGCCGGACCGGACCGCAGAGGTCACCGGGGCCGTGAATTGTAACAACAGTAATTTTTAAAAATTAAAATCATGCTTGACAATCATCTCCTACAATTGTATGATATCTATATCATACAATTGTAGGAGATGATTTTATATTATGAAACTAGTAAAATTACCGGATACGGAACTGGAAATTATGAAAGTGATCTGGAAAGAAGGAAGTCCCATATCCACCTCGCAGATTAAAGCTGTTTTAGATGAAATGCGGCCGTGGAATGTATCCGCTCTTCAAACACTGCTCAACCGGCTGATAGACCGGAATTTTTTAAAAACCTTTAAAGATGGAAAGAATAAATGTTATGAAAGCCTGGTAGAGGAAGCGGATTATATCGCATTCGAGAATAAAAGCTTTCTGGAACGGATGAATCACAGCTCCATCACAAAACTGGTGGCTTCTTTATATGAGAGCAGGAATATTACGGATGAGGATTTAGAAGAGCTGGCGCAGTTTATTGAGAAGAATACAGGAGGAACGGATGATTAAAACGATGTTTTGGAATGTGCTGGAGATATCCGCCGCCTGTACGGCGGTGATTCTGGCGGTTATGCTCTTTTCCCGGCTGATCGGTTCGATTTACGGCCCAAAGGGGAGATACCTTTTATGGCTGGTCATTATCGTCCGGCTGGCCGTCCCGTGGAATGCTGCATTGTCCCAGGCTCCCGTTTCCGTAGACCGTCTGGTTGGAACCGTCGGTGCTGCGGTGCGGACAGCGGAATTAAAGAAAGACAACAAGGATTTGGAAGTCTTAAATCCCCAAAAGGCGGATAAACAGCCCGTATCTTCCGGACAAAGCGCAGCCGGGAACGCTGCTCTTGTAGAGGCCGGAATGCGGATATGGCGGAATCAGATCAGCGGCATACTGTCCCTGTTATGGGCGGTTGGAGTAGTTTTATATGCGGGATGGAATCTGACGGGCTATATGATCCTGAGGCGCAGACTCAGGCGGTGGGAAGAGCCGGTTTCAGACCGGGATATTCTTTTGTGCTATCAGAACGTCTGCCGGGAATTAGATATTAAAAATGCGCCTGCCCTCAATTATTGCTCCGTGCTTTCAGCTCCTATGTGCGCCGGTTTTGCCCGCCCGGCCATTTACCTGTCCTCTTTAAATTTAAATGCGGATGATTTTTACTATATCTTTAAGCACGAATTAACCCATTATAAAAGACATGATATCATCTATAAGGGCCTGCTTCTGACCGCGCGTTCCATCCATTTTTTCAACCCGTTCGTGCATTGGATGGCAATGGCGGCTGAAAAGGATATGGAACTTTCCTGCGATGCGGAAGTTGTGAACAACTGCCCGCCGGAAGTCCGCAGAGAGTACAGCTTAACCATCCTTAAATGCATCTCTGAGAGCCGGGTATCCCAAACCGCGTTATCCACCCATTTTACCGGTGATAAAGAAAGGTTAAAACGGAGGTTTTGCAATATTATGAACGAAAAAAAGGTGAGAAATGGAAAACTGCCCGCAGTTTTAGCGGCGGCAGCCGTAATTCTTCTGGGAACGCTTGTTGCATGCGGCTCTGATCAGGGAAATAAGGCGGAGCCCCCGGCAGAAGAAAGCACATCGGTACTATGGATGGAAGAGCAGAATGATTCCCTGTCCGAAGCCCAATTGTCGGATGAAACCATTAACAATCTCTGGAAATGGAAGACTCCTTATATAGGAAATAACAGCGCAGTGGGAAACATGATGCTGAGAATTTCCCCGTATTTAAGTTATAAAGGATTTGAGCTGAATACCTCAGAAGAACCATACGGGGTTTTGATCAATCTGGAGGTCAGCGATTGGGATCAGTATGCGGATCAGGGAGAGATCAGCTTAAAGCCATTTTATAAGCAGGCGGCCATTTTGTTCTGCCTTGTGGACAATGCAGGATATCTGGAAGTGAATTTAGGCACGGGAGGAGAATCTTCCAGCTATACGTTCTGCGCGTTTAAAATCAGCCGGGAGGAAAGTATGAGCCAGTACTTTTCCGAAGAAGAGTTAAAACAGGCGGGAGAGTCTTTGGAAAACTTCAAAGCCTTTGTCAACAGCCTGGACAGCGTGTTCCCGGACAGCAGCATTGCGGTGAGCATGGAAAAGAAAGATTAGGAAGAAATACCCTTGTTATGGAACTGGGGAAGAAGAGAAAAACCGGAGGAAGCGGCCCTCCGGTTTTTCTCTTTTTCTATGAGCTAATTACCATGGAAATTATTGACATTCTAATATGAAAATGATATATTACACATATAATGTAATATATTACAAGCGGTGAAATATTCTATAATAATTAAAAGGAGAAAGAATATGGATTGTTCTTATGATGTTCTTATTATTGGTGCCGGAGTTGTGGGAAGCGCCATAGCCAGAGAACTGTCGCGTTACCGGCTGAAGATCGGTGTTTTGGAAAAGAATCTGGATGTCTGCTATGAAACCAGCGGCAGGAATTCAGCGGTTGTCCACGGCGGGTTTGCCTATGATACGGGAACATTAAAGGCCAGGCTCTGCGTGGAGGGGAACCGGATGATGGGAGAACTGGCTGAGGAACTGGATTTTCCATTCCTCCGCTGCGGAAAAGTATTGGTGGGGAATACGAAAGAGGATATGGAAACCCTGGAACGCACCATGAAACAAGGAGCGGAAAATGGCGCTTCCGGCCTGGAACTGATCGATAAAGAACGGCTACACCAGCTGGTTCCGGCTGTGATCGGAGAGTTCGCCATGTTTTCCAAAAACAGCGGTATTCTGGACCCGTTTCAGTTTACGGTGGCTCTGGCCGAGAACGCCCATGAGAATGGAGCGGAGTATTTCTTTGATCATGAAGTGACAGGCATTGAGCGGAAAGACGGCATTTATCATATTTCCACCGTTCAGGGAGAGTTTACATCCCGGTGGGTGGTGAATGCGGCAGGACTTGGATGCAAGAAGATTTCCGACCTTTTGGGGATCACCGGATACCGGGTAATCGGTTCCAAAGGGGATTATATCATTTTGGATAAAAGGCTTGGAGAACTGCTTCCGATGCCCGTATACCCCGTTCCCAGCAACACCTATATGGGAATCCACGTCACCAATACCATCGATGGAAATGTAACGGTTGGGCCCAATGCGGAGATGACGGATGAATTTTCTTATTATGGAGTTCCTCAGCGCAACATGGACTATCTGGCGGAGAGCGCTTCGCGCCTGTGGCCTCATATACATAAAAAAGACCAGATCAGAAATTATTCCGGAATTCTGCCCAAGTGGGTGGATGATAATGGGGTGATCCAGGACTTTAAGATTGAGATTCGGGATGAGATCGCTCCACAGGCCATTAACCTTGTTGGAATTGAATCGCCGGGTCTGACGGCTGCGGTGCCCATTGCCAGATATGCGGTTGAGCTGATGAAGGAGCGGGAAAAACTGGAAGAGAATGAGAATTTCAACCCTGTCAGAAAAGGAATTACCAGATTCCACCAGCTGAGCCGTGAGGAACAGGCCCGGCTGATCGCTGAGAATCCGGATTACGGCGAGATTATCTGCCGTTGTGAAAATGTGACCAAAGCCGAGATTCTTCAGGCCATTCACAATCCACTCGGAGTCAGCACCATGGTTGGAATCAAATACCGCACCCGTTCCATGATGGGACGCTGCCAGGGCGGATACTGCCAGATGCGTGTGGAACAGATGATAGAAGAGGAACTGGGGAAAACGGAGACCGATGTGGTATATGCGCGTCAGGGTTCCTGGGTGCTGTCCGGCAAGGTAAGGGAGGAAGAGTGATATGGAACAACGGGATGTAATTATTGTGGGCGGAGGCCCGGCAGGGCTTGCGGCAGCGGTGCAGCTTAGAAAGAAAGGGGGTCAGGATATACTGATACTGGAACGGGAGAAGAAGCCGGGCGGAATCTTGCGCCAGTGCATTCATGACGGATTCGGTCTGACCAGATTTAAAGAATCTCTCAGCGGACCTGAGTACGCTTCCCGGTTTATAGAAGAAGTGGAGAAAAACCGGATTGAGTATCTGACCGAAACCACCGTACTGCAGATAACTGAGGATAAGGTGGTAACAGCGGCTTCTAAAATGGGTCTGCACCAGTGGAAAGCCAGGGCTGTGATCCTGTCCATGGGATGCCGGGAACGGACCAGAGGAGCCCTTGGAATTCCGGGAGAGCGTCCGGCCGGCGTTTTTACGGCAGGAGTTGCCCAGGCCTATATGAACCTTTATAACCGGATGCCGGGAAAAGAGGTTTTGATTCTGGGTTCCGGTGATATCGGGCTGATTATGGCCAGAAGAATGACGTTAGAAGGAGCCCATGTGCAGGCAGTCTGCGAGATTCTGCCCCATCCGAGCGGCCTTCCGAGAAATATAAAACAGTGTTTGGAAGACTATGATATTCCGCTGTATTTAAGCCATACGGTGACGGATATCCACGGAGACATAAGGCTTAAAGGGGTAACGGTTTCACAGGTGGATGAAAACAGGAATCCCATACCGGGAACGGAAAAGGAATATGCCTGCGATACGCTGATCCTGTCTGTAGGTCTGATCCCGGAAAATGAACTTTCCATAGATGCCGGAGTCCTTTTAGATACCAGAACCAGCGGAGCGGTAGTGGATGAGAATTTCCAGACCAATGTGCCGGGAATATTTGCGGCGGGCAATGTGCTCCATGTACATGATCTGGTGGATTTCGTATCTTTGGAGGCTGAGAAACTGGCCGACGGCGCGGCGGCCTATCTGGAACAGGGAGAACTGCCGGAATGCGCAGTCACTGTGAAAACAGGCGATGGGATCGGCCATGTGATTCCCCAGAAGATCAGCGGCAGAAATGATGTGACCTTATCCATGAGAGTCCGGGATTTTTATAAAGACTGCAGCATTGTGATCAGCCAGAACGGAAAGCGTGTGGCGGAGAAAAAGATGAGAAAAGCGATTCCGGCAGAGATGATACAGATTCCGGTAAAAGCTTCAAAATTCGATCCGTCAGGGGATATGGAGGTGTCAGTAGAATGTTAAAGGAGATTACATGTATCGTCTGCCCCAACGGATGTGAGATGGAAGTGGAGGCGGAAAATGGAACGCTGATTTCCGTAAAAGGAAATTTATGCCCCAAAGGGGAAACGTATGCGAAACAGGAACTGATCAATCCGCAGAGAACCATCAGCACCTCAATTCTCATTAAAGGCGGAGAACTTCCTCTTGCCAGCGTACGCCTGACAAAGCCGGTGCCCAAGAGAGAGATCTTTCACGTGATGGAAGAAATTAAGAAGATTTCCGCAGAAGCTCCTGTGCATGCGGGAGACGTAGTGATCCATCAGATTCTGGGTATGGACAGTGATGTGATCATCACAAAATCCGTGGATGTAAGGAAATAAAGATAAAAGTTTACGACAAAATATGATATAATAGGACAAGTGAAATTCCGCTTGTCCTATTATTTTACGTTATGGGACCGCACTGTGGCGGTAAGGAATCATGACGCCAAAGCGACCCGCCGCAGGCGGAGAATCCCGCTTGCGGGATTCTTTCTGCCAGGAGTCTGGGACAGGTTTGGAACGCTTAAACGAAGCCGGAGGACGATTGAATGAAAAAAATGAAAAAAACAGCGGTGTGCATGATGGCCTGCGCCCTGCTTTTAGGCGGCTGCGCAAAACAGCCTCAGGCAAAGCCGGAGGAAAATGCCATGGATATCAACGAATTTATGATTAAGGAAGGCGTAAAGATGACCTGTGAGATGGACGAACTGGCGGGAAGCCAGGAATACATAAAGATGATGACCGCGTCAGAAGCGGTCAACCAGATCGTCGCCCGGATGGCGGAAGGGGAATATGAACAGCCGGATCACGTATATGTGATTCAGATGCCGGACGATATTCTTTTGAAAACCCTGGAGATTACTGAGGATCAGATCGACGTTTCAAAACCGGTTGCAGACAAGCTGAAGAATAAGATCAACGGATCGGTATTTGCCAATATGCTGAACGCCGGTTACGGCAGCGATATGATAGCGGCCGGAGCCATCATGAACTGGGGAGAATCCTACATTCAGCCGGAGGGATGGAACGGGAATTTCGTGCTGATTTTCGAGTACGGCGGAGAATTTTCCAGCGTCGTATCATTTAACCAGACCGGGGATCAGGTAATCAGCGCATCTTCTCTGTTTATTAAGAATGGGGAAGGACAGCTTTTCCAGGCATTCCAGCAGTATTTAGGCGGATCGGAGCCGGAAGTGGAGGAGTTTTCGAAAAGCCAGCTGGAAGAGATGCTGAAATAGAATTTTTTACAAGGAAGAGAGAACGATGCCGCGCGAAACGGCAGAATGTGAGGGGACAATGTATATAGCAGATTTACATATTCATTCCCGTTATTCCAGGGCCACCAGCAAAGACTGTACGCCGGAATATCTGGATCTTTGGGCGAGAAAAAAAGGAATTCAGATCGTCGGAACCGGAGATTTCACCCATCCGGCCTGGCGGGAGGAGTTGAGAGAAAAACTGGTTCCGGCAGAAGATGGACTTTATTGTTTAAAAGATGAATTAGTCCTGGATCAGGGCAGTGCCATATCGTCTTTTAAGCCCCGTTTTGTGATTACCGGGGAGATCAGTTCCATCTATAAAAAGGATGGAAAAGTGCGGAAAGTGCACAGTGTGATCATTCTGCCTGGTCTGGAAGATGCAGAGCGGATTTCCAAGAAGCTGGAGACTATAGGCAATATTCATTCAGATGGGCGGCCCATTCTGGGACTGGACTGTCACGACCTTTTGGAGATCGTATTGGAGCTTTGTCCTCGGGCAATCTATATTCCTGCCCATATCTGGACGCCCCATTTCTCCCTGTTCGGAGCATTTTCCGGGTTTGACCGGATTGAAGAATGCTTTGAAGACCTGACCCCTTACATTCATGCGCTTGAGACGGGGCTGTCATCAGACCCGCCTATGAACTGGCGGCTTTCCGCATTGGACCGTTTTCAGCTGGTATCCAATTCCGACGCCCATTCCCCTGCCAAATTGGGCCGGGAGGCCAATCTTCTGGACATCGATTTGTCCTATACGGGACTTTGGCGCGCGGTTCAGGAGGGAAAAGGGCTGCTGGGAACCATTGAATTTTACCCGGAAGAGGGAAAATACCACTATGACGGACACCGGAAATGCCATCTCTGCCTGAGCCCGGCGGAGACGGAGAGATACGGGGGCAAATGTCCGGTCTGCGGAAAGAAGATCACCATCGGAGTTTCACACAGAGTGGAACAGCTGGCAGACCGGAAGGAGGGCTTCATTCTTCCTGGCGCAAAGCGGTTTGAAAGCCTGGTGCCCCTTCCGGAAGTGATCGGAGCGTCTATTGGACATTCCGCCGCCGGTATGAAGGTACAGAACCAGTACGAAGGGCTTTTGCGGGCTTTGGGTTCGGAATTTGCCATACTGCGGGAAATTCCGGTTGAAGAGATCCGCCGCCATTCCGGTCATTTGCTGGCAGAAGGAATCCGGCGGCTGCGAAATGGAGAAGTAAAGCGCCTGCCTGGATTCGACGGAGAGTATGGGACGATCCAGCTGTTTGAACCGGAGGAGCTGGCTAACACGGATGGGCAGATCAGCTTATTCGAAGGCTTTAATTTGGCGGAAAAAGAAACAGCCGCCGCAGTGCCGGAGATATTTGATAAGACGGGTGTGAATGAGGGAAAAGCGGATGAAGCTGGTGAAAGCACAGCGGATCAGGACTTAAAAATAGAGGAACAGCTTAATCCACAGCAGCAGCTTAATCCACGGCAGCAGGAAGCTGTGACAACGGCCTGCCGCAGTATGGCGGTGATCGCCGGACCGGGTACGGGAAAGACGAAAACTTTGGTTTCCAGAGTTTTATATTTATTAAAGGAAAGAAAGGTAAAACCGTCGGAAATCACGGCGGTAACGTTTACAAACAGAGCGGCAGAGGAGATGAAGGAGCGTTTGGAGCAGGCCATCGGCAGCAAACGGATCACCCATCTGATGAATATAGGAACGTTTCATTCCATTTGCAATGACCTTCTGATTAAACAGGGGATGAAATTTACATTGGCCTGTGAAGAAGAGATGATGGGAACCGCAGAAGAGACAGTCCGGGAATTCGGACTGAAGCTGTCGGCCAGACAATTTCTGCGCCAGATTTCCCTGATAAAAACGGGTATGGGCAGCCGGGCGGATCAGATACCGGCGGAGGCGGCCGGGTATTACCAGAACCGTTTGAAACAGCTTCAGGTGCTGGATTTTGACGATCTCTTAATCGAAACGCTCCGCTTATTGGAAACGGAGGAGAAAAACCAGATCCGAAGACAGAGGTTTGCCTATCTTTTGGTGGACGAATATCAGGATATTAACCCGGTGCAGTACCGGCTGATCCAGGCGTGGAACAAAGGGGGCCGGGAATTGTTCGTGATCGGAGACCCGGATCAGGCGGTCTACGGTTTCCGCGGTTCCGATCCAGCCTGTTTTGAACGGCTTATGGCGGATATGCCCAGACTTCAGACCATCCGTCTGGTTCAAAACTACCGCTCCGTTCCTTCCATCGTACATGGAGCGGCCGGGCTGATTTCTAACAATGAAGGTCAGCCCAGAGAGCTGGTTCCGTGGAAGAAAGAAGGACTTCCGATCCGGCTGGTCACCGCCAAAAGCGAGATGTCCGAGGCCATTTTTACGGCGAAAGAGATCAACCGCCTGATCGGCGGCATCGATATGCTGGACGCACAGGACCGGACGGAGCAGGAAGATAAAAAGAGGATAAAAGGATTTCCCGATATCGCCGTCCTTTACCGCACCCACCGCCAGGCAGAACTGTTGGAAAAATGTCTTCGTCAGGAGGGGATTCCCTATGTGGTGGCAGGCCGGGATGATTTTCTGGCTGAACCGTCGGTTCAGGGAACGGCCGCATTTTTCCGCTTTCTTTTGGATGAAGAGGATCATTTATCAAAGCAGCTTGCGCTGCGGTATATCTGGAATCTCCAGGAAGATTGTATCTCCGACTGCATCATGCAGTCCGCCGCGGAAAAATATGCGGAACTTGTAAAGAAGACAAAACCTGAAAAACTGCTGGCCATGTGGATGGAAGAGATGGGACTTGCCGGGCGTCCGGAGATGCAGAAGCTGGCTTCTATGGCGGTCTTTTATAAGACCATGCCGGAACTGCTTAAAAGCCTTACGTTTGGATTGGAAAGCGATTTGAAGCGGTGCGGAGGTAAAACTTATACTTCTGATGCGGTTACCCTCATGACGCTGCACGGCGCAAAGGGCCTGGAATTTCCTGCGGTCATTCTGTGCGGGGTAAGAAAAGGGCTGATTCCCCTGGAAAATGGCGGACAGACGGCTGATCTGGAAGAGGAACGCCGTTTATTCTACGTGGGGATGACAAGGGCGAAGGAAGAGCTGGTTTTGGTCACCTCATCGGAGCCGTCGTCATTTTTACAGGAGATACCGGAAGAAGATCTTGTGAGGGAACGGGCGGAAAAGCAGAGAAAATCGGGCGGAGAACAGCTCAGCCTGTTTGATTTTATGTAGAAAGGACGTAATTGTGAGGGTACTGAACAATTACGAAAGGATAACGGTTGAATGGCAGAGGATAAGACATTTAAGGCGGCTTCTCCGGAACAGGTGCGGCCGGTTCTTGAAAAGCTGGATGAGATTTATGGCACCACGAAGGAGGGCTTTTACCATCAGGAGCAGTGGCAGCTTCTGGCAGCAATCATGCTGAGCGCCCAAAGCACGGATAAACAGGTGGATGAAGCTCTGCCCGCTTTATACGGCCGCTTTAAAAAGGCAGAGGATATGGCGGAGGCTTCTTTAGAGGAAATTGAAGAATATATCCGGTCCATCGGCCTATATAAGAATAAGGCGAAAAATATAAAGAGATGCTGTCAGCAGATCGTAGAAGATTATAATGGGAAGGTGCCGGATACCATCGACGGTCTGTTAACCCTTGCGGGAGTGGGAAGAAAGACCGCCACCTTATATTTGGCGGACGCCTACGGGATTCCCGGTGTCACGGTGGACACCCATGTATTCCGTATCTCAAGGCGCCTTGGCTGGGCGGACGGCAAGAATCCTCAGCAGGTGGAATTGGAACTGCAGAAGGTTTTGCCAGAGGAGCATTGGAACCGGATTAATTTTCAGCTGATCTACCATGGACGGGCGGTCTGCACGGCCAGAAAGGCAAAATGTGAGGTGTGCCCGCTGGAAAAATGGTGTGCGAAACGGTTGTGATTTTGCGGCGAGGGAGGAGAAACGAGTGGAATATTTAGTAAAAACAATAGAGAACAGGGACCAATTGGATCAATGTGAGCTTTTTTATGTGGATCAATACAACTGGGGCGGCGATTACAGGCCAAAGACTTATGGGAGAATGGGATATTGGAAGAATCACGGCTTTTTGGTGGAGATGACTACGGAAGAGAAGAATCCCACAGGAGTCTGTACGGAACCGGACGGCATGGTTTGCAGGGAAACGGCTATGGAAGCATTTTTCCAATTCTTTCCAAAGGATTGCGAGAATCAGATTTATCTGAACTTTGAAGCCAATGTACTTGGAACGCTCCATGCAAAATACGGGCGTTCAAGAAAGGACCGCCAGCCTCTCCCAATGAATCTGAGAGATGCCTGTGGGTGCAGGTGCCGGATTTTGGAGAACTGTTGGAAGATGGAAATTATGGTTCCGATAGAAGTGATTGATTATGTCTATGGAAAAAATGAAGTTACCGGATTTGAAAGCGGGGATTCGTTTAAATGTAATTTTTACAAGATCAGCGATACCCAGGAGCCGGTGCATTTTGGAAGCTTTACAGAGATTAAAAGCGAAAATCCGGATTTTCACCTGCCGGAGTATTTTGCGGATGCGATGATCGGATAGGGCCGGAAATGCACGTAATGGAAATGAATGGAAAAGGGCAGGGACAGCAATATGGACTTTTATCAGAGAGTGGTTCTTGTATGCAGGCAGATTCCTAAGGGAAACGTGGCTTCGTATGGGCAGATTGCGCTGCTGTGCGGAAAACCGAAAAATTCAAGGCAGGTGGGTTACGGCTTAAACCGCCGCATCCGGGAAGGCGAAGTTCCGGCCCACCGTGTAGTGAACGGCCAGGGATATCTGAGTGGGGCGAAAGCATTTGCAGAACCGGATCTTCAAAAGATTATGCTGGAGGCAGAAGGCGTAGAGGTCCAGGCGGAAAACCGGGTGGATATGAAACGGTTTGGATGGAAAAACACGTATGAAGATGCAATTTGGCTGAGAGAGCGGTTTGAGGAGATGGGGATTTAGGAATGGGAAATGTGAGCGGGATTTACAAGGTGTGGGAAAATGACTGGTTTACCGTAGAGCAAATAGATTCTGATACGTTCGCCGTCAGTGAATACAAACATTGGGAAGAGACGCACTCTTATCTGCTTCTTGGAAATGACAGGGCGCTGATGATTGACAGCGGTTTAGGCATTTCCGATATTAGCCGTGTGGTTCGTTCCATAACCAGGCTGCCGGTTTTGCTGGCAGCTACACATGTTCATTGGGATCATATAGGAGGGCATAAGTTTTTTCATAACATAGCCGTGCATGAAAAAGAGGAGAAATGGCTGTCTGTGGAATTTCCTATTCCTTTGGAAGTGGTAAAGAAAAATTTGGTTCAAAAGGAATGTGAGTTTCCTGCTGATTTTGACATTGACCAGTACCGGATCTATCGGGGAAAGCCGGATCAAATTCTCCATGATGGCGACCGGATTGATTTGGGAGGAAGGGAGATAGAAGTGATTCATACACCGGGACATTCGCCGGGGCATATCTGCTTTTTTGACAGG
The DNA here is from genome assembly GCF_002899675.1 of Clostridium sp. chh4-2. Taxonomy (GTDB): domain Bacteria; phylum Bacillota; class Clostridia; order Lachnospirales; family Lachnospiraceae; genus CHH4-2. The sequence goes on along the minus strand of NZ_PKUU01000005.1, from coordinate 78,466 downwards.
AAAAAGCAGTTTTTATATTCCGGCGACTTGATTTATTCCGGTTGTTTGGATGCTTTTTATCCTACGACTGATCCGTATGAGTTTATGCAGTCGGTGAAAAAGGTGGAGGGGTATCCAATTGAAAGAATTTTGCCCGGGCATCATAAATTGGATATTTCGGTCAGGATGGTTACTGAGGTTGGGGAGGCATTTGGTTATTTGTATGAGAGAGGGGTTTTGAGGCAGGGGGAGGGGGTATTTGAGTTTTTGGGTTTTCAGATTCATTTGTAAGAGAAGGGGAGAAATTGAATCAAATTAGGTAAAAACAATATGCAATCAAATTATGTAATTAAAATATGAGTAAAACAATTTTGTTGTATTGACATATTTTAGAATAAGAGTTATGATGGGGACAAGGTGATAGCACATGGTGCATTTAATTAATTATGTAAACAAAATATGTGATGATTCACACATTTAACAATAACATAGGATGTTTTTTTGAATACCTTTAAAAAAAAGCTAATGTAATTACGAACTGATATGAATTAAAAAGCTAAGCTGAATGAAGGGGGATCTGTATTATTAAGTTAATGAGGATACTATTTTTGAAGAAGAAATTCTTGGAAGACGAGGCAAAAGTAAGGGAGAAGAGTTGATTAGCGAAATTATTTACCAAGTGGCAGAGAAGTCTATATAGCGGAAAGCCTTATTTTATCTGGGAAAATAGCAGTTTTCTGTAAGAGGTGAAAATAAGTGGAGTGGTTGGGAAAAATGGAAAGAATGTAGAAAATATGCGGGGTTTTAGGGGGGATAGGAGAAAAGTGACGTAAAAACGTGGGTTGAATAGTAACATGAGATGTTTTTAAATTGGTTAATAGCCGGTTCATTGTGTCTCTCATGGCAGGTTGAATAGTAACATGAGATGTTTTTAAATTATCCATATGGCGGATTCATAAAGACCCGTTCTCCGTTGAATAGTAACATGAGATGTTTTTAAATCCTGAATAAACACTACACTTGTAAGGCGGCCTCGGGGTTGAATAGTAACATGAGATGTTTTTAAATGCTTCAGCAAGCACTCCGCTTACCATCTTTGTTCCGTTGAATAGTAACATAAGATGTTTTTAAATCTAAATTTAAGGAACTGGCTTGCGCCCGGAGTTCCGGTTGAATAGTAACATAAGATGTTTTTAAATGTTTTCTAAGCTTCAAAACCGAAATCTGGCGTTTGGTTGAATAGTAACATAAGATGTTTTTAAATAGATATCCATCTTTTTTGCAATCTTCACATACTGTTGAATAGTAACATAAGATGTTTTTAAATTGGGAAATGCGGGCCGGAATACATGTAATGATGCCGTTGAATAGTAACATAAGATGTTTTTAAATTATGTTACAACGCACTGTGAGGTAACAGTTTTGCTGGTTGAATAGTAACATAAGATGTTTTTAAATCCGGTGATGACCTTATAGATCGGATCAATGATGATAGGTTGAATAGTAACATAAGATGTTTTTAAATTATATCGCTTTACAATCCTTCTGATCTACAATTGCGTTGAATAGTAACATAAGATGTTTTTAAATATTAGAGTGGAAGGCTTAATTTCGATGGTAGTTTGTTGAATAGTAACATAAGATGTTTAATGCCAAACCATACACTCAAAATTAAAAATAATAGAATTATTATAGCGAGTAATAAGGTGCAAAATGGTGAAAAGTCGCATGAGTACAGAGTTACCATAGATTCATAGGATTTCCATATTAACAAAGTCAAAACACTAGTTACCTCTTTTTTGGCATCTATACACCCTGAAAAGTTATAAAGAGAAATAAGAAGATATAGCAAATTTATTAGTCGAAATAACGACTATGATTACTATATCCGCCATGAAAAAAATAAGCGCAAGCAATATTTCTTGTTTGTAGATGTTTTGCTTCTAAAAACATTTTTACAAAGGTATATCTTAAATAATATTTAGGATTCCAAAAGTATTTACTATATATTACAAACGCAACTCGAAATTGTTTAATGTAAAAAGAATTATATATAATTTTGAATAGGAGACATATGAAAGATCTATACTCTCACAAATTTATTAATGCCCTAAAAGCCCACGATACAGACACGATTAGACAAACACCAAAAAGTGATCTGCATAATCATTTTGTATTAGGCGGCGACCGTCAATATATTAAAGATGTTACTGGCTGCGATATTCCTGCGTTTAAGGGCATTTTGTCATCAATGCAGGATATGCATGATTGGAATAACACTTATTTAGGCACTAAATTTGACAGTAAAGAGATGCGGAAACTATTAATTGAAGCTACTTTTGTCCAAGCAAAAAATGATGGAATCAAAGTCCTGGAAATTGGGGAAGATGTTTGGGGATTAGGCGAATATTTTAATAATAATATTAATGAATTGATCGATGCATTTACTGCTGCTAATAAAAAAATTGCACCAGAGACAGAACTCCGTCTGCAAATTGGACTATCAAGGCATTGTTCGATTGATTATCTGATGAAATGTCTGGAACCTTTTTGGGGAGTGGCTCCGTTTTATTCAATTGATCTGTACGGTGATGAATTTGCACAGCCAATAGAAAATTTTATTCCGATTTACAAATTAGCCAAGGCAAATGGTTTGCGCCTAAAGGCCCATATCGGAGAATGGGGAACGGCGGATGATATTTATAAAGGAGTCGAATTATTAGAGCTTGATGAAGTACAGCATGGAATTGCAGCCGCAGATTCGAACCGTGTTACGGAGTATTTGGTAAAGAACCATATACGTCTTAACATTACTCCTACAAGTAATATAAAACTCGGAAGAGTGAAAGAAATGAAAGATCATCCGATTCAGAAATTATTCCGCTCTGGTGTGGACGTTACGATTAATTCAGATGATGTATTGATTTTTGATAGCGATGTATCTAAAGAATACAGCAGGTTATTTGAAAGCGGTACGTTAAAGGCTGAAGAACTTGACGCAATTCGAGTAAATGGATTGCAGCGCTTATAAGCAGTTTAAAAAAGATATTCGTATATAAAATCAATAAAAATACCAAGAAAGGAGGAGTCCGCCATGCTGGTATTTGAATACCGCTTTCATTTCCGCCTTCTAAAACCAGTCGCTTATACCAAAGCGGCAGAAGCAGTCAGCTATTTCATAGACAGTGCATTTGCCAAAGATGAAGAATTTTTACGCTTCCACGAAAAAAATGAATATAAATATTATTCATTTGACCTTTTCTATCCATGTGAAGAAAGCGGACATTATCAGGCGGGGAAGATATATTCTGTCAGGATACGGACTGTCCGTCAGGAATTGGCAGAATATTTCTCCCAAACGCTTCCATGTCACAGATCAGAGGAGATGCTGGGATTAAATGGTGAATTAAAGATCATTCCTAAAAAAATAATCGAGAGAATCTATTCCCTGACTCCTGTCATAATCAAAACGGAAGACGGATATTGGAGACAGCATATGAGCCTTCCGGAATTTGAAAATCGTATAAAGGTCAATTTGATAAAGAAATATAATCAATTGACTAACAGTAAGATAGACGAAGATTTTGAGCTGTACAACCTGATCGTGTTCAAAAACACCAAGCCGGTTAAAGTGCCGTATAAGGGCATTCATCTGCTGGGGGATAAGGTCAATCTGACTGCATCCAATCACCCTGCCGCTCAGGAACTGTTGTATATGTCGCTGGGAACCGGGCTGGGAGAGAACAACAGCCGGGGCGCGGGATTTGTAAATTACCGCTTTTTATAAATTGGAGGTGATCAGGTGATTCAGGAAACACTGGAAGTCTTTGAAACGATGCTGGAAAAGGAACCCAGGCTGCTTTTGGATGCCTATGTGCCCAAAGATGGGACGTATCGGTTGGTTGAGCTGACGGAAGACGGGTACCGCATCAAAAGGACAATTGATATTCATTATGATAAAAAGACCGGTATCGTGGAAGGAAGCGCCAATGCGGATTATTGGCAGGTAAAGACCTTAGACTATTACAGCAAGCTTTTGGAGATGAATAAGCCAATCGATCCTTCCAAGATCATACACTCCAACAATTATCTTTCATTTGCCGCTAAAAAGGACAGTGTAAAGGAAGGGAAACTGACGGCGGAGATATTGGACGGATACTATCATATCTTGAAAAATCCGAGAGAAAAATACAAAAGACCGAAGGCCAAGGCTTTATATGAATCCGTTCTGGAGGAAATCGGGGAACCGGATCAGGAGATATTGGAACGAATCAGCTCCTACATACGCATGCCCGATATCTGGGAAGGAATTGATTGGGGAAAGAAAGAGTATTTGAAGCTGTTTTTTGTATTTCCCGATGAAGAACGGACCGGAAAGTATTATGAAAAAGAATATTTACGCTATTTGATCCCCAATATCTACAATAATAATGATTTTAATGAACGTGAAGACGGAGTGATTGTAGGCCTGCCAAATGACAATATGGGCATGAATGCCAAAAAACCATATCTGGGCAGCCTGACGAGAAAAGTGAGCGTGCCGTGTCTCGTTAGGAAGGAGCGCGCCATATCGCAGGCCAAGCTGTTTGATTATCTGCTTGGAATGGCGGCAAAGGGCCAGGTTAACGTATATGTGGACTTTGAAAACCAGACCATTTGCGGGTACAGCAACCGGGAAGCGCCTCAGGAACTTGAAACCGGATATTATCTCAGGCTCAGAAAGGGGAAAGAGGTTGAGATCATCTATGGAAGTGCCGTTGTAAATTATAATCCGTTTCTGAATGCTCCTTTCTGTCTTCGCAACAGCATCGGGATACAGGAAAGCACGCTGGAAAAATTTGAATTGTCTTACAACATTTATTATGAGAAATTATGGGAAATCAGACATGCGGTTGATCAGACCTTTTTCGAGGGCAGATTGACCAATAATTTATATACGGAAGCGAAAGATATACCGGCCGGGGACGGCAATTTGAAGCGGATTATTCTGGAAACCAGAGACCGTTTTATCTTATGGTTTTATTTGAACAGATGGGACGTGGCGGAAGGGCTCTTTGACAAAGCTCTGTTGGAAGTGATTTTTAATTCAATCAGGAGCGGAAGGATGCTGCTGGCCCAGCGCCAGTTTAATCTGAAATGGTCTTTACAGGATTATCTGCACGGGCAGGACAGGAGGATGGAACTTCGTATGGAAGATATTAAAAAATGTCTTAGAAATCATATTAATTCTAAGGAAGACTGGATGTTTAGCTCAGAAGAGGAATACGGATTTGCGGTGGGACAGATTGTATCTTATCTGTCCTCCAGAAGTAAGGCGAATAACAGGCCTGCGTCTTTTGTCAATCCGTTTTTGGACGCAAAGGATCATGCCGATGTAAGGCAGAAGCTGTTGAGATTATATAAGAAGTATAATTATGCAATTCCACATTTAGCGCCGGGAAGAGGCGAGCAGTTATTCAGCCATATCATGACCTACCGTCCCGATGAAAAATCCAAATTAGACAGGGAAATGATTGCCGCCGGTTTTGCCTCCACTTCTCTAATCTATGAAAAGAAAAACTAGGGTGATAATCAGGAAAGTGAGGGAACTGTAAATGAATAAACGAGTATATGGTGTATTAGGAATTTCTTCAATTATGGCCAATTGGAATGCCGATTTTTCCGGATTTCCCAAAACTACGTCGGACGGGATGACATATGGGAGCGATAAAGCACTGAAATATCCGATGAAAAAGATGTGGGACAACGAAGGAAAGCCTGTTATTTATATAAAATCAATGAGGCTGGAGAATGGCAAAAAAGGAGAGGTATCCCTCATTCCTAGAAGCTTAAAAGAGCGCTATGAACAGGTCTTTGGAGTAGAGGATTTAAAAAAATGCAAGGACAGCCAGGCCATTTTAAAAAATCTGTTCCAGGCGGTCGATATAAAAAATTTCGGAGCTACATTTGCAGAGGCGGGCAATAATATATCGATTACAGGAGCGGTTCAATTTGGACAAGGCTTTAATAAATACGATGGAACAGACCCTCAGGAACAGCCCATACTTTCCCCATTCCGCGATGCCACCAAGGCGACTGAAGATACGGGAGAAGCGAAAAATTCCACGTTGGGAACCAAGATTGTAAGCAATGAAGCCCATTATTTTTATCCATTTGTGATCAATCCGCTGGCTTATAAGGAATTTGTGAAAATGGAGGTAACAGAAGGTTATACAGAAGAGGATTACCAGAATTTCAAACAGACTTCTCTTGTGGCTGCAACCGCATATTCTACCAATGCCAAAGCCGGCTGTGAAAATGAATTCGCCCTTTTTGTGGAAACGGAGGAGGATTTGTATCTGCCCAACCTTTCGGAATATATCAACTTTACAAAAGGAGAACCCAAGAATACCATCACATTGACCTGCGGCTCTTTCTTAAATGATGTGGCTTCCCGCATCCGTTCCGTAGAAGTTTACTATAACCCATATACCACAACGATTGAAGCCGATTTGAAAAATGCCCGTTTTTACAATATCATAACCCAGAAAGAGGTGTGATATGGAGATTTTAAAATTCAGGCTGAAAGGAAAGACCGCCTTTTTTAAAAATCCTGAAGTAAACACATATTATTATTTCACTTATGGAAATATTCACAGAGTGGCTCTGCTTGGCCTTTTTGGCGCAATTCTCGGATATCAGGGGTATAACGCCCAACAGGAAGTTTACCCGGAGTTTTATGAGAAGCTGAAGGACTTAAAGGCTGCCGTAGTGCCGGCTGCCGAATATGGCTGTTTCGAGAAGAAAGTCCAGACGTTTAACAATTCTGTGGGTTACGCTTCACAGGAGACGGGAGGCAACCTGATTGTAAAAGAACAGTGGCTTGAGAATCCGGAGTGGCAGGTCTATGTGCTGATTCAGGATGAAGAGAGCAGAAGGCTGGCAGACGCCGTCATGGCCCATCACTGCGTTTATATGCCTTATCTGGGAAAAAATGACCATCCGGCTGACCTTTTGGAGGCCGAAATCATTACAGCGGAGCCGGAGAGCCCCATTGGCGGACCGGTCAGCAGTCTGATTCCGGAATCTATGGCAGAATTTGACTTTGGTAAAATGACATTTAAGTATACGGAATATCTGCCTGTAAAGTTAAAAGAAACTACAAATTTATATGAGACTGAGAAGATGATACTGACCGATGCCTGGGTGAAACGGTGCGAGGAACCTGTTTACAGAGACAACGAATACCGGCTCATGTTTTTCTGACCGGAATTTAGCAGTCTGCTGGTAAGACCGGGTCAGCGATCGGATTTGTACTCATAGATATGGAGGTGCATCGTAAAATGTTGGGATTGAAACCTATATTTTACGGTGCATTTTATTTGGGAGAAAAAAGATGACAAAGTTTATCGATTGGAAACGCATTATAAAGCCTGACGTTCCTCTATATGCCCATCTGAGGGAAGAAGGGAGCCGGGTAGAACGGGAAGAACTTGGAAAACACCTGGAATTATGCCAGGCGTATTTTTTGAAAATAGATCAGGAAAAGAATCTTTTAAAAACGGCCCTGCGTTTTTTTGAAATCATCTGCCCCGGCGCATCGGACGGAGCCGCCCGGATTTTTGCGGAAATGTTTGCGCAGGTGATAACGTTTCATGATATTGGAAAGGTAAATCCGTTGTTTCAGAGACTGGCCATGAAGAACAAAAAGATCCCCGACCGGGAGATTCCAGGACTGTCCGGCCGGGAGCATTCCATGCTTTCCTCTATCATTTATCTGGATTACTATCTCTTTTTCATTGAAAACAGTTCCTGTGCGCCAAAAGAGCAGAGCGCGCTTAAAGCGGTATTATGGGAAAATGCTTATGTCATATCAAAGCATCACAGCGATTTACAGTCTATGACGGAATATATGAACCGGTTTAGGGGGCCGGTTATGAGAATGCTTCTCACCTCTCTGGCTGCCGATCCGCCGGCCGGTCTGGATCAATTGAAGATGCGGAAACCAGATTTATGGAAACGGGAATGCAAAGAGTACGAAGCCGCTAAAAAGGTGATGACCAGAGCTCAGGACATTAACTGCTATTTTTATATCAGACTGCTTTCCTCCGCATTGATGGCGTGTGATTATTATGCCACCACAGAGTTCATGTCAGGAACCAGGGTGGAAGAATTCGGAACGGTGTCTGATCCGTCTGTATTTCAGAATTCCTATGAAAACTGCGGGCTGGTGAAAGAAATTCGCAAAAATGCTGAAAGTTTGAAACATAAAAATTTAAAATCCCAGGATTTAACCATCAATGATCTGCGCAGCTGGATGTTTTTGGAAGCGGAGAGGCAGTTGAAGGAGTATCCGGATGAAGAAATCTATTTTTTGGAAGAGCCAACCGGAGGCGGAAAGAGCAACACTGCCATGAATTTAAGCTTTCAGCTTCTTAAAGATACAAAGAAGATATTTTATATCTATCCATTCAACACATTGGTTGACCAGAATCTGAAATCACTTCAGGATATATTTGGACAGGACGAGGCCTGGAAGCAGATTGCGGTGATTAATTCGCTGACCCCAATCAGAGGAAAAGGGGATTTGCAGGAGGACAGCACTCATTACTATGAAAAGGCGCTTCTGGACCGACAATTTTTAAATAATCCATTTATCTTATCCACTCATGTCAGCTTTTTCAGGACGCTATTCGGGGAAAGAAGAGAGGATTTGTTCGGCTTTTTGCAATTGTCGGGCAGCTTGGTGGTATTGGATGAGATACAGAGTTATCGGAGTTCAATTTGGGCGGAAATTATCATTTTTTTAAAAGAATGTGCGTCATTGATGGGAATGAAGATTATAATCATGTCGGCAACATTGCCGGGATTGGATGTTTTGGGAGGAGAATCCTGCCGTGTTGTCCGGTTGATTAAAAACAGGCAGCAGTATTTTAATCATCATCTGTTCAGGGACCGCGTGCAGATCTCCTATGAGCTGATGAATGAACGGATGACCATGGAACGCCTGCTTTGTCATGTGGTTAAACAGAGCGGACAAGGGAAAAAGATACTGGTGACATTTATAAAAAAAGAGTCCGCTTACAAGTTTTATCACATGTTGTGCCAATGTGAGCAGATCACGGTTCCGGTTCAGCTGATCACCGGAGATGATTCCGCATATGAAAGAGAGCTGATCTTAAAACCAATCCGGCAGAAAATGGTCCGGGAGCTGATTCTGGTAGCTACGCAGGTGATTGAGGCCGGCGTGGACATTGGCATGGACGTGGGCTATAAAGATATTTCCAAATTGGACAGTGAAGAGCAGTTTTTAGGGCGGATCAACCGTTCTTTTGAAGGCCATGGGCTTGTATTCTTCTTTCATATGGATCAGGCGGAAATGATTTACAGGGATGATTACAGGCTGGACCCGGAACTGACGCTTCTCAATCCCCAAATGCGGGAATTGCTGGTAACAAAAGATTTCCCAGCTTACTATGAGCGGGTGCTGGAACTTCTCAGGAAAATGAGAAACGAGAGCAGTTCCTCTGAAGGAATCGCCCCATTTTTTGAAAACAGTGTAAAATGGCTGGATTTTCCCAAAGTGGAAGAACGGATGCGCCTGATTGATGAAAACAAGTGGACTGTCTCTTTAGTCTTATGCCGGGTAATCGTTCTGAACGACGGAACGGAATTGGACGGTTTTTGCATATGGAATCAGTATAAAGCTTTATTGCAAGACCGCTCGACGGTATATGCGGAAAAACAGGTAAAACTGTCGGAAATCAGGCATTGGCTGAGTTATTTTATCTATGAACTGAAATGGAATCCTGGTTTGAATTACAGCGATATGGTGGGGGAACTGTATTGTATAGAAGATGGTGAGAGGTATTTTGAAAATGGGAAGCTGAACCGTGAGAGGTTGGAAGAGCGAGGCGCAGATTCTCATTGAGTTTGGACATCAGCGAGGTATTTAAGCCAGTTATTGTCTACCGTACAATATTTGAACTGGTGAATAACCGAAGGCTTCAGGTGGAGAAGCATTTTGATAAAAAGGTGAATTATTGTCTTTTAAATGAGGAGGGAAGAAAAATTTTTATAGAGGCATTTGAGCAGCGGTTAGAATCAGTATTTGTCCATCCGAGATTAAAAAGAAAGGTTAGTTACAGAACTGCAATTAAGCTGGATTGTTATAAATTAATAAAGTATATTCTGGAAGATAAAGAATTCGTTCCATTTTCATTAAAGGAGAGCGTATAGTGAAAAAACAGCTGAATTATAATTATGCCTTTGTTTTTTATGATGTTAATGAGAAAAGAGTTCAGAAGGTATTTAAAGTTTGCAAAAAGTACCTCTCGCATTTTCAATACTCTGTATTTCGAGGGGAAATAACTCCGTCAAAGCTGATACAATTAAGAACGGATTTGAATCAGGTAATTAACAAGAATGAGGATTTTATCTGTATTATTAAGTTGATGAATGATAATGTTTTTGGAGAAGAAATCCTTGGAAAACGGGATGAAAGCACAGGAGAAGATTTGATTATTTAAATTATTTACCAAGCGGCAGAGAGGGGGAAAGAGGAAAAAGCCTTATTTTATCTGAGGAAACGGGGGATTTCAGGGGGCCGTGGGAAATTGGGGTGGCGTTTGGGAAAAATTGAAAGATTCTTGAAAATATGCGGGGGTGGGGTATAGTGTAGGAGGGAAGGGACGTAAAAGCGTGGGTTGAACTTTAACATTTGATGTATTTTAATACATTACCCTTACCCCGCAGTCTGTAAGGCGATTGTAGTTGAACTTTAACATTTGATGTATTTTAATCCTATGCTGATCGGTGCCGATGGCGATGCATTTTCGTTGAACTTTAACATTTGATGTATTTTAATGCCGTTTTTTTTGCCTCCGTCTGAGGGATGTCAGAGTTGAACTTTAACATTTGATGTATTTTAATGAGTAAAAGATAATGGAACTTATATCATGGATGCGTTGAACTTTAACATTGGATGTATTTTAATTATTAGTAGTATGATATGATAAATGGAGGAGAGGGTTGAATCGTAACATAAGATGTTTTTAAATAAGCATATCCATCCGGGTTAAAATAGTATTTATGGTTGAATAGTAACATAAGATGTTTTTAAATAAATTATAAACGCGTGAAGTCCTATCCAGGGGTCGTGTTGAATAGTAACATAAGATGTTTTTAAATTAGGGTTTTTCAGCAGCGGGTTCAGGGACTAAACGTTGAATAGTAACATCAGGTGTATAAGTTCTTGATACAAATAGAACTAGAGATAAATAGTAACAAAAATACTATTAAATAATCCATGTTTGCGAACAGATTCAAACAATTTACGTTTAGTCTTTACTTATGTTACCAATAAACCAAGTAATTCACACAGAGAAATTTAAAAACATCTTATGTTAACATTAAAAACAAATTAACACAAAAACCCAAGCAGTCCAATCCCCATATTTTCACAACCAATTAGGATATCATATACCTCCATATATAAAATACCAAAATAAAAGGAGAAACCAATATGTTCAGAGAATTGAGAAGAAAAAAACAGCAGCTGCCAAATGAGTTAACAGAAGAAATTTTACTAAAAGGAACAACCGGAATCTTGGGCGTTTCCGGTGACGACGAATATCCATATACAGTACCCGTTAATTATGTCTATGAAGATGGAAAGATATATTTTCATTGTGCGAAATCGGGGCATAAATTGGATTCCATAAGGAAAAATGACAAAGTATCTTTCTGCGTCATTAATAAAGAGCAGATTGTCCCGGAGGAATTTACCTCATATTTCAGAAGTGCCATAGCATTTGGCCGTGCATCCGAGGTGGAGGATGACCAGGAGAAGCTGAGGATTATGCGTCTGCTAAACGCCAAATATTCTCCGGGACTTGATGAGGCGGGAGAGAAAGAAATACAAAGGGATTGGAAGATATTGTGTGTCATACAGATAGAAGTAGAGCATTTAACGGGAAAAGAAGCCATTGAGTTGGTAAAATTGAGAGGTTAAATGATTATATACTGCCTATATAAAAAAGATTCTTTACCTTTATATAGAAAATGGATGACGCAAATTTTTATCTGGCGGAGGGCCGTGATTGTTTTTACATCAACCGTGAAGGCATTTTCGAAAATGCCTTCACGGTTGATGTAAAAAACAATCATGGCCTTTCCCTATTCATCCGGTCCCTATCCCCGCTGTCCTTTCCTCCATCCCTCACAAATCCAAAATCCCTTCGTCAAATTTATCCACCCAAATAACCGCTTCACGCAAAACATCCGCCCCCTTCTGGGCCTGATCCCAATCCGTCCATTCTTCTTTACAATGGCTCAGTCCGTCTTTCGATGGCACGAAGAGCATAGCAACAGGAATCTTAGTACCTATCGCATTTCCATCATGGCCTGCAACGCTGGGAAGACGGGTGCATGGATAGGACAGATTATGGCAGATCAAATGATCATATAAATTACCGCCTTTCCTGTTTTTGTTATGTTATGATAGTGCTTTACTAGAAGAAAGTGCAAAAAAATGACCGGTTCTTTCGAACCGGCCATGATATGCGATATGAAAATAACGAATGTTTGTAAATCCATTTCCTTATTTCATAATTATCCATCCCTTATTAAATAGTAAGATAATAAAAAGCACAGTAACTTCCTATGAAGCGCCTGTGCTTGTTTTATCTAAAATATCATATATTTCAGGAAAAAGCAATAGAAATATCAGAAAAAACTATTTTACAATTTCTCTTCCTTTACCAATTTTACCACAGTCCCGCCGAGCAGGAACAATGCGATCAGGTTAGGAATGGACATCAATCCATTGAAGGTATCCGCAATTCCCCATAAAAGCCCCAAATCCACCGTAGCGCCCAAAATAGCAACCGCCGCATACACCAGCATAAACGGCCGATTAATTCCGGAACCAAACAGGAATTCTATACAGCGCGTGCCGTAAAGCCCCCAGCCGATGATGGTAGAAAATGCGAAGCAGCACAGCGCGACAGCGGTAAAGATGGACACCCAGCTGCCATAGGTGGATGTAAATCCGCTGATGGTCAGCTCTGCTCCGGCGGCGGCTCCGTAAGAGACAGGAATGCCGCTGCATAAGATCACGAGCGCGGTCAACGTACAGATCAGAATCGTATCCGTAAATACTTCGAAAATACCGAAATATCCCTGCTTGATAGGCTCCTTCGTATCCGCCGCCGCATGGGCGATAGATCCGGTACCTAAACCTGCTTCATTGGAGAAAATACCTCTGGAAACTCCGTTTTTAAGGCTTAAAAACATGGTGCCGACGGCTCCTCCGGTAACTGCCGACGGAGAAAATGCTCCGCAAAAGATAGAAGAAAAGACTGCCGGAACACGCTCAATATTCAAGAAAACAACTCCAATAGCCAGAAGAATGTAAAACAGGGCCATAAACGGAACCAGCCTTTCCGTAACCCGTCCAATCCGCTTGATGCCGCCCAACAAGACGGAAGCCACTAAAACTGCGATAAAACAGCCGATGATTAAATTAATCTTAGCGACGGACTCGTTTGAAACAATACCGTAATTCAATAAAGCCGAATCAATGGCGGTCGTGATGGTATTGACCTGAGTAGCATTTCCCGTCCCGAAAACTGTGAGCACGCCTAAAGCCGAGAACACCACAGCCAGCCACCGCCACTTAGGACCAAGACCATTTTTTATGTAATACATAGGGCCGCCTACCCAGTCCCCGTCCTTATTCTTTTCTCGGAAATGGACGGCCAGCGTAACTTCCGAAAACTTGGTACACATACCAAGAAGCGCGGAAACCCACATCCAGAACACCGCTCCCGGTCCTCCGATTGCAATCGCCCCCGCGACTCCGGCTATATTACCCGTCCCCACCGTAGCCGCCAAAGCGGTACAAACCGCCTGAAACGGAGTGATTGATCCGTCGGAAGCCTCTTTCTTATGAAACAGCCTTCCAACCGTCACCTTAAACGTATACCGGAACCTGCGAAACTGAATAAAATGCGTCCGTATACTCAAAAACAATCCCACGCCGATAATACAAACCATAGCCGGGATTCCCCAGACAAAACTATTCACAACATCATTAATCTCTTTTACTGCCTGAAACATCTGTCTATCCTCTTACTTTCAACCATTTTACAGAACCGCCTTGTATTCATTCCATAATATCATTTTAACTACCTTGAATACGGCAGTCAGATGTTTCCCATAATACCACATTTTTACAAAATTGTATAGAAGCAGAGTTTTTGCATTGCCATGCAGTTCCTTGTTTGGCCTTCTGGCCTTTGAAAATGTCAGGTAGACAATTTATGATGTGCAAGACTATAATGAAGTCAGGAAAATACCGTCCGAATGAGGAGAATGAACAGAATGAAAGAATTATTTACAATCGGAGAGATGGGAGAGTTGTTTCAGATTAATATACGGACCCTTCGTTATTACGATGAAATCGGCCTTTTAAAGCCCGAGATGATCAACGACCAGACCGGCTACCGTTATTATTCCACAAAACAGTTTGAACGCCTGAACGCCATCAAATACCTCAGGACTCTTGATATGCCGTTGGAAAAGATTAAACAGTTTTTTGAAAAGAAGGATGCCAGGATGATGAAGCAGATTTTAGAAGAGCAGCTGGAGAAGACGAGGCAGCAGCTTCAAAATCTGCAGAATATGGAACGAAAGCTGAACATCCGTTTAAGCCAGCTGAATCAGGCGCTGAATGCACCTTTGGGGCAGATCCGTAAGATAACGCTGGCAGAGCGCCCCGTTGCATTTTTAAGAAAAACCATACGCCAGGGAGAGGATTTAGAATATCCCATCCGGGAATTGGAGCGGATGAACCACCTTCAGCCGGTGATGTTTTTGGGAAAGGTGGGGGTTTCCATAGGTATGGAAGACCTGATGTCCAATGAATACGGCCGCTTTTCGGGAATCTTCGTGTTTTTGGAACAAGAAGATAATTACCAGGGGGAACACCGGTCTTTGCCGGGCGGAGATTATCTCTCAGTCCTGTATTCCGGCACTCACCAGGATTCGGCGGATTATTACAACTGTCTGTTTGAATATATGAAAGAACATGGGTACCGCCTCCTGGGGGACTCCGTGGAGATCACCTGGATCGATTCCGGTTTCACCAACGATATCTCCCAATATGTAACAGAACTTCAGATTCCTGTTCAAAAAACTTGACTCTCCAGTAACTAGAGGGTTTATTGTTTCCTCTATAGATGTTAGTTTAAGGAGGACAGTATGAAAGAAGAACATAATCTGACGGAGGGAAATGTGTTTCGTGTATTGCTCACATTTTCCATTCCATTTGTGATTGCAAATATTATCCAGGCCCTTTACGGAGCCGTGGATCTGCTGGTGATCGGCCGTTATTGTTCGCCGGAAAGCGTGGCGGCGGTATCCACAGGAACCCAGGTGACGCAGATTATCACCAGCATGATCACAGGGCTGACGCTGGGCGGAACAATTCTGGTTGGAAAATATACGGGTATGAATGACAAAGAAGAAGTGAGAAAAACCATTGGAACCACATTGACTGTTTTTTTCATCATCGCAGCCGTTTTAACCGTATTGATGATGATGCTTGCCAGCCCGATTCTCAGTTTGCTGAAAACTCCGGCGGAGTCATTTGAATTGGCCCGGTGTTATGTTATGATATGCAGCAGCGGAATTCTCTTTATCTGCGGCTACAATGCTATCAGCGCTATTTTGAGGGGATACGGGGATTCGAAGCGCCCCATGATGTTCGTTGCCTTATCCTGCGTTTTGAATATTATTGGAGATGTGGTATTTGTGAGATTTGCAGGCCTTGGAGTGGCTGGGGTGGCTTTAGCGACCATCGGAGCTCAGGGGATCAGCATGATATGCGCAGTCTGTTATCTGAATAAAAAGCGTTTTATCTTCACATTTTCTCTGGAAAATTTCAGGATTGACCGGGATAAGATGAAAGAGCTGGCTCAGGTGGGGATTCCCATCTCACTTCAGGAGTGCATGGTGAGACTGTCCTTTTTATATCTGACAAGCGTGACCAACCGCCTGGGCATCTATGCGGCCGCGGCGGTTGGAATCGCCAGTAAATACGATGTGTTCGCCATGCTTCCCGCCACGTCCATTGCCAATGCCTTGGCGGCCATTACCGCTCAGAATTATGGCGCAGGAAAGCCGGAGCGGGCCAGGTCCTCCCTGTTTGCCGGTCTGGGATTTGCGGTGGCGGCTTCGGCTGTGTTCTGGCTGTGGGCGCAGGTATCGCCCCAGACGATGATCGGAATCTTTGCAAAGGACCCGGCCATAATTGCGGCCGGTATTCCGTTCTTTAAATCCTGCAGTTATGATTATCTGGCTGTCAGCTTTGTATTCTGTCTCAACGGTTATTTAAACGGGCGGTCCAAAACCATCTTTACAATGATCAGCTGCTGTTTCGGCGCGCTGGCTCTGCGCATGCCGCTGATCAGCCTTGTTTATACTTATTGGCCGGACAATTTAAGAATGATCGGCTCCATTGCTCCCGTTGTTTCCGGTTTTATGGCAGTTTATACCCTTATCTATGTTCTGTCCGGACTGCGGAAAGAACAAAAGGGGGCAGGCGCAGCACAAGGGCAGTGGAATTAAGGTTAAGCGCCTGCAAGCTGGTCTAAGGACTTGAAGGTATAGCCCATCTCTTCCCATTTTGTCAGCAGTTCATCCAGAATCTGACCATTGGTTTTGGATGTGCTGTGAAGAAGAACAATCGCTCCCGGGTGGATTCTGCCCAGGAGCTTTTTAAATGCTTCCTCCTTGGTGGGCTGCTTATCCGCATACCAGTCCACATAGGCCAGACTCCAGAAAAATGTTTTGTATCCCAGGTCTTTTGCCATCTGCAGATTGCTTTCGCTGTACTTGCCCTGGGGAGGCCGGTAGTATTTTTTCATGGGCTGGCCGGTGGTCTGCTGGTAAAGCGCTTCCAAGTCTCCCAGCTCTTTGGCAAATGCCTCTTTGGTGGAGATTTTCGACATATCGGGGTGGTGGTAGGTGTGGTTTCCTACGATATGTCCCTCCGCCAGCATCCGTTTTACAAGATCAGGACTGGTTTCTATGTAATTTCCAACTACGAAAAATGTGGCCGGGGCGTTGTGCTTTTTTAAGGCGTCCAGAATCGCTTCCGTATTCCCGTTCTCATATCCTGCGTCAAAAGTGAGATAGAGAACCTTTTCCTGGGTATTTTCCGCGTAATAGGCGTCGAAATTTTTCAGATAATCAGCGGTAGCGTTGGCAACCGGCGGCTGGCCTTCCTGTTGGAAGCTGAGCCCCCAGTTTCCCTCTGCCGAAGTCTGGATCGCTTTTGTTTGGGAGGTGTCTGTGATTTCCGCCAGCTTATATCCGGCCAGAAAGAAGACGACGAATAAGAAAAAGACTTGAATGATTTTTTTGCATTTTAAATATTTCATGATTTTTCACCGCAATCTATTTAATTCAATATATTGGAGATTGCGGTGATTCATGCATGAATTCTAATGAGTGCTGAAATAGACCTGGCCCGGTTCCATAGGGATGCCCTTGGCCTCATAAAGTTCGCTGACTGTAACAAACTGGAATCCCTGTTCCGCCAGCTTGGGAATGACTTCTTCAAATGCCTCTGCCGTACTTTCATAGAGGTCGTGCATCAGGATGATATTGCCGTCCTTGGCGTGGGCCATCACGGCTTCTACGATTGCATTCTTATCCCTGGATTTCCAGTCTTCGGTGTCCACATTCCACTGAATCACAGGATAAGCAACCCGCTGACAGACCTCTCCGCCGTAAGCACCATAAGGTACGCGGACAAGTTTGGTTCTGGCGCCGATAGCTTGATCCAGATACTCATTGGTCAGTTCCACCTGCATAAATATCTCTTCCGGAGTGAGCTTTTCCAGGTTTTTATGCTCATATGTATGGTTGGCAATTTCACTTCCCGATTCGTAAATCCGTTTTAATGTGGTAGGATAATCGGCGATTCTGCTTCCAACGATGAAAAATGTGACGTGGCCGCCATATGGTTCCAAAGCGTCTAAAAGCCTGTTATCCACCTTTGCATAGGGGCCGTCGTCAAACGTAAATGCGATCATAGGCTTATCCGGGTCCGGATAAACCGGAACCTCCGCTTCTGAAGGAGTGGCTTCCGTCACCGGCTCAGTGGTTTCCGGCTCCGAAGTTTCCGATTCCGAAGCCTCGGAATCCGTAGAAACATTCTCATCTTCCGGCAACTTTTGATCCGGCATTACGTCTGTCTGTGCAGAAGCCCTTCTGGTGAACAATTTGGAAATATTATCTTTCTCATATTTAAAAAATTGTACGATACAAAACAGTACAACGAAAAATGTGATAACCGTAATGGAAATTTTAAAAATTTTGCGTAAACGCTCTGCGCGTGCCTTTGCCCGGTTCATTCTGCTGGGCCTTCTGCGTTTGTAACTGCCTGACATGAAAATTCTCCTTTATCTTAAACATACCTATATAGACTATACAGGAAAAAAGAGAATACGTAAAGGAGAATACTGCTGGAAATGAGAGGGGTTTTCAATATTTTTTTTGCAGAAAGACATATACTGCCTATTTTAAGGAAGATCAGAGTTACTGCAAAAGCAGAACACGGAACGAACATCCGTCATCCGTTATTTTTTAAACGCGCTCTAGGAAAATACTGTTTAAAATGATATAATGAAGTTATCTAAATGGTACTCAAAGCAGCGAGAGAAGGAGGTACGGTTATGGAGAGAGTGATAACGATCAGCCGTGAATATGGCAGCGGCGGCCATGAGCTTGGGGTAAAGCTGGCCGATAAACTTGGGATTCCCTTCTATGATAAAGAATTGATCGGTATGATATCTAAGGAGGGAAATATTGAAGAATCCATATTGAGGGCCAATGACGAGGTGGTGCCCGATCTGGATAATTACTCCATGCGTGAAATTCAGCCCTATTATCAGATTGCGATGACGGAGCATATCTATAAGGTTCAATGTGATGTGATTCAGTCTCTGGCCGACAAGGAGCCGTGTGTGATTGTTGGACGGTGTGCGGATGCCATTTTATCGAACAGCGTGAACATCTTTGTTTATGCGGATATTGAAAGCCGCATAAAGCGGATCAGAGGAGTGGAACCGGATTTGTCGCCGGAAAGCGCTATGCTTCATATCCGCGCCGTTGATAAGAAGAGAAGAGCATATCACCAGTATTACTCCAGCAAGGAGTGGGGCGTTATGACGGATTATCACCTGTGCTTAAACAGCGGTTTAGCCGGAGTGGACGGATGTCTGGACGCTGTGATGGCGTATTTAAGCCATGTTAAATAAGGTATTAATTTGGCAGCAGTATGGCCTTATATCTTATTCAGTTCATAATTTAGGATCTTAAAAAATTCCGGCTCTGCAGATTGCCTGAAAGATTCATATTTGCAGAACCGGAATCTTTTGGTCTTAATAAAAGCTATAAAATATTTACTTTGAGAGAGGACTTACCCACATGAAAGAAAACAAGTATGACGACATAGTATTTTTTGAAAAATACAGCCAGATGGACCGGTCGAAAAAGGGACTGGATGGAGCAGGAGAGTGGAACACTTTAGAACGGATGCTGCCGGATTTTCAGGGAAAACGTGTATTGGACCTGGGCTGCGGATATGGATGGCATTGTATTTACGCGGCAGAGCACGGAGCGGCTCAAGTGGTTGGAATCGATATCTCGGAGCGCATGCTGGAAGTGGCAAAAGAGAAGAGTGAAGGGCTTCCTGTTACGTATATCTGCAGCGCCATTGAAGACTTGGAATTCCAGGAGGGATCATTTGACATTGTGCTCAGTTCGCTGGCATTTCATTACCTTCCTGATTTTGACCTGATTGCCGGAATGGTAAACAGGGTATTAGTGCCGGAAGGCAGATTTATATTTTCAGCAGAACATCCGGTGTTCACCTCCCAAGGGCCCCAGGACTGGTACTATGGGCCGGATGGAGAGATTCTTCATTTCCCGGTGGACCGCTATTTTTATGAAGGAAAGAGAAATGCCTGTTTTTTAGGAGAATCGGTGATAAAATACCACAGAACGCTGACCACTTATCTAAACGGACTTCTGTCCAATGGATTTGAGATCGTTGGATTTGAAGAACCCCAGCCGACAAAAGAGATGATAAATACGGTCCGGGGCATGAAAGATGAACTCCGCCGTCCGATGATGATGATTCTCTCCGCCAGAAAAAAATAAATTTCATTTTGTTGTAAAAACAACAGATAAAAATCCTCTTGCTTATTATAATCAGTTTAGACAGTAAATAAGGATTAGGAGGAACGGAACATGATACGTAAAATTATTCAAATAGATCAGAAAAAATGTAATGGATGCACCGCATGCGCAACCGCCTGCCATGAAGGCGCCATCGCCATGGTGAACGGTAAGGCGCAGCTGATGAGAGACGATTACTGCGACGGTTTGGGAGACTGCCTGCCGGCCTGCCCTACCGGAGCGATTACATTTGTGGAACGGGAAGCGGAAGCTTATGATGAGGCTGCCGTGAAAGAAAACCACAAAAAGCAGAGCGGCACTTCCCAGCTGTACCATTGGCCGGTTCAGATCAAACTGCTTCCGGTGAAGGCGCCTTATTTAGACGATGCCGATCTTTTGATTGCGGCGGACTGCACCGCCTATGCATTCGGCGATTTCCATCACCGGTTCATGAAGAACCGCGTGACCGTGATCGGCTGCCCCAAGCTTGACCAGGTAGATTATTCGGAAAAACTTACAGAACTCATCAAAAATAACCGCCTGAAAAGCATAACCGTAGCCAGAATGGAAGTGCCTTGCTGCGGAGGCATAGAATGGGCTGTAAAACAGGCTATAGAAAAAAGTGGAAAAGATGTGCCGTTTAATGTTTCTGTCATTACGATTGACGGATCATTAAAAAAGGCATAATATAGGATAAATGAAAATACCGTATCTTACAGTGATTGTAGATATGGTATTTTTTGTTATTATTCACGGCCCAGGTGATCTCTGCTATCCGCTCCGGTTTTGGCAGTTTTGCAGGAACTTTCCAGTGACTTTGCAGGGCATTAGCAATTCTTAACGTGCAGAATTTTTCGTTCAAGGGAAATGTCCACCTGTTTGAGCGCAAGCGAGTTTGGACATTTCCCTTGGTTTTTAGAAAAATCCTGCACGTTTAGAAGTGCTTATGCCCGAAACCGGAACTGGAAAGTTCCTGCAAAACTGCCAAAACCGGAACGGATAGCAGAGATCACCTGGGCTGTGAATAGTAAAATTTTTTTATGCTGAAACTTTTTTATCCGTCTGAACCGTCAAACAGATAGAACAGCAGGAAAGGAGAAAACGGATTGAACAATATAGAGTCGGAAGTGGAAAAAATTCTTTTGGAAAACTACCAGAAGTATTACAGACTGGCATACAGCTATCTGAAAAATGAAAACGATGCCTTGGATGCAGTCCAGGAAAGCGCATACCGCGCCATTAAAGACTGTAAAAAAATGCGCCAGCCGGAATATTTGTCTACCTGGATTTACCGGATTGTAATGAATGTTTCCATTGACTTATTACGAAAGAAAAAAAGGGAAAATCTTGTGGATGAGATTGAAGAATCTGCATATGTGCCTCCGGATTCGGAGTTGGAAGTGGCAGATCTTTTAAAGGTATTGGAGGAAAAAGACCGGACCGTCATCATATTAAGGTTTTTTGAAGATATGAAACTGGAAGACATAGCCAAAGTCATGGAAGAAAATATTAACACGGTAAAGTCCAGGCTGTATCGGGCGCTGAAAAAACTGCGGGTGAACTTGGAACCCGGGACATTATAGGAGAAAGGAGCTTTCACAATATGTCAGAAAACAAAGAATTAGCGGAAATGAAGAAAAAATACGAAGAGATTCCCGTGCCGGAACAGGCGCTTGAACGCATGAAACAAGGGATTGAGTCAGCTAAAAAGGAGAGTAAAATCTTGAAAATAACAAAATACATGAAAAACACCGGAGTGACTGCCGCAGCCGCAGTTTTAGCCATCACAGTGCTCACCAATGTCAACCCGACCATAGCAAATGCCATGGAACAGATTCCCGTCATCGGAGCAATCGCTAAAGTGGTCACTTTCCGTACCTATGAAGACCACACCAATAATTTTGAAGCCGAAATTCAGGTCCCTAAAATCGAAACAGAGAACGGCCAGGCCGCTGACGGTCTGAATAAAACCATCGAAGAATATGCTCAGTCCCTGATCAAACAATATGAGGACGATTTAAAATCCAGCGAGGGCCAGGGAAATTACAGCCTGACTTCCAATTACGAAGTGGTAACGGACAGTGAACAATACCTGTCTCTGCGAATCAACACCACATTGGCGATAGGAAGCGGAACCCAATACGTAAAGATATTTACAATCGATAAAAAGACCGGAGAAATCCTCACTCTGGACAGTCTTTTCAAGGATGTCCCCGACTACAAGGAGAAGATCAGCCAAAATATCAAAAAACAGATGGAAGATCAGATGACCGCAGACGAAAACATCTTCTATTTCTACCACTCCGAAAACCCGGAAGACGATTTTAAGGGAATCACCGGAGAGGAAAGCTTTTACTTTAATCAAACAGGCGACCTCGTCATCACCTTCGACGAATACGAAGTAGCCCCAGGCTACATGGGAGCAGTAGAATTTACAATCCCGAAAGACTTACTAAAATTGTGATTTAACGGGGAGCGAAGGGGTACGCATGGAATCAGGAGGCGGAACCGGAAGGAAATGGTCTGAGAAGGCCGCCGGGCCGCCGAAGGAAGATACAGCCGATTGGGATTCGGGATTCGCCCCTAAGAACTACTAAGGCCCGCAAGGACAGAACGAGGCAGGCCAGCGCCATTCGCAGTGAACTCTTTATGACTTCGCTGCTCAGCGGCGCTTTAGAACCTGACACCGAAATCAGGTTCTACCTGCCTCGTTCTGCCCTTGCGGGCCTAAGTAGTTCTAAGGGGTTCCATACGATCCCAATCGGCTGTATCTTCCTTCGGCGGCCCGGCGGCCTTCTCAGACCATTTCCTTCCGGCTCCGCCTCCTGATTCCATGCTGGTTTTCGCTGGCCGGGTTAAAAACAATATTTGCGCTTCGGTATTTATGCAGAGCCACATTTATGTAGATCGTGAAGGGATTTTTAAAAATGCTTCAGGTTTTACTTTAAACGTCAAGGCATTTCACAAAAAGACCTCACCCTTTACATTAAATGGTGAAGGGATTTCTAAAAAAGACTTCACCCTTGATGTAAAATTTACTCACAATCCACCAAATCTTTTTTATCCTAAGCTAGCCAAGCAACAGCCGGAAAGAAGGGGAAACCTGGGCGGGCGGCGGACATAGAGAAAGGCAGGGGATCGTGTGCAGACCCTTAGTGATACTTGGTCGGCAAGAACGAAAAAAGGCAGACAAATACTGAATTCCGGATCAGTATTTGAGGCGCCCTTGAGCGATGAAGTCATCAAGAGTTCATCGCGAATGGCGCCGCGCTGCCTTTTTCCGCTCTTGGCGGCCTAGTATTACTTAGGGTCGAAACCCGAATCCCCTGCTTTTCTCTATGTTCGCCGCCCGCCCAGGTTTCCCCTTCTTTCCGGCGTTTCTTAGTTAACTAAATAAAGATTTCCCCAATATTTATTCGATGACAGTCCCTGCTTTTCCGGCCAGGCTGTCTTTGGCTTTTTCCAAGGAAGTGATCACTGCGCTGCGGCCCTTTCCGGCACGGATGAAATCGATGGAGGCCTGTACTTTTGGAAGCATGGAGGCGAATTCAAAGTGGCCTTCTTCTATAAACTTTTCGGCTTCAGTTACAGTCATGCGGCTGATTGGCTCTTCGTTCTCTTTGCCGTAGTTCAGAGTTACATTGTCCACGCTGGTTACGATCATCAGGACATCTGCATCCACTTCTTTAGCGAGCAGGCCGCTTGATAAATCTTTTTCGATAACTGCACTGGCGCCCTTTAAGTTAGCGCCCTGTTCCATAACGGGAATGCCGCCGCCTCCGCAGCAGATGACGATCTGGTCTGCGTCTAAGAGTGCTTTGATTGCGTCGATCTCAACGATGGAGATTGGATGGGGAGCGGCTACGATTCTGCGGTATCCGCCTTCTACTTCTACCACGGAGTTGCCTTTTGCATCTTCTTCATCAGCTTCTTCTTTTGACATAACACGTCCAACTACTTTAACAGGGGTGTAGAACGCCTCGTCATAGGGATCTACCATGACCTGTGTTAAAACGGTTGAAACAGGTTTGTAGATTCCGCGTTTAATTAAGGCAGAACGAATGCCGTTCTGCAGGTCATAGCCGATGTAGCCCTGGCTCATGGCAGAACATACGGACATGGGAGCGTTGGTATAACCCTCATGCTGTTTGCCGAATTCATTCATGGCAGTATGAATCATCCCCACTTGCGGTGCATTACTATGAACAATGGCTACCTGCCAGCCTTCCTGAATAAAATCGGAGATGACTTTAGCTGTTTTCACAACCGCCTCTTTCTGCTCCGGAAGATTGGTACCCAAGGCATTGTGTCCCAATGCCATAACAATTCTTTTTTTAGCCATAACGATTACCTCTTTTCTGTACGAGTTATTCACTCCCGTTTTACGGTTTTAGGGAGAAAAATATAAGTTTATTATAGTATTTGCCAGGCAAAAATGCAACAATTACTTAAAAAGGGATAGTTTAAGAAATTTTTTATATAAAAACGAAAATTCCATGTTATAATAGGGAAAATGAGGGAAAACTTTATTAGAATGATTGAAACATAAGGAGGATTCGCTGTGAAATTACTTTCTGTAGCAATACCGTGCTATAATTCAGAAGCTTATATGAGACATTGTATCGATACGCTGCTGACCGGAGGCGAAGAAGTTGAAATCATAATTGTGGATGACGGATCAACCAAGGACCATACGGCTGAGATCGCAGACGAATATGCTCAGAATTATCCCACGATCTGCCGCGCAATCCATCAGGAAAATGGAGGTCATGGAGAAGCCGTGAATACCGGGCTTCGCAATGCCACCGGAATCTATTACAAAGTAGTTGACAGCGATGACTGGGTCAATGAAGAGGCGTTTAAACAGGTATTGGCAACTTTGCGCAGATTTGTGTATGGAAATGAGACGTTGGATATGCTGATCTGCAACTTCGTATATGAAAAAGAAGGGGCAAAGCGGAAACGCGTGATGAATTATAAGACAGCCCTTCCTAAAAATGAGCTGATCACCTGGGATGATGTGAAGATATTTATGACCGGACAGTATATTTTGATGCATTCCGTAATTTACAGGACAGAGCTGCTGTTCAAATGCGGATTGGAACTGCCCAAGCATACATTTTATGTGGACAACATTTTCGTATACCAGCCGCTGCCGTTTGTCAAAACCATGTATTATCTGGATGTGAATTTCTACCGGTATTATATCGGAAGAGAAGACCAGTCGGTCAATGAAACGGTGATGATCGGAAGAATTGACCAGCAGATCCGTGTGACAAAGCTGATGCTGGATTATTATGATGTAACCAAGATACAAAACAGGAAGCTCAGAGGATATATGGTTAAGTATCTGGAGATTATGATGGTGGTCTCCTCCATTCTTGCCATTAAGTCAGGAACAGAAGAAAATCTTCAGAAAAAGAAGGAATTGTGGATGTACCTGAAACAAAAGAATATGCCGTTGTATCTGAGACTCCGCTGGGGATTTTTAGGACAGGGCATGAATCTGCCGGGTAAAAGCGGAAGGCAGGTTTCCATCGCAGGATATAAGATTACACAGAAATTTTTTGGATTCAATTAAGATAGAAAAAGGACTGATCCATATCACGGTTCTTTCTTGGCTTTGGGTGCGGGGCTGTGCCGGAGGGTTAATATCCCGTGTCCGCCGGGCTTCCTACTCGCCGTAAAAATGAACGTGACTGTCGGACACAAAATGCATGTGTTCGACAGTCACGTTCATTTTTACGGCTCGTATTCAGATGGCGGTACACTGGGATATTAACCCTCCGGCACAGCCCCGCACCCAAAGCCAAGAAAGAACCTATATCACGGACCAGCCCTTTTAAATTGTTGTCAAATCAATCAGCCGAGCACCTTTTGAGTAACTTTCTTTCTGTTTTCCGCATAAGCGCTGCCATAAACCAGAGGATACATGATGTACGCCATGATCATGGAGCCGGCCACATCCACAACGGAATGCTGTTTTAAAAATACGGTGGACAGGCAGATCAGGAACATGAGTAAAAAAGATCCGATCCGGACAGCCCGGTGTTTTTTCAATGATTCACTGCGCATGACTGCTATATGAACGCCAATGGAATTATAGGCGTGAATGCTTGGAAATACATTGGTCGAGGTATCTGCCGAGTGGAGCACGGATACCAGCCAGGAACAAACATTCTTACCAGGATCGACTACAGGCCTTAAATCGGTGCCGTTCTCAAATAAAGTGCAGATCATCAGGCTGATGGTCATTCCGGTAAACAAAAAGATACACAACCGGTAATAATCCCGCTTATCGGTGAAGAAGAAGTAAAGGATCGTTCCGGCTACATATAAAAACCACAGCAAATATGGAATAATAAAATATTCATTAAAAGGAATCAAATCATCCAGCGCCACATGCATCACATAATAATTACGGGTGACTGTGCGTTCCAAATATAAAAACCATGGAAGATAAAGAAAGGCATAACTGAGTATCCAAACATGCTTATACTTTTTTATCAGGTTTTTCATTAGCTCACAACCTTTCACTTTTTTCGGATTATAACACACCCGAAAAAATATAACAATAGTGTTAATAAAACGTTAAGAAAGTGTTCCACGATAATTTATTATATGCTATTTTTCGAAAGAAAAAACCTGTCAAAACACAGAAATTTTACATAAAATTATCCAATCTTTTGAGCATAATTTAGCTATGAGTATAAGTTAGTTTTGAGCATACTCGGAATATTTAGGAAGTATGACTGTGAACGTAGTTCCTACGCCGATCTCGCTGTCCACGGATATTGTTCCCTTATACAGTTCCACGATTTTTTTCACAATGGTGAGGCCGATTCCGTTGCCTTCTGTGGTATGGGATGCGTCTCCCTGGTAGAAACGGTCGAAGATATGCTGTTTTGTATTGGCGTCCATGCCATAACCATTGTCCCACACCTGGAAAATGACGCAGGTGTCTTTTTCGTGAAGTTTGATTTTAATCTTCCCCTTTGAAAGGGAGAATTTAATCGCATTATCGATCAGATTGATCCACAGCTGGTCCAATAACCCCTTGTTTCCATAGAAAGTCACTTCATCCAAGTCGATGATCAGCTCCAGTTCCTTTTTCTGCCATTTGGATTCCAGAAGCAGGATCGCCTGGCGGATCTCTTCAGACAAGTCGAAATCGCTGTTTTCCGTGACAATGTTGATCTTTTCGATACTGGAAAGATTGAGCACATTGGTTGCAAGCTGGGACAGGCGGTTGGCCTCGCTGATGATGATATCCAGATATTCGGTGCGTTCCTCTTCGGTAAGCGTGTCATTTTTCAGAATTTTGGCAAACCCGCAGAGAGAGACGATGGGGGTTTTGAACTCATGGGAAAAATTGTTGATGAAATCAGAGCGGAGCAGCTCGGTATTTTCCAGTTCTCCGGCCATCCGGTTGAAGCTTTCCGACAGTTTGACTAATTCCTGGGTGGTATCTAAGGAGATTCTGACGTGGAAATCCCCTTCTGCCAGCTGATTGATGGCGGCGATCAGGTCGCGGACCGGCTTTAAAGGAATGCGGCTGGCTAAAAAGGAAAGAAGGATGCCGAAAATTGCGCTGAGAACGAATAAAAGCGGAATCGGCCGCCAGAATTGGGGCATGCGGATATCGGCCTGAAAGGCTATCTTCCAATACAGATACATTAAAAAGCCCTGGAGCGTCATAACGGACAGCACGATCAGGAAGATAAAGATGGTGATGGCCAGGGTAATGTTCCTGTAGGGCTTGTGTTTAAATGGTATTTTCATATATTTTTCACCGCCTTATAACCCAGTCCCCGGATGGTTTCAATGGTAAATTCCGGGAAGCTTTCAAAACGCTTGCGCAGCCGGTTGATATGTACGTTAATGGTATTGTCTTCGGTTTCCGATTCCACGCCCCAGATCTCATCCATCAGCTGAATCCTGGTGAAGATCTTGTTGGGATAGGAGAGCAGCTTGTAGAGCAGATAAAATTCCTTGCGTGGCAGAGTTTGTACTTCCGAACCCCGGGAAACGGTTAATGCATCATAGTCTAAGATCACCTCTCCGATGATGATCTTATGTTCGCTGACAATCTGAGCCCGCCGCAAAAGCGCTTTGATTCTAAGGATCATCTCTTCTTCATCCACTGGTTTTGTCATATAATCGTCGGTTCCGACGATGAATCCCTTTCTCTTATCTTCTGGCAGCTGCTTGGCTGTGACCATCAGGATGGGCAGGCTGTAATCATGATTCCTTAACTGCCGGGTCAGCTCATATCCATCCATGTGAGGCATCATGATGTCCATCACCACCAGATCGATATGCTGGGTATCTAAGACTTCCAGAGCCTCCAGGCCGTCGCAGGCCAAAACAGGACAGTAGCCGTGTTCTTTCAGGATGGCTCCCATCAGTTTTCTGGTATTTTTATCATCTTCCACAACTAATATTTGAAACATAAATCGTACCTCCGGTCCATTGGTTCTTCGAATCATATGCAATATATAACGGTTTATCAGAGCTGTTCATTTATTCAATATTATAACATGGTTTTATAAAGCCAATATAAATAAATCACAGAATATTCACAATTAATTAGAAGAAGCGGCGGATTTGTTAATGTTGAATTTATCTTAGGGCTATAAGATAAAAGAAAATTTAGCCCGTTAAAGGAGAATTGAAACATGGATAAGAAAAAGAAGATAAAAATAGGGGCGGCTGTCGCAGGCGTGGTGATAATTGCAGCGGCAGCAGTTGTTATGTCAGGCGGTAAGAAACAGGCCCAGCCGTCGGGAATGATGATGGGACAGCAGCAGGCGGCTCTGCCGGTTGTGAAAGCGGCCAATCCCACAACAGGAGATATCAGCCTGACCACAGGGCTGACCGGAACGGTTGAGCCGTCGGATGTGGTCTATGTCTATGCAAAGGCCTCCGGCGATGTGACGGCCGTGTATGTGAAAGCGGGAGATACGGTTGCGGCCGGAGATGTGCTTTGCGAAATCGATACCCAGCAGGTAGAGACAGCGCTAAACTCCATGGAATCGGCAGAGGTGAATCTGACGGAAGCCCAGAGCAACCTGAGCCGTATGCAGATTCTCTATGCCAGCGGCGATTTATCGGAACAGGAGTATGAGCAGTACCGCAATAAAGCCACATCGGCCATATTACAGTATGAAGCCGCCAAATTAGCTTATGACAAGCAGGTGGAATACAGCAGGATAACCGCTCCCATCGGAGGAAAAATTGAAAGCTGCGATATAGAAGTTCACGATAACATTTCCCAGTCGAAACAGCTTTGTGTAATTGCAGGAGCAGGAGAAAAACGGGTGTCCTTCTATGTGACGGAGCGCATGATGGCCAACCTGGAAGTGGGGGATGAGATGAATATCACAAAGAACGGTATGAGTTATCAAGCCTACATCAGTGAGATCAGTTCCATGGTGGATGAAACCACCGGTTTATTTAAGGTAAAGGCCGAATTAAAGGATACGGATGCCATTGCAACCGGAAGTACGGTTAAATTAAATCTGGTTACGGAGAAAACGGAAAATGCGATGCTGATTCCGGTAGACGCGATCTATTACAGCGGCGGCGTGGGTTATGTGTATCTTTATAAGGAAGGAAAAGCGGTTCAGGTTCCGATTGAAGTTGGAATCTATGATTCGGAGTATGCGGAGGTTCTGTCAGGAATTTCGGCAGATGATATGGTAGTCAGCACTTGGAGTTCCAACCTTTACGAGGGCGCTTCCGTAAAATTAAAGGGCGAAGAAACGAAAGAGAGCGGTCAGAATGACAAAAAACCACAGGATTCGGCGGCTCCGGTTCCGGCGGCACAGTAGAGGAGGTCTTACATATGGGAATTACAAAATTTGTGCTCAAAAGGCCGGTAACGACGGTCATGGCATTGCTCTGTCTGCTTGTATTCGGTATTTCATCCGTATTTTCCGCCACATTGGAACAGATGCCGGATACCGACCAGCCTATGCTGATTATAAGCGCCAGCTATTCCGGCGCAGGACCGGAAGATATCTGTGAACTGGTGACCGAGCCCATCGAGGATGCGGTAGGCACGCTGGAAGGAATTAAAAGTATGAGCTCTTCATCCAGTGAAAACAGGGCCATGATCATGCTGGAATACGATTATGGAACCGATATGGATGAAGCATATGATGATTTAAAGAAAAAAATGGATAACCTGAGCAGACAGCTTCCCGATGATGCGGAAACCTCTGTGATGGAAATGAATAATAACTCCGGCACCACGATGATGCTTTCCATCAGCCACAAAACGGAAAAGGAATTGTACGATTATGTGGATCAGACGGTTGTGCCGGAATTTGAAAAGATTTCTTCCATAGCGGAAGTGGACGCGATGGGCGGTTCCTCCGAATATGTGAAGATCGAACTGCAGTCGGAGAAAATGGCTCAATATAAAGTGACCATGTCCCAGGCGGCGTCAGCCATCTCAGCGGCTAAACTGTCCTATCCTTCCGGAAGCACCATATCCGGAAATCTGGAACTGTCCGTTACCACATCATTGGAAAATGAAACGGTAGACGACTTAAAGACGGTTCCGATCACCACATCCAGCGGAAAGATCATCTATCTGGAGGATATCGCCAATATTTATGAAGCGGAAGAACAGAGGGGAGGAATTTCCCGGTATAACGGACAGGAAACCATTTCAATTTCCATCAAAAAGCAGCAGAGCAGCACGGCGATGGAAGTGTCCTCGGCTGTTCAAAGCGCCATAGAAAGTTTGGAAGCAGCGGATGAGGATCTGAGCATCAGGATTGTAAACGATACCGCGGATTCGATTCTCAGCTCTTTAAAGGATGTGGCGGAAACCATGGTTTTGGCCGTAATCATTTCCATGGTGATCATATTTATCTTCTTCGGCGATTATAAAGCGTCGCTGATTGTCGGAAGCTCCATCCCGACTTCCATCCTGTTATCCCTGATTTTAATGACCTCCATGGGATTTTCATTAAATGTTATTACAATGAGCGCCCTTGTGCTGGGGGTCGGAATGATGGTGGATAACTCCATTGTAGTGCTGGAAAGCTGTTTCAGGGCAACCCAGGCATCGGAGGATAAGGGAATGCTGGGATATGCCAAATGCGCGCTGGAAGGCACCGGGATCGTCATCCAGTCCATTATCGGTTCCACGGTCACCACATGCGTTGTATTTATCCCTCTGATGTTCTTGCAGGGAATGACAGGGCAGATGTTTAAGCCTTTAGGATTTACCATTGTTTTCTGTATGAGCGCATCTCTGTTTTCCGCTATGACGGTTGTGCCGCTTTGCTATTTGATGTATAAACCCCAGGAAAAGAATCATGCGCCTATGTCAGGGCCGGTTGTGGGAATGCAGAACATTTACCGGAAGGTCATGGCAAGGCTGCTTGAACACAAGGCGGTTGTAATGGTTGTTTCGGTGGCCCTGTTGATTGGAATTTACGTGATGGCAAGCGGCATGGAAGCGGAGCTTATGACGGCAGACGATACCGGAACCATCAAAGTTTCCATTGAAACGAGGCCGGGAATTCTGACGGAAAAGGCCGAGGATATGCTGAACCAGGCGGAAGAGATCGTAAAAAATGACGAGAATGTGGAGTCCTACATGCTCCGCTACAACAACGACAGCGGTTCCATTACCGCCTACCTGAAAGATGACCATGCGATGAAAACGGATGAGATCGCAGAACTTTGGGAGCAGCAGATGTCCGATATCGACAACTGCACCATCACTGCGGAAGCATCCAGTTCCATGAGCTTTATGGGAAGAAAACGGGGATATGAAGTGATCCTGAACGGCACCCAGTACGACGAATTAAAAGAAGTGAGCGATAAGATCGTAAAGGAAATGACAGAGCGGGATGACGTTTTAAATGTCCATTCCAGCATTGAAAATACAGCTCCTATTGTTACCATTAAAGTAGATCCTGTGATGGCATCCGCAGAAGGGCTCAGCGCTTCTGCCATCGGCTCTTCCGTAAAGCAGATGCTGGACGGGGTGGAAGCCACCACGTTAACTGTGGACGGCAAAGAGATCAGCGTCATGTTGGAATACCCGGAAGACGAATACAGAACCATAGACCAGTTAAAAGGAATTATACTGAATACTTCTTCCGGCGGATATGTGGCGCTCACCGATGTGGCTGAAATCTATTTTAAAGACAGCCCGTCTTCGATATCAAAATCCGATAAAGCATATAAGATCACCATTACCGCCGACTATGCAGGCGCTAATGTTAAGTCGCTGATCGACAGCGAAGTGATCAGCCCCAATCTGACAGGAACCATAACTACAGGGGTAAACTCCATGGACCGCATGATGCAGGAAGAATTCTCTTCTCTGTATCTGGCTATTGCAATCGCAGTTTTCATGATCTTTGTAGTTATGTCCGCCCAGTTCGAATCGCCTAAATTTTCATTTATGGTTATGACCACAATTCCTTTCAGCCTTATCGGTTCTTTCGGGCTTTTGAAGCTGACAGGGGTTACCATCAGCATGACATCCCTGCTGGGATTCTTAATTCTGATCGGTACGGTTGTCAATAACGGCATTCTCTACGTGGATACGGTAAACCAGTACCGGATGACAATGGATTTAAAGACAGCGTTAATCGAGGCGGGAGCTACCAGACTCAGGCCGATCCTGATGACCAGTCTGACCACAATTCTTTCCATGATCCCCATGGCGCTGGCTATCGGAAGCAGTGGATCTACAACCCAGGGTCTTGCCATCGTTAATATCGGCGGTCTCACTGCCGGAATTGCGGTAGCCCTGTTTATGCTTCCGGTATACTATGCGGTTATGAACGGAAAGAGGGAACGAAAGGTATTGGATCTGTAGGAAAGGAGGAAACCATGCGAACGAGAAAAATGATAACAGCGTGCTGCCTTACCGGAGTGATTGCGTCTCTGACTCCGTTTTACGCGCTGGCAGGCAGCCCGGAATTTGCTTATACGGCGGAAAAATGGGCTTCTCTGCGGGATAATAAATTGGAATATGACGAAATTGGAGATCTGATTCATGAATATAACAGCACAGTCCTCCAAAATCAGATTGCTTATAAAGAATATCGGGAAGAGGATCAGGACGATATCGCCCAATCCTATTACGATGCGGCTGAGGACATTTACAGCAATATCGAGTATCCGGATTCAGACGATTCCGGGTACGCCGGCCGTCTGTCCGCGGCTCTAAGCAGTGAGCTTCAGGCCGATAAACTGATGGAACAGGGTGACAACAATGTTTCCGACAGCGAGGTCATCAAATTGGGATATGATCAGACGGAGATGGAGCTGGTAAAAAGCGCCCAGACTTTGATGATCAATTACTGGACCCAGCTTTATAATCTGGAAAAGATAAAAAGCAGTAAAGAACTTTCCGAGCTTCAGTATCAGTCTGTGGCGACAAAGCTGACAGCAGGAATTTCTACCCAGGCGGAACTTTTGTCGGCAAAAGAGGCGGTGACATCGGCAGAAGCGTCGATCCGGTCAGCGGAAAGCGCCCTCAGCCAGTCAAAACAGAGCCTGTGCATTATGACAGGATGGAGCTACGGGGCAGAGGTGGAGATCGGAGAGGTTCCGGAGCCGGATCTTTCACGGATCGGGTCTATTGACCTGGAAACGGATATAAAGACCGCTTTGGAGAACAACTACAGCATAAAAATTGTTAAGAAGAAAATTGCCAATGCGAAGAAAACGAGCACAAAAGAGAATCTGGAAGAGACGTTAAAGAGTAATGAACGGACCGCATCAGCCAGCGTTAAAAATGCGTATCAGAACATTTTGCTCACAAAATCCGACTATGACCAGGCGCTTCAGGCATACGAACTGGAAAAGAAAAACATGGATACGGCAGACCGCCAGCTGCAGGCAGGAACCATAACCCCCAATGCTTACCAGCAGCAGAAAGCATCTTTTTCCAATGCGGAAACATCAGTTAAAACCACCAGTCTGTCGCTTACTCAGGCAATCCAGGATTATGACTGGGCGGTCAACGGCCTGGCATCCGTATCATAAAGATGAGGAATAGGAAGGAGGGATTATCAGTGAAATGTAATCGGTTACTATCCATATTCCTGGCGGCAGTTCTGATTACCGGCGCAGCTGCTCCCATCAGTTCTCAGGCAGAAGAGACGCAAACCGTCAGCTATGAAAATCTGAAGGAGCTTCTGAAAGCAGGAAATCTGTCCCTGAAAAGCTCATATGACAGCTATTATGATAATGTAAAAGCATATGAAGAGATGAGAGATACCCTGAAATGGCAGCAGCTGAACCTGGAAGGGAAAGCGGATGACCTGGAGGATTCGGATTCTGAAACGGCGTCCGTCTACTCCTCAAATGCCGCTTCTCTTAAAATGTCATCCAGCCAGCTGACCAAGCAGATCAAGACCATGAATGAAGAAAAAAGCACGAAATCACTGGAAAAATCAGCAGATGCCATGACCATGACAGCCCAGACGCTTATGAATTCCTACAATCAGATGTTGTGCAATATTGAAGCAAAGGAAAAAAGCGTGGAGGCCCAGAGAGCATCCTATTCGGCCGTCACCATAAAAAACGGAATGGGATCAGCTACGGAAGCGGACGTTTTGTCAGCTGAGAAAAGCCTGTTAAGCGCAGAAAACTCCCTGGCCTCTCTGAAAGAAAATGCCTCCCAGTTAAGGGAGCAGCTTCTTACCATGCTGGGAATGGGCAATTCGGAAAGCGTTGTGATCGGAACGATCCCTGAACCGGATCTTGGCGCTATTGATGCCATCGATTTTGAAACAGACCGGCAAAAGGCGGTGAACAACAGCAGCAGCGTACAGAGCGAACGCCACGCGAGCGCAAAAGGCACAGCCAATATAAACCAGAAGTTCAAAAAAGTGGAGGCGGCAGAAAGCGAGGCGGCCGTTTCCATAGAGAGCGTCTATCAGACCCTTCTGCAAAGGCGCATCGAATACCAGGCTGCGCTGGAAGCGTATGAAAGCGCCTGTTTAAGCTACCAGTCACTTCAGATAAAACAAACGGCAGGAATGCTCAGCAATACCGAATATCTGCAAGGGGAAGCTTCTTACCTGGAAAAGAAGGCCGCCAGGGATGTGGCGGGAATGACGTTGTATCAGGCATATGAGACTTATCAGTGGGAAGTAAAAGGAATTTAAAAAAAATTATTTAAGTAGGGTACGCCGGAAAGAAGGGGGAACCTGGACGGACGGCGGAAATGATATGGGATAGGGGATTCGAGTTTCGACCCTAAGAGGTACTAAGGCCGCCAGAGACGGAAAAAGGCAGCGCGGCGCCCATTCGCGATGAACTCTTTATGACTTCATCGCTCAAGGGGCGCCTCAAATGCTGATTCGGAATTCAGCATTTGTCTGCCTTTTTCCGTCTCTGCCGGCCAAGTACCTCTAAGGGTCTGCAAACGATCCCCTATCCCATATCATTTCCGCCGTCCGCCCAGGTTCCCCCTTCTTTCCGGCTGTTGCTGGCCAGCTAAGAGTTAAAAAAATTTTAATCGGAAAGTAAATTTTTACATCAAGGGTGAAGGCTTTTTCAGAAATGCCTTCACCCTTAATGTAAATGTGATTCAACATAAATACGGATGCATAAAAATGTTTTTAACCAGGCCAGCGAAAACCAGCACGTAATCGGGAGGCGGGGCCGGAAGGAAACCGGCTGAGAGGACAACCGAGACGGGGCCGGAAGATTCATAACTTTTTGGCATGGCATTTATAAATAAGTGAGAATGGCTGTGAGCTCTGAGGTGTCTTATACTGGAATGTGAAAAGAGATTTCAGAAAAAAGAGGGCTTCAAGCTTTAAGAAAGGCAGTTCAGCCATCTCTAAGCTTCAGGAGCGGGAAAGGAGTTTTATGAAACATTTTATTGATCCCGGCAGAAAAAGGAACAGTGTTAACTTTGTCGATCACATCGTGTATTCAAGAGTTAAGGATTTGGATGGAAATGATTTGGAGCTGGATCTGTCCATCATGGCTCAGAGCGGGAATATTGAGATGCAGACAGCCGGAGGAGTTATGCCGGAAGCTCACGAAATTGAATATCATCCTGCAATTATCTGGGTGTCCGGCGGAGGGTTCCGCGGTGTGGATAAAAATCAGATGATAGCGGAAACCCAGTTCTTAGCCGATGCGGGCTACACCGTAGTATCCGTTTATTACAGAAGCAGCTCCCAGGGGAAATTCCCGGCCCAGATTGTCGATGTGAAGACAGCGATCCGTTTTTTACGGGCTCATGCGGATCTTTATCACATTGATGTGAACCGGATAGGAATTATGGGGCGTTCGGCAGGAGGATATCTGGCCGCATTTATCGCGATGAATGACGGCGAGTATGAAAGTGAAGAATGGAGCGGTTTCTCTTCCAAAGTTCAGGCGGCCTATGATATGTTCGGTCCGGTGGACATGGTGAAATTGATGGAAGCCGACCAACTGGCCATGGCAAAGGACCCCAACCACCGCTGGAAGACCGTGGAAGACACGCATGCCGGAGCTTTTATGGGCGGGGACCCGGCGACGATGAAAGAGAGGGCAAAAGAGGCCAGCGTGAATCTTAGAATTACGAAAGAGATGTGCCCGATTTTAATTGCTCATGGGGATTCCGATCCATTGGTGCCTTCCTATATCAGCCAGGAATTTTATGATGCCATCAAAGCAGAAGGAATGGAGGACAGAGCCGAGCTCTACCTGCTAAAAAATGGAGAACACGGCTCACCGGAATTCTTTCAGGAAGAAATGAGAGAAATCGCACTGGAATTCTTCCATAAAAACTTAGGCAATTAGAATATAATTACCTTTTGGAAGACACGTATTGTGAAAATGTTTGAAATTGTTTTGAGATAATCTGAAGCAATTCCCGTACCGGAGTTTTAAATGCTTCATTTTGCGGATAAGCTGCTACTAGGTAAAAAAGATAGGGCGAATCGGCGGGAATTGGATCGACTAGGGCCGGATCGACAGCGTTCATACGCGTTTTTGGTAAAAATGCGCAGCATTGCCTGTGATATACGGCTTCCAGGGCGGTGTTAAAAGACGCGGCTTCCATCACTGTTTTCGGAGAGATTCCGATGGAAGCCAGCCATTCGTCCTCCATATAACGGAATGTGGAGCCGGATGGGTGCAGGGCGAAAATTTCATTATTTAATATATTTTTGAACTGATTTGTTGTGACATCTGCAGGAACCGTAAATTTTCCATGAGGCAGTATGAGAACCAGTTCGTCTGTAAAAACAGGAAGGCATTCCAAACCCTCCACATGTAAAAAGGTCGTGGCGATTACCGCCAAATCGGCCTTTTTTTCAGTTAGAAGTTTTTTTGCCTGATATGCATTGGTATCGGCATATTGTATATAAAAATCAGGGTGTTTTTCCCTGAAGAGAGGAAAGATCCGTTTGAGAAAAAAATTGTGGTAAGGCGCATCGATCAGAAGATTCAGGGAATCCTTTTGTTTTCTGCGCATCTCATCCAATGTTTTATTCATCTGTTCCTCAACGTGCAGAATCGTCTGCGCGTTGTTTATAAAGATAATTCCGGCGTCCGTAAGAGTGAGATGGGGCTTACCGCGGATGAAAAGCGGAGCGCCCAGTTCGTCTTCGATTTTCTTTAAGTGGCGCGATAAAACCGGCTGAGACAGATAAAAACGGTCGGCCGCCTGGGATATGGACTTTTCTTCCGCAATCGCAATGATATATTCCAGAATCTTGGTATTCATATCAATCCTCCATGTATTGTGTGAAATGGTGGGCATAATCAAATTCTTTTACAAGATCTAAAAGAGGCGGGCTCCAATTAATCTGGTAATTGGGATTTTCTGCATTGTATTCCAATTCCAGAAAGATCAGAAAACGTTCCGCTTCTGACAACTCATGACCTTTCCTCGTCAAAATACCGGCGTTTAAATGGGCTGGCTGATAGACGCGGAAATAGGAGATTTCCGGACTGTGAACCATATAATAGGCAGGAAGAGGGCCTACGCCTACGCCGGAACGGATCATGGATTCCGCCATAATTATGTTTGGAGAGGAAAATGCGGTCAGAGGCTGGAATCCGGCCCTGGAAAAGAGGGGCTGGACGGCTTGATATAAAGCAGAATCCGGAGCGGGCATAACAAAAGAGGTATCCCGGAATTCTGCCAGGTCTATGTAGGGCAGTGTGCTGAGGGTGTCATAGGAATGTCTGACTAGGCGGTGAAAGGAGGGAACTGCGAGAACGATTTCTTCCGAATGAAGGGGAAGGGACTGCAGTTCCGGATTCATAGTGCCGGTATTAGCCGATAAAGCCAAATCGATCTTTTCCTGAACCAGCAAATCCTGCAGTGAGGAAGAGTATCCTTCATGCGGAATTATCCGGATCTGAGGGAAATACTGGCTGAACTTAGGAAACACGTGGGCGATGAAGAGCGCGCCGCGGTGTGGGGAAATTCCCACGTGAAGTTCCGTAACAGCCGGGCTATCCAAGAGACGGATCGAATCCCTGGTCCGGGTCTGTATGCCCAGAATCTCTCTTGCCGCTTCAATATAGACTTTGCCTGCGGGAGTGGGGTAAAGTCTTTTTCTTTGTGTGAAAAAAAGCTCCATGCCGGTTTGATGTTCCAGTTCAGC
This sequence comes from Clostridium sp. chh4-2, assembly GCF_002899675.1. Lineage (GTDB taxonomy): Bacteria > Bacillota > Clostridia > Lachnospirales > Lachnospiraceae > CHH4-2. Next base: position 39,647 of record NZ_PKUU01000005.1, on the reverse strand, counting down.
AATGTATTTGCTGAGCGCGGGCTGGGAGATGCCTAGCTGTTTGGACGCCTTAGACAGGCTTCCTGTGGCGGCGATGGCTAAAATATAGGGCAGCTGTTTGGTGTTCATGAGAATCCTCCCCATTTTTATCATTTGATAAGAACTATTGGTCAATCTATAACTTTTAGACATAGCATATATAAAAAAGTGAGAATTGTCAATGGTATATTGCTGTATTATACTGAGTGAGAAGTGATAAATATGAATAATTTACATAAAAATAAATGAAAAATAGGCATACATGATGTGCCGGATTGTTCATGTTTTTTGTACGCCAAATTTTATATGAGGAAGGAAAATGTCTTATGAAAAAGAAAATCGCACTTATTACGGCAGCTTTACTATTGGGCACATCACTGGCAGGATGCAGCGGTTCGCAAAAAGCGGCAGCTGATACGGCCGGCACATCGGCAGGGAATGAAAAGAAGGAGGCAGCTGCATCGGGAGAGGTGAAATGGCCGTCCGGTTCCACCATATATTTTGATGTTCCGGCAAAAGCAGGAGGCGGTACAGATTTGATTACCCGCTATGTGACAGCTGGATGGGAGACTTGTCTCTCAGGCGTAAATTTTGTTGTGACCAATTATGACACCTCGGAAGTAGGCGCCCAGCATGCGGCTAAGGCAGATCCCGACGGCATGAATCTGACGGTTGCAGCGTGCGCGAATATGGACAACTATTTATCGGGTTCTTCAGAAGTGAATCCTATGGAAGACCTGACCGTGATCTGTAAAGTTAACGCGGGAGGGCCTCAGGCCTGGATCGCATCACCGGATGCGCCTTATAACAACATGAAGGAGCTGATGGAATACATAAAGGAACATCCCAGCGAGCTGACCGTCGGCTGTACATTGGGCGGTACGTCTCAGCTCATCTGGCTGAATACGCTGGCAGCCATGGAAGAGGGGCTGGATCAGCAGGTGAACTATGTACAGTGTTCCTCAGAAGCGGATAAGCTGACAAATGTGGCGTCCAAAGCGATTGATCTTGGAAACTGCTCGGTCAATAATGCGCTGTCCTATCAGCAGGATGGAAAACTGAAAGTTTTAGGCATTGTAGGGCCGGGATCATTGACAAAAGACGAATGTGCAAAACTGATCGGACAGGAGTTAAATGATTCATTCTTATCCATGCCGGAACAGGGAATCGATGCGGTATGGGATTCCGGATATTACATTATGGGACCGGCAGGTATGGATTCTGCTTTAGTTCAAACGATCAATGAAAGTCTTCAGGGGCTGACGGAAGCTCAGCCGTTTGTGGATGGTATGAACACCATGGCAATGCTTATCGATGTAAAGGATGTGGAAGGTTCCAAAGCTGATTTCCAGACAGAGTGGGATATTAATTATGAATTATTATCCAATCTGGGGCTGATGATCCGCTGATAAAGGATGGTATGATGAACCGGGCCGGCTAAACTGCATTGGCCGGCCCGGTTCGTTGAGAAAAGAGGTGTGATATGAAAAAAGTGAATAAAACATATGTCATGGGTATCGTGTGTATTCTGTTTTCATTCTGGATTTTCTGGGAAACATCCCGGATTCCGGAGCGGCTGGTTTCAAATGAACCGGGTCCTAAATTGTTTCCATATATAGCGGCGTCCGGCATTTTCCTGTTTTCCGTCGTTTCCATGATTTTTGACGGGAGCAAGGAGAGAAAGTCGGAGGGCAAACCATATCTGGATGCCGCCGGCTGGAAACGGACCGGCATCATTCTTGGAGAGACCGTTGTATTTGCTTTGGGAATGAAATATTTCGGCTTTTGGCTTACCTCTATGCTTGGAATGATGATGTTCATTATGACCTTAAAAGGGGATAAGAAAATAAAGACGGTTTTTGCAGTTGTTTTAAGCATTGTATTGGGGACGGTCTGCTATCTTGGCTTTACAAAAGGATTTGTGATTCCGCTGCCTAAAGGAGAGATCTGGTCAATGCTTGGAATCAGTATGATATAGGGAGGAAGGCTAATGGCGACTTATTTGGCTTCATTAATGACGGTTTTGCAGCCGATGAATTTAATCATGCTGTGGGTTTGTGCGGTAATCGGCTGTATTTTAGGCGCGATCCCGGGACTTTCCGGAGGGCTTGGCATTACATTGATTCTGCCGATGACATTTGCGCTCAATACGGAACTCAGCTTTTGTATGCTGCTTGGCATGTACGTGGGAGGTATTTCCGGCTCCTTTATAGCGGCGGTGCTGGTGGGTATTCCTGGTTCGGCCGCATCCATAGCTACCTGTTATGACGGCTATCCGATGACGAAAAAGGGAAAGGCGGCCAGAGCGCTGACCATCGGCATCACCGGTTCCTTTATCGGAACTGCAGTTTCGATTATCGTGGCTACTTTATGTTCCAGCGCGATTGCCGATATCGCTTTGGCTCTGGGGCCGTGGGAATATTTCAGCCTCTGTTTCATGGCAATTTCCCTGGTGGTAGGTTTGAGCCGGGGATCGATCTATAAAGGGCTTCTGGCAGCATTTATCGGCATCTGGCTTTCCACTGTGGGAACGGACCAGGTGACTAACCAGATGCGTTTTACATTTGGAAATTATAATTTATTCGCGGGTATTAACGTTGTTTGTCTTCTGATGGGAACATTTGCGCTGCAGCAGGTTGCCACAAGCTATGCAAAGGGAACCCAGGAAATGCCTGCGGTGGATATGAACGGCCTGAAAGGTTTTGGATTGACAATTAAGGATTTTGTAAAGAGCGCGAAAACCATTATCACCTCTTTGTTCGTAGGGCTTTGGATCGGATTCCTTCCCGGAATGGGTTCCGGTGTTGCCAATATGATTGCCTACGGACAGGCGAAAAAGATGAGCAGGCATCCGGAAGAGTTTGGAACCGGAGTGGATGACGGCGTATGGGCGTCCGAGGTTTCCAATAATGCAGGCGTCGGCGGAGCGCTGATCCCGATGATGAGTCTCGGTATCCCGGGAGACGGAACAACCGTTTTGCTTCTTTCCGCTATGACGATACACGGACTGCAGGCAGGCCCAATGTTCATCTCCACCAATCCAAATCTGGCTTATATGATATTTGCCGCGGTACTGGTGGCTGCCGCCCTCATCTTTGTCACGGAGCTTCTGACCAAAAGATGGTTTCCGCTGCTTCTGAAGGCGCCTTACCATTATCTTTACAGCGCCATTTTAATGATCTGCTTTTTAGGAGCTTTCAGCGCCAGCACTTCCATGTTCAGCGTTTATATGATGATCGCGTTCGGACTGTTTGGAATTATACTGGACTTTTTCGAGATTCCCATGAGCCCGTTAATGCTGTCCTATATCCTGGGCACGAATCTGGAAACTTATTTCCGCCGCGGATGTTCTTATGCAAAAGGCGATATGACTTCATTTTTCACGCGTCCGATATCCTGTATCTTCCTGATCATCGGAATCTACAGCCTGCTTAGTCCTGCGGTAAAATATTTTATCAGAAAAAATAAAAGCAAACGGGCCGCTGCATAAAACCGGCAGCCCGGAAAGGAGTAATATAGGACATGTCAATGAAAGAAGATTATGAAATATACATGGAGCGGAGAAAAAAGCGTCTGAAAGAACCCATGTCAGAGATATGGATGGACCGGGAAAGCAGGTACATGCATCCGTTTCAGATGTACGGAAATCTGTATTACGTGGGAGATAACTGGGTATGTGTGCACCTGATAGACACGGGAGAGGGCCTTCTTCTGATTGACGGAGGAAACTGCGGAGCTACCGCAATGCTGATCCAGTCCATATGGGAGGCCGGTTTTAATCCCGCAGACGTAAAATGGATGATTCTGTCCCACGGCCACGTAGACCACATCGGAGCCGCTGTTTTCTTCAAAAAGATGTTTGGCACCCAGCTCCTTTTAGGCGCTCCCGATGCGAAAATGTTTGAAGAAAACCCGGAACAGTCCGTAATTCAGGAAAGCACCGACTATGCGGACACCCTGTTCAAACCGGACGTCCTGATCCAAGATAACGATGTGATCACCTTTGGAAATACCACAATACAATTTTATCTGGTTCCCGGCCACACAGCCGGCTGCATCGCCTGCTTTTTCGATATCCACGGCGAACAGGGAACAAAGAGAGCCGGATATTACGGCGGCTTCGGCTTCAACACGCTCCTTCGTGAATTTTTAAAAGAAATCGGCGATCCCACCTACCAGATGAGACAAACCTATCTGGATTCTCTGAAAAAAGTAAGAGATCAGCCTGTAGACGTATTCATGGGAAATCACACCAACAACAATAAACTGGTAGAAAAACGCCTCTATATGAAGGAACACCCCGGCGAAAACCCCTTCATAGACAACAAAGCCTGGGCCTCATACCTGGACGAAAAACGCGACAGCCTGCTGTCATTTATGAAAGACCCTGCAAACTTATAATATTAGTCTTATACATTCCACCATATATCCGCTAGCACCTTACTTCATATCAACTTTGTTTTACCTCACTCCCGAGAAAACCAGCATGGAAAAAAGCCGTTCCCGGTTCCGCCCCATCCCTTTTCCATGCGTCCCCTTCGCCAAAAAAGTCAAGGCAAAACAAAAAACCTTGCGATTATATAATCACAAGGTAAACGCGAGAGTAGCGGAAATTGGACTTGAACCAACGACACCACGGGTATGAACCGTGTGCTCTAGCCAGCTGAGCTATTCCGCCATATGAAATTGTATCGATTCTTTCGAATCAGTGGGACCTATAGGGCTCGAACCTATGACCCTCTGCTTGTAAGGCAGATGCTCTCCCAGCTGAGCTAAGATCCCAGGGTTTTGTAGTCTTGCAGACATCTAAAGTGCTGTGCTTGTCGACTGCTTGATTAGTATAATTGATATTGTTTTAATTGTCAATACTTTTTCTACAATTTTTTTCATAATTTTTATTATCATTTCGGGGTGTTTATGATACAATATAGGATAATAAGATTATGGAGGCTTTTATGTATCATTTTATCGTGAATCCCAATGCCTGCTGCGGACGCGGAGCCCGCATCTGGAAGAAACTGGAACGGCAATTAGATTCTGCTAATATCGAATATGAAGCCCATCTGACAAAACAGCAGGGAGATGCAAGGCGGTTTGCCGGCGAATTGACGGAAGGCAGGAAAGAACCGAAGATGATAGTTGCGGTGGGCGGCGACGGTACGGTCAATGAAGTGTTGGACGGTATCAGTTTTTGTGGTCCCATAACATTTGGATATATACCGGCCGGTTCCGGCAATGATCTGGCCCGAAGCCTGAGGATTTCGAAAAATCCTTACCGGGCTTTAAAAAAGATTTTAAATCCCAGATATCATAAGCTTCTGGATTATGGGGTAGTCTCTTATGGAGAGGATGTTATTTCATATAGAAGATTTATGGTCAGCGCGGGAATCGGGCTGGATGCTGCGATCTGCCATAATATGCTTCATTCCGGACTGCGCCGGGGCCTCAGCCGTCTTCATTTAAACGGCTTGAGTTATATTTTGATCGGATTCAGGCAGCTGATGTGCGCGAAACCGGTAAAAGGATACATACTGCTGGATGGTGTGCAGAAGGTGGAATTTAATCACATCTACTTTATTTCGGCACACATTCATCCGTATGAAGGCGGAGGGTTTAAATTTGCACCCAAGGCCGATTACAGCGATGGGAAGCTGGCGGTATGCGTGGCTTCCGGTTCATCCAGGAGAAAGCTGATTCCTGTACTGGCAGGCGCGCGTTTTAAAAAATATGGAAAACGTCCGGGAATCCGGAATTTTGAATGCCGGGAACTGGTCATTCATACGGACAAGCCTTTGGCTGTTCATGTAGACGGCGAAAGCTGTTTATGCCAGCAGGACCTTCAGATTCGATGTATTGAAAAGAAGATAAGGATCATAGTTTAGACATAAAGGAGATTTTTAATATGAGAATAGGACAGGGATATGATGTACACCGTCTGGTGAAAGACCGCAAACTGATTTTGGGAGGGGTGGAAATTCCGTATGAGCTGGGGCTTTTGGGCCATTCCGACGCGGATGTATTGGTACACGCTGTGATGGACGCCCTTTTGGGAGCTGCGGCATTGGGAGATATCGGACAGCATTTTCCGGACACCGATCCGCAATATAAGGGAATCTCCAGCATAGAGCTTCTCAAACATGTGCGGGCGCTTCTGGAAGAGCGTGGATATGTGATTGAAAATATCGATGCCACCATCATTGCACAGCGGCCGAAGCTTGCACCCTACCGCCCTCAGATGACGGCTAATATCGCAGAGGCTCTGAAGCTGGAACCGGGGCGCGTCAGCGTGAAGGCTACCACGGAAGAGGGGCTTGGCTTTACGGGAAATGGCGAAGGAATTTCATCTCAGGCCATAACCCTGTTGACGGAAACCGCTGATTACTGTTATGATGATAAAATACTGGCCAAAGACTGCGGCTCCTGCGGCGGCTGCTGCAAAAAAGCATAGATAGAAGAAGTGAGAGGACAGAGGAAATTATGAAGATCTATAATACCTTAACAAAGAAAAAAGACGAATTTGTGCCTTTGGAAGAAGGCAAGGTTAAGATGTATGTGTGCGGACCTACCGTATATAATTTTATCCATATCGGCAATGCCAGGCCAATGATCGTATTCGATACGGTCAGACGTTATTTTGAATACAAAGGCTATGACGTTAACTATGTATCCAACTTCACCGATGTGGACGATAAGATCATTAAAAAAGCCATTGAAGAAGGCGTGGATGCGGATACAATATCAAAACGCTACATCGAAGAATGCAAAAAGGATATGGAGGCGATGAATGTAAAAGCCGCCACCACACATCCGCTGGCAACCCAGGAAATCTGCGGAATGCTGGATATGATCCAAACATTGATTGATTCCGGCCACGCATATGCGGCGGCGGACGGAACCGTTTATTTCCGCACCAGTTCTTTTAAGGATTACGGCAAATTATCCCATAAGAACCTGGAAGACCTGCAGTCCGGTTTCAGAGAGATCAAGGTAACAGGAGAAGATGGCAAGGAAGATCCTACGGATTTTGTGCTTTGGAAACCGAAAAAAGAAGGGGAGCCTTATTGGGAGTCTCCATGGTGCGAAGGCCGTCCGGGCTGGCATATTGAGTGTTCCGTTATGTCCAAAAAGTATTTGGGAGACCAGATCGATATCCATGCAGGCGGCGAAGACCTGATCTTCCCTCATCATGAGAATGAGATCGCACAGAGCGAGGCGGCCAATGGAAAAGAGTTTGCCCGTTACTGGATGCACAATGCATTTTTAAATATCGACAACAGAAAGATGTCAAAATCTCTGGGCAATTTCTTCACAGTCAGAGAGATCAGCGAGAAATACGATCTTCAGGTGTTGCGCTTCTTCATGCTTAGCGCCCACTACAGAAGCCCGTTGAATTTCAGCGCCGAACTGATGGAAGCGTCTAAAAATGGCCTGGAGCGTATTTTAACTTCCGTAGACCGTTTAAAGGATCTGGAAGGAAAAGTCCAGGGCGAAGCTTTAAAGGAAGACGAGACGGCCGCAAAAGCGGATGCCGATAAACTGGTTGAAAAATATGAAGCTGCTATGGATGACGATTTCAATACGGCAGATGCCATTTCCGCTATATTCGAACTTGTGAAGCTGAGCAATTCCACAGCCAATGAATCAAGCTCTAAGGCTTATGTATGCTTTATGAAAGCCACAATTGAAAAACTCTGCGACGTTCTCGGCATCATCACTGAGAAAAAAGCGGAGATTCTGGACAGTGAGATTGAAGAGATGATCGAAGCCAGACAGCAGGCCAGAAAATCTAAGAATTTTGCCCTTGCAGACGAGATCCGCGGAAAACTTCTGGATATGGGTATCGTTTTGGAAGATACCAGAGAAGGTGTGAAATGGAAGAAAGCATAACGACACAGCTGTCATTTATAGATCACTTTAAAAACAGTCTGAAACTGGGGGAAGTGGATGTGCGCACCTACTCCCCCTTGGTGCTTGCATATATCGGAGATGCGGTTTACGAAGTGGTCATCCGCACAAAAGTGATCAACCACGGAAGCATGCAGGTAAATAAAATGCATAAAAAGAGTTCCAGCCTGGTTAAGGCGGAAACTCAGGCCAGCCTGATTAAAGTGCTGGAAGAAGAATTAACGGAAGAAGAATTGGCGGCTTTTAAGAGAGGGCGCAATGCGAAATCAGTCTCCACCGCGAAGAATGCGTCGGTGATCGACTACCGTATGGCCACCGGATTTGAAGCGCTAATCGGCTACCTGTACTTATCGGAACAGTACGAACGAATGATAACATTGATCAGCCATGGGCTTGAAAAGATTGGAGAATTGGAATGAGATACGAAGAGTTTACCATAGAAGGAAGAAATGCGGTTCTGGAGGCATTTCGCTCCGGTAAGACCATCGATAAGCTTTTTGTGCTGGATGGATGCAAGGACGGTCCTGTTCAGAGCATAACGCGGGAGGCCAGAAAACAGGATACGATCATCAACTATGTGGCCAAAGAACGTCTGGACCAGATATCGGAAACAGGAAAACACCAGGGCGTGATCGCTTATGCGGCCGCTTATGAATATGCTGAGGTAGAAGACATCCTGAAAGCGGCGGAAGAAAAAGGGGAACCTCCTTTTATCTTTTTGCTGGATGGAATAGAAGATCCTCATAACCTGGGCGCCATCATCCGTACTGCCAATCTGGCCGGCGCTCACGGCGTCATCATACCTAAGAGAAGGGCCGCAGGCCTGACGGCGACTGTGGCAAAAACCTCCGCAGGAGCCTTAAATTATACTCCGGTTGCCAAAGTGACCAATCTGGCGGCAACCATAGAAGATTTGAAGAAGAAAGGCCTCTGGTTTGTCTGCGCGGATATGGGCGGCGAACTGATGTACCGCCTGGATCTGAAAGGCCCCATCGGCCTTGTAATTGGAAATGAAGGCGACGGCGTGGGAAAACTGATCCGTGAAAAATGCGACATGATCGCGTCCATTCCCATGAAAGGCGATATCGATTCCTTAAACGCATCGGTTGCGGCCGGGGTTCTGGCCTATGAGATCGTAAGACAGCGTCTGCTGTAAGCGCAATAATTCAGCCTTCCGATACCTGCGTTGGTAACGGAGGGCTGAACTATTACCTGTAAGGAAAACGTAAGTGACAAAAAGATTTACATTATACGATAAAAAGACTATAATGTAATCGTAACCAGAAATAAATACGGAGGTTTTAATTATGAAGAAAAGGAATATATCCGCCGGATTTCTGGCCGTTGTGTTAACAGCAGGCTTAATGGCATGTTCATCCGTCGGCAGTGAAGCCGTACAGAGCAGTGCAGCGGAAACCACCGCAGCATTGGTTGTGATTGAAGATAACCAGATCCCTTTATATGAGAAGCCGGCCAGCAGCAACGTCCGCCAGCCACAGGCATCCGGAAGCGTTGTATATAATAATAGTAAAGTGCTTTTGGACGCATCCAACTCCGGCCAGGGTTATGTGATGTTAAAATATACGGGCAGCAATGCGAAGATCAAAGTTCAGATTACCAAAAGCGGAAAAGAAACCTATACCTATGATCTGAACGCAAGAGATGATTACGAAGTATTCCCATTATCGGAAGGAAATGGTTCTTATTCGGTAAAGGTATTTGAAAATGTTACAGGCAACCAGTATTCACAAGCATTCAGCCAGGATCTTTCCGTAACAATCGCAGATGAATTCGCCCCGTTTTTGTATCCGAATCAATATGTGAATTTCAGCAGCAACTGTGCGGCGGTACAGACAGGCGCTCAGATTGCGTCAGGGATCAACGATCCGATCGAAGTCGTCTCTGCGGTATACAATTACGTAGTAACAAACCTCACTTACGATACAGCCAAAGCTTCCAGCGTTAAATCGGGATATCTGCCCGATGTGGACACGGTTCTCGCACAGAAAAAGGGCATCTGCTTTGACTACGCAGCTCTTATGACGGCAATGCTCCGTTCCCAGAACATACCGACCAAGCTGGTAGTAGGATATACCGGCAGCGTATACCATGCATGGGTCAATGTTTATATCGACAATGTGGGCTGGGTTGATGGCATGATTTTCTTCGACGGAACCGACTGGCAGCTGATGGACCCCACCTTTGCATCCTCCGGAAAACAAAGCAAAGAGATCATGGAATACATCGGCAACGCATCCAATTATCAAGCCAAATTCTTATACTAAACGAAATGCAAATCTTTATTTAGTTAACTAAGAAACGCCGGAAAGAAGGGGAAACCTGGGCGGGCGGCGGAACTAGAGAAAGGCAGGGGATCGTGTGCAGACCCTTAGTGATACTTGGTCGGCAAGAGCGGAAAAAGGCAGACAAATACTGAATTCCGAATCAGTATTTGAGGCGCCCTTGAGCGATGAAGTCATAAAGAGTTCACCGCGAATGGCGCCGCGCTGCCTTTTTCCGCTCTTGCCGGCCTAGTATCACTTAGGGTCGTAACCCGAATCCCCTGCCTTTCTCTAGTTCCGCCGTCCGCCCAGGTTTCCCCTTCTTTCCGGCTGTTGCTTGGCTAGCTAAGTAAAAAAGATTTTGCGGAATAGTAAGTAAGTTTTTACATCAAGGGTGAAGGCATTTTCGGAAAAGCCTTGAGGATTTAATGTAAAGGGTGATGTCTTTTCGCGAAAAGCTTTGATGTTTAAAGTAAAACATGAAGGCATTTCTGATAATCCCTTAAAGATTAATGTAAATGTGATGCTACATAAATACCTAGTAACTCATATTGTTTTTAACCAGGCTAGCGAAAACCAGCACGGAATGGGGAGGCGGAGCCGGAAGCCAATGGTCGGAGGGGCTGTCCGGGCCGGGGAAGGAAGATGCCGCCAAATGGGATCGTATGGAACCCCTTTAGAACTACTTAGGTCCGTAAGGACAGAACGAGGCAGGTAAAAACTGATTTCCGTCTCAGTTTTTAAAGCGCCCTTGAGCAGCGAAGTCATCAAGAGTTCAATGCGAATGGCGCTGGCCTGCCTCGTTCTGTCCTTACGGGCCTTAGTAGCTCTTAGGGGCGAATCCCGAATCCCATTTGGCGGCATCTTCCTTCCCCGGCCCGGACAGCCCCTCCGACCATTGGCTTCCGGCTCCGCCTCCCCATTCCGGGCGTCCCCCTTCGCCAACCCCGTTAAATAACAATTTAGTGCAGCCCCCATTTTTTGTATTCTCATATTTACTTCCAAGTTGAGAAATAGTATACTTGGTAACAGGTGACAGGAAGGAGAAAAAGTGATGGCAAAAAAAATGGAACGGAAATATTCATACGAAGAACTGTCAGCATTCTGCCTCCAGATATCATTGCTTCTGGGCTCTGCGATCCCTTTAGATGAAGGGCTTTCGATAATGGCAGAGGATGCGGCGACGGAATCTGAAAAAGAGATGCTGTTATATATATCGGAAGAAGTGGAGCTTGGAGAACCATTTGCAGAGGTGCTGGAAAAGACGGAAGCATTTCCCCCTTATGTGGTGAGGATGGCGAAACTGGGGCAGCAGACGGGTACTCTTGATCAGATTATGGAATCCTTGTCCGTGTACTATGAAAAAGAGAATGCGCTACTCAGAAGCATCCGTAATGCGGTTACATATCCGATCATTATGGTGTTTATGCTTTTAGTGGTATTGTTTGTGCTGTTCATTAAGGTTATGCCTATTTTTGAAGATGTGTATGCCCAGCTGGGGGCGCAGATTTCTCCGGTTTCCAAGTCGGCCATTCAATTGGGAGGCATTTTCAGCGGCGCTGCCTTAGCGGTATCCTGCGTTCTTGCTGCAGTGGTAGCGGTGATCTGGATTGCGTCCAAGTTTGGGAAGAAGTTTCATGTGGTGGAATCATTTATGGATTCCATGAAACGTAAGAGCAAGATAGCCCTTGCGGTGGCAAACAGAAGATTTACCTCTGTTCTGGCTCTGACTTTGAAGAGCGGAATGGAATTGGAAAAGGGTATGGGCCTGGCACAGGAGCTGGTGGAAAACAGTAAGGTGGAGGAACAGATTCGCAGGTGCGGCGAGGACCTGGAAGACGGAAGCAGTTATTATGATGCGATGAAAAAGACTGGGCTGTTCAGCGGTTTTCATATCCAGATGATCAAGGTTGGCAGCAGAAGCGGCCGCCTGGACACTGTGATGGAGGAAATCTCTAAGGATTACGAACAGCAGGCGGACAATGCCATCGACAATATGATTGCCAGATTTGAGCCAACGGTAGTCGCAGTTCTGGCGGTTTCGGTAGGACTGATCCTGTTGTCCGTAATGCTTCCTTTAGTCGGCGTGTTGTCGGCAATCGGCTGATATGAGGTACATAAATGGTTGAAAAGAAAAAAGAAAAGAGATCAATAATCGGAATTCTGCTGTCCGCAGTGCTGTTTGCTGCGGTTCTGTGCATCTTCTGGCTGGGAGTTTCTTTCTTTTCCGCGAAGGCGGATGAGAAGGGGGCCGACACGTTAAGGCGCGGAATCAGCAGGGCGTCGGTACAATGCTATGCGATTGAAGGGCGGTATCCGCCAAGCGTGGCTTATCTTGAGGAAAATTACGGAATTCAGATCGATGAAAGCCGCTATAATGTGTTTTACAGCGGATTTGCATCCAATATTATGCCGGAGATAACGGTTATTCCGGTAAAGAAAGAATCAGGAGGCGGATGGGATGGGAAATAAATCCGTGCATAAAGGCCAAACCATGAATACGCTTTTTACAATGCTCCTTTTTCTGGTTTTTGTGTTGTGCGCTCTGTTTACCGTACTGATCGGCGGCAAGGTGTATGAGAATATTACGGCGCGTATGGATGAAAATTATACGGGAAGTACGGCGCTTAATTATATTGCCAATAAAGTACGCCAGGGGGATGCTTACGGAGGCATTCAGGTGAAGGAAGTGGAGGACACCCCGGTTTTGGAGCTGTCCCAGGAAATCAACGGCGAAACGTATATGACCATGATTTATTATAAAGACGGGAGCATCCGTGAATTGTTTACGGATACTCAAAGCGGACTGGGGTTATCGGACGGACTGGAGATTATCGAATGCGACGGTCTGAATCTGAGCCAGGATGGCCGCCTGATTACGGTGGAGACTACGGGAGAGGGCGGAAGCAGCCTGACGTTGTCCCTGAGAAGCGGAGGCGGTGCAGATGAGTAAAAAAAGAGAAACTCCGTCAGGAATGTTTATGATGGAAATGATTATGGTTGTATTTTTCTTCATTTTATGTGCCAGCACCTGTATTCTGGTCTTTGTTAAAGCGAATAACATGAGCCGTCAGGCCAAAGATTTAAATCAGGGAGTATTGATGGTGGAAAGCATTGTTGAGATATGGAAGGCAGAAGGAGAAAAGGGACTGACTGAAAAAGTGGGCGCACAGGCTCACGGAGACGGGAAACCAAGGTACGATGTGTACTGGAACCAGGATTGGAAGCCGGCAACCGGGGAAGCGGAGGCCGTTTACCGGGGGGATATCACATTATCGGAAAAAGACGGAATGTCCTATGCTGAAGTGGTGATTTTCAAAATGGAAGATAACGATGAAGTATTTCGTTTAGAAGCGCAAAAATATAGACGGACAGTGAGGGAAGACGGATGAAGGGAAGAATGAATATCGGAAGCACCTCTCTGATCCTGATTTTTATCGTGCTGTGCCTGGCAACGTTTGGGCTTTTATCGCTCAGCAGCGCCAAGGGAGACTGGAATTTGGCTCAAAAAGGAGCGGCGTCGGCCCGCATTTATTACCAGGCGGACAGTGACGGTGAAAATTTCCTTAAAATGGCGGACGAAAAGATTAAGGAAGCATTTTCGGCGCCGGGAGAGGAAGGGCTGGAAAATGCTCTTGAAAAAACGCTGGGAGATTATTACAGAGCGGATTCCGGCACGGTTGAAACGGATATTCCTATGGAATATGGCCAGGTTCTGCATATTGCCCTTCAGGTGACGAAAGAGGGCAAAAACCTGTATGAGATTTCAGAGTGGAAAGTATTTAATCAGGATGAATACGAGATTGATGATTCCATGCCGGTTTGGACCGGTGGATGAATGAAACTTTTGAGAGGAAAGACAGAGAATGAATGTTGAAGAATTGCTAAGCCTTGCTGTTCAAAAGAAGGCAGGAGATATCTTTTTAGTACCAGGTATGCCGTTTTCTTATAAGATCGGCGGGCGCATTATTTATCAGGGAGAAGAGAAGATCTATCCGGATGAGATGGAAAAGATGATTACGGAACTTTACCGGATAGCGGGAAACAGGAGCATGGAGAAGGTGAGATCCCATGGAGATGACGATTTTTCTTTTGCGATCCCAAAAGTTTCCAGATTTCGTGCCAATGTATTCCGGCAGAGAGGTTCTCTGGCTGCGGTAATCCGTGTGGTAACATTTGACCTGCCTAATTTCGAGGAACTGCATTTGCCGAAGAATATTGTGGATATAGCCAAGATGACCAAGGGATTTGTGCTGGTGACCGGACCTGCGGGAAGCGGAAAGAGCACCACTCTTGCCTGCATCATCGATGAGATCAACCGTACCAGAAATGCCCATGTTATCACGCTGGAAGACCCCATCGAGTATCTTCACCGCCATAATAAGAGCGTTGTTACCCAGAGAGAGATTGCGACGGATACCGACAGCTATGTATCCGGCCTCCGGGCGGCTCTGCGTCAGGCGCCGGATGTAATTCTGGTGGGAGAGATGCGCGATTTTGAAACGATTAAAACTGCGATGACAGCTGCGGAGACCGGGCATCTGGTGATTTCCACCCTTCATACGGTGGGCGCGGCCAATACCATTGACCGTATCATCGACAATTTCCCGCCCAATCAGCAGCAGCAGATCAGAATCCAGATTTCCATGGTCATGCAGGCGGTCATATCGCAGCAGCTGATCCCCACGGTCGACGGGGGCGTTTATCCTGCATTTGAGATCATGTTTTTTAACAATGCGATCCGGAATATGATAAGAGAGTCCAAAATCCATCAGATTGACAGCGTTATTTCAACTTCCCAGGCAGAGGGAATGATCTCCATGGATACCAGCCTGATCAACTTGTATAAGCAGGGAATTATATCCAAGGAAAATGCGGTGATATACAGCAATAACAGCGAATTAATGGAAAAGAAACTGAACCGCCAGTAGAGACGGAGATGCGAGGTAGAGATGAGAAACTGCAGAAAGTGGCTGGCATCCCTGTGTATTATTTTTGTAATCCTGATGGCAGCAGCATGCGGCGGAAAGCAAAAGGCGGAATCTGTGCCCCAGGAGGAACCTTCTTCTGAAGCGGAGGCCCCTAAATTAAAGATCGGCGTCTGCATCTATAATTATGACGATAAGTTTATGACCCAGTACCGGGGCGAGATAGAAAAATATCTGAAAGAAGCATATGACGCGGATGTTTTGGTGGTAAACGGCCGGGGCGATCAGGATGAACAGAACCGCCAGATCGACCAGTTCCTGTCTCAGGGATACGACGGATTGATTGTCAATGCGATTCAGGTGTCTGAAGTGGAAGAAATGGTGAATAAATGCCGGGATGCATCAGTGCCGGTTGTATTTATCAACAGGGCGCCGGATGAAAAAGAGATCGGGCGGTGGAAGGACCAAAACATAGCCGCATCCTATGTAGGAACCGACGCCAGACAGTCGGGAACATATCAGGGAGAGATTATTTTGGAAACGCCAAACCGGGGGGATTTTAATGGGGACGGAGTGGTGAGCTATGTGATGATTACCGGTGCCGATAACAACCCGGATTCGGAATACAGGACCGAATATTCCATAAAAGCGTTGGAAGACGCGGGGATCAGGACAAAATGTCTGACTGAGCACTGCGGCAACTGGAGTCAAAAAGAGGGATACCAGCTGGCATCCAATGCCCTTTTCCAATATGGAAGGGAGATTGAAGTCATTTTCTGCAACAATGATGCCATGGCTAACGGCGCCAGAACCGCGGTTTTGGAGGCGGGGCGAACGGTTGGAGACGATATCTGCCTGGTCGGCGTGGATGCGCTCAGAGACACGGTGGGATTTGTCGAGGAAGGAACGGTTACGGGCACCGTATTCAACGATTACGTTACCCAGGCCCATACGGCATCCGATGTGCTGATCAAGATGATTAACGGTGAAAAGACGGATAAAGAATATACGGTAGACTATGTAAAGATCGTCGGCAGCCTGACGAATAAAACCATTGGATTTTGCGTGCCCAAAACAAAAGAGGACGAAGAACTGCAGTACCGGGAAGAATTAATAAGCCGGCTGGGAGGGGGGTATAATGCAAAAGTGAAAATGGTTGAAGTGGAAGGGGACTGGGACAGCCTGGTAAAAGAGATCAATTCCTTTGCAGAACAAAAGGTTAATGCGGTCATCATCGATATGTCCCAAGTGACGGTTCCCGAAAAGGTGGAAAAGAAATGCAGGGATGCAGGGGTATCCGCACTGCTTTTAAAGGCACCTTTAGAGGGAGAATCTCAGGAAACAGAGACTCAGGAGGATGGGATTCAGAAGGAAGAAACTCAGGAGGACGAAGAGGAGAATTCTGCTGTTTCTGCCCAACGCGCGGCGGAGGCAGCAATCGATTTGACAAAGAAACCGTATCCTTCCGTCATTATCATGGAAAGATAGATGAAATCATAATTATTCGGTACTAGAAACATGAAAGCAATGAAATAACCGCGGTGCGGCTGATTTGGAAAGCCGCACCACGGTTATTTGTTTTAAAAACAGGAATGGACAAAAACAGGAAAAGATTAATCTTCGACGGTCATTACGCGGAAAGAATTATCGGACCAGGTATTGCCAATGATGTAGGAAGTATAATTTTTACCGGCCTGAATGTCCACGTAGAAGGATACCAGCGGCTGGCTGGACATATTGGAACCGGCGATTGCACCGATTACGATAATCGGAAGTTCCCGTACAATTGAGAAACTGTTGGCCCGTGTCAGATAGAACTGATAGGAGCCAGCTACCGCCTGTTTGTAAGCGGTGACTTCCTGGAACCCGATATTGCGGAATACAGTTTCGCCGCCATACAGCTTCAGATCAAAGTTGGAACCAACATAGGACATATTGGCGATCCGGTAGCATCCTGAATTAAAAGGCAGATTTCTGCATCCGGTATCTGAAACCCGGATCATATTCAAGCCGCCTGAACCGGAATCCACAAGAACCATAGTGACTTTTTCTCCGGAAACGAATGGAAATGTCTGCTGTAAAAGAATGGAGCGCATTCCTGTCGCCCGGCGGACGGTAACGGTATGGAATCCGTCGGCGATCCAGTCGTAAGAGCTGATGGTGGCAAAACGTGAATTGACGGCATAAGGTTCATTATCAATCGAAATATTCACCGGGAATGAATTGGTGGATGCATTCAGGAAGCGAACCTGGCCATAGTACTGGGCAGGTGGATTTAATGGAAAATTAGGCCAGGAAGGCTGAGGCCTGCCCGGAGCTACGGGACCGCCTTCGCCAGGATTCGGCAGTGGAATTACTGGTATGTTGCTGCCCGGGCCTGGAGCCACAGGACCGCCTTCGCCTGGGTTAGGAAGCGGAATCACAGGAGTATTACCGGAATCAACGGGACCGCCTTCTCCTGGATTGGGAAGCGGAACAACCGGAGTATTGTCATTGGTATTGCCGGGCCAAACAGGAGCACCTCCTTCCGGAGCTACCGGAGTGGTCAGCCCATAGTCATTGTTAGCAGCGGGTGTAGATCCGTTATTGCTGCGGTTATCCGCAGTCATATCATTTTCAGCCATAATTGCCTCGTTATCTTTTTTACTTTAACTTATGAGCCGGGAAAATATTCTGTGAGCAAAAATGGTAAAAAATATTAGAAAATAAATATTATATGTTGACAAAAGTAGTTTCTCATGATAATATATCTAAGGCTTAACCAAGCCAGTAAATGCTGCTGTGGCTCAGTCGGTAGAGCGTCGCATTGGTAGTGCGGAGGTCACGGGTCCGATTCCCGTCAGCAGCTGTATTGAGAACCTTGATAAAATCAAGGTTCTTTTTAGTTTTTGCCGAAATGCATAATGATAATTATTATAGGAACATGCATCATGGCTTCTATTTAACTGTTACTGATTCTGGAGCAGAATTTTTCCTTGTAAATTCAAACCATTTATTACTAAAAGCCAACCATCGGAGGTTGGCTTTTTGCTGCCCGAAATATGGGAGCTATTAAAAAGATAGTATATAGGAATTTAGGGGACGGAGGAGCAAATCCACTTTCACAAGAAATCATGGAATTTTTTATAAGAAATAGGTTAGATAGATGATTCCATTAAATGATGATTGTGTAAATGAAATTATAAAGATTCTAAGAATACAAGATATAAACGTTTAAAATGGGAGTGTTGCGTATTTACGATGATTTGCAAAAAGACTAAAGAAATAGTGTAGGTAGAAGTTGGAATTACCACTTAAATGAGGAATGGAATATGAACAGCAGAGTGCTTATAGCGGCATTTATTTTGGTAAAATGGATAGGGCTTGGGTAACTTTAGTATGTGATAGCTACTTTCAATAATGAAAAGAACCAATTTATACCAGATTCGACAAGGAAGCATGTAGAATGGTATTGTAATTTATGGATTATAGCACTATTTTTGAGAATATGTTGTGTATATTAAAGAGAGACTTGCGCTTGCAATATAGACTTATTATAATAAGTCTATATTGCAACATAAATTGTTAATTGGAGTGAAAATATGCATAAAATTATAGAGTGTATTAATACTTTTTCAGTTTATATTAGCGCCATAATTATATTGTACTCTTTTATCAAAGTATCTATCGATTTAATGGATTATTTTAGGAAGAAAAGAAAGTTAATTAAAATTTTAAATATAAAAAATAAAGTTCTTATATCACCATCGATGTTTGAGATGAAGAAGTTTGTAAAAGATTGGGATTTAGTTTTTGATGAATTTATAACTTATGGGGATATGAAAGCAGTTTTGCAGATTATTTCAGTATTAAACAAACTACACTATACATTTGATCTATATACTGATAGAAATGTAGAGTTTCCAGAAATTCATATTGGGTTAAAAACAAATAAGTATGCATTGAATTATGTGAAAAAAGTTTGTCCAACATATAAATCATGGATGGAGTCAGATGGAACTGTAATGTTGAAATTTGGAAATAGACTTTTGTATTATAGATACAATATGTATGATTATGCGTTTTTAATTAAATTAACTAAGGATGATTATTATGGCCGCACCATACACTTGATTTTTGGAGGATATGATTTGGGTACATATAAGGCAATAGAGTTTCTGTCATCATACAGTAATCAAATATATAAAAGGTTTAAACAAGGTCATTATTGCATAGCAGTAAAAGTCGATTTTAGGAGTAGAGCATTTGATATGGTTACAGGTATAATTGATTTGACAGATGATTTTTTTAACACTAGCAATAATTTATAATTTCTTGCTAAGATAAGAGTATAAATAGACAGCAGAAAATAATTATTAAGAGGAAGCGACAGCTTATAGTACCACTTTTGTAGATATCATGTAATAGAAGTGGGATGAGTTGTTCTATTGATTATAAGAATAATCCCGGTTTTACGCAATCTGCTATGCTTCACAGATCCTTAATTACTGCTCAACAAAAGGGAGGAGGCCGGTCAGGAGTACTCCTGCCGGCCAAGTATTATGAAAAAAAGCGATAAACGTTTTTGTCTTATGAATACAGTATAGGAAAAAAATATGAGCAGTCTGTTTCCGAAATATGAACGGATTGTAAGGAGTTTGTGAAGATTTTGACCTTCATGCTTGGATGCTATATAGACAATGAGACGACAAATAGAACCATTGAAGCATGCGGCGGCTATATGGCTGAAACGAAGCTATATAAAGATGGAAAAATGATGGAAAGCAGAAAACAGACCATATGCGGTAAATTTCCCCAACGCATATGATCTGCTATAAATGATGCTGTGTTATACTTGCCCGGATTTTTACCGGTTTACAAAATCTGACTAAAACTATCTCTCAAAGTAGAACAGGACTGATCCAGCTTTTTCAGCTCGTCATCCGATAAAGAGAGCTTCAATATCCGCTGGATTCCGTTCTGGTTAATGATGCAGGGAACTCCGGTGAAAACATCTGTCTGGCCATATTCGCCGCAGAGCAGGGCGGAAACGGTCAGAACGCTGTTTTCGTCTCCCAGTATCGCTTTTGTGATGCGGGTAAGAGCCATGCCGATTCCATAGTAGGTGGCTTTTTTTGCTTCGATGATCTTATAGGCTGCGCTGCGGACTTCTTCGGAGATCGTTTCCAGATCGTCAGTGTTGCAGCTGTTTTGTGAATCGCCGCACAATTCCAGAATAGGTTTGGTGGCCAGCATGGCCTGGCTCCATGGGACGAATTCGCTGTCGCCGTGTTCGCCCATTACATAGGCATGGACGTTGCGCGGATCAACTTTCAGATAGTCCCCAAGCAGATAGCGGAGTCTGGCCGTATCAAGAGCGGTTCCGCTTCCTAAAACTCTTCTTGGATTAAATCCGGATAAAGCATATACCATTCGGGTCATAATATCCACTGGGTTGGTGGCCACTAAAAAGATGCCGTTAAAGCCGGAGGATACCACCGGCTCCACGATGGAACGGAAGACCACGGCGTTGCGCTTTAAAAGATCCAGTCTGGTTTCACCCGGTTTCTGGGCGACGCCGGCGCTGATCACCACGATGTCCGCATCACGGCAGTCATTGTAGCTGCCTGAGTAGATTCTCATATTGGAGCCGGAAAATGCCAGGCCGTGATTCAAATCCATGGCTTCTCCTTCCGCCCTTTTTTTGTCAATGTCAATCAATACAAGTTCATCGCATACATTTTGATTCAGAAGGGAATAGGCGTAACTCATGCCGACCATTCCGGTTCCGACTAAAACAACTTTTCGTTTATCTATTTTCATTTACAGAACTCCTTTCTGATTCTTTTATTAGTGTATCTACTTTTAGATAAGAACATTCGCATAAAACCCTTTTCTAAATAAAGGAAATATGGTATGATTAGCTATTATTAACGATGTCCCCGATGGGACAACAGCAATGGAGGAAAATTATGGAAGAGAATAAAGCATTAGAAAGTGTTTCTAAAAACTTTATTGAACAGGAGATAGATAAGGATCTGGCGGAAGGCGTTTATAATCACGTGCAGACCCGTTTCCCGCCGGAACCTAACGGATATCTGCATATTGGACATGCGAAGTCCATTCTTTTGAACTCCGGACTTGCACAGAAGTACGGCGGCAAATTCAATTTAAGATTTGACGATACCAATCCGACAAAAGAAAAAGTGGAATTTGTAGAGTCCATTAAAGAAGATGTGAAGTGGCTGGGGGCGGATTTTGAAGACAGACTGTTTTTTGCTTCCAATTATTTCCAGCAGATGTACGATTGTGCGGTCTTTTTAATTAAGAAGGGAAAAGCGTTTGTCTGCGATTTGACGGCAGAAGAGATTCGCGAATACCGTGGAGATTTTAAAACGCCAGGTAAGGAAAGCCCATACAGAAACCGCAGCGTGGAAGAGAACTTAAAGCTGTTTGAAGAGATGAAGGAAGGCAAGTATCAGGACGGAGAGAAGGTTCTCCGCGCAAAGATCGATATGGCGTCTCCTAACATCAACATGCGCGATCCGGTTATTTACCGTGTGGCGCATATGAGCCATCATAATACAGGGGATGCGTGGTGCATTTATCCTATGTATGATTTTGCGCACCCGATTGAGGACGCAATTGAGAATATCACACATTCCATCTGCACGCTGGAATTCGAGGATCACAGACCGCTTTATGACTGGGTGGTGAGAGAATGCGAATTTGAGAATCCTCCGCGTCAGATCGAATTTGCAAAATTGTATCTGACTAACGTTGTTACCGGTAAACGCTATATTAAAAAGCTGGTGGAGGACAAGATTGTAGACGGCTGGGATGACCCGCGTCTGGTTTCAATCGCCGCGCTCAGAAGAAGAGGATATACGCCCGAAGCGATCCGCATGTTTGTGGATCTGGTTGGAGTTTCCAAGGCCAACAGTTCCGTGGATTATGCGATGCTCGAGTACTGTATCCGTGAAGACCTGAAGTTAAAGAAGCCGAGAATGATGGCTATTTTAAATCCGGTAAAACTGGTGATTGATAACTATCCGGAAGGACAGACAGAAGAGCTGGAAGTTCCCAACAACTTAGAGAATCCGGAACTGGGAAGCAGAACCGTGCCGTTTGGCAGAGAACTGTATATTGAACGCGAAGATTTTATGGAAGAGCCTGTTAAAAAGTATTTCCGCCTGTTCCCCGGCAATGAAGTGCGCCTGATGAGCGCTTACTTTGTAACATGTACCGGCTGTGAAAAGGATGAGGACGGCAATGTGACGGTTGTGCACTGTACCTATGATCCGGCTACAAAGAGCGGATCCGGCTTTGAAGGACGGAAGGTAAAGGGGACGATCCACTGGGTAGCCGCAGATACCGCGTTAACGGCTGAATGCAGACTGTATGAGAACATTGTGGATGAGGAAAAGGGAAAATTGAATGAAGACGGCAGTCTGAACCTGAATCCCAATTCTTTGACAATTTTAAAAGAGTGCTATGTGGAGCCGAATTTCTCAGATGTGAAGGCATATGACAGCTTCCAGTTTGTGCGCAACGGATATTTCTGCGTGGACTGCAAGGACAGCACACCGGAGCATTTGGTATTTAACCGCATTGTGTCATTAAAGAGTTCATTTAAAATAACAAAATAACTTGAGTTACCAGGGCGGAGGATATGGAATAGGGTCTTCCGCCTTTTTGGAGTCTGAGATGGAATTAATGGTGCCTTTAAAGTCTCATTCAGAAATCCCACTGTATGAGCAGATCTATGAATATATAAAAGAAGAGATAAAGTCAGGTAATCTAAAGGCGATGACCCGCCTTCCGTCCACCCGGGTGCTGGCTGAGAACCTGAAAGTGAGCAGAAGCACCTCCCAGCTGGCATATGAGCAGCTGCTTTCAGAAGGGTATATTGAGGCGGTTCCCTGTAAAGGATATTATGTATCCAAGATTGAAGAGCTGGTGGAAGTGGGGAAGGGGCAGGACGAAGGGTTTGTGCCGGCGGACGAGTCGGAAGAAACGGAATATCAGGTGGATTTTTCGCCAAGAGGAATCGATCTGGACAGCTTTCCCTTTAATACGTGGAGAAAGATTACCAGGAACACCCTGGTGGATGATAATAAAGCGATGTTTATTGCAGGAGATCCTCAGGGAGAACTATCCTTGAGAGAAGCGATCCGGGAATATCTTCATACGGCCAGAGGGGTGAACTGTACGGCTGACCAGCTGGTTGTGGGAGCGGGAAGCGAATACCTTCTGATGCTCCTTGAACAGGTGCTTGGGCCGGACCGGGTGATTGCCATGGAAAATCCTACCTATAAACAGGCGTACCGGGTATTTAACAGTTTAGGATACCATGTCTGCCCGGTGGAGATGGATAAATACGGCATGAGTCTGGAACTTTTAAACGAAAGCGGCGCACAGCTGGCTTATATCATGCCTTCCCATCAATATCCCACAGGCATCGTCATGCCGATTAAGCGGAGGCAGGAACTCCTTCTTTGGGCAGGACAGAGCGGGGAACGTTTTTTGATCGAAGACGACTATGACAGTGAATTCAGATATAAAGGAAAGCCAATACCGGCGCTGCAGGGCATGGATACGGAAGGAAAAGTGATCTATATCGGGACCTTTTCCAAATCCATCGCTCCGGCCATCCGTGTCAGCTACATGGTGCTTCCAAGGCCGCTTTTAAAAGAATATAAACGGAAAGCCGGATTTTACGCTTCCACCGTTTCGAGGATTGACCAGAATATTCTGTATCAATTTATTGTGGGCGGCTATTACGAACGCCATTTAAACAGGATGAGGGCGATTTATAAGAATAAGCATGATGCGCTTATGAATGCGTTAAAATGTCTGGAGAAAGATTTTACTGTAAAAGGAGAATATGCAGGTCTTCACGTTCTGCTCACCAGCAGGAAGAAAATAGAAGAAGACGTGCTGGTACAAAAAGCTGGAGAAGTGGGCGTCTGTGTTTACGGACTGTCCGGATATTTTATTCATCCAATTCATAATAATACCAAATCCACAGTTGTGCTGGGTTATGCAAACCTGACAGAAGAACAGATCTGCTATGGAATCAGGCTGTTGGAAACGGCCTGGCTGGCGGAATAACCGGAAAGGAGTGTGCGGGTGAGGATAAAAAGATATATGCTGTTGTTGGCCGGTGTTCTTGCAGTGGTATTTTTAACGCTGCTTTATTCGGGAACCGGAAAACGGAGCGAAACAGTTACGGAAGAGGAAACTCAGACCCAGGCGGCAACGCCGTCAGAGGCGGTGAAAGAAGAGGGCATGATATCTGACGAGGAAAGAGTTCTGCTGGAAACCTTGGAAGAATACTTGAAAAATACGGATCTTTTGGCAGCGGCAGCCTTGCTCAACGACAATGAGCAGGCGTTCCGTGATCTTTATTATAATACGATGCAGGGAAAACCTTATTTTTTTAACGGAGAGGAAGCCGGTTATCTCATTGAAGGTGAGGGGATTTGTTTTCAGTCCTATTCCACCGTCTTTTACGGCAGCTTTGATGAAAATGGATTGGAGGGGCCGGGGCTGGCACTTTTGGCCATTCGTCTGGAGCATCCAAGATATGATTATTCAGCCGGCAATTGGGAAGAAGGGCGTTTGAACGGAAAGGGGATTATCGGGTACAGCTATTACGAAGGGATCAATGAAGAAGAAGCCCGCGAAATTAAAAAAGAGGGCACTTTTATTCAGGATCTGATGGACGGCCCTGTCACCTATACCAGCGTCAATTCAAAAGGTGTGGAGACTGTCTGGAGTTTTTCGGCTGAAAACGGCGTCACTTCAATCGATGATAAATGGGAATACGATCCGGATAAAAAGGAATACCATCTGCCGTCCGATCTGGATGGCAGCAGGATTTACATGCAGGAAGAGGACAGCCTTTCTGAGGTGCGCTGGAAAAATATGATACCGTGGAAATAATAACGAGGCGGGAGTGAACTCCCCGCCTCGTTATTCTGTAATATCATCTTCAATTGTAGTTGCGTCTTCAGGTTGTTTGGCATCTTCGCTTACTGTTGCAGAAGCTGGTTCTTCCGGAATGTTTGCTTCTTCCGGTTCTTCTTTTGGAGCTTCCGGTGCAGGCCCTTTTTCCGGATTCAGGGACACATAATTACGGGACATAGTACTGTCTGCCGGTTCGTCAGAATCCTTATCGTCTTCTCCTTCGAAATCGTGGAAGTCTTCTTCCAGTTCGTCGTGAAAAGATTTATATTTAGTCAAATAAGAGATACCAGCCGCAACGACTCCGGCAATTGCAGCAAACGCCACGAATTTACCCAATCCTTTTTTTGCCATATCAATACTCCTTCCTGATATAGATCTCTGTATTAATCTATATTGTAATACCAATAAAAGAAAAAATAAAGGTATATATTAAGAAAATTTCTATAAAATATTTTAGTGAGTTGGAATTTGGCGAAAATTAGGAGTTACTGTTCACAGTCTTGTGGCTCTCTGCCGTCCGGTCATGCTCCGGCGGTTTGCAGAACCTTTCCTGTGACTTTGCAGGGCATTAGCAATTCTTAACGCGCAGAATTTTTCGTTCAAGGGAAATGCCCACCTGTTTGAGCGAAGCGAGTTTGGGCATTTCCCTTGGTTTTTAGAAAAATCCTGCACGTTTAGAAGCGCTTATGCCCGAAACCGGAACTGGAAAGGTTCTGCAAACCGCCAAAGCCTGGCCGGACGGCAGAGAGCCACGGGACTGTGAACAGTAACAATTAGGGAGTAAAATTTAAAAAAAGTTAGCACTCAACTATTGACAGTGCTAACAACACGTGCTATAACATTACTATGTGATAAAGATATAAAACTTCCTGAACAGGGAAGGAAAATAATGAATAGATTGAGGAGGAATTCAACATGAAGTTAGTACCATTATTTGACAGAGTTGTATTAAAACAGTTAGTGGCAGAAGAGACTACCAAATCAGGTATCGTATTACCAGGTCAGGCAAAAGAGAAACCACAGCAGGCAGAAGTTATTGCAGTTGGCCCGGGCGGTGTTGTAGATGGAAAAGAGATCACCATGCAGGTAAAAGTAGGCGATAAAGTTATCTTCTCTAAATATTCAGGAACCGAAGTGGAAGTAGAAGATGAGAAATTCGTAGTTGTAAAACAGAATGATATTTTAGCTGTTATCGAATAATAACCGGTTGTTTTTTAGAACATGACAGCAAGACGAATGAACGCTTGCAGCAGGATTTGCCAAGGCAAACCTGAAAATATAGATATTGGAGGAATGAAATCATGGCAAAACAGATCAAATATGGCGTAGACGCAAGAAAAGCTCTTGAAAGCGGTGTAAACCAGCTGGCAGACACCGTTCGTGTAACATTAGGACCGAAAGGAAGAAACGTAGTTCTGGATAAATCTTTTGGCGCTCCGCTCATCACAAACGACGGTGTTACCATTGCAAAAGAGATTGAACTGGAAGATGCATTTGAGAATATGGGCGCTCAGCTTGTAAAAGAAGTAGCAACCAAGACCAACGATGTTGCAGGTGACGGTACAACAACAGCAACCGTTTTAGCTCAGGCTATGATTAACGAAGGAATGAAGAACCTGGCAGCAGGCGCTAACCCAATCGTTTTAAGAAAAGGTATGAAAAAAGCTACGGAAGCAGCAGTTGAAGCAATCGCTAAGATGAGCCAGCCGATCAACGGCAAAGAGCAGATCGCCAGAGTAGCGGCAATCTCAGCATCTGATGATGAAGTCGGCGTATTAGTTTCCGACGCTATGGAGAAAGTTTCCAACGACGGTGTTATCACCATCGAAGAGTCCAAGACCATGAAGACAGAGCTTGACTTAGTAGAAGGTATGCAGTTTGACCGCGGTTATGTTTCCGCTTATATGTCCACAGATATGGATAAGATGGAAGCAAACTTAGATGATCCATATATCCTGATCACAGATAAGAAGATCTCCAACATTCAGGAAATCCTTCCAATTCTGGAACAGATCGTTCAGTCCGGATCCAAGCTTTTAATCATCGCAGAAGATATTGAAGGCGAAGCTCTTACCACATTGATCGTTAACAAATTAAGAGGAACCTTCACAGTAGTAGGCGTTAAAGCTCCTGGCTACGGAGACAGAAGAAAAGAGATGTTAAAAGATATCGCTATCTTAACAGGCGGTACCGTGATTTCCGAAGAATTAGGATTAGACTTAAAAGAGACAACCATGGCTCAGTTAGGCCGTGCAAAATCAGTTAAAGTTCAGAAAGAGAATACGATTATCGTAGACGGCTGCGGCGACAAAGCGGAGATCAGTGCAAGAGTTGCCCAGATTAAGGCTCAGATTGAAGAAACAACTTCTGATTTCGATAGAGAAAAATTACAGGAAAGACTTGCAAAACTTGCCGGCGGCGTAGCTGTTATCCGTGTGGGCGCTGCAACTGAAACAGAGATGAAGGAAGCAAAACTGCGTATGGAAGACGCTTTGGCAGCTACAAGAGCAGCTGTTGAAGAAGGCATTATCGCAGGCGGCGGATCTGCTTATGTTCATGCGGCAAAAGATGTTGCAAAAGTGGTTGAAACACTGGAAGGTGATGAGAAGACAGGCGGTAAGATCATCCTGAAAGCTCTGGAAGCTCCATTATATCATATCGTTGCCAATGCAGGACTGGAAGGCTCTGTTATCATCAATAAGGTAGCAGAATCAGCAGTAGGCGTAGGTTTCGATGCATACAAAGAAGAATATGTTGATATGATCAGTGCCGGTATCCTTGATCCTGCTAAGGTTACGAGAAGCGCACTTCAGAATGCGACAAGTGTTGCATCAACTCTGTTGACAACTGAATCCGTTGTTGCTAATATAAAAGAAGAAACTCCTGCGATGCCAGCTGGTGGCGGAATGGGAATGATGTAATAACGTGAAGCAGAGCAGCATGTAAGTAAAGGGATCTGCCATGTCCTGCATGTGCAGGTCCCTTTACTATTTGTTTCTGTTTTATATGGAGAAAGGGAATTGACCTATGAATGAAGCATATTCAGAGTGGCTGGTTAAGAGAAAACCGCCGGTGTACGCAATTGCCGTAAAGGCAGTTATGATCGTGTTATGTATTTTTTCTGTGTTTCTGGCTTTAACAACTGTTTTAGGAGTGATCGCCTTGTTAGTGGTTGGAGGGGCATCATTTTTTGTATTTCAGAATATGAATCTGGAATATGAATATCTTTTTGTCAACGGACAGCTGTCCATTGATAAGATTATGGGCCGTTCCAGAAGAAAACAGGTGTGGGAAGGAACGATGGAAACGATTCAGATCGTAGCGCCTTCTGATTCCTATGTGCTGAAAGATTATGAGACATCCGATACAAAGGTTGTGGACTATTCTTCCGGACAGGCTGGTGCGAAAACGTATGCTTTAATCAATAAGTCAGCCGGCAATACGACAAAGGTTATATTTGAGCCGAACGATAAGATGCTTCACTGTATGAAGCAGATCAGCCCGCGCAAGATCGTACAGTAAATGTATTGTTCGATAAATTATCGCTCAATTTATCGCTCAATAAATTTTGAATTTTTAGTTGCAATCGCTGAAAAATTATACTATAATTTACCACGTAAGAAAATTTCATACAGGCATCCATAAAAACGAAAGGGTTTTTTCCTTTTCGTTTTTTGCTTTTTTTTACAGTTTTTAACAGAGCCAGACTTTTTTGGTGTCCCCCAATCTGGAAAACTGCAGGATGACCTGTATGGAATTTCTTATGAACTTATAATGCAAAGGGAGAGAAAAACAAGATGGACTATCAATTTTCGGACAGAATTAATGCGGTCAAGCCGTCATCGGCTGATAATATACTTAAATTAATGGGAACTCCGGGTCTTAAAAAGTTTTCCGGAGGAAATCCGGCGGCAGAAGCATTTCAGGTGGAGACGATCAAAGGCATTTCCAGAAGAATGCTGGAACATGATCCCATCGGAATCCTGCAGTATTCTGTGACCGAAGGATGCCCGGAGCTTTTACAGGCTGCCAAGGAATTTTTAAACAGGAAAGAGATCAAGGTCAGCACAAAAGACCAGATTATAATCACCAGCGGAAGCGCTCAGATCATGGATTTGCTTTCAAAAGTGCTGTGTAATGACAATGACAGGGTTTTAGTGGAAGCTCCTACCCTTATGGTGGCTATGAGCGCATTCAGAAGCAATGGGGCCATTGTGGAGGGAGTAACGCTGGAAGAAGACGGAGTGAACTTGGAAGAGCTGGAACAGAAGCTGGCGGCAAAACCTACGCCAAAGTTATTTTACGTGATTCCGGATTTTCAGAATCCTACAGGGGTGACCACTTCATTTGAGAAGCGGAAGGCGATTTATGAGCTCTGTGCCAAATACGGAACCATAATTCTGGAGGATAACCCTTATGGAGAGTTGAGATTTGCAGGAGAGGAAGTTCCCTCCATTAAAAGCTTAGATAAAGAGGGAATTGTGGTCTATGCCGGCAGTTTTTCAAAGATCATAGCGCCTGGAATCCGCGTGGCTGCGATGTCCGCGCCTGTGCCTATCGCTCAGAAGGTAGCTAAGGCCAAGATGCTGAATGACGTGCACAGCACGGTATGGAGCCAGAAGATCTGTGCGGAGATTCTGACAAACTGCAATATGGATTATTATGTGGGAAAACTGCGCGCTATCTATGGGAAAAAGTCCAGAATTATGCTGGATGCAATAAAAGCTTATTTCCCCCAAGAGGTTTCCTATATCACCCCTGAGGGAGGGATGTTTTTATGGGTAACCCTTCCCGATTCCATAGACATGAGTGAATTTGTTAAAAAGGCATTGGACAGAACTGTAGCACTGGTGCCGGGCGATGTATTTTATCCGGATTCTGAGGCGCCCTGCCATTCATTCCGTATGAATTTTTCCACTCCTGAAGAGCTGGAAATTGTGGAAGGAATTAAGATTCTCGGCAAGCTGATGAAAGAAGAACTGGGATTAACCGAATAATTAAAGATTATGTAGGCGAGTGCATATTTATGCATTCGCCTTTCTGGTCTGTGATGGATTGCGGTTCATGGGAATAGTAACCCAGGCGGACAAAAGTGTAAAAATGTGTTTGACAAGCAATCTAAAATTTGCTAGACTTAATAACTAACAGCAACACCAGTTATTAAAAATATTAATAAACACTATAAGAAAGAGAGGAAAAATTAATGGGTACAATTATTGGTGAAGGCATTACTTTTGATGATGTTCTTTTAGTTCCAGCGTATTCAGAAGTAATTCCCAATCAGGTTGATCTGAGCACTTACCTGACCAAAAAAATTAAACTGAACATTCCGCTGATGAGCGCCGGTATGGATACAGTTACTGAGCATAGAATGGCGATTGCAATGGCAAGGCAGGGTGGTATTGGTATTATTCATAAGAATATGTCCATTGAAGCGCAGGCAGAAGAAGTAGATAAGGTAAAACGTTCGGAAAACGGCGTTATTACAGACCCATTTTATTTATCCCCGGAACATACATTGAAAGATGCAGATGAGCTGATGGGAAAATTCAGAATTTCCGGCGTTCCGATCACAGAGGGCAAGAAGCTGGTGGGTATTATTACCAACCGCGACCTTAAATTTGAAGAGGACTTTTCCAGAAAGATTAAGGAATGCATGACTTCCAAGCATTTGGTTACCGCGAAAGAGGGAATCACACTGATGGAAGCCAAGAAGATTCTCGCCAAAGCCAGAGTGGAAAAACTTCCGATCGTGGACGATGATTTTAACTTAAAAGGTTTGATTACAATCAAGGATATTGAA
Organism: Clostridium sp. chh4-2; assembly: GCF_002899675.1. Lineage (GTDB taxonomy): Bacteria > Bacillota > Clostridia > Lachnospirales > Lachnospiraceae > CHH4-2. The sequence continues at coordinate 8,760 of NZ_PKUU01000005.1, read as the reverse complement.
AAACAGATCAAATATCCATTTTCCGCAAAAGACGGACAGGGAAGACTTCTCTGCGGCGCGGCTGTAGGCATTACGGCCAATGTATTAGACCGTGTATCCGCCCTTGTGGAAGCAAAAGTTGACGTAGTGGTTCTGGATTCCGCCCATGGACATTCTGCTAATGTAATCCGCTGCGTTAAGATGATTAAAGAGAATTATCCTGATCTTCAGGTGATTGCGGGCAACGTGGCAACCGGAGAGGCTACCAAGGCGTTAATCGAAGCCGGTGTGGATGCGGTTAAAGTTGGTATCGGACCTGGTTCTATCTGTACAACCCGTGTGGTTGCCGGTATCGGTGTGCCTCAGATCAGCGCAATTATGGATTGCTATGCAGTGGCGAAAGAATTTGGGATTCCGATTATCGCCGACGGCGGCATTAAGTATTCCGGAGATTTGACAAAAGCCATCGCCGCAGGCGGAAGCGTATGTATGATGGGAAGCCTGTTCGCCGGCTGCGATGAGAGCCCGGGAACCTTCGAATTATATCAGGGAAGAAAATATAAAGTATACCGCGGTATGGGATCGATCGCGGCGATGGAAAACGGAAGCAAGGACAGATACTTCCAGTCAGATGCAAAGAAACTGGTTCCGGAAGGCGTGGAAGGCCGTGTGGCTTACAAGGGCCTTGTAGAAGACACTGTATTCCAGATGCTCGGCGGACTCCGTTCCGGTATGGGATACTGCGGAGCACAGAACGTTCCGGCCTTACAGGAGAACGGCAGATTTGTTAAGATATCAGCGGCTTCTTTGAAGGAAAGCCACCCTCATGATATTCATATCACCAAGGAAGCTCCTAACTACAGCATTGATGAATAATTTTATGTAAGAGGCGCCGCCCCATGACGAAACAGGTTGTGGGGCGGTATTTTTTATCTTGCATTTCGGATAATGTATGATAAAATTATTGTAAATACTTACAAAAAAGGAGAATGGATTATGTATGTAGAAAATAAAAACATTGAATTAACAGATCTGGGCGGCGGCGTTGTCCGTAAAGTGCTGGCTTACAGCGAGAACCTGATGTCCGTTGAACTTCATTTTGACAAGGGCGCTGTCGGAGCAAAACACAGCCATCCTCATGAGCAGATTGGATATCTGATTTCCGGTTCTCTTTTATTTCAGGAAGAGGGAAAAGAAGATAAGGTGCTGGTAGCAGGGGACACTTATTATGTGGCGCCTGACGTTCCTCACGGTGTGGTGGCATTGGAGGAAACCATGCTTCTTGATATCTTTACACCAATGAGAAAAGATTTTGTATAAACAGATAAAGGTGGTAATTTGAGATGAATTATGGAATGAGATGTCACGATCTTTGCCCGAAAGGCGATTTTGATACCGTATTTGATGCGGTAAAGGCACATGGAGTGGATCAGATACAGCTGGCTTTTGGTAAATCCATTGAAGGATATGATTTTAATTACGGTCATTATTCTCCCGGATTTGGCCGGATGATCAGCAATAAATTAAAAGAACGCCAAATTCATGTGGCGATTCTGGGCTGTTATATTAACCCGGTGAACCCGGATGAAACAAAAAGAATGGCAGAAGTACATAAATTTATTGAGCATTTAAAATATGCCAAAGCGATTGGAGCCGATATGGTGGGTACGGAAACCGGCCGCTATGACGTTAATTTTGAAGTGGCTCCGTATACTTATACAGAAGGCTGCTATCAGCTGTTCTTAAAAAGCATGAGAGAAATTGTAAGCGCTGCCGAAAAACTGGGAATGATCGTGGGTGTGGAAGCGGTTCACAATCATACGTTATACTGCCCTGAGATGATGAAACGGTTCTTGGATGACATTGATTCTCCCAATGTAGAGGCAATTTTCGATCCGGTCAATTTAATCAGCAGTGAAAATTACGAGAAGCAGGAAGAGATTGTAGAACGCGCATTGTCATTCTATGGGGACAGAATTACCATGGTGCACATCAAAGACTTTGTATTGGAGAACGGCCGTCCTAAGTTTGCCCATGTGGGTGAAGGCATGTTCAATTACAAGCCGGTTTTGAAATATTTAAAAGAAAATAAGCCGTATGTAACGATGCTTCTGGAAAATTCCAATGCGGACCGCTATCACAGCGATGTGGAATATCTGCAGAAAATCTACTCCGAAGTTTAAACTTGGAGATGTAAATTTTATGAATTGAGAAATATAGGAAAGAAGGGGCGCCCTGGGCTGCCCCTTCTTTCCTGTTGTTGAATGGCTGAGGTTAAGCAGATTTGGCGGATGTCAAATACCATTTGGCCTGTTCTTCCTTTGCCGGCCCGGACGATGGTTCGGACCGGCCTTTCCCCGTGTTGCCCCCAGCTCGTGCATATCTTTAGCCAAAGTTAATCATTTGGCACGAAATCCATCGGTTATCAGAGTGTCCAGATATTCAACCGCCTCTTTTATATAATCCCCGGAAGAAAGCTGTTTGCACCCTACCACATGATGATTGCAGCGGTTTACCGGAATCAGAATCTTATGGGCATGGCTGGAGCCGATTGACGATGCCATGGCAGGGGTGATTTCCCCTAACAGAGAATTGGCGATTATAATGCCGATGGGGCCGATGATGATGTCCGCATCCCGGCTGTTGACAATGGCGGGATTTTCACCTGTGGCGCCGTAATCGGCTCCGGCTTTCAACATTGCGGCAGTGGCGATACTATTGGTTCCTATAGCGATCAATTCCAGGCCCGGATGGTCTTTTTTTAACTGTTCGATAATCGTTTTTCCTATCTTTCCGCCCTGGCCGTCGATAACAATAATTTTCATATTAACCTCTCATTTCTTATCAGATTGTATAAATTATAATTATTATGTTCCTGAGGTTCCTTTTCCGGCCTCATCATGGTACTATTTTATAGGATGTCACACGATTATGCAAGTGTGGAAAAATAGGATCAGTTGTAGTATAATAAAGTTCAAAAAATAAACGTAAAAGATACAGAGCCGGGAATACCTGACGGCGGAACGGAGGAAAGATGGAATACAGAATTGAACACGATACCATGGGAGAGGTGAAGGTGCCGGCTGACCGTTATTGGGGCGCACAGACTCAGAGAAGTTATGAAAATTTTAAGATCGGAACGGAAAAGATTCCGTTGGAAATAATCCGCGCATTTGCCGTTTTAAAGAAGGCGGCTGCAATTGCCAATGAAAAGTCGGGAAAGCTGGATCACAGCCTGGCAGAGGCCATCTGCTCAGCGTGTGATGAGGTTTATGCGGGCAAATTGGATGAACATTTTCCCTTGGTTGTATGGCAGACAGGAAGCGGAACACAGTCCAACATGAATTTAAATGAGGTGATAGCCAACCGGGCCAATGAGATACTGGGAGAGAAGAAAATCCATCCCAACGATCATGTGAACAAATCACAGAGTTCCAATGACACATTTCCAACGGCCATGCACATCGCTGCAGTTGTGGAGATTGAAGACAAGCTGATTCCCGCCATTGAACTTCTGACGGCGACATTTGACCGTCTGGAAAAAGAATATGCGGGAATTATTAAGACGGGCAGAACCCATCTTCAGGATGCGACTCCTCTCACTTTGGGACAGGAGATCAGCGGATGGAAGGAGATGCTGGTTAAGACAAAGGGGATGATTGAGACTTCTCTGGAAGATGTGAGAGAATTGGCTCTTGGCGGAACCGCAGTTGGTACAGGCTTGAATGCTCCGGCTGATTTTGGCCGTTCATCGGCTGAAGAGATTTCGAAACTGACCGGAAAACGCTTTAAAACTGCGGACAACAAATTCCATTCCCTTACCAGCAAGGATGCCCTTGTGTTCACACACGGCGCATTAAAAGCCCTGGCTGCCAATCTGCTGAAGATAGCCAATGATGTGAGGCTTTTATCCAGCGGCCCTCGCTGTGGAATCGGCGAACTGTTAATTCCAGAAAATGAACCTGGCAGTTCCATCATGCCGGGCAAGGTGAATCCGACCCAATGCGAGGCCATGACCATGGTGGCCTGCCAGGTAATTGCCAATGATGTAGCCGTAGGTTTCGCGGCGTCTCAGGGCAACTTTGAACTGAACGTATATATGCCGGTCTGCATTTATAATTTCCTTCAGTCCGTTTCCCTGCTTTCCGGCGCCCTTGTATCCTTTAATAATAACTGTGCGGTGGGAATCAAGCCAAATGAAAAGAAGATTAAAGAATATCTGGATCAGTCATTGATGCTGGTAACCGCCCTCAATCCTTATGTGGGATATGAAAATGCGGCGAAGATCGCGAAGATGGCTTATAAAGAAGGAATTACACTGAAAGAAGCAGCGTCCGCCCTGGGATTGCTGACAGCGGAAGAATTTGACACATATGTAAAACCGGAAAATATGGTACATCCGTTATAATCGGTTGTTCCGGCCTTCTTGTCCGTGTGATATAATTGAAGAGAATCGAATGAAGAAAAGATAAAAGCAGGAAAGCTTATCCGTTTGTGATATGCTTTCCTGCTTCTTTATCCGGCCGTTTCTATTTTTCCTGATGGGGCAGGCGGCTTCTTGTAAATCTGTTTTTCAGCGCTTTAAAATTAAATGGTATCAGCGGATAGATGTAGCTCTTTCCTGCAATGGTTTTGTTAAATACAATTGCACAGACGGAAATGATAATTCCTGCAATATAACCGTATATATTAAATACTGCGGTCAGGATCAGCAGAAGAATGCGCATGAATTTAAGCGCATAGCCCAGCTCAAAACTGGCCTGGGAATAGTTTGCAACCGTTACGAAAGCCATATAAAGCATGGTTTCACTGTTAAACCAGCCCGATTTCACCGAATATTCACCCAGAACAATACCTGCGATAACACTCAGAGGTGTGGTCAGCATGCTGGGCGTATTGACTGCGGCCAGCCTCAGTCCGTCGATGGCAAATTCCAGTATCAATAGCTGGAAGATCAGCGCAACATAAGCGGGATCAGATAATTTGATAAATTCCAGCCACGGCGGTATGATGTCCGTATTCTGCATGAGCAGAAGCCATGTCGGCGTGAGCAGCAGCGTTAAAATAGAGATTACCATTCGGGAAAGGCGGAGATAAGTTCCCGTAATGGGCGGAAAATAGTAATCATCCGCTTCTTCTATGATATCGAATACAGAAGAGGGCAGAATCATGGCGGCCGGGGAGTTGTCCACCAGTATGATTACATTTCCTTCCAGTATTGAAGCTGCTGCAGTGTCGGGGCGTTCGGAAAATTTGAACTTAGGAAACGGGTTGTACCATTTGCCTGGATAAAGGCATTCGGCCAAGCTTTCCTGGTTCATGGTCAGTGCGTCCACATGAAGTTTCTCTATTCTGGTTTTTATCAGGTCTAAAAGCTTGTCGTCCACCCTGTTTTTCATATAGCAAATTGCGATGTCGGTATGAGAGCTTTCTCCTGCGTTCATGATCTCCACGGTCAGCTTAGGATCGCGGATTCTTCGGCGGATCAAAGCTGTATTAAAGATCAGAGTCTCTACAAAACCATCGCGGGAACCTCTCATCACCTTGTCCTTTTCCGGTTCGGAGACGCCTCTGGCCGGATAGGTGCGGCAGTCTACGGTCAGGCATCCGGCATAACCGTCGATGAACAGGCAGGAAACGCCGGAGAGGAGCTGTAAAATCATATCGTCATCATTTTTAACAATGCCGACCTCTCCGTAGGGAATAAACATTTTAGAAAATTCATGTATGTCTTCCGGCAGATCTTCCGGCTTTAATGCAAAGAAAGACGGGAAAATCTTCAGCCATACTTCGTCCTTTGTAAAACCGTCGATAAAGTAAAGACAGGCTTTGCGTCCACCCAAATTTATGACACGATAGACTACGTCAAAGTTAGTGTCCACATCCAGCTTGCTTTTTAAGTAGTCCATATTATCTGATAACCGACTGGAAAAATTCATAATAACCTCCATTTCATGTTACTAATATTGCAATAACAGAAGTATGTGCAGTTTTTGTAAAAATTATGAAAGCTATGGGAAAAAGACAAATGTCTTTGGTATAAAGACTTTTGTGGTAAAGATTCATAAAACTGATGTCGATTTATTGTCACTTATGCAAAAATGCACAAAAAAAGTTGACATCTATTAATAAAAGTGCTATATTGTCCATGTGAGAAGCACAAAGGGGTGCCTTGCGAATTTCTTTGGCATGGGGATGCCAAGATACATAACTATTAGTGTGACGGTTTTGATCGTGACCAAAGAGCTGCTTTCTGTGGGGGAAAGGCAGCTCTTTTTTATATCATAGGATTCGGGTGTTAAAAGGTCTTGCCCCGCAAATTGTCTAAAGTGTTTGCATGTGCAGGAATTTAGGAATCCTTAGACTGCCGGATTTTGCGTTGAGACGAAAATGACAGCATGTCTGAGCGCAGCGAGTTCTGCATTTTCGTCTCGTTATTAGCAAAATTCGGCGGTCTTAGGATTCCTTAGTTCCGAACCCTGCAAACACTTTAGACAATTTGCGGGGCAAGACCTTTTAACACCCGAATCCTATGATATAAAAAGCACTATGGCAGGAGGATCGGAGAACAGATTATGAAGTGCAGAATATTTCCACTGAACACACTGGAAAAATACAAATTTGTTGTTATTTTATCCGTATACAAGGAAAAAATAATGTTGAGCAGACATAAACAGCGTACCACTTGGGAAACGCAGGGAGGCCATATAGAAAATGGTGAAACGCCAAAAGAGGCTGCCGAGCGGGAATTATATGAGGAATCAGGAGCGGTGAAGTACCAGATAAAACCCGCATTTGACTATTGGGCAGGAGAGGGAGAAGACGGAGCAAATGGAATGGTATTTGTTGCCAGAATTGAAGAAATCGGAACGCTCCCGGAAAGTGAGATGAAAGAAGTGTCTTTCTTCGAACATCTGCCGGAGAATCTGACTTATCCTGATATTACACCTGTTTTATTCCAAAAAGCGCTTGTGTCTTCCCTCATATAGAATGAAGTAAAATCATCCGTCAAAGCATTTCCTGAATCATAAAGGAATTTTTAAAACGGAAAGAATATAAAAATCAAAATATAAAAACAGATATAGGAGAATGATCATGATACTTTCTGACAAGACAATACGTTCCATGCTTTCTAATGGAACTCTGGGAATCACACCTTTAGAGGATCACCAGATTCAGCCTGCCAGCGTTGATATCCGTTTGGGCAGTACTTTCAGCATTGTAGAAGACGACTGCAATTCTATCGTTAAAATGGGAAAAAAAGTGGAATATAAAACCATAGAGGCCAACCAGTACATTCTGCTTCCGGGACAATTTGTGCTTGCCACCACGCTGGAGTATTTCCGCATGCCGGATAATCTGACCGCTTTCGTGGAAGGCCGCAGTTCCATTGGCCGTCTGGGCCTGTTCATTCAAAATGCCGGCTGGGTAGATCCGGGATTTGAAGGGGAGATCACCCTGGAACTTTTTAATGCCAACCGCTGTGCCATTGAACTGCAGACCGGCCGGAGAATCGGCCAGCTGGTATTCGCCCAACTGGATGGAAATGCTGAAAATCCATACAGAGGAAAATACCAGGGTCAATGCGGAGCAACCGGTTCCAGAATCCATTTGGACGATGAAGTATCGGGAAAAATGTAAAGCGGTCCAGTCATAAATTCCCATGTATTTAAGAAAAAAATCCAGGAATACTAATTCATACGGCCATTCAGGCTGATAATAAAAAGAATGGAATGACTGGATATGGGAAAAATGACAGAATGGGAAAATTCGGAAGGCGCCCTTTTAGCGTTGGTGACCTTAATGTCAGTGATCGCGTCGGCTGCGCTTCAGGCTTATGCGGTACAGGTGTTTGTTCAGCCGGCGAATCTGGTTTCAGGAGGGTTCATGGGAATCGCCCTGCTGGTAAACCGGCTTGGAAGCGTGGTAGGAATACCCATTTCGACTTCACTGGCGCTGCTTTTATTGAATCTTCCGGTGGCGTGGATCTGCAGCAAAAGCATCAGCATCAGGTTCACGCTGTTTTCTTTGGTGCAGGTACTGACAGCCAGTGTTTTGCTGAAGGTGTGCAATTTTTCACCTTTATTTGATGATGAGATATTAAATGTGATTTTCGGCGGCGTTGCCTTCGGATTTGCCACCGTGATCGCACTGCGGGGAAATGCTTCGGCAGGCGGAACCGATTTTATCGCCCTATATGTGTCCAATAAAAAGGACAGATCCATATGGGAATATGTGTTCGCGGGAAATGTGGTGCTGATTGCAGTTTACGGCGCGCTGTTCGGTTGGGAATACGCAGGATATTCCATTGTATTTCAATATATTGCAACGAAGATTATATCGGCCTTTCACCATAGGTACGAACGGCTGACCCTCCAGATCACCACCGTTTTAGCCCCTCAGGTGATCGAGGCATACATCCGCGACTTCCGCCATGGGATTTCCTGCGTGGAAGCGGTGGGAGGGTACAGCAAGAAGAAAATGTATCTGCTCCACACCGTAATCTCTTCCTATGAACTCCAAAATGCAGTACAGCTGATGCGCCAGATCGACGACAAAGTAATCATCAATGTCTTTAAGACCAATGCATTTTATGGCTCCTTTTACAGAAAACCCATCAAATAAGCTAGATTGTTATTTAACGGGGGTGGCGAAGGGGTATGCCCGGAATCGAGATGCGGGGAAGGGAGAGGCGGTCTTTACGGGAACCCGGGCGGGGGGAGAATGAAAAAAGGACAATTGGGATTCGGGATTCGCCCCTAAGTGATACTAAGACCCGCA